>NZ_JBVIMA010000007.1:131236-496632 GCF_055580085.1 Streptomyces sp. NPDC032126
AGGGGAAACCCCCCTTCGTGTCCCCAAAGGAGAAAGGTGACCCCTGCGGGGAATGAAAAAAAAACCTCCCGTGGGGGGGCCGAAACCCCTCCCTCCCCCCCCACCCCGGCGGTTTTGCGTGGTGTGCACGCCGTGCGGATGCGGCCCCGAGCGGGGCACAACGCCGAAAGGGGCGCGGGGAGACCCACAGCGCCCCTTCTCGGCCTCAGGAGGCTAAGCGCGACGCAGAGTCGGCTTGAGCTCCTTGAGACGGCCGAGCAGGCCGTTGACGAACGACGGCGACTCGTCCGTCGAGAACTCCTTCGCCAGCTGCACCATCTCGTCGAGGACGACGGCGTCCGGGGTCTCGTCGACCCAGATCAGCTCGTACGCCCCGAGGCGCAGGATGTTGCGGTCGACGACCGGCATCCGGTCGAGCGTCCAGCCGACCGAGTACTGCGCGATCAGCTCGTCGATGCGCCGGGCGTGCTCGGCGTAGCCCTCCACGAGCTGCATGGTGTACTCGCTCACGGGCGGCTGCCGGGTGTCGCTCCGCGACAGCCGGATCCAGTCCGCGAGAACCGTCAGGACATCGGCCCCGCGCTGGTCGCCCTCGAAGAGGATCTGGAAGGCGCGCTTGCGGGCCGTGTTGCGGGCAGCCACGGTTAGCTGTTCACCCGGCCGAGGTAGTCGCTGGTGCGGGTGTCGACCTTGATCTTCTCACCGGTGGTGATGAAGAGCGGGACCTGGATCTGGTGGCCGGTCTCCAGGATGGCGGGCTTGGTGCCACCGGTGGAGCGGTCGCCCTGGACACCCGGCTCGGTCTCCTGGATCACGAGCTCGACGGCGGCCGGGAGCTCGACGAAGAGCACCTCGCCCTCGTGCTGCGCGACGGTGGCCGTGAAGCCCTCGATGAGGAAGTTGGCGGCGTCGCCGACGGCCTTGCGGTCGACCATCAGCTGGTCGTAGGTCTCCATGTCCATGAAGACGAAGTAATCGCCGTCCATGTACGAGAACTGCATGTCGCGCTTGTCGACAGTGGCCGTCTCGACCTTGACGCCGGCGTTGAAGGTCTTGTCGACGACCTTGCCGGAGAGCACGTTCTTGAGCTTGGTGCGCACGAAGGCCGGGCCCTTGCCGGGCTTGACGTGCTGGAACTCGACGACGGACCAGAGCTGGCCGCCTTCGAGCTTGAGCACCATGCCGTTCTTGAGGTCGTTCGTGGAAGCCACGGTTGCGGAATCTCCTGGACTGACGTGGACGACCCCGGGGCACGCACCTGCCTAGAGGGCGAGCAGCTCCTTGGTCGTGATGGTGAGTAGCTCGGGTCCGCCGTCCGCCTCGGGGCGGACGACGAGCGTGTCATCGATCCGGACACCGCCCCGGCCCGGGAGGTGGACCCCCGGTTCGACGGTGACCGGCACGCAAGCGTCCAGTTTACCCATGGCCGAGGGAGCCAACTGCGGGTCCTCGTCGATTTCGAGTCCGACGCCGTGCCCGGTGAGCGCCGGGAGGGCCGTGCCGTACCCCGCGGAGTCCAGGATCTGGCGTGCGGCGCGGTCCACGTCGCGGCAGGCGGCGCCGGGCACCAGGCTCTCCCGTCCGGCGCGCTGGGCGGCGAAGACGAGGTCGTACAGCTCGATCTGCCAGTCGGCCGGCGACGTGCCGATGACGAAGGTACGGCCGATCTCGCAGCGGTAGCCGCGATAGGTGGCGCCGAGGCAGACGGAGAGGAAATCACCCTCCTCCACCCGGCGGTCGGTGGGCCGGTGGGCACGGCGGCCGGCGTTGGGGCCGGTGGCGACCGAGGTGGGGAAGGCGGGGCCGTCGGCGCCGTGGTCGACGAGACGGCGCTCCAGTTCGAGGGCGAGATGGCGTTCGGTCCGGCCGACGAGGATCGACTCCAGCAGCTCACCGAGGGCCTGGTCGGCGATCTCGGCGCCGATCCGGAGGCACGAGATCTCCTCCTCGTCCTTGACCACCCGGAGCTGTTCCACGGCCCCGCCGAGGTCGGCGAGGCGCAGGCGGGGGGCGACGGAGCGCAGGGCGCGGTGGCGGGCCACGGTGAGGTGGTGTTCCTCCACGGCGAGGGAGTCCCCGCCCTCCGCGGCGAGGAGGCCGACGGCCGCGACCGCGGGGTCACCGGCGGAACCGGGGAGCGCGTGCACCCGGAGGGTCTCGTCGGGGCGGCCGTCGGGCTGGCGTTCGTCCGGCGGCCCGGTACGGACGAGGACGTCCTCGTGCCGGCCGAGGAGGAGGACGGCGCCGCGGGGGGCCGGGCCGGCCAGGTAGCGGACGTTGGCAGGGCGGGAGACGAGCGCTGCCGCGCTGCCGGCCGCGGTGCAGCGCTCTTTGAGCCGGGTTCTGCGGGCTGCGTACATCTCTGGCATGAGTCGAGCGTAGGAGCGGTGACGGGAATGTGCGCTTTGTGGTGGTCTGGTTGTGTTTCGGTACTCCGTCGGTGAGGACGGTCAACCCTCGATTACCACTTCGGCGGGCTGGCAATCGCCCTGGCCAGGATTTCGTCCAGAACGCGTGCCGTGGTGGGGACGTCCATCTGGGAGTTGTCGATGATCGGCAGGCCCGAGCCGTACCAGCCCGCCATGCGGCCGTGGATACGGGCGACCTCCTCGTCGGTGAGGCGGCGGTTGCCCGAGCGCTCGGCGTTGCGCTCCAGGACCACTTCCAGGCCCGGGAGGAGGACGACCGGGAGCAGGCCGGGGCCCACATGGCGCTTCCAGCCGCCCAGGCCCACGGCGGGGCGGTCGGGGAAGATCGCGTCGTCCAGGATGCACGAGATCCCGTTGGCCAGGAAGTTGCGCGCGGCGAAGCCGCAGGTGCGGCGGGCCAGGCGGTACTGGGCCTCCGAGTGGTCGTTCCAGCCGCGCTGGGGGTCGGCGAAGCCGGAGCGGACCCACTCGCGCACGTCGTCGAGGCTGATGTGGGCCGTGGGGACCCGGCGGTGGTCGGCCCAGTACTTGGCGACGCTGGTCTTGCCGGCCCCCGCGGGGCCGATGAGCAGCACCGCGAGGGTGGTGGTCCCGGGGTCCGGGGTGGCTGCGGCGGGCGGCGCGCTCGGTATGCCGACCGGGCCGCCGGGCGGCAGCGGGACGTGGCCGGTGGTGTCCGTCGGCGGTCCCTGCGGAGCCGGGGCGTGCGGGGGTGCCGGGGGGTGCGGGGCCGGGGGCACCGGAGGCTGAGGCGTGTGCGGGACCGGGGGGTGCGGCACCGGCGCTACGGGCGGCTGAGGCGCGTGCGGCGCAGGGTGCTGGGGTGCGGGCTGCTGCGGCGCAGGGTGCTGAGGTACCGGCTGCTGGGGTGCCGGAGGGTGCGGTGCGGGCTGTTGCGGAGCAGGAGGGCCGGAAGGCGCCGGAGGCTGCGGCGCGTGCGGGCCCGGCTGCTGCGGTGCGTGCGGGGCCGGTGGGCCGGAAGGCGCCGGAGGGTGGGGCGGGTGGGTGCCCGGGTGGGGCTGGCCCGGGTGGTGTGCGGCCGGCGTCCAGCCGGTGGCCGGCCCGTGCCCCGGCTGGTGGGGCGGCGGCAGCGGAGAACCCACTGCGTGCTGCATCCGGTGCCACTCCGTCTCGTACAGGCTTTTCTCACACTGACAGGCGGAGAGGTGTCCCCCGCTCTTCCCCACAGCCTAAAGGGCCCTCGGGATGCCCCCGACGCACGGTACCGCCCCCGGCCGTCGATCGGTGAACGGCCGGGGGGCGGTCCGAAGTGCCCACGGGGAGAAGCGAATCGGGCGGAACGGGCTCCAGGGGACGTACCCGCCCGGTCGCCCTACTCGCCGACCTCGCCGTAGGCCGCGAGCAGCACCGCGGGGTCGGGACCCTCCAGGACGGTCGGCTTGGCCAGGCCGTCCAGGACGATGAAGCGCAGCAGGTCACCCCGGGACTTCTTGTCGACCTTCATCGTCTCCAGCAGCTTGGGCCACTGGTCGTAGCGGTAGTGCAGCGGCAGGCCGACCGCTTCGAGCACCGTGCGGTGCCGGTCGGCGGTGGCGTCGTCCAACCGGCCCGCCAGACGCCCGAGTTCGGCGGCGAAGTGCATGCCGACGGAGACGGCCGCGCCGTGCCGCCACTTGTAGCGCTCGTTCTTCTCGATGGCGTGGGCGAGCGTGTGGCCGTAGTTGAGGATCTCCCGCAGGCCCGACTCCTTCAGGTCGGAGGAGACCACGTCCGCCTTGACCTTGATGGAGCGTTCGATCAGCTCGGCGGTGTGCGGGCCCGCCGGGGTGCGGGCGGCCTCGGGGTCGGCCTCGATGAGGTCGAGGATCACCGGGTCGGCGATGAAGCCGGCCTTGATGATCTCGGCGAGCCCGGAGACGTAGTCGTTGACCGGGAGGGAGTCCAGCGCGGCCAGGTCGCACAGCACGCCGGCCGGCGGGTGGAAGGAGCCGACCAGGTTCTTGCCCTCGGCGGTGTTGATGCCGGTCTTGCCGCCGACGGCCGCGTCCACCATGGCCAGCACGGTGGTGGGGACGGCGATCCAGCGCACCCCGCGCAGCCAGGTGGCCGCGACGAAGCCCGCCAGGTCGGTGGTGGCGCCGCCGCCCACGCCGACGATCACGTCGGAGCGGGTGAAGCCGGACTGGCCCAGCGCCTTCCAGCAGTAGGCGGCGACCTCGGCGGTCTTGGCCTCCTCCGCGTTGGGCACCTGGATCGCCACGGCCTCGTAGCCCTGATCGGCCAGGTCGGCGCGCAGCGCGTCACCGGTCTCGGCGAGGGCCTCGGGGTGGATCACGGCCACCCGCTTGGCCTTGGTGCCGATCAACCCGCCCAGCTCACCGAGGAGTTGGCGGCCCACCAGGACGTCGTACGGCTCGCTGCCCGCGCTGCCGCCCACGTGGATCCTTGTCACCTGGCTGGTCATCGTGTCCTCCGGCCGTGGGTCCGAGGGTCGTCCCCCGGGAAGTGCGGTCAGCTCCAGTGCGTCCAGGACGTCTTGGGTGACCTCGTCGGGGGTGCGGCCGTCCGTGGCCACGACGACCGAGGCGACCTCCTCGTACAGATGGCGGCGAGCGTCCATCAGCTCGCGCCACTGCTTGCGCGGGTTGACCGCGAGCAGCGGGCGGGCCGTGTTCAGGCCGGTGCGCCGGACCGCCTCCTCGACGTCCATGGAGAGGTACACGACGCGCTGCCCGTCGAGGCGGGCGCGGGTGTCGGCGTCGAGGATCGCGCCGCCGCCGAGCGCGAGGACGCCCTCGTGCCCGGCCAGCGCGACGCGCACGGCCTCCTTCTCCAGGACGCGGAAGGCGGCCTCGCCCTCGTCGACGAAGATCTCCGCGATGGCGCGGCCCTCGGCGGCGACGATGTCCTCGTCCGTGTCCCGGTAGCCGACGCCGAGCCGCTCGGCGAGCCGCTGTCCGATGGTCGACTTGCCGACGCCCATCGGGCCCACCAGGACGATCAGCGGACCGCTCATCGGATGTGGAGGTTGTCGAGGTAGGAGCGGACGTTGCGGCGGGTCTCGGCCACGCTGTCGCCGCCGAACTTCTCCGCGACCGCGTCGGCCAGGACGAGGGCCACCATCGCCTCGGCGACGATGCCGGCCGCCGGGACGGCGGACACGTCGGAGCGCTGGTGGTGGGCCTGGGCCGCCTCGCCGGTGGCGACGTCGATCGTCTGCAGGGCGCGCGGCACGGTCGCGATGGGCTTCATCGCGGCGCGTACCCGCAGCAGCTCGCCGGTGGTCAGGCCGCCCTCGGTGCCGCCGGAGCGGCCGGAGACGCGCCGGATGCCCTCGGGCGTGCTGACGATCTCGTCGTGGGCCTTGGAGCCGGGTACCCGGGCCAGCTCGAAGCCGTCGCCGATCTCGACGCCCTTGATCGCCTGGATGCCCATGAGGGCGCCCGCGAGCCGGGCGTCCAGCTTGCGGTCCCAGTGCACGTGCGAGCCGAGGCCCACCGGGACGCCGTAGGCCAGCACCTCGACGACACCGCCGAGGGTGTCGCCGTCCTTGTGGGCCTGGTCGACCTCGGCGACCATCGCCTTCGACGCGTCCGCGTCGAGGCAGCGCAGCGGGTCGGCGTCCAGCTTCTCGACGTCGGCCGGCGTGGGGTACACGCCCTGCGGGGCCTTCACGGAGCACAGCTCGACGACGTGCGAGACGATCTCGATGCCGGCGGTCTCCTTGATGTACGACCGGGCCACCGCGCCGAGCGCCACCCGGGCCGCCGTCTCACGGGCGGAGGCGCGCTCCAGGATCGGACGGGCCTCGTCGAAGCCGTACTTCTGCATGCCGGCGAGGTCGGCGTGACCGGGGCGGGGCCGGGTCAGCGGGGCGTTGCGGGCGAGGCCCGCCAGAATCTCGGGGTCGACGGGGTCGGCCGCCATGACCTGGTCCCACTTCGGCCACTCGGTGTTGCCCACCATGATCGCGACCGGGGAGCCGAGCGTGAGGCCGTGGCGGACACCGCCGAGGAAGGTGACCTCGTCCCGCTCGAACTTCATCCGGGCACCGCGTCCATAGCCGAGCCGCCGTCTCGCGAGGTGGTCCGCCACCATGTCCGTGGTGATCGGCACGCCGGCGGGAAGGCCCTCCAGCGTCGCCACGAGTGCGGGACCGTGGGACTCCCCCGCTGTCAGCCAGCGCAACCTGCTCAACGGTGCTCCTCCGTGTTCGCGCCTGATACTGCTCCGCGTACGCGGGTCCTCGCGTACGGCGGCGGCGTGACCGGGTGCGCGCCCCGGGCCCGCCACTGACGATCCTCCCACGTCCGGGACGTGGGACCGGCCGCCGGTCCACCTGGCGGACGCGACGGGCTCATCGCGCCGCCTCGCCGCCGAGGGCCGCGGACGCGGTGGCGTCCTGCGGTCGGGAGGGCGCGTAGGCGCCCAAAAAGTCGGCGCCGCTGGTCTGTTCGCTCCGCTCGGCCCGCTGGGGGGCGTAGGAGCCGAGGTAGTCGACGCCGCGCCGCTGTCCGTACTGGGCCGCCGCGTGGACGGGGCGGCCGGCGCGCACCGCGCGCCGGTAGGCGATCCTGCGCTTGAGCTTGAGCAGCCACGAGCCGACGAGGACCAGCAGGACCAGGCCGATCACCGTGAGCTGCGCCCAGTCGGGCAGGAATCTCAGGACGAGCTCGAAGATCTCGCTCTTTCCGGATGCCAGTGGCATGTCTGCGGACATGCTGGACAAGACCGTGACTCCCCCCTGTCATGCGGCCCCGCCCCCTGCGGAACCCCTCGGATCCTAGCGGGCGGCGAGCGCGTGTTCGCCCGCTTTTCGCATGGCCTCCACGGGCGCCGGGTGGCGACCGGTCATCTGCTCCACCTGGAGGACGGCCTGGTGCACCAGCAGGTCCAGGCCGCTGACGACGGCCCCGCCGTACATCGACCAGCGCGCGGCCAGCTCGGTGGGCCAGGGGTCGTACAGCACGTCGAAGAGGGTGGCGGGGCGCTCGGGCACGGCGTGCGCGAGGGCGTCGGTCGTCCCGGCCGGCGTGGTGGCGACGACCAGCGGGGCGCGCAGCGCCTGTGCCGCGTCCGCCCAGTCCGCGGTACGCACGTCGACGTCGAGCCGCTCGCCCCACTGCCGCATCTCGGCGGCCCGGGCCTCACTGCGGACGTAGGCGACGACCTCGCCGGTGCACACCCGGGCCAGCGCGGCCAGCGCCGACGAGGCGGTGGCGCCGGCGCCGAGGATCGCCGCGGAGTCGACCTGCTCGACGCCGCGCTCGCGCAGTGCGGCGACCATGCCGGGGATGTCGGTGTTGTCGCCGACGCGGCGGCCGTCCTCGGTGAGGACGAGGGTGTTGACGGCCTCGACGGAGGCGGCGGTCTCGCTGATCTCGTCGAGCAGCGGGATGACGGCCCGCTTCAGCGGCATGGTCAGCGACAGCCCGGCCCACTCCGGCCCGAGGTCCGCGACGAAGCCGGGCAGCGCGGCCTCGTCGACCTCGAAGCGGTCGTAAGACCATCCCGCGAGGCCCAGCTCCTTGTACGCGGCGCGGTGCAGCACCGGGGACAGGGAGTGGGCGATGGGCGAACCGAGCACGGCGGCCCGGCGCGCGTCAGTTGCCCCTGCTCGCATTGAACTTTTCCTTGAGTCGCAGGAATTCGGCATGCGTCTTGGCGAACTCGGTCTTGCTCACGCCGTCGACCGCCACGAAGTAGTACCAGCCGTCGTGGGTCGGGTTCATGGCCGACGCGATCGCGCCGTCGCCGGGGTTCCCGATCGGCCCGGGGGGCAGACCCTTGTGCGCGTACGTGTTGTACGGGTCGTCGTCGCCCTTGACCTCCGACTCGCTGACGTCGATGTTGCTCTGGCCCTTGGCGTAGTTGTACGTCGAGTCGAACTGGAGGGCCCCGTAGGTCTCGTGGTTCGCGGGATTGAGGCGGTTGTAGACGACCTCCGCCATCTTGCGGTAGTCGTCCGTGGTCTTGCCCTCGGCCTGGACGAGGCTCATCACGGTGAGCAGCTGCAGCGGGGTGTCCAGGTTGAGCGCCTTCGCCTTGTTCTGGAGGTCGACCTCCTTGTACTTGGCGGTGGCCCGGCCGACCATCTCCTTCAGCACCGTCTCGGGCTTCATGCCCTTGGCGGCGGCGTAGGTGCCCGGGTAGAGGAAGCCCTCCAGCGGGTCCTTGATCTCGCTGTTGTCGTTCGCCCAGCTCGGCAGGCCCAGACTCTTGTACTGCGCGTCGGCGACCTTCTTGGTGGCACCGGAGGACAGGCCGAGCTTGGTGTCGATCATCTTGTAGACCTGGGCGTTGCGCTGCCCGGGCGTGACCATCACATTGGCCTGGCTCTTCGGGTCGAGCATCATCTTCACGGCGCTGGCGGCGGACATCTCCTTCTTCATGATGTACGCGCCGGCCTGGATCGAGCCCGACTGGGGGTTCTGGGTGAACGCCGAGACGAAGGCGTCGACGCTCTTGACGACGCCGGCCTCCTTCAGCAGGCGGCCGATCTCCGCGCCGCCCGCGCCCTTGGGGATCTCCACGCTGACGGTCTGGCCGACGCCGTCGCCCGCGTAGTCGGGGGCCGAGCCGTAACGGTTTTGGTAGAACTTGTAGCCGATGTACCCCACGCCGCCGACGCCGCCGCCGAAGACCAGCAGCACCACCAGGCAGGCACAGCCGCTGCGGCGCTTCTTGCCCTTGCCCCCCTTGCCGCCTTTCGCGCCCTTGCCGCCGCGCCGGTCGCCGCGGCCGCGGCCCTCGCCCGGCTCGTCGTCGTCCGCGTCGCCGTCCTCGTCGTCGCCGCCCGCGAAGAACGCGTGCTCGCCCTGGTCGGGGCCCGGGTCCCAGTCGGGTTCGGGCTCCGGCTCGGCGCGCCTGCGGGCCGGGGGCTCCGGCGGCGGGTAGGCGTCGGAGGTCTGGTAGAAGTCGGGCTGCTCGGCGCCGTAGGCCCCGGGCTGCTGCCCGTAGGGGTCGCCGGGGTCGGCGGCGTAGGGCATCTGCGCGTGCGTGCCGGTGCCGTCCCAGCCGCCCTGCTGGTACTGCTGCTGTTCCTGCTGATACGGCTGCTCACCCTGGTGGTACGGCTGCTGCCCACCCTGGGGGACGTACTGCTGCTGCTCCTGACCGGCGTAGTTCTGCTGGTGGTAGGAGGACGGGTACTGCTGGTCGTACGGCTGGCCCTGGCCCCAGTCGCCGTAGTTCTGCGCCTGCTGTGGGTACTGCTGCTGGCCCCCGTAGGCAGGCTGATGACCGCCGTGGGCCTGCTGCCCTCCCCATCCGCCGTCCCCGTACAACGGGTCCTCCGGATGCCACGGTTCGGAGCCTGGGCCCCGGCCATACTCAGTCATCGATCCCCTAGAGCCGCGAGACGGCCGATGGCGCGGCCGCTGGGCCAGGCTAACCGTTCCGCCTCTTTTTGTGCGGAGGCTGTTCGAACACCACCACATCGCGCGGAACGTTACCGTATCGCGATCAGATGACCACTTCGACGCCCTCGCCCGGAGGATCGCCCGACACCCGTTCGGATTCGAGCGCCTGCTGAAGGATGATCACAGCGGCCGCCTGGTCGATCACGGACCGGCCCTTCTTCGACTTCACGCCCGAGGCGCGCAGTCCCTGGCTCGCGGTCACGGTGGTCATCCGCTCGTCGACGAGCCGCACCGGAGTCGGGGCGATCGCGCGGGCCAGTTCCCCGGCGAAGCCGCGGACCTTGACCGCGGCCGGGCCCTCGCCCCCCTTGAGGGAGCGAGGGAGACCGACCACGACCTCGATCGGTTCGTACTCCTCGACCAGCTGCTTCAGCCGGCGCTGCGCCGCGGGGACGTCCCGGCCGGGGACCGTCTCCACGGGGGTGGCGAGGATCCCGTCGGGGTCGCACGAGGCGACCCCGATGCGGGCGTCCCCGACGTCGATCGCGAGCCGACGTCCTCGGCGCATCGTCACTTCGCGGTGTCCGTCACGAGCCGCTCGACGGCCTCCACGGCCTCGCCGACGGCGGCCGGGTTCTGGCCGCCGCCCTGGGCGACGTCCGGCTTGCCGCCACCGCCGCCACCGAGGGTCTTGGCGGCCGTACGGACCAGATCGCCGGCCTTGAGACCGCGCTCACGGGCGGCCTCGTTGGTGGCGATGACCGTGAGCGGCTTGCCGTTGTTGACCGTGAAGAGGGCCACGACGGCGGCCCGGCCGCCCTGGATGCGGCCCCGCACGTCGAGGACCAGCTTGCGCAGGTCGTCCGGGGTCGTGCCGTCCGGGACCTGGCCGGTGACGACGGCCACACCGCGGATGTCCTTGGCGGACCCGGCGAGACCGGCGGCGGCCTGGAGGACCTTCTCGGCGCGGAACTTCTCGATCTCCTTCTCGGCGTCCTTCAGCTTGCCGAGCATGGCGGAGACCTTCTCCGGGAGCTCCTCCGGACGGCCCTTGATCAGCTCCTGGAGCTGGGCGACGACCGTGTGCTCACGGGCGAGGAAGTTGTAGGCGTCGACGCCGACGAGGGCCTCGATGCGGCGGACACCGGAGCCGATGGAGGACTCGCCGAGCAGCTTCACCAGGCCCAGCTGGGCGGTGTTGTGCACATGCGTGCCGCCGCAGAGCTCCTTGGAGAAGTCGCCGATGGTCACCACGCGGACCCGCTCGCCGTACTTCTCGCCGAACTCGGCGATGGCGCCCTGCTTCTTGGCCTCGTCGATGCCCATGACGTCGGCACGGACGTCCAGGTCGCGGGCGAGCACCTCGTTGATCTTCTGCTCGACGTCGGTCATCACGGCCGTCGGAACGGCGGACGGGGAGCCGAAGTCGAAACGGAAGCGGCCGGGCTGGTTCTCGGAACCGGCCTGGGCGGCCGTCGGGCCGAGGGCGTCGCGCAGGGCCTGGTGGGTGAGGTGCGTGGCCGAGTGGGCGCGGGCGATGGCCTTGCGGCGGCGGACGTCGATGGAGGCGTGGGCCCGGGCACCGACGGTGACCTCGCCGACCTGGACGACGCCCTTGTGGACGTACACGCCCGGCACCGGCTTCTGGCAGTCGCGGACCTCGATGACGGCACCGGTGTCGACCTTGATCCGGCCGGTGTCGCCGATCTGGCCGCCGCCCTCGGCGTAGAACGGGGTGCGGTCGAGGACGATCTCGACCTCGTCGCCCTCGGTGGCGGCCGGGGAGGACACGCCGTCGACGAGGATGCCGACGACGGTGGTCTCGCCCTCGGTGTCCGAGTAGCCGATGAAGTCGGTCTCGCCGGTCCGGTCGGCGATCTCACGGTAGGCGCCGGCGCCGGCGTGGCCGGTCTTCTTGGCCTGAGCGTCGGCCTTGGCGCGCTCCCGCTGCTCCTTCATCAGGCGGCGGAAGCCGTCCTCGTCCACGGAGAGGCCCTGTTCGGCGGCCATCTCCAGGGTGAGGTCGATCGGGAAGCCCCAGGTGTCGTGGAGCAGGAACGCCTTGTCGCCGGCGAGGACCGTGCCGCCGGAGGCCTTGGTCTCGGTGACGGCGGTGTCCAGGATGTTGGTGCCGGCCTTGAGCGTCTTGAGGAAGGCGTTCTCCTCGGCGAGGGCGACCTTCTCGATGCGCTCGCGGTCGGTGACCAGCTCGGGGTACTGCTGGCCCATCATGCCGATCACGGTGTCGATCAGGTCGAGCACGACCGGGCCGGTGGCGCCCAGCAGGCGCATGTTGCGGATGGCGCGGCGCATGATGCGGCGCAGCACATAGCCGCGGCCCTCGTTGCCGGGGGTCACGCCGTCGCCGATGAGCATCACCGAGGTGCGCATGTGGTCGGTGACCACGCGCAGGGAGACGTCCGAGTCGTGGGCGTCGCCGTAGGCCACCCCGGTCAGCTCGGTGGCCTTGTTGATGACGGCCATGGAGGTGTCGATCTCGTACATGTTCTGCACGCCCTGCAGAATCATGGCGAGTCGCTCCAGGCCGAGGCCCGTGTCGATGTTCTTGCTGGGCAGTTCGCCGAGGATCTCGAAGTTGTCCTTGCCGATGCCCTCGCCGCGCTCGTACTGCATGAAGACGAGGTTCCAGATCTCCACGTACCGCTCGTCGTTGACGGCGGGGCCGCCCTCGACGCCGAACTCGGGGCCGCGGTCGTAGTTGATCTCGGAACAGGGGCCGCAGGGGCCGGGGACGCCCATGGACCAGTAGTTGTCCTTCATGCCGAGACGCTGGATGCGCTCCTTGGGCACGCCGACGACCTCGTGCCAGATGCGCTCGGCCTCGTCGTCGTCCTTGTAGACGGTGATCCAGAGCTTCTCCGGCTCCAGGCCGTAACCGCCCTTGTCCTGGGGGCTGGTGAGCAGCTCCCAGGCGTACTTGATGGCGCCTTCCTTGAAGTAGTCGCCGAAGGAGAAGTTGCCGCACATCTGGAAGAACGTGCCGTGGCGCGTGGTCTTGCCGACCTCTTCGATGTCGGGCGTGCGCACGCACTTCTGGACGCTGGTGGCGCGTTCGAACGGCGGCTTGACCTCACCCAGGAAGTAGGGCTTGAAGGGCACCATGCCGGCCGGGACGAGGAGCAGAGTCGGGTCGTCCGCGATGAGCGACGCCGAAGGGACGACGGTGTGCCCGCGCTCCTCGAAGAAGCTCAGCCAGCGGCGGCGAATCTCGGCCGACTCCATCAGTGGTCCTCATTCCGGTTGTACGTGTACGTCGGGTTCTCGATGTACTTCGGGTTGCTTCGGTCGTTCTCGATGGCGGCGTACCGCCGGGGTGCGGGGAGTTCGGGGTTCTCCTTGATGCCGAGCGCGTCCTCCAACTCGGCCTCCCGCTGGGCCATGTTGTCGCGGACGTCGAGGGCGAAGCCCACCGCGCGGTCCTTCAGCCGCTGGCCCGTCTCCAGCGCCTTGTTCGCCGCGGTGGCGGCGAGGCTCTCCGGGGTGAGCTGCTTGAGCTTGCGGTTGACCTTGGTGGTGGCCCACACACCGGCGGCGACACCCGTGCTGAACCAGAACGTACGGCGGAACATCGCTCGGTCTCAGTCCTTACTTCCGCTTGCGTCGTGCGGCAGGGACCGTCCGGCCCACGATCACCGTACGCCGGGGCGAGTCGGCGGGCGCGTCCTGCTGTTTGCGGCCGCCGAGGGCGCGGCGCACGCCGTAGCCGAAGGCCGCGACCTTGACCAGGGGGCCGCCGAAGGTGGAGGCGACGGTGGTCGACAGCGCGGAGGCGTTCGACGTGACCTCCTGGACGTCGGAGGCGATGGCGTCGACCCGGTCGATCTGGGTCTGGGCGGAGCGCACCGCCGTGGAGGCCTCTGCCAGGAGCGGGACGGCCTGGTCGGTCACGTCGGCCACGAGCTTGGTGGTCGCCTTGAGCGTCTGGGCCAGCCTCACCAGGGCGACGGCGAGGAAGGAGACCAGGATCGCCCAGAAGACGGCCACCAGGATCCCGGCAACTTCTCCACCGGACACTGTGTGCACCCGCTCCCTAAGCGTCTGTACCTGTCATTGAACCTGGGTTCGAAACTGGGTTCCGAATCTAGTATTGAACCTGGTTCCGAGGCTGAGCCTATCGCGCCGGACGCGGCGTTCCGTACCGCATTACGAGCATGCGAAAGCCCGCCGCCTCCGCCACCCGGGAGGGGCGGGGAGACGACGGGCTGAGGCGCAGAAGTCCTACGGCCGCTGAAGGATCAACGGGCGTAGTACTCGACGACGAGCTGCTCGTCGCAGATGACCGGAACTTCCTTGCGGTTCGGCTCGCGGTCCAGGCGGAACGCCAGGGCCTTGAGGTTCACCTGAAGGTAGCGGGGGGTCTCACCCTCGGGGGCGAAGCCGCCCTCGCGGGCGATCGCGAAGAGGGTCTTCTCGCGGCTGCGCTCGCGGACCATCACGACGTCGTCGGGACGGACGCGGAACGACGGCTTGTCGACCTTCTGGCCGTTGACCTCGATGTGGCCGTGCACGACCATCTGACGGGCCTGGTAGATCGTGCGGGCGATGCCCGAACGCAGGACCAGGGCGTCGAGACGACGCTCCAGCTCGACGATCAGGGCCTCACCGGTCTTGCCCTGCACCTTGGAGGCACGCTCGTAGGCGCGGACCAGCTGGCGCTCGGAGATGTCGTACTGCGCGCGCAGACGCTGCTTCTCCAGCAGACGGACCTTGTAGTCCGAGGTCTGCTTGCGGCCACGGCCGTGCTCACCCGGCGGGTAGGGGCGGGCCTCGAAGTACTTGACGGCCTTCGGGGTCAGCGCGATACCGAGGGCACGCGACTTCTTGACCTTGGGGCGGGACTGATTCGCCACTTATCTCTCTTTTCCTGGTTTTCGGCTCGTCAGGGTGTTGAGGAGGTCGCATCCGCAGCCGGGGAATCCCGCCGGACCCCTCAAGGGCCTGGTGGGCAGCCGCTCCCCTGGTCTGGGCACATACGTGCAGCACGCGAGTGGCCCACCGACCCTTCTCGTCGTACGACGAGTGGTGGTGGGCTGCCCGCGACACCGATCGACGGTGCGCGACGCTCCTGGAGCCGGTCCGGGGACGAGGTCCTTGAACTGGCTCCGGCTGACCGTCCCGTTCTGACAGCACGGGACACAGCACTTCGGAGAAGTCTACAGGCTGCTCAGGACCGCTTGCGACCGAGGTGCTTCCTGGTCCACTCCACCGCGTCCGCGTACCGCGCCTCCGCGCCGTGCCGCGTCGGGGCGTAGTACTCCCGGTCCTTGATCGCGTCCGGGGCGTACTGCTGTTCCGCGATGCCCTCCGCGAGGTCGTGCGGGTACACGTACCCCTGCGCGTGACCGAGCTTGGCCGCGCCCTTGTAGTGCCCGTCGCGCAGGTGCGGCGGGACCGGTCCGGCCAGTCCCTTGCGTACGTCCTCCAGGGCGGCGCCAATCGCCGTGGTCGCGGAGTTGGACTTGGGGGCCAGCGCCAGGGCGATCGTGGCGTGGCTGAGGGTGAGCGCGGCCTCCGGGAAGCCGATCATCGCGACGGCCTGGGCGGCGGCGACCGCGATGGGCAGGGCGTTGGGATCGGCGAGGCCGATGTCCTCGCTCGCGGAGATCATCAGCCGGCGCGCGATGAAGCGGGGGTCCTCGCCGGCCTCGATCATGCGGGCCAGATAGTGCAGCGCGGCGTCCACGTCGGAGCCGCGGATGGACTTGATCAGGGCGCTCGCCACGTCGTAGTGCTGGTCGCCGTCACGGTCGTACTTCACCGCCGCCCGGTCGACGGTCTGCTCCAGGGTCTCCAGGGTGATCTCGGTCGCGCCCTGGTCGAGGGCGGCACCGGCGGCGGCCTCCAGGGCCGTCAGGGCCCGGCGGGCGTCGCCGCCGGCGATGCGCAGCAGGTGCGCCTCGGTGTCCTCGGGGAGGGTGACGGCGCCCTTCAGGCCGCGCTCGTCGGCCAGGGCCCGCCGGAGGAGGCCGCGCAGGTCGTCGTCCGTGAGCGGTTCGAGGGTGAGCAGCAGGGAGCGGGAGAGCAGGGGGGAGATCACCGAGAAGTAGGGGTTCTCGGTGGTCGCCGCGATCAGGGTCACCCAGCGGTTCTCGACGGCGGGGAGCAGGGAGTCCTGCTGGGCCTTGCTGAAGCGGTGGATCTCGTCGAGGAAGAGGACGGTCTCCTTGCCGTAGCCCCCGGTGGCGCGGCGGGCGCCGTCGATGACCGCGCGGACCTCCTTGACGCCGGCGGTGATCGCGGAGAGCTCGACGAAGCGCTTGTTGGTGGCCTTGGAGACGACATAGGCCAGGGTCGTCTTGCCGGTGCCGGGCGGGCCCCAGAGGATCACCGAGGAGGGACCGGCCGGGCCCTTGGCACCCTCGCCGACCAGGCGGCGCAGGGGGGAGCCCGGCTTCAGCAGGTGCTGCTGGCCCACGACCTCGTCGAGGGTGCGCGGGCGCATCCGGACCGCCAGGGGGCTTCCTGCCGGATCCTTCTCCTGGCGTTCTTCTGCGGCTGCGGTGAACAGGTCGGGCTCCACGTCCAGAACCCTAGTTCACCGCACTGACAATCCCCCCGGCCGTCAGCTGGTCCAGAAGTCCCACCAGCGGGTCAGGACGAGCATGCCGATGATGCCGATGTGCATCACCGGCAGGACCCAGGTGAACTCGCCGAAGAAGTTCTTCAGCCAGCGCGGGGCGGGCAGGAAGTCGTTGCGCACGTTGAACGAGGTCACGTACCAGAACATGGTGATCGTGGCGACCCAGGCCAGGGAGCACCACAGGCACAGGGCGTTGATCCGGTACAGCGACTGGAACTGCAGCCAGGTGCAGAAGGCGACGCCGAAGAGCGTGCCGAAGTTGAAGGTGAGCCAGTACCAGCGCGGGAAGCGGGCGCGGGCCAGCAGGCTCATGCCGACGCAGATGACGATGCCGTAGGCGACCAGGCCGAGCATCGGGTTGGGGAACCCGAAGGCGGCGGCCTGCTTGGACTCCATCACGCTGCCGCAGGAGACGACGGGGTTCAGGCTGCAGCCCGGGGTGAAGGTCTTGCCCTCGACCTTGGCCTCCAGGAGCTTGAACTTGTCGATCGTGATGACCCACGCGGCGAGCAGGCCGGCCGCGCCGGTGATCACCAGAAGCAGCGCGAAGGCACGGCTGCCGCCGACCGTCCGGGGGGCGGCCGCGTCGGCGCGCTCCGGTTCGGGCACGGTGGAGACGTCTTTCACTGTCGTCTTGCTCATCAGGCCGATTCCGTCTGCTGGAGGGGTGGACCTTCTTCGGGCAGGCGCCATTGTGCCGCACGGGCCCGTAAGTCCACCGTTCGGTGGACACAGGAACGTACGCACGGTCGTCCCCCGGCGTTCGCTTCCGGCCGACGCTGGCGGACATGACGACATACGCGGAGGAATTCGCGGTGGACGTACGGGGACTGCGCAAGCAGTACGGGGACGTGACCGCCGTGGACGGCGTCGACCTGGGCATCCGCCCGGGCGAGATCTTCGGTCTGCTCGGGCCGAACGGCGCGGGCAAATCCACCACGGTGGAGATTCTTCAGGGGCACCGCGGCCGGGACGCGGGCGAGGTGAGGGTCCTGGGGACGGATCCGGCGCGTGCCACGCGCGCGTGGCGCTCGCGGGTCGGAATCGTCTGGCAGGACGAATCCGCGCCCGCGGAGTTGACGGTCCGGGAGACCGTGCGGCACTTCGCCCGCTACTACCCGCGACCGCGCGACCCGGAGGAGGTCATCGCCCTGGTGGGCCTTGAGGCGAAGGCGGACGCCCGGATCAAGGCGCTCTCGGGCGGCCAGCGCAGACGGCTCGATGTGGCGCTCGGCGTGATCGGCGGGCCCGAACTGCTGCTGCTCGACGAACCGACCACCGGCTTCGACCCGGCCGCCCGGCGCCGTTTCTGGGAGCTGATCCGGCTGCTGGCCGACGAGGGCACGACCATCCTGCTGACCACGCACTACCTGGAGGAGGCCGAGGCGCTGGCCGATCGGCTCGCCGTGGTCGCGCGGGGCCGGGTGGTGGCCGAGGGCGAGCCGGCGGCGCTGCGGGAACGGTACGGCACCGGCGCCACGGTCGAGTGGACCGAGGCCGACGGCACCGCACGCTCCAGGCGGACCGACACCCCCACCCGCACGGTGGCCGAGCTGGCCCAGCGCTTCGACGGGGAGATCCCGGGACTGCTGGTGACCCGCCCCACGCTGGAGGACGTCTATCTGCGCCTGACGGGACAGGAGGGCACGCGATGACCGCGACCACCGTACGAACGCGGGCGCGGGAGCGTGCCGAGCCGCTGCCCGGCGCCTGGTCCCTGGGGCTGCACCGGGGACTGCTGGAGCTGCGGCAGTTCTTCCGCCAGCGCGAACAGGTGGTGTTCACCTTCGCCTTCCCGGTGGTCTTCCTGTTCCTGTTCGCGTCGATCTTCCGCGACGACGTGAGCGGCGCGGGCATCACGGCCTCGCAGCTGTACGTCCCGGCGATGACGGCCGCCGGCATCATGTCGACGAGCTTCCAGTCCCTGGGCATCTCCATCGCGATCGAGCGGGACGAGAAGGTGCTGCGCCGGCTGCGGGGCACGCCGATGCCTCCGGCCGCGTACTTCCTCGGCAAGATCTGGCTCGTTCTCGTCACCGGCGCGCTGGAGACCGCCGTACTGCTGCTGGTCGGCACCACGCTCTACGACGTGGACCTGCCGTCGACGGCGGGCCGCTGGTTCGCCTTCGGGTGGATCTTCGTGCTGGGCCTGACCGCGTGCGCGCTGCTCGGCATCGCGATCAGCTCGGTGCCCCGGTCCGGGCGCAGTGCCACGTCGGTGGTCGTCCTGCCCTTCCTGGTGCTCCAGTTCATCTCGGGCGTCTACATCGCGATCGACACGCTTCCCGACTGGATGCTGACCGTCGGTGCGCTGTTCCCGCTGAAGTGGATGTGCCAGGGGCTGCGCGGGGTGTTCCTGCCGGACTCGGCCCAGGTGCTGGAGCAGGCGGGCAGTTGGGAGTTCGGGCGGGCCGCACTGGTCCTCGGGGCGTGGTGCGTCGGAGGATTGGCGCTGTGTCTGCTGACCTTTCGGTGGAAGAACCGGCGCGACGGATGAGCGACCGGGCCGGAGTGAACATCTGGGACGGCTCCTTCGGCCTGTGGGACGTGTACTTCGCGCTGGTGTGGCTGGCCACCCTGGTGTTCGTGCTCGGCGCGTCCCACCCGGGGTGGCCGGTCCGCCTCACCGCGGCGGCGCTGCTGGTGCCGCTCGTGCCGTGGTACGTCCTGCTGGGCCGCCCGCAGATGAGGGGCGAACCGGCGCCGGACGACCGCCGGGCGCTGACCAGTCTGGCCGCCGGGATGGCCCTGTTCCTGCCGTCGGCGGTGCTGGTCGGGGAGACCAGGCTGATGACGTTCGCGCTGGTCCCGCAGTGCTTCATGACGCTGAGGCTGCGCCGGGCGCTGATGGCCGTCGCGGTGATCAACCTCGCGCCGGTGGCGGGCTGGGCGCTGCTGTGGTGGCCCGACGACCGGGACGTGTTCTTCAACGGGCTGTTCGCCGTGGTCACCCTCGTCTTCTCGGCGGCCGTCGGCAGCTGGATCATCCGGATCATCGAGCAGAGCGCCGAACGGGCGGAGCTGATCGCCGAGTTGGACGCCAGCCGGAGCGAGGTCGCACGGCTGTCGGCGGCGCACGGGGCGCTGGCCGAGCGGGAGCGCATGGCCCGGGAGATCCACGACACGCTCGCGCAGGGCTTCACCAGTCTGCTGATGCTGGTTCAGGCGGTGGAGGCCGAGCTGGACGACGACCGGGAGCAGGCCCGTCGGCATCTGCGGCTGATGGACGAGACGGCCCGGCAGAACCTGGCCGAGGCACGGGCGCTGGTCGCCGGCGGCGCCCCCGCCGATCTGGACGGGGCCTCCCTGCCGGACGCCCTGCGGCGCCTGGCCGAACGGCACGCGGCGAGCCTGGAGGTGACCGGTCCGGTGCGGGCGCTGCCGGCCGGGCCGGAGGTCGTGGCCCTGCGCGCCTGCCAGGAGGCCCTCACCAACGCCCGCAAACACACGGGGAGTTCGACCCGGGTCGCCCTCCTGCTCGCCTACGACGAGACGACGCTGACGGTGACCGTACGGGACGACGGCTGCGGCTTCGACCCCGACGCCGTGGCGGCCGGCACCGGCGGTTACGGTCTGGCGGGGCTGAAGGCGAGGGCGGAGGAGGCGGGCGGGGCGGCACAGGTGCGCAGCACGGTGGGCCGGGGCACGACGGTGACGGTCCGACTCCCGGTACCGCGGACCGCTCCCGCTGCCACCCGTAGCCCCTCGTAGGCCCCCAGCCCCTCGAACAGCCCCGTAGTCCCGCAGCCCGTAGCCCCGGAAGGAAATCGCAAGTGGTGATCCGGATCATCCTGGCGGACGATCATCCCGTCGTACGGGAGGGGCTGCGGGCCATGCTGAGCGCCGAGCCGGATCTGGAGGTGGTCGCCGACGCGGCGAGCGGGCCACGGGCGGAGGCGCTGGCGGCGGAGCTGCGGCCGGACATCGTGCTGATGGACCTGCGGATGCCGGGCGGCGGGGGCGTGGACGCGATCGCCCGGATGACGCGGGCGGGGCTGCCGTGCCGGATCGTGGTGCTGACGACGTACGAGACGGACCGGGACATCCTGCGGGCGGTGGAGGCCGGCGCGGCGGGCTACCTGCTCAAGGACCTGCCCCGGGCCGAACTCGCGGAGGCGGTACGGGCGGCGGCGCGCGGCGAGACGGTCCTCGCCCCGTCGGTGGCGGCCCGCCTGGTGGACCAGCTGCGCGCGAAGCCGGAACGCCCCCGGCTGTCGGAGCGGGAGACGGCGGTGCTGCGGCTGGTGGCGGAGGGCTGCACGAACGCCGAGATCGGGCGTCGGCTGTTCATCGGCGAGTCGACGGTGAAGACCCATCTGCTGCGGATCTTCGGCAAACTCGGCGTCGACGACCGGACCGCCGCGGTGACGAAGGCGATGCGCCACGGGCTGATCGATCAATGACGGCCCGGACGGCGGCGGTGACCGGTGCGTGCGGCGGGGCCTGCCGGACCGAGGTCGGTCCAGCAGGCCCTCAGCGGTGTCTCAGGGCCGGCGTCAGCCCAGTCGGGCCTCCAGCTCGGCCACGATCTCGTTCACGCCGACGGCGGTCTGCTCACCGGACTCCATGTCCTTGAGCTGCACCACGCCCTCGGCGAGGTCCCGCTCACCGGCGACCACGGCGTACCGGGCGCCGCTGCGGTTGGCGTTCTTCATGGCGCCCTTGAGGCCCTTGCCGCCGTAGGAGAAGTCCGCGGCGATGCCCAGCTTGCGCAGCTCGGTCACCTTGGCGAACAGCAGGCGCCGCGCCTCCTCACCCAGCGGGACGGCGTAGACGGACGTGGCGGACGGGAGGGCGAGTTCGACGCCCTCCGCCTCCAGGGCGAGGACCGTGCGGTCGACGCCGAGCGCCCAGCCCACGGAGGGCAGCGCGGGTCCGCCGATCATCTCCGACAGCCCGTCGTAGCGGCCGCCGCCGCCCACCGCGGACTGCGAGCCCAGGCCGTCGTGGACGAACTCGAAGGTCGTCCGGGTGTAGTAGTCGAGGCCGCGCACCAGCTTCGGGTCGTCCTCGAAGGCCACCCCGGCCGCGCTCAGCAGCTCACGGACCTCCTCGTGGTACGCCTTGCAGGCGTCGCAGAGGTAGTCGCGCAGCAGCGGGGCGCCGGTCAGCTGCTTCTGCACCGACTCCCGCTTGTCGTCCAGCACCCGGAGCGGGTTGATCTCCGCCCGGCGCAGCGTGTCCTCGTCGAGGTCCAGCCCGCGCAGGAAGTCCTGGAGCGCGGCCCGGTACACCGGACGGCACTCCTTGTCGCCGAGGCTGTTGAGCAGGATGCGGAAGTTGCTCAGGCCCAGCGACCGGTACGCCTGGTCGGCCAGGATGATCAGCTCGGCGTCGAGGGCGGGGTCCTCCGCGCCGATGGCCTCGGCGCCGACCTGGGAGAAGTGGCGGTAGCGGCCCGCCTGGGGCTTCTCGTAGCGGTAGTAGGAGCCCGAGTACCAGAGCTTGACGGGCAGGTTGCCGGCCTTGTGCAGGTTGGCCTCGAGGGCGGCGCGCAGGACGGAGGCGGTTCCCTCGGGGCGCAGGGCGAGCCGGTCGCCGCCCTTGGTCTCGAAGGCGTACATCTCCTTGGTCACGATGTCGGTGGACTCGCCGACACCGCGCGCGAAGAGCTCCACGTTCTCGAAGCCGGGCGTCTCGATGTAGCCGTAGCCGGAGTTGCGCAGCGGGGAGGCGATCGCCTCGCGCACCGCGAGGAACATCGCGGAACGGGGCGGGATCAGGTCGTACGTGCCCTTGGGGGCCTGAAAGGTGCTCACGGAGGTCTCTCGTCACATTCCTCGTCGGGGAGCGGCGTCGAGTCCCGCTCCCTGGCCGGCCGCCACCTGCCGCAGATACGGGTTGGTGGCGCGCTCCTGGCCGATGGTCGTCTGGGGGCCGTGGCCGGACAGCACCACGGTGGAGTCGTCGAGCGGCAGGCACACGCGGCCCAGCGACTCCAGCATGTCCGTCATGGAGCCGCCCGGCAGGTCGGTGCGGCCGATGGAGCCGGCGAACAGCAGGTCCCCGGAGAAGAACACCGACGGGATGTCGGCCGTCTCGGGAAGCCTGAACGTCACCGACCCCTTGGTATGGCCCGGCGCGTGCGCGACGGTCAGCTCCAGACCGGCCAGCTCCAGCCGCGCGCCGTCGGTCAGCTCCCGGACGTCGTCCGGCTCCCCCACGGTCAGCTCGCCCAGCAGCGGCATGCCGATGGAACGGCCGAGCGCCTTCTCGGGGTCGCTCATCATGTACCGGTCCTCGGGGTGGATCCACGCGGGCACGTCGTGCGCGCCGCACACGGGGACGACCGAGGCCACGTGATCGAGGTGGCCGTGGGTGAGGACGACGGCGACGGGCTTGAGCCGATGCTTCTTCAGCGTTTCCTCGACTCCTGGGGCGGCCTCGTGGCCCGGGTCGATGATCACGCACTCCTCACCGGGGGCGGGGGCGACGAGATAGCAGTTCGTCCCCCAGGCCCCGGCGGGGAACCCGGCAATGAGCACGATCGTCCTTAGTTTGTGTCGATAGATGACGGCTTGGTCGGCCGCGGCCGTCGTCTGAGCCTACCGGCGCTGCCGATTCCTCAGCGAACCCATATACGGTACGGGGCACATACCAACGGTCGGCTCACCGGACGCACGTGTCCCGGGTGCCGCACCGGACGCCCGAAGACGCATGAGGAGACAACCCGGTGGTCACCCAGGAACAGCGGCGGCGCCAGCTCGCCCGGGAGAAGTTCTTGCGGCAGCAGCAGCGGCGCACCAGCGCACGGCGCAAGGCGCGCGTGCGCAACTCGGTGATCGCGTCGGTGCTCGGCGTGATCCTGGTGGGCAGCCTGGCGCTCTACACCACGGGCGTGCTGAAGGACGACAAGGACGACAAGGCCAACGCGAGCGCCACGGCCGACGCCAGCCCCAGCGCCGCCGCGGACCCCTGCGAGAAGCCCGCGCCCGGCAAGGTCGCGTCGATGAGCTGGAAGAAGGAGCCGGCGATGACGATCGACACGTCGGCGAAGTACACGATGAAGCTCGCGACGACCTGCGGCGACATAGACGTCGCGCTGAAGGCGAAGGCGGCGCCGCACACGGCGAACTCCTTCGCCTTCCTGGCCGGCAAGGGCTACTTCGACCACACGAAGTGCCACCGCCTGACCACCAACGGCATCTACGTCCTGCAGTGCGGCGACCCGACGGCCCAGGGCACCGGTGGCCCCGGCTACACGATCCCGGACGAGAACCTGAAGGACGCGAGCCTCAAGAACAACAAGTACCCCGCTGGCACGGTGGCGATGGCCAACACGGGGCAGGCGCACACCGGGGGCAGCCAGTTCTTCCTGGTCTACGAGGACAGTCAGCTGCCGCCCAGCTACACACCGTTCGGTACGGTGTCCGCCGAGGGCATGAAGGTCCTGAAGAAGATCGCCGCCGCGGGCGAGAGCACGGGAGCCGGTGACGGCGCCCCGAACGCGACCGTTGTGATCAACAAGGCGACGGTCTCGAAGTCCTGACGACCAGGGCGGCCATCAGGAATTTCGGTCGCTGGATGCGGACAGGCGACCCGCCGGTCGCCTATGTTGGCCGTGACGAAACTGTGGACGATGCCCGGGGGTGCTGAGGCCCTCCGCAGGCATCATGTGGAGGAGGCGCTGTGAGCAGCGACCCGTGGGGCCGCGTCGACGAGACGGGGACCGTGTACGTGCGTACGGCCGACGGCGAGCAGGTCGTCGGTTCCTGGCAGGCCGGCTCCCCCGAGGAGGCGCTGGCCTACTTCGAGCGCAAGTACGAGGGCCTGGTTGTCGAGATCGGCCTCCTCGAAAAGCGCGTGCAGACGACCGACCTGTCGGCGAAGGACGCCCAGACCGCCATCGACCATCTGCGCGAGCAGGTCGACGCCCATCACGCGGTCGGTGACCTGGACGCGCTGCGGGCCCGTCTGGACAAGCTGGTCAGCACCGTCGAGGCGCGCCGCGAGGAGCGCAAGCAGCAGCGCGCGAAGCAGTCCGACGAGGCCCGGCACGCCAAGGAGGCGCTGGTCGTCGAGGCGGAGGAGCTGGCGCAGTCCGACCAGTGGCGGGCGGCCGGTGAGCGGCTGCGGGCTCTGGTGGACACCTGGAAGGGGCTGCCGCGGCTGGACCGCAAGTCGGACGACGAGCTGTGGCACCGCTTCTCGCACGCGCGCTCGGCGTTCTCCAAGCGCCGCAAGGCGCACTTCGCGCAGCTGGACGCGCAGCGCGAGGACGCCCGCCGGATCAAGGAGCGGTTGGTCGCGGAGGCCGAGCAGCTGTCGGGTTCGACGGACTGGGGTCCGACGGCCGCGCGCTACCGCGAGCTGATGGCGGAGTGGAAGGCCGCCGGCCGGGCCCAGCGCGAGCACGAGGACGACCTGTGGAACCGCTTCCGCGGCGCCCAGGACGTCTTCTTCGCCGCGCGCAGCTCGGTGTTCGCCGAGCGGGACGCCGAGCAGTCGGAGAATCTGAAGCTGAAGGAGGAGCTGGCCGAGGAGGCCGAGAAGCTCCTGCCGATCGGTGACCTGAAGGCGGCCCGGGCCGCGTTCCGCTCGATCAACGAGCGCTGGGAGGCCATCGGCCATGTCCCGCGGGACGCCCGGCCGCGGGTCGAGGGCCGGATGCACGCCGTGGAGCGGGCGCTCCAGGAGGCCGAGGAGGCCGAGTGGCGCCGTACGAACCCGGAGGCGCGTGCGCGTGCCGAGGGTCTGACCGGTCAGCTCCAGGCCGCGGTGGACAAGCTGAAGGCGCAGATCGAGCAGGCCCGCGCCCAGGGCAACTCCGCCCGTGCCGACAAGCTGGAGCGTGAGCTGGAGGGCCGGCAGGCCCTGCTGGACCAGGCGCTGAAGGGACTCCACGAGTTCGGCGGCTGATCGCCGATCCCTCGCTGATCCGTCATACGAGGAAGCCCCGTACCGTCCGGTACGGGGCTTCCTCGTGCGTGCCGCTACGGCCGGCGGGCCGACGTCACGCGGTACACGTCGTAGACGCCCTCGACGCCGCGTACGGCCTTCAGGACGTGGCCGAGGTGCTTGGGGTCGCCCATCTCGAAGGTGAAGCGGGAGGTGGCGACGCGGTCGCGGGAGGTCTGGACGGCCGCGGAGAGGATGTTGACGTGCTGGTCCGACAGGACGCGGGTGACGTCCGAGAGCAGGCGGGAGCGGTCCAGGGCCTCGACCTGGATGGCGACCAGGAAGACCGAGGACTGGGTGGGCGCCCACTCGACGTCGAGGATGCGCTCCGGCTCGCGCGAGAGTGACTCCACGTTGACACAGTCGCTGCGGTGAACCGATACGCCACTACCGCGGGTGACGAAACCGATGATCGGGTCGCCGGGGACGGGCGTGCAGCAGCGGGCCAGCTTGACCCACACGTCGTCGACGCCCTTGACGACCACACCCGGGTCGTTGCTGCTGCGCCGCTTGCGGCCGCGGGTGCGGGACGGGGGAACCGCCTCGTCGATCTCCTCGGTGGCCGCCTCCTCGCCGCCGAGCGCCTGAACCAGCTTCTGTACGACGTTCTGCGCGGCCACATGGCCCTCGCCGATCGCCGCGTAGAGCGAGGAGATGTCCGGGTAGCGCATCTCGTGCGCCAGCGTGACCAGCGAGTCGCCGGTGAGGATGCGCTGGATCGGCAGGTTCTGCTTGCGCATCGCGCGCGCGATGGCGTCCTTGCCCTGTTCGATCGCCTCGTCGCGGCGCTCCTTGGAGAACCAGGCGCGGATCTTGTTGCGGGCGCGCGGCGACTTGACGAAGCCCAGCCAGTCGCGGGAGGGACCGGCGCCGGCCGCCTTGGAGGTGAAGACCTCCACCAGGTCGCCGTTGTCCAGCGTCGACTCCAGGGGGACGAGTCTGCCGTTGACCCGTGCTCCTATCGTGCGGTGCCCGACCTCGGTGTGGACGGCGTAGGCGAAGTCGACCGGGGTCGCCCCGGCGGGCAGCGCTATCACGTCGCCCTTGGGGGTGAAGACGAAGACCTCGTTGCGGGAGAGGTCGAAGCGCAGGGACTCCAGGAACTCGCTGGGGTCCTCGGTCTCCTTCTGCCAGTCCAGGAGCTGCCGCAGCCACGCCATGTCGTTGATGGCGTCCTTGTCCTTGCCGCCCGCCTTCGGCGCGTCGGTGCGGACCTTGGAGGCGCCGGC
Organism: Streptomyces sp. NPDC032126; assembly: GCF_055580085.1. Taxonomy (NCBI): domain Bacteria; kingdom Bacillati; phylum Actinomycetota; class Actinomycetes; order Kitasatosporales; family Streptomycetaceae; genus Streptomyces; species Streptomyces sp. NPDC032126. The sequence goes on from NZ_JBVIMA010000007.1 coordinate 157,716, forward strand.
GACGGCCTCCTGCTTGTACTTCCAGTGCGCGGCGATGCCGTACTCGGCGCGGCGGTGCATGTCGAAGGTGCGGATCTGGAGTTCGACCGGCTTGCCGTTGGGGCCGATGACCGTCGTGTGCAGCGACTGGTACATGTTGAACTTGGGCATCGCGATGTAGTCCTTGAACCGGCCGGGGACCGGGTTCCATCGCGCGTGCACGGTGCCGAGCGCCGCGTAGCAGTCCCGGACGGTGTCGACGAGGACGCGGATGCCCACCAGGTCGTAGATCTCCGCGAAGTCACGGCCGCGGACGATCATCTTCTGGTAGACGCTGTAGTAGTGCTTCGGGCGGCCGGTGACGGTCGCCTTGATACGGGCGGCGCGCAGGTCGGCCTGGACCTCGTCGGTCACTATGGCCAGGTACTCGTCACGCTTCGGTGCCCGCTCGGCCACCAGCCGTACGATCTCGTCGTACATCTTGGGGTAGAGGATCGCGAAGGCGAGGTCCTCCAGTTCCCACTTGATGGTGTTCATGCCGAGGCGGTGGGCGAGCGGCGCGTAGATCTCCAGCGTCTCGCGCGCCTTCTTCTCCTGCTTCTCGCGCTTGAGGTAGCGCATGGTGCGCATGTTGTGCAGGCGGTCGGCGAGCTTGATGACCAGGACGCGCGGGTCCTTGGCCATGGCGACGACCATCTTGCGCACGGTCTCGGCCTGCGCGGCCTCGCCGAACTTGACCTTGTCCAGCTTGGTGACGCCGTCGACGAGGAGAGCGACGACGTCGCCGAAGTCGCGGCGCAGGTCGTCCAGGCCGTACTCGGTGTCCTCGACGGTGTCGTGCAGCAGGCCCGCCATCAGGGTGGCCGGGTCCATGCCCAGCTCGGCGAGGATCGTGGTCACCGCGAGGGGATGCGTGATGTACGGGTCGCCGCTCTTGCGCTTCTGGCCGCGGTGCCAGCGCTCGGCGACCTGGTAGGCGCGCTCGATCTGGCGGAGCGTCGACGTCTCGATCTTGGGGTCGTTGCTGCGCACTATCCGCAGCAGCGGCTCCAGGACCGGGTTGTACGGGTTCGCGCGCTGGACGCCGAGGCGGGCGAGGCGGGCGCGGACGCGGTTGGAGGAGCCGGTGCGGGCCGGCGGCTGCGGGGCCGAGGGACGGACCGCGGGCGTGGCGGGGCGCTCGGCCGGCGCCGGCTTGGGGCGCGGCTGCTCGGCCGGCCGGTCGGCCGGTGCGCTGCGGTCGTGTTCGACCGGCCCGCGAGAGTCGGCTTTCGCGTGCGACGCGGGCTGGGCCGCGGGCGCCGAGTCGGACTCGGGCTTGGCGGCGGTCAGGTGCTGGGCCTCGTCTGGCAAGAGGACTCCTCGTGCGCGATCCGGGTCCCCCGGTCAGGCTCCGGAGCACCCATCGTAGCGATCCTGCGCCGCAGGATCGCCTTCAGGCCGATGTGAGGGCCGTCTACCGGAGAAACGCGAGGGGCGGGCGCCGGATTCCTCCGGGCCCGCCCCTTGCGGTACGGCGGTTTTCAGACGACCAGCAGCGACTCGACCGGCGCGCCCTTCAGCGCCGCCTCCAGACGGGGGCGGCCGGCCAGGAAGCCGAGCTCCATCAGGACGGCCACACCGGCGACCTCGGCGCCCGCGCGGTGGATCAGCTGGATCGAGGCCTCGGCGGTGCCGCCGGTGGCGAGGACGTCGTCGACGATCAGAACGCGGTCGTCGGCGGTCAGGTCCTCGGCGTGCACCTCGATCTCGGCCGAGCCGTACTCCAGGTCGTAGGCCTGGCTGAGGGTGGCTCCGGGGAGCTTGCCCGCCTTGCGGACGGGGATGAAGCCGAGGCCCGCGCGGACGGCGACCGGGGCGCCCAGGATGAAGCCCCGGGCCTCCAGGCCGACGACCTTGGTGGCGTCCGTGCGCCGGGCGATCTCCGCGAACGTGTCGGTGAGCACGGTGAAGGCCGCCGGGTCCGCCAGGAGCGGGGTGATGTCCTTGAACATCACGCCCGGCTCCGGATAGTCGGCCACGTCCCGGATGCGGCTGAACAGCAGCTCCTGGATGCCGGTGGTGTCGGTCATCGGCGCTTCCCGGGAGAACGGCGACGGCCGGCGCGCGGTCCGACGACGGCCGGGGTGGCGTCCTGCGGCTCGTCGGCGAGCCCACGGGTCTCCGCGAGCTCCTCCTCGGCCTCGGCCTGGGCCCGCTTGGCCAGGACGCGCTTGGTGAGGGCCTTCAGCTGCGGCTCGCGCTCCTTGAGGTCGGCGACGAGCGGCGTGGCGATGAAGATCGAGGAGTACGCGCCGGCCGCGAGGCCCACGAACAGCGACAGCGAGATGTCGTTGAGCGTGCCCGCGCCGAGGAAGCCGCCACCGATGAACAGCAGGCCCGCCACCGGCAGCAGCGCCACGATCGTGGTGTTGACGGAGCGCACCAGGGTGCCGTTGATGGAGCGGTTGGCGATCTCGCTGTACGTGAAGCGGGTCTGCTTGGTGATGTCCTTCGTCTGCTCCTTGAGGGAGTCGAAGACGACGACCGTGTCGTAGAGCGAGTAACCGAGGATCGTCAGCAGACCGATCACGGTGCCGGGCGTGACCTCGAAGCCGACGAGGGCGTAGATGCCGGTGGTGATGGTGATGTCGTGGATCAGGGCGACGAGCGCCGCGATGGCCATCCGCCACTCGAAGGCGATCGCCAGGTAGATCACGACGAGGACCATGAAGATCGCCAGACCCTGCCAGGCCTTCTTGGCGATCTGGTCGCCCCAGCTGGGACCGACGAGGTCGGCGCCGATCTTCTCGGGGTCGATCTTGAAGTCCTTGGCGAGGTCGTTCTTGATCTCGTCGGACTGCTGGGTGTCCATGCCGGCGATCTGGATGCGCAGCGAGCCGTTGCCGAGCTTCTGCACGACCGCGTCGTGGCCGGAGGCTTCCTTGGCGTAGTCCTCCGCCTGGGAGACGGAGACGCTGGTCTTCGGGGTGGTGAAGACGGCGCCGCCCTGGAAGTCGATGCCCATGTTGAGCCCGCGCACCGCGAGGCCCAGGATCGCCGTGATGGTGATCAGGATCGAGATGCCGTACCAGAGCTTGCGGTGGCCGATGAAGTCGTAGCTGATCTCGCCGCGGTGCAGTCGGGCGCCGATGTTGCCGATCTTCGACATCGCTCACGCCTCCTTCGGGTCGACGGGGGCGGAGGGACGGCGGGTACGGCGCAGCGGCGGCTTGGCACCCAGGCTCTTCGGGTCGAGCCCGGACCACTTGTGGCCGCTGGCGTAGAACTTCCGGCGAGCGAGGAGCGTCATCAGCGGCTTGGTGAAGAAGAACACCACGACCACGTCGAGGACGGTGGTCAGACCCAGCGTGAACGCGAAGCCCTGGACCTTGCCGACGGTGACGATGAACAGCACCGCCGCGGCGAGGAACGACACGAAGTCGGAGACCAGGATGGTGCGCCGGGCGCGCGGCCAGGCCCGCTCGACGGCGGGGCGCAGGGTGCGGCCCTCACGGATCTCGTCCCGGATGCGTTCGAAGTAGACGATGAACGAGTCCGCCGTGATACCGATGGCGACGATGGCGCCGCAGACGGCCGGCAGGTTCAGCGCGAAGCCGATGGCCGGGCCGAGCAGCGACATGAGCACGTAGGTCAGGGCCGCGGAGACCAGCAGGGAGGCGATCGCGATGACCGACAGACCGCGGTAGAAGGCCACCAGGTAGATCACGACCAGGATGAGGCCGATGGCGCCGGCGAGCAGACCGGCGTGCAGCTGCTCACCGCCGAGCGCGGCGGTCACGGTGGTCACGCTCTGCTCCTTGAAGGAGAGCGGGAGCGCGCCGTACTTCAGCATGTTGGCGAGGTTCTGCGCCTCGTCCTGCGTGAAGCTGCCGGAGATCTGGGCCTGGCCGCCGGTGATGGCGGACCGGACGTAGGGGCTGGAGACGACGTCGCCGTCGAGGACGATGGCGAACTCGTTCTGCGGCTGCTGGTTCTTCGCGAGCTTGCCGGTGACGTCGGCGAACTTGTCGGAGCCCTTGCCGGTGAAGGTCATGTTGACCTGCCAGCCGCCCGCGGTCTGGGTGTCGTAGACCGCGTCGGCCTTCTTCACGTCGGTGCCGTCGACGGCGGCCGGGCCGAGCAGGTACTTGTACCAGACCTTGTCGGTCTTGCCGCAGGCCACGACCGAGTCGGTGGGCTTGGTGCCCTCGGCGGTCTTGGCGCGCACGGAGTCGTTGGTGCAGTCCAGCGCGGCGAACTTGGCCTGGAGCGCGGCGGCGCCGGCGGAGGCGCCGGAGCCGCTGCTCGCGGACGGCGAGGCGCTCGCGGACGCGGAGGCGGAGGCGGAGGCGGACGGCGACGCGGTGGCGTCGGCCTTCAGCGCGTCGCTGACGGCGCGGCCCTGGGCGGTCGGGGAGGCCGACGGGGAGGCGGAGGAGGACGAGGTCGCCTTCTCGCCCGAGGTCGTCTTCTTGCCCGAGGTCGCCGAGGCGCTCGGCGAGGCGGTCGGGCTCGCGGTGCCGCTGGCGGACGCGCTCGGGGAGGGAGACGCGGCGGCGCCGGTGGCCTCCTGGGCCAGGACCGGACGGAAGTACAGCTTGGCGGTGGTGCCGACCTGCTCGCGGGCCTCCTTGGAGTTGGTGCCCTTGGGGATGTTCACGATGATGTTGCGATCACCCTGGGTCTGCACCTCCGCCTCGGAGACGCCCAGGCCGTTGACACGGCGGTTCATGATGTCGACCGCGGTGTTCATATTGGCCTTGTTGATCGCGGACCCCTGGTCGGCCTTGGCCTCGAGCGTGATGCTCGTACCACCGGCAAGGTCGATGCCCAGACGCGGCGTGGTGTTGCCGGAGGCGAACATGCCGCCGGTGAGCCCCGCGATGGCGATCAGGATCAGGGCCAGCGAGCGCCCCGGCTTGCTCTGGGCGCTCGCGCTCCGGCCCTTTTTAGGTGCTGCCACCTTCTCGTACTCCCTCTCGGGCCACTCGCGCCGGGTCAGGGGCGGGCGGCCATGACATGGTGTCGGGATCCCTTGCGAGATCGGCATGGCCCGGGGCGCGCGGAGACCTGGCCCGCGCGCCCCGGAACATGACTACTTCGCGTCGGAGTCGCCGTCGGTCTTCTTCGGCTCGTCGTCCGTCGCGGCCTCGGCGGCCGGGGCGTCCTTGTCCTCGGACGGCGCCTCGTCCGCGTCCTTCTTACCGAGATCGACCTTGTCGTCGGAGGCGGCGGCAGCGTCGGCGGCGGACTCGTCGCTCTCGGTGAGGGAGGAGGCGTCGTCCGGGACGACGTCGCTCTTCAGGTCGTGCTCCACGCCGTGCACGATGCGGTTGTACTCGTCGTCCGTCAGGACGGCACCGATCGCGTTCTTCGCGAAGAGCAGTTCCACGCCCGGGCCGGCGTCGAGGAGGATCGTGTCCTCGTTGATCTCCTTGACCGTGGCGTACATGCCCCCGATCGTGCGGATGCCGGAGCCGGGCTGCAGCTGGTTCCGCATGTCGGCTGCCTGCTGCTGCTTGCGCTTGGCCGAGCGGGTCATCAGGAACATGGCCCCGATGAGCACAATGAACGGGAGGAGGGTCACGAGGTTCACGGGACGACATTTCCTTCGCGCGACCGCGGACGTGAGCGGCCAGTTGGATGGGGGTTTTGTGTGCCACCGACAAAGGCGGCATCGGCGGAGTCTAAGCGAGTCCCCGCGCATGGAACAACGCTCAGCATGGCACCCGGGTTCCTGCTCGGGCCACTGCCCATGCCGTCACGTCTGCATCACGACGCCGTCACGTCCCGAACAGGTCCTGTTGTCCGTTTCCCGCTGCTGACGCGCGCGGCGGCGTGAGGCCGAGATGCGCCCATGCCGCGGGAGTGGCGACCCGGCCGCGCGGGGTGCGGGCGAGCAGTCCCTCCCGGACGAGGAAGGGCTCGGCGACCTCCTCGACGGTCTCGCGCTCCTCCCCCACCGCGACGGCGAGCGTCGACAGACCGACCGGGCCGCCGCCGAACAGCTTCAGCAGGGCCTCCAGGACGGCGCGGTCGAGCCGGTCGAGGCCGCGGGCGTCGACCTCGTAGACCGCGAGGGCCGCCGCGGCGATCTCACGGGTGATCCGGCCGTCCGCCTTGACCTGCGCGTAGTCGCGGACGCGGCGCAGCAGGCGGTTGGCGATGCGAGGGGTGCCACGGGAGCGGCCGGCGATCTCGGCGGCGCCGTCGGTGTCGATCCCGACGTCGAGGAGATGGGCCGAGCGGTGGATCACGCGCTGGAGTTCGGCGGGTTCGTAGAACTCCATGTGCGCGGTGAAGCCGAAGCGGTCGCGCAGCGGGGGCGGCAGCAGGCCCGCGCGCGTGGTGGCGCCGACCAGGGTGAAGGGGGGCAGTTCGAGCGGGATCGCGGTGGCGCCGGGGCCCTTGCCGACGATGACGTCGACGCGGAAGTCCTCCATCGCCATGTAGAGCATCTCCTCGGCGGGCCGCGACATGCGGTGGATCTCGTCGAGGAAGAGGACCTCGCCCTCCTGGAGGGAGGAGAGGATCGCGGCGAGGTCGCCGGCGTGCTGGATGGCGGGGCCGGAGGTGATGCGGATGGGGGCGCCCATCTCGGCCGCGATGATCATGGAGAGGGTCGTCTTGCCCAGACCGGGGGCGCCGGAGAGCAGCACGTGGTCGGCGGTGGCGCCGCGCGCGCGGGCGGCGCGCAGCACGAGGTCGAGCTGCTCGCGCACCTTCTCCTGGCCGATGAACTCGCCCAGGTCCTTCGGGCGCAGGGCGGCCTCGACGGCCTGGTCCTCGCGGTCGGCGGACGCACCGACGAGCCGCTCGGCGGCGGTGTCGGTCGTGTCGTCCCAGTTCATGTGGTGTGCCTCGGGTCCAAGGAGTCGGCGGGTCAGCGGGCTCGGTTCAGGGTCTGCAGGGCGGCCTTCAGCAGCTGGCCCACCTGCGGGGTGCCCTCGGCGGCCTCGGCCTGCGGTGCCACGGCGGTGACGGCCTCGTCGGCCTCCCGGGTCGCGTATCCGAGGCCGATCAGGGCGGCGTGGAGCTGGTCGCGCCAGCCGGTGCTGACCGCCGCGCCGACACCGGGCGCGCCGGTCGGGGCGCCGAGCCGGTCCTTCAGCTCCAGCAGCAGCTTCTGGGCGCCCTTCTTGCCGATGCCGGGGACGGCCGTGAGCGCCTTCTCGTCTCCCGTGGCGACGGCGCGGCGCAGGGCGTCCGGGGTGTGCACGGCCAGCATCGCCTGGGCCAGGCGGGGGCCGACCCCGCTCGCGGTCTGGAGCAGCTCGAAGACCTGCCGCTCGTCGTCGTCCGCGAAGCCGTAGAGCGTCAGCGAGTCCTCCCGGACGACGAGGGAGGTGGCCAGCTTGGCCTGCCGGCCCGTCCGCAGTCCGGAGAGGGTGTTGGGCGTGCACTGGACGGCGATGCCGATCCCGCCGACCTCGACGACCGCGGAGTCCGGGGCGAGGGCGGCGACCGGGCCGCTGACGAAGGCGATCATGCGGTACGGCCTTTCGACGAGGCGTGGGCGGTGTGCAGGGCGACGGCCTGCTGGAGTCGGTTCTGGGCGGGGGCGCGCCAGATGTGGCAGATGGCGAGCGCGAGGGCGTCGGCCGCGTCGGCGGGCTTGGGCGGCGCGCCGAGCCGCAGCAGGCGGGTGACCATGGCGCCCACCTGCGCCTTGTCGGCGCGACCGCTGCCGGTGACGGCGGCCTTGACCTCGCTGGGGGTGTGCAGGGCGACGGGGATGCCGCGGCGGGCGGCGCAGAGCATGGCGACGGCGCTGGCCTGGGCGGTGCCCATCACCGTACGGACATTGTGCTGGCTGAACACCCGCTCCACGGCGACGAATTCGGGCCGGTGCTCGTCCAGCCACTGCTCGATGCCCTGCTCGATGGCGACGAGGCGGTGGCCCAGTTCGGCGTCGGCGGGCGTACGGACGACACCGACGCCGAGCATCGTCAGCGGCCGCCCCGCGACCCCCTCGACGACCCCGACACCGCATCGCGTCAGTCCGGGGTCCACCCCGAGTACCCGCACCGCGCCCCCTCCGCTTCGATCGCCTGTTTGTGCAGGCTATCTGCTGCCACTGACAACGGCTGCGGGCCGGTGGGTGTGTCCCACCGGCCCGCAGCGATCCGCTCGGCTCGCGGCAGCGTTACGCGTCGACCTTCTCCATGATCTCGTCGCTGACGTCGAAGTTGGCGAAGACGTTCTGCACGTCGTCGCTGTCCTCGAGCGCGTCGATCAGCCGGAAGATCTTGCGGGCGCCCTCCTCGTCCAGTTCGACCTGGACGGACGGCACGAAGCTGGACTCGGCGGAGTCGTAGTCGATCCCGGCCTCCTGGAGGGCGGTGCGGACCGCGACCAGGTCGGTGGCCTCGCTGATGACCTCGAAGGTCTCGCCGAGGTCGTTGACCTCCTCGGCGCCCGCGTCCAGGACGGCGCCCAGGACGTCGTCCTCGGTCAGCTCGCCCTTGGGGACGATCACGACGCCCTTGCGGCTGAACATGTACGACACGGAGCCCGGGTCGGCCATGTTGCCGCCGTTGCGGGTCATGGCGACGCGGACGTCGGAGGCGGCGCGGTTGCGGTTGTCGGTGAGGCACTCGATGAGCACCGCGACGCCGTTCGGGCCGTAGCCCTCGTACATGATCGTCTCGTAGTCGGCGCCGCCGGCCTCAAGGCCACCGCCGCGCTTGATCGCGGAGTCGATGTTCTTGTTCGGCACCGACTGCTTCTTGGCCTTCTGGACGGCGTCGTAGAGCGTCGGGTTGCCGTCGAGGTCGACGCCGCCCATGCGTGCGGCGACCTCGATGTTCTTGATCAGCTTCGCGAAGAGCTTGCCGCGCTTGGCGTCGATCACGGCCTTCTTGTGCTTCGTCGTAGCCCATTTAGAGTGGCCGGACATCTGCCTGTCTCCTTCGCGTAACCATCCACATAACGAACGCCAGAGATCCTACAAGGACTCCGCCGTCCGGTTGGCGCGCACCATGTCGACAAAGAGCGCGTGCACGCGGTGGTCGCCCGTCAGTTCCGGGTGGAAGGACGTGGCGAGCGCGTTGCCCTGGCGGACCGCGACGATGTGACCGCCGTGCTCGGCGAGCACCTCGGCCTCGGCGCCGACGGACTCGACCCAGGGGGCGCGGATGAAGACGCCCTCCACAGGATCGCCCTCGACGCCCCGGACGTCGACCGAGGCCTCGAAGGACTCGTTCTGCCGGCCGAAGGCGTTGCGGCGCACGATCATGTCGATGCCGCCGACGGTCTCCTGCCCGGAGCGCGGGTCGAGGATCTTGTCGGCGAGCATGATCATGCCCGCGCAGGTGCCGTAGACCGGCATGCCGGCCCGCACGCGCGCGCGGAGGGGCTCCATCACTCCGAAGAGGATGGCCAGCTTGGAGATGGTGGTGGACTCGCCGCCGGGCAGGACGAGACCGTCGACCTCGGCGAGTTCCTCGGGGCGCCGCACCGGCCTGGCCACGGCGTCGGCCGCGGCCAGGGCGATGAGGTGCTCCCGTACGTCGCCCTGGAGGGCCAGGACGCCTATGACGGGGGTGTTCATGTGATCCGGTGCCTTACCAGCCGCGGTTGGCGTAGCGCTCGGTCTCGGGGAGGGTGTCGCAGTTGATGCCGACCATGGCCTCGCCGAGGTTGCGGGACGCGTCCGCGATGATCTTGGGGTCGTCGTAGAAGGTGGTGGCCTTCACGATGGCGGCGGCGCGCTTGGCCGGGTCGCCGGACTTGAAGATGCCGGAGCCGACGAAGACGCCCTCGGCGCCCAGCTGGCGCATCAGCGCGGCGTCGGCCGGGGTGGCGACACCGCCGGCGGAGAACAGGACCACCGGGAGCTTGCCGAGCTCGGCGACTTCCTTGACGAGCTCGTACGGGGCGCGCAGCTCCTTGGCGGCGGCGTACAGCTCGTTGTTGTCGTAGCCGCGCAGGCGGGCGATCTCGTTCTTGATCTGACGCAGGTGACGCACGGCCTCGACGACGTTGCCGGTGCCGGCCTCGCCCTTGGAGCGGATCATCGCGGCGCCCTCGGCGATGCGGCGCAGGGCCTCGCCCAGGTTGGTGGCACCGCAGACGAAGGGGGTGGTGAAGGCCCACTTGTCGGAGTGGTTGACCTCGTCGGCCGGGGTGAGGACCTCGGACTCGTCGATGTAGTCGACGCCGAGGGACTGCAGGACCTGGGCCTCGACGAAGTGGCCGATGCGGGACTTGGCCATGACCGGGATCGAGACGGCGTCGATGATGCCCTCGATCATGTCCGGGTCGGACATACGGGCCACGCCGCCGTCCTTGCGGATGTCGGCCGGGACCCGCTCCAGCGCCATGACGGCGACGGCGCCCGCGTCCTCGGCGATCTTCGCCTGCTCCGGCGTGACGACGTCCATGATCACGCCGCCCTTGAGCTGCTCGGCCATGCCGCGCTTCACGCGTGCGGTGCCGGTCTCGGGAGCCTGGTTCTCGGTGATGGACACGGGTTGACCTCGCTGAAGAGAAAGAGGGTTTGCTGCAAGCACCGAGGAAACGTGAATGGACCAGTCCACAGCAAGGGCCAATGGCAAGCCGGTGGATCCTTTTCGGGTCGCGCCTCCCGCGAGGCCTCCGGCAGGACGGCTCGCGCCGGCCTACGCCGCCCGGTCGACGAGGGCCGCCGGAGGCTCGTCGTCCATCTCGAACGCCATCGGGAACGGGGCGTGGCCGGCCAGCCGGAACCAGCGGACCTTGCGGTGTTCGCGCAGGCGACGGGCCGCGCCGACCGCGTCGTTGTGGAAGCGGCGGGCCATCGGGACGCGGCGGACCGCCTCGGTCAGCTCGTGGGCCGCCTCCACTCCCCCGGGCGCCGCACGCACCTCCTCCACCTGGCCCGCTTCCGCGAAGACCGCCCGCAGCGCCTGGCTCAGCTCGCTCTCGGCGACCTCCCGCTGCTCCTCCTCGGCCTGCCGGGCGGCGTGCGCGGCCTCGTACAGCACGATCGAGGCGGCCGGGTCGAGCACGCCCGAGGTGGCCAGTTCCTGTGCCACGGAGGCCCGGCGCAGCAGCTGGGCGTCCAGCGCGGCCCGCGCGGCGTCGATACGGGCGTGCAGCCGGTCCAGCCGCCCCGCCGTCCAGCTCAGGTACAGGCCGATCGCGACGAGGGCGACGAGGATCCAGATGAGGGTTGCGGTCACGGCGAGCAAGGCTAGCGGGACGAGAGCACCGTGAAGCCCATGGGCGTACCGCCCCCGGGGCAGCCGACCGGACGCCCGACGCTACGGCCTGGCCCACGACCGCTCCCCCGCCGGGCATACGAGCCGTCCCGGCAGCCCCTGAACCGCGCCGTCAGCCCCGGGCCGACCCGGAGCGCGACTCAGTACCGCCCGTGCGAACCACAGCCCCACGCCGACCCGCAGCGCACCTCGGTCCCGCCCCGCCCGAAGCGCGCCCTCAGCCCCGCGCCACCCCGCAGCCCCTCGTAGCCCGGCGCGCAGTGCTCCCAGCCACGGCCACCCCCCAGCGCACCCTCACCCCGGCGCCGCCATGCCGTCCGCCCTCAGGCCCGTGGCAAGCCGCACCCCGCCCTCAGCCGGCGCGTCAGCCCCGTCCGGCCCCCTCAGTCCCGTGCCAGGCCGAAGCGGGCCCTCAGGCCCGGGGAGCCTCGGTCGTCGTCCGCCGCGGCCACCGCCGCCGCGCCCGCGGTCACCGTCTCGTAGACCGACAGGATGTCCGCGCCGACCGTCGACCAGTCGAAGCGGCGGACGTGGGCGCTGCCGCGGGCCCTGAGCTCCTCGCGGCGCGCCGGATCGGCCAGGAGGCGTACCGCCGCCTCGGCGAGCGCGTCCGCGTCCTCGTTGGCGAAGAGTTCGCCCGCCGCTCCCTGGTCCAGGACCTGGGCGAAGGCGTCGAGGTCCGAGGCGAGGACCGGGGCGCCCGCCGACATCGCCTCGACCAGGATGATCCCGAAGCTCTCGCCGCCGGTGTTGGGCGCGACGTACAGGTCGACGCTGCGCAGCAGCCGCGCCTTGTCCTCGTCGCTGACCATGCCGAGGAACTCCACGCGCGAGCGCAGCTCCTTCGGCAGCTCGGCCACCGCCTCCTCCTCGTCGCCGCGCCCGGCGATCAGCAGCCGGGCGTCGGGACGCTCGGCGAAGATCTTCGGCAGGGCCCGCATCAGCACCGGCAGCCCCTTGCGCGGCTCGTCGATGCGGCCGATGAAGCCGATCGTGCCGCCCTGCCACTCCGGTTTGGCCTCGGCCCGGGCGAAGAATTCCACGTCGACGCCGTTCGGGATCACGACCGCGTCGCCGCCGAGGTGCTCCACCAGCGTGCGGCGGGCGTACTCGCTCACCGCGATCCGCGCGCTGATCTTCTCCAGGGCGGCCTGGAGGATGGCGTACGCGGCGATCATCGCCTTGGAGCGCGGGTTGGAGGTGTGGAACGTGGCGACCATCGGCCCCTGGGCCGCCCAGCACGTCAGCAGGCCCAGCGACGGCGAGGTCGGCTCATGGATGTGGACCACGTCGAAGTTGCCGTCGTGCAGCCAGCGGCGGACCCGGGCCGCGGACAGGAAGCCGAAGTTCAGCCGGGCCACCGAGCCGTTGTACGGCACCGGGACGGCCCGCCCGGCCGAGACGACGTACGGCGGCAGGGGCGTGTCGTCGTCGGCGGGGGCGAGGACGGACACCTCGTGGCCGAGGCGGATGAAGTAGTCCGCGAGGTCGCGGATGTGGAACTGGACCCCGCCGGGCACGTCCCAGGAGTACGGGCAGACGATCCCGATCCTCACGCGCGTTCCCCCTCGGACGGCCGCGGTTCCAGGTCCGCGAGCCACAAGCGCTGCAGCATGTGCCAGTCCTCCGGATGCTCGGCGATCCCCGTGGCGAAGGCATCGGCCAGCGCCTGTGTCATGACAGACGTCTTCTCGCCCCGGCTACCTGTCCGCGGCACCTCGATGGGCGGATGCACCCGTCCCTGCATGACCGGCGAGTCGTCGTACCAGAGCGTGACCGGCAGCAGCAGCGCGCCCGTCTGCTGGGCGAGCAGCGCCGGTCCCGCGGGCATCCGGGTGGCCTCGCCGAAGAACTCCACCTCGACGCCGGACGCGGACAGGTCGCGGTCGGCGACCAGGCAGACCAGCCCGCCGTCGCGCAGCCGCCGGGCCAGGGTGCCGAAGGCGGTGCCGCCGTTGTGCGCGAGGACCTCCATGCCGAGGCCCTCGCGATAGGCGACGAATCGGTCGTAGAGGGTCTCCGGCTTGAGGCGCTCGGCGACCGTGGTGAACGGCGTCTCCAGCTTGGTGGTGACCCAGGCGCCGGCCAGGTCCCAGTTGGCCAGGTGCGGCAGCGCGAGGATGACGCCGCGGCCGGAGGCGAGGCCGTCGGTGAGGTGGTGGAGGTCCTTGGGGTCGAAGCCGCCCTTGATGCGCTCGGCGCTCCAGGCGGGCAGCCGGAAGGACTCCATCCAGTAGCGCAGGTACGAGCGCATGCCGGCCCGGGACAGCTCGGCCAGGCGCTCCGGCGAGGCGTCGGGCACCACGCGCGCGTAGTTGCTCTCCAGGCGCTGGACGCCCTTGCCGCGTCGCTTCCAGGCGAGGTCGGCGATGGACTGCCCGAGGCGTACGGCGACCGGCTCGGGCAGCTTCTTGACGGTGCCCCAGCCGAGCCCGTACAGGGCGTCGGTCAGCCGCTCCTGGGCGCTCACTTGGCCGTCTCCCTCCCCTGGGCCTCCTGCTCGGCGGAGGCCGCGGCCTCCGCCTCGGCGGACTCCCGGCGGACGGTGACGACGCGCTGGACGAGCGTGACGAGGCTGCCCACGGCGACGATCCACAGGGCGACCGGCAGCAGGTACTGGATGCCGGGCACCCCGAACTTGTGCAGTCCGGCGAAACCGGCCGCGACCAGGGAGATCACCAGGCGTTCGGCGCGCTCGACGAGCCCGTTGACGGCGACCGGCAGGCCGATCGACTCGCCGCGGGCCTTGGTGTACGACACCACCTGGCCACTGGCCAGACAGAAGATCGAGACGGCGCACAGGATGTTGTCGTCGCCGTGCCCGGCGTACCAGAGCGCGAAGCCGCCGAAGATCGCGCCGTCGGCGACCCGGTCGAGCGTGGAGTCCAGGAAGGCGCCCCAGCGGCTGGAGCGGCCCAGCTGTCGGGCCATGTTGCCGTCGACGAGGTCGGAGAACACGAAGAGCGTGATCACGACCGTGCCCCAGAAGAACTCGCCCCTGGGGTAGAAGACCAGCGCGCCCGCGACCACGCCGGCGGTGCCGAGCAGCGTGACCGTGTCGGGGCTGACGCCCCGGCGGATGAGAAACGCGGCGAACGGTGTGAGGACACGCGTGAAAAATGCACGCGCGTACTTGTTCAGCATGGCCTTCCCGACGGTCGTGTGGCCGACGCGGCCCCTGCTGGCCCGTCGGCTGGCCCATCGTAGCCACGCGCGCGTGTCGGCGGCCGACGGGCACCCGGAGCGGGGCGGGGCAGGCCCGGTGGGTGGCGCGTTCACGTCCGTCGTATGGACGCACCGTGACGGGAGTGGAAAGCTCGAAGTGCCGCGGGCGTCGTCGGAGCCGCCATCGCTGGGGGCACCTCCCGGACGAAGTCTGGGGGAGGAACCGTCGTGTCCGCGCCCCCAGTGACCTCACCGTGCACGGGAGGCAGGATCATGGGCGACAAGACACAGACACACCCCGGGGCCGCCGGCAGGGCAGTGGCGGCCGACCACCCCGCGTCCGTACGGAATGTGGTGCTGGTCGGCCACTCCGGTTCGGGCAAGACGACTCTGGTGGAGGCTCTCGCGCTGGCCGCGGGAGCGGTGAACCGGGCGGGCCGCGTGGAGGACGGCGGCACCGTCTCCGACTACGACGAGATCGAGCACCGGCAGCAACGCTCGGTGCAGCTCTCCCTGGTGCCCGTCGAATGGGACGGCATCAAGATCAATATCCTGGACACTCCCGGATACGCCGACTTCGTCGGGGAACTCAGGGCCGGTCTGCGAGCGGCGGACGCGGCCCTTTTCGTCGTCTCCGCCTCCGACGGCGTGGACGGCTCGACCCGCATGGTGTGGGAGGAGTGCGCGGCGGTCGGCATGCCGCGCGCCATCGTCATCACGCATCTGGAGGCGGCCCGCGCCGACTTCGAGGAGATGACCCGGGTGTGCGCGGAGGCGTTCGGCGGGGACGACCCCGACGCCGTGCTCCCGCTCTACCTGCCGCTGCACGGCCCCCAGGCACCCGACGGGCACGCGCCCGTGACGGGACTGATCGGGCTGCTGTCGCAGAAGCTGTTCGACTACTCGACGGGCACGCGCGTGGAGTCCGAGCCGGGCGAGGACGAGCTGCCGGACATGGAGGAGGCCCGCAACCGGCTGATCGAGGGGATCATCGCCGAGAGCGAGGACGAGACGCTCATGGACCGCTACCTCGGCGGTGAGCAGGTCGACATCAAGACGCTCATCGAGGATCTGGAGCGGGCCGTCGCGCGCGGCACCTTCCACCCGGTCCTGGCGGCCTCGCCCCCCATCGACGGCGGACGGCAGGGCATCGGCACCCTCGAGCTGCTGGAACTGATCACCCGCGGCTTCCCGACCCCGTTCGAGCACCCCACACCGGGCGTCACCACGATCGACGGCAAGCCGCGCGAGCTCAAGGCGTGCGACACGGACGGTCCGCTGGTCGCCGAGGTCGTGAAGACGTCCTCCGACCCCTACGTCGGCCGGATCTCGCTGGTCCGCGTCTTCTCCGGCACGCTGCGGCCCGACGAGACGGTGCACGTCTCCGGGCACGGCCTGGCCGACCGGGGACACGAGGACCACGACGTCGACGAGAAGATCGGCGCGCTGTCCACGCCCTTCGGCAAGCAGCAGCGGCCGGTCACGCACGCCGTCGCCGGCGATCTGGTGTGTGTGGCGAAGCTGGGCCGCGCGGAGACCGGCGACACCCTGTCCGCCAAGGACGACCCGCTGCTGATGGAGCCGTGGCAGATGCCCGACCCGCTGCTGCCGCTGGCCATCCAGGCGCACAGCAAGCCCGACGAGGACAAGCTCTCGCAGGGTCTGGCCCGGCTGGTCGCGGAGGACCCGACGATGCGCCTGGAGCAGAACCAGGACACCCACCAGGTCGTCCTGTGGTGCCTCGGCGAGGCGCACGCGGACGTCGCGCTGGAGCGGCTGCGCAGCCGCTACGGCGTCCAGGTGGACGTCGTACCGCACAAGGTGTCGCTGCGGGAGACGTTCGCCGGGAAGTCGGCGGGGCGCGGGCGGCATGTGAAGCAGTCCGGCGGGCACGGGCAGTACGCGATCTGCGAGATCGAGGTGGAACCGCTGCCGGGCGGCTCCGGCATCGAGTTCGTCGACAAGGTCGTCGGCGGGGCCGTGCCGCGGCAGTTCATCCCGTCGGTCGAGAAGGGCGTCCGGGCGCAGGCGGCCAAGGGGGTAGCGGCCGGCTACCCGCTCATCGACGTGCGGGTCACGCTGGTGGACGGCAAGGCGCACTCGGTCGACTCCTCCGACGCCGCGTTCCAGACGGCGGGCGCGCTCGCGCTGCGCGAGGCGGCGGCCGACGCCAAGATCCATCTGCTGGAGCCGGTGGCCGAGGTGAGCGTGCTCGTCGGCGACGAGTACGTGGGCGCCGTGATGAGCGACCTGTCGGGGCGGCGCGGCCGGGTCCTGGGCACCGAGCAGACCAGCGGCGGGCGCACGCTCGTACGCGCCGAGGTGCCCGAGATCGAGATCGGCCGGTACGCGGTCGACCTGCGCTCCCTCTCGCACGGCACGGCCCGCTTCAACCGCTCCTACGCCCGGCACGAGCCGATGCCGGTCCAGGTGGCCGAGAAGGTCCGCGAACAGGCGCGGGACAGCTAGGAGTTGACCGACATCCGGAATCGGCGGGCGACTTCGGGCGTCCGCCGACGGGCGGGACGGCCGGCTTCGGGCGTCCGCCGACGGATGTCGGTGGGGGCGGATACCCTGATGACCTGATCAACAGGTGTGCGGAGCACGGAAGTCGGGAAGGCCGCAGGAGCGGGAGTGGCGGCGATCGGGGGCGGGAATGACCTTTGACGGCGGTTACGCGGACTTCTTCGGACCCCAGGTGCCGCGGACGGGCGACGAGGGGCAGATAGCGACGTTCGCGCTGGCGTCGGCGGCCTACCGGGACAACAAGGTCGAGGACATCAAGAAGGCCGACAACGAGTGGCATCAGTCCACCGTCAACCCCGGCCGCCCCTGGGCGAAGATCTTCCGCCCGAACCTGGGCGAGGCCTTCTCCCAGGCCGTGATCGACCGCATGCTCGGCGTCGGCCGCAACTCCCTGATCCAGTCCTTCGGCACCGAGCCGCAGGTGGTCGTCGAACACTGCCTGGCCGCCAACCGCATCCGCCGGGAGCGCGACCAGAAGCTCACGGCCATCATGCTGCTGGCCGGGGTGGTGTTCCTGCCGGGGCTCCTGGTGTGGCTGCTGGTCTTCCAGCTGCGCGCCACGATGGCCAGGCAGGACAACAGGCGGGTGTCCGGCGCCGCCACCGCGCTGCTCGTCGCGGTCGGCGCCCTCGCCGTGCTGTTCCTGGTCCGCATGCCCTTCAGCGGCTTCTGGGGGTGGTACGCGCGCGGCGCGGTGGTCGCCCCGGTCGCCGGCTGGTTCCTGGCCAAGCGGGTCTGCGAGAGCACCGCGAAGGACCTGCGCGGGCGCTGGGACAGCCTGCTGTCCGGCAGCAGTATCGGCGCCAAGGTCCCCGAGGCCGTGCCGACCAGCCCCAACCAGACGGCGGCCGAGCAACTGCGCCAGTCCCTGGCCAGGTTGAGCGCCGAGCAGCAGTCCAACGCGGTCTTCTACGCCGGCCGCAAGGGCATACTCGGCATGGGCACCCGCTGGGGCATCTGGACCCTCGCGGAGGATCTGGCGCCCGCCGACCCCCAGCTCGGCATCCACGAGTTCCGTAGCTGGACGGTCGCCCGCGCCATCCACGACGAGCTGAAGCTGCTGCCCCGACAGCGCCTGAAGACCGGCGGTTTCCCGGCCCCGTCGGTGAAGGACTGGGTCGTCACCCATGTCGCCCACGACGCCAAGGCGGTCGTCCGGCCCGAAGGCCCGGACGTGGAGGCGTACCAGGTCAAGCCGAAGGCCCTGGAGACCATCTGCAACGAGCAGCAGTGGGACAGCGGAAACCGGCACTACCTCGGTGTGCAGTGGTCGACCTGGGGCGGCCAGCTGATCATCACCATGATGATCACCGTGACGGTGCTGAAGGAGACCCTGCGCATCGAGGTCACCGGACACGCGCTGGGCCCGGTGAACGGCCTGTTCCTGACCAAGCCGGAGGCCCCGACCAAGGAGGTCGCCAAGACCGTCAGGTTCTGGGAGACCCGGAAGATCACCCTGCCGCTCGTCACCTCGGACGAGGTCGTCCGCCTGGCCGCGCGGGCCACGCTCAGCTGGTATCCGCCGCTGCTGAACTGGCTGGGCGGCTCGATAGGGCTGCCCGAGCCCTTCGGCCTGCGGCATGCCTGGGCCGACCAGCCCTGGCCCAACCGCTTCATGAGCGACGACGTGCTGCGCACCGCCACCCCGGTGCTGCGCCGGGTCCACGACGCGGCGCTCCAGGTCCTCCGGGACCACCGGGTCGACATAGAGAAGTTCAGCGCGCGGTCGTCGGTCCTCAGCGGGGCCGTGCAGGACCCGACGCCGAAGAAGGCCGACACCTACGACGCATGAGAGCTGCCGACGTATGAGACTGCGCCGCCCCCGGCCGGGGGCGGCACCGGGGCTCAGACGGGCCAGGACTCCGCGAGCATCTTGCGGGTGTCCGCCAGCAGCTGCGGCAGCACCTTGGTGTGCCCGACGACCGGCATGAAGTTCGTGTCGCCGCCCCAGCGCGGGACGATGTGCTGGTGCAGATGGGCGGCGATGCCGGCGCCCGCGACCGTGCCCTGGTTCATCCCGATGTTGAAGCCGTGCGCGCCGGACGCGGCGCGCAGCGCGGTCATCGCCTGCTTGGTGAGCTCGGCGAGTTCCGTGGTCTCCGCGTCGGTGAGGTCGGTGTAGTCGGCGACGTGCCGATAGGGCACCGTCATCAGATGGCCGCCGTTGTACGGGTACAGGTTCAGCACCGCGTACACGTGCTCCCCGCGCCGGACGATCAGGCCGTCCTCGTCGGACTTCGCCGGGATCGAGCAGAAGGGACAGCCGTCGTCGGCCCCCGGGCCGGTGGGCTTGCCCTCACCCTGGATGTAGGCCATCCGATGGGGCGTCCACAGGCGCTGGAACGCGTCCCGCGTCCCGACTCCGATCTGCTGTTCCGGCTCACTCGTCATGCAAGGCAGCATATGGCTTCGCCCGTTCGCGGCGTGTCGCCGGGGTTCGCGCGAGCGTCCCTCGGGCGAAGCTGGGCCGGTGGACGAAGACACCCCTCAGGCCCGCTGGGAGGAGCGCACCGAGGTCCCCCTCGGCATCGCCTCGCTGGTCTTCCTCGCCGCGTACACGACCCACGTCCTCGCCCCGGGTCTGCCCGGCGCCTGGCACGACCTGCTGCTGGCGGTGACGCTGGCCACGTGGGCGCTGTTCGTGGCGGACTACGGGGTGCGCTGGTGGCTCAGCGGACAGCGGCTGCGCTTCGTACCGACGCACTGGCTGGACACCGTGGTGGTACTGCTGCCGCTGCTGCGCCCCCTGCGGATCGTACGGCTGTACGAGGTCATGCAGCGGCGCCACGGGGAGCCGCGGCTGTCGCTGCACGCCCGCGTGATCACCTACGCGACGCTGTCGACCGCGCTGCTCGGGTTCGCCGGCGCGGTCGCCGTCTATCAGCAGGAACGCGGCGCTCAGGGCGGGAGCATGAAGAGCTTCGGGGACGCTCTGTGGTGGGCCTGCGAGACGCTGACGACCGTCGGCTACGGCGACATCACCCCGGTGACGCCACGGGGCCGGCTGATCGCGGTCGGCATGATGGCGTGCGGCCTGGCCCTGCTGGGCGCGGTCACCGGATCCTTCTCGTCCTGGCTGATCCAGGTCTTCACCCGGGAGGACGACGAGAGGCCCCCAGGGTGACCTGGGGGCCTCCGATCAGCCGGGTCAGACCTGCGTCCGCTCCTCGACGACGGTCATGATCTTCGCGATCGCCTCGTCGAAGGGGATGCCGTTCTCCTGGGAGCCGTCGCGGTAGCGGAAGGACACCGAGCCGTTCGACATGTCCTCGTCGCCCGCGATGACCATGAAGGGCACCTTCTGCTTCTGGGCGTTGCGGATCTTCTTCTGCATCCGGTCCGAGGAGGAGTCCACCTCGACCCGCAGGCCCTTGGCCTTGGCGGTGGCGGCGAACTTCTCCAGATACTCCACGTGCGCGTCGCCGATCGGGATGCCGATCGCCTGGACGGGGGCCAGCCACGCCGGGAAGGCGCCCGCGTAGTGCTCCAGGAGCACGGCGAAGAAGCGCTCGATGGAGCCGAACAGCGCGCGGTGGATCATGACCGGGCGCTGCTTGGAGCCGTCGCCCGCGGTGTACTCCAGGTCGAAGCGCTCCGGCAGGTTGAAGTCCAGCTGGATGGTCGACATCTGCCAGGTGCGGCCGATGGCGTCCTTGGCCTGGACGGAGATCTTCGGCCCGTAGAAGGCGGCGCCGCCCGGGTCGGGAACGAGCGGCAGGCCCTGCTTCTCGGCGACCTGGCGAAGGGTCTCCGTGGCCTCCTCCCAGACCTCGTCGCTGCCGACGAACTTCTCCGGGTCCTTGGTGGACAGCTCCAGGTAGAAGTCCTCCAGGCCGTAGTCGCGCAGCAGGCCGAGGACGAAGGTGAGCGTCTTGTTGAGCTCCTCCGACATCTGCTCGCGGGTGCAGTAGATGTGCGCGTCGTCCTGGGTGAAGCCGCGGGCACGCGTGAGGCCGTGCACGACGCCCGACTTCTCGTACCGGTACACGGTCCCGAACTCGAAGAGGCGCAGCGGCAGTTCACGGTAGGAGCGGCCGCGCGCGTCGAAGATCAGGTTGTGCATCGGGCAGTTCATGGGCTTGAGGTAGTAGTCCACGCCCTCGTCGAGCTGCATGGGCGGGTACATGCCGTCGGCGTACCAGTCCAGGTGGCCCGAGGTCTCGAAGAGCTTCCCCTTCGTCGCGTGCGGGGTGTAGACGAACTCGTAGCCCTCCTCCTCGTGGCGGCGGCGCGAGTAGTCCTCCATGACCCGGCGGATGATGCCGCCCTTGGGGTGGAAGACGGCGAGGCCGGAGCCGATCTGCTCGGGGATGGAGAACAGGTCGAGCTCGTTGCCCAGCTTGCGGTGGTCGCGCTTCTCGGCCTCGGCGAGGAAGTCGAGGTACGCCTTCAGCTCGTCCTTGGACGGCCAGGCGGTGCCGTAGATGCGCTGGAGCATGGGGTTCTTCTCGCTGCCGCGCCAGTAGGCGGCCGCGTTGCGCATCAGCTTGAACGCCGGGATGAGGCGGGTGGAGGGCAGGTGGGGACCGCGGCAGAGGTCCTTCCAGCACAGCTCGCCGGTCTTGGCGTCCAGGTTGTCGTAGATCGTCAACTCGCCGGCGCCGACCTCGACGTCCGCGCCGTCGTCGCTGGACGCGGAGCCCTTGAGGCCGATCAGCTCCAGCTTGTACGGCTCGTCGGCCAGCTCCTCGCGGGCGGCCTCGTCGGTGACGACGCGGCGGGCGAACCTCTGCCCGCGCTTCTGGATCTCCTGCATCTTCTTCTCGATGGCCTTGAGATCCTCGGGCGTGAACGGCTTCTCGACGTCGAAGTCGTAGTAGAAGCCGTCCTTGACCGGCGGGCCGATGCCCAGCTTGGCCTCGGGGAAGATCTCCTGTACGGCCTGCGCCATCACGTGCGCGGTCGAGTGGCGCAGGATGTTCAGACCGTCCTCGGAGGAGATCTCGACGCCCTCGACCTCCTCGCCGTCGGAGAGCACGTACGACAGGTCCTTGAGCTCGCCGGCGACGCGCGCGGCGATGATCGAGCGCTCGCCGGCGAAGAGCTCGGCGGCCGTAGTGCCCGTCGTCACCGTGCGCTCTTCCCGCTCGGAATCGCGTTGGATGATCACACGGACGTCTGACACCGGTCTCTCCTGACTGAAGGTGGGTGCGGCGCCGTACGAGGAGCGCGCGCATGACCGGATCGTACCGACCCGGGGCCACCCTCCGCGAAATCAGTCCCCTCCGCAGGCCTCCTCGAAGAAGTCCAGATTCTCCTGGAGGGACTTCATCAGCCGGTCCCGCTCCGCCTCGTCCACCTGCACGGGGACGACGCCGCAGGCTCCGGTGAGCCGCCGGAAGCCGCCCCGGCTCTCCAGCCGCCCCCGCACCCGCACCGGCAGCCCGACGAGGTGGGCCTGCCCGGCAATCCGGTAGTCCTCCTCGTCCAGCGTCAGCCGGATGTACGGGATCTCGGCGCCGGCGAGCACCCGCAGCCGTACGCTGCCCTCGCCGCGCGGCCCGGCCCTGCGCATCCGGACGACCGCGCCGGTGACGCGCACGGACACGGAGGGTTCCTCGCGCAGATAGCGGGCGCCGGCCTCACGCAGCACGGGCAGGTCACCGGGCGAGAACTCGACGGGCTCGACGCTCGCGGCGACGTCCTCGGGGACCGGGACGCCGGGCGCCCAGGCGACCGCGATGCGCGCTCCCTCGGTGCCGCGCACGAGGGCGACGATCGCGTCGGTGAGCTCCCGGCTGACGCCTGCCTCGACGGCGGCGTCGAAGGCGTCCATGCCGCCGGTGGCCCGCTGGTAGTCGATGGCCTCACGGGCCGCGTACAGGGCCTGGTGGAGACGTACGGCGACCGGGCGGGCGGCGCCGACCGGCACGAACGCGGTCAGCCTGCGGCCGCCGGTGGCCGAGCCGACCAGGACGTCGTCGAGCAGGGCGGCGGCGGTGCGGCGGTGCCGGGCGCCGTAGTAGCCGGCCCGCGCGCGGGTGGCGAGGGCGCCGGCCAGCAGCATCTGGCGGGCGGCGGTGCGCAGCTGTTCCTCGACGGTCCACGGCGCGGCCCCGGCGGGTCCGGTGGGCGCGTCCCGCCACCAGCGGATCTCGTCGCTGGGCACGGCGAGGCCGACCAGCACCTCGCGCGCGGAGGGCGTGGCACTGCGGGAGAGCGCGAGCAGGGCCTCCGCGAGCAGGTCGTCGCTGTCGGGGAAGGCGCGGCTCTCGGGCACCAGCAGGCTCGTCCCGGCGCCACCGGGTCCGGGCGGGGTCCAGCGGCCGT
Source organism: Streptomyces sp. NPDC032126 (assembly GCF_055580085.1). Classification (NCBI taxonomy): domain Bacteria; kingdom Bacillati; phylum Actinomycetota; class Actinomycetes; order Kitasatosporales; family Streptomycetaceae; genus Streptomyces; species Streptomyces sp. NPDC032126. The sequence goes on from NZ_JBVIMA010000007.1 coordinate 180,842, forward strand.
ACCGTCCGGCGGCGCCGCCGCGGCGCTGCCAGCCGTGTCGCAGCAGGAGGGCGCCGAGGACGGCGGGGTCGACCTCGCCGGGGTCGGGCGTGCGCTCCCAGGACTCCTCGGTGGGGTGGGCTTTGACCGGCCTGAGGTGCTCGTCGAGGGGGCGGTGCGTCATGGTCTGCCTCCCGTCCCGACCCGCGTCATGATCTCGCACAGCGCCCGGTCGTCGAAGATGCGTGTGGTCGGGACGCGCACGGTGGTGCGCTGACGGCCGGTGATCGGGTGGCCGGCGAGGTTGACCCAGTAGCAGCAGTGCCGCAGGTCGAGCCGGTCGTGGCCGGCCCGCAGCCACTGGTCCTGGGACCTCGGCACGATCATCACGACCAGGATCTTGTGCACCGAGACCGGTGTGCGGGCGAGTTTGCGCAGATGGTCGTTGTCGAGCGTGAAGGAGAAGAAGCGGCCGGACGGGTTGGGCGCTATCTGGTAGGTGGCCTTGAGCTGCACCTTGATGGTGACCTCGTCGTCCACCGTGTGCCCGGGCGCGCTGTGGCTGACGTGCCAGTCGATGCCGTTGTCCGGGAACGGCTGGGACAGCGAGCATCCCGCGGCCGCGGCGACGGCGTGCAGATATCCCACCTGCAGTGTCTCCATGCAGGCGGTGGTGGCGAGCGTGCCGCGAAGGGGGCCCGTGCGCTCGGGCAGCAGCCCGCCCCGCTCGGGCTGCGCTATCGCCATGTCCAACAGCCTTCCCAGCCAGGTGAATCCCCGTAACGGGCCGCTGAACTGCAAAGACCCGTATCTGTGTTGTGTCCTTCCGGCGTACGGCGCAAACGGCCCGGGTATCACCAAACAGGCAGAAGACGGTACGTCAGCTGCCGTGGGTGAACGAGGGGTTGTGCAGGCATGGCCATCTGGTATGAGGGCGCTCTCGCGGCGTTCGACACGGAAACGACAGGAGTGGACGTCGAGACCGACCGGATCGTGTCGGCCGCGCTCGTCGTCCAGGACGCCCCGGGCACCCGGCCACGGGTGAGCCGGTGGCTGGTGAACCCGGGCGTGCCGGTGCCCGAGGCGGCGACGGCGGTGCACGGGCTGACGGAGGATCACCTGCAGCGCAACGGCCGCTGGCCGTCGCCGGTGATGTACGAGATAGCCGAGCTGCTCGGCGAACAGGCGGCCGCGGGACGGCCGTTGGTGGTGATGAACGCGCCGTTCGACCTGACGCTGCTCGATCGTGAGCTGCGCCGCCATCGCGCCTCGTCGCTGGCGCGCTGGTTCGAGTCGGCGCCGCTGACGGTGCTCGATCCGCGGGTCCTGGACAAACATCTGGACCGCTACCGCAAGGGCCGGCGCACACTGACCGACCTGTGCGAGCACTACGGCGTGACGCTGTCCGACGCGCACGACGCGGCGGCGGACGCGCTGGCCGCCATGGAGGTCGTACGGGCGGTGGGCCGCCGTTTCGCGGCGCGGCTGGAACGCCTGACGCCGGTCGAGCTGCACGCGCTGCAGACCGGCTGGCACGCGGCTCAGGCGCGCGGCCTGCAGGCGTGGTTCGCGCGCAGCGGCACGGAGGAGACGGTGGACCCGTCGTGGCCGCTGCGGCCGGAACTGCCGGCGGCGGCGTAGGAGCGGGCGAGAGGCGTCGGGGCAGCAAAAAGACCGGCCCGCTGCTGCGGACCGGTCTTTCCCGGTGGGCGATACTGGGTTCGAACCAGTGACCTCTTCGGTGTGAACGAAGCGCTCTCCCACTGAGCTAATCGCCCGGGAACGCACTGAACAATACAGGCCCCCGCGGGTTTCCTTCAAACCGCTTCCAGCCGGCGGATGAGTCCGCGCCGTCCGGAGCGCATCATCAGCCGGTGGTTGGCGCGGAAGACCGGCCGCCCCGGCACGGCGAGGCGGCGCATCAGCGGCTTGGTGACGTCGACGGCCTGGTCGTAGCGGGCGAGGGTGCCGCTGCCGCGCGGGGTCAGCGTCCAGCGCGCCCAGCCCTCCAGGTCGCCGGTCATCGCGATCTCCAGCACCCCGGCCGCCCGGTCTCGCCGCACCTCGCGCGCGGTGAACGTCAGGTCGTAGGGCAGGGCCGAGCGGATCCTGATCACGCCGGTCGTGTCGTCGAGCCGGGTCACCGCGCGCACCTGGGGCCACCAGTCGGGGTACTCCTCGGCCCGCTCCAGCACGTCGTAGACGGCCGTGACGGGCGCGGGCAGGGACCACAGGCTGAGGAAGCGGTAATGGGTCCAGTCCATGCGGGCAGTGTGCCCGGATCCCGCCCGGATCTCCCCTGTACGCAGCGCCTTTCCCCCGGATCTGAGTACGTCCTGAGTACCCGCACTCATGCCCCGCGGCCGTGACGCGAACCACACTCCGGGGCATGACGTACCTTCCGCCCCCGGCCGAGGAACTGCGGCTCCTCGACGCCGAGCTCCGGCAACTGGACGCCCGGCGCGCCCAGTTGCTGGCCCGCCGCGCCTGGCTGGTCGCGGCCCTGCGGCAGTTGGCGCCGCCCGCCCCCGCCCCGGCGCCGGTCGCCCCGCGCCCCGTCGAGGCGTCGCCGCCACGCGTGCAGAACGTGCTGCTGGTGCTCGGCGGGGTGCTGCTCACCATCGCCGCGATGGCGTTCACGCTGGTCAGCTGGGGGCACCTGGGGATCGCCGGGCGGGCCGCGGTGCTCGGCACGGTGACGGCGGCGACGCTGGCCGCGCCGGTGTTCCTGCTGCGGCGGGGGCTGGGCTCGACGGCCGAGTCGGTGGCCGGGCTGGGGCTGGCGCTGACGGTGCTGGACGCCTACGCCCTGCACGAGGCCGCGCTCGCGGGCACGGACGGCACGGCGTACGCGGCGGTCGCGGCGTCGGTCCTGGCGGTCGGGTGGGCGGCGTACGGCAGGGCCCTGGGCGCGCTGCGCCTGCCGCTGCCGGCGGCCCTGGTCGCCGCCCAACTCCCGCTGTGGCTGGGCGCGTCGGCGCTGGACGCGGGCGACTACGGCGTCCCGGCCGCGCTGCTGGTGACGGCGGCGGCCGACACGGCGGTGGCCCTGCGGACGACCGCCCGGCCCGTACGGATCATCGCCGCGATCGGCGCGTACGGCCTGGGCGCCTGGGGCGCACTGGCGGCCGGTTCGCTGTCCCTGACGGCAACCGGCCCGAGCGCCGTCGCCCGTGCGGCGGCGCTCCTGACCTTCGGCGCGGCGATCGCGGTCGCAGCGGCGTGGCGCCTGGCGCAGGCGCCGGATGCGGCGGCGAACGAGACGGAGGGCACATCGGGCCTCCCGCTCATCGCCACCGGCACCACCGCGCTCGGTGCGCTGCTCCTCGTCGCGGCGGCCGGCGGCATCCTGCGGAACGCCCTGCCCGATGACTGGTGGGTGCCCGCGTACGTGCTCTGCGCGGCCGCTCTCCTCGCGGCGCTGCGGGGTCGGCTGCCCGAGCCCGTGCGCGACGGCCTGGCCTGGACCTCCGGTTCGGTGCAGGCGCTGGGCCTGCTGAGTGCGCTGCCGCTGGTCGGGGCCGTCGTCCTGGGCCCCCTCGACTGGGCCGCGCGACCGTGGACGGGGGCACCGGCGGACGCTCGGGCGGCACTGGGCGAGTACGCGCCCTGGCCGTGGTGGTCCGCACAGGCCCTGGTCGTCATCGTGGTCGTCACCGCTGTCCTGGCCGTGACGGTCCGGGACGCGGTCTGGCGCCCGCGCGCGCTGATCGCGGCGACCACCCTGGGCTGGGTGACCGCCCTCACCCTCCCGCCGGTCTTCCAACTCCCCTATGCGATCGGCCTGTTGGTCCCGGCCGCGCTCGCCGCTGCCGCCCTGGCCGCAGCGGTCCTCCGGCCCACCGCGCTGAAGGGCGCCCTCCCGCTCACCGGAACGCTCCTGGCTCTCGCCGCCTCCCTCGACCTCGCCTTGCAGGCCCTGGCCGACCGGACGGCGACCCTCGCCGCACTCTCCGCGATCACCGTGCTCTTCGCGCGGGCGTCGACGCGCCTCCGCCTCGCCGCGCTCACCGCCCCGACCACCGTGGCGTACGCGACCGCGCTGGCCTGCGCGATCGGTACCGCGGCGGACTGGCAGCCGCAGTACACGGCCGTGCTCGTCCTGACGGTGCCGGCACTGGCGGCCCTGCTCGCACCGCGTCTCGACGGTGCCGCGCAGCTCGCCACCGAGGTGACCGGGGCCGTCGCCGGGCTCGTGGCCGTCGGCCTCGCCGCCATGGACGCCCCGATGCTGGCCCTGGTGCTGGCCCTGCTCGGAGTGATCGCCGCGGGGACGGCCGTACGCCCCGAGCGCCGGTCCGTCGGCTACGCGGCCACCGCCCTGTTCGTCCTGGCCACCTGGGTACGACTGGGTGCCTGGGGGGTCGGCACGCCCGAGGCGTACACCCTCCCGGTGACCGTCCCCGCCCTGCTCGTCGGCGCGTGGCGCAGACGCCGCGATCCACTGACCTCTTCCTGGACGGCGTACGGCCCCGGCCTGGCGGCCACGCTGCTCCCGAGCCTGACCGCGACCTGGACCGACCCGGACTGGACCCGCCCCCTGATCCTGGGCCTGGCCGCACTGGCGCTCACCCTGCTGGGCGGCGGCCACAGCCTCCAGGCCCCGCTGGTCCTGGGCGGCGCGGTCCTCACCTTGGACGCCCTGCACGAGTTGGCGCCCTACCTGATCCAGGTGGCGGGCCTCCTCCCCCGCTGGGCCCCTCCGGCCCTGGCAGGCCTCCTGCTCCTGGCCCTGGGAGCAACATACGAACAACGCATCCGAGACGTGAGAAGAGCGCGGGACATCCTGGGAAAGATGACCTGAGAAGCGCCCCGACAGGGGCGCGGGGAACTGCGCAACCAGCCACGACGGACGCGCAGTTCCCCACAACCTCAAGCACTACGGCATCTTGTCCCCCACCAGCGCCAGATTCTCAATGGCCGCAAGCCCATACAGAGCCGTGTCATTCGTGGACACCCAAGCAGCCTCGCTCCCGGCGACCAGCGCCATCGGCCCGGTCACCGCCTCCGTGGCCCACGGCGCGGACTCCTTGTACCCATCGGAGTTGTAGAACTTCTGCCAAGCCCGCGCGGCGAGCTTCGCGTCGCCGGTCTGCACGGCGGCGTACGCGTCGAGGCGCGAGTGTCCCTGGAAGAGCAGCAGCGTGCCGAAGTGGGAGCCGTACCGGGCCGCCTGCTCGGCCTTGGTGGCGTTGAAGTAGCGGCAGTAGTCGTAGTACGCCTCGTGGAACTTCGGCATGTCCACGAGGTGGATCAGCTCCGCGCACAGCTCGTTGAGGCCGAAGACGGCCGAGAGATGGGAGACGGCGACGACGGGCGCGGTGGCGACGGCGAACCTGCCGGTGTCGAGGTCGTACAGCCCGCTGCCCTGGACGAAGCCGTTGGGCTGGGCGGCGATGCCCTCCATCGTGGACAGCACGCGCGCCTTGGCCTTCTCCCACTTGGGGCCCTTGCGCTCCCACTCGGTCAGCCAGGCCGAGACCAGGCCGCTCCAGTCCGTGCCGAAGCCGATCGACAGGGCGTGCCGGTCGGGCGTGTAGGGGTCGGTGCGGACCTTGCGCAGCGGGTCGAGGACGAGGAAGGTCTCGTCGGAGTCGACGTTGGCGTGCATGAGGTCGCCGACGCGTTCGTCCGCCGTGAGGAAGTAGTAGAAGCGGCGGTAGGTGGTGTTGGCGATGCGCTGCTGCTTGGCGCTGTCGGCGTAGTGCTGGACGCCGTGCCGGGTGCCGAGGCCGGCCCACTGGCCGAGGTGGTAGACGTCGACCTCGCCGGTGTGCCGGGTCATCGCCTCGGCGAAGCGGAAGATGTCGGCGCGGCCGCTGCGCAGATACGCGTACCAGAGCCACAGGTCGGGCGAGAGCTCGGAGTTGTCCCAGGCGTAGCCGCCGATGTCGTACCGCCACTGGTGCCGCACCGTGTCATAGGTGTGCATGATGTCGCCGTAGTCCCAGAAGCCGTACCAGCGGCGCTGCTCCACCTGGTCCTTGTAGTAGGTGAAGAGGAAGTCGAGGTGGTCCTCGATCTTCGCCTTGGCCGGGGTGGAGCGGTCGGGCTCGGAGTAGAGGCCCGGGCCGAAGACCTTCGCCTTGATGAGCTGCTGGGGCGGCGCCGCGAGCTGGGGCAGCACCCGGACCGCCTCGATCTGCTGGGCGAGCTTCTCCGGGGTGGGCGTGGAGGCGTTGGCCCAGAAGAGGAGTTCGGAGGTGCGGGCGATGCCGTAGGGGGTGCCGAAGCCGGGCTCGTAGTCCTCGTAGGTGATGTTGAGGCCCTCCAGCTGCTCGGCGAAGGTGTCCTGGCCCATGCCGTCGTGGTAGAAGCGCAGGTCCATGGGCTGTGCCTCGGGCGACCAGAGCCAGAGGGTGACCTCGGCCTCGTCGGTGTGGGCGTCGCGGATGTCGAGCTGGGAGGGATGGCGCTCCCAGAAGTCCCGGAGCCCGAAGGAGAATCCGCCGCCGGCGCCGCCGACGTATCCGAAGCCGGAGGCCCGCTTTCCGCCGCCGGCGGCGATCCAGCCGTAGCCCTTCTTGGTGCGCTTGCGCAGGGTGAAGCCGTCGGCGGAGAGCTGGGAGAGGGTATAGTCGCCCCACTCGGGGATGTACTGGAGCCGGGTCGTCACCCGCTGGTCCCAGGTGGCCGGGTCGGGCAGCTTCTTCCCGGCGAACTGGGCTTCCTGGACGGCGGTTCCGGGGTCGCGGCGCAGCCCGGTGATGCCCTTGACCGCCTCGCGCAGCAGGCCGGTGCCCTCGCCCCCGAGGCGGATGTGGCGGTCGTACGACGGGTCGCGCATCGGCACGCTGAAGCGCACGCCGAGGCCCCGGATGAAGTCGCCGCTCGCCTTGCCGGGCTCCTGCCTGCCGTCGTAGGTGATGGTGTGGACCATGCGGAAGGAGTCGGCGCCCGCGTAGAAGTAGAGGCGGATCGAGAAGGGGAGCCAGCCGCGGTCGCCCTTGCGGTGCTTGCCGTCGATGCGGACGACCGCGCGGACCGGGCCGTCCTGTTCGACGGTGACCGTGTCGATGGCGCCGTCGAAGCGCTCGGTCTTGACGGTGCCCTGGTCCTCGTCCTCGATCTCGGGCTGGCGGATGAGGACGAGCCGGCCGTTGCGGGCGATCTCGGTGGAGCCACGGGTGACCGACTTGACGAGGGTGGCGCCGGACTTCCCGATCTTCGCGGTGATCACACCGGTCGAGACGTCGATGGTGCCGCCGCTCTTGTCGACGGTGACCCTCTGGTCGGGGGCGGCGGCCTCACCGGCCGACAGGGTGAGCTTGCCGGAGCCCGAACTCACCGCGTGGGCGGTCCACTTGAGGGAACCGTCCGGCCAGTACGCGATCGGCCAGGACTGTACGGGGACGGCCTTGCCGTCGGCGTCCGTCAGCGCGAAGGTCTGGTCCTCCTGGTGGGCACCCATCGGCCAGGGCACGCCGACGGTGGAGCCGGGGGCGGCGCCGAGGCCACCGTCCTCCAGCCAGTCGAGGGTCACCGGATCCGCGTCGGCGGCCTCGGCGCTGGGGGCGGCCTGCGCTTCCCTCGCCCCCAGCGCCCAGCTGAACTGCGCGGCGGCTCCGGCGGCGGCCGCGGCTTTGAGGAGGGACCTGCGGGGGATGGGAGACATGGCCATTCCTTCCATGGGCAGCCGGTCAGGGGCATGACAGAGAGGTAGGCACGCAGGGCGCCGACCTTGACGAAAGGGGCACCGCCGGTCAGCGGTGCCGGTACCGCTCCTCCACGGCGACGGCCGCCGCCGCGACGGCCCCCAGGACGGGGACCGCCAGCGGCGTGACGAACCATCCGGACAGGGCCACGACCGCCATCCCGGCGGTGAGCAGGAAGGATCCGGCAGGATCGAGGACCGTACGGCGGCCGGCCCGGGCGAGCAGGGCCCGCCAGGTGTCGCCGGGCGTCCACACCGCGGCCGCGCGCAGCCCGGCGACCGCGGCGCCGATCAGCGCGAACAGTCCGACGGCCCCGACCAGCGGCCCGCCGGGCAGCCCGGCCCGGGCCGCCTGGACGTCCACCCAGACCGCGGCCGCGGCCGCCCACCCGGCGAGCCCGACGGCCCAGCCGCCGCGCGCGGCGGCCCGGAAGTCGGCGACGAACTCCCGCCAGCCGCCGCCCTCATGGGCGGTACGGCGCCGCAGATGCCGCGCGCCGGCGGCGAAGGCGGCCGGGTAGGTGACCACGCCCAGCGAGGCCACCGCGATCCAGACACCTGTGAGCAGACACTCGGCGAACACGCCGAACCGCTCGGCGAACACCGACTCCTTGCGCGCTTTCACCCGTGCACCGGCCATCGTCCCGCCCGCCTCAGCCCTTCAGTCCGGAGGTCGCCATACCGTCGATGAGGTACCGCTGGAAGGCGAGGAAGAACAGCAGCACCGGCAGCAGCGCGACCAGCGACATGGCGATCAGACCGCCGTAGTTGGCGGCGACGCCGTCGGAGTCGCGGAACATCATCATGCCGAGGGAGACGGTGTACTTGCCGGGCTCGTTGAGGTAGATCAGCGGGCCCATGAAGTCGTTCCAGGCGTTGATGAAGGTGAAGATCGCGCTGGTGATGAGCGCGGGCCGGCACAGCGGCAGCACGATCGACCAGTAGATCCGGAAATGCCCGCAGCCGTCGATCCGCGCGGCCTCGTCGAGCTCCCGCGGCAGGTTCCGCATGAACTGCACCATGAGGAAGACGAAGAACGCCTCCGTGGCCAGGTACTTGCCGATCAGCAGCGGGACATAGGTGTTGATCAGCTCCATCTTCTGGAACATCACGTACTGCGGGATGAGCAGCACGTGGTACGGCAGCAGCAGGGTGCCGATCATCAGCGAGAACAGCAGGTTCCGGCCCGCGAACTTGATCTTCACGAAGGCGTACGCCGTCAGCGAGCAGGAGATCAGGATGCCGGCGACCGAACCCAGCGCGTAGATCAGGGAGTTCTGGAAGAACGTCCAGATCGAGATGTCGGCGATGCCGTCGGCCAGGCCCTTGAAGTTGGCGAGGACCGGGTCGGACGGCAACAGGTCCAGGCTGTTGATGATGTCCTTGCTGGGCTTGAAGGAGGCACCGATCACCCACACCACGGGATACAGCACGACCGCGAGGACGAGCAGGGAGCCCAGGTGCCAGGCCAGCGAACCGGCCCGCTTGCGGCCGAGGCCGCCCAGCGGCTTGCGGGATGTCGTCGTGGCGCTCACCGGGCGTCCTCCTCGTAGTGCACCCACCTTTTCTGCGACCAGAAGAGGACGGCCGTGACCAGGGCGACGGCGAGCAGCAGCATCCACGCCATCGCGGAGGCGAAGCCCATCTGCGCGTTCTTGAAGCCCTGCTGGTACAGGTAACAGGTGTAGACGAGCGTGGCGTCGGCCGGGCCGCAGTTCGTGTTGGAGACGACGTAGGCGGAGCCGAAGATCTGGAACGAGTGGATGGTCTCCAGCAGGACGTTGAAGAACAGCACCGGGGAGATCATCGGCAGCGTGATGCTCCAGAAGCGGCGCAGCGGTCCGGCACCGTCCATCGCGGCCGCCTCGTACAGCTCCCTGGGCACCTGCTTGAGGCCGGCCAGGAAGATGACCATGGGCGCGCCGAACTGCCAGACGGTCAGCGCGACCAGGCAGTACAGGATCCAGTCGGGGTCGCCGACCCAGCCGCCGCTGTGCACGCCGAGCAGGCCCATCGTGCGGTCGACGATCGCGTCGTCGGAGAAGATCGAGCGCCACACGAACGCGATGGACACGCTCGCGCCGATGAGTGAGGGAGCGTAGAACGCGGCCCGGTAGAAGGCCTGGCCGCGCCGGCTCTGCGCCAGCAGCAGGGCGACGCCGAGGGCGAGCAGCAGCTTCAGCGGCGTGCCGATGATGACGTACTTCGCGGTGACCTCGACCGACTTCCGCCACCGCGGGTCGTCGAACATCCGGGTGAAGTTGTCGAAGCCGATCCACTTCGGGGAGTTGAAGAGGTTGTAGTCGGTGAACGCGAAGTACAGGGAGGCCACCATCGGGCCCGCGGTCAGGATCAGGAAGCCCGCGATCCACGGGGACATGAAGAGGTAGCCGGTGAGGTTCTCCCGGCGGCCCCGCCGCTTGCCGGCGGCGGGGCGGACGGAGCGGGCCTTGCGGGTGTCGGGCAAAGACTCCTTGACGAGGGTCACAGTGGTTCCCATCAGGCTTGGAAAGCGGCCTCGGACTCGTCGAAGAACTGCTTCACCGCGTCGGCGACCTTGTACTTGCCGAGGCTCATGTCGCCGGCGAGGCGCAGGAAGGCGGCCTCGACGGTGTCGGCGCCGGACGGGTGCGGGGTGATCTTGCCAAGGACGCCCGCCTTGGCCGTGTCGTCCTCGTACTTCGCGATCTCCTGGGCGACCGGATCGGTCGGCTTGAACGCCGCGTACTGCTCGGTGCTGGCGAGGATGCCGCGGTCGTAGCCCATGATCTTGCCGACCTCGGGGTCGTGGACCATGAAGTCGATGAACTGGGCGACTTCCTTGGGGTGCTTGGTGCGGGCGGAGGCGCTCAGCATGAGGGAGGCGAGGTACTGGCCGGTGTGCTTGCCGTCCGTGGTGGGGATGGGCGCGAGGCCGTACTCGCTGCTTCCCTCCGCCGTGTAGCGGACGGTGAAGTTGTCCCAGGTGAACTCGGAGGCGCCGTGGCCCGCCGTGACCGAGGACTTGGGCCGGTCCTGGGCGACGGTCTTGGGGTCGGTGATGATGCCGGCCTTCACGCGGTTGTAGCCGTCCTGCCACCACTCCGTCAGGTCGGCCTTGTCGAAGCCGAGTCCGTCCTCGCCGAAGAACGCCTTGCCGTTCTGACGGAGGTACAGGTCGTAGAGGTACATGATGCTGAAGTAGCCGGTGTCGCCGGGGACCTTGGTCTTGTCGTAGACGGTCTTGAGGGCCTTGAAGTAGTCGTCCCACGTCCAGCCGGCCGCGGGGGTGACGCCCGCCTTCTGGAAGACCTTCTTGTCGATGACCAATGCCATGGTGTTGGAGCCGACGGGAATGCCGAGCTGCTTCTCGCCCACCTGGCCGACCGAGATGACGCCCTCTCGGAAGTTGTCGACGCGCAAATTGCCCGCGTCTATCTGGGACTTGAGGTCGAGAAGGATGCCACGCTTGTCGTACTTCCGAAGAAATCCGACGGCGTTCTGAAATACGTCCGGGGGATTTCCGCCGGCGGCCTGGGTCTGGAACTTCTCCCAGAATGCGACGTAGTCCTGGAAGTCCGTCTTCACCTTGATCTTCGGGTACTTCTTCTCGAAGAGCGCGATGGATTGCGTGATCCTCTTCTGCCGCTCCTCGGCACCCCACCACGAGTAACGGATCGTCACCGTTCCATCGGAGGAGGTCCCCCCGTCGCCACCGCAGCCGGTCACGGCGGTCAGCCCGAGCGTCGCCGCGGAGGCCCCGGCCACCTTGAGGATCGTACGCCTCTCAACATTCCTGCTTGCCACAGTCGGGCCCTCCCCGCAGCGTCGTCGCTGCTGCATGAATCGTTTCAAGAAAGCGCTTGCTGGCACAAGGTACGAGGGGGTGGGAGGGGCGTCAATGATTCGGACAGGAATTTCTTGGGGGTGGGGGGCGGCTATGGGAGGTGGAGGGGGCGGGAGTTGGGGGGAAGGGGCAGGTGAAGGGCGGGGCGGGCGCGGAGGTGGGGGCGAGATTCGGTGGTCGTGGGCGGGGTGGGTGGGTGTTGGAGTGGGGGGTGGGGTCATGGGGGCCGGGGTGAGCGGGGCGTCGGGGGATGAGCGGGTGTTGGGGGGTGGGGTGGGGGGCGTGGAGAGGCCCTGGAAGTGGAGACGGGGGCGGGCGCGAGCGGGGTCGGGGGGCGAGGTCGGGCGCGGCAAGAGGTCAGGGCTCGCGGGCAGGGTGGGATGGGCAGGGGGCGCGAGAGAGGGCCGGACCAAGAGGCCGGCGCAGATCAGGCACGGCGGGCAGTTTGGGCAGCCTCTGCTGGTCGGACACACAGGCGGCACAGGGAGGCTCTGCCGGGCCAGCACACGTGCAGCTCGGGCAGGCTCCACCGAGCCCCGGCGCACGTGCAGCTCGGGCAAGCTCTGCCTATCCGGCCCGGCGTGCGGATCGAGGGCGCCGGCTGTGCGGGGCGGGCTTCTTCGCCGTGCCCCGGCGGGGCGGCGACGGCGGGCAGATCGGGCGTGCGGGCAGGTCAGACGTTACGGGCAGGTCAGGAGCCGCCGCCCTGGAAAACGCGCTCCAAGCCGCCGAGCCCGGCATCGTTCGCATGGAAGCCCGCCGGTCGAGCGGCCCATCGAGGGCCTGCCAGCACTGCACCGCCAGGCCGACCACGGCCCCTAGCTGCCACGGAACCCAGCGCCCAGCAAGCACCCGCAAGCACCACACCGCACAACACCGGAGATCAACCCAACCCTGGGCATCGCAGGCTCGCCCCGCCGCCCACACCCCGCCAGGCCCCCACAAGCACCGAACCACCAGGTCACCCAGCCCAGCACCCGCCCCCAGCCCCCGACCTCCGCACCAGGCACCCCACACCACCCGGCCACCCACCCAGCCCCGCCGATCACCACCCGCACCCGCACCCGCAAACGCCACCGGCCCGTCCGCGTTGGTCGCAGACGGGCCGGTGGTCCGGGTGGTGGGCGATACTGGGTTCGAACCAGTGACCTCTTCGGTGTGAACGAAGCGCTCTCCCACTGAGCTAATCGCCCGGGCGCAGGAAGAACATTACCCCATGTCAGGGGGTGCCTGTGACCAGGGAGGGCACCGTCGCCGCGCCCGCCCCGCTCACTGATCCTTGATCTTCCAGGGCATGACGACGCCGAACTTCCACAGGTAGACGCCGACGAGCACACCCACGATCACGAGGCCGATCGAGGTCAGGATGATGTTGCGGCGGCGCACCTTGGGGTCGAGGGCGCGCTGGGCGGCCTCGGTCACTTTCCGTTTCGTCCAGCGCAGCACCAGCTGGGCCCAGACGAACTCGGTGGCCCAGATGGCCATACCGCCGAAGATCACGACCCACCCGGGTCCGGGCAGCGGCAGCATGATGATGCCGGCGCCCACGACCGCCAGGCCGACCACGAAGACGCCCACCTGCCAGCTGAGGTGGAGCACACGGCGCGCCTTGATGAACTCGGGTGCCCGCGATCCGAGCCCCTGTTCCCGCTCCCCCGCCGCCTTGTCCGCCTTCATGTCGTCCGCCGCCACGGCAACCTCGCCAGGCTCGTTACTCCCCGTATTCATACGGCCAAACCCTACCCGAGAGAAACCGGTCACTGGAATGGTGGTACCCGGGAGAACGCCCCTCCGCCGGAAGAGTTACGTAAAGACACGCAAAACACTCAGAGGGGTTTACAACGGCACCGTAGGTGGCATGTCGATTTCGCCGACGTGCGAATCCCCGAGCGCACACTGAGCGAAAGGCCCTGGCGCTTATGAACACCACGGTCAGCTGCGAGCTGCACCTGCGCCTCGTTGTGTCGAGCGAGTCCTCCCTGCCTGTCCCCGCAGGCCTGCGGTACGACACGGCCGACCCCTACGCCGTGCACGCCACCTTCCACACCGGAGCCGAGGAGACCGTCGAGTGGGTGTTCGCCCGCGACCTCCTCGCGGAGGGGCTGCACCGCCCCACCGGCACGGGCGACGTCCGCGTCTGGCCGTCGCGCAGCCACGGTCAGGGCGTCGTCTGCATCGCCCTGAGCTCCCCGGAGGGCGAGGCCCTGCTGGAAGCCCCGGCGCGGGCGCTGGAATCCTTCCTGAAGCGAACGGACGCGGCCGTGCCCCCGGGCACGGAGCACCGGCACTTCGATCTCGATCAGGAGCTCTCGCACATCCTGGCGGAGAGCTAGGTCGGGACTCCCCACGAGCCACCCGGCGCCGTCCACTCGGGGAGACGGCTCGGGCCAGGACAACCGCATACGGCAGACGCCGACGCCGCGCCACGGAGCTCCACCGGGCTCCCTGGCGCGGCGTCGGCCTGTTCCCGGTGCGCGACTCCTGGTGGATCCGGCCGCCGGTGCGGCTACCATCGGCCAGCATCGGCGGGTATTCGCCCGTCCCCAGGCCAGGGAGCGAAACGTGCTGATCACCCACGACACCAGGTGTGCGCTCGATGCCGTGGTGGATCTCGTGAACACCGCGCCGGAGGACGACACGGCCTCGGACGGGCTGGCGGACATCGGCGCGCTCGCGGAGTTCGTGCGCAAGCACGACATCAGTGACGTCGGCGTGCTGTCCGAGTTCGACCTCTCGGCGGTGCGGCGGATCCGCGGGCGGTTCGCCGGGATCTTCGCGGCGAAGGACGCCCGGAGCGCGGCCGGACTGATCAACGAGCTGGTCGCCGCGGCCGGCACCACGCCGAGACTCACGGACCACGACGGCTACGACTGGCATGTGCACTACTTCGCGCCGGGCGCCTCCGTCGCCGACCATCTCGCGGCCGACTGCGGCATGGCGCTGGCGTTCTTCGTCGTCGCCGGTGAGCAGGAGCGGCTGCGCCGCTGCGAGGCGCCGGACTGCCGCCGCGCCTTCGTCGACCTCTCCCGCAACCGGTCCCGCCGCTACTGCGACAGCAGGACCTGTGGCAACCGCCTGCACGTGGCCGCCTATCGCGCCCGGCGCAAGGAGGCGACGGGCTGACGCGGCCCCGGCGGGTGGCGCCGGGGACCGCGGGTACGGGTCACAGCAGCAGCAGGTCGTGCAGCGCAGCCATGAGCAGCAGACACCCGATCACCGCAAGGAAGATCATCAGCGGTGGCTGGGAAAGGGCGAAAAGGCAACCGCGCGGCTCGTCCTGCGGCGGCGCGGCGTCGCTCTGTGTCGTGTCCAGCATCTCGCGGCGATGATGACGCAGGCCGGGGTCGTCACGCGATCACCACGCCCGGCGTGAGCGGGAGTTCGCTGTTTTCCGCGAGTCCTTTTCACGGAGTGATCACTTCCGCGCGCCTGCGGCCCGTCTGTGTCGTTTCAGTCGACGGCGGCACCGGCGCGTAGCGTCAGATGCCGTGCTTCTTGAGAATGGCCTCGATGTCGCTGAAGTCCTCGGAGCCGCCCCCACGTGACGTGCCCGCGGTGCGCGTCGCCGAGCGGGACGCGGGCCCGAGCGAGGGCGCCGAGGCGGCCGGAGCCACCGCGTCGGACCGGCCGGATCGGGCGGCTCTGCGCTCCCCGCGGGTGCCGCCTTCCCTGCGGCGCTCCACCGCGCGGGTGATCGAGAACAGTCCCCAGGCCACACCGAGCAGGACGAATCCGGCCCAGGCCGTCGGGCTGAAGGCGGTGTCGGCGACCCACTCGACGACTCCGGTCATCACCAGGCCGAGCGGCACCAGCGCGTAGGCCGCGATACGGGTGGCCGCGAGGAAGCGCTTGCGGTACGCGGTGACCGCCGCGATGCCCAGGCCTGCCGCGGCGACGGCGGAACAGACGGTCTCGGCAATCATCCGGTCCTCCAGACAAGCTGCCCCGCACGGACAGGGCACGGTCGAACAGGGGCACATCCGGTCCCCTCCATCGTGCACCTCCCCCGCCCTCTCGGGCCATGCCGCGGCCGGACATCAGGGACATCTCCGGGTCGCCTCCTCCGGAGGTGCCGGTCGGCCGACGGTCCGGATTGGGGCTCCGGCCCCCGGGCTGGGAGACTGGCCCCATGAGCGACTCCTCCCCCGCGGCATCCTCCGCGCCCTCCGCCGCCGACCGGCCGGCCGTCGTCCTCGACGTCTGGTGCGAGCTGCAGTGCCCGGACTGCCGCATCGCCCTCACCGATCTGCGCGCCCTGCGCGAGCGCTACGGCGACCGGTTGGAGCTGCGGCTGCGGCACTTCCCCCTGGAAAAGCACCGGCACGCCTTCGCCGCAGCGCAGGCCGCCGAGGAAGCCGCCGAGCAGGGGCAGGGCTGGGCGTACGTGGAGGCCGTGCTGGGCCGGGTCGAGGAACTGGACCGTGAGGGAGAACCCTTCCTGGTCGAAGTGGCCCGCGAACTGGGCCTGGACGCCGAGGAGTTCGACACCGCGCTGATCGACGGGCGGCACATCCTGATCGTGGACGCCGACCAGGCCGAGGGCAAGGCGATCGGTGTGACGGGCACGCCGACGTACGTCATCGGCGGCGAGCGCCTCGACGGCGGCAAGAGCCAGGAGGGGCTGCGCGAGCGCGTCGAGGAGATCGCGGACCGTCTGCTGGCCGAGCGGGGCTGAGCGTCGGCTCGGCTGAAGTCCCCGGTCAGAGCAGGTTCTTGTACATCGAGTACGCCACCGGCTCATACCCCAGGGACTCGTAGAGCCGCTCCGCCGGGGTGTTGCCGGCGAAGACGTTGAGGCCGAGGGCGCGGGCGCCGGCGGCGATGGCCTGGGCCTCGGCCAGCAGCATCAGGGACCTTCCGTGGCCGCGGCCCCGGAAGGCGGGGTCGGCCTCGACGTCGTAGACGTAGGCTCGTTCGCCGTCGACGCCCAGCCAGAGGGTGCCGACCCGGGTGCCCTCGTGTTCGAGGACGCTGAGCAGCATGTTCGGTGTGGCGGGGCCGTGCGGCAGCAGCCGTTCGGTGTCCTTGTGGGCCTTGTCGAGCGCCTCCGCCTCGGGTACGCCCCGGCTGGTCCAGCTCGCCGCGTACTCCCGTATCCCGTGCGCGCGCCAGGGGCCGTACTCCTCCTCCGTGAGGGGCCGGGCGCGGCTGCCCTCGGGCAGGGCGGGCGGGACGGTGCCGAGTGCCTTGTCCATGCCGCGGTTGCGATGGACGTAGCCCATGACCGTGGCCAGGCGCAGTGCGGCCCGTGCGTCGGCGGGGACGCGGATCTCGATCGTGCGGCAGCCCCAGCCGCGCGCCACTTCCTCGGCGGCGAGCGCGGCGACCGTGCCCCTGCCACGTCGGCGGTCCGGTTCCTCGATGCGCAGGTCGTCGATGCGGGCGACGCCCGGACCGGCGTCGGAACGGGTCGACAGGTGCACCGATCCGACGGGGCGGCTGTTCACGCACACGCGGTAGTGGCGCGACACCGTCCCGTCGGCGGCACGCTGAAGCGGCTCGGTCGGCCGCAGGGTCGTGGTCATCAGGGGAGTTCTACCCCGTAGCGGGGCGCCCTCGCCCGGCCGTCACGGATCCAGGTCGTCCGCCGAGCGCTCCTCGAAGATCCGCATCGCCTTCGCCGTCACCGGGCCCGGCGTGGTCGGCAGGTCGCGTCCGTCGACGCGGTGCACGGCCTGGACGTCGCGCAGGGTCGAGGTCAGGAAGATCTCCTCGGCCCGCTGGAGGACGTCCAGGGGGAGGTCGGTCTCCTTGGCGCCGGTCCACTCGACCGTCAGCTCGCGGGTGATGCCGGCGAGGCAGCCGGAGGCGAGCGGCGGGGTGTGGATCTCGCCGTCGAGGACGACGAAGACGTTCGAGCCGGTGCCCTCGCAGAGCTGTCCGACCGTGTTGGCGAACAGCGCCTCGGAGGCGCCGTGTTCGTGCGCCCGGGCGAGGGCGACGACGTTCTCGGCGTACGAGGTGGTCTTCAGGCCGGTGAGCGCGCCGCGCTCGTTGCGGGTCCAGGGGACCGTGATCACGGCCGTGGAGTCGGGGCGGCGGGCGGTCTCGCCGAGGGCGACGACGAGGGTCGGGCCGTGCTCGCCGCGGTCGGAGCCGAGGGGGCCGTGGCCGCCGGTGTAGGTGATGCGCAGCCGGCCGAGCGGCATCGGGTTGGCCTCCAGGACCGCGGCGCAGGCGCGGCGGACCTCGTCGTGGTCCGGCTCGGGCAGGCCGAGGCCGCGCGCGGAGCGGGTGAGCCGGTCGAGATGGCGGGTGAGCGCGAACGGCCGGCCGGCCACCGCCTTGACCGTCTCGAAGATGCCGTCGCCCACGGTCAGCCCGTGGTCGAGGACGGAGACACGGGCGGACTCGATGTCCTGCAACCCGCCGTCGAGCCAGATCTTCACGTCTACAGTCCCTCTCCGGTCACGTCGTACGTCCCCGACGCTACCGCGAGCAGTCGTGACGCCTTCAGCTCGGTCTCCAGCCACTCCCCCTCGGGGTCCGACCCCCAGGTGATGCCGGCACCGGTACCGAAGCGCAGCACGCCCTCGGCGCGGTCGATCCAGAAGGTGCGGATGCCGACGGCCAGCTCGCCGGTGCCGCGATCGGCGTCGACCCAGCCGATGCCGCCGCAGTACGGGCCGCGGGGCGCCGTCTCCAGGGCGTCGATGATCCGCAGGGCGCTGGACTTGGGCGCGCCGGTGACCGAGCCGGGCGGGAAGGCGGCGTCCAGCAGCTCCGGCCATCCGGCGTCGTCGCGCAGTTCGCCGCGGACCGTGGACACGAGGTGGACGAGCCCGGGGTGCTTCTCGACGGCGCACAGATCGGGGACGGTCACGCTGCCGGTGGCGCAGACCCGCCCGATGTCGTTGCGGACGAGGTCCACGATCATCACGTTCTCGGCGTAGTCCTTCTCCAGCAGGTCGGCCTCGGTGCGGCCGGTGCCCTTGATGGGGCCGGACTCGACGACGCGTCCGTCGCGGCGCAGGAAGAGCTCGGGCGAGGCGGTGGCGATCTCGACGCCGTACGACGGCAGCCGGATCGTTCCTGCATACGGCGCCGGGTTGCCGCGGGCCAGCAGCGCGGTGAGCGCGTCCACGTCGGCGCCGGGGTCGACGGGCGCGGAGAGCACCCGGCAGAGGTTGGCCTGATAGACCGCGCCGGTCGCGATGTGTTCGCGGATGCGGCGCACGCCCTCGGTGTACCCGGCACGGTCGAGCGACGTCGTCCAGGCACCCGCCGCGGGCCCCCGCCACGCCCCCGGCACGGGGGCCGGCACCGGCTCGCGACGCACGTCCGCGAAGCGGGCGCAGGTCAGCCGTCCCTCGTAGTCCGCGGCGACGGCCCAGAAGCCGGTGGAGTCGAGGGCCGCCGGATCGCTGGTGACGTCGAGGAGGCCGGTGGCGACGCGGTCGCCGAAGCGGGCGAGAGGAGGGAGGTGGAGCACGGTGTCGAGTCTAGGTCGGGTGTCGCGGGGGTGGCCCGGGCGTGTCCCACGGGGGCCCTGAGCAGGTACGCGAGGGGGCGCGGCGCAGCACGCTGCGCAAACGCGTTTTTGTGCTGGCCCAGGAATCCGCTAGAGTTCAACACGTCGCCGGGACGCGGAAGCGGACCGAAACGACAAGCGGACGTAGCTCAGTTGGTAGAGCGCAACCTTGCCAAGGTTGAGGTCGCGAGTTCGAGCCTCGTCGTCCGCTCGCAGGAAGAAGGGGTCATCCCGATCCCCTACACTCCTGGTGGAGTGGCCGAGAGGCGAGGCAACGGCCTGCAAAGCCGTCTACACGGGTTCAAATCCCGTCTCCACCTCCAAGGACGATTAGCTCAGCGGGAGAGCGCTTCCCTGACACGGAAGAGGTCACTGGTTCAATCCCAGTATCGTCCACTGGATCTTCTCGAAGATCCGAACCCGCGCGATTAGCTCAGCGGGAGAGCGCTTCCCTGACACGGAAGAGGTCACTGGTTCAATCCCAGTATCGCGCACGCTCTGTGACTCATGGGTCACAGCGAGGACGATTAGCTCAGCGGGAGAGCGCTTCCCTGACACGGAAGAGGTCACTGGTTCAATCCCAGTATCGTCCACACGCCACGAAGCCCCCGGTCCCGCGACCGGGGGCTTCTTCGTGGGTGCGCTCAGCTGGAAAAGAGCATGTGGCCGAAGCCGCGCTTGTGGTGGTGGCCGCCGTGACCGCCGTAGTGGCCGCCCCCGTGGTGGCCGCCGTGCTGGACGCCCCAGGCCGGGCCGGCGGGCGGCGGGACGGGAGGGGCCGCCGGGTACGCCTGCTGGGCGTGCCCGCCCCACTGGGACTCCAGCTGGGTCAGCGCCTCCAGCTCGCCGTAGTCGAGGAAGATCCCCCGGCAATTGCTGCACTGCTCGATCTGAACGCCACTGCGGTTGTAGGTGTGCATCGGTGCGTGGCACTTCGGACACTGCATGTCGGCTCAACTCCTCGCCGGTCGGTCCTGCTTCGTGTATCGCCAGGACAGACTCTGTCCGGCTGTGGCTGGTTGCACCCTACGTCGTGGAACGCGCACCCAACTGCGGGGGAACCGAACCGATTCGGGCACAGGCGTCGATCATGGCCTGCTCGACCTCGTCCAGGGGGCGGTGAACGGTGACCGCCTTGGTGAGGCTGCGGGCGGCGGTCTGGACGGTGAGGGCGCGGGCCGGGACGTCGAGGGCAGGCCAGGGGTCGTCGTCCGGCGGTGGTACGGCCGGGCCGCCGGCGGTGCGGTACGCGGTGAGGAAGCGGGTCCACGCGTCGGCCGGAAGGAGACCGGAGGCGAACCAGGCGGCGGGCCGGGCGAGGTCCCAGGCCGGATCGCCGGTGCCGAGGTCGTCGACGTCGATCAGATGCCAGGGGCCGTCCGGGGCGGGGTGCCGGACGAGCTGGCCGAGGTGGAGGTCGCCGTGGCAGAGGGTGGCGGTGCCGGGTATGGGGGCCTCGGCGCGGGCCCACGCGGGGAGGGTGGCCCAGGCGGCGAGTATCGCGGCGGTGGCCGGGTGGTCGGGGGCGGTGGCGCGGAGCCGCGCCACCGCCTGGGCGGCCTTGGCGGGGCCGCGCATCGCGGGAAGGGCGGGCACAGGGACGGGGGTGAGGTGCAGCCGGGCGAGGAGGGTGCCGGCGGCCTCCCAGGGGGCCGTCTCGGGGTCGTCCGGATCGACGGGGGTGCCGTACGGCCAGAAGGTCACCGGGCGGCCGTGGAGGTGGGCCGGGGTGGGGGTGAGCGGCGGCAGGAGGATGCCGGGGAGATGGGCGGCCGTGGCGAGGCGGGCGGCGAGGGTGTGCGCGTCGGTGCCGGGAGCGTGGGCCTTGGCGACGGTGTCGGCGTGGCGGACGACGAGGGCGTCGGGGCGGTCGGCGAGGGTGAGGGTGCCGCAGGCGCAGGCGTCGTGGAGGGGGTGGGCGACGGTGCGGGCGCTGGCGGTGAGGGCCGGGAGCAAGGGGGTGGGCGGCATGGGGGCTCCCTGGGGGTGGGTGGGGTCGGGAACGAGGGTACGTCGGGGTCGCTGATGGGTTTCGCTCGGCGCCGGCAAGGTGTCGCCGCCTGGGTACGTGGGTGAACGCCTGGGCTGCGTGACTGCGCCGACGTGAAAGGGGCGCGGGCAACTGCGCGATCGCCCCCCACCGGCCCGGACGAAACTCCCGCGCCCGCGCAGGGAACCGCCGAACCCCCGGAGGGATCCACCGCACCCCCGGAGGAAAAAGCAATGCCGGCGCAGCTCCCCAGCTGCGCCGGCATTTTTGCCGTCCGCCGCACCCCCGTCCCCACGGGGTTTTATGGGTGGATGTCCCCGCCCGGACCGCTCTTCCGGGCCTGGGGTCGCCGCTCAGCGCCCCAGCATCACGCCCACGGACGACGCCTGTGTGGCCACCGTCTCCCAGCCGTCGAAGACGAGGAGGAGCAGGGCCGCCAGGGGGAGGGCCATCAGCGTCGCCACCAGTGGGTGGCGCCGGCCCTGGCGGCTGGGGCGATACGCGGTGTGCGCCTTGCGTCCCTCTCCGCGGAACAGCGTCCGCGGTGCCGTCTGGGCCATGGTCCCTCTCCTGACCGTCTCAGTTGTCGTTGGCAGCGGCGGGTGTCTGACCTCGGGGGACGAGTGCTGCACCCGCCGCTTGATCTCAAATCTAGGCGCGGCGGGGGCAGCGGACGTCATGCCCTCGTACCGAATCGCGGGCCTCCCGGAGGATGAGCCATGACCTGCGGACTACTCCCCAGGGTGGAGACGAGGTCCTAGGTCTCGGGGTCTTCCCGGAGGGGGTGTCCGGTCCTCCCCGTTATTTCCGAGCCGTCCTCGCGCGGCACCGGCTGCTCGACCAGGGCGAGCACCCTGTTCGCCATGAAGCGGGCCGTACGGACGACCGTTCCGCTTCGGGTGACTTCGCTCACTTCCACCACCCCTCTGCGCACCGCCGTCTCCACCCGGCGGCCCGCTCTGCTGGCCACCACCTCGTACGTCCTCGTCGTGTCCCCGGCGTCCACGACGATCTCCACACGGTCACCCTTCACAGGTTCAATCCCCCTTCTGTGACAGGTGGTTGAGGTCACAGCGCGGCCAAGGGCCGCCTCGGTACGGGCTCCCTGACCACCCTTCAAGTCTCCCACCCGGCACTGACAATCCATCGGGACGAGAGGGCGCGGCCTCTGCGCGGGACGGGCCGCGGAAACGTAAGCTGTGCCACGTCACACGGACCGGGCAGCGGGGATGAACATGGCGATGATGCGCCTGAGGCGCGAGGACCCGCGCGTCGTCGGCTCGTTCAGGCTTCACCGACGGCTCGGCGCGGGCGGGATGGGCGTTGTCTATCTGGGCTCCGACAAGAAGGGGCAGCGCGTCGCCCTGAAGGTGATCCGGCCCGACCTGGCCGAGGACCAGGAGTTCCGCTCGCGGTTCGCCCGGGAGGTCTCGGCGGCCCGGCGTATCCGGGGCGGGTGCACGGCCCGGCTCGTGGCGGCGGATCTGGAGGCCGACCGGCCGTGGTTCGCCACGCAGTACGTGCCCGGTCCCTCGCTGCACGACAAGGTCGCCGACGAGGGCCCCCTGTTCGCCGCCGAGGTCGCCGCGATCGGGGCCGCGCTGTCGGAGGGGCTCGTCGCCGTGCACGAGGCCGGTGTGGTGCACCGTGACCTCAAGCCGTCCAACATCCTGCTGTCCCCGAAGGGGCCGCGGATCATCGACTTCGGCATCGCCTGGGCGACCGGGGCCTCGACGCTCACCCACGTCGGTACGGCCGTGGGCTCGCCCGGTTTCCTCGCGCCCGAGCAGGTGCGGGGGGCCGTGGTCACGCCGGCCACGGACGTGTTCTCGCTCGGCGCCACGCTGGCGTACGCCTCGATGGCCGACTCGCCCTTCGGGCACGGCAGTTCCGAGGTGATGCTGTACCGGGTGGTGCACGAGGAGCCTCAGCTGCACGGTGTGCCGGACGCTCTCGCGCCCCTCGTGCGGGCCTGTCTCGCGAAGGACCCCGAGGAGCGGCCGAGCACGCTGGATCTCTCGCTGCGGTTGAAGGAGATCGCCGCGCGCGAGGCCCAGGGCATGCCCGACGCCCGGCCGCCGGTGCCGCGGGCCAGTGAGGCCGACCGGCCCACCGGACGGCTGTCCGACACCAGCTATCCGGAGCGGACGGTGCGCCAGCCGGGCGGGGGTCAGGTCACCCCGCCGCCCCGCGGCCAGGTCTCGTCCTCGCGCGGTCCCGCCTCCCCGAGGAACGGAAGCGGAACCGGCGGCGGCGTTCCCTCGCGCGGCGGGGTTCCCTCGCGCGGCGGTGTTCCGTCGTCGCGCTCCAA
This sequence comes from Streptomyces sp. NPDC032126, assembly GCF_055580085.1. Classification (NCBI taxonomy): domain Bacteria; kingdom Bacillati; phylum Actinomycetota; class Actinomycetes; order Kitasatosporales; family Streptomycetaceae; genus Streptomyces; species Streptomyces sp. NPDC032126. Next base: position 204,073 of record NZ_JBVIMA010000007.1, read on the forward strand.
CGGGTCCCGGCCGACTCAGGGCGGCCGCTCCACCCCGGCCGGGCGGGGCACCCGTCCCGGCACCGGCAGTCGGCCCGCGCCCCGCAGTGGCACCGGCCGTCCGGCTGCCCGGCCGACGGGGACCGGGCGGCGCCCCGCCAATCCGCGGCTGCTGCGGCAGCGGCTGTTCGTCTTCGTCGTCGTGACACTGCTCGTCGCGCTCGGTATCGCGGTCGTCCAGGGCTGTGAGGGACCCGCCCGGGGACTCGGCGGCGACCACGACGTCGTACGACCGCAACTGGCCCACGCCCAGCCGGCGCACGCGCCGTAGCCGAGGAGGCGGGCAGGCGAGCCGCGACGCCGTCGGCGACCTGCGCGCCGGCTCAGGCACGCGCGCGTATCCGAGTCCTCACGTGAGTACACGCGCGCGTGGCGCCGGGGTCACGACTGTGGGCGGCCCGTCGCCACCGCGTAGAAGGCGACCGCGGCCGCCGCGCCCACGTTCAGTGAGTCGACGCCGTGGGACATGGGGATGCGGACCCACTCGTCCGCGGCGACCAGGGCCTGGGTGGAGAGGCCGTCGCCCTCGGCGCCGAGCATGAGGGCGACCCGGTCCATGGTGTGGGGGGCGGCCTCGTCGAGGGATCTGGCCTTCTCGTCCGGGGTGAGGGCGAGGAGGGTGAAACCGGCCTCGCGGACCGACTCCAGGCCCTTGGGCCAGGTGTCGAGGCGGGCGTAGGGCACGGAGAAGACCGCGCCCATCGAGACCTTGACGCTGCGGCGGTACAGGGGGTCCGCGCAGTCCGGGGAGAGCAGGACCGCGTCCATGCCCAGGGCCGCCGCCGAGCGGAAGATCGCGCCGATGTTGGTGTGGTCGTTGACCGACTCCATGACGACGACCCGGCGGGCCGTCCGGAGGAGTTCCTCGGCGGTCGGCAACGGCTTGCGCTGCATGGAGGCGAGCGCGCCGCGGTGGACGTGGTAGCCGGTGACCCGCTCGGCGAGGTCGGGGCTGACCGCGTAGACGGGCGCCGGGAGTTCGTCGATGACGTCGCGCATGACGTCGACCCACTTGGCGGAGAGCAGCATCGAGCGCATCTCGTACCCGGCGTCCTTGGCGCGTCTGATGACCTTCTCGCCCTCGGCGATGAACAGGCCCTCGGCCGGCTCGCGCTTGCGGCGCAGCTCGACGTCGGTCAGGCCGGTGTAGTCGCGCAGGCGCGGGTCGTCGGGGTCCTCAACGGTGATGAGATCGGCCACAGGGTGATACTGCCTTGTCCTGACTACGGTGCCAACGGCTCGGCACGGGTTCTGTTACCGGCGGTTACGCGGAGGTCCGCGGTCCCACCGTGACGACCTCGCCGATGACGATGACCGCCGGGGGCCTCACATCCTCGGCGCGGACGGTCTCGGCGACCGTCGCGAGGGTCGCGTCGACGCGGCGCTGGGCGGCCGTCGTGCCCTCCTGGACCAGCGCGACCGGGGTGTCGGGGGACTTGCCGTGCGCGACGAGCGTCTCGGCGATCTTCCCGATCTTGTCGACGCCCATGAGGATCACGAGCGTCCCGGTGAGCCTGGCCAGGGACGGCCAGTCGACCAGCGAACGCTCGTCGTCGGGGGCGACATGACCGCTGACCACGGTGAACTCATGGGCGACCCCGCGGTGGGTGACCGGGATGCCGGCCGCGCCCGGCACCGAGATCGAACTGGAGATGCCGGGCACGACCGTGCACGGGATGCCAGCCTCGGCGAGGGCGTGCAGCTCCTCCATGCCGCGGCCGAAGACATAGGGGTCGCCGCCCTTCAGCCGGACGACGGACTTGCCCTGCTTGGCGTGCTCGATCAGCGCGTTGTTGATGGCCTCCTGGGCCATGAAACGGCCGTACGGAATCTTCGCGGCGTCGATCACCTCGACGTGCGGCGGCAGTTCGGCGAGCAGGTCGCGGGGGCCCAGGCGGTCCGCGATGACGACGTCCGCCTCGGCGAGCAGACGGCGGCCGCGCACCGTGATCAGGTCCGGGTCGCCGGGACCGCCGCCGACGAGGGCGACGCCCGGGGTGCGGGTGCGATGGTGCGGGGCGACGAGCGTGCCGTCGCGCAGGCCCTCGACGACCGCGTCGCGGATGGCGGCGGTGCGGCGGGGGTCGCGGCCCCGCGCGTCGGAGGTCAGCACGGCCACCGTCACCCCCTCGGAGGTTCCGGTCGCCGGGGTCCACGCCGTGGCCTGGTCTGCGTCGTCGGAGCGGACGCACCAGACGCGGTGGCGCTCCGCCTCGGCGGAGGCGCGGGTGTTCGCCTCCGTGTCGCCAGTGGCGATGAGGGCGTACCAGGCGTCCGCGAGGTCGCCGTCCGTGTAGGGCCGCCGCGCCCAGGTGATCTCGCCCGCGTCCGCCATGGCCTCCACCGAGGGGGTGGCCTCCGGGGACACCAGGAGGATGTCCGCGCCCGCCGCGATCAGGGCCGGCAGGCGGCGCTGCGCCACCTGGCCGCCGCCGAGGACGACGACCCGGCGGCCGGTGAGGCGGAGGCCTACGGGGTAGGCGGGGTGTTCGGCCATGAGGTGCGGCTCCTCGCGCTGGCGGTGCGGTGGGCGCTACGACTGCGGAGCGGCCCTGACGTGCGGATTTTAGAGGGCGAGCAGGTCATGCGGCAGGGCGGTCCGGCAGCTGAACACCGGACCGCCCGGACGGGGACTCACTTCTCGGTGACGCCCGCCGAGTCGAACGTCGCGACCTCGTGCATCGCCCGGGCCGTGCTCTGGACCAGGGGCAGGGCGAGCAGGGCGCCGGTACCCTCGCCGAGGCGGAGGTCGAGGTCGACCAGGGGGCGCAGGCCCAGCTTGTTCAGCGCGGCCACGTGGCCCGGTTCCGCGCTGCGGTGGCCCGCGATGCAGGCCGCCAGGACCTCGGGGGCGATCGCGCGGGCCACCAGGGCGGCGGCGCCGGCGCTGACGCCGTCCAGGATCACCGGCGTACGCAGCGACGCGCCGCCCAGCAGCAGGCCGACCATCGCCGCGTGCTCGAAGCCGCCGATCGCCGCGAGGACGCCGATGGGGTCGGCGGGGTCCGGCTGGTGGAGTTCCAGGGCGCGGCGGACGACCTCGGTCTTGCGGGCGAGGGTCTCGTCGTTGATGCCCGTGCCGCGGCCCGTCACCTCGGCGGGGTCGGTGTCGGTGAACACGGAGATGAGAGCGGCCGACGCGGTGGTGTTGGCGATGCCCATCTCGCCGGTGAGCAGGGCCTTGTTGCCGGCCGCGACCAGGTCGCGGGCCGTCTCGATGCCCACCTCGATGGCCTGCTTGGCCTCCTCGCGGGTCATCGCGGGGCCGGTCGTCATGTCGGACGTGCCGGCGCGGATCTTGCGGGGCAGCAGGCCGGGGGTCGCCGGGAGGTCGGCGGCGACGCCGACGTCGATGACGCAGACCTCGGCGCCCACCTGCCCGGCGAAGGCGTTGCAGACCGCTCCCCCGCCGAGGAAGTTGGCCACCATCTGGGCCGTGACCTCCTGCGGCCAGGGGGTGACGCCCTGGGCGTGCACACCGTGGTCGCCGGCGAAGATCGCGACGGCGGCGGGCTCGGGGATCGGCGGCGGGCACTGGCGCGAGAGACCGGACAGCTGCGCGGAGATGATCTCCAGCATGCCGAGCGCGCCGGCCGGCTTGGTCATCCGCTTCTGCCGCTCCCACGCCTCGCCGAGCGCCTTGGCGTCCAGCGGGCGGATCTGGGCGACGGTCTCGGCGAGCAGGTCGTGCGGCTCCTCGCCGGGCAGGGCGCGGCGGCCGTACGTCTCCTCGTGCACGACCCACGACAGGGGGCGCCGCTTGGACCAGCCGGCCTGCATCAGCTCGGGCTCGTCCGGGAACTCGTCGACGTACCCGACGCACAGGTAGGCGATGACCTCCAGGTGCTCGGGCAGGCCCAGGGAGCGGACCATCTCGCGCTCGTCGAAGAAGCTGACCCAGCCGACGCCGAGGCCCTCGGCGCGGGCGGCGAGCCACAGGTTCTCGACCGCGAGGGCCGCCGAGTAGGGCGCCATCTGGGGCTGGGTGTGACGGCCGAGGGTGTGGCGGCCGCCGCGGGTCGGGTCGGCGGTGACGACGATGTTGACCGGGGTGTCGAGGATGGCCTCGATCTTCAGTTCCTTGAACTGCTTGGCCCGGCCCTTGGGGAGGGACTTGGCGTACGCGTCGCGCTGGCGCATGGCCAGTTCGTGCATCGCGCGGCGGGTGTCGGCGGACCGGATGACCACGAAGTCCCACGGCTGCGAGTGGCCGACGGAGGGGGCCGTGTGGGCGGCCTCCAGGACGCGCAGCAGCACCTCGTGCGGGATCGGGTCGCTGCGGAAGCCGTTGCGGATGTCGCGGCGCTCGCGCATGACCTTCAGGACGGCCTCGCGCTCGACGTCGTCGTACGCGGGGGCGGCGGGGCCGGTGGACTCCCGGACTTCTTCCACGGCGGCCTTGCTCTCTTCCTCCTGGTCCGCGGCCCTGGTCTCCAGGTCCTCCGGGCTCTGTGCGATGTCGGGGTCGGGCTCCTGCTCCGGGGTGACCGGGGCGGAGGCCGGGTCGGCCCCGCGGGGTGCGGGGACCACGACGACGGGCGCGGCCGGCTCGGCCGTCGGGTCGGCGGGGAGGACGAGGGGGTGCGGCGGAGTCGGGGCGAGGTGCGGGGTGGTGGGCACCGTGCCCTCGACGGGGACGAACTGGCCGACGGCCTGGTCCTGTTGGGCCTGCGGAGTGGCGCCGGGCGGAAGGTGCACGGGCCCCGCGGGCAGCGGCTCGACGGCCGGTGCGGGGCTGGGGGTCGGCTCCGGTTGGTTCGACGTGGGGGCCTCCTGGTCCGAGGCGGACGCACCGACCGGGGGCTGTGCCGCCGGGGTGCCATGAGCGTCCGGGATGTGAGACGCGGGGGCCGCGAGGTGGGCGGCACTGGGGTCCTGCTGCGGGGTGAGCATGGCGTCGCCAGAGGCGGACGCCTGACCGGCCCCGGCGGCGGGCTGGGCCACCTCCGTGGCGGGGGTGGGCGCTGCCACGCCGTCGGCCAGGGAAACGGGGGGCACGGCGGCTTCGGCGGCCGGGACGACGGGGGCAGTGCCGTCAGCGGCCGGGGCGAGGGGGGCGGTGCCGTCGGCGGGCTGGGACGAGTCGGTCGGCGCCGGTGCGTCCGCGACTGCGGGGGTGAGAGCCGGGGCGGCAGGGACGTCGCCGGGGGTGGGTGCCTCGGCGGGAGTCGGTACGGCCGTCGCGGGGACATCGCCTTGTACGGGCACCTCGGCGGAAGCCGGTACCGCCGCCGCGGGGCCGTCGCCCGGGACGGGCACCTCGGCCGTCGCTGCGGCCGGGGCCTGAGCGGGCGTCGCGGTGCCTTCGCCCGGCTGGGCCGCCTCGGGAATCGGCTGGCTGGTCACCGGGGGCGCGTCGGACCCGGCCGGAGCGACCACGGCACCTTCGGCCGCCTGCGCCAGGCCCTCGGGGGCGGCGGCTTCAGGGGCCTGCGGCAAGCCGTCGGGCCCGACCGCCTGGGGTGCCTGCGGGGCTTCGGGGGCAGTGACTTCGGGCGTCGGCGGGACCTCGGGAGCAGTGGCCTCGGACGTCGGCACGGCCTCGGCAACGGTGGCCTCGGGGGCCGACGGAACCTCCGAGGCGGTGGCCTCGGGAGCCTGGGGTGCATCGGGGGCGGGGGCCTCGGGAGCCTGCGAGATCCCGGGAGTCTGCGGGGCGTCGGCGGCCGGAGCTTCCGGAGTCGCGCCGGCCTGAGCGGGCGCCTGCTCTACGACGGCGTCGGCCGCGTCCGCCGCACCGGTGGGCGGCGTGGCAGCACCGCCGGCGTCGGGCGTGGCCGCCTCGGCAACGGGTGCCTGGGCCGGGTCGGGAGCCGCTGTGGGCGCCTCCGGGGCGTGAGCCGGGGTGGCATCGACCGCCGGAGCCGCCGGGGCAGGGGCCTGCACGCCGTCGGCGGACGCACCGTGGGCAGCCGACGCGCCGTCCACCACGGCCACGGATCCCTCGGTGAGCTGCGCACCATCGGTCACCGGCACCTGAGCGGGCTGGACCGCGTCGGTCGCAGCCGTCTCGGCCGCCTGGGCGGCCTCCGGCACGACACCCTCGCTCGGCTGCGAACCGTCGACCGCCGACACGGAGGCAGCCTCAACCGCCTCCGGCGCGACGCCGTCCGTCGGCTGCGCACCCTCCCCCGCAGGCACCGAGCCGGCCTGAGCCGTAGCACCCACGAGCGCCTGGCCGGCGTCGGCCGCGACACCCACGGACGCCTGACCGACCTCCGCCGCCTCAGCCTCGACGCCGTCGGACGCGGTGCCCTCCAGTGTCTGCGGGGCCTGCACCGGTGCCTGCACACCCGGCGTCGACACGCCCGGCTCCTCCTGGGCCACCGTCGCGGAAACGGAAACGGAAGCGGAAGCGGCATCGGACGCGCCCGCGGCCTCGGTCACCGGAGCCAGACCCGCCCCGGTCTCCCCCGCGAACGCGTCCTCCGTGCCCTGCGGAGCCGTCGCCGCGATCGCCTCCGTCGCGACGCGGGCGACCACGGCCTGGGCCGGGCCCACCGGCTCGGCCTGCTGCGGGGCCGCTGTGCCGGCGGCCGGGACAACCGTTTCGGCAGCCGGGCCCTGAGAGCCCCACGGGCCCGCGCCCTGCGGCGGCGGGACGTCGAGGTACTCGGGGCCGGTCGTCGGCGGTCCGGCGTGACGTACGGGCGCGCCCGCGGGGCCGCGGTCGGCGAGGGAGCGGACCGGGCTCGCGGAGGCGTCGGGGATCGGCGGACCGAGGTGCAGCGGGCGGCGGGGCGTGGTGGGCGGGATGGGCACCGTGGGGGCGGTCTGCACGACCGGGGTCGCGGGGCCGGGGAAGCGGACGGCGCCGAGGTCGACCGCGCCGCTGTCGCGGCCGGACATCTCGTGCGCGCCGGGCTCGTGGACCGCCTCGACGACCGGCTCGGGCGCGGGCGGCGCGACCTCGTTGCCCCAGGCACCGCCGGAGCCCGGCAGCAGCAGGTCTTCGTCCTCGGCGGTGGTCTCGGAGAGGTAGGTGTACGCGGCGGACGCGGGGACGCCCGGCTGCTCCACCATGCCTGCGTTCTCCGGCAGCCCCTCGCCCGGGATCTGGCCGGTGTCGGTCATGCGTACCCCTCGCCCATCGGTTAGTGCTTCTACGACCAGCTCACCCGGAACGGCGCACCGACCGCCCCGTAGTGAAGAACGAGCGTCCGTGCCCAGCGGCACGAACGACCCGCCGGAAAAGACGACAAAGCCATTCAGTGGCATTGTCGCGGCCGTTCTGCCATCGCGACAGCTTGATCCGCGACGCTCCGCTGTGGACTGCGCCACGTTGCGCGTCCTCCGGTTCCGCCGTACCACACGGCCCTCAAAAGGGATGTGTTTTCCGGACATTGACCGACGCGTTGCCGGGTGCCCGAAAGCGGTACGACGATCGGCCAGCCTACCGCGCGCGGTACGACAACAGGATCACGGGGCGCGATCCGGCAGAACCCCGCTGAGCAGGAACGCGACGCTCCGTTCCGTCTCCGTCCACGCGCGCGTGTCGAGCTCCACGGACTGCAGGAGAGCGCACTCCACGCGGTAGCCGTGCTCCGTCAGGTCCCGGCCCACGCGTTCGGCGGTGTCGCGCGTCAGGGCGTGGGTGACGATGCGCTGCGGGCGGCGGTCGGCGACCGCGGAGACGACGGGCGCTCCCCCGCCGCCGACCCGGACGACATCCGGTTCGGGCAGGTTTTCGAGGACCTGGGGGGCCGTGCCGCGGACGATCTGGAGCAGGACGCCATGGCGTCGTGCCGCCGTCTCGGTGCGGGCGCACTGCCCGGGGTCGCGGTCGACGGCGAGGACGGCGGCACCGGCGCGCGCGGCCTCGGTGGCGAAGGCGCCGCTGCCGCAGCCGATGTCCCAGACGAGGTCGCCGACGCGGGGCCCGAGGCGGGTGAGTTGGGCGGCCCGCAGCAGTTCGGTCTCGCCCTCGCCGAGGCCGTCGCCGTAGGCCGCGTACTCCTCGTCGGGAAGGGTCCAGCCGCGCGGCCCGGCGGCCGGATCGCGGCCGGCGATCCAGTCGCCGCCCTCCCCCGCGGTGACCGGGCCGCCGATGACGATGACGACGTTGGGGTCGCGCCAGGTCTGGTCGGCGGCGTTGTCGGAGGACAGGACGCTGACGCGTTCGCGTTCGGTGCCGAGCTCCTCGCAGACGACGAAGGTGCGGTGGACGCCCTCCAGGAGCAGGCCGAGTTCGGCGGGGCCGGCGCCGGGCGAGGTGAGGACGGCGACCTTGGCGTGGGCGCGGCACACGTTGACGGCGCGGCGCAGGGTGCGTCGGTGGGCGACGACCACCTGGGCGTCGTCCCAGGGCATCCCGGCGCGGGCGAAGGCGGCGGCGACGGAGGAGACCGCGGGCACGACCTCGACCTCCAGGCCGAACTCGGGTGCGCGCAGGGTCCGTACGACGCCGAAGAAGCCGGGGTCGCCGTCGGCGAGGACCACGGCGCTGCCCCGGTGGGCGGCGATGCGGCGGGCGGCGAGGGCGACGCTGCCGAGGCGGATGCGTTCGGCGCCGGCGGGTACCTCGGGCAGCGCCAGGTGGTGGGCGGCGCCGGCCACCAGCGAGGCGGCGCTCAGGGCGGATCGAGCCGCGGTGGTCAGCGGCGAACCGTCCCAGCCGATCACCGTGACGCGGTCGGCCATCGTCGTCAGTCTCCAGGGTGTCTGCGCAGGTCGTCGTCGGCGGCGGCCCGGGGGCGGGCTCCGTGAGGGTACCCCGTCACGGCGGCCGGGTGTCGGCGGCGGCGCTGACCGGGGAGTCAGTTCCAGTCGGTGAACGCGGTGTAGCCGCCGCTCTCCGCGAGCTGCTCGTCGACGCCCTCCAGGTCCTCGGGGAGCAGGCTCCAGACGATGAGATCGGTACGGACGTCGGTCCACTCGCCGTGCTCGCCCTTGACGCGCGCTATCCAGGCGCCGCGCAGGACGCCCTCGCTGATACAGCCGATCTTCTGGGCGACCTGCTGGGAGGCGGTGTTGTCGGCGGCGGTGCGCAGTTCCAGGCGCTCGAACTTCTGGTCGTGGAACAGCCACTGGGCGGTGGCCAGGGCGGCCTCGCAGGCGTAGCCCTCGCCGCGGGCCCAGGGGGCGATGACGTAGGCGATCTCGCTGGAGCGGACGCGCCAGTCGGTGTTCTGGAGGTGGACGATGCCGACGAGGCGCTGGGTGAGGAACTCGGTGACGGCGAGGACGATGCCGCGGCCCTCGGTGCGTTCGGCGGGGGCGAGTTCGGTGATCCAGGCGCGGGCGTCGGCCTCGGTGTAGGGCTGGGGGACGGAGGTCCAGGCGGTGACGAGCTCGTCGTTCATCATGTCGGCGAACGCCTCGATGTCCGGCTCCTCGAAGGGGCGCAGGACCAACCGCTCCGTGCTGATGGAGATGTTGGGGAAGGTGCCGCTCATGCGCCGCTCCGTAATCTTGAAAAACCGTCAGGGCTGGCTGAACTGCCCAGCATGCAGCATGAAAGCACTGAACCGCACGACGGGGTCCACTCCCTTCACAAGGAGTGGACCCCGTCCTGGCGCTGTGCGCGGCGTACGCGCCGCCGGGCCTCAGAAGGAGGCGATGACCGAGCCGGCGTACTTGTCCTCGATGAACTTCTTCACCTCGGGCGAGGTGAGGAGCTTGGCGAGCTTCTTCACGCGCGGGTCGTTCTCGTTGCCCTTCTTCACGGCGAGGAAGTTGCCGTAGGGGTTGTCCTTGGCGGACTCCAGGACGAGGGCGTCGGTGGCGGGCTTGAGGTCGGCCTCGATGGCGTAGTTTCCGTTGATGACGGCGGCGTCGACGTCGTCCAGGGAGCGCGCGGTCTGGGCCGCCTCGACCTCCTTGAACGTGAGCTTCTTGGGGTTGTCCGCGATGTCCTGCGGGGTCGCCTCGCTGCCGGCGCCGTCCTTGAGGGTGATGAGGCCGTTGGCGGCGAGCAGCTTGAGGGCGCGTGCCTCGTTGACGGCGTCGTTGGGAAGGGCGATCGTGGCACCGCTCTTGAGTTCGTCGGCCTTCTTCACCTTGTGGGAGTAGAGGCCGAGGGGCTCCAGGTGGACCGTGACGACGGGCACGATGTGGGTGCCGCGCTTCTTGTTGAAGTCGTCGAGGTACGGCTGGTTCTGGAAGTAGTTGGCGTCCACCGAGCCGTCCTCGGTCGCGGTGTTCGGGACGATGTAGTCCTGGAACTCCTTGACCTCCAGGTCGAGGCCCGCCTTCTTCGCGAGGTTGTCCTTGACGTAGGTGAGGATCTCGGCGTGCGGGACGGGGCTCGCGGCGACGACGAGCGGGCCGCTGTAGTCCGTGGCGGAGGACGCGTTCTCCTTGTCCGAGCCGCAGGCGGTGAGCCCGAAGGTAAGGGCTCCGGCGGCGAGGACAGCGGTGGTGATCTTGGCGGTGTTACGCACGAAAAGTGCCTTTCCTTAAGGGTGTTGCGACCCCGCGATGGGTGGTGCGGGGAGATCTGGGGGTGTCAGACGGTCTTGCCGGTGCCGGTGCCGGTGGCGGTGGCGGTGGTGGCCTTCAGCAGCCGCAGCCTCGGCGCGGGTCCGGAGCGGCCGCCGCGGCGGTGCAGGGAGCGGGCCGCGTAGTCGCCGGCGAACTGGATGAGCGAGATGACGACGGCGAGGATCGCGACGGTGATCCACATCAGTTCGGTCTCGAAGCGCTGGTAGCCGTAGCGGATGGCGATGTCGCCGAGGCCGCCGGCGCCGACGGTGCCGGCCATCGCGGAGTAGCCGATGAGGGCGACGATCGTCGTCGTGGTGCCGGCGATCAGCGAGGGCAGGGATTCGGGGACGAGGACCTTGCGGACCACGGTCCAGGTGTTGCCGCCCATCGACTGCACGGCCTCGACGAGCCCGCCGTCCACTTCGCGGACAGCCGTCTCGACCAGGCGGGCGAAGAAGGGGATCGCGCCGATGGCGAGCGGCACGATGGCGGCCTCGCGGCCGATCGTGGTGCCGGTGACGGTCCGGGTGAAGTTCATCAGCGCGACCATGAGGATGATGAACGGCATCGACCGGCCGATGTTCACGACCTGCCCGATCACCTTGTTGGCGACGACGTTCTGCAGCAGTCCGCCCCGGTCGGTGAGGACGAGCAGGATGCCGAGCGGCAGGCCGCCGACGACGGCGACGAGGGTGGACCAGCCGACCATGTAGAGGGTGTCCCAACACGCCTGGGACAGCAGCGGCTGCATCTCGGACCAGGTCACTTCCCCACACCTTCCGTCAGCAGTACGGGCTCCTGGCCCAGCACGTCGATCTGCAGCCCCTGTTCGCGCAGGAAGCCGATGGGCACGACGTTGTCCTCGTAGCGGCCGGGCAGTTCGATGCGCATGCGGCCGACCTGGAGGCCGCCGACGGTGTCGATGGCGGCGCCGAGGATCGATATGTCGATGTTGTAGGTGCGCGAGAGCTGGGAGATGACCGGCTGGGTGGCGGCCTCACCGTGGAAGGTGACGTCGACGACGGTGCGCTCGTCGTCGGTGGCCTCGCCGCCGACCGGGAAGAGCGCGGAGGCCAGCTGGGAGCCGGGGGTGGCGAGCAGTTCGCTGACCGTGCCGGACTCCACGATGCGGCCCCGCTCCATGAGCGCGGCGGAGTCGCAGATCGACTTCACCACGTCCATCTCGTGGGTGATGAGCAGGACGGTGAGTCCCAGCCGGCGGTTGAGGTCGCGCAGCAGGGTCAGGATCGAGCGGGTGGTCTCCGGGTCGAGGGCGCTGGTGGCCTCGTCGGAGAGCAGCACCTTGGGGTCGCCGGCGAGGGCGCGGGCGATGCCGACGCGCTGCTTCTGGCCGCCCGAGAGCTGGGCCGGGTAGGACTTCGCCTTGTCGGCGAGGCCGACGAGGTCGAGCAGTTCCAGCGCCTTGCGGGAACGTTCCTTCCCTGAGCTGCCGAGGATTTCCAGGGGCAGCTCGACGTTGTCCTGAACGGTGCGCGACGACAGCAGATTGAAGTGCTGGAAGACCATGCCGATCCGGCTGCGCGCCCGCCGCAGCTCCTTGCCGGCGCGGGGACCGCGCCCGGCGAGGGCGGTGAGGTCCTGCCCGGCGACGGTGACCGTGCCGGCGGTGGGGCGTTCGAGCAGGTTGACGCAGCGGATCAGCGAGGACTTGCCGGCGCCGGACTGGCCGATGACGCCGTACACCTCGCCTTCGCGGACGTGCAGATCGACGCCGTCGAGGGCGGTGACCTCGCGGCCGCGTGAGCGGTAGACCTTGGTCAGGCCCGTTGTGGTGATCACTGGGGTTTTCCGTCACTGTCGAGTGCGCGGGCGTGGGTGTGCCCGGGCGCACGGGTGCATGCGGTCTGGGGCGCGACGGGGTTCTCGCTCGGGCACGGGAGCCGGGGAGAACATGTGCGCGGGCGGCGATGCGTCACGTACGGAAACGCGCACGGACGTGCCGGGGTGTCTCGCTTCGGGGCGCGAGCTCAGGGGGTGGTGCGGGGGCCCTCTAGAAAGCGCACATTCGGCACTGGGGACACAGACAACGAGCACCGGGCGTCATGGTCGCCTCGGTCGCACAGATGCGGCAGCTCGTCGTGGTCATGCGATCAGTAAAGCAGACGTACGGTCCTGACCAAGGACGCCTGTCCGCATGGTGGACACTCGTGGACAGGTATCAGAGGCGGGCGGAGATCTCGATCCGGGCGTCCGTGACCAGTGCCGACGGGGCCGACAGGGCCGGCACCATCGGGTCGGCGTCGAGCTCCTGCGCCCGGCGGCCTGTGGCCAACGCCACGACCCTTCGGGGTGGGCCGGGGCCGGGCGCCGGGGGCCTCGCGGGCCGTAATAAGGTCGCTGCATGTTCGATGCCCTGATGCTGGTGACCGGGGTCGCCGCACTGCTGCTCGCCGCGTGGTGCGGCTGGGCGGCCTACCGCGACCAGCCGACGAAGGACTGGCACTTCATCGGGATGGCCGTGGTCACGGTGCTGGCGCTGGTCCAGCTGGTCGTCGGGATCGTGCTGCTGGCGCGCGGCGAGGACCCGGACCAGGGCGGGACGATCTTCGTGGCCTATCTGCTGGGCTCGTTCGCCTGTGTACCGGCCGCCGGTCTCATGTCGCTGGGCGAGCGCACGCGTTGGGGCTCGGTGACGGTCGCCGCCGCCGGTGTCGTGCTCGCGGTCCTCGAAGTGCGGCTCTACGACATCTGGGGAGGCTGAGGTGACCGCGGTGCGGGAGAAGCCGGCGCGGCTGATCGGCGGGCCGGGACTGCTGCTGGTGTGGCTCTACGGCGTGATGGTCGTCGGCGCGGTGTCGCGCTCGGTGTTTCAGATCGCCACCGAGTTCGACCGGGCGCCGCTCGCCTACTCGCTGTCGGCGGTGGCGGGCGTGGTGTACGGCTTCATCACGTACTCGCTGGTGCGCGGCGGCGAGACGGCCCGCAGGGCGGCGCAGGTGTGCTGCGCCGCCGAACTCGCGGGCGTGCTGATCGTCGGCACGTGGACCCTGGTCGAGCCGTCGGCCTTCCCGGACGCGACCGTGTGGTCGAAGTACGGCATGGGCTACGTCTTCATCCCGGTGCTGCTGCCGGTGTCGGCGCTCTACTGGCTCCGCCGGAACGCCGCGCGAGAGGCCGCCGGTTAGGGCCTGGGCGCCTACGCGGTGGCGGCGTACGTCCCGGCCGGCTTCTCCAGGACGATCATCGGTACGCCGTCGGTGCCCTCCGCCGTGCCGACCGTCTCGTAGCCGACCCGGCGGTACAGGCGGAGGTTCCCCTCGCTGCGGTGGCCGGTGTGGAGGCGGAACCTCGTGGCGCCGCGCTCCCGCGCGAGGGCCGACTCGGCGGCGCGCAGCAGCCGGGCGCCGATGCCGTGGCCCTGGAGTCGGGGGTGCACACAGAGCTTGCCGATGGCCGCGGCGCCGTCCTCGGTGAGGCTGCCACGGACCGAGCCGACCACCTCCTCGCCGAGGCGGGCGACGAAGACGCAGTCGGTGGCGAGCTCCTGGCGGACCGAGTCCAGGCTCTGGACGAGCGGGGCGATGCGGTAGTTGCCGTACAGCGCGGCCTCGCTCTGGAAGCAGAGGTACTGCAGCCTGAAAACCTGCTCGGCATCCTCTTCGGTCGCCGCTGAGATGGTCACGCTCATGCCCATGTGCGCATGCCTCCCGCTCACCTGATCAGCTGTTGTTCCTCACTCCTATCCCCGCACTCAGCCGGCCGCAACCTCCGGCGCGAGCAAACGCCGTAGACATCCCAGACATCTGGAACGTTCCGGCCCCAGTGAGCCCTGTGAGATACCCAACTCCCCCGCGATCTCGCGGTAGGTCAGGTCCTTCGGGGAGAGCAGCGCCTCCAGCAGCCGGGGGCAGCGGCCGGGCAGCCGCCGCACCGCGTCGCGCAGGGCGCGGCGGTGCGCGGCCGTGAGGACGAGATGTTCCGGGTCGCGGGCGCCGTCGTCGACGGGATCGCGGTCGTACGGCCGTTCCCGTCGGCTGGTACGGCGGCTGCGCCGCGACTCGGCGCGGACCGCGCGGCGGAGCCAGCCGGGCGGGTCGAGCGGCGGGCCGTCGGCGGCGAGCCGCTCCAGCAGCCGCAGCCAGACCGCCTGCTCCAGATCACCGGCGTCGGCTCCGGTGGCATGCGCCTCGGCGGAGGCCTCCGCCGCGAGGAGGGGGCCGAGCGCGGCGAGGACGCCGTGCGCGACCGGGAGGGCCGGGGCGGGGCGACCGGATGGTGTGGGGGTGTCGTGCCTCATGTGCGGCACGACGCCCGGGCCGCCCCGCGGGGTTGCCCGACCCGGGCGCTGTCACTCCAACGGGGCGTTCCGGCCCCGGGGACGCCGTCGGCCGTTGACGCGGTCGGCCGGCGCGGTCAGCCGTTGACGAAGTCCTCGCGGGCCAGCACGCCCGTGTCGGCGTTGTCGGTGAAGACACCGTCGATGCCGGTCGCGAAGTAGGTGCGGTAGGCGCCGAAGACATCGCCGTACGCGTCCGCGCCGGTGCCCTTGCGGAAGTTCGCGGGCAGGAACGGGTTCTCGTTGCGCAGGGTGTACGGGTGCAGGATCAGGCCGACGGCGTGGGCGTCCTGGACCAGGCCGGTCGGCGTGGTGAGGTTGCCGTTCGCGTCCTTCGGGATGATCAGGTCGAGCGTGGGGCCGATGCCCTGCGCGTACGAGGCGATCTCGCGCAGGCCCTTCTTGGTGATCAGATCGGCGACCGTGCGCGGGTCGCCCGCCTCGACGAAGTCCCAGGGGCGGCTGCTCGCCGAGGAGAGCAGGACGACCAGCGGGTTGTCGACCAGCTTGTTCAGGCGCTGGATGCTGCTCGGTTCGAACGACTGGAGGATGACCGGCGAGTTCCGCCGGTCCTTGCCGTGCCGGCGCAGCAGCTTGGCGACCCGCTCCTCAAGGCCGAGGCCCAGCTTGCGGAAGTAGGTGGGGTGCTTGGTCTCGGGGTAGATCCAGACCTGCTTGCCGCGCCTGCGGGTCTGCTCGTCCTGCCACTTCAGGACTTCCTCGAAGGTGGGGATCTCCCAGCGGCCGTCGTAGAGCGTGTTGTGCGGACGGTTGGCCGGGACGCGCTCGACCGCGCGCAGGGTCTTCAGCTCGGCGAGCGTGAAGTCCTCGGTGAACCAGCCGGTGACGGACACGCCGTCCAGCACCTTGGTGGTCCTGCGGTCGGCGAACTCGGGGTGGCTCGCGACGTCGGTCGTGCCGCCGATCTCCGGCTCGTGGCGGCAGACCAGATGGCCGTCCTTGGTCGGCACCAGGTCGCCGGCCTCGACGATGTCCGCGCCCAGGTCCAGGGCGAGCTGGTAGGAGCCGAAGGTGTGCTCGGGGCGGTAGCCGCTGGCCCCGCGGTGGCCGATGATCGTCGGCACGGGCAGGCTGTGCAGACCGCCGCCGTGCCCGGCGGACCCGGCCGCTCTCGCCGTGCCCGACACGCCGAGGACCGTTCCGGTCGCGCCGAGCACGGCCGCGCCCAGAAGGGCACGCCGTCCGGTCATGGCTGACTGCTCGTTCGACTCCTGCGTTCCCATGGGGCCTCCTGCCGCGGCTCGGGTTCGGTGCGGGCCGATCGTAGGGGCGTGGACATGACGGAAGGGAGGCGTCGGGCCGAACGGGCGGGTGACGACGCATGTCGTTCCGGCCGTGTGACGTGACGCGTTCCAGTCGTGTGACGTGACGTTTCTGCGAGGGTGCCTCAGGTAAACCCACGTCAATAGTGCGTAAGGCCTCGGTGAACCCCCCTGGGCCCGATGTGCGCCACCCCCCGTCCCGCGAGTATCGTCCTCACCTGCACAGAGTCGTACCGCTATCCCTTGGCATCGGAGGGCCCGTTGTCCCGCTTCGCGCTCATCAAGGCAGTGCTCGGACCGGTCATGCGCCTGATGTTCCGCCCCCGGGTCGAGGGCGTGGAGCACATTCCCGCGGACGGGCCGGTCATCCTGGCCGGCAATCACCTCACCTTCATCGACTCGATGATCCTTCCCCTGGTCTGCGACCGTCAGGTCTTCTTCATCGGCAAGGACGAGTACGTCACCGGCAAGAGCCTCAAGGGCCGCCTCATGGCCTGGTTCTTCACCGGCGTCGGCATGATCCCGGTGGATCGGGACGGCGGCCGGGGCGGTGTGGCCGCGCTGATGACCGGGCGCCGGGTGCTGGAGGAGGGGAAGATCTTCGGGATCTACCCGGAGGGCACGCGGTCCCCCGATGGGCGGCTGTACCGGGGCCGGACGGGTATCGCGCGGCTGACCCTGATGACGGGGGCGCCCGTTGTGCCCTTCGCGATGATCGGGACGGACAAGTTGCAGCCGGGCGGGGCGGGGATGCCCCGTCCCGGGCGGGTCACGGTGCGGTTCGGTGAGGCGATGGAGTTCTCCCGTTACGACGGGATGGACCGGGATCGGTATGTGCTGCGGGCTGTGACCGACTCCGTGATGGCCGAGGTCATGCGGTTGTCGGGGCAGGAGTATGTGGATATGTACGCGACCAAGGCGAAAGCGGCGTAACGCCTTCGGCGGTTGGCCGTTGTCCGGGTGCGGGTGCGTTGTGGCTTGTCGCGCCCACGCGGCGGAGCCGCATATCGGACAGAGCCCCGCGCCCCTTTCGGGGCGCTGCACTAACCGGCGTTTTCGAGGGTCTGCTTCTTCAGTAGGAACCATGCCCCCAGCGCCGTGGCCAGGAGCACCGCCGCTCCGGCTCCCGTTGCCAGGGCCAGGCCGTCGACGAAGGACTCTCTTGCCGACGACAGCAGGAGTTCCGCCTTGGGCGCCGGCAGCGTCGACGCCGCTTCCACCGCGCCGCCCAGGGACTCGTGTGCGCTGTCCGGGGTTCCCGGTGGAGACGTGAAGCCGCTGTAGATGGCCGTCACGATCGAGCCCAGGGCCGCGATGCCCAGGGCCGCGCCCAGCTCGTAGGCCGTCTCCGAGACGGCTGATGCCGCGCCGGCCTGGTCCTTGGGGACCGAGGACAGGATGACGTCGGAGGTCACCGTGAAGGAGAAGCCGGCGCCCACACCGACCACCAGGAGGGCCGCGCCCAGCACGGGGTAGCCGGTCGTTGTGTCGAGTGTCGTCAGCGCGGCCAGGGCCAGGCCGATCGCCGCCAGGCCGCCGGAGACGACCGCGCGGACCGAGAAGCGGCGGGCCGCTCGGCCGGCCACCAGGCCCGCCGCCGCGGCGCCCACGGCCGCGGGCAGTTCGGCCAGGCCCGCCTCGAACGGGGGCCGGTCCTGGACGAGTTGCAGGTACTGCGACAGGAAGAAGACCAGGCCGGACAGGCCGAGGACGGTCAGCAGGTCGGCCAGGACCGCTCCGCTGAAGCCGCGGTTGCGGAACAGGCGGATGTCCAGCAGGGGCGCGGGCAGCGTGAGTTGGCGGCGTACGAACCAGTACAGGGCGGCCGCGCCCAGCAGACCCGCGCCGAGCCCGGCCCCGTCGAAGCCGTGGGTCGCGGCCTCCTTGACCGCGTAGACGACGCCGATCATGCCGACGAGGGACAGCACGACGCTGATCAGGTCCCACGGGCCCGGGTCGGGGTTGCGGGACTCGGGCAGGGTCCTGACGCCGACCACGACGAGGACGGCCATCACGGGCAGGTTGATGAGGAAGACCGAGCCCCACCAGAAGTGTTCGAGGAGGAAGCCGCCGACGATCGGGCCCACGGCGGTGCCGGCCGAGGCCGTGGCGCCCCAGATGCCGACGGCGAGGCTGCGTTCGCGCGGGTCGTGGAAGAGGTTGCGGATCAGGGCGAGGGTCGCGGGCATCAGGGTCGCGCCGGCGACACCGAGGAGCGCGCGGGCCGCGATCATCATCTCGGGGGTCGTCGCGTAGGCGTTCAGCACGGATATCGCGCCGAACGCCGTGGCACCGCCGAGCAGAACGCGCTTGCGGCCGACGCGGTCGCCGAGGCTGCCCATGGACACGAGCAGACCGGCGATGACGAAGGAGTAGACGTCGCCGATCCACAGGAGCTGGGTGCCGGAGGGCCGCAGGTCCTCGCTGATGTAGGGGGTCGCGAGACCGAGGACGGTCGCGTCGACGGCCACCAGCAGCACGGCGAGCACGAGGACGGACAGCGCGAGCCAGCGGCCCGGGCGCCTCACCGCCTCGGTCGTGGTCGCCGGCTGCAGGGTGCTGGTCATGATTCCTCTCTCCGGGAAGCGTCGTTTCGTAGGGCGCCACCGAGCAGCAGCTCGGTGATCATGTGGGTGAAGTCCTTGCGGGCGACGCGGCCTTCGGCCACGGCCCAGGCGCCGGAGGCCAGCAGGCCGTACAGGGCCTCGGCGAGCCAGACCGGGGTGAGGTCGATACGGAACTCGCCGGTCTGCTGTCCGCGCCGGAACAGGGCCGCGAAGCGTTCGTCGATCCTGGCCCAGCCCGCGTTCTGCTCCTCGCCCTCGAACAGCTGGTTCTCGGTGTAGAGGAAGGCGAGCAGGCCGGCGGACGGCTCGATGGCCTGGACGAGACGGCGTACGGCGTCGGCGGCGGGCCCCTCGTCGGGTCGGGCGGTGTCCAGCGCGGCCTCGCACTCGGCGATGCCGAGCGCCTCCAGGGCGCGTACGAGCGCGTCGCGCCCGGCGAAGTGCCGGTGCAGGGTGGCGCGGCTGATCCCGGCGGCCTTGGCGACCTCGTCCATGGTCGCGGTGGACTTGCGGGTCAGCAGGGCTGCGGCGCTGCGCAGTACGTGGTCACGGTCGACGGCCATGAGACAACCATAGCCCATATGAGACATCAGTGTCTCATTCAAGGCGTGCGAGTCTCACCCATTGGGGCTCGAACGGTGTGTCAGTGCCAGGCCAGCCGGGCGCGGCGCTCCCAGTACGCCCGCGGTTCCTCCACGAGCGTGGCGAGCCGGGTCAGCTGGTCGTCGCTCAGATCGACGACGGCGGCGTGCAGATTGGAGGCGAGCTGGAGGGTCGTCGCGGCGCCGGAGAGCACCACCCCGGCCCAGGGCCGGCGCAGGATCAGCGCGAGGGCGACCGCGTCACAGCCCAGGTCGGTCTCCCGGGCCACGGCCCTGAGGACGTCCGGCGCGTACTGCTCCGCGAGCCGGCCGTTGGCCATGCCCTCCTTGACGATCACCGTGAGACCGGCGTCGTGCGCCTCGGCGAGGGCGGAGTCGGCCGAGGTCTCCAGGGCGTTGTACGTCGACTGGACGGTACGGAAGAGGGGCTCGCCGTCGACCGTCACCGCGAGGGCGGCGCGGATGGCGTCCGCCTGGGCGGGGCCGCTGGTGGAGAAGCCGATGGTGAGGCCACCGGCGGCGGCCTCGGCCAGTTCGGCGTGGAGCTTCTGGTCCGTGAGGGCCGGGCTGTCGGGCGTCACGGAGTGGATCTGATAGAGGTCCAGACGATCGCCGAGCAGGGCGTCGGTCTCGGCGCGCTGCCGCTCGTACGCGGCGAGGGAGTGGTCCTTCACCTCGTGCGTCTCGGCGTCCGCCGACCAGCCGGCGGTGTAGGTGTAGCCCCACTTGCTGCCGATGACGACGTCGTCGGCGTCGGGGCGGGTGTTCAGCCAGTCGGCGAGGAACTCCTCGGAGCGGCCGTAGGAGCGGGCGGCGTCGAAGTAGCGGACGCCCTGGGCGTAGGCGGCGTCGAGGAGGTCGTGGGTGCGGGTGCGCAGGGCCTCGACGCTGCGGTCCGCTCCGAGGTCGTAGTCGCGGCCGAGGTTGATGTAGCCGGGGCGGCCGACCGCCGCGAGGCCGAGGCCGATGTGGCAGGCGGCGGTCGTCGCTGCGGCGAGGCGGGCGAAGGGCATCGCGGGCTCCGTTCGGTCGGCTCCGGTACGGGTGCCTGCGGCGTGCGGACCGCTTCGGTTGGCTTGCGTACCGCTTCGGACCAACGTAACCCGGGATGACCTTCGGGTCCGCTCAAGGGGGTGGTTCTTGAGGTGGTTCGACGGGTGCGGGTGCGGTGGGCTCTTCGCGCCGTTCCCCGCGCCCCTGGAGGGCCTGCGGCCCATCAGGGGCGCCACCCGGCCCTTACTTCTTCGCCGTCGCCCACTCGTGCTGGGCCGCCACGTTCGCCTTCACCTCGGTCAGCTGGATCGCCACCGCGCTCGGGGCCGTGCCGCCCCGGCCGTCGCGGGAGGCCAGCGCGCCCGGGACGTTGAGGACCGTCCGCACCTCCGGGGTCAGATGGGCGGAGATCTTCGCGAACTGTTCGTCGGTCAGCTCGTCCAGCTCCTTGCCCTCGGCCTCGGCGGCCTTGACGCACTCGCCGGCGACCTCGTGCGCCACCCGGAACGGCACGCCCTGCTTGACCAGCCACTCGGCGATGTCGGTCGCGAGGGAGAAGCCGGCCGGGGCCAGTTCCTCCATGCGCTCGCGGTGCACGGTGAGGGTGGCCATCATGCCGGTGAAGGCCGGGAGCAGGACCTCCAGCTGGTCGATGGAGTCGAAGACCGGCTCCTTGTCCTCCTGGAGGTCGCGGTTGTACGCGAGCGGCAGGGCCTTCAGGGTCGCC
Organism: Streptomyces sp. NPDC032126; assembly: GCF_055580085.1. NCBI lineage: Bacteria > Bacillati > Actinomycetota > Actinomycetes > Kitasatosporales > Streptomycetaceae > Streptomyces > Streptomyces sp. NPDC032126. Next base: position 225,006 of record NZ_JBVIMA010000007.1, read on the forward strand.
ATGAGGCCGGTCAGGTTGCCGATCAGGCGGCCGGACTTGCCGCGCGCCAGCTCCGCGATGTCCGGGTTCTTCTTCTGCGGCATGATCGACGAGCCCGTGGAGAAGGCGTCGTGCAGGGTCACGAAGGAGAACTCCTTCGTGTTCCAGATGATGACCTCCTCGGCGATCCGGGAGAGGTTGACGCCGATCATCGCGGTGATGAAGGCGAACTCGGCGACGAAGTCACGGGAGGCCGTGCCGTCGATGGAGTTCGCGGAGCTGCCGTGCTCGAAGCCGAGGTCCCTCGCCACCGCCTCCGGGTCCAGGCCCAGGGAGGAGCCCGCCAGGGCGCCGGAGCCGTACGGCGACACGGCGGTGCGCTCGTCCCACTGGCGCAGGCGCTCGGCGTCCCGGGACAGGGACTGCACATGCGCGAGGACATGGTGGGCGAAGAGGACGGGCTGGGCGTGCTGGAGGTGGGTGCGGCCGGGCATCGCCACGTCCGGGTGGGCCTCCGCCAGGCCGATCAGGGCGTCCTGGAGTTCGGCGATGAGGCCGCCGATGATCCGGGCGTGGTCGCGCAGGTACATGCGGAAGAGGGTGGCGACCTGGTCGTTGCGGGAGCGGCCGGCGCGCAGCTTGCCGCCGAGGTCGGGGCCGAGGCGCTCCAGGAGGCCCCGCTCCAGGGCGGTGTGGACGTCCTCGTCGGCGATGGTGCCCACGAAGTCGCCCGCCGCCACGTCCGCTTCGAGCTGGTCGAGCCCGGCGATCATCCGGGTGAGCTCGTCCTCGGTGAGCAGGCCCGCCTGGTGCAGCACGCGCGCGTGGGCGCGCGAGCCGGCGATGTCGTAGGGCGCGAGCCGCCAGTCGAAGTGGACGGACGCGGACAGCTTCGCCAGGGCCTCGGCGGGACCGTCGGCGAAACGGCCGCCCCAGAGCCGTACGTCACCGCTGTTGCTGCTCACGACCTTCTCCTCACGCTGCGATCAACCCTGCGACCACTGACCTGCATGAGTATGCAGTGGTCTGCATGATTCGTCAATTTGGCGGGGCTTTGAACATCGGAAACCGCTTGCTCGTACACCTCACCGAACGCAGGCGCCGCGTTGGTACACCCACTCCTGACCCTAGTGAGGCACTCGCATGTCCAGGGCTCTTCCGAAGTACAACAAGCGTCGCGTGGCGGTCATCGGCGGTGCTGCCGCCGTGGTGCTCTCCGGCGCGCTGATCGCCGGCTCCGCCCTCGCCGGGGAGACCTCCAAGAGCAACAACAGCGCCACGAACGCCAGAACGCTCGCGAGCCCCGGCACGATCACCTGCCCCGACGTGGCCTCGCAGCTGCCCGCGGTCCCCGCCTCCGCCAAGGCCGAGGTCGACCGCAACCTCGCCCTGCTCCAGACCCAGATCCAGGAGGCCAACAAGCGCCTCGTCGACACGGTCGGCCAGGGCGGGCCCAACTTCGTGCAGAACGCCATCCTCGGGCCGCTGAAGGACAAGCGCGTCGCGACGGTCAACCGCATCGCGACGGCGATCGGCCGTACGGCGGCCAAGCCGCAGGGGCTGGACGCCCTGGCCCCCTGCGCGCTCAACGGCGGCGGCGTGGCGGGCAACGCCGGCAACGCGGGGAACGCGGGCAACAAGGGCAACGCCGGCCAGAACAACGGCGGCAACAAGGGCAACGGCGGCAACAAGGGCAACGCCGGCAACGCGAGTGCCGTGGGCACGATCAGCTGCCCGGACGTCGCCTCGCAGCTGCCCGCGATCCCCGCCTCCGCGAAGAACGAGGTCGACCGCAACCTCGCCCTGCTCCAGACGCAGATCCAGGAGGCCAACACCCGCCTCCAGAACACCGTCGGGCAGGGCGGACCGAACTTCGTGCAGAACGCCATCCTCGGCCCGCTGAAGGACAAGCGCGTCTCCACGATCGACCGCATCGCCATCTCCATCGGCCGCAAGGGCACCAAGCCGCAGGGCCTGAACGCCCTGGCCGCCTGCCAGTTGAACAAGTGATCTGAACCGCGCACGTGGCCGCCCGGACGCACACCGACCGGGCGGCCACTGCCGTATCCCTTAGACAGTCAAAGCATCTTTCCCGGATAATCGCTGGACATGGGAAAGACCTACGAACGCATCGACGGCAGACTCCGCACCTTCATCGAGTCGCAGCCCATCTTCTTCACCGCCACCGCGCCCCTGTCCGGTGACGGCACGGTCAACCTCTCCCCCAAGGGCCTGACGGGCTCGTTCGCCGTGCTCGACGAACACACCGTGGCCTACCTCGACTTCGCCGGCTCCAACGCCGAGACCATCGCGCACCTGCGCGAGAACGGGCGGATCACCCTGATGTGGTGCGCCTTCCAGGGGCCGCCCAACATCGTGCGGATACATGGACGCGGTGAGCCCGTCTTCCGCGACGACCCGCGCTTCCTGGACCTCCTCGCCCGCTTCTCCGGCATCGACCCGACCCCGCACGGCCTGCGCGCGATCATCGTCGTGCACGCCGAACTCGTCCGGGACACCTGCGGGTTCGCGGTGCCCTACATGACGTACGACGAGGACCGCGACATCCACAAGAAGCGTTTCGAGCGCGAGGACGACGCGTCGATGAACGAGTACTTCACCAAGAAGGAGCATGTCTCGGTCAGCCTGGACGGCCTGCCCGGGCTGCCGCTGCCGCTGCCTCCGTCCACGTTCTGAGGATCCCCCGGGATCACCCGGTCCCGAGGCGCACGGTGAACGCGGTGGAGCCCGGGCGGCTCTCCATCGCCACACTTCCACCGTGCGCCTCCACGACCGCCGCCACGATCGACAGGCCCAGGCCCGCTCCCCCGCCGGAGGCACCCGTGCGGCGGCGGTCGGCGCGCGTGAAGCGCTCGAAGACGTCGGGCCGGATGTCGTCCGGGACGCCGGGGCCGTCGTCGTGGACCGTGAGGACCGCCTCCGCGCCCTCGACCTCCACGCTCACCGTCACCTCCGTGCCCGCAGGTGTGTGCGCACGCGCGTTGGCCAACAGGTTGGCCACCACCTGCTGCAGGCGATGGGCGTCGCCGGGCACGGTGACCGGTTCCTCCGGCAGCTCCAGCGTCCAGCGGTGCCCGGGGCCCGCCGCCCGCGCGTCGGTGACCGCGTCCAGGACCAGCCGGGTGAGGTCGACCGGTCCCCGCTCCAGCGGGCGGCCCGCGTCCAGACGGGCGAGGAGCAGCATCTCGTCGACCATCACGCCCATCCGCGCGGACTCCGCCGCGATCCGCTCCAGCGCCCGGGTGACCTCCGGCGTCACCGGCCCCGGATGCAGCAGCGCCAGCTCCGCGTGTCCGCGCACCGAGGCGACCGGGGTGCGCAGCTCATGGCTGGCGTCGGCGGCGAACCGACGCAGCCGCTCCTCACTGGCGTGCCGTTTCGTCAGCGCGTCCTCCACATGCCCCAGCATGCGGTTGAAGGCGGCGGCGACCTGGCCCACCTCGCCGTGCGGATCGGGTTCGGGCGCCCTCGGCGGCAGCGCGACCTCCCCGCTCGCCAGCGGCAGTTCGCTGACGCGGGTGGCCGTCGCCGCGACCCGGCTGAGCGGGCGCAGCGACCAGCGCACCCACAGCGCCCCGGCGACGCCGGTGGCGGCGAGCGCGACACCGAAGACGATCCCGGCGACCAACTCCAGCCGGTGCACGGCCTCCTCGACCGACTCCAGCGGCAGCCCGGTGATCAGCACATCGCCGTCCAGGCCGCGCGTCGCCCTGACCCGGTACTCGTCCAGGGAGGACAGATGCACGCTGTGGGCGCGGCCGTCGACGGGGACGGCTGCCAGCGTGCGCTGGTCACGGCCGGACAGTTCGACGTTGAGGTCCGCCGTCACATCGCCGGAGCGCACCACGGCGGCGTTCGTCACCGCGCCGTTCAGGAGCCGGGCGCCGAATGTGCCGGTGGCCTGCCGCCGGGTGTCGCCGCGCTCGTCGCCGTCCCCGTCGTCGCCGGGCGGCCGGCCGCCGTGCTCCAGGCTGGCCGGGAAACGGGCACCGACGTCGCTCAGCCGCTGGTCGACCTGGCCGGTGAGGAAGCGTTCCAGTTCCACGACGGCCGCGACGCCGACGGCCGCGCAGCTCACCGCCAGCAGGACGACGAGGCCCGTGGTGAGCCGGGCCCGCAGCGTCCGGGGCCTGGGCAGCGGGACACGCCGACGCCGCAGTCGTAGTGCCCGCAGGGCTCTCGGCACTCTCATCGTGTGCCCGGTTTCAGCACGTATCCGGCTCCGCGCACGGTGTGGATCAGCGGTTCCCGGCCCGCGTCGACCTTCTTGCGCAGGTAGGAGATGTACAGCTCCACGACATGCGCGCGGCCGCCGAAGTCGTAGGACCACACGCGGTCGAGGATCTGTGCCTTGCTGAGGACGCGGCGCGGATTGCGCATCAGGAAGCGCAGCAGCTCGAACTCCGTCGGGGACAGTTCGATCAGCGCGCCCGCCCGGGTCACCTCGCGGGCCTCCTCGTCCATGACCAGGTCGCCGACGATCAGCCGGGGGCCCTCCTCCAGCTGGCGGGCCATGCCGGCGCGGCGCAGCAGTCCGCGCAGCCGGGCGACGACCTCCTCCAGGCTGAAGGGCTTGGTCACGTAGTCGTCGCCGCCGGCCGTGATCCCGGCGATCCGGTCCTCGACGGCGTCCCGCGCGGTGAGGAACAGCACGCACACGTCCGGCTTCACCGTGTGCAGGCTGCGCAGCACGGCGAAGCCGTCGGTGTCGGGGAGCATCACGTCCAGGACCACCGCGTCGGGCATCAGTTCGCGGGCCGCCGACAGCGCGGAGGCGCCGTCGCCGGCGGTGCGGATCTCCCAGCCCTCGTAGCGCAGGGCGCCGGAGAGCACCTCGGCGAGGTCCGGATCGTCGTCGACGACGAGCACGCGCAGCGGGGTGCCGTCGGGGCGGGTGAGGGCGGGTCGGCCGGAGCGGGTGGTGTTCATGGCTGCTTCCAGGATCGCCCCTGGCGAGGACGCGACGGGTCCGGGAACGCTCTGAGTTTCCTCTGAGTCCGCTCGGAGGGCGCCCGCTGAGAGGGAGCTCAGAGGTTCGCCCCGCACAGTTGCGTCCCAGTGAGGCGAAGGGACGCGACCATGACCACCCTGTACGAGCCATGGACGGCACCGCCCGTGGCCCCGGCCGCTCGGCGCTCCCCGGCGGGCCCGCTGCTGGCCGCGCTGTGGGCCGGGGCGGCGGCGGTGATCGCCCTGTGGTGGTCCGGCACCGCTTCGGTGATCGGGGCGGCCGGCTGGCTGACCGGGGCCGGGCGGCTCGCGGGGCTGCTGTCCGGGTACGCGTGCGCGGTGCTCGTCGGCCTGATGGCGCGGGTGCCGCTCCTGGAGCGGCGGATCGGCTCCGACCGGGTGGCGCGCTGGCACGCGATGGCCGGCCGCTACACGATCTGCCTGCTCGTCGCGCACATCGCGCTGATCCTCACCGGATACGCCGCCCAGGACCACCGATCACTCGTGCACGAGACGCTGACCGTGGTCACGGACTACCCGGAGATGCTCAGGACCACCGCCGGCACCGTCCTCCTGTTCGCGGTCGGCGTCACCTCGGTGCGGGCCGTGCGCCGCCGGACCAGCTACGAGTTCTGGTACTACGTCCATCTCCTCACCTATGCCGCCGTGTTCCTGGCGTTCAGCCATCAGCTCGCCCTCGGCAACGACCTCAACGGCCACCCGGTGGCCACGGCCGCCTGGCAGGCGCTGTACCTGGGCGTGGCCGGGCTGGTGCTGTGGTTCCGGGTCCTGGTGCCCGTACGACTGAATGCGCGGCACCGGCTGCGAGTGGAGTCCGTGCACCGGGAGACGCCGGGCGTGTACTCCGTCGTCGTCCACGGGTGGCGGCTGGAGCAACTGGACGTGCGGGCGGGGCAGTTCTTCCGGTGGCGGTTCCTCGGGCAGGGGCTGGCCCGCACTTCCACGCCGTACTCGCTGTCGGCGCCGCCGCGCGGGAACCGGCTGCGGATCACCGTAAAGGCGCTCGGCGCGCACAGCGCGGCGGTGGCGCTGCTGCGGCCCGGCACCCCCGTGTGGGCGGAGGGACCGTACGGCGCGCTCACCGCCGACCGGCGCAGCGCGCCCCGGTCGCTGCTGATCGCCGCCGGTGTCGGCGTCACGCCGCTGCGGGCCCTGTTCGAGACGCTGCCCGGCGAGGTGACCCTGCTGTACCGGGCGCACGGCGCCGAAGACCTGGCGCTGGGCGGCGAGTTGGAGGCGATCGCGCGCCGGCGCGGGGCGCGGGTGCTGTACGCGCTCAACGGCCCCCACGGCGAACGCCCCGACCTGAGCGCCGAGTCGCTGCGCGCGGCCGTGCCCGGACTGCACACCCACGACGTCTATCTGTGCGGCCCGCACGGCTTCGCGCGGGACCTGTACGAGGCGCTGCACACCGCCGGGGTGCCGGACCGGCGCATCCACCACGAGTCGTTCGAGCTGTGAGAGACATGGGGCCCGAGAAGTGCACGCCCTGAAGAAGAACCGTCCCCTGCGCCGGATCGTGCTGGCGAGCGCCACGACCGTGTCGGGGTTCGTGCTGCTGCTGTCGCTGAAGCCGCACACCGCGCCCGAGGTGGTCGCGGCACCCACGCCGGCGCCGTCCGCCGCCTCCGGCGGCCCGGCCGCGCCCCAGGGCGTCAAGACCGTCACCGGCACGTCCGTGGACACCCGGTGGGGCCCGGTCCAGGTCCGCATCACCGTGCGGAACGGAGAGATCACGGACGTCACGGCCGTCCAGTACCCCGAGGACAACCCGCGCGATCGGGAGATAAGCGCCTACGCCGTCCCGCGGTTGAGGACCGAGGCGCTTCAGGCGCAGAGCGCGGACATCGACACGGTCTCCGGAGCGACGTACACGAGTGACGGTTACCGCCAGTCACTCCAGTCCGCGCTGGACTCGGCCGGGCTCTGAACACTCGGCCGCCATGGCACGTATCTGTGGGCCAAGGGTCAAGTCCCACGGAGGAACCCGTGACCACGACGATCGCAGGCGGACGTGCCGCCCGCCGCCAGACGATGCGCCGCATCCGTCCGCGCCGCTCCCCGGCCGTGCCGCTCCTGATCGCCGTCTGGGCGGGCGCGGCGGGCGTGTTGTGGCTGTGGTGGGCCAACACGCCGTCCATCGCCGACGGCAACAGCAAGATCCTCAACGCGGGACGGATCACCGGCCTGCTCGCCGGGTACCTGATGGCGCTCGTCGTCCTCCAGATGGCGCGGGTGCCCGCGCTGGAGCGGCGGGTGGGCTCGGACCGGGTCGCCCGCTGGCACGCGATGAGCGGCCGGTACACGATCTGCCTTGTCGTGGCGCATGTCTTCCTCACCATGTGGGGGTACGCGCTCCAGGCCGGCAAGTCGCTCGGCGACATCGTCCAGCAGACGATCGACTCCATCAACCAGCTGCCGGACATGGGCAAGGCCGCCATCGGCACGGGCCTGCTGTTCCTCATCGGCCTGGTGTCGGTCGCCGGCGTGCGGCGCCGGATGCCGTACGACACCTGGTACCACATCCATCTGATGACGTACGCGGCGGTGTATCTGACGTTCTGGCACCAGATCACCACCGGCAACGACTTCGCCGTCGAGCCGACCGCGAAGACCGCCTGGTACGCGCTGTACGGCACGGTCACCGCGCTCGTGGTCTGGTACCGGATCCTCACCCCGGTCCGGCTGAACCTGCGGCACCGGATGCGGGTGGAGGCGGTCATCGAGGAGGCCCCGGGGATCGTGTCGGTGCTCATCAGCGGGCGCAAGCTGCACCGGATGGGCGCGGAGGCCGGGCAGTTCTTCCGGTGGCGGTTCCTCGCGCCGGGCATGCGCTTCAGCTCCCACCCGTACTCGCTGTCGGCGGCGCCCCGCCCCGATCTGCTGCGGATCACGGTCAAGGCGATCGGCGACCACAGCTCGGCGCTGCACGGGCTGAAGCCCGGCACGACGGTGTGGGCGGAGGGCCCGTACGGCGCGATGACGGCGTCCCGGCGCAGCCGCGGCAAGGTACTGCTGGTGGCCGGCGGGGTGGGCATCACCCCGATGCGGGCGCTGTTCGAGACGCTGCCGGGCGCGGCCGGGGACATCACGCTGCTGTACCGGGCCAACAGCACCCAGGACCTGGCGCTGTGGGACGAGCTGGCGAAGATCGCCGACGAGCGCGGGGCACGGCTGATGTACGCGGTGAACAGCCCCGACGGGGAGCGGCCCGACATCTCCGCGGAGTCCCTCCAACGGAAGATCCCGGACATCGACCACCACGACGTCTTCATGTGCGGTCCGACGGGCTTCGCCCAGTCGGTGTACGAGGCGCTGCGCGGCGCCGGGGTGCCGGCCCGCCGCATCCATCACGAGTCGTTCGAGATGTGAGCGACGGGAACAGCAACCAACGGCCTTCGGGGTTCCGCGAGCGGGTCCCGGGAAATCTGGAGCTTGGGAAGAGATGAGGAAGAGCCACCCCCTTCGGCGCGTCGTGCTCACCGGTGCCGCCACCGTGTCCGGGATCGTGCTGTTGCTGTCGCTGAAGCCGTCGACCGACCCCGCGTCCGCTCAGGCGGCCGGGTCCGGATCGGGCACGGCGGCGCAGGAGGCCGCCCAGGGCGGTGCCGGGGCGGTCGTCTCGGGCACGATGACCGGCGACGCCGTCACGACGCAGTACGGCGACGTCCAGGTCCGTATCACCGTCGTCAACAACAAGATCACCAAGTCCGAGGCCGTCAAGGCCCCCGAGGGCGGCACCAGCAGCCAGAAGACCGAACTGGCCGTCCCGAAGCTCAACGCGGACGTGGTGGCCAAGCAGTCCGCCCAGATCGACACGGTCTCCGGGGCGACGTACACCAGCGAGGGCTACAAGAAGTCCCTGCAGTCCGCGATCGACAAGGCCAACGCCAGTGCCGGGGCGGGCGGCGGCCAGAAGTCCGGCGGCAGCGCGCTCGCCGCCGGCTCCTTCACCGGTGACGTGGCGCAGACGCAGTACGGCGACGTCCAGGTGCGGATCACCGTGGCCGGCGGGAAGATCACCAAGTCCGAGGCGGTACAGGCGCCCAAGGGCGGCACCAGCACGCAGAAGACCGAACTGGCCGTCCCCCGGCTGAACACCGAGGTGCTGACCGCGCAGAGCGCGAACGTCGACACGGTGTCCGGGGCGACGTACACGAGCGAGGGCTACAAGAAGTCGCTCCAGTCGGCGATCGACAAGGCCAAGGCGGGCGGCGCGGCGTCGGGGTCCTCCTCCGGCTCCGCCTCGGGCTCCGGGTCCGGCTCGGGTACGGGTGCGGGGGCCGCTCAGGCGGCGCGTACCGTCACCGGGGCGGTCGCGCAGACGCAGTACGGGCCGGTGCAGGTGCGGGTGACGGTCGCCGGCGGGAAGGTCACCAAGGCGGAGGCGGTGCAGGCGCCCAAGGGCGGCACCAGCACGCAGAAGACGGAGCTCGCCGTGCCCACGCTCAACCAGGAGGCGGTCGCCGCGGGCAGCGCGGACATCGACTCGGTGTCCGGGGCCACCTACACCAGCGAGGGCTACAAGAAGTCGTTGCAGTCGGCGCTGGACCAGGCCGGTGTCTGACACCGTGACCGAATCCGGGTCGGCTGAGGCTCCCGCCGCGGTGCGTCACGCGGAGGAGGTCATGGGGACGGTCTTCTCCTTCGACGTCCGCGGCGGGGCACCGGGGGCCGTCGCGGCCGCGATCGAGGCGGCGGTGGCGGGGCTGCACCGGGTCGACGAGGTGTTCAGCACCTATCGGGAGGACAGTCAGGTCTCCCGGCTGATGCGCGGGGAGCTGTCCGTCGGCGCCTGCGATCCCGAGGTGGCCGAGGTGCTGGAGCTGGGCGCGGAGGCGGAGCGGGTCAGCGAGGGGTGGTTCAGCCTCCGCTACGAGGGGCGGCTCGATCCGACCGGCATCGTCAAGGGATGGGCGGCGGAGCGGGCGGCGCGGGAACTCGCGCGGGTGGCCGGGGTCAGCGGGGTGAGCGTGAACGGCGGGGGCGATGTGCAGCTGCTGGGCGTGCCGGGTCCCGACCGGCCCTGGCGGGTGGGGGTCGCGGATCCGCTGCGGCCGGGCGGGCTGGCGGCCGTCGTGTCGGCGGCCGGGGTCTCCGAGCTGTCGGTGGCGACATCTGGTACGGCGGAACGCGGCGCACACATCGTGGACCCGCGGACGGGGAAGTCGGCGGTGACGGATCTGCTGGCGGTGACGGTGGTGGGGCCGCGGCTGACGTGGGTGGACTGCTGGGCGACGGCGGCGTTCGCGATGGGGTCCCGGGAGGCGCTGGCGTGGCTGGAGTCCCTGCCGGACATCGAGGCCCTGCTGATCACGGCGGGCGACGAGGTGCGGTGTACGGGTGGCTTGGCGGCGAGACTCGGCTAGCTGAAGGGGGGCGCGCGGCGAAACTCGGCGAGCTGAAAGGGGCGCGGGGCCGTATCGACCTGCGGCTCCGCCGCGAGGCGCGACCGGCCACAACGAACTCGCAGCCGGCAAATCCCCGCAACCACCCCCCTCAGTGGCCGTTCTGAGCCAGCCTCAGCAAGTGATCGGCGAGCGCCTGTCCCCCCACCGGATCCCGACTGATCAACAACAACGTGTCATCCCCGGCGATCGTCCCCAAAATGTCATGCAGCTCGGCCTGATCGATGGCCGACGCGAGGAACTGCGCCGCCCCCGGAGGAGTCCGCAGCACCACGAGATTCGCCGACGCCTCCGCGGAGATCAGCAGCTCCTGGGAGAGCCGCCGCATCCGCTCCTCCTTCGCCGACTCCCCCAGCGGCGCACGCGGCGTCCGGAAACCCCCCTCGCTGGGCACCGCGTAGATCAGATCCCCGTCGGTGTTGCGGATCTTCACCGCGTTCAGCTCGTCCAGGTCCCGTGACAGCGTCGCCTGCGTCACGCTCAGCCCGTCGTCCGCGAGCAGCTTCGCCAGCTGGCTCTGCGACCGCACCGGCTGCCGGTTGAGGATGTCCACGATCCGGCGGTGGCGTGCGGTGCGGGTCTGCGGCACGGCAGGCCCGTTCGCCCCCTGCTCATGGTCCATCGCGTGGCTCATCGTCGTCTCATTCCCCGGATCGTCCGTCCCCGTTGGCTGCGTCGAGGATGCCGGGCAGCGCCCGCAGAAGCGCCGCCACCTCGTCGTCGCCGATGTTCAGCGGTGGCATCAGCCGTACGACGTCGGGGGCGGGCGCGTTCACCAGGAACCCGGCCTCCTGAGCCGCCTGCCGCACCTCGGGTGCGAGCGGCTCGGTGAGCACGATACCCAGGAGGAGGCCCGCGCCCCGGACGGAGTCGATCAACCCGTGGTTCAGGGACTCGATTCCGTCCCGCAACCTCTCGCTCTGCCGCTTGACGTTGTCCAGCAGCCCCTCGCCGGCGATGGTGTCGAGGACGGCGAGTCCGGCCGCGCAGGCGACGGGGTTGCCGCCGAACGTCGTGCCGTGGTGTCCGGGCCGGAGCAGTTCCGCGGCCCGCCCGAAGGCGACGGTCGCGCCGAGCGGCAGCCCGCCGCCGAGCTGCTTGGCGAGGGTGACGATGTCGGGCAGGACGCCCTCGTGGGCCTGGTATTCGAACCAGTGCCCGGTCCGGCCGATGCCGGTCTGCACCTCGTCGAGGACGAGCAGCGCGCCCGTCGCCGCCGTGATCGCCCGCGCCGCCTTCAGATAGCCGGGCGGGGGCACGACGACCCCGATCTCGCCCTGGATCGGCTCGATGATCACCAGGGCGGTGTCCTCGGTCACCGCGGCGGCCAGCGCCTGGGCGTCGCCGAACGGCACGTGGGTGACGTCGCCGGGCAGCGGCAGGAACGGCTCCCGCTTGCCGGCCTGCCCGGTCATCGCGAGGGCGCCCATGGTGCGGCCGTGGAAGGCGCCCTCGGTGGCCACGACGTGCGTCCGCCCGGTCAGCCGGCCGATCTTGAAGGCGGCCTCGTTGGCCTCGGCGCCGGAGTTGCAGAAGAAGACCCGGCCCTCGCGGCCGAAGAGCTGGAGCAGCCGCTCGGCGAGGGCGACGGTCGGCTCCGCCATGAAGAAGTTGGAGATGTGGCCGAGGGAGGCGATCTGCCGGCTGACCGCCTCGACGATCGCCGGGTGGGCGTGGCCGAGGGCGTTGGTCGCGATACCGCCGACGAAGTCGAGGTAGGCGCGCCCGTCGGCGTCCCACACGCGCGCGCCCTCGCCGCGTACGAGGGGCACCAGCGGGGTGCCGTAGTTGTTCATGAGCGCGCCCTGCCAGCGCTCGGTCAGCTCCTGGTTGCTCATCACTGCTCCCCCTGCCCCGGTACGGCCGAGGAGTCGGCCGGAATCTCGTCGGGCACGACCATCGTGCCGATGCCCTCGTCGGTGAAGATCTCCAGCAGGATCGAGTGCTGGACCCGGCCGTCGATGACCCGGGCGGTGGTCACGCCGTTGCGGACGGCGTGCAGACAGCCCTCCATCTTGGGGACCATGCCGGCCGACAACTCCGGCAGCAGCTTCTCCAGTTGGGAGGCGGTGAGGCGGCTGATCACCTCGTCGGAGTTCGGCCAGTCCTCGTAGAGGCCCTCGACGTCGGTGAGGACCATGAGGGTCTCGGCGCCCAGTGCCGCAGCGAGTGCCGCAGCCGCCGTATCAGCATTGACGTTGTAGACATGGTGATCGTCCTGGCTCCGGGCGATCGAGGAGACGACCGGGATGCGGCCGTCGGCGAGCAGGGCCTCGATCGCGCCCGTGTCGATCTCGGTGATCTCGCCGACCCGGCCGATGTCGACGAGCTCGCCGTCGATCTCGGGCTGGTGTCGGGTGGCGGTGATGGTGTGCGCGTCCTCGCCGGTCAGTCCCACGGCCAGCGGGCCGTGCTGGTTGAGCAGCCCGACCAGCTCGCGCTGGACCTGTCCGGCGAGCACCATCCGTACGACGTCCATGGCGTCCTCGGTGGTGACGCGCAGGCCGGCCTTGAACTCGCTGACGATGCCGTGCTTGTCGAGGGCGGCGCTGATCTGGGGGCCGCCGCCGTGCACGACGACCGGCTTGAGGCCGGCGTGGTGCAGGAAGACGACGTCCTGTGCGAAGGCGGCCTTCAGGTCCTCGTCGATCATGGCGTTGCCGCCGAACTTGATGACGACGGTCCTGCCGTTGTGCCTGACCAGCCAGGGCAGGGCCTCGATGAGGATCTGGGCCTTGGGGAGCGCGGTGTGCTTTCGCGTGGTGCTCATGAGGAGTAGGCGCTGTTCTCGTGGACGTAGTCGGCGGTGAGGTCGTTGGTCCAGATGGTGGCGGTCTCGGAGCCGGCCGCGAGGTCGGCGACGATGTGCACCTCGCGGTAGCGCATGTCGACCTTCTCGCGGTCCTCGCCGACGCCGCCGCCCTTGCACACCCAGACGCCGTTGATGGCGACGTTGAGCCGGTCCGGCTCGAAGGCGGCCTTCGTCGTGCCGATCGCGGAGAGCACGCGGCCCCAGTTGGGGTCCTCGCCGTGGATGGCGCACTTGAGGAGGTTGTTGCGGGCGATGGAGCGGCCCACCTCGACGGCGTCGTCCTCGGTCGCGGCGTTGATCACCTCGACCTTGATGTCCTTGCTGGCGCCCTCGGCGTCGCGGATCAGCTGCTGGCCGAGGTCGTCGCAGACCTGGCGTACGGCCTCGGCGAACTCGTCGTAGGCCGGGGTGACGTCGGAGGCGCCGGAGGCGAGCAGCAGGACGGTGTCGTTGGTGGACATGCAGCCGTCGGAGTCGACGCGGTCGAAGGTGGTGCGGGTGGCCGCCCGGAGCGCCTTGTCCAGTGCGTCGTCGTCGAGCACGGCGTCGGTGGTGAGGACGACGAGCATGGTGGCCAGGCCGGGGGCGAGCATGCCCGCGCCCTTGGCCATGCCGCCGACGGTCCAGCCGTCCTTGGTCACGACGGCCGTCTTGTGCACGGTGTCGGTGGTCTTGATGGCGATGGCGGCCTTCTCGCCACCGTGCTCGGACAGCTGGGCCGCGGCGGACTCGACGCCCGGGAGCAGCTTGTCCATGGGGAGCAGCACGCCGATCAGACCGGTGGAGCAGACGGCGATCTCGATGGCGCCGCGGCCGAGGACCTCGGCGGCCTTCTCGGCGGTGGCGTGGGTGTCCTGGAAGCCCTTGGGGCCCGTACAGGCGTTGGCGCCGCCGGAGTTGAGGACGACGGCCGAGATCTGGCCGCTCTTGAGGACCTGCTCGGACCACAGGACGGGCGCGGCCTTCACGCGGTTGGAGGTGAAGACGCCCGCGGCGGCGCGGCGCGGACCGTCGTTGACCACGAGGGCCAGGTCCGGGTTGCCGTTCTCCTTGATTCCGGCGGCGATGCCCGCCGCGCGGAATCCCTTGGCTGCCGTGACGCTCACTCTGTCTCCTTGTTCGCTTCTCCGCCCGTGCAGCGCAGCGGTGCGGCCATCGTCGTCGTCTGCGGCCCGGTGGCTGCACGCGCGTCGCTCACGGTGCGACTCCGATCGTGGAAAGCCCGGTGGTCTCGTCGAGACCGAGGGCGAGGTTCATGCTCTGGACGGCACCGCCCGCGGTGCCCTTGGTCAGGTTGTCGATGGCGGCGATCGCGATGATGCGGCCGGCGGCCGGGTCGTACGCGACCTGCACCTGAACGGCGTTGGAACCGTAGACGGACGCCGTGGCGGGCCACTGTCCCTCGGGGAGCAGGTGGACGAAGGGCTCGTCGGCGAGGGCCTTCTCGTAGGCGGCGCGGACGGTCTCGGCGGTGACGCCGTCCTTGGCCTTGGCGCTGCACGTGGCGAGGATGCCGCGGGGCATCGGCGCGAGGGTGGGCGTGAAGGACACGGTCACGGGCTCGCCGGCCGCCGCGCTGAGGTTCTGGATCATCTCGGGGGTGTGGCGGTGGCCGCCGCCGACGCCGTAGGGCGTCATGGAGCCCATGACCTCGCTGCCCAGCAGGTGCGGCTTGGGGGCCTTGCCGGCGCCGGAGGTGCCGGAGGCGGCGACGATCACGGCCTCGTTCTCGGCGAGTCCGGCGGCGTAGGCCGGGAAGAGGGCCAGCGAGACGGCGGTCGGGTAGCAACCGGGCACCGCGATGCGCTTGGACCCCTCCAGCGCGGCGCGGCCGCCCGGCAGTTCGGGGAGGCCGTAGGGCCAGGTGCCGGCGTGCGGGGAGCCGTAGAACCTCTCCCAGTCGGTCGGGTCCTTCAGCCGGAAGTCGGCGCCCATGTCGACCACGAGGACGTCCGGGCCGAGCTGCTCGGCGACGGCGGCGGACTGGCCGTGCGGGAGGGCGAGGAAGACGACGTCGTGCCCGGCGAGCGCCTCGGCGGTGGTCTCCTGGAGCACGCGGTCGGCCAGCGGCAGCAGGTGCGGCTGGAGCGCGCCGAGCTGCTGGCCGGCGTTGGAATTGCCGGTCAGGGCGCCGATCTCGACCTCGGGATGCGCGAGGAGCAGGCGCAGCACCTCGCCACCCGCGTACCCGCTCGCTCCGGCCACTGCCGCACGTACCGCCATGGACTCCTCCTCCTTGATGGCATGACTATACGTATCGCTGCACGTTTATGCAATCTCTTACGGTGTGCTCCCGCTCCTCTTGGGCGAGCGCGGCTTCGGCTGTGCGGGATGATGATCATCATGACTCCGATCACCAGCTTCGACACGACCGGCCTCACCGAGCGCGAGCCGGGGGTCTGGTCCGACGCGGCGGGACTCGTCCTGTCGGTGCACTTCTTTCCGGTCGTCCCGGACCTGCCCGCCCCGCTCCACGAGGCGGCGCGGCTGCGGGCGGGGCTGGCGCGGAGCGTGGCCGCGGCCGGGGGCGGGGGCGGGCTGATCGAGGCGGAATGCGGGACCGTGGCCGGTGTCCCGGCGGTGCGGCAGCTGATCAAGGTGCCCCGGCCGAACGGGCGGGGACAGGTCTTCCTGGGCTCCTGGACCATCCCGAAGGCCGGGTGCAGCACGGTCCTGAAGGTGCAGGCCGCCGAGGGCGCCATGACGGGCGTGCGCGAGGCGATGATCATGGCCGAGGTGGGCCCGGCCGCCTACTTCCAGCCCCACCCGTACGGCGACGGCGCGCAGATCGGCGGCCTGCCCCACCACGTCGGCGATCACGAACAGTGGGACGCGCGCTTCCCCGACCACCCGCTCACCCGGGTCCGCGCCTCCCTGCGGCACGTCACCCCCACGGTCACCCTCGACGAGCGTTTCACCGTCCTGCCGCCCTTCGGCGAGGAGCCCACGGCTCCCGCGCCGGCCCCGCCCCGGCCGGAGGACCCCCGGCTGGCCTGGCTCCGGCGCGACGGCGACTGAGCCGCGCGTCGTCGCGACCGCCGGGGACCCGGAACGCGCCCCAGGCCCTAGGGTCCTGTCCATGACTCACGGAGAGCCCGAGATCCCTGGAAGGTCCGAGACCCGCGCGGAGCCCGGCACGGTCGAGCGCACCACCCGTGACGAGCGCTTCGCCCGTGGCCTGGAGGTACTGCGGAGCGTCGACAGCGAGGCCGGACAGCGGGTGATCGACTCGCTCGCCGACGTCAGCCCCGAGATGGCGCACCAGATCGTCGCCTGGGGCTTCGGCGAGATCTACGCCCGCCCCGCGCTCGAACCCCGCGACCGCCAGCTGGTGACCCTGGGCGCGCTCACCGCGCTCGGCGGCTGCGAGTCCCAGCTGGAGGTGCATGTCAACGCCGCGCTGAACGTGGGCCTGACGCCCGAGCAGATCGTCGAGGCCCTGCTGCACTCCGCCGGGTACTGCGGCTTCCCCAGGGCCCTCAACGCGACGTTCGTGGCGAAGAAGGTCTTCGCCGAGCGCGGGCTGCTGCCGGTCGGACAGCGGCCCGCGCCGGACGGCTCACCGGGATGACCGGCGCGTCGGTCTAAGCGGCCACCCCGTCGAACCGCAGATTCCATCGCCCGCCCCGGCCGGTGACCGTCGTCGTCGACAGCGGGCGCACATCGAGATTCCAGTACGTCGCCGGCGGAGCCTTGAGCGCGTAGACCAGCGCGGCGCGAATGACCGACGGCTCCGCCACCGCCACGATCCGGCCACCGTCACCGACCGGCCGCGTGTCCAGCCAGCCCCCGACCCGCGAGATGAACGCGAGCAGCGACTCACCGCCGTGCGGTGTCGACCGCGGATCCGCGAGCCACGCGTCCACCAGCTCCGGCTCGCGGGCCATCGCCTCGCCCAGCGTGAAGCCGCGCCAGCGGCCCATGTCGCAGTCCCGCAGGGCGAGCTGCACCAGCGGTGCGTAACCGAGCGCGTCCCCGGTGGCGCGGCTGCGCGGAGTCGGTGAGCAGTACCGCAGCTCGGCGGCCGCGAGCGGCACCAGGTCACCGGCCACGCGCTGCACCTCGTCCCAGCCCGCCTGGTCCAGCGGCCGGTCGTCCTCGAAGCGCTCGGCGAGCAGCGCGGAGCTGCGCGCGGCGGCGACGAACGTGACCCGAAGTGGCATGCGTGGATGGTGGTCCGTGGAAGTACGCAGGTCAAGAGGTGTTACCTCTGAGTTATCCGCAGGCGGCCCGCAGCCGCCGTACGCCCTCCACGATCTCGCTCTCCCCCGCGACGGCGGCGAAGCTCAACCGCACGTGGGCCGCGGGTGGTTCGGCGCTGAAGTAGGGGCGGCCGGGGGTGAGGGCGACGCCCGCGCGCAGGGCGGCGGCCGTGAAGGCGCTCTCGTCCGTGCCGTCGGGCAGCCGCAGCCACAGGTGGTAGCCGCCGGACGGGACGTGCGGCAGGGCGACCTCGGGCAGGTGCAGCCGCAGCGCGGTGGTCATGGTGTCGCGGCGGGCCTTCAGCTCGGCGGCGATGGTGCGCAGATGGCGTGGCCAGGCCGGTGAACCGACGAGTTCGAGCGCGGCCTCCTGAAGCGGCCGGGGCACGAAGAACGTGTCCACGACCTGGATGGCGCGCAGCCGCTCCAGCACCGGTCCGCGGGCGGCCAGCGCGCTCACCCGGAAGCTGGGCGAGGTCGCCTTGGTGAGCGAGCCGACGTGCACCACCACGCCGTCGGGGTCGTCGGCGGCCAGCGGCCGCGGCAGCGGTCCGGCGTCCTCGTGCGCCAGCCGCCGGACGAAGTCGTCCTCCACGACGAAGGCACCGGCCTCGCGCGCGATGCGCAGCACCTCGCCGCGGCGCCCGGGGGCGAGGACGGCTCCGGTGGGGTTCTGGAACAGCGGCTGGCAGACGAAGACGCGGGCGCCGGTGGCGCGGAAGGCGTCGGCGAGCAGGCCGGGGCGCACCCCGTCGGGGTCGACCGGGACGGGGACGGGGCGCAGGCCCGCAGAGCGGGCGATGGCGAGCATGCCGGGGTAGGTGGGCGACTCGACGAGCACGGGCGCCCCGGGCGGGGCGAGAGCGCGCAGGGCGGTCGTCAGGGCCGCCTGGCCGCCGGCGCTGACCAGCACGTCGGCGGCGCCGACCGATCCGCCGATGGTCCGCGCGAACCACTCGCGCAGCTCCGGCAGGCCCTCCATGGGCGGCCGCCCCCACGCGCCGGGCCGCCGCCCGGCGCGCGCCAGGGCGGCGGACATCGCGCGCTCCGGCTGGAGCGAGGGGTGCAGATAGCCACCGTTGAACTCGATCACCCCGGGCGGGGGCGCGGCCAGCGACACGGTGACCCCGTCGGCGTCCACGGAGCGCGGTACGAGTTCGGTGGCGTCGGCGCTCAGCGCGACCTCCTGCCAGGAGGTGTCACCGGCGGGCGTGGACGGGGTGCGCGGGCGGGCCCGGAAGGCGCCGGCGCCGGGGCGGGTGACGACCAGGCCCTCGGCGGCCAGCTGGGCCAGGGCGCGCGAGACGGTCACCGGGCTGACCCGGAAGCGCTCGACGAGGGCCCGGCTCGATGGGAGCTTTCCACCTGGAGAGTAGCGGTCCAGCTCCCGCCGCAGCTGATTCGCCAGTTCGCCCACACTGCTACGCTCTTGCATGAAGACACAGAGTAGCGCTATCGCCTCGCCGCCGATAGCGGTCAGCACCCCCCTCCCCCGATGGGGTGGCACCCTCCAGGCCGCGCTCGGGGTCGTCGCGTTCTCCCTCACCTTCCCCGCCACCGCCTGGGGCCTGGAGGGCTTCGGGCCCTGGACGCTGGTCGCCGTGCGCAGTGTGCTGGCCGCGCTGATCGCGGGGGTGTGTCTGCTGGCGCTGCGCGTGCAGCTGCCCGCGCGGGCTCACTGGCCGGGGCTCGCGGTGGTGGCCGCCGGAGTGGTCCTGGGGTTCCCGCAGCTGACCACGCTGGCGTTGCGGACCTCCACCACCGCGCACGCCGCCGTCGTGGTGGGCCTGCTGCCCCTGACGACGGCACTGATGTCCGCGCTGCGCGTCGGTACCCGTCCCTCGCGCACCTTCTGGCTGGCGGCCCTGGCGGGCGCGGGCGCGGTGGTCGCCTTCACGGTGGTGCAGAGCGGAGGCGCGCTCACCACGGCCGACCTGTATCTCTTCGCCGCGCTGCTGGTGTGCGCGGCCGGCTACACCGAGGGCGGACGGCTGGCGCGGATCATGCCGGGCTGGCAGGTCATCGGCTGGGCGCTGGTGCTGTGCGTGCCGCTGACCGTGCCCGCCGCCGCGTGGGCGCTGGCGCACGAGCCCGTCCGGCTCACCGGGCACAGTGTGGCCGGCCTGCTGTGGGTGGCGGCCGGCTCGCAGTTCCTCGGCCTGGTCGTCTGGTACCGGGGCATGGCGGCCATCGGCATTCCCAAGGCCAGTCAGTTGCAGTTGGCGCAGCCCCTGCTCACACTGGTGTGGTCGGTGCTGCTGCTCGGCGAGCACCTGACGGCGGCCGCCCCGCTGACGGCGGCGGCGGTGCTGGTCTGCATCGCGGTCACCCAGCGGGCACGGGGCTGAGAGGCGTACCGGGCCGGGCCCCGCGCCGTGGACTCAAGGCCACGGACCGCTGCTCCCGCACTTGGAGGAGGCCCTACAGATGCGTGCAACCGTGGGCGACCAGCTTGTCCAGCATGGCAGGGTGGTCGGACAGCACGACAAGGTCGGCGAGATCGTCGAAGTCCTCGGCGAGAAGGGCAACCCCCCGTACCGCGTCCGCTTCCAGGACGGGCACGAGGGTGTGTGCTCCCCCGGCCCCGACACCGAGATCCGCCACAAGGAAACCGCCTGAATCAGCGCGGGGGAGTCGCCGGCTCGGTGTAGTGGTCGGCGATGACCCGCGCCATGGCTCCGATCGGGTCGGCGCGCACCTCGCGGGCCGCGAAGAAGACGTGCCCACGCGTCTGCGGGTAGGCGTCGGCGAGGGCCAGATGCCGGGAGAGTTCGGCCGGGTCCTGCCAGGCCGCGGGCTGCGCCGGATCCCCCGCCTTGTACAGGGCCTCGCCGAGGTACAGCCGGGTCCGGCTGCCCCGCGCCACCTCCGCCCACCAGGGCACGAGCCGGGCGTAGTCGGCGACGCCGAGACCGATGTTCCAGTACAGCTGGGGGACGACGTAGTCCAGCCATCCCTCGCTCACCCATTTACGGGTGTCGGCGTGGATGTCGTCGTACGACTGGAGCGAGCGGGTGTCCGAGCCGCGCGGGTCGGTGCTCGCGTTGCGCCACACCCCGAAGGGGCTGATCCCGAACTGCGTGGTGGGCCGGACGGCCTTGATCCGGTCGGCCGTCTCCAGCACCAGCTTGTCGATGTTGGCGCGCCGCCAGGCGGCCCGGCTGGAGTAGCTTCCGCCGTACTGGTCGTAGGCGTCGTCGTCGTCGAAGGTCTGCCCGGCCACCGGATAGGGATAGAAGTAGTCGTCGAAGTGGACGGCGTCGAGCGGGTACCTGCGGACGGCGTCCAGGATCGCGTCCTGCACGAAGGCGCGGACCTCCGGCAGACCGGGGTTGTAGTAGAGCCGCCCGCCGTAGGTCACCACCCACTCGGGATGCCGGCGCGCGGGGTGGGAGGCGACCAGTCTGCTGGGGTCGTCGTGGGTGGCGATCCGGTACGGGTTGAACCAGGCGTGCAGCTCCAGGCCTCGGGCGTGGGCCTCCTCGACGGCCGTGCCCAGCGGGTCCCAGCCGGGGGCCTTGCCCTGGGTGCCGGTGAGCACCTGCGACCACGGCTCGTACGGCGAGGGCCACAGGGCGTCGGCGGTCGGCCGCACCTGGAGGATCACGGTGTTCAGACGCCGCCGGACGGCCAGATCGAGCCAGGAGATCAGCTCGGCGCGCTGCTCGGCGGCGCCGAGTCCGGCACGGGAGGGAAAGTCGCGGTTGGCGACGGTCGCGACCCACATGCCCCGCATCTCCGCCGCCGCGGCACCCCTGCGGCCCGTGGCGGCCGCGGTGACCGGTGCGGCGGTCGCCGAGCCCGTCGTCGTGACCGCCGTCAGCGCCGCCAGCGCGAAGGCCCGCCGGGTCAGTCGCCCCATGGCACACACCCCGATACTCGTCGGATCCGCTCGGTCACGGATCGCGTTCGCGCCCCAGCATGCCCGCACCCCGCTGATCGATCATCGATACTTGCTAGTAACGTGCACGATCGGAGCAGGCGTGCCGCGACCCGGAGGGCCTGCCCCACGAAGCCGGGAATCGACCCAGCGAGAGGAACGATGTGACGGACACCCCTGCGGGAGACATCGCACGCGTCGGAGTGGTGGGCTGCGGCCAGATGGGCGCGGGCATCGCCGAGGTGTGCGCCCGGGCCGGCCTCGACGTCAAGGTCGCCGAGACCACCGGTGAGGCCCTGGAGATCGGCCGGACCCGGCTGTTCAACTCCCTGGCCAAGGCCGCCGAGCGCGGCAAGATCACGGAGGAGGAGCGGGACGCCACGCTGGCGCGGCTGAGCTTCACCACCGACCTCGGCGAGTTCGCCGACCGCGATCTGGTGATCGAGGCCGTCGTCGAGAACGAGCAGGTCAAGACGGAGATCTTCCAGGTCCTGGACCAGGTCGTGACCCGCCCGGACGCGATCCTCGCGTCCAACACCTCCTCCATCCCGCTGGTCAAGCTGGCGGTCGCCACCTCGCGGCCCGACCACGTCATCGGCATCCACTTCTTCAACCCGGCCCCGGTGCAGAAGCTCGTCGAGCTGATCCCGGCGCTGACCACCGCCGAGGACACCATCAGCCGGGCGCAGCTGTTCGCCGAGAAGGTGCTCGGCAAGCACGCCATCCGTGCCCAGGACCGCTCCGGCTTCGTGGTCAACGCGCTGCTCGTGCCGTATCTGCTCTCCGCGATCCGGATGTTCGAGTCGGGCATCGCCGGACGCGAGGACATCGACAACGGCATGGAGATGGGCTGCGCCCACCCGATGGGCCCGCTGCGCCTGTCCGACCTGATCGGTCTGGACACTATCGTCTCGATCGCCAACTCGATGTACGAGGAGTACAAGGAGCCGCTGTACTCCGCTCCCCCGCTGCTCCAGCGCATGGTCGACGCGGGCCGGCTGGGCCGGAAGACCGGCTCGGGCTTCTACACCTACGGCTGACGGTCGCCGCCGCGCGGCCGGCTACGCACAGTGGCTTGAAAGGGCCCGGCGCTCCCCCGAGCGCCGGGCCCTTTGCCTTCACACACCGTGTGAGCGCCGGACCCGCATATGCCCCTCGCACACGCTTCCGCCCGCGCCCACCAGGCGAGTTCACTCTTGATGCCCCATGCAAGGGATGTGCGTCCACCGCGGAAAGGAGCGGAACAGTGACCGCCGATCCGGAGCATCCCGTGGTCCATGAAGAACTCGCAGAGTTACGCCGCCGGCTCGACGTGGCCTACGCCCGCGTCGAGGGAGGTCTCGCCCTGCTGACCCATCGCACCAAGGAGACCGCCAAGGAACTGGACGAGCTGAGCACCCGACTAGTCATCCTCGAACACCGCCGCTGGCCCCTTCCGTCGCTCGCGGCGGTCACCGCTGTCGGGGCCCTGGTCGTCACGGTCTGGCAGGCGCTGGGCCGCTAACCGAGCCTCAGGTGGTGCAGCAGCAGTAACGCGGCCGCCATGTTGGCGGCCGGGACCTCGCCGCGGGCGACCATGTCGGGGACGAGCTTGAGCGGGACCCACTCCCGGCGGTCCGACTCGAAGTCGTCCACGGGATGGCCCACGTACTCGCCCTCGTCCGACCAGTAGATGTGGTGCCGGGCGTCGGTGAGGCCGTTGGACGGCTCCACGCTCAGGAGGTGGTGCAGGGGTCCCGGTCGCCAGCCGGTCTCCTCCTCCAGCTCCCGTGCCGCCGCCACGGCGACGTCCTCGCCGTCCTCGACGACGCCCGCCGCGAGTTCCCACCCCCAGCTGTCGGTGATGAAGCGGTGCCGCCACAGCAGCAGCACCTCGTTGGCCTCGTTGACCACCGTGGCCACGGCGACGGGCCGCAGCCGTATCAGGAAGTGGTCCAGGTGCCGGCCGTCGGGCAGTTCCACATCTGCGAGGTTGACGCTGAACCAGCGGTTTTCATACACAGTTTGTTCGTTCTGTTTCGTCCACTGCACGGTTCTGCCACCTTCCGTCGAGTAAGTGGCAATATCGCAGCAGGGACTATGAGGCCTACAACGGTACGCGCAGCGCTCCGTCGATGAGTTCGGCCGCCTCGGCGGTGCCCGCACAGCCGCTGCGCACCAGGTGTTCGCGCACCGCCCGGAGTCTGTCGCGCAGCCGCTGCGACTCCATGCCCCGGGCCTGCTCGGCCATCTGCACGGCGGTGACCACCGCCTTGTCGGCGTTTCCCTGGCGCAGTTCGATCGTGCTGAGCATGGCGAGGCGGTGCACCCGGCCCCGGTCGTGGGCCGGGGTGTCCACGGCGGCCAGGGCGTGTTCGGCGGCGGCGGTGAGGTCCCCGAGACTGAGCAGCGCCTCCGCCACCTGGACGTTCACCAGGCCGGGCTGGACATAGCCGGTCTCGTCGGGCTCATGCCCCCGCCGGATGCTTTCGGCGGCCGACTCCGCCCGCCGGATGCAGGACAGCGCGCTCGTGCCGTCGCCGAGGTGGGCGTACGCCTTGGCCTGCATCGCGTACAGGTCGGAGGCGAGCGCGGGGGTGATCTGCCGGCCGGCGGTGCGCAGCGCGGCCTCCGCGAAGGCGACGGCCTGCCGGTACTCCCGCATGAACAGCGACTGGTTGACCAGGAGCGCGATGACATACGCCCCGAGTCCCCGGTCCCCGCTGGCCTTTGCCAGCCTGAGCGCCTGATGGAAGTAGCGCTGGGCGAGACCGTGCGCGTCGGAGTCGTAGGCGCAGATGCCGGCGATCGCCACCAACCCGCCGGTGGCCCGGTGGAGTTGGCGGCCGGTGGCGTCGGTGTAGCTGCCGCGCAGCAGCGGGGCCGCCTCGGCGTTGAGGAAGCCGACGATCCGGGCGCGTGTCGCGATGCCGCCGGCCTTGCGGTACAGCTGCTCGTAGTGCGCGCGGGCGGCGCGCAGCATCTCGATGTCGGCGGGGGTGACCCGGTGCCGGCCGCCCCGCGAGACATCGACGTCCTCGGGCGGGTTCTCCCACTCCCACACCGGCATCACGGCGGGCGTCCCGGTGACCGCGGGCGCGCCGAGGAGGTGCGGGCGCTGCTGTTCGTCCGAGCGCCACAGGGCGGTGGCGCGCTCCACGAACCCGGAGAGGGAGGCGCCGTGCGGCGTGGAGGGCTCGCCCGGGACGCCGAGGCCGATGTCGTCGAGGGTGACCGGCCGGTGCAGCCGTCCCGCGAGCACCTCGCAGATCAGGTCGGGCACCTGGCCCCTGGGACGCTGGCCCTTCAACCAGCGGGCCACCGCCGTGTGTTCGTACCGCAGCGAGAGTCCGCGGGCGCGTCCGGCCTGGTTGACGTGGGCGGCGAGGCCCGCGTGCGAGATCCCCGCCTCGTCCAGGATCGCGTCGAGCAGAGTGTTGGGCTGCATGGGTGCCCCCCGGTCCCCGGTGGCTCGGTGCGGACAGCGTAGTGGGGGTGGGTTCACACGGGGTGTGAACGGAGTACGCATATCCGTAGGGTGCGCGCGCTGTTGCGGAGTGTGTCGGGCCGGTTGACTGAAATGCCGGGTCGTCGGCTCCCCCTCGTACAGTGCGGCGGCCCGGCGTCTCCCTCCGGGGGATCAGCCGTTGTGTGTCGGCTGCGGGTGGGTTGTGGCTTGTCGCGCAGTTCCCCGCGCCCCTGGGGGGTTGCGGTTGGCCTGCGTTCGGCCGTTCCGTAGGACCAGGAGGGCGATGTCGTCTTTTGGCCTGCCTGCGATGTGGCGTAGGAGTGCCTGGAAAACCATGCGCGGAATCGACTGGGTCGGATAATTGCGTATCGTCGCCAGAGCCTGCGGCAGGCTGAAGTAGCTGCCCCTCGTGTCCCTCGCGTCCTCCACGCCGTCCGTGTAGAGGACCAGCGATTCGCCCGGCCGGAGCGGGTCGCACTGCAGGGGCAGCAAGGCATCCGGAAGCGGGAAGAGGCCCAGCGGGGGCAGGGGGTCCGCTCGGGCCAGCGGGGTGACCGTCGTGCCGGCGATCCGATACGGCCATGGGTGACCGCAGTTGAGGGCCTGGACCTCGTTGTCCTGGGCGATCTCCAGCAGGAGCACGGTGACGAACTCCTCCGCCGCCGGATGTCCCTCGCGGGCGCGTTGGCGGAGATGCCGGGCCAGCGTGCGGTCGAGGCGGCGCAGCACTCCCCCGAGATCCGCCTCGTCGTGGGCGGCCTCGCGGAAGCCGCCCAGCAGGGCGGCGACGGTGCCGACGGCAGGCAGCCCGTGACCCCGTACATCACCCATCACCACCCGCACGCCGTGCTCGGTGCCGATCACCTCGTACAGGTCGCCGCCCACGGTGGCGCCCCGGTCGGCGGAGAGCTGGGCGGCGGCGATGTCGAGGCCGTCGATGCGCGGGGGCGGTGGCCGCAGCAGCGCGTTCTGCGCGACGCCGGCGACCCGGCGGGCCTGCCGCAGCTCGCGCAGCAGGGCCTGCCGTACGTGCACGATGAGCCCGGTGCCGACGGCGAAGAAGACGGCGCTGCTGACGAGCCGCGCGTCGAAGGAGGTCTGCCGGCCGAGCGGACAGGCCAGCTTGTAGGTGATCGCGACGGCACCCCAGAGCGTCGGCAACCCCAGCGCGAGGGCCCGGCGTAGCGGCCGCCTGATGCGGAACATGTCGATGGCCCCCCATCTAGGCCCTGACACGACAGATCAGACCGGCCCCGAAAGGCCGGTCTGATTCTGTCGAGCCCATGACTCAGAAGGACCATGCCGCCTGAAATCATCACCCAGATGAGTGAAGCGCCCCGAAAGGGGGCGGGATCAGCCGCGCAGTACCGCTCCCGTCCGCTCCCCCGCGAGGGCGACCGCCGCATCCCGAGCAGCCGAAGCCTCGTCCACGGTCAGCGTCCGGTCCCCGGCCCTGAAGCGGAGCGCGTACGCCAGCGACTTCTTGCCCTCACCGAGCTGCTCGTCGTTGACGTAGACGTCGAACAGCCGGATGGCCTCCAGCAGGTCACCCGCGCCTTCGCGCAGCGCCGCCTCGACGTCCGCGTGCGGGACGAAGCGGTCCACGACCAGGGCGACATCCTGCGTGGCGACGGGGAACGTCGAGATGCTCGGCGCCTGCGGCGTGCCGTCGCCGACCTGCTCCAGGACGTCGAGGTTCAGCTCCATCGCGCACGTGCGAGCGGGCAGACCCAGCGCCTTCACGACCCGCGGGTGCAGCTCACCGGCGTGACCGACGACGGTCTCCGCACCGTCCACGACGACCACGAACTCGGCACACCGGCCCGGGTGCCACGGCCCGTACGCGCCCTTGCGGATCACCGGCTCCGCGCCGGTCTCCCGGGCCACCAGGCGCCCCGCCTCGACCGCGTCGGCCCAGCCGGCCGGACGGCCCTCGCCCCACCAGCCGGCCTGCTCACGGGCGCCGGTGAGGACGGCGGCGACATGGCGCGGCTGCTCGGGCAGCGCGGCGTCCAGGTCGGCGATCTCCTCGGCGGTGGGCCGCCGGTCGACGGGGAGCGCGGCGGCGATGCGCTGCTCCTCGCGCGGGTGGAAGACCAGGCCCGTCTCGAACAGGGCCAGGTCGTGCGAGCCCCGTCCGTCGTTGCGCCGCAGCGCGCCGAGCAGCCCGGGCAGCAGCGAGGTCCGCAGGGCGGGCTCCTCGTCGTTGAGCGGGTTGGTCAGCTTCACGACCCGGCGGTTGGGGTCGTCCGCCGCGAGGCCCAGCTGGTCGAAGACCTGCTCGCTGACGAAGGGGTAGTTCGGCGCCTCGACGTACCCGGCGCCGGCCAGTGCGCGGCCGACCCGGCGGTGCAGCCGCTGGCGGTGCGTCAGGCCCCGGCCGGACGGCGGCTTGGGCAGCGTGGAGGGCAGCTCCTCGTAGCCCTCCAGGCGGATGACCTCTTCGGCCAGGTCGTTCGGCTCCAGCAGGTCGGGCCGCCAGGACGGGACCGTGACGATCAGCTCGTCCTGCCCGTACACGTCGCAGCCGATCTCCTGCAGCCGGCGTACGACGGTCTCGCGGCCGTAGCCGACGCCCGCGACCCGGTCCGGGTGGTCGGCCGGAAGGGCGATGGTGTGCGGCGCGGAGGGCGCGACGACCTGGGTGACGCCCGCGTCGGCGGTGCCGCCGGCGAGCAGCACCAGCAGGTCGACGGTGCGCTGGGCGGCCGCGGCGGCCGCGGCCGGGTCGACACCGCGCTCGAAGCGGCGCGACGCCTCGGAGGACAGCTTGTGGCGGCGGGCCGTACGGGCGATCGAGACGGCGTCGAAGTGCGCGGCCTCGATGACGACCTCGGTGGAGGCGTTCTCCACGTCGTCGTGGTCGGCGATCTCGGTGTTGGCGCCGCCCATGACGCCCGCGAGGCCGATGGGGCCGCGCTCGTCGGTGATCACCAGGTCCTCGGCGTCGAGGACGCGCTGGACGCCGTCCAGGGTGGTGAGCTTCTCGCCCTGCTCGGCCCGGCGCACGCCGATGGTGCCCTGGACCAGCGTGCGGTCGTAGGCGTGCAGCGGCTGGCCCAGCTCCATCATCACGTAGTTCGTGACGTCCACGGCGAGGGAGATCGGGCGCATGCCGACCTTCTGCAGCCGGCGCTGGAGCCAGATCGGGGAGCGCGCCTCGGGGCTCAGTCCGGAGACCGTGCGGGCCGTGAAGCGGTCGCAGCCGACCGGGTCGGAGACCTCGACCGGGTAGCCGAAGGCGTTCGGCGCGGGGACGTCGAGCAGGGCCGGGTCGCGCAGCGGCAGGCCGTAGGCGATGGCGGTCTCGCGGGCGACGCCGCGGATGGACAGGCAGTCGCCGCGGTTGGCGGTGACGGCGATGTCCAGGACCTCGTCGACCAGTTCGAGCAGCTCGATGGCGTCCCTGCCGACCTCGGTCTCCGGCGGCAGCACGATGATGCCGTGCGTGCCGTCGTCGCCCATGCCCAGCTCACCGCTGGAGCAGATCATGCCGTGCGAGGTGCGGCCGTAGGTCTTGCGGGCGGCGATCGCGAAGTCGCCGGGCAGGACGGCGCCCGGGAGGACCACGACGACCTTGTCGCCGACGGAGAAGTTGCGGGCGCCGCAGATCAGCTCCTGCGGCTCGCCGGTGCCGTTGGCGGTGCCGACGTCGACGGTGCAGAAGCGGATCGGCTTCTTGAACTCCGTCAGCTCCTCGATCGTCAGCACCTGGCCGACGACCAGCGGGCCCTTGAGGCCGGCGCCGAGCTGCTCGACGGTCTCGACCTCCAGGCCGGTGGCGATGAGCTTGGCCTGGACGTCACGGCCGGTTTCGGTCGCCGGCAGGTCGACGTACTCCCGCAGCCAGGAAAGCGGGACCCGCATCAGATCTCCATCCCGAACGGCCGGGTGAACCGGACGTCACCCTCGACCATGTCTCGCATGTCCTCGACGTTGTGGCGGAACATCAGCATCCGCTCGATGCCGAACCCGAAGGCGAAGCCGCTGTACTTCTCCGGGTCGACGCCGCAGGCGGTGAGCACCCGCGGGTTGACCATGCCGCAGCCGCCGAGCTCGATCCAGCCCTCGGACGAGCAGGTGCGGCAGGGGCGGTCGGGGTTGCCGACGGACTCGCCGCGGCAGACGTAGCACACCATGTCCATCTCGGCGGACGGCTCGGTGAACGGGAAGAAGTTCGGCCGCAGCCGGGTCTTCATGCCCTCGCCGAACAGCGACTGGACCATGTGGTCCAGGGTGCCCTTGAGGTCGGCCATGGTCAGGCCCTCGTCGACGGCGAGCAGCTCGACCTGGTGGAAGACGGGGGTGTGCGTGGCGTCCAGCTCGTCGGTGCGGTACACCCGGCCGGGGCAGATCACGTAGACCGGGAGCTCGCGGTCGAGCAGGGAGCGGATCTGCACGGGCGAGGTGTGGGTGCGCAGCACGACGCCGGACTCGGTGCCGCCCTGCGGGCCCTGCACGAAGAAGGTGTCGTGCTCGCCGCGGGCCGGGTGGTCCGGGCCGATGTTGAGGGCGTCGAAGTTGAACCACTCGGCCTCGACCTGGGGGCCCTCGGCGACCTCGTAGCCCATGGCCACGAAGATGTCCTCGATGCGCTCCGAGAGCGTGGTCAGCGGGTGGCGGGCGCCGGCCGGTACGCGGTCGTACGGCAGCGTGACGTCCACGTCCTCCTCGACGAGCACGCGCGCGTCCCGCTCGGCCTCCAGCTCCGCCTGGCGGGCGGCGAGGCCCTTGTTGACGGCGCCGCGGGCCTGGCCGACCAGCTTTCCGGCGGCCGCCTTGGCGTGCGGGGGCAGGGCGCCGATCTCGCGGTTGGCGAGGGCCAGCGGGGAGGTGCCGCCGGTGTGGGCGACCTTGGCCTCCTGGAGCGCGTCGAGGGAGCTCGCGGCGGCGAAGGCGGCGAGCGCCTCGTCCCGCATGCGCTCGATCTCTTCCGGTTTCAACGCCTCGACCTCGACAGGGTCGTACGACTTATTGGGTGCCGACATCTCTTCCCGTGCTTCCGATTGGCTGGCTGAAGGTCCCCGTCACCGACTGCTGAGGGCCGTCCCTGGGACACAAAGGTGCCAAAGGCCGAGTCTAACGGGGTGAGGGTGTACGAATGCGCCCGTGGGCCACTAGGCGAGATACGCCGGGGCTGCCACGGGCAAGGTAAATCGGAACTCCGCGCCGCCCTGGGCGGCGCGGCCGACCGTGATGGTGCCGCCGTGGGCCTCGACGATGCCCTTGACGATGTACAGCCCGAGGCCGGTGCCGCCGCGCTTGCTGCCCCGCCAGAAGCGGGTGAAGACGCGGTTCATGGACTCCTCCGGGATGCCGGCGCCCTCGTCGCTCACGGTGACCGACGTGCCGGTGTCCTCTCCTTCGCGCGGGGACGCGGCGGGCGTGATCTCAATGGTGACGGTTCCCTCGCCGTGCCGCACGGCATTTTCGATGAGGTTGCTGAGCACCTGGTCGATCTTGTCGGGGTCGGCCCAGAGGGCGGGCAGCGGCTGTTCGACGCGGACCAGGAACCGGTCGGCGGGCAGCCCGGAGGCGACATAGGCGTGGATGTGCCGTCCGACGGCGGCGGCCATGTCGACGGGCTGGCGCCGGACCTCCAGCCGCCCGGAGTCGATACGGGAGATGTCGAGGAGCTCGGCGATGAGGCGGGTGACGCGGTCGGCGTCGGCGTCGACGGTCTCCAGCATCAGCCGCTTCTGGTCGTCGGTGAACCGCACCCATTTGGCGAGGAGGGTGGCGGTGAAGCCCTTGACGGAGGTGAGCGGGGAGCGCAGCTCGTGGGCCACGGTGGCTATCAGCTCGGCGTGGGAGCGCTCGGTGCGGCGGCGGGCCTCGGTGTCGCGCAGGGTCACCACGACGCGCCGGACCGGCCCGGTGGGTTCGTCCCGGACGTACCGGGCGGAGACGAGCACCTCGCGGCCGCCGGGCAGCAGCAGGTTGCGCTCCGGCTGCCGGACGCGGATGGCCAGGCCGCCGTAGGGATCGGTGAGCTGCCACCAGCGCCGGCCCTCCAGATCCTCTAACGGCAGGGCCTTCTCCAGGCGCTGTCCGAGGGCCTCGGCGGCGGGGAGGGCGGTGATGCGCTCGGCGGCGGCGTTGAAGCAGACGACCCGGCCGTGCTCGTCGGCGACGACGAGTCCGTCGGGCAGCTCGTCGGGGTCGATGCCGTGCGCGGTGAGGTCACCGGGCGGTCGCGCCGCCGGCGGGCGCCGCACGTCCCGGGCTCCCGGTGTGCCGCTGGTGCCCACACTCATCCTCGTACCCCACCTCTCAGCCGAGGATCCCCGAGCTGGTCACCCTACTAGCTCTCGGTGACGATCCGGCACCCCGCGAAGGCGCCCCGAGCCGGGAAACAGCTAGCCCGCGGAGGCCGTGCGGCAGCCGCCGGTGGCGCGTTGGGCGCGGGCCGAGGCGTAGAGACATACGGCGGCGGCGGTGGCCAGGTTCAGGCTCTCGGCCTTTCCGTGGATCGGCACGCGCACGACGGCGTCGGCGAGGGCGCGGGTCTCCTCCGGGAGCCCCCAGGCCTCGTTGCCGAACACCCAGGCCGTGGGCCCGCCCATGCCGCCCTTGTCGAGCTCGTCGTCGAGGTCGCGGTCCCCGGCTCCGTCGGCGGCGAGGATGCGCACCCCGGCGTCCTTGAGCCCCTGGACGGCCTGCTCGACGGGGACCCCGACGGCGACGGGCAGGTGGAAGAGCGAGCCGACGGAGGCGCGGACGGCCTTGGGGTTGTAGAGGTCGACGGAGGCGTCGGTCAGGACGACGGCCTCGGCACCGGCGGCGTCCGCGCACCGCAGGACGGTCCCGGCGTTCCCCGGGTCGCGCACATGGGCGAGGACGGCGACGAGCTTCGGGCGGCTCGTGAGGATGTCCTCGAAGGGGGTGTCGAGGAAGCGGCAGACCCCGACGAGTCCCTGGGGGGTGACGGTGGTGGAGATGTCCTCGATGACCTGCTCGGAGGCCAGATGCACCCGGGCGCCGACGCGGCGGGCCTCGCCGATGATGTCGGCGTACCGCTCCGCGGCGTCGAGGGTGGCGAACAGTTCGACGAGGGTGTCCCCGTACGCCGCCGCCTCCCGTACGGCCTGCGGGCCCTCGGCCAGGAACAGCCGCTCCTTGCCCCGGAAGTTCCGCCGGGCGAGCCGCCGGGCGGCGGAGACGCGCGGGGATCGGGGGGAGATCAGCTCGGGGCTGGCGGAGGACATGCGCTCTTCACTTTCGGTCGCTACCACTCAAGACGACGGACCCGCAGGCAGCAGCCCGCGGGTCCGTCAACAACGTCGGCTTCAAGCCAGTGCCGGTGTCACGCAGCCTTCGGCGCGTTGACGTCCGCCGGCAGCGCCTTCTGCGCGGCCTCGACCAGCGCGGCGAACGCGGTGGCGTCGTTCACGGCCAGCTCGGCCAGGATCTTGCGGTCGACCTCGATGTTCGCGGCCTTCAGACCCTGGATGAAGCGGTTGTACGTGATGCCGTTGGCGCGGGCAGCGGCGTTGATGCGCTGGATCCACAGCTGGCGGAAGTCACCCTTGCGCTTCTTGCGGTCGTTGTAGTTGTAGACCAGCGAGTGGGTGACCTGCTCCTTGGCCTTGCGGTACAGGCGCGAACGCTGACCGCGGTAGCCGGAGGCCTGCTCGAGGATCGCCCGGCGCTTCTTGTGGGCGTTGACTGCCCGCTTGACGCGTGCCACTTTTTAACTCCTTGTAGCGGGGCCGTGGTTGGACTCACACGGCCCGGAAACGATTGGGTCCCGGTCAGAGATCAGGCGCGAAACGTGGGTTCGCGCCCGATGTCACTTGCCGAGAAGCTTCTTGATCTTCGCGGCGTCGCCCGGGGCCATCTCGGCGTTGCCGGTGAGGCGACGCGTCACGCGGGACGACTTGTGCTCGAGCAGGTGGCGCTTGCCGGCGCGCTCACGGAGCACCTTGCCGGAGCCGGTGACCTTGAAGCGCTTGCTGGCACCGCTGTGCGACTTGTTCTTCGGCATAGCGCCGTTCTCTCCTCTGGGTGGCGCTCCGATGCCCGGTCGTGAAACCGGGCACGGTGGAGCGTCGCTCTTGTATCGGATACGTCCTGGGGACTTACGTCCCTGGGATCACGCCTCGGCCGGAGCCTCGGTCTGTGCCTCGGCGGTCTCAGGAGCCTCGTCGACCTGAGTCTCCGCGGCGTTCTGCGACTTGCCGGGGTTGGCCTTCGCGTCGGCCTTGCGGGCTTCCTGCGCCTGGCGAGCCTCGGCCATGGCCTCGGTCTTCTTCTTGTGCGGACCGAGAACCATGATCATGTTGCGGCCGTCCTGCTTCGGGTTCGACTCGACGAACCCGAGGTCCTGGACGTCCTCCGCGAGACGCTGCAGCAGTCGGTAGCCCAGCTCGGGGCGGGACTGCTCACGGCCACGGAACATGATCGTGATCTTGACCTTGTCGCCCTGCTTGAGGAACCGGACGACGTGACCCTTCTTGGTGTCGTAGTCGTGCGGGTCGATCTTCGGCCGGAGCTTCATCTCCTTGATGACCGTGTGCGCCTGGTTCTTGCGCGCCTCACGGGCCTTCATGGCCGACTCGTACTTGAACTTCCCGTAGTCCATGAGCTTGCAGACCGGCGGGCGGGCGTTCGCCGCGACCTCGACCAGGTCCAGGTCGTACTCCTGCGCAAGCTCCAGTGCCTTGGCCAGGGGGACGATGCCCACCTGCTCGCCACTGGGACCGACAAGTCGCACCTCGGGAACGCGAATCCGGTCGTTGATGCGGGGCTCGGCGCTGATGGATCCTCCTCGGTAGCACCACGCGACCCTCTGGCTTGAGCGCCGCGTAACGTCTGTGTTCGTTAGACCTAACCGCGCCGAAGCACAAAAAATGCCCCGGACGATCACAGGCGGGGCTCCGAAAACACTACCGGAGCACCACCGCGATGATCGCGGGGCGCACATTCGGGCGGCTCCATCGTCCGTACGGAACGATGGTGGCCGCCTGACCGGGGTGACCCGCCGCCCCGGAGGGCGGTCAGGTGGGAGATCGGAGCCTCCACTTGTTGGCCGAGCACACGCAGGGCGTGTCCGGCCGGTCGTCACACAAGGTTAGCAGTTCGGCCGGGCAACGGCGAACCGAGGCCGACTGGGGCCCCGGCTCGCCCGGCACCTATGGTGTGCAGCATGAGTGAGACCTCCCCCTCCGGCCCCGCCGAGACCCCCGGCAACCCCGACTTCGACGAGATGACCCGCGACATCGCCGAGGTCCCCGCGGTCGAGGTGATCGTGACGGTCGCCGTCAATCTGATGAGCGCCGCCGCCGTGAAGCTCGGGCTGACCGAAGAGGGCGACACGTACAAGGACCTGGACGAGGCCCGCAAGCTGGTGACCGCGCTCGCCGGTCTGCTGGACGCGTCCGCGACCGAGATCAGCTCCTTCCACGCGGCGCCGCTGCGCGACGGCCTGAAGTCGCTGCAGCTGGCGTTCCGCGAGGCGTCGCTCGTCCCCGACGAGCCGGGTCAGGGCCCGGGCGAGAAGTACACCGGGCCGGTCTACGGCTGACCTACTTCACATAGAGGGGCTCGCCCGGAGGCGTCGTCCCGGCCGGCAGCAGTGCCAGGTCGAGGCCGCGCACCAGGCGGGCCCTCAGTGTCTCGTCGGCGGCCAGGCGCTCGGCGACCGCCCGGGCGGCCTCGGCGGGGGCGGCGGCCGGGTCGAGGACGAGGGCGAGGGTGCCGTCGGCCTGTCCGGGGCCCAGGTGGGCGCGGACCACGGCGGGCTCGGCGGCCACCGCGGCCCGTACGGCCTCGACGACGGCCGGGTCGGCCAGCGGATCGGTCGTCGTACGGCCCTCCGCGAGCGCCAGCAGTGCCGGCCCGGTCAGCTCGAACGGCACCGGTCCCGCCATGTCGAGCAGCAGCGTGTCCGCCTTCTCGTGCGCGGCGGCCTGGAGCGCCTGGTGCAGGGGTACGGCGACGGGGCGGGCCTGCGGGTCCCACAGGGCCAGCGCGTCGGTGGACGTGAAGGCGGGCAGGGCGGTGCGGTGCCCGGCCTTCAGCGTCGGTACGGCCATGTCGCTGGTCTTCTCGCGGCGCAGCCCGTTCTCGTCCTCCTCGACCTCGCCGAGCACGGCGACGACGGGGACGAGCAGCCGGGCGCCCTTGAGCGCCTCCAGGACGGGGCCCACGGCCGTACGGTCCTCGGCCCAGGCGGCGAGGGCGGCGCTCAGCCGGGGATCGGCGGAGCCGTCGTCGTCGGAGTAGCCGGGGTCGGGAATGTTCATCTTCGCCACGGTCACCGACCCTATCGGGGGGATCCTGCTGGGCTTGTGCGGGGCCGGAAACACGGCGGTGACGCTCTCACGGATTTCTCAGCCCCTGCTGACGAGGATCTAACGTCCGGATAACGGCCGGCACAGCGACCGGCTCCACCATCGCGGGCATGGAGTCCCCCAGAGCACGCCGCGGCCGCCGTGCCCGCCCCTCCCGTCGCCGGCCCCTGCTCGCCTCGGCCCTCGTCGTCGTCGCCGTGGCCGGGGCCGGCGCGGCCGGCACGGTCTATGTGAAGGCGCGGGCGCACTCCGGCACCGGCGCCGTATCGTCGCTGACGCCGTCGGCCGCGACGGCATCGGACGGGGAGGCGACGGTGGCGGTGGAGGACCAGGCCGAGGCGCTGGAGCCACGGGCCGACTACGACGGTCTGCTGGCGACGGCGATGAAGGCGGTGACCGTGCCCGACGGCGCGGCGGTGTCCGTGGCCGTGCTCGACACGAGCAGCGGGGAGAGCGCGCGGTACGGCGAGGGCGCCTTCGACACGGCGAGCATCGTGAAGGTCGACATCCTCGCGACGCTGCTGCTCCAGGCGCAGGAGGAGGGGCGGCGGCTGACCGCCCAGGAGAAGACGTACGCCACCGCGATGATCCAGGACAGCGACAACGACTCGGCGACGGCGCTGTGGAACGCCATCGGGCGGGCGCGGGGGCTGGACGCGGCGAACGAGCGGTTCGGGCTGACCGGGACGACCGGGGGCGACGGGGCGCTGTGGGGGCTGACCCAGACCACCGCCGCCGATCAACTCGCCCTGCTCCATCAGGTGTTCGGGGACGAGTCGGAGCTGAGCAGGGCCTCGCGGGAGTATGTGCGGGGCCTGATGGGGCAGATAGCCGTGGGCCAGCGGTGGGGGGTCTCGGCCGCGGCGGACGGTTCCGGCTGGGCGTTGAAGAACGGGTGGCTGCCGCGCAGTACGACCGGGCTGTGGGACGTCAACAGCATCGGCCGCGTCACGGTGGACGGCGTCGACTATCTGGTGGCCGTGCTGTCGAAGGGGACGACGACGCAGGAGCAGGGCATCGCGCTGATCGAGGCGACGGCCCGGGCCGCGGTGCGGAGCGTCGCGTCGGCGTCGTAGGAGCGATGGGCCGGCGGTTCCCCCGGCCCCTTCGGGGACCTGACCGTCAGGGTGTTTCCCTGCGGCCACGCCACAGGACCACCGCCGCGACCAGCAGGACTCCGCCCGTGCCGCCGGCGAGGGGGCCCGCCCAGTCCGACGCCGTCGAGTCGGACGCGGTGGTGTCGGGGCCGCTGCCGAAGTACTTGTCGGCGTAGTCCTTGGACGTGAGGCCCTCCGGCCGGAGGGCCTTGGCGGCCTTGATCGCCGCCGCCGGGTCGACGAATCCGTAGCCGCGGGAGTCGTCGCGGCCGCCGGTGGGGGCGTCCCGGGCGGTGTCCTCCAGGAGCTTCTTGATCTGGGCCGGCGTCAGACCGGGGTGGGCGGCCTTGACCAGGGCCACGGCACCGGAGACGAACGCGGAGGCCGCCGAGGTGCCCCAGCCCTGGTAGTACTTGTGGTCCGGGTCGGCGATGACGACGTCGACGCCGGGGGCGCTGACGGTCGCGTACCAGCGGCGGGTGGAGAAGGACGCGCGGGTGCCGTAGCGGTCGACGGCCGTCACGGCGATCACGCCCGGGTAGGCGGCCGGGTAGGAGATGTGGTCGCCCTTGTCGCCGCCGTTGCCGGCCGAGGCGACGACGACGGCACCTTTCTTCAGCGCGTACTGGACGGCCTCGTCCTCGGCGGGTTCCGGATGCGCGGAGGCGGAGTCGTCGCCGAGGGAGAGATTGATGACGTCGGCGCCCTGGTCGGCGGCCCAGCGGATGCCCTCGGCGAGGGCGTTGCCCCGGGTCTCGCGGGCGCGGGCCCGGGCCGGGTCGCCGTCCTCCAGGATCACGCGGACGGGCAGGATCTTCGCCTCGGGGGCGACGCCCAGTACGCCGTCGCCGTTGCCGTAGCCGTGTCCGTGGCCGGCGATGATCCCGGCCATCGCGGTGCCGTGCCGGGCCCAGGCGCGGTCGCCCTCCACGGCGCCGAAGCCGACCAGGTCCTTGCCGGCCAGAACGTTTCCGTCGAGGTCGGGGTGGTCGGCCTCGACACCGGTGTCCAGCAGGGCGACCGTGATGCCCTTGCCCTTGGTGGTACGCCACGCCTCGGAGGTGTGCATGGCCTCCAGGCCCCACTGCTGGGCGCGGATGGCGTCGGCGTGCGCGACGGTCGGCGGTACGAGGGCGAGGGCGGCGGCCACCAGACAGCTGAGGGTCGCGGCGCGGCACGTCGTACGGCGGCGACTCATGAGGGCTGCTCCGAGGGGGCGGCGGCGGTCCTGCGCAGGCCGCGCTCGATGCGGTCGGCGAGGCCCTGCGCCTCATTGCCGAGGCCGGACTGGGCGGGGGCCGTGGTGGCGCCGGTCGCGGTGGCCTCGATGGCGGGCTGCGGGGTGTCGACGGCGCGGCCGTCGGCCCAGCCGGAGACCGCGTAGACGACCACGGGGGCGTCGGTGAGGACGGAGACGGTCCAGGAGGCGCGCTGGGCGTCGCCGAAGGCCGCGGCGACCGTGCCCTTGACGGCGTACGGGTGCGGCAGCAGGTCGGTGCGGCGGGTCAGGCCCTCTTTGTCGAAGCGGGTGTCCAGGGCCTTCATGGCCGTCGCGTCGGCGGTGGTGAACAGCAGGCCGACGGTGGTGACATAGCTCTGGGTGGCGTCGGTGTAGGTGGCACGCAGGAGGCGTTCGCAGCCGACCGGGGCGAGGACCTGGGCCAGGAGCGGGTCGAAGGCGCCCGCGCAGGTGCTGTCCGGGGCGACGGCGATCCGCGTCCAGGTGCGGTCGGCGCCGCCGGGTCCGGCGCCCTGTCCGACGACGGTCGGCGGGAAGAGCTGATCCACGGGGACGCTGTGCCAGAGGGTGCCGGCGGTGGCGTACGCGCCACTCGCACCGCCGTCCGAGGAGTCACCGGCGAGCCAGCTCCCGGTTATCGCCCCGCCGATGAGGCCGAGCCCGAGAACGACGCAGACAGCGACGGCCGCGAGGCGCCCACGCGCCCTGCCGCCCCACGACACGCCCCCGGGCACCTCGGGCTCCGCAAAGGTCACAAAGGGCCGAGCGCCGGGAACCCCGCCCGGCGCCATGGGGGCGGACCAGGAGAGGGAGGGGTCGGGGGTGAGGCGGGGGGTGGGGGTGGTGGCGGTGGCGGGGGGTGCGGCGGGAGCGGTGGTACGGGGGGCGGACGGGTCGAGGGGGCTGCGGGGAGCCCCGGGGGCGCTGGTCGGCGCGGGCGCGGGTGCCTGCGCAGGCGCCGACACGGACGCACGGCTGGGACCGGTCGCGGCGACGGAGGGCCGGGACGGCGCGTCGGGGCTGACCGCGCGGCGAGCGTCGGGGCCGGCCATGGGACGGGTGTCCGGGGTGGTCTCACGAGGAGACGATGGACGGTCACCGGGGCCCCGGCCGGCGCCGGAAGCGGTGTGACGCTCGCTCGGTCCCGCGAGGCCCCCGCGAGCCCTGTCCCGGGCGTCGCGGGACCCCTGGTCCTGGTTCGGCAAGAGGAAGCCGCTGCGGGAGAAGGGCGTCCAGGCGGCGCCGGAAGCGGGCG
The DNA here is from genome assembly GCF_055580085.1 of Streptomyces sp. NPDC032126. NCBI lineage: Bacteria > Bacillati > Actinomycetota > Actinomycetes > Kitasatosporales > Streptomycetaceae > Streptomyces > Streptomyces sp. NPDC032126. Next base: position 263,614 of record NZ_JBVIMA010000007.1, read on the forward strand.
GCCGGGCGCGGTCGGAGGCGGCCGTGCCGGAACGATCCGCCGTGGGGTCGGCGGAGGGGCGTCCGGTCGGCGGGGGGCTGTCGGGGAAACGCGCGGAGGCCGGCGGCGGAACGGTGTCCGGGCGCGGGGAAGGGAACGGCTCACGGGAGGCCGACGGACGGGACGAGGACGGCCGCACGTCCGACGCACCCGCACCGGAAGCCGCACCACGCACCGGCTCCACAGGCCGCGGGCCCGTGGCGGAGCGCGCGTCGCGGGCGCCGTCGGCCGGACGGTCGGGGGTCGCGGCGGTCGCGCGGTCGGGGGTCGCGGCGGGCGGGCGTTCCGTCGGTGCGGCCGGCGGGGTTCCCTCGTGGGGCTCGGTCGGAGGTGCCGTCGTCGGGCGGGGCGGGGTCGTGGGGCGGGGTGGGACGGTGGGCTGTGGGGGTGTCTGGGGGCGCGGGGGGATCGAGGCGCGGCGTGCTTCCGTGCTCATGCACCCCCCGTTTCCTCGTACCCGGGCCGTGTCCGTAGTACGTACTGCCCGGCCCTCGTGTCTCATGCCCAGGTGCCCCGGTGCGGACGCGGCGGTCCACCCTGGCACGCATACCCGCACGTGCGGACCGGCATCCCGGCGCGGTCGTCCGGCCGGAGCGGTCCTCCGTGCGTGCGCGTCACTCTACGGCTTGTTCCTGGCCGAACGGGAACCCAGTCCGCGCCACCGGGGCATCTGCCCGGATCGTCCCCCTACCCTGCGGTAATCCGTTCTGGCAGGCTGCGTTCATGACTGCGCGCGCCGCCGACCGGGCCCGTTACGACCGGGCCACCGCCCATCTCGACGCCCCTCTCGCGATCGTGGATCTGGACGCCTTCGACGCCAACGCGGACGATCTCGTCCGGCGGGCGGGCGGCAAGCCGATCCGGGTCGCCAGCAAGTCCGTGCGCTGCCGGACGCTGCTGGAACGCGTCCTCGCGAAGGACGGCTTCGCGGGCATCATGTCGTTCACCCTCGCCGAGTCCCTGTGGCTGGCCCGGTCCGGGTTCGACGACATCCTGCTGGCCTACCCGTCCGCGGACCGCTCCGGTTTCGCCGAGCTGGCCGGCGACCCCAAGCTGGCCTCCGCCGTCACCGTGATGGTCGACGACGTCGCCCAGCTCGATCTGATCGACGCCTCGCGCGGCGGTGGACGCGAAGTGGTCCGGGTCTGCCTGGAGTTGGACACCGCGCTCAAGCTGTTCGGCGGCCGAGTACGGGTCGGCGCCCGCCGCTCGCCGCTCCACTCCCCCACCCAAGTAGCCGACATGGCCCGTGCGGTGACGCGCCGTCAGGGTTTCAAGCTGGTCGGGATCATGGCGTACGAGGGCCATATCGCGGGCGTCGGCGACTCGCTCGCCGGGCGGCCCTTCCGCTCCCGCGCGATCCGCCTGATGCAGGCGACCGCCCGCCGGGAACTCGCCGAGCGGCGCGGCGCGGTGGTGCGCGCGGTGCGGTCGGTCGTGCCGGATCTGGAGTACGTCAACGGCGGCGGCACCGGCAGTGTGGAGAGCACGGCCGCCGAGGACGCGGTCACCGAGATCGCGGCCGGCTCCGGGCTCTACGTCCCGCGCCTGTTCGACAACTACACGTCGTTCACGGGGCGCCCGGCGGCGCTCTTCGCGCAGCCCGTCGTCCGGCGGCCCGGCGTCGGTGTGGTGACCGTGCTGGGCGGCGGATACCCCGCCTCCGGTGCGGCCGGACCGGACCGGCTGCCGGTGCCGTATCTGCCCGAGGGGCTGCGCTACGACCCGCAGGAGGGGCCCGGCGAGGTGCAGACCCCGTTGCTCGGCTCGCCCGCCGACGATCTGCTGATCGGCGACAAGGTGTGGTTCCGGCACGCCAAGGCGGGCGAGCTGTGCGAGCGGTTCGAGAAACTGCACCTCGTCGAGGGGGACACGGTCACGGCGACCGTGCCCACCTATCGCGGCGAGGGCCACACGTTCCTGTAGGGCCTAGAGCGGGGTGACGTACGCCCCGGAGATCCCGCCGTCGACGAGGAAGTCGGAGGCGTTGACGAACGAGGAGTCGTCGCTGGCCAGGAAGGCGACGGCGGCGGCGATCTCCTCGGCCTCGGCGAACCGGCCGGCGGGGATGTGGACCAGGCGGCGGGCGGCCCGCTCGGGGTCCTTGGCGAACAGCTCCTGCAGGAGCGGGGTGTTGACCGGGCCCGGGCAGAGGGCGTTCACGCGGATGCCCTCCCGTGCGAACTGCACGCCGAGCTCGCGGGACATGGCCAGTACGCCGCCCTTGGAGGCGGTGTACGAGATCTGGCTCGTGGCCGCCCCCATCCTCGCCACGAACGACGCCGTGTTGATGATCGAGCCCTTGCCCTGGCGCCGCATGTAGGGGATGGCGGCCTTGCAGCACAGGTAGACGGAGGTGAGGTTGACCTCCTGGACGCGCTTCCACGCCTCCAGGCCGGTCTCCAGGATGGAGTCGTCGTCCGGCGGCGAGATGCCGGCGTTGTTGAAGGCGATGTCGACGCTGCCGTAGGTGTCGTAGGCCGTCTTGAAGAGCGCCTCGACCTGCTCGGGGTCGGTGACGTCGACCTTCACGAAGGTCCCGCCGACCTCCTCGGCGGCGGCCTTGCCGCGGGCCTCGTCGACGTCTCCGCAGACGACGTGGGCGCCCTCGGCGGCGAGCCGGCGGGCGGTGGCGAGGCCGATGCCGCTGCCGGCGCCGGTGATGACGGCGGTGCGGCCGACCAGGCGGCGGCAGATGATTTCGTCGGTCACTGTGCGGAGCCTTCCGTGCTGATGAAGACGTTCTTGGTTTCGGTGAAGGCGGTCAGGGCGTCCGGGCCCAGCTCGCGGCCGAGCCCGGACTGCTTGAAGCCGCCGAAGGGGGTGGCGTAGCGCACGCTGGAGTGGGAGTTGACGGACAGGTTTCCGGCCCGGACGGCCCGGGAGACACGCAGGGCGCGGCCGACGTCGCGGGTCCAGATGGAGCCGGAGAGGCCGTAGGGGGTGTCGTTGGCGAGGCGGATCGCGTCCTGTTCGTCGGTGAAGGGGAGCAGCACGGCGACGGGTCCGAAGATCTCCTCGCGGGCCGCGGCGGAGTCGGGCCGCTCGCCGGTGAGCACGGTCGGCGGGAACCAGAAACCGGGGCCTTCGGGCGCGGTGCCGCGCAGGGCGGGGGCGTCCTCGGGGACGTAGCCGCGGACCCGGTCGAGCTGACGGCGGGAAATGAGCGGGCCCATCTGCGTCTTCTCGTCGGCGGGGTCGCCCACGACGACGGCCGCGAGCGCGTCGGCGAGGTACGCGGACACCTCGTCGTACACCGACTCCTGGACCAGGATCCGGGTGCGCGCACAGCAGTCCTGGCCGGAGTTGTCGAGGAAGGAGAAGGGGTCGGCGGCGGCCTTGAGGTCGGCGTCGGCGAAGATGATGTTGGGGCTCTTGCCGCCGAGTTCCAGGGTGACGGGTTTGAGCAGCGCCGAGCCCCGCGCCGCCACCTGTTGGCCCACCGCTGTCGACCCCGTGAAGACGATCTTCGCTACGCCCGGGTGCTCGACCAGGGCGTTGCCCGTGACCGGGCCGGGACCCGGCAGCACCTGGAAGAGCCCTTCGGGCAGGCCGGCCTCCAGGGCCAGCTCCGCCAGCCGCAGCGCGGTCAGCGGGGTGGTCTCGGCGGGCTTGAGGAGCACGGCGTTGCCGGCCGCGAGGGCGGGTGCGGTCCCCCAGGCCGCGATGGGCATCGGGAAGTTCCAGGGGGCGATCACGGCGACGACACCGAGCGGTTCGAGGAAGGTCACGTCCAGGCCGCCGGCCACCGGGATCTGACGGCCGCTCAGCCGTTCCACTCCCCCGGCCGCGTAGTCCAGCAGATCGCGGACGTTGCCCGCCTCCCAGCGGGCGTTGCCGAGGGTGTGACCGGCCTCGCGCACCTCCAACCGCGCGAGTTCCTCCCGGTGTTCGTCGACCACGGCGGCGAAGCGGCGCAGCAGCCGGGCCCGATCGGCGGGCGGGAGCGCCGCCCACCGCTCCTGCGCCCGGGAGGCCCGGTGCACGGCGGAGTCGACGTCCCGCTCGTCGGCACCGGGGACGGTCGCGATCACCTCCTCCGTCGCCGGGTTGAGGACGTCGAGTGCGTACGGTTGCGACAAGTCATGCCTCACATGCGTTCGAAGGAGCGGCGCAGCTCCCAGTCGGTCACCGCCGCGTCGAAGGCCTCCAGCTCGACGCGGGCCATGTTGCGGTAGTGCGCGACGACCTCGTCGCCGAAGGCGGCCTTGGCGATCGGGCTGTTCTCCCAGAGCTCGGCGGCCTCGCGCAGGGTGGTGGGGACGTGCTCGTACTCGGCGGTGTACGCGTTGCCCGGGCAGGGGTCGGGCAGCTCCAGCCGCTGCTCGATGCCGTACAGCCCGGCCGCCACCAGGCCGGCGACGGCGAGGTGCGGGTTGACGTCGCCGCCGGGCAGCCGGTTCTCGAAGCGCAGGGAGCGGCCGTGGCCGACAACCCGCAGCGCGCAGGTGCGGTTGTCGTGGCCCCAGGCGACGGCGGTCGGGGCGAAGGAGCCCGGCTGGAACCGCTTGTAGCTGTTGATGTTGGGGGCGTACAGGAGCGAGAAGTCGCGCAGCGCGACGAGCTGTCCGGCCAGGAAGTGCCGCATGACGTCGGACATGCCCCCGGGACCGGCCATCACGCTGTTCCCGTCCGCGTCCGCCAGGGAGAGATGGATGTGGCAGGAGTTGCCCTCACGCTCGTTGTACTTCGCCATGAAGGTGAGCGAGACGCCCTCCTGGGCGGCGATCTCCTTGGCGCCGGTCTTGTAGATGGCGTGCTGGTCGCAGGTGACGAGGGCCTCGTCGTAGCGGAAGGCGATCTCGTGCTGGCCGGGGTTGCACTCGCCCTTGGCGGACTCGACGGTCAGGCCGGCGCCGGCCATGTCGTTGCGCAGGCGGCGCAGCAGGGGCTCTACGCGGCCGGTGCCGAGGATGGAGTAGTCGACGTTGTACTGGTTGACCGGGGTCAGGCCCTGGTAGTTGGCGTCCCAGGCCTGTTCGTAGCTGTCCTTGAAGACGATGAACTCCAGCTCGGTGCCGACCTGGGCGGTGTAGCCGAGGGCGGCGAGGCGTTCCAGCTGGCGGCGCAGGATCTGGCGGGGCGCGGCGACGACGGGGCTGCCGTCCTCCCAGGCGAGGTCGGCGATGAGCATCGCCGTGCCGGGGTGCCAGGGCACGCGGCGCAGGGTGGCGGGGTCGGGGCGCATGGCGAAGTCGCCGTAGCCGCGTTCCCAGGAGGACATGGCGTAGCCGTCGACGGTGTTCATCTCGGTGTCGACGGCGAGGAGGTAGTTGCAGCCCTCGGTGCCGTGCTGCAGGACCTCGTCGAGGAAGAAGCGGGCGGCGAACCGCTTGCCCTGGAGCCGCCCTTGCATGTCGGGGAAGGCAAGGACGACAGTGTCGATCTCACCGCCTGCGACGAGGGCGTGCAGTTCCTCGACGCCGAGCGGGGGTGTGCGGTCTGCCACGGGAGGGCCTCCTTAGGGCTCCTTCGGCCGGTCCGGCCGGCTGCTGGGACTTGTACGGCCGACCGCGAGCCATAAGGTATTGCGGAGAACCATTGCTTGGGAAGGGGGCGGGGCCGGATGCCGGTGGATGCCGATCAAGGGCCGGAGGACCGGTTGACCCCGGTGCTGCGTCCGGTACGGGCGGGCAACGGCTTCGAGGAGGCGCTGGAGCAGATCCTCCAGGTCGTACGGCTGGGTCTGGTGCCCGGCGGGCAGCGGCTGCCCGCCGAGCGGGAGCTGGCGGAGCGGCTCGGGATCAGCCGGGTGACGCTGCGCGAGGTGCTGAAGGTGCTTCAGGACCAGGGGCTGGTGGAGTCCCGGCGGGGCCGCTACGGCGGAACGTTCGTGCTGCCGCGCGCAGGCGGGGGCGGCGAGGACGAGTTGCGGCGGCGGATCGCCGAGGTCGACATCGAGGACGTGCTGCGCTTCCGCGAGGTGCTGGAGGTCGGGGCGGCCGGGCTGTGCGCGCAGCACGGGCTGAGCGACGGGCAGGCGCTACGGCTGCGGGCCGCGCTGGCCGCGACGCAGGACGCGCCGCTGGCCGACTACCGGCGGCTGGACACCCTGCTCCATCTGACGCTGGCCGAGCTGTGCGGTTCGCCGTCGCTGGCCGCCCAGTACGCGGCGGTGCGGGCGACCGTCAACGACCTGCTGGACCGCATTCCGCTGCTGGTGCGCAACCTGGAGCACTCGCAGCGGCAGCACACCGCGCTGGTGGACGCGGTGCTGGACGGGGACGCGGACGGGGCGCGGGAGATGATGCGGGAGCACTGCGTGGGCACGGCGGCGCTGCTGCGGGGGTTCCTGGCATGAGCGGGCTCTGCAAAGGTATGTTCTCGAACCTTTGACTTGAACCTTGAGTTGAACCTTTGGATCCCGGGAGGACAGGGTGACGGCACGGCCGCTGATCGGTGTCAGCACGTATCTGGAGGCCCGGACGCGCTGGGGCGTGTGGGAGCTGGAGGCGGCACTGCTGCCGGCCGGCTATCCGCGGCTCGTGCAGCGCGCGGGCGGGCTGGCGGCGATGCTGCCCCCGGACGCGCCGGAGCACGCGGCGGCGGCGGTGGCCCGGCTCGACGGGCTGGTGATCGCGGGCGGCCCGGACGTCGAGCCGGTCCGCTACGGCGCGGAGCGGCACCCCCGCACGGGGCCGCCGGCGCGGGAGCGGGACGCGTGGGAGCTGGCGCTGATCGAGGCGGCGGTCGCCGGCGGGGTGCCGCTGCTCGGCATCTGCCGCGGGATGCAGCTGCTGAACGTCGCGCTCGGGGGGACGCTCGTGCAGCACATCGAGGGGCACGCCGAGGTGCCGGGAGTCTTCGGCCGGCACCCGGTGAAGCCGGTACCGGGCACGCTGTACGCCACGGTGGTCCCGGAGGAGACCTCCGTACCCACGTTCCATCATCAGTCGGTGGACCGCCTGGGCGAGGGCTTGATCGCGTCGGCACACGCGGAGGACGGAACGGTGGAGGCCGTGGAACGGGGCGCCGGCGAGGACACCGGCTGGCTGCTCGGCGTCCAGTGGCACCCGGAGATGGGAGAGGACGCACGGGTGATGCGGGCCCTGATAGAGGCAGCGCGCCCCGCCTAGGTCGGATCGCTCACCTCTCGACCCACTGGAAACGGGTGGTGGGTGGGCATAGGCCGGGGGGTCCAGGGGGGGGCGGGAGCCCCCCTGGCGGCCTAGCCCCGAGTGAGGCTCAGCAGTTCACGCGCCGGCCCCGCAGGGCGGTGCCCCGTAGGCCACACCGCCCTGAGAGCACGGGCCAGCGACACCCCGTCCACCGGAATTCGCACCAGCCTCCGCAACGACAGCTCCTCCCCCACCGCCAGCTCACTGAGCACCGCCGGTCCCGCCCCGCTCACCGCCGCCGCCTTCACCGCCGTCGTCGAGGACAGCTCGATCAGCGGGCGCGCCAGCCCGCCGAGCGCCGTGTCCAGGACCTGCCGGGTGCCGGATCCCTTCTCCCGCAGGATCAGCGGAGTGGCGGCCAGCTCCTGGGCCGACAGCGGCTGCCTGCGCCGCGACCAGGGGTGCCCGGGTGCCGTGACGACGATCAGCCGGTCATGGGCGATCACCGCCGAGTCCAGCCCCGACGGTACGGTCAGCCCCTCCACGAAGCCCACGTCCGCCTCCCCGGCCAGCAGCCGCTCCGCGACCGCCGCGGAGTTGCCGGCGAGCAGCGACACCGCCGTGTCCGGCCGCTGGGCGCGCAGCGCGAGCAGCCAGCCGGGCAGCAGATACTCGGCGATGGTCATGCTCGCGGCCACCCGCAGCCGGGAGTCCCGGCGGTCGCGCAGGGCCTGCGCGCCCACGTCGAACGCCTCCGCCGCCTCGACGATCCGCCGCGCCCAGTCGGTCACCAGCGCGCCCGCGTCGGTCAGCCGGGATCCGCGCGGCGAGCGGTCCACCAGGGCCACCCCCAGCTGGCGCTCCATCGAGCGGATCCGGCTGCTCGCGGCGGGCTGGGTGATGCCCAGCTCGCGGGCGGCGGCCCCCAGGCTGCCCAGCCGGGCCACCGCCAGCAGCAGCTCCAGGGCGCCCAGATCCGGGACGCGATGGGCCAGCGAGCCCCCGGTCGCCCGCCCGTCGTCTGCCGTCTCCCCGCTGCTCATAAAGTCAGTTTATGCCCTCATAGAGACATACTCCCTGGTGGTGGACGCCCTCGGCCGGAACCGTGGACGCATGGTCACCGCAGCCCATCCCTCGCCCTCCCCTGCCCGCGTCCCCGCCGTCCGCCATCTGGGCCCCAACTGGTACGCCACGGTCATGGGCACGGCGATCGTCGCCACCGCGGGCGCCTCGCTCCCGCTGCGGCTGCCGGGACTGCGGCCGGCCTGCGCGACCGTCTGGGCCCTCTCGCTCGCCCTGCTGGTGACCCTCCTCGCCGCCCGCGCCCTGCACTGGACCCACCACCGCGACCAGGCCCGCGCCCACCTTCTCGACCCGGCGACGGCACCGTTCTACGGCTGTCTGTCCATGGCCCTGCTGGCGGTGGGCGGCGGCGCCCTGACGATCGGGCGGGACTGGATCGGGACCGGCGCGGCCGTCGCCCTCGACGTGGTCCTCTTCGGCGTGGGGACGGTCGTAGGACTGGCGGCGGCCGTCGCGGTGCCGTACCTCATGGCCGTACGCCATCGGGTGGAGCCCGGGCAGGCGTCGCCGGTGTGGCTGCTGCCGCTCGTCGCGCCGATGGTGTCCGCGGCGCTGGGGCCGCTGCTCGTGCCGCATCTGGCGCCGGGGCAGCCACGGGAGACCCTGCTGTTCGCGTGTCTGGCGCTGTTCGGGCTGAGTCTGCTGGCGACCTTCGTGATGCTGCCGATGGTCTTCGCCCGGCTGGTGACGCGCGGTCCGCTGCCGCTCGCCCTCACCCCGACGTTCTTCCTGGTGCTGGGCCCGCTCGGGCAGTCCACCACGGCCGCCGGCAAGTTCGCGGACCTGGCCCCGGGGGTCGTCCCGGGGGCGTACGCGGAGGGCTTCCGGGTGTTCGCCGTGCTGTACGGCGTGCCCGTCATGGGCTTCGCGCTGCTGTGGCTGTGCCTGGCCACCGCGCATGTGCTGCGCGCCCGGCGGCACGGCATGGGCTTCGCGATGACCTGGTGGGCCTTCACCTTCCCGGTCGGCACCTGCGTCACGGGCGCCGAGGCGCTGGCCCGGCACACCGGGCTCGTCGTCTACGACGGTCTCGCCGTCGTGCTGTACGGCGTCCTCGTCGCCGCCTGGGGTGTGGCCGGCGCCCGCACGCTGCGCGGGGTGGTCAGCGGTGAGCTGCTCGCAGGGCCGCGCCCAGTACCCGGGGCGCCTCGGCCAGTGACGGGCCGTACCACGTCAGGTGCCGTCCGCTGACCAGCGCGCACGGCAGGCCGGGAAACGCCTCGGGGCCGTCGTCGGCGGTGAAGCGGTAGGGCTCGTCGGGCAGGACCACGACGTCCGGCCGGGCGGCGTTCAGCTCGTCCAGGGGGATCCTCGGGTAGCGCTCGACGTGCCCGGCGTACAGCTGGTCCACGCCCAGCCGGGCCAGCACGTCGCCGGCGAAGGTGTCGCGGCCCAGCACCATCCACGGGCGGCGCCACACCGGTACGACGGCGGTCGTACGGCGGCCGGGGCCGGGCAGGTCCGCCCACGCCGCCTCGCCTTCGTCCAGCCAGCGCGGACGGGTGCGCGCGCCGCAGGCCGCCGTCACCCGGTCCAGTTCCCGGAAGGCGCCCGGCACGTCCCGCACCTCGGTGACGAGCACATCGAGACCCGCCGAGCGCAGAGCGGTCAGATCGGGCTCGCGGTTCTCCTCCTCGTTGGCGACGACGAGGTCGGGGGCGAGGGCGGCGATACGGTCCAGGTCGGGATTCTTGGTGCCACCCACACGGGGGACGTCGAGATCGCCCGGGTGGCTGCACCAGTCGGTGACCCCCACGAGCACGCCCGGGACCGTGGCGGCGACCGCCTCCGTGAGCGACGGCACCAGGGAGACGACGCGGGGCGAGGTCTTCACTCCCGGTCCCGGACCGCCTCGATGTGCTCGGCCACCGCGACCACGACCAGCCGGGTGTCCGGCACGGTCGCCCGCCACCGGTGCCGCACCCCACCGGTGAGATACAGCGTGTCCCCGCGCCCGAGGCGATACGCCCGCCCCTCCGCCTCGATCTCCACCCCGCCGTCGGCGACGAACATCAACTGGTCGTTGCGGTAACGGAATTCGCGCCCCGCGTCGTGGTCGCCGGTGAACTCGGTCGCGTGCATCTGATGGTGACCGCGCACCAGGGAACGGGACTGGGGCCGGGGCCCGGGTTCGTTGACGTCCGCGCGTACGACGTCGACGCTGCACGCGGGGTCGGCAGCGGCGAGCAGCTCCACGGCCGTGGTCCGCAGCGCGTCGGCGACCTTCTCCAGGGAGCTGGTGCTGGGCCGCGCCCGGTCGTTCTCGATCTGGCTCAGGAAGGGGACCGACAGGCCGCTGCGCTCGGCCACGACGGCGAGGGTGAGTTCCAGGGCCCGACGGCGGCGGCGCACGGCCGCGCCCACCCGCAGGGGCTGTTCTTTGTGGTCGCCCATCGCTCCGGCTCCCTCCTTCGCTCGTCGGTTCACGGTCGGTGTCGCGGTCCGCGGGCCCTGCCGGGGGCGGACGTCTTCTGAGTTCTCTGCACCCTACGCATGTTCGGCAAACCGTTTCATGTGCCCGTCACATCGACGACACGTCGCACGGTGCCGGAGTGGTCGGTTCGCGCCAGTCGATCTGCTCCTGCGAGCCGCCGGTGCGGGCAGGTTCGCACGGTGCGGCCCTCCGGTTCAATGCTCCGGCACCTCCCCGTGTTCCGCCCACGGGCCGGGCGGGGGGCCCGGGCGCCGCGCGGGGCCGAGTTCGGGTGACGGCGTGGCTCTGCGTGGTTGGCCGGATCCTTGCCGTGGCCTTCGGAGCGTTCCGGGTCGCTCCGCGCCCGTGAGTCAGGGCTCCGGAACGCGGAAGGGCGGGCCCCGCCGCGCGACCGGAGTCGTCACGGCGGGGCCCGCCCAGGGGGCGCCGGGTGGTCAGGTCACCCGGCGGCCCGGCTGCCGGCCGTCGCCCCGGCGACGGGAGCCCACTGGTCGACGAGGCCCGGGTGCCGCTTCAGCCAGGCGCGGACGGCGTCCCGCTCCTTGCCCTTGCCGGCCTGCTGGATCAGCGCCTCCAGACCGGTGAGCTGCTCCTCGGTCATCGAGAAGTGCTTCAGCCACCGGGCGACCTCGGGGTTGTCCTCGGCGAAGTCCTCGCGGGCGACCGTGTGGACGCCGTCGCCCTTGCCCCAGGCGCCCTGCGGGTCCTTGAGCTTCTTGAGGTCGTACTCGCTGTACGCCCAGTGCGGGGACCAGAGCGTGACGGCGATCGGCTGCTTCTTGGCGTACGCGCGCTTGAGCTCGGCGAGCATCGCGGGCGTGGAGCCGTCCACGACGTCGTAGGAGCCCTGAAGGCCGTACGCCGGGAGGACCTTGCTCTTGAGCAGGCCCATCATGCCCGCGCTGGGCTCGATGCCGACGATCTTCCCGCCGAACTCGGAGGCGTGGGCCTTCAGGTCCGCCAGGGTGTTCACGTCCTTCATGTACGCGGGGACGGTGAGCTCCAGGGACGTGGGGCCGTACCACTGGCCGAGGTCGTCGAGGCTCTTGCCGTACTTCTGCCAGTACTCGGCGTGGGTGGTCGGCAGCCAGGCGTCCGTCTGGAGGTCGAGCTGGCCGGTGGCGAGGCCGGTGTAGAGGGGACCGGCAGCGTACTGGGTGGTCGTGACCTTGAAGCCGCGCTCCGTGAGGATCTCCTGCCAGAGGTAGGTGGAGGCGATGCCCTCGTCCCAGGGGATGTAGCCGATGCTGATCTCCCGGCCCTTGCCGACCTTGCCGGCGGTGGCCTCGGCGGTGCCCGATCCCCCGGTGCCGAAGACGTTCAGGCCACCCGCGACCAGGGCGAGCACCACCGCGGCGACCACGGCCACGGCCGCGCGCGGGCGGTACGTCCACACCGTCGTACGGGCCTTGGCGGCCGCCCGTCGGCCCAGCGGGGAGAGGCGGGTGCCCAGGGCGCCGGTGAGCCGGTCCAGGTAGATCGCGAGGACGACGATGCCGAGGCCCGCCTCGAAGCCGAGGCCGATGTCGAGCTGGCCGATGGCCTCGTTGACGGCGCCCCCGAGACCGCCCGTGCCGACCATGCCGGCGATGACGACCATCGACAGCCCCAGCATGATCACCTGGTTGACGCCCGCCATGATGGTCGGCAGGGCGAGCGGCAGCTGCACCCGCAGCAGGGTGTCGCGCGGGGTGGTGCCGAACGCCTCGGCGGCCTCGACGAGTTCCGCGTCGACCTGGCGGATGCCCAGCTCGGTCATGCGCACGCCGGGGGCCAGCGCGAAGATCAGGGTGGCGACGACACCGGCCGGGACGCCCATGCCGAAGAACAGGATCGCCGGGATCAGCAGGACCATCGACGGCATGGTCTGGAGCAGGTCGAGTACGGGCCGCAGGGTCGCGCTGACGGCCCGGGAGCGGGCGGCCCAGATGCCCAGCGGGATCGAGATCACGAGCGCGATGACCGTGGCGACCAGGACCAGCGACAGCGTCGACATCGCCTCGTCCCACAGCGCGAGCGAGTCGATCAGGGCGAACCCGACGAAGGACAGCGCGCCCGCGGCGAGGCCGCGCAGCCACCAGGCGAGGACGGCGAGGATGCCCGCGAGCAGCAGGGGCGCGGGGGCGGCGAGGACGGCGTCGATGCCGTCGTACATGCCCTCGACGACCGCCTTGACGGCGTCGAAGAGCCAGGACAGATGGGTGACGAGCCAGTTGACGCCGGAGTCGACCCGGTCGCCGAGGTGGAGCCTAGGCACGGGCGGTCACCTCGCAGCTGGTTTCCGCCGTGTGCTCGTCGCCGAGGAATCCGACCAGCCTCCGGCGCGGTACGACGCCGACGAGGGCGCCGGCCTCCACGACCGCCACGGGGTGCGGCACGCGCGCGCTGATGGCGCACAGCTCGGTGAACGGGGTGTCCGGGGTCGCGGTCTCGCAGGCGCAGTCCGCCTCGTCGCCGCGCGGCTCGGTGTCCATGACGGCGGACGCGGTGAGGACGCGGGAGCGGTCGACGTCCTGGATGAAGGAGGCCACGTAGTCGTTCGCGGGGCGGACGAGGATGTCCTCGGCGGTGCCGGTCTGCACGATGCGGCCGTCGCGCATGACGGCGATGCGGTCGCCCAGGCGCATGGCCTCGTTGAGGTCGTGGGTGATGAACACGATGGTCTTCTTCAGGGTCTTCTGGAGGGTGAGCAACTGGTCCTGCATGTCGCGGCGGATCAGCGGGTCCAGGGCGCTGAAGGACTCGTCCATCAGGAGCAGGTCGGCGTCGGTGGCGAGGGCGCGGGCCAGGCCCACGCGCTGCTGCATGCCGCCGGACAGCTCGTCCGGCCAGGACTTCTCCCAGCCCTCCAGGCCGCACAGGGCGAGGGCCTCGGCGGCGCGGCGCTCGCGCTCGGCGCGGGGCACGCCCTGGACGGCGAGGCCGTAGGCGGCGTTGTCGAGGACGCTGCGGTGCGGGAACAGCGCGAAGTGCTGGAAGACCATGCTGATCTTGTGCGCGCGTACGGCCCGAAGCTCGCGGTCGGTGAGCGCGGTCAGGTCCTGGCCGTCGAAGCGGACGCGGCCGGCGGTGGGCTCCAGCAGGCCGTTGAGCATGCGCAGCAGGGTGGACTTGCCGGAGCCGGACAGGCCCATGACGACGAAGATCTGGCCCGGGTCCACGGTGAAGGAGGCGTCGATCACGGCGGCGGTGGTGCCGTCGGCGCGCAGTTCCTCCCGGTCGGCTCCCTCGCGGAGCCGTTCGACTGCCTCGTCCGGTCGTCTGCCGAACACCTTGAAGAGATGTTCGGCCTCTAGCCTGGCGGACACACGTACCTTCTCGTCTCGGGGACATGAACAGGAGCGGTCGTCGGCCGCGACAGGTGAACCCGGGGGCCGGCACCGCTCCGAGGCCGCGCCTGCCCGGGCCCCCGGGGGACAAACGCACACGTGGGCGGGCTCACCCCTGGTGCGCAGGGCGCAACGCGTTGCGGGGCGGGTCGCCGGACGGGTGACTGTCGGTGCCGTGCGGCATGATGCGTGCGTGACCGGACGACTGATGCTGCTCGACACCGCCTCGCTCTACTTCCGCGCGTACTTCGGTGTGCCCGACTCCGTGAAGGCACCGGACGGCACTCCGGTGAACGCCGTGCGCGGACTGCTGGAGTTCATCGACCGGCTGGTCCGCGACCACCGGCCGGACGAGCTCGTGGCCTGCATGGACGCCGACTGGCGTCCGCAGTGGCGGGTCGACCTCATCCCCTCGTACAAGGCGCACCGCGTCGCCGAGGAGCACGCGGTCGGGCCGGACGAGGAGGAGGTGCCCGACACGCTGTCGCCGCAGGTGCCGATCATCGAGGCGGTGCTCGACGCGGTGGGCATCGCGCGCGTGGGGGTCGCGGGGTACGAGGCGGACGACGTGATCGGTACGTTCACCGGGCGCGCGGCGGGCCCGGTCGACATCGTCACCGGCGACCGCGACCTGTACCAGCTCGTGGACGACGCGCGCGGGGTGCGGGTGCTGTATCCGCTCAAGGGCGTGGGCATGCTCCAGCTGACCGACGAGGCGGTGCTGCGCGAGAAGTATGGCGTCGACGGCCGGGGGTACGCGGATCTGGCGCTGCTGCGCGGCGACCCGAGCGACGGTCTGCCGGGTGTGCCGGGCATCGGTGAGAAGACGGCGGCCAAGCTGCTGGCCGAGTTCGGCGATCTGGCCGGGATCATGGCCGCGGTCGACGACCCGAAGGCGAAGCTCACGCCGTCGCAGCGCAAGCGCCTGGCCGAAGCCCGCCCCTATGTGGAGGTCGCCCCGAAGGTCGTGAAGGTCGCCGACGACGTCCCCCTGCCGACGGTGGACACGGCCCTGCCCCGCGCTCCGCGCGACCCGGGGGCCGTGGCGGATCTGGGCGCCCGCTGGGGCCTGGGCGGGTCCCTGCACCGCCTTCTGACGACGCTCAGCGCGTCCTGACGCCTCCGCCGTCGGTCTCGGCGCGATCGATGTTCTTGTGTTTCCCGAAGGGAGAAGTGCTAACTTAGGTAAGCCTAAGCAAGGGAGCCCTGGGAGGCCGTCATGGCAGAACGTCCGGCACGGAAGCCGCGGAAGCCCCATTCCGCGCAGGTCGTCCGCACCGAACGGCTGACCCCGCACATGCAGCGTGTGGTCCTCGGAGGCGAGGGACTCGCGGACTTCACCGCGGGCTCCTGCACGGACCACTATGTGAAGCTGCTGTTCGGCCCCGAGGGCGTGACCTATCCCGAGCCCTTCGACCTGGAGCGCGTGCGGGCGGAGTTCCCCCGCGAGCAGTGGCCGGTCACCCGCACCTACACCGTGCGCGCCTGGGACCCCGAGCACCGCGAGCTGACCCTGGACTTCGTGATCCACGGCGACGAGGGCCTGGCCGGCCCATGGGCCGTCCGCGCCCAGCCGGGCGAGACGGTCCGCTTCATGGGCCCCGGCGGCGCCTACGCCCCCAACCGGGAAGCCGACTGGCATCTGCTCGCCGGTGACGAGAGCGCCCTGCCGGCGATCGCCGCCGCCCTGGAGTCGCTGCCCGCCGGCGCCGTGGCCCGCGCCTTCGTGGAGGTGGCCGGGCCCGAGGAGGAGCAGAAGATCGACTCCGATGTGGACGTCGTCTGGCTGCACCGCGGCGACCGGCCGGTCGGCGAGCTCCTGTTCGAGGCCGTACGGGCACTGGACTTCCCCGCCGGCCGGGTGCACGCCTTCGTGCACGGCGAGGCGCACTTCGTGAAGCAGCTGCGCCATCTGCTGCGGGTCGAGCGGGGCGTCCCGCGCGACGATCTGTCCATCTCCGGCTACTGGCGGCTCGGCCACAACGAGGACGGCTGGCAGGCGTCGAAGCGGGACTGGAACGCGGCGATCGAGGCGGAGCAGGAGACCGCCGACGCGACGGCCTCCTGACGGCCGGGCCTGGGCGGCGGCCTCCTGACGGCCGGGCCTGGGCGGCGGCCTCCTGACGGTCAGGCCTGGACGGACTCAGACGGACTTCTGGTACGCCCGGAACGTCCGTATCGACACCCACACCGCCGCGACCGCCAGCGCCAGCAGCGCACCGCTCCTGCCGAGCACGACGCCCCAGTCGGGCTGGTCGGACAGTGCCGAACGGCCCGCCACCATCGCCCAGTCGAGCGGGTTGAAGTCGGCCACGTGCCGCATCCAGCCCGGCATCTGCGACGGTGCCATGAAGGCGGAGGACAGGAAGGTCAGCGGCAGCAGCAGAAAAGTGTTGATGCCGATGATCGACTCCCGCTCCCGGACCAGCATGCCCAGCGCGTTGGACAGCGCGCCGAAGACCGTGCCGAGCAGGACCGAGGCGAGCACGAGGACCGCGACGCCGCCGATCCCGCCCGCGTAGTCGGCGCCGCCGAGGAGTCCGAGGAGCACGATGACGAGGGACTGCAGGGCGGTGACGATGCCGTTGTGCACGACATTGCCGTTCATCAGCGCGGCGCGGCTGGCCGGGGTCGTCAGGAACCGGTTGAGGGTGCCGCGCTGGATCTCCTCCAGCATGCCCATGGCCGCCCACATGTTGGCGGCGAGCGCGCTCATCACCACGACGCCCGGCACCAGGTAGTCGAGGTAGGAGGTGGTGCCGAAGCCGCCCAGCTCGACGACTTTCTTGAACAGGCCGCCGAACAGGAACAGCCAGATCACCGGCTGGATCAGGGTGATGATCGCGTAGGCGGGCTGCCGGGCGAAGACCATCAGCTGACGCTGTGCCATGAACCAGGTCTGGGTGAGCGCGGTGCTCATCGGGCACCTCCGGCGAGGGCGAGGGAGTCGGCGGAACGAGTGGGGTCGGCGGACGCGGCGTCGGCCTCCGCGTAACGGCGGCCGGCGTAGCGGAGGTAGACGTCGTCGAGGGAGGGGCGAGCCACGGTCGCGCTGGCCACGGCGGCCCCGGACCCGTCGAGCGCGCCGAGCAGAGCGGGGATCGCGGCGGCGCCGTCGTCGGCGCGGACGCTGATCCGGCGTCCGTCGAACAGCACCTCGTGCACGCCCGGAAGGGCACCGAGGGCGTCGGTGAGCAGGATGCGGCCGGCCTCCTCGACCGGGGTGCGCAGCTCCAGGTGGACGGCGTCACCGCGCAGTTCGTCCTTGAGGGCGCCCGGGGTGCCCTCGACGACGACCCTGCCCCGGTCGACGATCGCGATGCGCTCGGCGAGCCGGTCGGCCTCGTCGAGATAGTGCGTGGTGAGCAGAACGGTCAGGCCGTCCTCGGCGGCCAGGCGGCCGATCTCGTCCCACATCGCGGTGCGCGCCTCCGGGTCCAGGCCGGTGGTGGGCTCGTCGAGGAAGAGCACCTCGGGGCGGTGCACCAGGCCGAGGGCGACGTCGAGGCGGCGCCGCATGCCGCCCGAATACCCCTTCACCGGGCGCCGGGCGGCGTCGGTGAGGGTGAAGCGCTCCAGCAGTTCGTCCACGCGCCGGGTGAGGGCGGCGCCCTTCATGCCGTAGAGCCGGCCCTGGAGCTGGAGGTTCTCCCTGCCGGTGGCGACCGGGTCGGCGCCGGAGTTCTGGGCGACGACGCCGATGGCCCGGCGCACCCGGTCGGGGTGGCGCAGCACATCGTGTCCGGCGACGGTGGCGGTGCCGGAGTCGGGGCGGGCGAGGGTGGTGAGGATCTTGACGGTGGTGGACTTGCCGGCGCCGTTGGGCCCGAGGAGGCCGAAGACGGTGCCGGTCGCGACGGTGATGTCCAGGCCGGC
Source organism: Streptomyces sp. NPDC032126 (assembly GCF_055580085.1). Classification (NCBI taxonomy): domain Bacteria; kingdom Bacillati; phylum Actinomycetota; class Actinomycetes; order Kitasatosporales; family Streptomycetaceae; genus Streptomyces; species Streptomyces sp. NPDC032126. The sequence goes on from NZ_JBVIMA010000007.1 coordinate 281,433, forward strand.
CAGGGCGGTGACATCGCCGGGGTAGGACTTGATCAGGTGCCGCGCCTCGACGGCGGGCGCGCGGGTAGCGCTCATGGCGGATCTCTCCTGTACGGAAGGTGAATGATCCACGCGAGGAGCGCCGGGCTACCCTTGATGTGCCGCACCTCGGTCGCCGGAGCCGCCTCGGGTGGATTCGGTTCGGGGTTCGTGACCCTGGCGGCGCTGCTGCAACAGCGCTGCCGGGGTCTTTCTGTCTCGTGGGGCGTGGTCCGCTGCGGGCGTCACTTCTGGAAGTGGCGCTCCTCGACCTCCTTCAGCTCCGGGGGGAACTCCCCCGTGTCATGGAAGTGGCGCCAGGCCTCGACGCCGGGGAGCGAGCCGTCCCGGATCTCCCGGGCGAAGCCGCGCACCCATTCCGCCTGTGCCTCGACCATGTGCAACTGATACTCGACCTCGATGAGGAACAGCCGGGGCAGCGTCTCGTACGCCTGGTTCAGCACCGCGCGTCCGCTCGTCAGCTGGATCTCCAGGGCCGTCAGCCGCTCCTCCAGCAGCCGCACCACGTCGTCGGGGGGCAGTGCCCCCAGCAGCGACAGGGCGGTCTCGAAGATCGGGTACTCCTTCGCGGGGATCGCGACGAGGTCCGACAGCCACTCGGTCATCTCCTGGCGGCCGGCGTCGGTGAGCGCGTAGATCGTGCGCTCGGGGCGATTGCCGTGCCGTTCCACGTCGACGACCTCGACGAAGCCGTGCTTCTCCAGGTTCTGCACGACCGTGTAGAGCGAGCCGTAGTTGATCTTCGTGCTGGCGTCCTTGCCCTGACGGCGCAGGGTCTGGGCGATCTCGTACGGATGCATCGGCTTCTGCCAGAGGGTGGTCAGCACGGTCAGCGCGAGCGGGTTGCTCAGCTTGCGGCGCTTGCCCGGCATGACGGTCACCTCCCTTCCGCCTCGTATCCGAATATCCGTAGCCGAACATATCGCGAGCGCGGCCGACGCGTCAAGAGACACGATGTATCGCGATGAGGGAGGGACCGGTTTTCGCGGCGCCGTACGCTTGATCCCGATGAGACGCCGTACGCCGCCCCCGCCCGCCCCGCTACCCCAGCGCGACGGGGTCGATCCGGTGCGGGTGCGGTTGCCGGCCCAGGGGCCGTGGGCCACCGTGCGGGAGCATCTGGTGGAGCGGTTGTCGGGGGCGGGCGCCGGGGTCGTGGAGGGGATGTTCACGGCGGGCGCGTTCGTCGGGGCGGACGGGCGTTCGCTGGCGCCGGACGCGGCGTATGTGCCGGGGATGTTCGTATGGTTCCACCGGGAGTTGGCCGCCGAGGTGCCGGTGCCGTTCCCGGTGGAGGTGGCGTACCGGGACGAGCACATCGTCGTCGCCGACAAGCCGCACTTCCTGGCCACCACACCGCGCGGCAGCCATGTCACCGAGACCGTGCTGGCCCGGCTGCGGCGGGAGCTCGGCATCCCCACGCTCAGCGCGGCGCACCGACTGGACCGGCTGACCGCCGGGCTGGTGCTGTTCGTCGTGCGGCCCGAGGAGCGGGGCGCCTACCAGACGCTGTTCCGGGACCGACGGGTACGCAAGGTGTACGAGGCCGTGGCGCCGTACGACCCCGGGCTCGCCCTTCCGGTGACGGTGCGCAGCCGCATCGTGAAGGAACGGGGCACGCTCACGGCCCAGGAGATCCCGGGCGAGCCGAACGCGGTCAGCCGCGTCGAACTCCTCGCCCATCGCCCGGACGGCCTGGCCCGCTATCTCCTCACCCCGGAGACGGGCCAGACCCACCAGCTCCGCGTCCACATGACCGCGCTGGGCGTCCCACTGCTCGGCGACCCCCTCTACCCGACGGTGGCCGCCCCCACGGCGCCGGACGACTTCCGCCGCCCCCTCCAACTCCTCGCCCGGGACCTGGAGTTCACCGACCCGGTGACGGGCAGGACACACCGGTTGCGCAGCGCACGCACGCTGGGGGCCTGGACGTCGTACGAGGAGTGGGCGGGCGAGTAGCGGCAGGGGCTCCCGCGCCGGCGAGCATCACCCCGCGCACCGGGGCCGAGCGGCGCCCCGGTGCGGTGCCGTTCCTCAGTTCAGTAGCCCCGCCACCACGCCAGGAAGCGCGTCCACGCGTTCGGCCGGCGCGTCGGGGTCGGTGCCGCCGTCGGCTGGGGCGGCGGGGTGGGCTGTGCGGTCGGTGTCGGCTGGAGCTGGTCCACGGCCATCGGCCCCGGCTGCCGGAACGTCGACCCCAGGCCCCGGCCCTGCGCCGGGATCTGGTTGAGGCTGCTGGGCCTGAGGGCGATCTCCTGCTCCGGTTTCGGGTCGAAGCGGACCGGCAGCGACACCAGGTGGCGGGAGGCGATGGACGTCGTCCAGCGCAACTCGGACTCGTCGCAGGAGAGTTGGACGTCCGGCAACCGGGTCAGCAGGACATCGACGCCGATGTCGGCGATCGCACGGCCGATGTCCTGGCCGGGGCACTCGTGCGGGCCGCCGCCGAACGCCAGGTGGGAGCGGTTGCCCTGCATGCTGGCGGAGACGTCGGGCCGGATGCGCGGATCGACGTTGCCGGGCGCGGGAGCGAACAGCAGGCCGTCGCCCTTGCGGATGCGCTGACCGCCCAGCTCGGTGTCCTGCTTGGCGAAGTAGCCGAGGATCGTGCTGAACGGCGGCTCGTCCCACAGGGACTGCTCGACCGCCTCCGGCACCGTCATCTGCCCGCCGTTGAGCCGGGCGTAGAAGCGCGGGTCGACGATGACCCGGCGCAGCACGTTGGACAGCAGGTTGACCGTGGCCTCGTAGGCGGCGAACAGCATGAGCCGCAGGTGTTCGCGGACCTCGTCGTCGCTGAGACCGGCCGGGTGGGCGATGAGGTGGCTGGTGAGGTCGTCGGCGGGCTGGGCCCGGCGCCGGGTGGTGAGCCGGCTGAGCGCGTCCATGACGTACGCGTGGCTGGCGATGGCGGTCTCGGTGCCCTTGAGCGCGTCCCGCGCGGCCTGCACGATCCGGTCGCCGTACTCCTCGGGCATGCCGAGGACCTCGCACATCACGGCCATCGGCAGATGCTCCGCGAACTGGCCGACCAGGTCGGCCCGGCCCTCCTCGCAGAAGCGGTTGACCAGCGCCTGCGACGAACGGTAGATGTGCCGCCGCACCCCGCGGTGGTCGATGTTCGCCATGGCCGCCTTGACCGCCCCGCGCAGCCGCTTGTGCTCGTCGCCCTCGGCGTGCGAGGCGATGGGCTGCCAGGCGATGTGCGGCATCAGCGGGTGGTCGGGCTTGACCATGCCCTCGAGCAGCGGGGTCCAGATGCGGCTGTCCCGGGTGAAGAGCGAGGGGGTGCGGATCATGTGCAGGTTCTCGGCGTGGCCGAGGACCACCCAGATCGGCACGTCGTCGTGGAGCAGCACGGGCGCCACGGGCCCGTGTTCCTCCCGGAGGCTCTCGTACAGCTCGGCCAGGTCCTGCACGCCGTAGAGGCGGTTCAGCCCTCCGGCGCCGCGGCCGTGCGCGGGGCAGCCGGGGGGCGGTTCGAGGGTGAGGTCGTCCGTACCGGTCGGGGAGTGGTGTTCAGACGTCACGAGGGGTCGCTTTCGAGACTGTGGTGGATCCGTTGTCCGGGCGGGGAGGGTGAACGGCGTGGCGCGGGTGGGGAGTTCAGGTGAGGCTGCCGCTCATCGTGAGCGTGTGCAGGAAGCGCATCAGGGTCATGAGGACGTCCCGGCTGGAGGCGCGGCGGCGGGCGTCGCACTCCATGATCGGGATCTGGGGCGCCAGGTCGAGGGCCTGGCGCAAGTCCTCGATCGGGTAACGGGGGCCGTCGGGGAAGGTGTTGACGGCCACCACGAAGGGCACCCCGCGCTCCTCCAGCCGGCCCATCACCTCGAAGCTGACTTCCAGGCGGCGGGTGTCGACCAGGACGACCGCGCCGAGGGCGCCCTCGAACAGGCCGTTCCAGAGGAACCAGAAGCGCTCCTGTCCGGGGGTGCCGAACAGGTAGAGCACGACCTTCTCCGTGATGCGGATGCGGCCGAAGTCCATGGCCACGGTGGTGGCGGTCTTGGTGTCCGAGCCGTAGTTGTCGTCGACGCCGAGACCGGCCTGGGTCATGGTCTCCTCGGTCGTCAGCGGCCTGATCTCGCTGACCGAACCGACCATGGTCGTCTTGCCGACTCCGAAGCCGCCCACGATGACGATCTTCGCCGCGGCCTGGGTGGTCTGCGGCAGATGGTCCTCGGCCCGTGGGCCGGGGATCGTGTCAGAGCCTTTGAAGTCCATGCATCACCGCTTCGAGAAGGGAACGGTCGGGGAGCTGCTGCCGCACGATCGGGGCGCGCGCCTGGACCAGGTCGGCCGCCAGCATGTCGGTGAGCAGCACGCTGACCACGCTGAACGGGAGACTGAGGTAGGCCGAGATCTCGGCCACGGACAGGGGGGCGGCGCACAGGCGCAGGACCGCCGACTGTTCCGGGGTGGCGGAGGAGGGCGGCTCGGCGCGCGCCACCATTAAGGTGACGAGGTCGAGGGGCACGCGTTCTCCGTCGCCCGAGATGACGAACAGCCGCTCGGGTTGCTTGCCGTCGCCCTCCTGCTGGCCCTGCTCGGCCGACGGGGCCTGTGGGGGCGGCGGGGGCGGTGGGGGTGACTGTTGCTTGACGGGATGGCGCCGTCGGCGTTGCGGAGGGGTCATACGGTCTGCCCGTTGTGCCGTGGGGGACTGGTCAGGTGGGAGCCGATGCGCACGACGAGGTCGCGCATATTGGCGCTCATATGGCCCGGCTCGCAGCGCACGTCGGCGAGGACCGCGAGGTACGCGTTGGCGCCGGCCGCCATGAGGTAGAAGTAGCCGCCGTTCATCTCGATGACGACGAGCTTCATGTCGCCGTCGGTGGTGGGGATCTCCTGGGCGACCGCCTGCGCGAGGCTCTGCAGTCCGGCGCACGCGGCGGCGACCCGGTCGGCGGCGTCGGGATCGCCGGCGTAGCGGGCGATGCGCAGTCCGTCAGCCGAGAGCACCACGATCATCTCGATGCCGGGAACTCCGTCGTAGAGCTCCTTGAGCAGCCAGTCGAAGTTGGCGCGCTGCTGGATCACGTGAGGTCCCCCTCGTCGTCGGCCTCGGTGCGGGCCTTGTCCTTGTCTTCGATCAGGTGCAGGTACTTCGTGGGGTTACGGGTGAAGTCGGTGGGGTCCTCAGCGGGGTTGTCCTTCCTGAGGCCCTCCCAGAAGGCGTCGACCCACAGGCCGGGCGCGGTCTCGTCCTTCTTGGGCTCGGGCTCCGGCTCGGGCTCGGTCTGCTCGGGCCGGGCCCAGGGGTCCGGCTCGCCCCGCTCGGCGCGCGCCTGGGCGCGGTACGCCTCCATGATCTGCTCGTGGACGGGGATGGCGATCTTGCTGCGGCGCTGCGGCAGCCCCTGCGGGGTCCACTCGGTCACCACGGGGACGTCGTCCTCCAGGGACATTCCCGCGGGGATGGTCGGGTTGGTGGGCCGGCGCTTCTTGGGCTTGCGCTGGGGCACGTCGACGCCGGTGTTGTCCTGGATGGGCTGCGAGGCGGCGCCGATGCCGTGGGCGTACAGGGAGGTGGCCCCGCCGGTGATCATCTCGTTGGGGATGATGAGGACGGCGCGGACGCCGCCGTAGGCCGAGGCGCGCAGAGCGATCTGCATGTTGAACGACGTGCACAGACGGCCGACGACGGCGAGGCCGAGGCGCGGGACGTCGCTGACGTCCTGGATGTCGACGCCCTCCATGGCGGCCTCCAGCATGCCCTCGGCCTTGGCGCGGCTCTCCTCGCTGAGGCTGACGCCGGCGTCCTCGATCTCGATGGCGATGCCGGTCTGCACCTCGACGGCGTTGACGTGCACCTTGCTCTCGGGCGGCGAGTAGCGGGTGGCGTTGTCGAGGAGTTCGGCGCAGGCGTGGATGACCGGCTCGACGGAGATGCCGCGGACGTTGACCTTGGCGATGGAGTCGAGCTGGATGCGGCGGTACTCCAGGATGCGGGACATGGCGCCGCGCAGCACGCTGTACAGCGGCACGGGTTGGGGCCACTGGCGGCTGGGTCGGCCGCCGCCGAGGACGCCGATGGAGTCGGCGAGGCGGCCGATCAGCGCGGTGCCGTGGTCGATGCGCAGGAGGTCGTCGAAGACCTCGGGGTTGCGGCCGTGGTCCTCCTCCATCTCCCGCAGTTCCTTGTTCTGCTGGTGGACGATGGCCTGGATCCGGCGGGCCACGCTGACGAAGGAACGCTGGCCGGAGTCGCGCAGGTCCTGCTCGTAGTCGACGATCTTCAGAAGGCGGCGGAGCAGCGCCAGCTGGGAGTCGTCGAAGTCGCGGAAGTAGGGATCCGTGGCCTGGTAGTGCCGCAGCACGTCGTCGGGGGAGCTTCCCTGGCGCAGATAGCGGACGCAGTCGGGCAGGTAGTCGTCGCAGATGCGGCGGTTGAGCGCCGCGTAGTGGGCGAGGCGATGCTCCACGTGGGCGAGGCGCTGGTCCTTGTCCGCGTCGAGCCTGCGCAGCCGGCGGCCGCGGCGCACCGCTCCGGTGACGGTGGCGAGGACCAGGACGGTGGCGACGGCTCCGCTGACGCCGACGGCGAGCTGGTTCACCACCGGCACCAGGGCGGCGGCCGCTCCGGTCGCCGCGGCCATCAGTATCGCGGGGGGCAGCAGCACGCGCGCGTAGGGAAGTTCACGGCGACCGGGTGGGGACTGAACACTCACCATGGGGGCCCTCTGTCGGAATCTGCCCGCGTCTTCGGATTCTTCGGGGAAAAGGCGGGAACACTTACGAACATCTATGGATGCATGGGGAACAAGCGCGCGAATTAGCTCAACTCGGTGCGCTGCGGGCGAGCTTAGTCCGACCGGATCATCGCTGTGTCATATTCAGCAAGCACCTGAAACCGACCGCGGGACAGGAGTACGCTCGGGCCCATTTACACGCTGGGATCTCGTTCGCACACGCTCCGTCACGGCGTGCGGGCATACGAAAAGGGTTCACGCGATCGCGTGAACCCCTTCCGGAAACGGTGACTCAGCCGCCCGCGGCGGTCACCCCACCGACGAGTAGGCGACGACTCCCCGCAGCAGCCCCTCGACGGCCTTGCGGGCGACCTTCGCCACCGTGGACCCCTCGACGGGAGCCGCCGCCGAGATCTGCCCGAGCACGTCGATCACCTGCTTGCACCAGCGCACGAAGTCGCCCGCGGGCATCTCCGCCTCGCGCAGCACCTCGTCGAGCCCCTTTCCGGAGGCCCACATGTAGGCGGCCCAGGCGAACCCCAGGTCGGGCTCGCGCTGTCCGACGCCCTCGGTCTGGTTGATGCGGAACTCCTCCTCCAGGGCGTCCAGCCGCCCCCAGATCCGCACCATCTCGCCGAGCGCCGCCTTGGCCTTCCCGGAGGGCAGCTTGGGCGCCATCGCGTCGTCGCCCACCCGCGCCTCGTACACCAACGCCGAGACGCACGCGGCCAGTTCGGCCGGGGCGAGGCCCTCCCACACGCCGGCGCGCAGACACTCGCTGGCCAGCAGATCCAGCTCGCCGTACAGGCGGGCGAGCCGCTTGCCGTGCTCGGTGACCTCGTCGCCGCGCAGATAGTCCAGCTCGGTCAGCAGCGCGACGATCCGGTCGAAGGTCCGCGCGATGGTGTTCGTGCGGCCCTCGATGCGCCGCTCCAGCTGCGAGGTGTCCCGCAGCAGCCGGTGATAGCGCTCCGCCCAACGGGCGTGGTCCTCGCGGTCGTTGCACCCGTGGCAGGGATGGGCCCGGATCGCCGTGCGCAGCCGGGCGATCTCGCGGTCGTCGGCGGCCTGGGAGCGCCGCTTGCGGTGCCGCTCCGGCGGAATGTGCCCGGCCTTGGTGCGCAGCGCGGACGCGAGGTCGCGACGGGACTGCGGGGAGCGCGGGTTGAAGGACTTCGGGATGCGCATCCGGTCCAACGGCTCGACCGGCACCGGGAAGTCGATCGACGCCAGCCGCTTGACCTGCCGCTCGGCGGTGAGGACCAGGGGGCGCGGGCCGTCGTGGTGGTCGAAGCCGCGGTGGCCGTTGGCCCGCCCGGCGGGCAGCCCCGGGTCCAGCACGAGGGCCAGTCCCGCGTACTTCCCGGTGGGCACGTGGATGACGTCGCCCGGCTTCAGCCGCTCCAGCGCGACCGCGGCCTCGGCGCGCTGCTGGGACGCGCCCTGGCGGGCCAACTCGGTCTCGCGGTCCTTCAGGTCGCGCCGAAGCCGCGCGTACTCCTCGAAGTCGCCGAGGTGGCAGGTCATGGACTCCTTGTAGCCGGCGAGCCCCTCCTCGTTGCGCTGCACCTGACGGGAGATGCCGACGACCGAGCGGTCCGCCTGGAACTGCGCGAAGGAGGTCTCCAGCAGCTCGCGCGAGCGATGCCGCCCGAACTGCTCGACCAGGTTGACCGCCATGTTGTACGACGGCTTGAAGCTGGAGCGCAGCGGGTACGTGCGCGTGCCGGCGAGGCCCGCCAGATGGTCGGGGTTCATGGCGCGCTGCCAGAGCACGACCGCGTGCCCCTCGACATCGATGCCCCGGCGGCCGGCGCGGCCCGTCAACTGGGTGTACTCGCCGGGGGTGATGTCGGCGTGCTGCTCGCCGTTCCACTTGACGAGCTTCTCCAGGACCACCGAGCGCGCGGGCATGTTGATGCCGAGCGCCAGCGTCTCGGTGGCGAACACGGCCTTGACCAGCCCGCGGACGAACAGCTCCTCGACGACCTCCTTGAACGTCGGCAGCATGCCCGCGTGATGGGCGGCGATACCTCGCTCCAGGCCCTCCAGCCACTCGTAGTACCCGAGGACGTGGAGGTCCTCCGGCGGGATGGCGGAGGTGCGCTCCTCGACCAGGGCGCGGACCTGTTCGCGGGCCTCCTCGTCGTTGAGCCGCAGGCCCGCGTACAGGCACTGCTGGACGGCGGCCTCGCAGGCGGCGCGGCTGAAGATGAAGGTGATGGCGGGCAGCAGACCCTCGGCGTCGAGCCGCTCGATGACCTCGGGGCGGCCGGGCGTCCACACCCGGGAGCGCTGGCGCCGCTCCCGCTCGCGGTCGGCCTCGCGCATGGTGCGCCCGCGTCTGCGGTCCTGGTACGAGGGCCGGCTGGCCTCCATGCGGGCCAGGCGCGTGAGGTCGGGGTTGACGGCCTTCTTGCGGCCCTCGCCCTCCTCGAACAGGTCGTACATCCGCCGCCCGGCCAGGACGTGCTGGAAGAGGGGCACCGGGCGGTGCTCGGAGACGATCACCTCGGTGTCGCCGCGGACGGTGTCGAGCCAGTCGCCGAACTCCTCGGCGTTGGACACGGTCGCCGACAGGGAGACGAGGGTGACCGACTCCGGGAGGTGGATGATGACTTCCTCCCAGACGGCGCCGCGGAAGCGGTCGGAGAGGTAGTGGACCTCGTCCATGACGACATGGCCGAGGCCGATGAGGGTCTGCGAGCCGGCGTAGAGCATGTTCCGCAGCACCTCGGTGGTCATCACGACCACCGGGGCATCGGAGTTGACGCTGTTGTCGCCGGTGAGCAGGCCCACCTTCTCGCTGCCGTAGCGTCGGCACAGGTCGGCGTACTTCTGGTTGGACAGCGCCTTGATGGGCGTCGTGTAGAAGCACTTGCGGCCCTGCTGGAGGGCGAGGTGGACGGCGAACTCGCCCACGATCGTCTTGCCCGAGCCGGTGGGCGCGGCCACGAGGACGCCCTTGCCCGCCTCAAGAGCCTGGCAGGCCTCGATCTGGAAGGGGTCGAGGCCGAAGTCGTACATCTCGCGGAAGGACGCGAGCGCGGTGGCCTGCTCGGCAGCGCGCCTGCGCGCAGCCGCGTACCGCTCGGCCGGTGAGAGGTCCTGTGTCATCGTGCTTTCGAGCGTACCGGGCCCCACTGACAACAGGACGATCATTATCCGGATCGGGCCCGCCCAAACCCGGGGTCCCCGCAGCTCACGAGCGTACGGCCGCCCCGCCGCCCGTCGGTTTCGAGCCTACGACGCGCACGGCGCCCGGTACACAGCGCGCGGTGAGTGGCAGGGGGCCCACGGGCTCGCCGTCGGCGTACCCGGTGATGCCTCGCGCCGCCAGCTCGACCTCGGCCGCCCGGTACACGGTGACCTTCGGGTGCTCGACGTGGGTGCCGCGGTACACCGTCGGAAAGACCCGCAGCAGCGTCGTACGGGAGCAGTCGCCGACGACGGTCACGTCGAAGAGTCCGTCGGCGGGGTCGGCGCCGGGGCAGATGCGCATGCCGCCGCCGTACGAGGATCCGTTGCCGACCGCGACGAGGGTGGCCTCGACCTCGATCGCGGTGCCGCCGTCCAGCCGGATCCGGTACGGGAACGGGCGGAAGGCGGCCAGTTCGGCGAGCATCGCCAGGTCGTACTTGACCCGTCCGGTGGGCCATCGCATGCGGTTGCCGCGGTCGTTGACGCGGGAGTCGAAGCCGGAGGCGAGGACGGTGCCGAACCAGTGGTCGCCGATCCGCCCGAGGTCGATGTCGCGGACGCGGGACTGCTTGAGGTCGTCGGCGAGCAGCCGTCCGGCGGCGGCCGGTTCGCGCACGGGCAGGCCGAGGGCGCGGGCGAAGTCGTTGCCGGTACCGACGGCGACCACACCGAGCGGGGTGCGGGTGCCGGCGACGGCCTGGAGGGCGAGGTTGACCAGCCCGTCCCCGCCGACGGCGACGAGGGCACCGGTGCCGTCGGTGACGGCGGCACGCGCGCGTGCGAGGGCGTCGTCGGCGTTCTCCCCGACGACGGTCCGCACCGAGAAGCCGGCGTCCCGAAAGGCGGAAGCGGCCGGCTGCGCCGCGCGGGCGCCCCGGCCGCGGCCCGCGGTGGGGTTGACGAAGAGGGTGATCTCGCTGGTCACGGAAGCGACCTTAAGAGTTTCCCGGTGATCCTCAGGTCACGTCGTCATAACCGTTGACCCGGTCCGTGCTCGACTGCTCGGGCAGGACGCTGCTCGCGGACACCGTCTCGACCTCGCCGATGTCCTCGGGGGTGAGGTCCAGCTCGGAGGCCTCGTCGTCGTCCGGGCCCAGGGCGGCGCGGCGGCTCCGGCGCCGGTCGTTGAGCAGGGAGAAGGCGACCGCGCCGAAGTACAGCACCCAGATCGGTCCGGCCAGCGCCATCATCGAGATGGGGTCGGTGCTGGGGGTGGCGACGGCGGCGAAGACGGTGATGCCGATGATCATCGCGCGCCACCAGCCGAGCATGCGCTTGCCGGTGATCGCCCCGGTCAGATTGAGCATGACCAGCAGCAGCGGCAGCTCGAAGGAGAGACCGAAGACCACGACCATGCGCGTGACGAGCTGCAGCAGATCGTCGAGCGGCAGGAGGTTGTCGACGCCCTGCGGAGTGAAGTCGATGAGCACACCCGCGGTGGTGGGCAGCATCTTGTAGGCGAAGAAGGCACCGCAGAAGAAGAGCGGCACACCGGTGCCCACGAAGGCGTAGGCGTACTTCCTCTCGTGCTTGTGCAGCCCCGGGGCGATGAACGCCCACAGCTGGTACAGCCAGACCGGCGAGGCGAACACGACGCCCGCCATCAGCGAGACCTGGAGGGCCAGCGTGAAGGGGGCGAGGAGGCCGTTGATCGTGATCCGGGCGCACTGGTCGTCGCCGGAGGACTTCGCCAGCTCCTCGAAGCTTTCCTTGCAGCCGACCGAGTCGAGGATCGGCTTCGTGAGGAAGTTGATGATGTCGTTGTAGAAGAAGGCGGCGACGATCGTCACGACGACGATGGCCAGGATCGCCTTCGCGAGCCGGTTGCGGAGCTCACGAAGGTGTTCCGCGAGGGGCATCCGCCCCTCGGGATCCTTCTCCTTCTTGCGGGCAGGCTTGAGCAACCCACGATCCCATCTCGTGCGGCGGGCCGGAGGTCACCGGCCCTGCGTCAGCGCTTGGTGGTGTCCGTCGGCTCGGTGACCGGGCGGGAGCTGGTCACGTCGCCGGGGGCGGCCTGGATCGTGCGCTGCGCCGGGGGCTGCTCGCCGGTGTTCGGCGGGTCGGCGGGAGCGGGGGTGCTGCCCTCTTCCTTCATCGCCTTGGCCTCGCTCTTCAGGATGCGAGCGGACTTGCCGAGCGATCGCGCCATGTCCGGAAGCTTCTTGGCACCGAACAGGAGGATGATGACGACGAGGATCAGAATGATCTCGGTAGGTCCGAGCCGTCCCATAAGTTTTACCTTCTCACCGAGGCGGGCGGGTGGGGATGCTGTCCGGCCGGTCGGACATGTGTCCGAACGATCGGTTCGACAGCGATCGTAACGCTCGGGGGTGAACGTCAGGCAATCCCCGTGCGTTCTCCCGGTCAAGCGATCCAGGCCTCGTGTTCCGGACCGCGATCAGCAGCGTACCTGCCGCCGGGACCGGCGCGGGAGGGCGAAGCCGCCCAATTCGCCTGTCCCGCACGACTCACAGAGCCATCGCAGCAGCGCTCACAGCGAGTCCACGGCGCGCGCCGTGCTCACGGCGGCCCGCTCCAGGTCCTCGGCGGCTCTGTTGATCCGGGCCGCGGAGTCCGCGACCTGCCGCCCGAGCCGGCGCGCCTCCAGGAAGACCCGCACGGCGAGCACCCCGAGGACGGCGAGTCCGACGAATCCCATGGCTACCGCGAACATCGGCCAGAACATGCCGCTGAGCCTAGCCCGTGTCAGGGGGTGGACCGCAGCCGCAGGGTCCTGACGCCGCCGCGGGTGAGGAGCTCCACGATCCGCTCCCCCGCCGGCTTGCGTACGGCCGCGCCGCAGTCGGGGCAGGTGAAGGAGTAGAAGGTGGTGCGGCTGGTGGCGCCGATGGCCAGGCGCAGGGCGCCCGCGGCGAGCTCGAAGTGGCCCCGGCAGTCCGGGCAGCCCGCCTTGAACACGACCGGGACCACGCTGCGCATCCCGGCGAACGCGGTCGCCACGGACATGCCCCGTCCCCCGGACCCCGTCGACTCGCTCACAGCCCCTGCTCCCGTCCGTCGAAATGCCGGTCCGTCGACATGCCTGTCCCGCGGCCCGCCGGTCCCCCGGCACCGGTCCGGCCGACCGCCCGTCACGCCTCCGCCTCGATCCCGTCGTAAGCCGCGAGCGCCTCGCGCGCGGCCCGGCGGGCGCTGTCGGCGAGGTCCTGCGGGGCGACGATCCGGCCGTCGCGGCCGAGCCGCAGGGCCAGGCGTCTGAGCGAGGCGGGGTCGGGCGTGCGCAAAGCAATACGCAGGCCGCCGTCCGGAAGCTCATCCGCGCTGTCGTGCGGGTAGTACTCGGCGACCCAGCGGCCCCCGGGCCCGACCTCGACCACGACCTCCGGGTCCTCCGCGGCCGGCTGCACCAGCCCCTCCGACAGGTCCCGCAGCTCGACCTCCGGCGGCGCGGACGGCTCGTCGAGGATCCTGATCTCGGCGACCCGGTCGAGGCGGAAGGTGCGGCGCGCCTCGGAGCGGCGGCACCAGGCCTCCACATAGGTGTGGCCGACGCTGACCAGGCGGATGGGGTCGATCTCGCGCTCGGTGAGCTCGTCGCGCGCGGGCGAGTAGTAGCGGATCCACAGGCGGCGCCGCTCGGAGATGGCGCGGTCGACGTCGGCGAAGACACCGCCCTCCGACTCGAACGTCACGGACAGCCGGGAGCTGGCGCCCGCCGCCTCGCCGGCCGCGGTCTCCACCTTGGCGGTCGCCCGCAGCAGCGCCTGCCGGTCGCTCTCGCGCAGCCCCGGCAGGGTCGCCACCGCGCGGGCGGCCACCAGCAGGGCGGTCGCCTCGTCGGCGGCGAGCCGCAGCGGCTCGGCGGCCTCCGCGCCGAGCGCGGCCGGGTTGTGCCACCAGATGCGCTCGCCGTCGGTGTCGATGTCGAGGAGATCGCCGCCCCGGAAGCTGGTGCCGCACATGGGCAGCACATCGAGGTCCGAGACCAGCTCGTCCTCAGTGATCCCGAAGGCCCGGGCGACATCCTCGATGCGCGCCCCGGGGCGCTCCCGCAGATACGTCACCAGCGAGAGCATCCGCCGGGTCTGGTCGATGGCGTTGACGGGCCTGACCGGTTTGCCTGCCACTGTGCGCTCGCTCCCCCTCAGCCCTTGGCCACGGCCCGCAGCCGGTCCACGACGTCCGCCCGCAGCTCGGCGGGCTCCAGGACCACCACGTCCGGCCCGAACTCCACCAGCCAGGCGTCCAGCCCGTGCCCGTACGGAATCTCCAACTCGTCCCAGCCGTCCCCGAGTTCCCGTACGGAGGTGGCTCTCGCCCGCAAGGGGTACCCGGCGTCGGCGCGCAGCCGGATCCGCGCGCTGCGGTCGGCGGTCTCCCCCGCCCAGCTCGCGACGGTCTCGCGGACGGTGACGACGTCGGGGACGGGGGCGGTGAAGCGGCCGCCGCGCGAGCGCACCTTGCCGGTGATCCGGGACAGCCGGAAGACGCGCTCGGCGCCCCGGTCTCGGTCGAAGCCCGCCAGGTACCAGTGGCCGCGCCAGCACTCCAGGGCCCAGGGCTCGACGTGCCGGGGCTCGGGGTGGGCGGCGGTCGCCTTGCGGTAGTCGAAGACGACGGGGCGGCGGTCGCGGCAGGCCAGCATCAGCGGCTCGAACGCCACCTCGTGCACGGGGATGCGGGGCTCCAGCGCGCCATGCGCCTCGTACGGGTCGACGTCCTCGGGGAGACCGGCCGCGCGCAGCTTCTGCAGGGCGCCGCTGGCCGCGCCGGCGAGCCGGGCCTGCTGCCACACCTTGGCGGCGAGGCCGAGGGCGGCGGCCTCCTCGGCGTCCAGGGTGATCGGGGGGAGCCGGTTGCTGTCGCGGCGGGCGAGATAGCCGACCTCGCCGTCGAGGCTCTCCACGGTCTCGATGACCAGGCCGAGCTCACGCAGGTCGTCCTTGTCGCGCTCGAACATGCGGTTGAAGGAGTCGTCGGAGCCGGGACCCCCGCCGAAGGCCTCGACATACGCCTCGATGGATTCGCGCAGCTCGCGCTTGCTGAGCGGCCGCCGCGTCCCCAGCAGACACAGCGCCAGGTTCATCAGCCGCTCGGCCTTGGCAATGGCCATCGACGCGCTTCGCCTCCCTATGGTGCTTACGAACGATGACCGTACCGCCCCGTGGTGGCGGGGCAAAAGCCGAGGGCCCATGCCCGGACAGGCATGGACCCCAGATGATCGGCTCCGGTCGGATCCGGCTCAGACCGCGATCAGGTCCACGACGAAGATCAGCGTCTCGCCGGGCTTGATCGCCGGAGTCGGGCTCTGGTTGCCGTAGGCGAGGTGCGCCGGGATGGTCAGCTGGCGACGGCCGCCGACCTTCATGCCCTGCACACCCTGGTCCCAGCCCTTGATGACGCGGCCGCCACCGAGCGGGAACGTGAACGGCGTACCGCGGTTCCAGCTGGCGTCGAACTCCTCGCCGGTGCTGAAGGCGACACCCACGTAGTGGACGGTGACGGTCTGACCCGCCGTCGCCACCTCGCCGTCGCCCTCCCAGATGTCCTTGATCTCAAGGTCCGCGGGGGCCTCGCCCTCGGGGAAGTCGATCTCGGGCTTGTCGATGCTCACGTCTCTAGCTCCTGCTGATGGTCGAAATAGGCGACACGCACAGTCTTACATCCGGCGGCGATCACAGCTTCGCGAGGATGTCCACGGTGAACACCATCACGGAGTCCTTCTCGATGCCGCTGCCGCTCGGCGGGTTGTCGCCGTACCCCAGGTCCGGCGGCACGACGATGAGGACCCGGCTGCCCACCTTCTTGCCGGTCAGGCCCTGCGCCCAGCCCTTCACGACCTGCCCGAGACCGAAGGAGGTCAGCGTCTTGCGCGCGTACGTGGAGTCGAACTCCTTGCCCGTGTTCCAGACGACGCCCTTGTACTGCACGAGCACGGAGCTGTCGGCCGCCAGCGGTTCGCCGTCGCCCTCGATGATGTAGTTCGCCACCAGCTTCTTCGGCGGGTCGGCCTTGGGGACCTCGATGGAGGGTGCCTTGCCGTCGGTGTTCGTGCCGATCTTGGGCAGGTCCGCGTCGTCCTGGGGGACGTCCTTGCCCTTGGCGGAGCTGGTGACCGGGTAGGTGCCCTGGACGTCGACGACGAACACCAGGGTGTCGGTGCCCTTGATGCCCGCCTGGGAGTTGCCCCCCGTGCCGTAACCCCACGTCGGCGGGACGGCGAACAGGACCCGGCTGCCGGTCTTCTTGCCGGCCAGCGCATAGCGCCAGCCGTCGATGATGCTGCCCTGGGAGAGCTGGATGGCCAGCGCGGTCTTGCGGTCGTAGGAGTTGTCGAAGACCTTGGCGGTGTCCCAGATCTGGCCGAGGTAGTGGGCCACCACGAAGTCGTTCTCCGCGACCGTGCGACCGCCGCCCGTGATGACCGTCTTCACCGCGAGCTGGTCGGACGGCTTGCCGGTGCCCTTGGCGACGGTCGGCTTCTCGCCGAACTTCGTGCCCGCGGTGATCGCCGGCAGCGGGCCGTCGACGATCTTCGGCGCCGGAGCCGCCGAGGGGGCCGCGGCGGAGGCGGAGGGCGACGTGCTGTCGCTCGCCTCGCTGGAGTCGGACTTGTCGTCGCCGCAGCCGGCGAGCGTGACCAGTCCTGCGGGTACGGCGGCGAGGATGAGGGAGCGTCGGCGCACGGTGGGGGCCTCGTAATCGGTCGATCTTGATGATGGCGTGCGCGCAACTCTACGGCGTGAGAAGGGCGCCGTACGGGTAACGTACGGCGCCCGTGTTGCGTTCCGGACCCTCGTCCGGACGCTGTGCTCACATTCCGGCGATCAGCTTCTCCACCCGGTCGTCCACCGAACGGAACGGGTCCTTGCACAACACCGTGCGCTGCGCCTGGTCGTTGAGCTTGAGGTGGACCCAGTCGACGGTGAAGTCACGGCGCTGCTCCTGGGCCCTGCGGATGAAGTCGCCGCGCAGCCGGGCCCGAGTGGTCTGCGGCGGAACCGACTTGCCCTCGAAGATCTTCAAGTCGTCGCAGACGCGGGCGGCTTGACCCTTCTTCTCCAGCAGGTAGTACAGGCCACGACGGCGGTGGATGTCGTGGTAGGCGAGGTCTATCTGCGCCACGCGCGGGTGCGACATGGTCATGTTGTGCTTGGCCCGGTACCGCTCGATGAGCTTGTACTTGATCACCCAGTCGATCTCGGTGCCGATCCGGTCGAGGTCCTCGGCCTCGATCGCGTCCAGCGTGCGGCCCCACAGCTCCAGGACCTGCTCGACGGTGCCGGTACGGATGCCGCGGCGCTCGCAGAAGTCCACGGCCTTCTCGTAGTACTCGCGCTGCACCTCCAGCGCTGAGGCCTCGCGGCCGCTGGCCAGGCGCACCTTGCGCCGGCCGGTGATGTCGTGGCTCACCTCGCGGATCGCCCGGATGGGGTTCTCCAGGGTGAGGTCGCGCATCACGGTGCCCGCCTCGATCATGCGCAGCACCAGGTCGGTGGCGCCGACCTTGAGCAGCATGGTCGTCTCGGACATGTTCGAGTCGCCCACGATGACGTGCAGGCGGCGGTAGCGCTCGGCGTCGGCGTGCGGCTCGTCGCGGGTGTTGATGATGGGACGGGAGCGGGTGGTCGCCGAGGAGACGCCCTCCCAGATGTGCTCGGCCCGCTGGCTGACGCAGTACACGGCCCCGCGCGGGGTCTGCAGCACCTTGCCGGCGCCGCAGAGCAGCTGCCGGGTCACCAGGAAGGGGATGAGGATGTCCGCGAGCCGGGAGAACTCCCCATGGCGGGCCACCAGGTAGTTCTCGTGGCAGCCGTAGGAGTTGCCGGCCGAGTCGGTGTTGTTCTTGAAGAGGTAGACGTCGCCCGCGATTCCCTCCTCGTGCAGGCGGCGTTCCGCGTCGACCAGCAGTCCTTCGAGAATGCGCTCGCCGGCCTTGTCGTGGGTGACCAGTTCGGTCACGTTGTCACATTCGGGTGTCGCGTATTCCGGATGCGAGCCCACATCGAGATAGAGGCGGGCGCCGTTGCGCAGAAACACATTGCTGCTGCGGCCCCATGACACGACACGGCGGAAGAGGTACCGCGCCACCTCGTCAGGCGACAGGCGGCGCTGTCCCCTGAACGTGCACGTGACGCCGTACTCGTTCTCCAGCCCGAAAATGCGGCGGTCCATGAGTGAACATTACGCCCGATCCCCTGAACTGAAACGGGGTTCGGGGGCACGGTTTGGATCATTTTCCGATGAAGACGCAACAACCGTGTGCACGGCGGGTACTGCCATTACCCGCCCGGTGGCCAGCAAAACCATCAGCGACACGGCGCCCGCGACACCCGGCACGGCGAAGCCCCACAGCGCGCCGCCCGCCTCGACGACGGGCCCCGCCACGCCCGTTCCGACCGACGCGCCGACGGTGAACGTGGTGACGAGCCAGGAGAACGCCTCGGTGACCGTGCCGCTCGGCGCGTGCCGGTCCACGATGACGAACGCGCAGGCGATGGCGGGCGCCAGGAACACACCGGCGAGCGCGCTGAGCGCCACCATGGCGACGGGGCCCGGCATCAGCATCAGCGGCAGGTAACACACCGCCAGGAACCCGACCAGGACGCGCAGTCGCCGCTCCGGTACGCCCGGCCACGGCCGCGCCCCGTAGAGGGTGCCGCCGATGAGCGCGCCGAGGCCCAGCGCCGCCATCAGCCAGCCGTAGACCGCGTCGCCGCCGTGGTCGTCGGCGTACGGCACGGAGGCGACCGCGATGGACCCGAGGGCCATCCCGACGAACAGGAAGGCGCCGAGGAGGACGACCAGGCCGGGTGAGCGCAGCGCGCCGAGCCAGTGCGCCTCGCGCGGTGCGGAGCGCCACGCGCGCGAGGGCGGCGAGACGACCACGGAGAGCGCGCCGAGCACGCCGAGGGCGTTCAGGACGAGCAGGGCCACCTGGGCCGACCAGAGCGCGGCGCACAGGGTGACCAGGAGCGGGCCGACGGTGAACATGACCTCCTGGGCCACGGCGTCCATGGCGTAGGCCGTGTGCACCTGGTCCTCGCGGCGCAGCACCGACGGCCACAGGGCCCGCAGCCCGCCCTCCAGGGGCGGGGTGAACAGTCCGGAGGCCGCGACGGCGGCGTAGGCCAGGGGCAGCGGCTCCAGGCCGGTGAGGGCGAAGACGGCCATCGCCAGGGCCGAGGCGAGGGCGGCGGGCAGCTGGACGCGCGGCTGCCCGCGCAGGTCGACGAGCCGGCCGAGGACCGGCTGGCCGACGGCGTTGGCGAGGCCGTACACCGCGGCCAGCGCGCCCGCGAGGCTGTAGCTCCCGCCCTCGGCGCGCACGAACAGCACGATCGCGATCGCGGCGACGGCGTTGGGCAGCCGGCCCACGAGGGTGCCGGTGAGCAGCCGCGCCGCGTGCCTCGCCCTGAGGATCTCCAGGTATCCCGCGGCCATCGTCCCGCCTCCGTCAGCTCGCCGGGGCCTCGGCCCGCCCCGGAGTTTTACGTATAACGTCCTCCGTCATACGTACCATGTGCGCTGTTCAGGAGTCCAGACGGAAGACAGGGGCCCGGGGTGGCACGAAGCAGCACGCGCCCGACCAGCCGTGACGTCGCCCAGGCCGCGGGCGTGTCACAGGCGGCCGTCTCGCTGGTGCTCGGCGACAAGTGGCGCGGACGGGTGTCCGAGGCCACCGCCGAACGCGTCCGGGAGGCCGCCCGCGACCTCGGGTACCGCCCCAACCTGGCCGCACGCCACCTCCGCCTGGGCCGCACCCGCACCGTGCTGCTCGTGGTCCCCGCCCTGACGACCGAGTTCTTCGCGGGCGTCTACACCGGCGCCGCCCGGGTCGCGGCCGACCACGGCTTCGGCGTGGTGCTCTACCCCTCCCCCGAGGGCATCGGCCCGGCCCGCGACCCCTTCGCCTCGGCCCAGGCCGCCCTGGACGGCGTGATCGCCTCCTCGATGGCCGCCGACGCCCTCACCGCCATCCGCGGCGACCAGCTGCCCCTGGTGATGCTGGACAGCGACCCCGCGGGCAGCCTGGGCGCGGCCACCGTCAACCTGGACATCGCCGACGGCGTGCGGCGGATCGCCGACCATCTGCTGGGCCTGGGGCACCGCCGCTTCCTGCATGTGGCAGCGGACATCCCGTCCTGGACCTTCGAGGTACGCGCGCGTGAGCTGGCGGCCCGGCTCGCCACGGTGCCGGGGACCTCCCTGCGCACCGCGCACACCCCGATGAGCATCGAGGGCGCCCTCGCCGCCACGGAAGCCGCGCTGACCGCGCCGGGCCCCCTGCCCACGGCCGTGGTCTGCGACGACGACAAGCTCGCGGCGGGCGTCTACAAGGCCGTACGGCGACGAGGGCTGCGCGTACCGGACGACGTCTCGGTGACGGGCGTGGACGACATCGCCCTGGCCGCCGCCCTGGACCCCGAGCTGACGACGATCCGGCTGGACGCCGAGCTGTTCGGCGAACGCGGCATGCGGGCGCTGCTGGCGGTCCTGGAGGGCCGCACACCGGACGCGGGTGACATCCCGGTGGAATTGGTCGTCCGGGGATCCACGGCGACCCCGAGCGGCCCCTGAGCGCCTCTGAACGCCGTGTGCCCCGGCCGAGGATCGGCCGGGGCGCACGGGGGACCTTCTCGGGCGTCCCGGAGGTCACCGAGGGGTCACCCGTGAGGTCACTCGTCCTCGGAGCCGGACTCCTTGGACCCGGAGTCGGCGTCCTCCTTGGCGACATCCACGCCGCCCTCGGCCAGCAGACGGGACAGCTGGGGCCCGACGATCCGCTTGAACTTGCGCGACTGCGGACGCGTACGGTCCAGGACCGCGACCTCCAGGCGCTCGGCGGGGATCTCCCGCTGGGTGCCGTTCGACTCGCGGGACAGCGCCTGGACGGCGAGCTTGAGGGCCTCGGCCAGGGTCATGCCGTCCTGGTGGCGCTGGTCGAGGTAGTTGCTGATCAGCTCGGCGTTGCCGCCGACCGCGACCGAGCCGTGCTCGTCCACGATCGAGCCGTCGTGCGGCAGCCGGTAGATCTGGTCGCCCTCGGGCGTCTCGCCCACCTCGGCCACGACCAGCTCCACCTCGTACGGCTTCTCGGCCGCCGAGGAGAAGATCGTGCCCAGCGTCTGGGCGTAGACGTTGGCGAGACCGCGGGCGGTCACGTCGTCCCGGTCGTAGGTGTAACCGCGCAGGTCGGCGTAGCGGACGCCGCCGATGCGCAGGTTCTCGTACTCGTTGTACTTGCCGGCGGCCGCGAAGCCGATCCGGTCGTAGATCTCGCTGAACTTGTGCAGCGCGCGGGACGGGTTCTCGCCGACGAAGACGATGCCGTCGGCGTACTGCAGCACGACCAGGCTGCGGCCGCGGGCGATGCCCTTGCGCGCGTATTCCGCGCGGTCGGCCATGGCCTGCTGGGGTGAGACATAGAACGGCGTCGACACCGGTTATCCGTCCCTTTCTGTGGAAGTCACTGGATCACCCTTCGAAAGCGTCGGCCGGTTACAGCAGGGCGGCCCGCGGGCCGTCCGGCTGCTGCAGCCGGCGCTCCAGCACCGAGCGGGCGATCTCGGAGGACTCCTCGTCGGTGAGCCGGCGGAAGCCGTCCTCGGTGATCACGGTGACGATGGGGTAGATCCGGCGGGCGACATCGGGACCACCGGTCGCCGAGTCGTCGTCTGCCGCGTCGTACAGGGCCTGGACCACCAGCGTGGTGGCCTCGGCCTCGCTCAGGTCGTCGTGGAACAGCTTCTTCATGGCGCCGCGCGCGAAGATCGAGCCGGAGCCGGTGGCGGCGTAGCCGTGCTCCTCGGAGCGGCCGCCGGTGACGTCGTAGGAGAAGATGCGGCCCTTGTCGCGGTCGACGTCGAAGCCCGCGAAGAGCGGGACGACGGCGAGGCCCTGCATGGCCATGCCCAGGTTGGACCGGATCATGGTCGACAGCCGGTTCGCCTTGCCCTCCAGGGAGAGCTGCGCCCCCTCGACCTTCTCGAAGTGCTCCAGCTCCAGCTGGAAGAGCTTGACCATCTCGACGGCGAGACCGGCGGTGCCGGCGATGCCGACGGCGGAGTACTCATCGGCCGGGAACACCTTCTCGATGTCCCGCTGGGCGATCACATTGCCCATGGTGGCTCGCCGGTCACCGGCGAGCACCACGCCGCCGGGGAAGGTCACGGCCACGATGGTCGTCCCGTGCGGCGCCTCGATCACGCCCTGGGTGGGCGGGAGTTGACGGTTGCCGGGGAGCAGCTCCGGCTGATGGTCGGAGAGGAAGTCCATGAAGGACGACGATCCGGGCGTCAGGAAGGCAGCTGGTAGACGCCCGATGCCACGAGAGTTGGCTTCCACGAGTTTCCTTCCGGAGAGGCCGACTTGCCGTTGAAGCGGTGGTACGCCACGGACCATACCCGGCTCGCGGCGGTGATCCACATCCCTGACCGAAGCCGTCGCACGGATCGCGCGGCACCCTGTCGGGAGTGCGAGGACCGGTGAACCCACGACGGGTCGCGGGTTCACCGGTCACTCACACCCCCGCACCCTCGAACCTTCGATTCGAAGGCGAAATCGCTTACTGGCCACCCTTTTGCACGAAGGAGCGCACGAAGTCCTCCGCGTTCTCCTCAAGCACGTCGTCGATCTCGTCCAGAACCGAGTCCACGTCGTCGCTCAGCTTCTCGTGCCGCTCCTTGAGGTCCTCGGTCGCCTGCGCGTCCTGCGCCTGCTCCTCGACCTCTTCGGTGGAGCGCGTGGCCTTCTGCTGGCCGCCGCCGGTGTCCTTGGTCGCCATAACCCTCACCCCGCTCAGATCGCCCGACATGGTCGACAGGTCGGCTTTCCTGCCGATCGGTGATGATCAGACCCTACAAGGCGGGTCCGACATCGGCCCCGTGGTTTCTCCAACGTACGGGGGCCACCTCGATGATTCCCGGGCGGCGGGGTTTCCACCCGCGCGCCCGGTACCGCGCGCGTTCCGGTTCAGCCCCCGGACAGGACCCTGACCAGGTCCTCCGCCGTGCGACAGCGGTCCAGGAGCTCCTTGACGTGATTTCGCGTTCCGCGAAGCGGTTCCAGGGTTGGAACGCGCTGGAGCGAGTCCCGCCCGGGCAGGTCGAAGATCACCGAGTCCCAGGAGGCGGCCGCGACGTCGTCGGCGTACTGCTCCAGGCAGCGGCCGCGGAAGTACGCGCGCGTGTCCTCCGGAGGGGTGCCCTTGGCCCGCTCGACGTCGGCCTCGTCCAGCAGCCGCTTCATGCGGCCGCGGGCCGCCAGACGGTTGTAGAGGCCCTTCTCGGCCCGTACGTCGGCGTACTGGAGGTCGAGGAGGTGGAGCTTCGCCGCGTCCCAGTCGAGGCCGTCCCGGCGGCGGTAGCCCTCCATGAGCTCCCGTTTGGCGACCCAGTCCAGCTCGCCGGCCAGGCTCATCGGGTCGTTCTCCAACCGGGTGAGAGTGTCCTCCCAGCGGGCCAGGACGTCCTTGGTCTGCTCGTCCGCGTCCGCGCCGTAGCGCTCCTCGACGTACTTGCGCGACAGCTCGAAGTACTCCATCTGCAACTGCACCGCCGTGAGGGTGCGGCCGCTGCGCAGCGTGACCAGACGCTTGAGGGTGGGGTCGTGGGAGACCTGGTGGAGGGTCCGTACGGGCTGGTCGACGGCCAGGTCCACCGCGATGAAGCCGTCCTCGATCATCGACAGCACCAGGGCGGTGGTGCCGAGCTTGAGGTAGGTCGAGATCTCCGACAGGTTCGCGTCGCCGATGATCACGTGCAGGCGGCGGTACTTCTCGGCGTCCGCGTGCGGCTCGTCGCGGGTGTTGATGATCGGGCGCTTGAGGGTGGTCTCCAGGCCGACCTCGACCTCGAAGTAGTCGGCGCGCTGGCTGAGCTGGAAGCCGTGTTCGTGGCCGTCCTGACCGATGCCCACGCGGCCCGCGCCGGTGACGACCTGGCGGGAGACGAAGAAGGGCGTGAGGTGGCGCACGATGTCCGAGAAGGGCGTCTCCCGCTTCATCAGGTAGTTCTCGTGCGTGCCGTAGGAGGCGCCCTTGTTGTCGGTGTTGTTCTTGTAGAGGTGGATGGGCTGGGCGCCGGGCAGCGCGGCGGCGCGTTCGGCGGCCTCCGCCATGATCCGCTCGCCGGCCTTGTCCCACAGGACGGCGTCGCGGGGGTTGGTGACCTCGGGGGCGCTGTACTCGGGGTGTGCGTGGTCGACGTAGAGACGCGCGCCGTTGGTGAGGATCACATTGGCCAGGCCGATGTCCTCGTCGGTGAGCTGGCTGGCGTCGGCGGCCTCACGGGCGAGGTCGAAGCCCCGCGCGTCGCGCAGCGGGTTCTCCTCCTCGAAGTCCCAGCGGGCCCGGCGGGCCCGGTGCATCGCCGCCGCGTAGGCGTTGACGATCTGGGACGAGGTGAGCATGGCATTGGCGTTGGGGTGGCCGGGGACGGAGATGCCGTACTCCGTCTCGATGCCCATTACTCGCCGTACGGTCATGCGGCCCTCCTTGCCCGGCGGCACCCTCGGTCGTGGGCGCCGCTCGCGTACCGCTGGTGCTCCGGTGCCTGTGCGGTGCCCGTCCCCGCACTGCGCGACCCGGCGGTACCGAAGAGCCTAGAACGCCTCTGCGCTGGTGGGGAGATCATTTGCGTCATTGCCTTGCTCGCCCTTTTCCGGCCGTCGCCCGAAAAACAGTCGGCTGCGGATACCCGGAGAGGGCACCCGCAGCCGCCCTGCCTTTTACAGGTACTGTCCGGTGTTGGCCACCGTGTCGATGGAGCGTCCGGTGTCCGCGCCCTGCTTTCCGGTGATGAGGGTACGGATGTAGACGATCCGCTCGCCCTTCTTTCCGGAGATCCTGGCCCAGTCGTCCGGGTTGGTGGTGTTGGGCAGGTCCTCGTTCTCCTTGAACTCGTCCACGCACGCCTGGAGGAGGTGGGAGACGCGAAGGCCCTTCTGGTTCTTCTCCAGGAAGTCCTTGATCGCCATTTTCTTGGCGCGGCCCACGATGTTCTCGATCATGGCGCCGGAGTTGAAGTCCTTGAAGTAAAGAACTTCCTTGTCGCCGTTGGCGTAGGTGACTTCCAGGAAGCGATTCTCCTCGGATTCGGCGTACATGTGCTCGACGGCCGTCTGGATCATGCTCTCGACGGTGACCGACTTGTTGCCACCGTGCTCGCCGAGGTCGTCCGCGTGCAGCGGAAGGCGCTCGGTGAGGTATTTGCCGAAGATGTCCTTGGCGGCCTCGGCGTCCGGACGCTCGATCTTGATCTTCACGTCCAGGCGACCGGGGCGCAGGATGGCCGGGTCGATCATGTCCTCGCGGTTGGAGGCGCCGATCACGACCACGTTCTGCAGGCCCTCCACGCCGTCGATCTCGGCGAGCAGCTGCGGGACGATGGTGTTCTCCACGTCCGAGCTGACACCGGAGCCACGGGTGCGGAAGAGGGACTCCATCTCGTCGAAGAAGACGATGACGGGGGTGCCCTCGCTGGCCTTCTCACGGGCCCGCTGGAAGACCAGGCGGATCTGCCGCTCGGTCTCGCCGACGTACTTGTTGAGCAGCTCGGGGCCCTTGATGTTGAGGAAGAAGCTCTTGCCGGCGGCCTGGCCGGTCACCTCGGCGACCTTCTTGGCCAGCGAGTTGGCGACGGCCTTGGCGATGAGCGTCTTGCCGCATCCGGGCGGCCCGTAGAGCAGGACGCCCTTGGGCGGGCGCAGTTCGTGCTCCTTGAACAGGTCCGGGTACAGGTAGGGCAGCTCGACCGCGTCGCGGATGGCCTCGATCTGGTTGCCGAGACCGCCGATCTGCTCGTAGCCGATGTCGGGGACCTCTTCGAGGACGAGTTCCTCGACCTCACTCTTGGGCACGACCTCGTAGACGTAGCCGGAGCGGGGTTCGAGGAGCAGGGCGTCGCCGGGGCGGATGGTGACGTCCAGCAGCGGCTCGGCGAGCCGCACCACCCGCTCCTCGTCGGTGTGCCCGAGCACCAGGGCGCGCTCGCCGTCCTCCAGGATCTCCTTGAGGGTGACGATGTCGCCGACGCGCTCGAATTCCATGGCCTCGACCACGTTGAGCGCCTCGTTGAGCATGACTTCCTGGCCGCGCCGGAGGTCCTCGACCTCGACGCTCGGGCTCACGTTCACCCGGAGTTTGCGGCCGCCGGTGAAGATGTCGGCGGTGCCGTCCTCGTTCGCCGACAGGAAGACACCGAAACCGGCGGGCGGCTGGGCGAGCCGGTCGACCTCTTCCTTGAGGGCCACGATCTGGTCACGGGCCTCACGGAGCGTGTTGGCGAGTCGCTCGTTCTGTGCGGATACGCCGGCCAGGTTCGTCTGCAACTCGACGATCCGCTCTTCGAGAATCCTCGTGTGCCGCGGAGAGTCGGCGAGCTTGCGTCGCAGGACGGCGATCTCCTGCTCAAGGTAGGCAATCTGCCCGGCCGGGTCGTCGGACCCTCGTCCCGGGCGGATGCCGCGGTTCATGTCGTCGTCGTGGGCTGCCACGGTCCTCACCTCCTCCAAGGGGAGCTGGACGCTTCCAGACCCTACCTGGGTGGGTGTCGATTGAAACCCCTAGATCACAAAGACGGTCGGGGTGTGTCCGATCTTCACCCTTGCGCTCTCCCTCACGCCAGGGGAATACCCACCGAACATGATTGGAAAGCTGCCAGAGGTAGGGTCGAACTGTTCAACACCCGTCAGAGCCTGCATCGTTCCCCCGCGGCTCGGCACCAAACGGCAGGAGACATGAGCGTGCAGCAGGAGGCGTCGGTCGCAGGCGAGGCGCTGGAGGTCTGGATCGACCAGGATCTCTGTACCGGCGACGGCATCTGCGCGCAGTACGCGCCGGAGGTGTTCGAGCTGGACATCGACGGGCTGGCCTATGTGAAGAGCCCGGACGACGTGCTGCTGCAGGAGAAGGGGGCCACGGCGCCGGTGCCGTTGCCGCTGCTCACGGACGTGGTGGACTCGGCACGGGAGTGTCCGGGCGAGTGCATCCACGTGCGGCGCGTTTCGGACAGCGTCGAGGTCTACGGTCCCGACGCGGAGTGACCGGCCAGGTCCGGCCGGTGACCGCTGTCTGATTTCTCACACCGGTCCTGCCGGGCGTCAGACGCTGTGGGCGCTCGCGGGCGTCGAGCGGACGAACCGGCTGTCCTTCCAGCGCCACTTGGCGCCTTCCTTGACGTCGGGGCAGCAACTGGGCACGTCGTCCGACGAGTAGCCGAGCAGCGAGGCGAGTACGGCGCCGTCCCTGACGGACAGACTCGTGACCGTGGTGCGCTCCTTGGGGTCGACGAGGGTGGCCACCACGCGCGGGGCGGTCGCGTCGGCGCCCTGGGTGAGGACGTAGACGGCGTCGGGCGGGGTGCCCATGGGGGCGTCGCAGTGCACCACGGCGACCGTCTCCGGCCGGCCGTCGCCGTCGAGGTCCCCCGACGCCCGGCGCTGCACCAGAGCCTGCACCGGGCCGCACTCCAGCGGGAAGTCGACACCGGCGGTGCCGGGCGCCGGGGCGGTCGCGGCGGCGGATTTCGGCTCCGGACCGGACCCCTGGGCCGCGGTGGCCGGATCCGGCTGGAGGATCGAGGAGAGCGCCACGACGCCGGCCACGGCGGTGGCGGTCGCGACCCAGTGGATCGGCCGGGTGTGGGTGTGTGCCAGTTCCGGAACGGCGGAATGCTGCACTAGGAGTGTCTCCTGTGAGGGCTGTGCCGGTGGGGGTGGCCAGCATCGTGCCACACGTCACAGAGCTGGGGAACGGTGGGGTCGGGGCTTGTTCCGCACCGCTGCCGCGGGGAGGGTCACGCGGCCGCGGCGGGGTGGTCCGACGTGGTCTCAATACGACGGTGCCGTGGCCGAGTTCCCGGTCGGTGCGGGGAACTCGGCCACGGCGTTCGTCCGTTGATGGGGCGCGGGCCGGCCGGGCGGTGGGCCCGGGTCCGGCTAGCGGCCCACGCCTCCGTCGGCGTTGGGGCCGTCGTAGTCCTCGCCGTAGGCGCCCTTGGCGGGGCGGCGACGGCGCATGGGCGGCTCGACGCCGTCCGCGAGGCGGCGGGCGGTGAGGAGGAAGCCGGTGTGACCGATCATCCGGTGGTCCGGGCGGACGGCCAGGCCCTCGATGTGCCAGTTGCGGATCATCGTCTCCCAGGCGGTCGGCTCGTTGAAGCCGCCGATCTCGCGGATGGACTCGACGGTCCGGGCGAGCTGGGTGGTGGTGGCGACGTAGCAGCAGACGATGCCGCCGGGGACGAGCGCCTTGGAGACGGCCTCCAGGCACTCCCAGGGGGCGAGCATGTCGAGGATGACGCGGTCGACGTCCGTGTCGGACAGATTGTCCTGGAGGTCGCCGACGGTGAGCTGCCAGGCGGGGTGCGGGCCGCCGAAGTAGCGCTCCACGTTCGCCTGCGCGATCTCGGCGAAGTCCGCCCGGCGCTCGTAGGAGTGGAGCATGCCCTGGTCGCCGATGGCGCGCAGCAGGAAGCTGCTGAGCGAGCCGGAGCCGACGCCGGCCTCCACGACGCGCGCGCCGGGGAAGATGTCCGCGAAGGCGAGGATCTGCCCCGCATCCTTCGGGTAGACGACGGCCGCCCCGCGGGGCATGGACAGGACATAGTCGGGGAGCAGGGGGCGCAGCGCGAGGTAGGCGACGTTCCCGGTGGTGCGGACAACGCTGCCCTCGGGAGCGCCGATCAGCTCGTCGTGCGGGAAGGAACCCTTGTGGGTGTGAAAGTTCTTTCCGGCTTCGAGCGTGAACGTGTAGTGGCGGCCCTTGGGGTCGGTCAGCTGAACCTGGTCCCCGACCTTGAAGGGCCCGCGCCTGCGGGCGGCACCGGTCGGTTCGGACATGTGAACAGACTACCGGGGATTGCGGGGGCCGCCGACCACCAGGGCCTGTCCGGCGGACCTGCCTAGGACGGTCTGGCCATGGCCTTCACGAAGGCGCGCTCCACATCGGCCGCCGACAGGACGCCGTAGATCTCACCGGTCTCCTCGACCACCAGGTACTCGGTGGCGGGGGTGGCGCGCAGGACGTCGAGGAGGTCCTCCCCCGCGAGTTCGGCGGAGACGCGCATGCCGTCGGTGAGGTCCTGGGCGAGGCCGCTGACGGCGACCCAGGGGCGGCGGTGCTCCGGGACGCCGACGATGGCGGCCTCGCGGACGAGCGAGAGGGGCTCGCCGTGGGCGTCTACGACGACCAGGGCGCGGGCGCCGGCGTCGTTGGCGCGGCGCAGGGCCTCCGACAGCGGGGTGTCGGTCTCGACCGGGACCGCGCGGCGGGTGAGGTTGCGTGCGCGCAGCTCGGGGAGGTGTTCGCGCAGGCGGGCCATGCGCAGGCTGTTGCCGGCGCCGGTCCAGATGATCGCGGCGAGGATGGCGGCGAGCAGGGCGTCGGTGACGGTGTCCATGCCGACGCTGTCCTCGGCGGTGGAGCCGAGGGCGCCGGACTGGGTGAGCAGCGGGAGGCCGATCAGGACGGAGACGGCGAGGGCGCGGCCGACCCAGGCGGCGGCGATGGTGCCGCTCATCGGCCTGCCGGTGATCTTCCAGACGACGGCGCGGAGCATGCGGCCGCCGTCGAGCGGGAGGCCGGGGAGGAGGTTGAAGACGGCCACGATGAGGTTGGAGACCATCAGGCCGGCCAGGAGGACGCCGGGGACCGTGCCGGGCTCGACCGGCTGGAGGGCGAGGTAGAAGAGACCGGCCAGGACGAGGGAGAGCAGGGGGCCGACGAAGGCCAGCCAGAACTCGCGGCCGGGGGTCTCGGCCTCCTTCTCGATCTCGGAGACGCCGCCGAAGAACTGGAGCTGGATGCGGCGGACCGGGAGCTTGAAGCGGAGGGCGGCGACGGTGTGCGCGAGCTCGTGGATGAGGACGGAGGCGTAGAAGGCGACCGCGAAGAAGAGGGAGACGAGGTAGCGGGCGGCGCCGAGCTCGGGCAGGACCCGGTCGAGCTGTCCGCCGAAGACCCAGGTGATCAGCGCGGCGACGAGGAACCAGCTGGGCGCGACATAGACCGGCACCCCGAAGGGCCGCCCCATGAGCAGCCCGTTGCGGGGCTCCGGGGGGCGCCGGGGCGGACGGGGCTTGGCGTGGGGAACGCCGGATCCGCCGGAGCTGTGGGCTTCGGAGCGGGCGTGCGGGTCGACGGGGGGATGCGCGGTGTGCGCGGTGTGCTCGGTCTGCTGGGTGGCCTCGGCGTGCTCGGTGTCCTCGGTGGCCTCGGTGTGCTCGGTGTGCCCGTCGGCGGAAGGACGCGCCGTCTCCTCGGTGGGCCGGTCGGCGGAGGGTCCCCCGGTGGCCTCGGTGGGGGACTCTGCGGGGTTCCGGATGCCTGCCTGGTCGGTGTCGGTCGGGTCTTCTTCGGTGTCGGCGGGGACATCGGGGCGCCCGGTGCCGGGGTCGGCGGCCTCGGTGGTGCCGTTCGGGGGCGTGGGGGTCGGAAGCCCGGATTCCGGGGCGGAGCGGCGGGGGCCGCCCTCGGTGTGGTCGTCGGATGAGGGCGATCCGGTGGGTGGAGCCGTCGGCTCCGTGGGGTGCTCGGACGGCTGTTCGTTGGCCTGGCGCGGCCGCCCGCTCCCGCCGCTTTCCACCACGGTGTCCCCTCGTTCGCAGCGTCTCCCGCCTCTGCCGGACGGAAGGGTCTTCGACGATGGTATGCGGCCGTCGCGACGTGTTCCGCCCGGCACCCCCTGTGTTTTCCCCGCCGTCGCACCGGCCACGGCGGGGAGTGGGTGACTGTCAGTGGTGGGCCGTAAGGTCTGTGGTCATGGAGAACAGCGGCGAGGACATGACGGCACAGGTCGAGGCAGCGGCGGCGGAGTCCGGCGTGACGGCCATAGCGCCCACCTCCCTGTCCCCGTCGCGCGCCGGTGACTTCATGCAGTGCCCGCTGCTGTACCGGTTCCGGGTGATCGACCGTCTCCCGGAGAAGCCGAGCGCGGCGGCCACGCGGGGCACGCTGGTGCACGCGGTCCTGGAGCGCCTCTTCGACGACCCTGCGGTCGAGCGGACCGCGCCGCGCGCCAAGTCGCTGATCCCCGGCCAGTGGGACCGGCTTCGCGAGAGCAGGCCGGAGATCATGGAGCTGTTCGCCGACGACCCCGAGGGCGAGCGGCTGGCGGGCTGGCTGAGCGAGGCGGAGCAGCTCGTGGAGCGCTGGTTCACGCTGGAGGACCCCACCCGCCTGGAGCCGGCGGAGCGCGAGCTGTTCGTGGAGACCGAGCTGGAGTCGGGGCTGAGGCTGCGCGGCATCATCGACCGGGTCGACGTGGCGCCGACCGGCGAGGTGCGCATCGTCGACTACAAGACGGGCCGCGCCCCGCGCCCGGAGTACGCGGAGGGCGCGCTGTTCCAGATGAAGTTCTACGCGCTCGTCGTGTGGCGGCTGAAGAAGGTGATCCCCCGTCGGCTCCAGCTGGTGTATCTGGGCAGCGGGGACGTGCTGACCTACGACCCGGTGATCGCCGACCTGGAGCGGGTGGAGCGCAAGCTGCACGCGCTGTGGGAGGCGATCCGGCTGGCCACGGAGACCGGTGACTGGCGGCCGCGTCCGACGAAGCTGTGCGGCTGGTGCGACCACCAGGCGCACTGCCCGGAGTTCGGCGGCACTCCCCCGCCGTATCCCCTGCCGGTGATCCCGGCCGACCCGGCCGGGGGCGCACAGGGCAGAATGGGGCCGGACTAGGGGGTGTCTTCTGGATCATGTCGGCGACGCGAGGCTGGTACACGCATCTGCCGCGTTGTCGTCGGTTGCCGATCCCCCCACACGCGCGTGCGCTCGCGCGGGGGCACCGGCGCGTCGACGCCCACGGCCGCCTCGCAGCCGCACGCCCCAGACCCGCCCGGGTCGGTCGGCGGGCACGCCCCACTCCCGTCGGCCCGATCCAGAAGAGACCTTGAGCGAAGGAGACTTACGTGGCCATCCGCGTCCTGCTGGTCGACGACCAGCCGCTGCTGCGTACGGGCTTCCGGATGATCCTGGAAGCCGAGCAGGACATCGCGGTCGTCGGCGAGGCCGGAGACGGCCTGCAGGCCCTGGACCAGGTGCGGGCCCTGCAGCCCGATGTGGTGCTGATGGACATCCGTATGCCGCGGATGGACGGCGTCGAGGCGACCCGGCAGATCACCGGTCCGGGGCGGGACGGCCCGGCGAAGGTGCTGGTGCTGACCACCTTCGACCTCGACGAGTACGTGGTGGAGGCGCTGCGGGCCGGCGCGAGCGGCTTCCTGCTGAAGGACGCGCCCGCGCATGAGCTGGTGCAGGCGATCCGGGTGGTCGCGGCCGGCGAGGCCATGCTCGCGCCGAGCATCACCCGCCGGCTGCTCGACAAGTACGCCACGCATCTGCCGTCCGGCGACGAGCCGGTGCCGGACACGCTGCACACCCTCACCGACCGCGAGGTGGAGGTGCTGAAGCTGGTGGCGCGCGGGCTGTCGAACGCCGAGATCGCCGCCGACCTGTTCGTCAGCGAGACCACCGTGAAGACGCACGTCGGGCACGTCCTGACCAAGCTGGGCCTGCGCGACCGGGTGCAGGCCGCGGTGTACGCGTACGAGAGCGGGCTGGTGCGCCCCGGCGCCCAGTAGCCCGGGCACCGTCCGCTACGACGCGAAGGGCGCCCCCTGCCGAAGCAGCGGGCGCCCTCTCGGCGTTCCCGGGGGCGGGTCGGCCACCGCCGGCCTCCGCTCGCCCTCTGAACTCCCGTCAGCCCTTGCTGAGTTCCCAGAAGCGGAACACCGTGGAGGCGTCGAGGCAGTACTCCAGGCCGTAGACGTGGTCGCGGACGACGGCGTACTGCTTCGCCTGCCAGACGGGCAGGACGGGCAGCTGCTGCGCGACGATGTTCTGCAGCGAGCCGTAGTCCTTGTCGGTGGTGGACCGGTTGCTCGCGGCGGC
This sequence comes from Streptomyces sp. NPDC032126, assembly GCF_055580085.1. Taxonomy (NCBI): domain Bacteria; kingdom Bacillati; phylum Actinomycetota; class Actinomycetes; order Kitasatosporales; family Streptomycetaceae; genus Streptomyces; species Streptomyces sp. NPDC032126. The sequence goes on from NZ_JBVIMA010000007.1 coordinate 314,226, forward strand.
GGTGCGCGGGATGAGCGTGTCGCTGATCGTGCTGTTGGTGTAGTTGTTGCTCAGCACGTTGCCCTTGCCGAAGAAGGGCGCGGTGAAGTTGTCGGCGTCGGGGTAGTCCGGCACCCAGCCCTTGACGTACACGCCGTACTTGCCGTTCGCGACGTCCTTCTCGTACTGGTCGTACGCGACGGACTTGACGTCTGCCTCGAACAGGCCGCTGGCGTTGAGCTGTTCGGCGATCGTCTTCAGTTCCTGGTCGGTCGCGGGGCCGTAGCGGGAGGGGGTGGACCACAGGGTGAGCCGCACCTTGTCGGTGATGCCCTCGCCCTGCAGCGCCGCGGCGGCCTTGGCCTTGGAGGGGGTGTCGCCGTAGCGGTCGAAGAAGGCCGTGTTGTGGCCCGCGATGCCGGCCGGGATGATCGAGTAGAGCGGCTCGGCGGTGTCCTGGTAGACGTCCTTGATGAGCGCGTCGCGGTCGATCAGGTAGGCGATGGCCTTGCGCACGCCGAGCTTTCCGGCGACCGGGTCGTCCATGTTGAAGACGAGGTGCTGGACCTCGGCGCTGCTGCCCTCGACGACCTCGACGCCCGAGGCGCCGTTGGCCTTCTCGATGTCGGCGATGTCGGCGGCGGTGAGACCGCGGTAGGCGATGTCGACCTCGTCGTCCTGAAGGGCCTTCTTCAGGGCGGCCTGGTCGCCGTGGAAGAACTTGAGGGTGACGCCGGAGTTCTTGACCTCGGCGGTGCCCTTGTAGTTCCCGTTGACGCCGAAGACGGCCTCGTCCTTGCCGAAGGACTCCAGCTTGTAGGGGCCGGAACCGACGGCCTCGCCGTCCTTGCGCAGCCCGTCGGCGTCGTACTGCCGGTGGTCGACGATGGAACCGGCGCCCGAGGCGATCTTGCTGGGGAAGGTGGCGTCGGGGACCTTGAGGCGGAAGACGACCGTCTTCTCGTCCGGCGTCTCGACCTTGTCCAGCATCGGGAACATGATCGCCGGACCGGCCTCGTCGTTGATCTTCAGCATGCGGTCGAAGGAGAACTTCACGTCCTCGGACGTGAGACCGTCACCGTTGCTGAACTTCAGGCCGTCCTTCAGGGTGCACCGGTAGACCTTGGTCGCGGTGTCCGTGAAGGTGCACTGCTCCGCCGCGTCGGGCTCGGGTTCCGTACCCCCCTTGGGGAAGCTGAGCAGCGACTGGAAGACGTTGTTGAACAACAGCCACGAGCCGGGGTCGTAGCCGGACGCGGGGTCCGTGGCGAGGACGTCGTCCGACATCCCCATCACCACGGAGGAGCCCTTCCCCCCGGAGCCCCCGGACTCCGTGCCGCATCCGGTCAACAGGCCGGAGGCCAGCCCTGCCACGATGGGCAGGACCGGCCACTGGTTGCGCAGGTTCACGTGCGTGTGCCTTGTCTTCGGTTCTGGTCAACCCCGGGGCCGCCGTCCCGGGCCCCGGGTACAACGGGCAGATCAGCCACTCACACCGCGGCTGAGCTCCCACAGCTGGAGGGTCGAGGACGAGTTCAGCGCGTACGCCGTGCCCGTGATGTCGTCTCGGGCGGCGATGAACTCCTTGCCCTGCCACAGCGGCAGGTAGGGGACGTCCTCGGCGACCTTGTCCTGAATCGCCGTCAGGCTCTTCTCGGCGGCGGCGCGGTCGGCCTCGCGGCGGGACTGCGGGATCAGGGTGCTGATGATCTCGCTGTTGGAGTACGGCGACTTGAGGAAGTTGTCCTTGTCGACGAACGGCGCGAGGAAGTTGTCCGCGTCGGGGAAGTCGGGGAACCAGCCCATGCCGTAGACCGCGTACTCGCCCTTGCGCTCGGCGGGGACGAAGGTCTTCCAGGGGCTGCCCTTGATGGTGACGTCGAACAGGCCGCTGTCGTTGAGCTGCTTCTGCAGGACCTCGAACTCCTGCTTGGTGGCGGCGCCGTAGTGGTCGGTGGTGTAGTTCAGGGTCAGCTTCACCGGCGTGCTGACGTCCGCCTTCTCCAGCAGGTCCTTGGCCTTGCCGACGCTGGGGTCGCCGTACTTGTTGAAGAACGAGTTGGAGTGGCCGGTGACGGAGGCCGGGACCAGCGAGAAGAGCGGCTCGGCCTGGGTGCCGTACACCTGGGAGACGAGCTGGGTGCGGTCGATCACCTGGGCGATCGCCTGGCGGACGGCCTTGGTCTCGACCCCGGGCGCGTCGGTGTTGAAGGCGAGGTAGCGGGTGCCGAGGCCGGCCACGTCCACCATGTCGATGCCGTTGCCGCCGGAGGTGGCGGTGGAGAGCTTCTTGATCTGCTCCGGCGTCATGGTGCGGGTCATGACGTCGATGTCACCCTTTTCGAGAGCCGCGCCCATGGCGTCGGCGTCGTCGAAGGAGACGAGCTCGGCCTTGTCGTTGTTCACCTTCAGCGTCCCCTTGTAGTGGGGGTTCTTGGTGAACACGGCGCGGGTCATGTCGTCGCCGTCGGTCTCGGCCTTGAGGGTGTAGGGGCCGGAGCCGTCCACCTCGAAGCCGTCGCGCAGCTTGCCCTTGTCGTAGTCGTCGGGGTTGACGATGCCCGCGACCGGCGTGGACAGCTTGAACGGGAAGGTGGCGTCGGCGGTGTTGAGGTGGAAGATCACCTCGCGCTCGCCCTTGGTCTCGACGGTGTCGATGGTCGACAGCAGTCCGGAGGGGCCACCTTCGGCCTTGATGGCGATGGCGCGGTCGATGGAGAACTTGACGTCCTCGGCGGTGACCTTGTCGCCGTTGGCGAATTCCAGGCCGTCGCGCAGCGTGCAGGCGTAGCGCTCGTTGCCGCTGTCGGTGAAGCCGCAGCTCTCGGCGGCCTCGGGGACGGGCTTGCCCTCGCCCTTGGGCTGGATCATCAGGGTCTGCACCGTCTGGCGCAGGATGTTCCAGGTGCCGACGTCGTAGGCGTAGGCGGGGTCGAGGGGCGCCGGGATGTCCTTCGTAGCGGTGAACCGGTCGGTGGTGCCCACGACGATGGCGTCGCCGCCGCCGCTGCCGCTGTCGGACCCGCCGCAGGCGGCGAGAACGGGCGCGAGCAGGCCCACTACGGCCGGCAGCACCAAGGTTTTGCGGTTCATGCTCGAGTTTCTCCAGCGTCGAGTCCGTGTATCCGGCATGCAGGGGTGTCGCAGCGGATCACGGGGAAGTGCGATGTTCTCGCGACGAGATTAGTCCGCGCCCGCACGAGGGCTGGCGGCCACCGGAGTTGAAACCCCATCACGCTGTGGAACCGGATGCGGACGGACCGAAAACCCGACAGCGGAAGGATTCGGTGCAGCAATCCATCAATCGGGACACATGGGCACGCCGATACCCCCCGATCGGGGGTGCCCGGCGCGTGGGATCCCACCCCTGACACCCCGACGGAGTGGTGAACGTCACACATCCGGCAGGGGTGGCGGGGAGTGGAATTCGGCCGTCTGCGTTGATCGGAATTTCCGTGGCGGGACGGCGCCGAATTCCTCTCCAAACGAGGGTGCGCCGGGGCGGCAATGATCGCGGGCGCGACGGCTAACGGCGGTGCACGCTGGGTGAACGTCTATCGCATTTCCGTCATCAGACCGCGCAGAAATGCCACGTCGACCTGTTCCAGCGAGGGCACGACGGTCCGCCGGACGGCCGGGGCGATCGGGGCCACGGACGGCACGGCCACCACCTGGCAGCCCGCCGCCTCGGCCGCCGCGACGCCGGTCGCGGTGTCCTCGATGACGGCGCACCGGGCCGGATCGGCTCCCAGGCCGGTGGCGGCGAGCAGATACGGATCCGGGTACGGCTTGGTGCGCGAGACCTCGTCGCCGGCCACGGTCAGGGTGAAGTGGTGGGGGCCGAGGGAGGTCAGGACGCGGTCGATGATGCGCCGGTGGGAGGCGGAGACCAGGGCCGTCGGGATCTCGTGCTCGTAGAGCTCGGCGAGCAGCCGGGTGGCGCCCGGCATGAGCGGCAGAGCGCGCCCGATGCGCTCCTCGAACCCGTCGTTGAGCAGGACGGTGAGTTCGGCGAGGGTGATGTCGGCTCCGGTGGCCTCGATCAGGAATCCGGCACTGCGGGTCATGGGACCGCCGACCACGACGTGCCGCCAGGTCTCGTCCAGGGTGTGGCCGAGGGCGCCGAAGACCTCGACCTCGACGTCCCACCAGAAGCCCTCGGTGTCCACCAGGGTGCCGTCCATGTCGAGGAGCACCGCCTGCAGGGCGGAGCCTTCGGCCGTGCGTGTTCCGAGGGCGGGGACTGTGCTGGTCATCCACGTACCTCCGTCGGGGGACGAGCAGGCCGGTTCCCCGGACAGGGAACCGGCCTGCAGTGGACCGACCAGTGTACGACTTATCGGATCAGCGTGCTGTGCGGCACGCCTCAGCGCGCGTTGAAGTACTTCGCCTCGGGGTGGTGGATGACGATCGCGTCCGTGGACTGCTCGGGGTGCAGCTGGAACTCCTCGGACAGGTGGACACCGATCCGCTCGGGCTGGAGCAGCTCGGCGATCTTCGCGCGGTCCTCCAGGTTGGGGCAGGCCCCGTAGCCCAGCGAGAAACGGGCACCGCGGTACTTCAGCTCGAACATGTCTTCGATCGCGGCGGGGTCCTCGCCGGCGAAGCCCAGCTCCGAGCGCACGCGCGCGTGCCAGTACTCGGCGAGCGCCTCGGCCAGCTGCACGGACAGGCCGTGCAGTTCGAGGTAGTCGCGGTAGGAGTTCGACTCGAAGAGGCGGGCCGTCTCCTCGCCGATGCGGGAGCCGACGGTGACGACCTGGAGGCCGACGACATCGGTCTCCCCCGACTCCTCCGGGCGGAAGAAGTCGGCCAGACACAGCCGGCGGCCGCGGCGCTGGCGCGGGAAGGTGAAGCGGGTGCGCTCGTTGCCGCGTTCGTCCAGGATGATCAGGTCGTCGTCCTTGGACACGCACGGGAAGTACCCGTGGACGACGGCGGCCTCCAGGAGGTTCTCCGTCTGGAGGCGGTCCAGCAGACCGCGCAGGCGCGGCCGGCCCTCGGTCTCGACGAGCTCCTCGTACGTCGGGCCCTCGCCGGTGCGGGCCTGCTTCAGGCCCCACTGCCCCTTGAACAGGGCGCCCTCGTCGAGCCAGCCGGCGTACTCCTTGAGCGGGATGCCCTTGATGATCCGGGTGCCCCAGAACGGCGGCTCGGGGACGCGGTTGTCGGTGGCCACGTCGGAGCGCACATGCCCCTCCTCGGGGCGCTCCTCGATCTCCACGGCGGCGGCGCGCACCCGGCGCTGCTTCAGCTCGGGCAGCTTCGCCCCGGGCACGCCCCGCTTGACGCCGATGAGGGCGTCCATGAGGCGCAGTCCCTCGAAGGCGTCCCGGGCGTAGCGCACCTCGCCCTCGTACAGCTCGTGCAGGTCCTGCTCGACGTACGCGCGCGTGAGGGCGGCGCCGCCGAGGATGACCGGGAACTTCGCCGCCAGGCCGCGCTGGTTGAGCTCCTCCAGGTTCTCCTTCATGATCACCGTGGACTTGACCAGCAGGCCGGACATGCCGATGACGTCGGCGCGGTGCTCCTCGGCGGCGTCCAGGATCGCGGAGACCGGCTGCTTGATGCCGAGGTTGACGACGTTGTAGCCGTTGTTGGACAGGATGATGTCGACGAGGTTCTTGCCGATGTCGTGCACGTCGCCGCGCACGGTCGCCAGCACGATGGTGCCCTTGCCCTCGGCGTCGGACTTCTCCATGTGCGGTTCGAGGTAGGCGACGGCGGCCTTCATGACCTCGGCGGACTGCAGGACGAACGGCAGCTGCATCTGGCCGGAGCCGAACAGCTCGCCGACGACCTTCATGCCGTCCAGGAGGGTCTCGTTGACGATGTCCAGGGCGGGCCGGTCCCGCAGGGCCTCGTCGAGGTCGGCCTCCAGGCCGTTCTTCTCGCCGTCGATGATGCGGCGCTTGAGGCGCTCGTCCAGCGGCAGGGCGGCCAGCTCCTCGGCCTTGCCGGCCTTGAGGGACTTGGCGGTGGCGCCCTCGAACAGCGCCATCAGCTTCTGCAGCGGGTCGTAGCCCTCGGCACGGCGGTCGTAGATGAGGTCGAGGGCCGTCCGCACCTCCTCCTCGGAGAAGCGCGCGATCGGCAGGATCTTCGAGGCGTGCACGATCGCCGAGTCCAGACCCGCCTTGACGCACTCGTCCAGGAAGACCGAGTTCAGCAGGATGCGGGCGGCCGGGTTGAGACCGAAGGAGATGTTGGACAGGCCGAGGGTGGTCTGCACGTCCGGGTGACGGCGCTTGAGCTCGCGGATCGCCTCGATGGTGGCGATGCCGTCCTTGCGGGACTCCTCCTGACCGGTGCAGATGGTGAAGGTCAGGGTGTCGATGAGGATGTCCGACTCGTGGATGCCCCAGTTCGTCGTCAGGTCGTCGATCAGCCGTTCGGCGATCTCGACCTTCTTCTCGGGGGTACGGGCCTGGCCCTCCTCGTCGATGGTCAGCGCGATGAGCGCGGCGCCGTGCTCCTGGGCCAACCGGGTGACCTTGGCGAAGCGCGACTCGGGGCCGTCGCCGTCCTCGTAGTTCACCGAGTTGATCACCGCGCGGCCGCCGAGCTTCTCCAGGCCCGCCCGGATGACCTCGACCTCGGTGGAGTCCAGGACGATCGGCAGGGTGGAGGCGGTGGCCAGGCGACCGGCCAGCTCCTCCATGTCGGCGACGCCGTCGCGGCCGACGTAGTCCACGCAGAGGTCGAGCATGTGCGCGCCCTCGCGGATCTGCTCGCGGGCCATCTCGACGCAGTCGTCCCAGCGGGCCTCCAGCATGGCCTCGCGGAACTTCTTGGAGCCGTTGGCGTTGGTGCGCTCACCGATGGCCAGGTACGAGGTGTCCTGGCGGAAGGGGACGGTCTGGTAGAGGGAGGCGGCGCCGGGCTCGGGCTGCGGGTGCCGCTCCACGGGGGTGAGCTCGCGGACGCGCTCGACGACCTGGCGCAGGTGCTCGGGGGTGGTGCCGCAGCAGCCGCCGACCAGGGAGAGGCCGTAGTCCAGGACGAAGTTCTCCTGGGCGTCGGCCAGACCCTCGGGGCCGAGCGGGAAGTGGGCGCCGTCCTTGGTGAGGACGGGCAGACCGGCGTTCGGCATGCACAGCAGCGGGATGCGGGAGTGCCGGGTGAGGTAGCGCAGGTGCTCGCTCATCTCGGCCGGGCCGGTGGAGCAGTTCAGGCCGATCATGTCGACGCCGAGCGGCTCCAGCGCGGTGAGCGCGGCGCCGATCTCGGAGCCGAGCAGCATGGTGCCGGTGGTCTCGAAGGCCATGGAGACGAACAGCGGGACCTCGACGCCGGTGGAATCCATGGCGCGGCGGGCGCCCAGGATCGACGCCTTGGTCTGCAGCAGGTCCTGGGTGGTCTCCACGATCAGGGCGTCGGCGCCGCCGGCGAGCAGGCCCTCCGCGTTCTGCTGGAAGCCGTCGCGGAGGGTGGTGTACGGGACGTGCCCGAGGGTGGGGAGCTTGGTGCCGGGGCCGATGGAGCCGAGCACCCAGCGCGGGCGCCCGTCGCGCGCGGAATAGGCGTCGGCGGTCTCGCGGGCGATGCGGGCGCCGGCCTCGGAGAGTTCGTGGACGCGCTCGGCGATGTCGTACTCGGCCATGGCCGCGTGGTTGGCGCCGAAGGTGTTCGTCTCGACGCAGTCGACGCCGGCGTCGAAGTACGCCTCGTGGACCGAGCGGACGATGTCGGGGCGCGTGAGGTTGAGGATCTCGTTGCACCCTTCGAGGTTCTCGAAGTCCTCGAGGGTGGGCTCCTGGGCCTGGAGCATGGTGCCCATGGCTCCGTCGGCGACCACCACACGGGTGGCCAGCGCCTCACGGAGCGCGGACACACGGGTCCGGCTGTCGGCGGAAGGGGGCGGCGGCACAGAGGCCATGAATGGGCTCCTTCGGGTGCGACGGCTGTCGGCTTTACGGCCCCCGGGCCCCACCACGTGCGCGCGGTCGGCGCCGAGGGAGCGCACGCCGTCAGGGTATCCGGGACCGAGGGCTTATGGTCAGGGCGTCCACGGGGCGGACGGGGTGGCTCCAGCGCCACTCGGGTGACTCCGGAGGGACGCGTGGCGAAACACATGTCGACCGACCATTAGCGGGAGGTCGGCATGGACCGGTAGTGTTCGACATTGCCGAACGGGGGTAGTTCACACTACGAAAGGGCCGGTCGGCCGGACGAAGGGGACGGAGGCACGGCGGCGATGGCACGGAACATCCAGTCGCTCGAAAGGGCGGCCGCGATGCTGCGGCTGCTCGCGGGCGGCGAGCGGCGGCTCGGCCTGTCGGACATCGCCTCGGCCCTTGGCCTGGCCAAGGGCACCGCCCACGGCATCCTGCGCACCCTCCAGCTGGAGGGATTCGTCGAGCAGGACGAGGCCTCGGGCCGCTATCAGCTGGGCGCGGAGCTGCTGCGCCTGGGCACCACGTATCTCGACGTGCACGAGCTGCGCGCGCGTGCCCTGGTCTGGACGGACGATCTGGCCCGCTCCAGCGGCGAGAGCGTGCACCTGGGCGTGCTGCACCAGCAGGGCGTCCTGGTCGTGCACCACGTGTTCCGGCCCGACGACAGCCGGCAGGTGCTGGAGATCGGCGCCATGCAGCCGCTGCACTCCACGGCCCTGGGCAAGGTCCTGTCGGCCTACGACCCGGTGGCCCACAGCGAGGCCCTGGAGGCCGACCGCAAGGCGTTCACGGACCGCACGGTGTGCGACCTGGACGATTTCGAGCAGCTCCTCGACATCACGCGCGCGCGTGGCTACGCGGCCGACGTCGAGGAGACCTGGGAGGGCGTCGCGTCCATCGCCGCGCCCATCCACGACCGGCGCCGCATGCCCGTGGGCGCGGTGGGCATCACCGGCGCCGTGGAGCGGGTGTGCCGGGACGGGGAGCTGCGCCCCGAGCTGATCGCGGCGGTACGGGACTGTGCCCGCGCGGTGTCGCGGGACCTGGGCGCCGGACGGTTCTGAGGAGCCGGGCCGGGCCCAGCGCAAACGGAGGGAGCTGCCGGGACGTCGGGCGACGTTCCGGCCTCAGTCGTACCCTGACACAACAGGCAAACCGCCCACGCCGTACGCCCCATGACCGTTCCCCTGCCATAAGCGGCCGACCAGGCAAGATCGATAACCCGCAGCGATCAATAACGATCAGGTTTTCGATAACAGCACTCTTGACGCGCAGGTGACGCCGGAGCAAGACTCCCGTCCATCGGTCGGCATTGTCGAACACCTACCGGCAATACACGCTAGAGTGTGACAACGCCAAGGGCCGGCAGCTCTCACCCCCGAGGGCGCTCGAACCACCCGGTGGGACCCGGGGTTCGGCTTCCCTGGACGAAGGACAAAGGAGTCGCGGGTGTCCAGCTCCGACATCTTCATCGGCGAGACCATCGGTACCGCCATACTCATCCTGCTCGGCGGTGGCGTCTGCGCCGCCGTCACGCTGAAGGCCTCCAAGGCCCGCAACGCCGGCTGGCTCGCCATCACCTTCGGGTGGGGCTTCGCAGTGCTCACGGCGGTCTACACCTCGGCGCCGCTGTCCGGCGCCCATCTGAACCCGGCCGTGACGCTCGCGCTCGCGATCAAGGACGACGACTGGAGCAACGTCCCCACCTACTGGGGCGGACAGCTGCTCGGCGCCATGATCGGCGCGACCCTGGTCTGGGTCGCCTACTACGGCCAGTTCCAGGCGCACCTCACCGACAAGGAGATCGTCGGCGGTCCGGGTGCGCAGACCACGTCGGCGAAGGCCGTCGAGGCCCAGGAGCAGGGCGCCGGCCCCGTCCTCGGCATCTTCTCCACCGGTCCGGAGATCCGGAACGCCGTGCAGAACCTCGCCACGGAGATCATCGGCACCATCGTGCTCGTGCTCGCCGTCCTCACTCAGGGCCTCAACGACAAGGGCAACGGCCTGGGCACCCTGGGCGCCCTCGTCACGGCGCTCGTGGTCGTCTCGATCGGTCTCTCCCTCGGTGGCCCGACCGGCTACGCGATCAACCCGGCCCGTGACCTCGGCCCGCGTATCGTGCACGCCCTCCTGCCCCTGCCCAACAAGGGCGGCTCCGACTGGGGCTACGCCTGGATCCCGGTCGTCGGTCCGCTGATCGGCGGGGCGATCGCCGCAGGCATCTACAACGTCGCTTTCGCCTAAGAGCACCAGTAGAAGCAGTCGTAGACCGACCCCTCACTCACGGAAACCCAGGAGCACACAGTGACCGACGCCCACACCGCCGGCCCCTTCATCGCCGCCATCGACCAGGGCACCACCTCCAGCCGCTGCATCATCTTCGACCGGGACGGCCGTATCGTCTCCGTCGACCAGAAGGAGCACGAGCAGATCTTCCCGAAGCCGGGCTGGGTCGAGCACGACGCCAACGAGATCTGGACCAACGTCCAGGAGGTCGTCGCCGGAGCGGTCGAGAAGGCCGGCATCACCCGTGACGACATCAAGGCCATCGGCATCACCAACCAGCGCGAGACCACTCTGCTCTGGGACAAGAACACCGGCGAGCCCGTCCACAACGCCATCGTCTGGCAGGACACCCGCACCGACGCCCTGTGCAAGGAGCTCGGCCGCAACGTCGGCCAGGACCGCTTCCGCCGCGAGACGGGCCTCCCCCTGGCCTCGTACTTCGCCGGTCCGAAGGCCCGCTGGCTGCTGGACAACGTCGAGGGCCTGCGCGAGCGCGCCGAGGCCGGCGACATCCTCTTCGGCACCATGGACACCTGGGTCATCTGGAACCTGACCGGCGGTGTCGACGGCGGCAAGCACTACACCGACGTCACCAACGCCTCCCGCACCCTGCTGATGAACCTCCACACGCTGGAGTGGGACGAGAAGATCGCCGAGTCCATCGGTGTGCCGCTCGCGATGCTCCCGGAGATCCGCTCCTCCGCCGAGGTCTACGGCGAGATCAAGGGCGGCAAGCTGGGCGACCTGCTCGGCGGCATCCCGGTCGCCTCCGCGCTCGGCGACCAGCAGGCGGCCCTGTTCGGCCAGACCTGCTTCTCCGAGGGCGAGGCCAAGTCGACGTACGGCACCGGCACGTTCATGCTGATGAACACCGGCGAGAAGATCATCAACTCGTACTCGGGCCTGCTCACCACCGTCGGCTACCGCATCGGCGACCAGGCCCCGGTCTACGCCCTGGAAGGCTCCATCGCCGTCACCGGTTCGCTGGTGCAGTGGATGCGCGACCAGATGGGCCTGATCTCCACCGCCGCCGAGATCGAGACGCTCGCGCTCTCCGTCGAGGACAACGGCGGCGCCTACTTCGTGCCGGCCTTCTCCGGCCTGTTCGCCCCGCACTGGCGCTCCGACGCCCGCGGTGTGATCGCCGGCCTCACCCGGTACGTCACCAAGGCGCACCTGGCGCGCGCCGTCCTGGAGGCCACCGCCTGGCAGACCCGTGAGATCACCGACGCCATGACGAAGGACTCCGGCGTCGAGCTCGCGGCCCTCAAGGTCGACGGCGGCATGACCTCCAACAACCTGCTGATGCAGACCCTCTCGGACTTCCTGGACGCCCCCGTGGTGCGCCCGATGGTCGCCGAGACGACCTGCCTCGGCGCCGCCTACGCCGCCGGTCTCGCCGTCGGCTTCTGGACCAGCACCGACGACCTGCGCGCCAACTGGCGCCGGGCCGCCGAGTGGACCCCCCGCATGGACGCGGAGACCCGCGACCGTGAGTACAAGACCTGGCTCAAGGCCGTCGAGCGGACCATGGGCTGGATCGAGGACGAGAGCTGACGAAAGCTCCTGACGGCTTTCGAACGCTCTGATGAGGAGTAAGAACCCGATATGACCAGTCAGTCCACCCTCCCGTCCGTGCCTGCCCTCGGTACGCGCCCGGCCTCCGGCTCCAACCCGAGCCGCGCCGAGACCCGGGAGCAACTCGCCAAGGCGTCGTACGACCTTCTCGTGATCGGCGGCGGCATCCTGGGCATCTCCACCGCCTGGCACGCCGCGCAGTCCGGCCTGAGGGTGGCACTGGTCGACGCCGGCGACTTCGCCGGCGCCACCTCCTCCGCCTCCTCCAAGCTGCTCCACGGCGGTCTGCGCTACCTGCAGACCGGCGCGGTGAAGCTGGTGGCGGAGAACCACTTCGAGCGCCGTGCGGTCTCCCGCCAGGTGGCCCCCCACCTGGCGAACCCGCTCACGTTCTACCTCCCCGTGTACAAGGGCGGGCCGCACGGCGCCGCGAAGCTCGGTGCGGGCGTCTTCGCCTACTCCGCGCTCTCCGCGTTCGGTGACGGCGTCGGCCACCTCCTGTCCCCCGCCAAGGCGGCGCAGGACGTGCCGGAGCTGCGCACCGACAACCTCAAGGCCGTCGCCGTCTACGGCGACGACCAGATGAACGACGCGCGCATGGCGCTGATGACGGTCCGCGCGGCCGTCGAGGCGGGCGCGGTCGTGCTCAACCACGCCGAGGTCACCGGCCTGCGCTTCACCAAGGGCCGGGTGACCGGGGCGGACCTGAAGGACCGCACGACGGGTGACGAGTTCGGCGTCAACGCCCGTCTGGTGCTCAACGCGACCGGCCCGTGGGTCGATCACCTGCGTCGTATGGAGGACCCGAATGCCGCGCCGTCGATCCGTCTGTCGAAGGGCGCGCATCTGGTCCTGAAGCGGACCTCCCCGTGGAAGGCCGCGCTCGCGACCCCCATCGACAAGTACCGCATCACCTTCGCCCTCCCCTGGGAGGACATGCTCCTGCTCGGCACGACCGACGAGGAGTTCGAGGGAGACCCGGCGGATGTCGCGGTCACCGAGAAGGACATAGCCCAGATCCTGGACGAGGCCGCGTTCTCCATCCGGGACCAGCAGCTCTCCCGTGACCTGATCACCTACTCCTTCGCCGGTCTGCGGGTGCTGCCGGGCGGCCCCGGCGACACCGCCAAGGCCAAGCGCGAGACGGTGGTCACGGAGGGCCGTGGCGGCATGCTGTCCGTCGCGGGCGGCAAGTGGACGACGTTCCGGCACATCGGCCGCACGGTGATGAAGAAGCTGGAGGCCCTGCCGGGCCACCCGCTGGGCGACGACTTCGAGCCGATCAACTCGCTGCCGAAGAAGCTGCCGCTGCCCGGCGTCGCCAACCCGCGCGCGGTGGCCCACCGGCTGCTCGTCGACAACCCGGCGCCCGGCCCGCGCATGGCCGCCGACACGGCGAAGCACCTGGCGACCCACTACGGCTCCCTGGCCTTCGACATCGCCCGCCTGGCGAACGAGAACCCGGAGCTGGGGCAGCGCGTGCACCCCGACGCCCCCGAGATCTGGGCGCAGGTCGTGTACGCCCGGGACAACGAGTGGGCCGAGACGGCGGACGACGTGCTGCGCCGCCGTACGACGCTGACGATCCGCGGCCTGGCCACGGACGACGTACGCGCCAAGGTGCAGGACCTGCTCGACAAGAAGTAGACCCCGGCGCCGGCCACTCCCCTGACCGGGCCGGCACGGGCCGGTCCCACCGCACCGGGACCGGCACACGAGAGGGGCGGCTCCCGCCGACGGAGCCGCCCCTCTCGCATGCCGGGCCATAATGGAGGGCCAGACGTCCGACGTCTGGGCGGGAGCAACAGGAGGCCGGCATGGCAGTCACCGACGAGGCGATCGAGAAGATCAAGGACATGATCGTCTCGGGTGCGCTGCGGCCCGGTGACCGACTGCCCAAGGAGAGCGAGCTGGCCGCCGATCTCGGGCTGTCGCGCAACTCCCTGCGGGAGGCGGTGCGCGCGCTGTCGCTGATCCGGATCCTGGACGTCCGGCAGGGCGACGGCACGTACGTGACCAGCCTCGATCCCCAACTGCTCCTGGAGGCGCTGAGTTTCGTGGTGGACTTCCACCGCGACGACACGGTCCTGGAGTTCCTCGCGGTGCGCCGCATCCTGGAGCCGGCCGCGACGGGGATGGCGGCGACGCGCATCAGCGCGCAGCAACTGGACGCGCTGGACGCCCAGTTGGACCGACTCGGCGAGGCGCCCTCCGTGGAGGAACTCGTCGCGGGCGACCTGGAGTTCCATCGCGGGATCGTGGCCGGCTCGGGCAACTCGGTGCTGTGCTCGCTGCTGGACGGCCTGTCCGGGCCGACCACCCGGGCCCGGATCTGGCGCGGTCTGACCCAGGAGGACGCGGTCGCGCGCACGCTGCGCGAGCACCGGGCGATCCTCGCGGCGCTGCGGGACCGGGACGCGGAGGCGGCGCGCTCCTGGGCCACGGTGCACATCGCGAGCGTGGAGCAGTGGCTGCGCAGCTCACTGTGAGGGCCCGTGATCGTCGTGGGGTGTTCCGGGGTGGCGAACGGGGCAGTGATCCGTTCACTCCCCCGTGCAAGGGGGCTGCGGGCGCCCCCGCCGCACGCCGTAAGGTTGGGTGGTCAGGCGAGGGCATGTTGGAAGGAGGCGCTGGGTGATCGAGCTCGAGGGGGTTCCCGAGCTGATCGACCCGGTCATGGTGGCCGCGTTCGAGGGCTGGAACGATGCCGGCGACGCCGCCTCCACCGCGGTCGCGCATCTGGAGAGGGAATGGAAGGGCGAGGTGTTCGCGGCGCTCGACGCCGAGGACTACTACGACTTCCAGGTGAACCGCCCCACGGTGTTCATGGACGGCGGTGTCCGCAAGATCACCTGGCCGACGACAAGGTTGTCGGTGGTGCGGGTCGGCGGCGAGAAGCCGCGGGACCTGGTGCTCGTACGCGGCATCGAACCGTCCATGCGCTGGCGGTCGTTCTGCAACGAGCTGCTGGGCTTCGCCCACGAGTTGGGGGTGGAGCTGGTGGTCATCCTGGGCGCGCTGCTCGGTGACACCCCGCACACCCGTCCGGTCCCGATCAGCGGGACCACGTCCGACCCGGACCTGGCCCGCCGGATGGATCTGGAGGAGACCAAGTACGAGGGGCCCACGGGCATCGTCGGCGTCCTCCAGGAGGCCTGCACGCACGCGGGCGTGCCCGCGGTCAGCCTCTGGGCGGCCGTGCCGCATTACGTCTCGCAGCCGCCGAACCCCAAGGCCACGCTGGCCCTGCTGAACCGGCTGGAGGACCTGATCGACGTGCGCATCCCGCTGGGCGAGCTGCCCGAGGACGCGCGCGCGTGGCAGGTGGGCGTGGACCAGCTGGCGGCGGAGGACAGCGAGGTCGCGGAGTACGTGCAGACGCTGGAGGAGGCCCGCGACACCGCGGAGCTGCCGGAGGCGTCCGGCGAGGCGATCGCCCGCGAGTTCGAGCGGTATCTGCGGCGCCGCGACGGGGGCGGCCCCGTGGACCCGGGCGAGCGGACCCGCCCGCCGAGGCCGTCGAAGCCGGGCGCGGACTCCGCGGACCCCTCCGAGTCCGCCGGGCCCTCCGAGTCCCCGGGCCCCTCCGAGTCCGCCGGGCCCTTCGACTCCCCCGAGTCCCCCGGGTCTTCCGGCCCCTCCGGGTCTTCCGACCCCGGTGAGGACGATTCGTCGGAGGACTGAGGCGACGGCCGGACCTGCCGGACCGACAGAACCCGGACGAGGGGCGTTCCCATGGAGCGCCCCTCGTCCGGGTTCTGGTGTTCTCGTGTCAGAGCGCGACGCCGAGCAGGGCGTCGACCGCCCGCGAGACGACGCCGGGGGCTCCGGCGTCCGTGCCGCCCTCGCGTTCCTGGAGTTCGGCCCAGCGGTCGACGGCGGCCAGGGCGGCCGGGGCGTCGAGGTCGTTCGCCAGGGCCTCGCGGATCTCCTCGACGAGAGCCTCGGCGGGCGGCCCGTCGGGGCGGGAGACCGCGGAACGCCAGCGGCCGAGCCGGGCGAGCGCGTCCTGGAGCACCTCGTCGGTCCACTCCCAGTCGGCCCGGTAGTGGTGGCCGAGCAGGGCGAGCCGGATGGCGGCCGGGTCGACGCCGTCGCGCCGCAGCTGCGACACGAAGACGAGGTTGCCCTTGGATTTGGACATCTTCTCGCCGTGCAGGGCGACCATGCCGGCGTGGACGTACGCCTTGGCCATCGGGAACTCGCCGGTGAGCACCTGGGCGTGGGAGGCGCCCATCTCGTGGTGCGGGAAGGCGAGGTCGGAGCCGCCGCCCTGGACGTCGAAGCCCATGCCGAGGTGGTCCAGGGCGATGGCCACGCACTCGATGTGCCAGCCGGGCCGGCCGGGGCCGAGCGAGCCGCCGTCCCAGCTGGGCTCGCCCGGGCGGGCGGCCATCCACAGCATCGGGTCGAGCGGGTTCTTCTTGCCGGGACGCTCGGGGTCGCCGCCGCGCTCGGCGGACAGCAGCCGCATGGCGGCGGCGTCCAGTCCGGAGACCTTGCCGAAGTTCGGGTCCGACTCCACGGAGAAGTAGATGTCCCCGTCGAGCTCGTACGCGGCGCCGAGCTCACGCAGGCGCTCGACCAGCGGCACGATGCCCGGTATCGCCTCGACGGCGCCGATGTAGTGCTGCGGCGGGAGCATCCGCAGCGCGGTCATGTCCTCGCGGAAGAGGGCGGTCTCCTTCTCGGCGAGGGCGACCCAGTCGACGTTGTCCCGCTCGGCGCGCTCCAGGAGCGGGTCGTCGACGTCGGTGACGTTCTGGACGTAGTGAACCTGCCGCTTGGTGTCGAGCCACACGCGCTGTACGAGGTCGAACGCGTTGTACGTCGCCGCGTGGCCGATGTGGGTGGCGTCGTACGGGGTGATGCCGCAGACGTAGATGCGGGCGACGGGACCGGGGTCCAGGGTGACCGGGCCGCCGGTCGCGGTGTCGTGGATCCTGAGGTCGCGGCCCTGACCGGGCAGGGCGGGGACCTCGGAAGCGGGCCAGGCATGCATGTCATGAGCGTAACCGGACCGGAGTTCGGTATACGAACCGGAGGGGGCCGGGTTGGCCGGGAAGGCCGTCTTGCGGGTTTCCGGCCTGTGTGCTGTCACACGGGCGGCCAGGGGATCGCGGGCCACTCGCCGCTCGGTTCCGGGTGCCGCCCCGACGTCAGGAGCGCCTCGACCCGCGCGCGTGTGGCATCGACCTCGGCCGCGGTGATCAGGGACCCGAGCCGTTCGGCTAGGGCCGCGCCCGATGCGAGGGCGTCCGCCAGCCGGTGCAGGACTCGCGTGGCCTCGGCGGTCAGGGGCTCGCCGGCCCAGCCCCACAGGAGGGTGCGCAGCTTGTTCTCGGTGTTGAAGGTCACCCCGTGGTCGATGCCGTACAGGCGGCCCTCGGCGGTGGGGAGGAAGTGGCCGCCCTTGCGGTCGGCGTTGTTGATGACCGCGTCCAGGACGGCGAGGCGGCGCAGGCGGTCGTCGTCGGCGTGCACGAGCAGGGCGGTCCTGCCCTCGCCGACCTCGGCGAAGCCGATCGCCTTCCAGCCGGGCTCCGGCTCCTCCGCGTCGACCAGGGCGAGCAGCTCCGCCTCCGGGGTCACCTCGATCCACAGCTGGCACATGCCCTCGCCGTACGGCCCGTCGCGCAGCACGGTGGGCGGGACGAGACCCCAGCCGGTCGCCTCGGAGACCTCGTAGGCGGCGACCTCGCGCTGGGCGAGGGTGCCGTCGGGGAAGTCCCACAGGGGGCGCTCCCCGACCACCGGCTTGTAGACGCAGTGGGCTTCGCGGCCCTCGTGCGTCACCGTGCAGTACAGGGCGGCGTTGGAGGCGTCACGGATGCGTCCGCGCACGGTGAGCTCGCCCTGGGCGAGCAGTTCCGCGGCGGTCATGCTCCGCGGCGGTATCCGTTCTGGCGCGGACATACGTGTCCTTCCGGGTCGAGCGGCAGGCTGCACAGCGGGCAGGGCGGCCGGCCGGCGTTGACGACGTCGAGGGCGCGCTTGGCGAAGGCCCTGGCCTGCGCGCCGGTGAGCCGGACCCGCAGCATCGGGGGCCCGTTCTCCTCGTCCTGCAGCAGCCGCTCCTCGGCCTCGGCGAGGTCCTCCTCGGTCTCGGCGTCGAGTTCCACGAGGGCCTGCGCCTCGACGATCATGCGCTGCTCCTCACCGTCCCAAGCGAGGGCCATGGTGCCGACCCGGAACTCCTCCTCGATGGGGGTCTCGAGGGGCGCGGTGTCGGAGTTCTCGGAGGGTGCCATGGCGGGCACGGAGGCGCTGCCGCCGCTGCGGCGCACCACCTCGTCCAGCAGCTCGTCCATGCGCTCGGCGAGCGCTGCGACCTGGGTCTTCTCCAGGGCCACACTGGTCACGCGGGAGCCGGCGGAGGCCTGGAGGAAGAAGGTACGGCGCCCGGGCAGTCCGACCGTACCGGCCACGAAGCGGTCCGGGGGGTCGTAGAGGAACACCTGACGGGACACGTCCTGTCTCCCTGGGAATCGTGAGTACGTGAACGTCCATACGCGCACGCGTGTGTGCGGACCGCTTCACCCTACTGCGGGACGATCACGGCGCGCCCGCGCCGCCCCCGACCGTGGCCTCCTCGGCGGGCGGCTCCTCGCGCGGCACGAGCGAGGCGAAGTCGCCGGTGTCGCCGAGGCGCACGAGAAAGGGACGCAGCCGGGTGTAGCGGATCGCGGTGATGGAACACGGTTCGACGGAGATCCGCTGGAAGAGGTCGAGATGAAGTCCGAGCGCGTCCGCGACGAGCGACTTGATGATGTCGCCGTGCGAGCACATCAGATAGACGGCGTCGGCGCCGTGTTCACGCTCCACGCGCGCGTTCCACTCGCGTACGGCCTCGGCGGCGCGGGTCTGCATGCTCCGCATGGACTCGCCGCCGGGGAAGGCGGCCGCGGAGGGATGGGCCTGCACGATCTGCATGAGCGGCTCGTCGCTCAGCTCGGCCAGCTTGCGGCCGCTCCAGTCGCCGTAGTCGCACTCGGTGATCCGCTCCTCGGTGTGCGCGCGCAGTTCCGGGCGGGCGTCGAGGAGCGGCCCGAGGGTCTCGCGGCAGCGCTGCAGGGGGCTGGTGACGACCTCGGCGAGGGGAAGGTCCGCGAGCCGTCCGGGCAGCGCGGCGGCCTGTGCGGCACCGCGCTCGTCGAGCGCGACACCGGGCGTCCGTCCGGCGAGCACGCCCGAGGTGTTGGCGGTGGACCGTCCGTGCCGGACGAGGATGAGGGTGGGCATGCGGCCCAGAGTAGGCACACACCGGGGTGCGGCGGACGGCGCGCGGCGGGAGAATTCGCTCCGTGATCGTCGACTGCGCCATCTATCGCGACGGGCACCGCACGGAGGGACCCGACGACTTCTCCGACGCCCTGGACGTGGCGCGGGGGTCGGGCGGGTTCGTGTGGATCGGGCTGCACGAGCCCACCGAGGCGGAGTTCGACCTGGTCACCGAGGAGTTCGCGCTGCACCCGCTGGCGGTCGAGGACGCCCTGAAGGCGCATCAGCGGCCCAAGCTGGAGGTCTACGACGACTCGCTGTTCCTGGTGCTGAAGCCGGTGGTCTACGAGCCGCGGCACGACACGGTGTCCTCCGGCGAGGTCATGGTCTTCCTCGGCGACTGCTTCGTGGTGACCGTCCGGCACGGCGAGGGCTCGCCGCTGGCGTCCGTGCGGCGCCGGCTGGAGCACGAGCCGGAGATGCTCGCCAAGGGCCCCACGGCGGTGCTCTACGCCATCGCGGACGCCACCGTGGACCACTACCTGGAGGTGGCCGACGAGCTCCAGACCGACCTGGAGGAGCTGGAGACGGAGGTGTTCTCGCCGGAGGGCGGCGGGTCGCGCCACACGGCGTCGCGGATCTACACCTTCAAGCGGCAGATCCTGGAGTTCCGCCGGGCGACCGGCCCGCTCGGGCTGCCCCTGATGCGGCTCGCGGGCAGCGGTCCGTTCGGCAGCGTGCTGCCGTTCGTGCACGACAAGGCGCGGCCGTTCTTCCGGGACGTGCACGACCATCTGGTGCGGGTGAACGAGTCGGTGGAGGGCCTGGACCGGCTGGTCTCGGACATCCTGTCGGCGCATCTGGCCCAGATGAGCGTCCGGCAGAACGACGACATGCGGAAGATCTCCGCGTGGGCGGCCATGGCCGCGGTGCCCACGATGCTGGCGGGCATCTACGGCATGAACTTCGACCACATGCCGGAGCTGCACTGGACGGCGGCGTATCCGGCGCTGATCCTGCTCATGGCCGCCCTGGAGGTCGTGCTGTACCGGCTGTTCAAGAGGCGGGGCTGGCTGTAGCCGGAGGTCAGGCGAACTCGGGGGACGTCGTGGCCGGTCCGCCGAGGGCGTCGCGGCGTTCGGGCATGCTCAGGGACACCATGCGCCGCCAGCCCGCGACCCGCTCCCAGGCGTACACGGCGTGGATGCCGGCCGCGAGGACCGCCGACTTGGCGCGCGGCCAGCCGAGGATGCGGCCCATGTGCGCCATCACGGCCAGGCTGACGTCCCGGTAGATCCGGATCTCGGCGAGGGCGCACTCGCGCAGCGTCCGCTGGATGGCGCGCCCGTGTCCGGCGTACGCGAAGCGCAGCAGCTCCTCGTGGCAGTAGGCGAGGTGGTTGTCCTCGTCGCCCGAGATCATCTTCACGGCGCGGCCGATGTCGGGATGGTCGGCGAAGTGCTTGCGCAGCAGGTCCATCTGCTCCGAGGCGCGCTGCTCGGTGACCCGGCTGTGGGCGAGGTAGGTGACGATGTCCTGCACGGTCAGCGGCCGGTCGGCCTTGAGCTTGTCGTGGGCGAGGCCGATGCCGGCCCGTTCCAGCAGCATGGTGTAGTCGGTCTCGGGCGGGACCGGGACGGGTTCGAGGCCGCGCTTCTTGATGAGCGCGTTGAAGATCCGCCCGTGCTTGTCCTCGTCGGCGCCATGGCGGGTGATCTTGGGGGCGAGATCGCGTTCGCCGGGCGGGACGAGGGCGGCGATCCGGGCGTTCTCCCAGCCGCCCTGCGACTCCCCGCTGGCGGCGATGGAGCAGAACAGGGCGAAGGAGGCGTCGTTGTCGAGGATCTCCTGGAACAGGCTCTTGGCCGAAAGCATGGAACGAGTCAAATGCCGCAAGCCGGGCGCCGCAACAGATGTGCCGGACAACTGCGCCAAAAGAAGGACGGCCGACGTCCCGCCCGGCGCGTAACCACGCGCGCGCGGGCGCGTTGTTCCCGATGACGGCCGTGGCGGGGAAGACCCCCGAGCCCCCACCACGGCCGCTGGAAATCTCCTCCCGCCGTCCGGCCCCTCAGGCCAGCCCGGCCAGCTCCAGGGCCTCGGCGCCCGCCCGGAGGGAAGCCAGGCGCTCGTCGAGCGTGAAGCCCGCGGGAGCCAGGCTCAGGGTGGTGACACCGGCCGCCGCGTACTCCCTCATCCGGTCCGCGATGCGGTCCACGGACCCCAGCAGCGTGGTCTTGTCGATCAGGTCGTGCGGGATCGCGGCCGCGGCGCCCTGCTTGTCGCCGGAGAGGTACTTGTCCTGGACCTCGGCGGCCGCCGCCTCGAAGCCCATGCGCTGGGCGAGCCGGTTGTAGAAGTTCTGCTTGGCACTGCCCATGCCGCCGACGTACAGCGCGGTGTACGGACGGAACGTGTCGGCGAGCGCGGTCACGTCCTTGTCCTCGCCGACGGCCAGCGGCAGCGTCGGGCAGATGTCGAACCCGTCGAGTGTCTTGCCCGCCTTCTCGCGGCCGGCGCGCAGATGCCGGACGGTGGTCTCCTCCAGGTGCTCGGCGGAGGGGAAGATCACCAGGGCGCCGTCGGCGATCTCGCCGGTCTGCTCCAGGTTCTTCGGGCCGATCGCGGCGATGTACAGCGGGATGTGCTCGCGCTGCGGGTGCACGGTCAGCTTGATCGGCTTGCCCGGGCCGCCGGGCAGCGGCAGCGTCCAGTGCTCTCCGTCGTACGACAGCCGCTCGCGGGTCATCGCCTTGCGGACGATCTCGACGTACTCCCGGGTGCGCGACAGCGGCTTGTCGAACTTGACGCCGTACCAGCCCTCGGAGACCTGGGGACCGGAGACACCGAGGCCGAGGCGGAAGCGGCCGCCGGAGAGGGAGTCGAGGGTGGCGGCGGTCATCGCGGTCATCGCGGGCTGACGGGCAGGGATCTGGAAGATGGCCGAGCCGACGTCGATGCGCTCGGTCTGGGCGGCGACCCAGCTCAGTACGGTCGCCGCGTCCGAGCCATAGGCCTCCGCGGCCCAGCAGACGGCATAGCCGAGGCGGTCGGCCTCCTGGGCGACGGCGAGATTGTCCGCGTCCATTCCCGCGCCCCAGTAGCCGAGGTTGATCCCGAGCTGCATGGCCGAATCCCCTTACTGATCAGTAACGACGCTGTTGGGCAGACACTAGCGTGCACGTGTCCGACGGGGCAGGGCGATGGGGCGGGGACGACCGTACGAAACCGCAGTCCGCGGCCGGAATTCGGTTATCCACAGGCAACCCACCGCCCGGTTCTGGCCAGTAATCTCGGCGTCCATGGAGCAGAGGCATCTCGGCCGGACCGGCCTGCGTGTGTCCCGGATCGGGCTCGGCACCCTCACCTGGGGCCGCGACACGGACGAGCATGACGCCGCGGACCTCTTGAAGACGTTCTGGGAGGCCGGCGGCACCCTCGTCGACACGGCGGACGTGTACGGCGACGGGGAGGCCGAGTATCTGCTCGGACGCCTCATAGAGGGGCTGGTCCCGCGCCGGGACCTGATCATCTCCACCAAGGCGGGCAGCGTCCCCGACCCGGACCGCCGCTTCGACGGCTCCCGCGGCCACCTGCTCGCCGCCCTCGACGCCTCCCTGACCCGCCTCGGCACGGACTACGTCGACGTGTGGCACGTGCACGCCTTCGACCCGGACACCCCGCTGGAGGAGACTCTCCAGGCCCTCGACATCGCGGTCGCCAGCGGACGGGCGCGGTACGCGGGCGTGTCCAACTTCTGCGGCTGGCAGCTCGCCAAGGCCGCCACCTGGCAGCTCGCGGCGCCGGGCACGCGCACCCGGCTGGCGAGCACGCAGATGGAGTACTCCCTGCTGCAACGCGGCGTGGAGCGCGAGGTGTTGCCGGCCGCGCTGGACCTGGGCATCGGGCTGCTGCCGTCCTCCCCGCTCGGCCGGGGCGTCCTCACCGGCAAGTACCGGGGGGACGCCCTGCCGCCGGACTCCCGTGCCGCCTCCGACCACTTCGCCCCGTTCGTCGAGCCCTACCTCGACGACACCGCGAGCCGGATCGTGGACGCCGTGACGACCGCGGCGGACGGGCTCGCGGTGACTCCGCTCCAGGTGGCCCTCGCCTGGGTCCGCGACCGGCCCGGTGTGGCCGCCCCGATCGTCGGCGCGCGCACCGCGCAGCAGCTCACGGCGGCTTTGTCAGTGGAGGCGCTTAGTCTTCCTGACGAGATCTGCCGGGCGCTCGACGATGTGTCGGCCCCCGTGCACCGCTATCCCGATCACGACTGGAGCACGCTGTGAGCACGGAACCGGAGACCACGGAGAACACGGAGCCGGGGACACCGGAGACGCCGGGGGGCGCGGCGGTGGACAGTGGCTCGGAGGGGGAGGACGAGGCCACCGCGACAGCCGAGGGCGAACAGGAGTCGGCCGCCGAAGACACCGCCGAAGGCGAACAGGCGTCGGCCGTCGAGGGTGCCGCGGAGGCCGGTGATGACGCGGGGCTCTCCGAGGCTCAGGCCGAGCTCGCCGCTCAGCGGGTCGAGCGGGAACGGATCGAGCGGCGCAAGGCCGAGCGGCAGGGGCCCATCGCCAGCGGGGCCAAGCTGAGCGGGAAGGCCGCCGATCTGCTGGCCGCCGTCCGGGCCGTGGAGAGCGGTGAGAAGCCGACGGCCACCGTGTTCGCCGAGCCGGCGCCCGCGCCCCGCCGCCCCGCGCCCGAGCCGGTCCGGCGCCCGCAGCCGGTGGCCGCCGAGGCAGCCGCCGTCGCCCCCGCCGCGCCCGCCCCGGAGACGGTCGCCGCCGTGCGTGGCGTGCTGGCCGCGGCCGGTGCCCCGGAGGCGCTGGCCCCGCAGGCCGCCTCGGCGCTGGGCGAGGGGGCGGAAGGACTGCTGCGTGCGGACCCCTGGCAGTTGCTGCGCGTCCCCGGCGTGCGTCCGGAGCAGGCCGACGGGTTCGCGCGGGCCCTGCTCGGCGCGGAGTGCCGCCCGGACGACGAGCGGCGCGGCCGCGCGGTCACCGTGTGGCTCCTGGAGCAGGCGGCCCTGGCCGGGCACACCGCCCTGGAGCTGCCGGCGCTGACGGCGGCGCTGTCCCAGCGGGGCGTGCCGGACGCGGACGCCGCCGTCCAGAGCGCGCTCGCGGAGGGCGAGGCCCTCGCCTTCCAGGACGCCCTGGAGGAGGGACCGGCCGACCCGGCGCCCGCCGGTGAGGACGGCGAGGACGACGCCGAGGAGGCCCGCCCGGTCCGGGTCCTGATCGGCCTGGAGCGGTACGCGCTCGCGGAGGAGAGCCTCGCCGACGGCCTGGCCCGGATCGTCAACTCCCTGTCCAAGGAGACCTCACCCGACTGGGGGCCGGCGGCGGCGGACGCCTCCGGCAGCGCGGCCGAGCTGATCCGTGCCGTCGCCGGGCACGGGCTGGTGCTGCACACCGGCGGCGAGGCGTCCCGCGCGGAAGCGGCGGCGCTGGTCACCGCGGCCCGTGCGCTGGGCCTGCGGACCGTCGCCGCCTGCCACACACCGGACGGGCGGCGCCGGTTCGCGGCGGCCACGGGCGACGAGGACGGCACGCCGTCCGTCGTCACCGTCGCCGGTCTCCTCGCCGGCGCCGAAGGTCCGGGACGGGACGCCGACGGGGCCCTGGAGCTCGACCTCCTGGTCCTGCTGGACGCGCCCCAGCTCGACGTGGAGAGCGCGGCGATGATCGTGGAGTCGCTGCCGGACGGGGCGCGGCTCGTGCTCAGCGGGGATCCGGCGCTGCTGTGGTCGGCCGGTCCGGGCCGGGTCTTCGCGGACCTGCTCGCCGCGCGCGCCTGCCCGCAGATCGCCTCGCGCACCCCCGATCCCGGCCCGCTCGGCGAGCTCGTCTCCGGCATCGGCGTCGGCGAGCTGAACCAGGTCGACGCGCCCGGCAAGGAGCTCGTGATCGTGCCGGTGCGGGACGCGGGCGAGGCCGTGCACCGGACCGTGCAGCTGGTCGCCGACTCGGTGCCCCGGGCGATCGGGGTGCCGCCCGAGCAGACGGTGGTGATCACTCCGGGCCATGGCGGCGCGGCCGGTACACGCGCGCTCAACGCGGCGCTCAAGGAACGGCTGAATCCGGGTCCCGGCCGCTTCGGCGGCTTCGACCCCGGCGACCGGATCGCCTACTCCCCCGCCCCGGGTCGTACGGTGCCCGGGCAGGTCGTGGGGGCCGACGCCGACGGGCTGCACCTGTCGTGCGCGGGCGCTCCCGTCGTCGTACCGCGAGAGCGCGTCGAGCAGTGCGTGCGGCACGGGTGGGCGCTGACCGCGCACCAGGCGGTGGGCGGCCGCTGGCCCGCGGCGGTCGTGGTACTCCCCGGGGACGCCGCGCAGACCCTGTCCCGCCCCTGGGTGTACACCGCCTTCGGGCGGGGCGAGCGCCATCTGTCCGTGGTGCACGGAGTGGAGCAGGCCCTGCCGAGAGCGGTCGCCGAGGTCACCGCCAAGCCCCGCACGACGCGCCTGCCGCTGCTGCTGCGCACGCTGGTACCGACGCCGGCGGAATAGGGCCGACGAGAGGGCGGCGGCCCTGCGGCCCGCAGCGCCGCCGCCCTCCCTCTCACCCGCCGCCGGCTCAGCGATCGACGTCCAGCGGCTCCAGGTCCAGCTCGTCGTCCAGCTCGGGGTCGTCCTCGGGGTCCTCGGCCTCGTCGGCGTCCTCATCGACGTCCTCGTCGAAGACCGCGCTCACGTCGAAGCGGCAGACCACCCGCTGCGGATCCATCTGCTCGAAGGGGCTCTCCAGCCACTCCCCCGGCTCGGCCGGCTCGTCCGTGGCCAGTACCCACAGCGTGGAGTCGCCCTCCTCCAGGCCGAACTCCTTGTGCCGGGAGGCGATCTCGTCCGCCTCGAACTCGCCGAACAGGACGCCCAGTGCCCCGGGCACGGTGCGTGCGTCGCCCTCGCCCGCGCCGCCCTGGTCCGCCTCCTCGACCCGCTGCGCCTGGGCCAGCAGCCGCTGCGGTTCCACGACGGCGTAGTCCCGGCGGATCAGGACGCTCAGCGCGCTCGGTTCCCCGGGGCCCGCGTACGGCGGAAGCGCGTCCTCCGCGCCCGGGATCTCGAAGGGGGTCACCTCGTCGTAGCGGTCGTAGAGCAGCTCGTCGTACGCCTCCGCGGCCGCGGCCAGCTGGTTGAACGCCTCGTAGACGGCCGGGTCGTCCTCTCCCGACCGGCGTTCGACCGCCGCCAGGTGGCGGTCGAGCGCGGTCTTGACCGCCTCGGCGGCGGCGCGTACCTCGGCAGCGGTGGGCTGCGCAGCATCAGACATAGTGCAGACGCTATCCGTACCGGGCCCCAGCCCGCACAATAGATGCGATGCCGGAATACGAATTTGTCGACGTGTACGTGCCTCGCGGGGTCTCCCGCAAGGAGGCGACACGTCTGCTGACGGACCATGCCGAGTACGGACACTGGGAGTTGCACCGTCTGAGCCTGATGCGCGACGGCAGCCGCAGGGTGCGCCTGCGCCGGAGGATCATCCGCCAGGTGCGCGCCACGTGGTGAGCTGAGACGGCGCCCGGCCGCCCCGGCGACCGGGCCATGACCGCGACGAGCGGGCCCCGCAAGGGCGCGGGGCCCGCTCTCTCGCCTGTAGGCGTGCCTCACGCCCCTGCACGCTCCCCGGGCGCTACGCCGAGCGCCGGGCCCTGCGGTAGAGGACCGCGCCCGCGAGCAGCGCGCCCGCGCCGGCCGGCAGGACGTACTCCAGGTCTCCGCCGGTGTGCGCAAGCTGTCCGAAAACACCCTGCTGACCGGCCGTCCGGAGGCCCGCCCGGACGGTGGACGAGGAACCGCCGGCGCCGGGCCGCCCGGAGTCGACCGGTCCGCCCTGCGCGCTGTGGACACCCTCCTGACCGGGGTGCCCCTGGCTGCCGGGCCCGCCGTGATCACCGGAACCGCCGTGCCCTCCCGGGCCGCCCGGCGTGCTCCCGTGCCCGCCGCCGCCCGGCTGCGTCCCGTGGTGGCCCCCGCCGGAGCCGCCGCCGTTGTCGCAGTCGTCGCCGTACGCCGCGTTCCCGGCCCCGATGACATTGACGCTGTTGCCGCACACGTTCACCGGCACGTCGATCGGGACCTCTACGTGGTTGCCGGAGGCGACGCCGGACGAGTCACCGGTGTGCCCGCCGGACTGCGCGCCCCCTGAGCCGGTGTGCGCGCCGGAGCCGCCACCCGAGCCACCGTGGCTTCCGGAACCGGAACCGGATCCCGATCCGGATCCCCCTGTGTTCGCACAGGAGTTACCCATCGCCGGATTGAGCACCCCGACCACGTCGACGGTGTTCCCGCAGACGTTCACGGGGACGTTCACCGGCGCCTGCACGGTGTTTCCGGAGAGCACGCCCGGTGAATCCGATGCGGATCCGATGGCACCGGAATCCGCCTGGGCGTAACCACCCGCGGCGGCGATCACCCCGGTCGCCGCCGCCATTGTCATAAGGCTCTTGCGCGTGATCTGTCGCACTGCTGAATCCCCCTCGAAAATATGAATTCGTTGCCGAAATACCGGCCGGCCCCGGAGCGCATGGCGCGCGCTCCGGGGCCGACGGTGTCGACGACCCCCTCAGCGGGCGTACGTCAGTTGTTGACGCAGGTGTTGCCGAAGGCGGGGTTCAGCAGCCCGATCACCGAGATCGTGTTGCCGCAGACGTTCACCGGGACGTGCACGGGCACCTGAACGACGTTGCCGGAAGCGACACCCGGGGAGTGCACGGCGGCACCCTGGGCACCCGCGTCGGCGACAGCCAGGCCCGCGCCCGCGAGAACCAGCCCACCAGTGGCAGCCGCAGCAGCGACGACCTTCTTGATCATTATTCCTCCTTGTTGGCAATGCGATCCCAATGAGCGGATCACGTCACCAGTAACGAGGAGGGAGTAATGGGGCTACGAGCTTATGGTCGCATTCACTCTTCCAGGTCGTTCCCGTACACGCGCGCGAATAGTGAAGTTTCGTTTCAGTGGGCGAATTCAGGACGCGTCGATGAAGCGGTCGAGCACGCGCACCCCGAACTTCAGTCCGTCCACCGGCACCCGCTCGTCGACGCCGTGGAACATTCCGGCGAAGTCCAGCTCCGGCGGCAGCTTCAGCGGGGCGAAGCCGAAGCCGCGGATGCCGAGGTCGTCGAAGGACTTGGCGTCGGTGCCGCCGGAGAGCATGTAGGGGATGGCCTTGGCGGTCGGGTCCTCGGCGAGCAGCGCGGACTGCATCGCCTCCACCAGCGCGCCGTCGAAGCTGGTCTCCAGGGCCTTGTCCGAGTGCACGTCCTCGCGCTGGACGTGGGGGCCGAGGAGCCGGTCGAGGTCGGCGAGGAACTCCTCCTCGTGGCCGGGCAGGAAGCGCCCGTCGATGCCCGCGGTGGCCTCGCCGGGGATGACGTTGACCTTGTAACCGGCGTTCAGCTGGGTCGGGTTGGCGGTGTTGCTGAGCGTCGCGCCGATGAGCTTGGCGATGCCGCCGAGCCTCGCGAGCGTCGACTCCATGTCCTCCGGGTCGAGGTCGGTGCCGAGGGCGTCGCCCAGCTCGTCGAGGAAGGCCCGGGTCGTCTTGGTGACCCGCACCGGGAACTTGTGCCGGCCGACCCGCGCGACCGCCTCGGACAGCTCGGTGATGGCGTTGTCCCGGTGGATCATCGAGCCGTGCCCGGCCGTGCCCGCGACCTTCAGCCTCATCCAGTGCATGCCCTTCTCGGCCGTCTGGATCAGATAGAGCCGCCGCTGCTCGTTCACGGTGAACGAGAAGCCGCCGACCTCGCTGATCGCCTCGGTGACGCCCTCGAACAGCTCGGGGTGGTGGTCGACGAGATGGCGTGCGCCGTAGACGCCGCCGGCCTCCTCGTCGGCGAGGAACGCGACCACGATGTCCCGCGGCGGGCGCCGCCCGCTGCGCAGCCGGTCCCGCACGACCGCCAGCGTCATCGCGTCCATGTCCTTCATGTCGACGGCGCCGCGCCCCCACACGCACCCGTCGGTGACCTCGCCGGAGAAGGGGTGGTGGGTCCAGTCGGTCGCGTTCGCCGGTACGACGTCGAGGTGGCCGTGGATGAGCAGCGCGGGCCGGGAGGGGTCCTCGCCCTCGATGCGGGCCACGGTGGAGGCGCGGCCGGGGTGGGATTCGAAGATCTTCGGCTCCAGGCCCACCTCGGCGAGCTTGCCGGCGACGTACTCGGCCGCCTTGCGCTCGCCGGGGCCGGAGTGGTCGCCGTAGTTGCTGGTGTCGAACTGGATCAGCTCGCGACAGAGGTCCACGACCTCGTCCTCGCCGGTGACGTGCCTGGCCGAGTCGGTCTCGCTCACGCTGATTCCTCCCGCTGTCGCTGCTGGTGGGTCCTCCTCATCCTCCCTCCCCGGGCGGCCCCGCCCAAGACGGATCCGCGCCCGTCACACCGCGTTCACGCCCGCGCGAGCGCCCCGGCCGTCACCGGTGATCGGCCACCCTCGAAAGCCTGGTAATGTTTACGACGTCGCCGCGAGGGAAACCCCGCGCGACAGACACCTTGTCCGGGTGGCGGAATGGCAGACGCGCTAGCTTGAGGTGCTAGTGCCCTTTATCGGGCGTGGGGGTTCAAGTCCCCCCTCGGACACCAGTGAGGGCCCGACCGGTTTCCGGTCGGGCCCTCGGCGTGTGTGCGGTCCGGATGCGGTGCGGAGGTCACCGTGCGATAACGGGAGGGCGCCGGCGGAAGGAACGGCGGGCGCCGAGCTCCGCGCGCACGCGAGGCAGTCGGGCTGACCGACGAGGGCACGCAGTACCCCAACCGGCCATCGGACCAGCAGCAGGTCGGTGAGCTGCTGGACGCGGTGGGGCTCCCGGCCGGCGGTACCCCGATCGGCGCCCTTCCGGCGATCGGGGACGGGTTGGCCTCCCCCGAACTGTGCGAGGCCGTTCGCGGCTTCCAGTCGGCTGGTCGGTCTCGTCGAGCCGGGCACCGCCCCGCCGATCCGCGCCGAACTGTCCATCAACGGGCCGCTGAAGGTGGCGTGGGGCGGCGCCTTCCCGCTCGCCTGCGAACTGGCGCCCGACGTCGCGGCGTTGGAGGCCGCCGTGGCCTCGGGGGCGGCCCGGGCCGTCGGGGGTGTCGCGCTCGACGCGCTGTGTTCGCGGCTCAAGGCCGAGTCACGGGCCGCGGCACGTGTTCAAGACACACCCGGTGACCGGCGGCGAGGCCGAGGTCTCGGGCGACATCCAGCTCCAGTTGAAGGTCACCTCCACCTCGGACGGGGAGGAGGCCGGCGTGGTCGCGGCGCTCGCCGTCGGCGTCGGACCGGCGTACGGCAGCTTCTGATCCGGGTGGGGTCGCGCGTGGCCCTCTGATGTGGGGCATCTCTCGCCGGTGAGGAGAACTCCCAGCTCACGGACGGCCGTTCGGCGCTTCGGCGTCCCCCGAACGGCCGTGCCGACTGGCGAGCCGACGGCCTCGAACCTAGCGTCGTACTAGTATTTCCGGTTTGTTACCGAGCCGGAGCCGAGACGCGAGGACCGAATGGCCGCCATACACGAGGGCACTGCTCTCGGCCTGCTGGACGAAGAAATCGGTGCGAACGCATACGAGGTGGCGCGTTTCTCCGGTGGACCGGCGGCCTCTCCGCGCACGCTCGTCGACGTCTTCGAGGCGTCGGTGCGGTCGTGGCCGGACGAGCTCGCGCTGGACGACGGGACGCGCCAACTCACCTACCGCGCACTGGCCGTCGAGGTGGAACGGCTGCGGCGGCGGCTGGGCGCCCGCGGGGTCGGGCTCGGGGACCGGGTGGGCGTGCGGGTGCCGTCCGGGAGCAATGACCTCTACGTCGCCATCCTCGCCGTACTCGCTGCGGGCGCCGCGTATGTGCCCGTGGACGCCGAGGACCCCGACGAGCGGGCCGAGCTGGTGTTCGGCGAGGCGGACGTACGGGCCGTGGTCGGCGCCGGGCACGAGCTGACCGTCCTCTCCCGCGGCGAGACGCCCGCCGCCCGGCCCACCGTCGAGCACGACGCGTGGATCATCTTCACCTCCGGATCGACCGGGAAGCCCAAGGGCGTCGCCGTCAGCCATCGCAGCGCGGCGGCGTTCGTGGACGCCGAGGCCGCGCTGTTCCTCGTCGACGAGCCGATCGGGCCCGGCGACCGGATCATGGCCGGGCTGTCGGTGGCCTTCGACGCCTCGTGCGAGGAGATGTGGCTCGCCTGGCGGTACGGGGCCTGTCTGGTGCCGGTGCCGCGGTCGCAGGTCCGCAGCGGCGCCGATCTCGGGCCGTGGCTGGTCGAGCAGGAGATCACCGTCGTGTCGACGGTGCCGACGCTGGCCGCACTGTGGGAGCCGGAGGCGCTGAGCGACGTACGGCTGCTGATCTTCGGCGGTGAGGCGTGCCCGCCCGAGCTGGTGCAGCGGCTGGTGACCGAGGGGCGCGAGGTGTGGAACACCTACGGGCCGACCGAGGCGACCGTCGTGGCCTGTGCCGCGCTGATGGGCGGCGAGGAGACCGTCCGCATCGGGCTGCCCCTCAAGGGCTGGGAGCTGGCCGTCGTCGACGAGGCCGGGGAGCCCGTGGCCCCGGGCGGCAGCGGGCAGCTCGTCATCGGGGGCGTCGGGCTCGCCCGGTACCTCGACGCGGAGAAGGACGCCGAGAAGTACGCGCCGCTGCCCTCCCTCGGCTGGGAGCGGGCGTATCGCAGCGGCGACCTGGTGCGGGCCGATCCCGAGGGGCTGGTCTTCCTCGGCCGGGCCGACGAGCAGGTCAAGCTGGGCGGGCGGCGGATCGAGCTGGGCGAGGTGGACGCGGCGCTCCAGGCGCTCCCCGGGGTCGCCGGGGCGGCCGCCGCCGTGCGCACCGCCCGCAGCGGCAATCAGCTGCTCGTCGGCTATGTCGTCACCCAGGACGGCTGGGACCACACGGCCGCCGTGGAGCGGCTGCGCGCCGAGCTGCCGGCCGCTCTGGTGCCGCTGCTCGCGCCGGTGCCCGACCTGCCCACCCGCACCTCCGGGAAGGTCGACCGCAACGCGCTGCCGTGGCCGCTGGAGGGCGTGGAGCAGCCGACGCGGGAGCAGCTCTACGGCACGGAGGCGTGGCTCGCGGAGCAGTGGACCGAGGTCCTCGGCATCCCGGTCGGCAGCGCCTCGGACGACTTCTTCGCGATCGGCGGCGGCAGTCTGGCCGCCGCCCAGCTCACCACCCGGCTGCGCACTCGCTACCCGAGCGCGGCCGTCCTGGACGTCTACCAGCAGCCGACCCTGCGCAAGCTGGCGCGGCGGCTGGAGGCGTCGGTGCGGGACGACGCCGCGCGGCGCACGGTGGCGCCGGTGCCCCGGCGGGCGCAGGCCCTCCAACTCCTCTTCCTGCTGCCGCTGTTCACCCTGATGGGGCTGCGCTGGAGCGTGGCGGCGGCCGCGCTCGGCAATCTGCTGCCCGCCTGGTCCTGGCTGCCGACGGCCCCCTGGTGGCTGGTGGGCGCCGGGGCGCTGCTGTTCTTCAGCCCGCCGGGGCGGCTCGCGCTCGGCGCGGGCGGGGCGCGGCTGCTGCTGCGGGGTGTGCGACCGGGCCGGTACGCGCGCGGCGGCGGTGTCCACCTGCGGTTGTGGGCCGCCGAGCGGCTGGCCGAGGTCAGCGGGGCGACCTCGCTGACCGGGTCCTGGCTCCAGCGGTACGCGCGGGCGCTGGGCGCCAAGGTCGGGCCGGATGTCGATCTGCACGCGCTGCCGCCGGTGACCGGGCTGCTCAAGCTGGGCCGGGGCGCCGCCGTGGAGTCCGAGGTGGACCTGTCCGGGTACTGGCTGGACGGGGACCGGCTGGAGATCGGCGCGGTGAAGGTGGGCGCGCACGCGGTCGTCGGGACGCGCAGTGTGCTGTTCCCGGGCGCCCGGGTGGGCAAGCGGGCCGAGGTGGCGCCGGGTTCGGCGGTCACCGGGCAGATCCCGACCGGGCAGCGCTGGGCGGGCGCCCCGGCGGTGAAGCTGGGCCGCGCCAAGCGCAACTGGCCCCGGGAGCGGCCGCCCCGGCGGACGTTCTGGCGGTTCATGTACGGGGCTGCGGGCGTGGGACTCGGTCTGCTGCCGGTGTGCGCGGGCGCCGTGGCGCTGCTGGTCGCGGGGGTGTGCGCGGACCTCTCCCGTCCGCTGCCGGGGGTCGCGATCGCCCTCGTCCCGGCGACGCTGGCCTACGGGGTGACGTACGCGCTGCTGATCCTGGTCGCCGTGCGGCTGCTGAGTGTGGGGCTGCGCGAGGGCACGCATCCCGGGCACGGGCGGATCGCCTGGCAGGCGTGGTCCGTGACGCAGTTGATGGACCGGTCCCGGGAGACGCTGTTCCCGCTGTACGCGGGGCTGGTGACGCCGGTGTGGCTGCGGCTGCTGGGGATGCGGATCGGGCGGGGCGCCGAGGTGTCGACGGTGCTCGCGCTGCCCAGTCTCACCACGGTCGGCGAGGGCGCGTTCCTGGCCGACGACACGCTGACCGCGCCGTACGAGCTGGGCGGCGGCTGGGTGCGGGTGGGCAGGGCGCGGATCGGGCGGCGGGCCTTCCTCGGCAACTCGGGGATGACCGCACCCGGGCGCCGGGTGCCGGACGGCGGTCTGGTCGGGGTGCTGTCGGCGGCGCCCAAGAAGGCGAAGAAGGGCACCTCGTATCTGGGCCTGCCGCCGGTGAGGCTGCCGCGCAGTACGGCGGACGGGGACCAGAGCCGTACGTACGAGCCGCCCGCGCGGCTGCTGTGGGCGCGCGGGCTGGTGGAACTGTGCAGGATCGTGCCGGTGTTCTGCTCGGCCGCTCTCGCCGTGCTGACCGTGCTGGCGCTGGGCGCGCTGGGGGTGTGGGCGCCGCTGCTCGGCGGCGCCGTGCTGCTGGGGGCGGGCGTCGTCGCGTGCGCGCTGTCGGTCGTCGCGAAGTGGCTGCTGGTGGGGCGGCACCGCGCCGGGGAGCATCCGCTGTGGTGCTCCTTCGTGTGGCGCAACGAGCTGGCGGACACCTTCGTGGAGGTGCTCGCGGTGCCGTGGCTGGCCGGCGCGGTGCCGGGTACGCCGGTGATGACGGCCTGGCAGCGGGCGCTCGGCGCGCGCGTCGGGCGGGGTGTGTGGCTGGAGAGCTACTGGCTGCCGGAGAGCGACCTGGTGACGCTGGAGGACGGGGCGAGTGTGAACCGGGGCTGTGTCCTGCAGACCCACCTCTTCCACGACCGGATCTTGCGGACGGATACTGTGGTCCTCCGTGAGGGCGCCACGCTGGGCCCTGGCGGGATCGTGCTGCCCGGCAGCACGATCGGGGCCCGTACGACGCTGGGTCCCGCGTCGCTCGTCATGGCCGCGGAGTCCGTCCCGGACGACACCCGCTGGCTCGGCAATCCGATCGAGGCATGGCGTCCCTGAGCGCGGGCCACTCGGCGCATGCGGGCGGTGCACCGGTCAGTGGTTCGAGCACAGCGCAGGGAGCGGACGGGGAAGTGGCAGTTCAGCAGTCAGCGGGTCCGGACCCCTATTTCCCGGACCACGGGGATCCCCGGTACCGGGTGCACCGCTACGAGCTCACGCTGGACTACCGGCCCGGCCCCAACCGGCTGTCCGGCACGGCCCGGATCAACGCCATCGCGGGCCGGGCGCCGCTGGCCGAGTTCCAGCTGAACCTGGCCGACTTCAAGATCGGCCGGATCCGGGTGGACGGGCGGCAGCCGCACTACACCCACCGGGGCGGCAAGCTGCGGGTGCGGCCCGCGAAGCCGGTGCGCGCCGGGGCCGCGTTCACCGTCGAGGTGAACTGGTCGGGCAACCCCAAGCCGGTCAACAGCCCCTGGGGCGGGCTCGGCTGGGAGGAGCTGACGGACGGCGCGCTGGTGGCGAGCCAGCCGATCGGCGCGCCCTCGTGGTTCCCGTGCAACGACCGGCCCGCCGACAAGGCGTCGTATCTGATCTCGATCACCTGTCCGTCGGCGTACTCGGTGGTGGCGGGCGGCCGGCTGCTGACCCGGGCGACGAAGGCGTCCACGACGACGTGGGTGTACGAGCAGGCGGCGCCGACATCGACCTATCTGGTCGGGCTGGCGATCGGCAAGTACCAGACGGTGCTGCTGGGCGACCCCGGGTTCGGCGGGGTGCCGATGCACGGGCACATACCGGCGCACCTGCTGCCGGAGTTCTCCCGGGACTTCGCT
The DNA here is from genome assembly GCF_055580085.1 of Streptomyces sp. NPDC032126. Taxonomy (NCBI): domain Bacteria; kingdom Bacillati; phylum Actinomycetota; class Actinomycetes; order Kitasatosporales; family Streptomycetaceae; genus Streptomyces; species Streptomyces sp. NPDC032126. The sequence continues at coordinate 349,312 of NZ_JBVIMA010000007.1, forward strand.
CGGCAGCCCGCGATGATGGACCTGTTCCAGCGGGTGTTCGGGCCGTACCCCTTCGACGAGTACGCGGTGGTCGTGGCCGACGAGGAGTTCGATGTCCCCGTCGAGGCCCAGGCGTTGTCGCTGTTCGGCGCCAACCATGTGGACGGGGCGCGGGGTTCGGAGCGGCTGGTGGCGCACGAGCTGGCGCACCAGTGGTTCGGCAACAGCGTGTCCATCGCCGACTGGCGGCACATCTGGCTGAACGAGGGGCTCGCCAAGTACGCGGAATGGCTGTGGTCGGAGCACGCGGGCGGCCGCAGCGCCCAGCAACTGGCCACGGTCGCCCACCGGTTGCTGTCGACGCTGCCGCAGGACCTGCGGATCGCCGATCCCGGCCGCAAGTCGATGTTCGACGACCGGCTGTACGAGCGCGGCGGGCTCACGATCCACGCGCTGCGCTGCGCGCTGGGCGACGACCGGTTCTTCCACATGCTGCGGGCCTGGGCGGGGCTGCACCGGGGCGGCGCGGTGACCACCGCCACGTTCACGGCCCATGTGGCCCGGTTCGCCGAGGAGCCGGTGGAGGAGCTGTTCGACGCGTGGTTGTACGGCACGGCGCTGCCGCCGCTGCCGACGGCGGAGACGCGGGCGGCGGTCTAGGGCGGGTCGTCCAGGAGAATGGCCGTCATGAGCACCCGTTCCTGTCCCTGTGGACTGGCCCAGCCCTACGACGCCTGCTGCGGGCGGTTCCACTCCGGTGCCGTCGCCGCGCCCACCGCCGAGGCGCTGATGCGGTCGCGGTACAGCGCGTTCGTGAAGGGCGACGCGGGCTATCTGCTGCGCACCTGGCATCCGCGTACCCGCCCGGAGCGGCTGGAGCTGGATCCGCGCATGCGGTGGACGGGGCTGGAGATCATCGCGACCGGTGAGGGCACGGCGTTCCATCGGACCGGCACGGTGGAGTTCCGGGCGTCCTACCGGGGCGGTTCGCTGCACGAGGTCAGCCGGTTCGAGCGGGTCGACGGGGCGTGGGTCTACGTGGACGGGGAGTTCCCCGAGGCGTAGCCGTGGTCAGGGCGCCAGGATGTCCAGTTCCTGGAGGGCGCCCGTCGTGATCTCCCGGGTCAGCCGTTCCGCGCGGGCCGCGTCGCCCTCGCGGACGGCCTCGGCGACCTGGACGTGGAGGGTGACGGCCGGCGGGTCGGGGTCCTCGAACATCACCTGGTGCTCGGTGCGGCCGGTCAGCACCTCCGCGACGACGTCGCCGAGGCGGGCGAACATCTCGTTGCCGGACGCGACGAGGATGACCCGGTGGAAGGCCACGTCGTGGATCAGGTACTGGTCCAGCCGGTGGCCGCGCGAGTTGGCGACCATGCCGAGCGCGCACTCGGTCAGCTCGGCGCACTGCTCGGCCGTGGCGTGCCGCGCGGCCAGGCCCGCCGCCACGGGCTCGACGGCGGAGCGCAGCACGGTCAGTGAGCGCAGCTGGTGCGGGCGGTCGGCGCCGGCCAGCCGCCAGCGGATGACCTGCGGGTCGTAGACGTTCCACTCGACCTTGGGGCGCACCGTCACGCCCACGCGCCGCCGCGACTCGACGAGGTGCATGGACTCCAGGACCCGCACGGCCTCGCGCATCACGGAGCGGGAGACCTCGAAGCGCTGGGCGAGTTCGTCGGTCCGCAGCACACTGCCCGGCGGGTACTCGCCGGCGGTGATCGCGGGGCCGAGGGTGTCCAGTACATGGCCGTGCAGACCCCGGCCCGGAGTGGTCATGCACACAGAGTACGGGGCGGATCACGCGAACAAAAAGTCAGACTTATTCATCACAGGCTCTTGAATTCGTCGTACCTAATGGGTTTCAGTGACGTCGACATCACGTGTCGACGAAGACAGCGAGGCAGCGATGAGTACCCCCCATGTCGTCGTGGTCATGGGCGTCGCGGGCACCGGCAAGACCACCATCGGTCCCCTGCTCGCCGCCCGGCTCGGCGTCCCGTACGCCGAGGGCGACGACTTCCACCCGCCGGCCAACATCGCCAAGATGTCGGCCGGCACGCCGCTCACCGACGAGGACCGGTGGCCCTGGCTGGACGCCATCGGCTCCTGGGCGCACGGCCGGGCGGGGCTCGGTGGGGTGGTCAGCAGTTCCGCGCTGAAGCGGTCGTACCGGGACCGGCTGCGGGCCGCCGCGCCCGGGCTGCTGTTCGTGCACCTGACCGGCGCCCGCGAGCTGATCGCGGACCGGATGGGGCATCGGCAGGGCCACTTCATGCCGACCGCGCTGCTCGACTCCCAGTTCGCCACGCTCGAACCGCTCCAGGCCGACGAGGCCGGAGTCGTCGTCGATGTCACGGGCGGCCCGGAGGAGATCACCGAACGCGCCGTACGCGCCCTCGGCGAGCTCCCCGAGCCGACGCGCTAGACCACCCCCCGCACCCCTCTCCCCATCCCCGTATCTGCAAGGGAACCCCCGTGACCAGACTCAGCGTCGAGATGCTGGCAGCGGACACCGTCGAGCCGATCACCTCGGCCGGCCACGCCCAGCTGGGCATCGCCGTGCTGGGCGGAATCGCCGTCATCGTCCTGCTGATCACCAAGTTCAAGCTCCACGCCTTCCTGGCGCTCACCATCGGCTCGCTCGCGCTGGGCGCGTTCGCCGGGGCGCCGCTCGACAAGGCGATATCCAGCTTCACCACCGGGCTCGGCGCCACCGTCGCCGGTGTGGGCGTGCTGATCGCGCTGGGCGCGATCCTCGGCAAGCTGCTCGCCGACTCCGGCGGCGCCGACCAGATCGTCGACACGATCCTCGCGAAGGCCGGCGGCCGCTCGATGCCGTGGGCGATGGTCCTCATCGCCTCCGTGATCGGCCTGCCGCTGTTCTTCGAGGTCGGTGTCGTCCTGCTGATCCCGGTCGTGCTGATGGTCGCCCGGCGCGGCAACTACTCGCTGATGCGCGTCGGCATCCCCGCGCTCGCCGGCCTCTCCGTGATGCACGGTCTGGTGCCGCCGCACCCCGGCCCGCTGGTCGCGATCGACGCGGTCGGCGCCAACCTGGGCGTCACGCTGGCGCTCGGCGTCCTGGTCGCGATCCCGACGGTCGTCGTCGCCGGCCCCCTGTTCTCCCGCGTGGCCGCCCGCTGGGTGGATGTCCAGGCGCCGGAGCGCATGATCCCCCAGCGGCCCTCGGAGGAACTGGAGAAGCGCCCGGGGTTCGGCGCGACGCTCGCCACGATCCTCCTCCCCGTCGTCCTCATGCTGTCCAAGGCGTTGGTCGACATCGTCGTGGACGACAAAGAGCACACCGTGCAGCGCGTCTTCGACGTGATCGGCTCTCCGCTGATCGCCCTGCTCACCGCCGTGATCGTCGGCATCTTCACGCTGGGCGTGCCCGCCGGCTTCTCCAGGGAGCGGATCTCCGCGCTGGTCGAGAAGGGGCTCGCGCCCATCGCGGGCATCCTGCTGATCGTCGGCGCGGGCGGCGGCTTCAAGCAGACGCTGATCGACTCCGGCGTGGGTCAGATGATCCTGGACATCTCCCAGGACTGGAACATCCCGGCCCTGCTGCTGGCCTGGCTGATCGCCGTGGCCATCCGGCTGGCCACCGGTTCGGCGACCGTGGCGACCGTCTCGGCGGCCGGTCTGGTCGCGCCGCTGGCCGCCGACATGTCGACCACCCACGCGGCCCTGCTGGTCCTCGCCATCGGCGCCGGCTCGCTCTTCTTCAGCCATGTCAACGACGCCGGGTTCTGGCTGGTCAAGGAGTACTTCGGGCTGAGCGTCGGGCAGAACCTGAAGACCTGGTCGGTGATGGAGACGATCATCTCCGTGACGGCCGGCGGCCTGGTCCTGCTGCTCTCCCTGGTCATATAGCCGGGCGCCTGGTGGTCCGGCGCCCGGAAGGACCCTGAAGCGGGCGCCCCACCAGGGTGTCCAGGATGTCGCGAGCGGCGGTCAGGTCCTCGATCGCCGCCGTGATCCTCTCCCGCTCCCGCGCGATCCCGTCGAGGATCTCGGGGCACCTGCCGACCAGGACGACGTCCTGGTCGTCGGCGCAGGGCACGATCTCGGCGATGGCGGAGGTGCCGAGGCCGGCGCTCAGCAGCACCTGGATGCGTCGGACCGTGGTGACGTCCCGCTCCGCGTACTCCCGGTATCCGCTCGGCCGGCGCTCCGGGGTGAGCAGCCCCTGTTCCTCGTAGTAGCGCAGGGCGCGCGGGCTGGCTCCGGTGCGGCGGGAGAGTTCGCCGATACGCAAGGTGGCCTCCTCATGTGGCCCGGCGCGGCGGGGACTTGACTCTCACGTCGACGTGAGGGTCGAGCATCACCGTATGACGATCTCCGCCGCGCGCACCCCCGTTTCCGTCCTCGGCCTCGGCCCGATGGGCCACGCCCTCGCCTCCGCCTTCCTGACCGCCGGCCATCCGGTGACCGTGTGGAACCGCACCCCGGGCCGGACCGGCGACCTCCCCGGCCGGGGCGCCGTCGTGGCCGGCTCGGTCGCGCGGGCCGTGGAGAACGGGCGGGTGGTCGTCGTCTGCCTGCGGGACTACGACGCCGTACGCGCCGTTCTCGACTCCGCGGACGCCGACTGGCCGGGCCGGGTCCTGGTCAACCTCACCAGCGGCGGACCGGCCCGGGCCCGCGCGCTCGCCGACTGGGCGACCGGGCGGGGCGTCCGCCTGCTGAACGGCGCGATCCTCACCCCGACCGACGCCATCGGGACACCGGCGGCCGCCGTGCTGTACGGCGGGGAGCGCGCCGCGTACGAGGCGGTGCGGGAGACGATGGGCGCGCTCGGCGGCACGGCGGTCCATCTGGGCGAGGATCCCGGGCGGGCGGCCGCGTACGAGGTCGCGCTGCTCGACCTGTTCGCCGTCGCGGTGCACGGTGTCACGCACGCCTTCGCCCTCGCCGAGGCGGAAGGGATCGCGCCGGGCGACCTCGCCCCGTACGCCGTGGGCATCGGCGGGCTGCTGCCGGAGATGGTCACACGGTTCGCGGATCAGCTGGCGGCGGACGACTTCCCGGGCGAGCGCTCGACGATCGCCTCCGCGGCGACGACCCTCGGCCACCTCGTCGAGGCGGCCGCCGCCCACGGCCTCGACACGGGCGCCCTCGCCGCGGCGCGGCGCACGGCGGACCGCGCGGTGGCCCACGGCCACGGCACGGAGGGCCTGGCCCGCCTCGCCAGGGTTTTGAGCGAACACCGGGGGGTGTGAGGGAGGCCGGTGGGACGGGCCCCCGGAGCCTGGTTCTCAGCGGCGCCACAGGGGGTGCTCGCGGTCCGCCCAGGCCTGGCTCACCCAGCCCGTCCGCATTCCCCGGCGGGCCTCCGGGTCGCCCAGGGCCATGCCGATGTGGCCGGCGAGGACGATGCCGACGGTCAGGGCCAGCCAGTCGTGGACGAACGTCGCGCTGGTGCGCCATCTGATCGGGGTGAGATGGGTGAACCACATCAGCAGCCCGGTGCCGAGCATCACCAGCGTCGCCCCGGCGATCCAGGACGCGTAGATCTTCTGGCCCGCGTTGAACTTGCCGGCCGGCCGGGCCTCGCGCCGCTTGTCCCGGCGCAGGGCCGCCCGCAGCCAGATCCGGTCGTGCGGGCCGAAGCGGTTGAGGTGGCCGAGGTCGGCGCGGAAGGCACGGAAGGCGAGGCCGGTCAGCGCGGGCACCGGCAGGGCGAGCCCGGCCCACTCGTGGACGCGGACGACCAGCTCACGGCGGCCGACGAGCTGGGCGAACTCGGGGATGTAGAGCACGGCGGCCGTCACCACGCACACGCCCATGAGGAGCGCGGTGGTGCGGTGGACCCAGCGCGGCGCGCGGCCGAACCGCCGGACCCGGGTCTCGGCCGCCGGGGCCGGGTCAGCTCGTAGGGTCATCGTCCCGCCCGTTCGACCGGCCCACCCAGGCGTCGACGTCGTAGCCGCGGTCCTCCCAGTAGCCGGGCCGCACGTCCTCGGTGACGGTGATGCCGGAGAGCCACTTGGCGGACTTGTAGAAGTACATGGGCGCCACGTAGAGGCGGACGGGGCCGCCGTGGTCGTGGCCCAGGTCCTTGTCCTGCATGCGCAGGGCGACGAGGACGTCGGCGCGGCGGGCCTGGGTGAGGGTGAGGCTCTCGCTGTAGGTGCCGTCGAAGCAGGTGAAGCGGATCGCGCCCGCCTTCGCCCGCACGCCGGCCGCGTCGAGCAGCGTGGACAGCCGCACCCCCTCGAAGGGCGTGCCGGGGACCCGCCAGCCGGTGACGCACTGGACGTCCCTGACCAGCCGCGTCTGCGGCAGGGCCCGGAGATCGGCGAGGGTGTACTGGCGGGGGTGGTCGACGAGGCCGTCGACGGTGAGGCGGTAGGTCGAGGCGTCCTTGTGCGGGACGGAGGAGGCCACGGAGTAGTAGCGGAAGCCGCCGCCGTTGGGGAGCAGTCCGGTCAGGCCGGTGGGGTCCTTGCCGGCGGCGTTGCCGAGGAAGGCCTCCATGCCGCGTTGCAGCGTGGGCGCGGTGAGCACGCCGAGGGCGCCCAGGCCGAGGGTGCCCAGGAAGACGCGGCGGCCGACGGGGGTGCCGCGCTCCTGAGGTGGTTCGGGGTTCACGTGTCCATTCGAGCACCGAGGGGGTGCGCGAAGCCAGGGACCCCGGTGATCCGTCAGACTTCCGTCACCTTCGCCGTGTCCGTGGCCGCGTCCGCGGTCACCGTGTGCGGCCGCCGCCCAGGATTGCGGCCCTGGCCTCCCGGAAGGCGGTGCCCGGGTCGCGGTCGGGGTACGACCAGGGGGCGGCGGTGGCGTGGTCGCCGATGCGCTGGAAGAGGGCGGCGGCCTCGGCGCCCCGCCCCTCGCAGACCTTGGCGTGGGCGAGGAAGTTCAGGTCGAGCAGGCGGCGCGGGTGGCCGTCGTGCTCCCACTCCAGCCACCAGTCGAAGGCGGCCTTCATCACCTCCCGGGACCGCCCGTCGGACCAGTGGCCGGAGGCGGCGGGGTCGGCGGGCGCGAAGCCGTGGGCGGCCAGGACGCGGTAGCGCTCGGCGTGGGCGACCACCGGCAGGATGGCGAGCGGGGAGTCGGCGGGGGCGTTCTCGGCGGCCCAGGCGGCGAAGTCGTAGACCTCGTGCAGCGGGTCCGCGCCGGTGGCGGCGCGGCGCTCGGCGAGCCGGGCGACCATCAGGTGGTGGGCCTGGTGGTGGTCGCGGCAACGGGCGCGGATCTCCTCGAAGAGCCGGATCGCGGCCGGGCCGCCGTCGGGCTCCAGCAGGAGCAGGCCGAGCCAGGGGGTGGGGTCGGCGGGGGCGAGCGCTGCGGCGGCGCGGCAGGCGGCGCGGGCCCTGCCTGGTTCCTCGTGGCCGCGCGAGGCGCGGCGGACCAGAGCGAGGGCGAGGAGGGTGGCGGCGTCGGCGCTGCCGGGGTCGGCGAGCTGCCATGCGCGGGCCCAGGGTACGGCGTGGGGGCCTGCGGCGAGGACGGTGATCCGATGGCCGCGGCGGTCCCAGTCGTCACCGGTGCGGGCGAGCAGGGTGCGGGCGACCTGCCAGCGGCCCTGGGCCAACGCGGCCCGGGCGGCGCGGAGTTCGGTGTCGTCGAGGGCGTCGTCCGGATCGCCGGCGACTAACTCGGGGGTGAACGGGGGTGGAGGCACCGCGGGACTTCCTCATCCTGCTGGAAGGACACGACGCGAGGACGTGGCAGGGGACAGGGCACATGGGGAGGTGGCGGGGGCAGGGCACAGGGGGACATCGGCGGGGAAGGGCGCGGGGACATGACAGAAGTCGGTGTCGGCGCGCGATCGACCGATCACGCACAGCAAACCCGCAGCCAACACTCGGCGTCAAGCGCCCTGGACCATGTCACCCGGCAAGTGCCGTGCGGCGGAGGAAACTTGATTCCTCTCCGGCCCAGGTCGGCCCGGGGAGGGCGCGGAATCGGCGGCTCCGATGTGGCGTACGCCATGGACTTCGCGGGGTCGGCCGCACACCATGGCTGAGGAGTGCCCTTCTGGGTACTCCCACGGGCATCGAGGGCGCGGGGGCGCTACAGTCAGCCATTACGCACCCGTGGCCCGGCCGAATGATCGAGGTACGCAGCGTGTCGGTTCTGGTTCTGATTCTCGCCGTGAGTGCCGCGTGCTGTCTGGGTTTCGGGTTCGTCCTCCAGCAGGCCGCCGCGCAGAAGGCGCCCCTGGGCGACTTCCTCTCCCCGCGGCTGCTGCTCGACCTGATGCGCATCCCGCACTGGCTCGGCGGCATCGGCCTCATGGTGGTCGGCATGGCGCTGGGCGCGGTCGCGCTCGGCCAGGGCGAGGTGTCCCTGGTGGAGCCACTGCTGGCGACGAACCTGCTGTTCGCCCTCGCACTCTCCCGCCGCCGGACCAAGCAGACCCTGGGCCGCCAGGGCTGGGCGGGTCTGGCGCTGCTCGCGGGCGGGGTGACCGCCTTCATCATGGCGGGCCAGCCGCGCGGCGGCGACGCCGTCACCGATCCGCTGCGGCACTGGGTGATCATCGGCGCGATGATCGGCCTGGCGCTCCTGCTCACCACCTACGCCAAGCGCTCGCGGCTCAGCTCGGGCCCGGTGCTGCTGGCCCTGGCCGCCGGACTGCTCTACGGCGTGCAGGACGCCCTGACCCGGGTCAGCGGGGAGCGCTTCTCCACGGGCGGCCTGCTGGAGCTGCTCACCGGGTGGCAGCCGTACGCCGTGCTGGCGCTCGGGGTGACCGGACTGGTCCTGGTGCAGAGCGCCTTCGAGACGGCGCCGCTGCGGATGTCCCTGCCCGCGCTGACCGCCGCCCAGCCGCTCGCCGGCATCGCCTGCGGCGTGGGCTTCCTCGGCGACCGCCTGCGCACCGACACCGGGGCACTGGCCTGGGAGGCGGCCGGCCTCGCGGCGATCGTCGCCGGCATCGTCCTGCTCGGCCTGCACCCGGCAATGCCGAGGGGCGCGGCCCCCCAGGAGCGAGTGCCCCGCCTCCAGCCGAACTGAGCCAAGACCGGCTTTCCGCCACATGAGGCACGGAGTCGAGCAAGACCCCGGCGTCAGCCGCATCGAGACGAGGGCCAGCCCTCGGCCGCATCGAGCGAGGGCCCGGATCAGCCCCGCCGAGCACAAGCCCCCCCTTCAGCCCCACCGCGCGCGGCCCCGGCCTCAGCCGCACAGAGCGACGGCCCGGATCAGCCCCGTCGAGCACAAGCCCCCGCACCAGCCGCACCGCGCGCGGACCCGGCCTCAGCCGCACAGAGCGAGGGCCCGGATCAGCCCCGTCGAGCACAAGCCCCCGCTCCAGCCGCATCGCGCGCGGGCCCGGCCTCAGCCCCATTGAGCACAGCCCCACCCCAGCCCCATCACGCGAGCCCCCCTCAGCCGCATCGCGCGAGGCCGCCGCACCAGCCCCCCACCTGAGCCCGACTGACGCCCGTCGTGTCCTCCTGCTTGGATGGGGTGTATGAGCGCAGCTGACGAGATCCTCGACATCGTCGACGAGCAGGACCGGGTCGTCGACCGGCTTCCGCGGGGGCGGGTGTACGCGGAGCGGCTGCGTCATCGCTGTGTCTTCATCGAGGCGCGCGACGCCCAGGACCGGATCTTCGTCCACCGGCGCACCGCGACCAAGCTCGTCTTCCCCTCCCTGCACGACATGTTCGTCGGCGGAGTCGTCGGCGCCGGCGAGTCCTACGACGACGCGGCCCTGCGCGAGGCCGAGGAGGAGCTCGGCGTGAGCGGGCTGCCGAGGCCCACGTTCCTCTTCAAGTTCCTCTACGAGGACGCGTCCGGCGCCAGCTGGTGGTCGGCCGTCTACGAGGTCCGCTGCGAGCTGCCCGTCCGCCCCCAGGTGGAGGAGGTGGCCTGGCACGACTTCCTGCCGGAGGGAGAGGTCGTACGGCGCCTGCCCGAGTGGGAGTGGGTGCCGGACGGCCTGGCGGCGTACGAGCGGCTCAGGCGCTTCCGGGCGGCCGGGTAGGGTCCTCGGCGTGATCGACTTCGTGCGGAACGTCCGGCTGTGGTTCGCGCCGGAGCAGGTGCGGCAGGAGGGCAGCACGCCGGACTACCGCTTCTCGCTGGCCAACGAGCGCACCTTCCTGGCCTGGCTGCGCACGGCCCTCGCGCTGATCGGCGGGGGTTTCGCGGTGGATCAGTTCCTGCCGGACCTGCGCTGGGGCTGGCGGGTCGGGCTGGCGCTCGCGCTGCTCGCCGCCGGCGTGCTGTGCTCGCTGCGCGCGGTGAACCACTGGGTGCGCTGTGAGCGGGCGATGCGGCGGGGCGAGGATCTGCCCCCGTCGCGGTTCCCGGCGCTGCTGAGTGTGGTGGTGGCGGTGGTGGCCCTGGTGATGGTGGTCGTCGTGCTCGTCGGGTGGGAGGGATGAGCGGGCGCGGGGCGCGCGACCGGGATCCCGGGCTGCAGCCGGAGCGCACCCGGCTCGCCTGGCGCCGTACGACGCTGACGAGCACCGTGGCCGCCGTGTTCGCCGTGAAGACGGCGCTGCACGGCGGGCCGTCGGCCCCGGGGATGGTGGTGTGCGGGCTGTGCGGCGCGCTGTGGCTCGGGTTCCTCGCGGTGGCGCACCACCGTATCCGCGCTCTCGCGGCGACTCCGCGCCCGGCCGCGCTTCCCGCCCGGCACGCCACCGCGGCGGTCCTGTGCACGGTGGCGATGGCGGTGTGCGCGGCGGCGCTCGTCCTGTGAGACCCGCCGCGTGCTTCTGCGGCGGGAGCGGTCGGCCTATCGTGGCCCCGATCACGTTGGCCCCGCCCACTGGACGACATACCGACCGGTCGGCATCATGAGTCGGGACCCGTTCACCCGTCCGTAGGAGCGACGCATGAGCCCCGACGACCACCCGCCCGGACTCGACCTCGACCGGCTGCGCGCGCTGCTGGAGCGCGAGCGGCCCGGCCTGGTGCGCGGTCCCCTCACCGGCCGGCTGATCGAGGGCGGACGGTCCAACCTCACGTACGCGGTCTCCGACGGCACCTCGAAGTGGGTCGTACGACGGCCCCCGCTCGGGCACGTGCTGGCCACCGCGCACGACATGAAGCGCGAGCACCGCGTGATCAGCGCCCTGCACGCGACGGACGTGCCGGTGCCGACGCCGGTCCTGCTGTGCGAGGACGAGGAGGTGCTGGGCGCCCCGTTCTACGTCATGGAGTTCGTCGAGGGCACCCCGTACCGCACGGCCGGCCAGCTCGCCCCGCTGGGCCCCGAGCGCACCCGCGACGCCGTGCTGTCGCTCGTCGACACGCTGGTCCAGCTGCACGCCGTCGACCCCGCCGAGGTGGGCCTCGGCGACTTCGGCCGCCCCGAGGGCTTCCTGGACCGGCAGCTGCGCCGCTGGGGCAAGCAGCTGGACGCCTCCCGCAACCGCGAGCTGGCCGGCATCGACGAGCTGCACGCGACGCTCGGCCGGCGGCTCCCCGTCTCCCCCGCGCCCACGGTGATCCACGGCGACTACCGGCTGGACAACGTCCTGATCGGCGCCGACGACCGGATCAAGGCGATCCTCGACTGGGAGATGTCGACGCTCGGCGATCCGCTGACCGACCTGGGCCTGCTGGTGATGTACAGCATGCCGCTGGGCATGCCCGACTCCCCCGTCTCCACCACCGCCGAGGCGCCCGGGCACCCGGAACCGGCCGAGCTGATCGAGCGGTACGCCGCGCGCTCGGGGCGGGACGTGTCGGCCGTCTCCTGGTACACGGCGTTCGCGTGGTTCAAGCTCGCCGTGATCCTGGAGGGCATCCACTACCGGTACACGCTGGGTCAGACGGTCGGCCGCGGCTTCGACCGCATCGGCGAACTCGTCCCGGTCTTCATCGAACACGGACTGACGACTCTTCAGGAAGGCTGACCGGCCATGGATTTCGCGTTCGACGCGCGCACCGAGGAACTGCGCGCCAAACTGCTCGCCTTCATGGACGAGTACGTCTACCCCGCCGAGGCCGTCGCGGAGGAGCAGCGCGCCGCGCTGGCCTCGCCGTGGGACACCCCGGCGGTGGTCGAGGAACTGAAGGCCGAGGCGCGCCGGCAGGGCCTGTGGAACCTCTTCCTGCCCGACGCCGAGTACGGTGCCGGGCTGACCAACCTCCAGTACGCGCCGCTGGCCGAGATCACCGGCCGCTCCCCGCAGCTCGCGCCCACGGCGCTGAACTGCGCGGCACCGGACACCGGGAACATGGAGGTGCTGGCCCAGTTCGCCGACGAGCGGCAGAAGAAGCAGTGGCTGGAGCCGCTGCTCGCCGGCGAGATCCGCTCGGCGTTCGCGATGACCGAGCCGGACGTGGCCTCCTCGGACGCCACCAACATCACCACGCACATCCGGCGGGAGGGTGACGAGTACGTCATCACCGGGCGGAAGTGGTACATCTCCGGGGCGATGAACCCGGACTGCGCGATCTTCATCGTGATGGGCAAGACAGATCCGGACGGCGCCGACATCCGCCGCCAGCAGTCCATGGTCCTGGTCCCGCGCGACACCCCGGGCGTCACCGTGAAGCGCGCCATGCGGGTCTTCGGCTACGAGGACCACTACCACGGCGGCCACGCCGAGGTGATCTTCGACGACGCGCGCGTGCCGGTGTCGAACCTGATCGGCGAGGAGGGCGGCGGCTTCGCCATCGCCCAGGCCCGCCTGGGCCCCGGCCGTATCCACCACTGCATGCGGCTGATCGGCATGGCCGAGCGGGCGATCGAGCTGATGTGCCGGCGGGCGGTGTCCCGTACGGCCTTCGGCAAGGCGCTGGCCCAGCAGGGCGTGGTGCACAACTGGATCGCGGACGCGCGCGTGACGGTCGAGCAGCTGCGGCTGCTGGTGCTGAAGACGGCCTGGCTGATGGACACCGTCGGCAACCGGGGCGCCCACACCGAGATCCAGGCCATCAAGATCGCCACGCCCCGCGCGGTCGTCGACATCATCGACCGGGCGATCCAGCTGCACGGCGCGGGCGGCGTCAGCCAGGACTTCCCGCTGGCCGAACTCTACGCCGGGGCGCGCACGTTGATGATCGCCGACGGCCCGGACGAGGTCCACCAGCGGTCGCTGGCCCGGCGGGAGCTGAAGAAGTACCTGGCGTAGCGGGGCGGTGCCCGCCTCAGGGCCGCAGGGCCCGCAGGAGCAGGTCGGCCAGATGGTCGGCGACCTCCTGCGGGCCGAGCGGGCCGTCGGGGCGGTACCAGGTCGACAGGTGGTGCACGGAACCGAAGTGGTAGTCCACCACCAGGTCGGCGGGGGTCGCCGTGGAGAAGACGCCCGCGTCCTGACCCTCCTCGATCAGCGCGCGGAAGCGCTCGTGGTAGCGCCGGCGCTCGGCGCGGACCTGCTTGTTCTTCTCGGGGCTCAGATGGTGCATCGAGCGGAAGAAGATCGACGCGTCGTCGAGGTTCTCGATGGTCGTGACGACGACGTCCGCCGCCGCGTCCCGCAGCCGCTTCTCGATCGGCTCGTCGGCGTTCGCGAAGGCGTCCAGGCGCTCCTGCTGGACGCGCAGCACGCGCGCGTACACCTCGTGCAGGAGGTCGTCCTTGGAGCCGAAGTAGTGGTAGAGCGCCCCTTTGGTGACGCCGGCCGCCTCGACGATCTCCTGCACCGAGGTGCGGTCGTAGCCCTGCTCGGCGAAGAGCCGGGTGGCAGCGGCGAGAAGCCGTTGCGGAACGGGGGCCCCCGCGCCGTCCGTCGTCCTGGGCACTGCCGCCACCTGCCTTCTTCCTCGGTCCTTACTTGCTGTCGCCCGCACGGGAACGCAGTTCCCGACGGAGGATCTTCCCACTCGCCGTTTTGGGCAAGTCGGGCAGTATCTCCACCTGGCGCGGATATTTGTAGGCCGCCAGTCTCTCCTTGCAGTAGGCGGCCAGCGCGGCGGGGTCCGTCTCGGCGCCCGGCCGCAGGCTGATGTACGCCTTGACGGTCTCCCCGCGGTACCCGTCGGGCACCCCGACGACGGCCGCCTCGCGCACCGCCGGATGGGTGTAGAGCACGTCCTCGACCTCGCGCGGCCACACCTTGAAGCCCGAGGCGTTGATCATGTCCTTCTTGCGGTCGACGACGTAGAGCCAGCCCCGCTCGTCCATGAACCCGATGTCGCCGGTGCGCAGCTCGCCGCCCGGGAAGGTCTCGGCGGTGGCGTCGGGCCGCCGCCAGTACCCGGGCACGACCTGCGGCCCGCGCACGACGATCTCGCCCTGCTCGCCGAAGGGCACCTCCTCGCCCAGGTCGTCGACGATGCGTACGACCGTGTCGGGGCCCGGCACGCCCACCGCGAGCGTCCCGGAGGCGGGGTCGACGGGCGCCTCCAGCTGGGGCGGCACGGAGGCGCAGGGCGCGGTGCACTCGGTGAGCCCGTAGCCGTTGCGGATGTACGGCCCGAAGCCCGCCCGGAACTTCTCCACCAGGGCCGGCGGCACCGGCGCGCCGCCCGAGGAGATGTTCACGAAGGAGGCGAAGTGGTCCGGGGTGGCGGCCGGGTGGGCGGCGAGGGCCATGAAGGCGGTGGACGGGCCGACGGTGTAGTGCGGCCGGTGCTCGGCGAAGGCCTCCAGGACGACGCCCGCCTCGAAGCGGTACGTCAGCACCAGCGTCCCCGCGGCGTTCAGACAGGCGCCGAACTGGCAGACCATGCCGGTGATGTGGAACAGCGGCGCGAGGGCGTAGTAGACCGGGGCGTCGGGCAGGGGCAGTCCGGTGCACTGCCGCTCGACGTTGGCCATGATGTTGCCGTGCGTGTTGGTGGCGCCCTTGGGGGTGCCGCTGGTGCCGGAGGTGTAGCTGATCAGCGCGATGTCGGCGGGCGCGAGGTCGCGCCCCTCGGGCGCCCGGTGGCCGGCGCGGGCCACGGCGACGAGGTCGTCGGCGTCCTCGGCCGGCGGCAGCCGCTCGAAGGCGAGCACGCGCGCGTCGTCGCGCGTCTGGAAGTCCCGCTCACAGCCGGTGAGCACGATCCGCACGGGCGAGTCGGCGGCCGTCTCGCGCAGATACTCCGCCCAGGCCCGGTCGGAGCAGATCAGCGCGGCCACCTCACCGTCCCGCAGGACGTGGCCGACCTCCCCCGACTTGTACATCGGGTTGACGGGCACCACGATCGCGCCCGCCTTCCAGGCGCCCAGCAGCGCGATGACGAACAGCGGGGAGTTCTGCAGCAGGACGGCCACCCGGTCGCCGCGCTCCAGGCCGCGTGCGGCCAGATGACCGGCCACGGAGTCGCTGAGCTCGTCCACCTCGCGGTAGGTCAGCCGTCCGTCGAAGTAGGCGAGGAAGGTCCGCTCGGGCGCCTCGGCGACGGACCGGCGCAGCGAGTGCACCAGGGAGTCGAGGGGGTGGACCGGGCCGCGCTGGGCGTCGTCGAGGAGGGCCAGCCAGGGGCGGGCTTCGTACCGGGAGGCGGTCACTCGGTGGCCTCCCACTTCTGCTGGAGGTGGTTCATGCTGGTCAGCCAGCGGTCGGGGTCGGCGGCCCGGGCCTGGTAGTACGCGGCGGCCTCGGGGTGCGGCAGGATCAGGAAGCGGTCCTTGGCGATGCCCTCGAACAGGGCCTGCGCCACGTCGTCGGGCTCGATCGCGGTCGGCCTGAGCACCAGGTCGCCCGCGCTGCCGCTGGCCTCCAGCATGTCGGTGCGCACGCCCTGCGGACAGATCGCGTGCACCTTGATCCCGCGGTGCCGGTACGTCAGCGACAGCCACTCGGCGAAGGCGTAGGCGCCGTGCTTGGTGACGCTGTAGGGGGCGGCGCCGATCATGGTGAGCAGTCCGGCCGCGGAGACGGTGGACACGAAGCGTCCACTGCCCCGCTCCAGCCATTCGGGCACCAGGACGTGGGCGGCGCGGACGTGGGCCATGACGTTGACGTCCCAGGCCAGCGCCCAGACGCTCTCGTCGGCGGCCTCGGAACCGCCGGAGCCGACCCCGGCGTTGGCGCAGTAGACGTCGATGGTGCCGCCGAGGGCGTCGCGGGCGGCGTCGACGACGAGGGAGGCGTCGCCGGGGACGGCTATGCCGCCGATCTCGTCGGCGACGGCCGCGGCCCTGTCGGGGTCGAGGTCATTGACGACGACGCGGGCTCCCTCGGCGGCGAACCGCCGGGCGAGCGCGGCTCCGATACCGCCTCCGGCTCCCGTGACGACCACTCCAGCACCCTGCACGGCTTCCACCTCGGTCTCCTTCGACACGACACGGCTCTGGCTGGCCAGACTAACCAGTCGGTATGTCGCTGGGAAGAGTGACTTCCCGAGCCGTGACGTATGGCCATTTCCCCCTGTTAGCAGGACGATGCGCCGCAGATCGCGCACCACTCGGGGGCGAGGAGGCCTGTCATGGCTGATCCGGCAATGAGCGTGACTCCCTACTGGGAGCTGACCTTCGACGCGGACGGCGACGTGGACCGCCGCCAACGCGACCGGCTCCTGGCCGGGATCACCTCGACGGGCGTGCGGGACCTGATCGTCTTCGCCCACGGCTGGAACAACGACCGCTCGACCGCCACCCGTCTCTACAGCCGCTTCTTCGCCCAGTTTCCCCCGCTCGCGCCGCACGCGAGCCTCGGGTACGCGGGCGTGCTCTGGCCGTCCATGCGCTTCGCCGACGAGCCGATCCCCGACTTCCCGCGCTCCGTGGCCGTCCTGGAGGCCCGCCCGCCGGCCCTCGACAAGGACACCCGGCACGCCCTGCTGGAGGCCTTCCCCGGCCGGGCGACGATCGTGGAGCAGATCGCCAGGATGCTGGAACAGCGGCCGGTGGACGGTGAGTTGGAGGAGTTCGGCCGTCTGGTGCAGTTGCTCGTGGACGTCGTACCGCCGGGCCCGCAGGCCCAGTTCGCGGCCGACACCCTCGCCGAGGGGGTGCCGCAGGACGAGCCGGAGATGTTCACGCGGACCGAGGCGGCCTGCGAGGAGTTCGCGGCGGCGCTGGCGGGGCTGCACACGCCGGAGGGGGCCGAGACGTTCAGCCTGCCCGACCCGTGGGACGGCGGGAAGGAACTCCTGCGGCAGGCGACGTACTACGCGATGAAGCGCCGGGCCGGCACGGTCGGCGAGCGGGGGCTGGGGCCGGCGATCGGCGGGCTGGCGCGGCAGTCGCCCGGGGTGCGGGTGCATCTGGTCGGGCACAGCTTCGGCGCCCGGCTGGTGTCGTTCGCGCTGCGGGGACTGCCGGAGGGCGTACGCGCGGTGAAGTCGGTGACGCTCCTGCAAGGGGCCTTCTCCCACTACGCGTTCGCCGCCCGGCTGCCGCACGACGCCCGCGCCGGCGGCATGCTGCACGGCCAGCAGAACCGGGTCGACGGCCCTCTGGTGTGCTGCCACTCGCAGCACGACGCGGCGCTGGGGACCATGTATCCGCTGGCCTCGAAGATGGCGGGGGACGCGCAGGGCGCCGTCGCGGAGTTCGGGCTGGGGCAGCTGCTGGGCGCCAAGTGGGGGGCGCTGGGCTTCGACGGGGTGCAGGCGGTGCCGGGCACCCGCGCGCTGACCCTCGCCGAGGCGCTGGCCGGCCCCCTGCCGGCGTCGGGGTGTGTGAACGTCGATGCCGCGCAGGTGGTCCGGCGCGGAGGGCCGCCCGCCGGGGCGCACAGCGACATCGTGCACCCGGAGCTGGCGCGGGTGGTTCTGGCGGCGGGCCGGATCCACTGAACTCCGGCCCGCCGCGGGGGTCTCACCGGTGCGAGGTGTACTCCACCACCTGCTGGAAGGTCGGGCGGTTCTGCCAGCTGATCTTGCCGTGCTTGATGCCGCCCAGGGTGCGCTGGACGATCGCGTCGGCGCACCACTGGTCGCCCGCCGAGCACTGGTCGTCACCCGGGTAGACCTGGGCGGCGGTCTTGCCGGCCGCGGTCTTCAGGGTGCTGATCAGGGCGTCCCGGCAGGCGCTGAGGCTGCCGCCGCCGCAGTACTTCTGGGCGAGCGGCCCCTGGACGTTCTGGCCGAGCACGGCCCGGATGTCCTTGTCGACATAGCTCCACCAGCCGTACTGGAAGGAACTGCCGGCGTGGGAACCGGTGGGGCCGTGGCCGGCCGACGGGGCCTCGTCGATCGGCAGGTTGGCGGTGAAGGCGGTGTAGAGACCGCTGCCGAGGCCCGGTTCGAACTCGGCCTTCACCAGCAGCGGCCACCAGGCGTCCAGGATGCGGATCGCGTCGGCGTCGGCGTACTTCTTCGATCCGGCGGAGGTCTCGGTGCGCCTGCCGCCCGCCGAGAGCCAGGTCTGGAGCTTGGTCACGGCGGCCGCCGCCGTGGTGTCGGTGACCGTCGAGCTGTTGATCACCTTCAGCAGGTCCGGTACGACGTCCTCGGCGCGCAGATCGACCAGCGCCGCCTCGCCCATCGCCCCGGCGAGCGACGCGCGGGTCACCCCGCCCGCCGCGACCAGCTTCTTGACCCGGTCCTCCAGCAGATTGCCGCGGTGCACGGACCCGTCACCCCACGGCGCGGTCGTGTAGTCCTTGGCCTGCTTGTTGTTCCAGGAGATGTAGTAGTCCTGGTCGATGGAGTTGGGGTGCTCCGAAGCCGGCGTGTAGGAGGCCGTGTTGGTCGCCGGGTCCCAGCCGCGCCAGTCGTACGCGGACCGCGCCCACACCGGGAACTCGGCGTCGACGCCGCTCGCGCGCACCGGGTTGTCGCCGCTGTTGTAGTACGCGGTGTGCGTGGAGTCGGCGTAGAACCAGTTGAAGGTGTAGTTGATGTGCTGCACCGCGCTCTGGAAGCTCTCCGGGCCCTTGACGTAGTCGGGGTCGTTGAGCATCTGGAAGCCGATGATCGAGTCGGCCTCGTGGAGGTAGGAGGAGCGCAGGGTGGTGTAGGCGACCTTCTTGCCCCCGACGGTCGCGCGGTGGGTGACGGGCCCGTACTTGGTGCGCCACACGCGCATGGTGTACGAGCCGGCCGCGGTGCCGTCGGCCGTGGTCGGCTTCCAGGCGTTCTTCTGCTCGACCTTGTCCATGGCCGTGCAGGTGCCGTGGTACAGGTAGTGGTAGTCGTCCTGGCAGAGTTCGACGGCGTACGAGTCGATGATGTCCTGGCCGGAGGTCGTGGCGCTCCACGAGTAGTCCTGGCCGCGGCCCAGTTCGACGTACAGGCTCAGGCCGGCGAAGGAGGCGCCGCGGGCGCTCAGGCCCGGGCCCTGGATCTCCTGGAGCATCAGCAGCTGCGGGGCGAAGTAGCCGGTCTGCGGGCCGAAGACGGCGACCGGATGGCCGCTCGCGGTGTGCTTGCCGCTGACGACGAGGGCGTTGGACATCCCGCGCCGGGCGGAGCTGAGGGCGGTCGCGGCGGCCGTGGTGGAGGCCCTGCTCGCGCTCGTGGTGGCGCCGGTGCCCGTACGGTCGTAGACCAGGGGTTCCTCGACGACCGACCCGGCGTCGGGCAGTGCCTCGCCCTGCGGGTCGGCGGGGCGGGTGGCGTACGGGAAGCTGCCGCTGTTGACGGTGAGGACGGCCTCGGGGTCATTGCGCTCGCGGAAGGACTCCCAGACCGCGGTGCCCTGTGTCACGCCGTACTTCTCCTGCGCGGCGAGCAGGGAGATCGCGTTGTTGACCTCGCCGCCGCCCCCGGAGCCGAAGAGCGCGCCGATGACCGAGCCGAGCGCCACCATGTCGGTGATCTTGAAGTGGTCGATGGTGCCGGCGTTGGTGATCGAGTCCTTGTGGCCGGTGAGGACGTACTCGCCGGGGAAGTAGCGGCCGCTGTCGGAGGCGTCGATGTAGGCGTTGATGCCCGCCAGATAGGCGTTGGCGTCGGCGAGGGCCTGCTGGCCGCGGGCGCCGTTGACGGCGACCGCGTTGTCGATCTGGGCCTGGAGATCGGCCTCGGTGTAGGGCGCGTTGCGCCAGAACTGCTGCTCCAGGCCCTGGTTGGAGGCGGCGCCGCCGGCGAAGGAGGTGAGCTGGCCGCGGCCGACGTGGCGGAAGACGTCCATCAGCCACAGCCGGTCCTCGGCCGCGGCGTAGCCGGCGCCGAACTCGGTGCCGTACCGCGTGGTGCCGGTGATGTGCGGGACGCCGGTCTTCTTGTCGCGGACGATCGTCACGTCGGAGCGGCCCGCGGGCTTCTCGGAGGAGGCGACCTGATCGGAGGCGACCCCGAACGAGGCGTCGTTGAAGAAGGAGTTGATGGTGGCGTTGGTGAGGGTGGGGTAGCCCTTGGCCAGGTTGGCGTAGGGGCCGAGCTGGTCCTCGGCGTGGTCGGGCTGGGTGCCGAAGGCCTGGTTGAGCAGGACCTGCGCGAGGGTGGCGTTGCCGTTCTCACCGGGCGGGAGGATGTCGGAACACTGGCCGCCGCAGTAGTCGTTCGAGGTCGCGGCCTGGGCGACGCCGACCTGGGAGAGCGGGGACAGAAGTCCGGCGATGAGCGCGCATATGGACGCGGTCTTCAGGAACCCGGGGAACGCGCCGGGAGTTCTCAGTCTGTCGAGTGTGGTACGGGGAGTTCGCCGAGGCATGGTCAGCTCCTAGCGACGGGGGTGGCCGGAAGGTTACCGGCGGTATCCCCGGGATTGAAGATGAACATGCGTCACTTTTCGAAGTCGGCCTCCACGGCCGGCGGAAGCGCGGAGAGATCGGATGGAGCCGAATCGCCTGTCGATACGTCTATTCGTCGACGCCGCGCGAAGGATGTGCGACGACGCCGAAGTGACCGAAGTACAGGTGCAGATGTGACGGAGGTGCAAGGCGATGGCCGGTTTCCGGAGTCTGGCGAGACAGGTGCGCGACCCGCGGTGCGATCTGGCCCTGCGGCGTTATTCCCTGCGCAAGTGCCTTGAGCGTTTCGCGCCCTACGGCCACCGGGCGACCTGGGACCACCTGTGCTCCCGGGCCGGGTTCGACCCGGAGGACCGCTCCCCCGACCCGGTGCGGCTCGTGGCCGCGCTGGAGGAGCTGGAGGAGGCACGCGCGGTGTGGCTCGCCTACGAGGTGGAGTTCGCCGAGCGCCGCAGGAAGGAGAAGCACGACGGGCTGCGCAGGCCGGGCAGTGTCGACGACTGGCACCGGCTGACCTGGGGCGGCTTCGGTGTGGCGTGGTGCGACGACCCGCGGGTCCACCCCCGTGAGCCGCTGGCCGAGGTACTGCGCCGGCTGATCGCCGCGCTGGAGCGCGAACCGGGCGCGGCCTGCCCGGTGTGCGGCGGCGAACGGCTGCGGTGGACATACGACCTGGACCATGAGCCGTCCTCCGGTCCGGTCTGCGGGAACTGCGGGATACTCGTGCCGCGGCCCGTGCTGACGCCCGAGGCGCTGGCGTTCGCCCGGCGCGAACGGCTGCTGATGTCGGCCTGAGCACGGCGGGGGTGCGCCGGGGATGCCGCACCCCCTGCGGACGTCCACCGCTCAGCCGGTGACGGTGTCCCAGTACGGATGGACCCAGCGCTCGTCGCAGGGCAGGGCGAGGAGTTCGCAGCGGGCGGCGAGATCGGACTCGCCCTGGGCGCGCAGCCGGGCGGCACCCGGCCCGATCAGCCACGCGCGCAGCTCGGCGACGGCCGCGTCCTCGCTGTCGTTCTGCCACCAGTCGAACGGCGAGTAGTCGGAGAGCAGATCGTAGAGCCACTCCTCGACGCAGGGGACGAGATGCGCGTCCGCCGCCGGGCCGCGGACCCAGGTGTCGAGGAAGGGCGTCACGGTCCGGGCGATCGCGCTACACAGCTCGAAGATCTCATGGACCGCGTAGGCGGGCTCGGGCGTCGCGAGGACCTCCTGCCACCAGGCGCGCACGAACGCGTCGATGGCCGCCGCCTGCTCGGCCGGCCAGGTCCGCCAGTCCGCCTTGACCAGACCGTGCGCACCCCAGCCGACCCCGTCCAGCGTGCCGTCCGCCAGCGCGTGCGAGGCCTGCGGCAGCAGCCGGCGCATCGAGGCGGCGTGGTCGTCGAAGTGGTCGGCCACCTCGAAGACGTACATCTCCACGACGTCGGGGGGCACACGGGTGTACGGCGTGCGCAGGTGGGCGGCGTGCTCGGGGGCGTGGCACAGCGGGCAGTTGGTCTCGCGGGGGCTGGCGAAGCCGTTGAAGACGGTGTCGATGTCCGCCAGCGCGGCGGCGAGGGCCTTCGAGGTCATGGGAGTCGGTCCCGTCGGAACTCCGTGCGCGGCGGCGGATGGCCGCCGGCCGAAGAGCGCGACACTACCAGCCGCTAATCGGGTCGCTCCAGCGCTTATCCGATCGCGACAGTGGGGGCGATGAAACCGAGCTGAGTTCCCGGAGGAGCCCCGTATGTCGACGCTGCGCGTCACCGCCGAAGTGCTGACCGTCCATGAGCATCCGAACGCCGACGCCCTCGAACTGGCCCAGGTGGGCCTGTATCGAGCGGTCGTGGCCAAGGGCGCCTACCGCACCGGCGAGGTGGCCGTGTACATCCCCGAGCAGTCCGTGCTTCCGGCGGGGCTGATCGAGGAGCTGGGGCTGACCGGGCGGCTGGCGGGCGGCAACGCGGACCGGGTGAAGGCGGTGCGGCTGCGGGGCGAGCTGTCGCAGGGGATCGTGTGCCGGCCGAAGGCGCTGGCGGACGTCGATCTGGCGCGGGCCGCGGCGGACGGCACGGACTTCGCGGAGCTGCTGGGCATCACGAAGTGGGTGCCGCCGATCCCCCCGACGATGAACGGGGATGTGGAGTCCGCGCCCGATCTGCTGCCGTGGGTCGACATCGAGAACATCCAGCGGTATCCGGACGTCTTCACGGCCGGCGAGCCGGTGGTGCTGACCGAGAAGCTGCACGGATCGGCGTGCCTGGTGACGTATGTCGCCGACGAGGAGCGGGTGTTCGTCTCGTCCAAGGGCTTCGGGGCGAAGTCGCTGGCGCTGAAGGAGGATCCGCGCAATCTGTACTGGCGGGCCGTGCGGGGGCACGGGGTCCCCGAGGTCGCGGCGCGGCTGGCCGGACGGCTGGGGGCGCGGCGGGTCGGGATCTTCGGGGAGGTGTTCGGCGCGGGGGTCCAGGACCTGACGTACGGCGCGGACGGACGGCGGGACACGCTGGGGTACGCGGTGTTCGATGTGTCGGCGGAGATCGGGGGCGAGGTGCGGTGGCTGGACGCCGCGGAGCTGCTGGACGGCGAACTGCCGCTGGTGCCCCGGGTGTTCGAGGGGCCGTACGACAGTGAGACGGTCCTGCGGCACGCGAGCGGGCGCGAGACCGTGTCGGGGCGGGAGCTGCATCTGCGGGAGGGCGTGGTGATCCGGCCGGCCGTGGAGCGGTACAGCCCGGTGGTCGGGGGCCGGGCCATCGCGAAGGCGGTGAGCGCGGCGTATCTGACCCGAAAGGGTGGGACCGAGTACGAGTAGGGCTGCGGTCAATACCAGAAGCGCTCCTTGGGGTGTTCCAGGAGCTAGGAGCGCTCCTTGGGGTGTTCCGCCATCAGGCGGGAGCCCGGGCCCCGCCGGCCGAAGGCGTCGTCCGGGTTGGACAGGACACAACTGCTCAGCGACAGGCAGCCGCAGCCGATGCAGTCGGTCAAGTGGTCGCGGAGCCGGTTGAGTTGGCTGATGCGCTCGTCCAGTTCGGAGCGCCAGCGCTCGGAGAGGCGGGCCCAGTCCTCACGGGTCGGGGTCCGCTCCTCCGGCAGTTCCGCCAGGGCCTCCCGGATCGTGGCCAGCGGGATGCCGACCCGCTGGGCCGCCCGGATGAAGGCGACCCGGCGCAGGGTGTCGCGGCCGTAGCGCCGCTGGTTGCCGGAGGTGCGCCGGCTGCTGATCAAGCCCTTGGCCTCATAGAAGTGCAGGGCCGAGACGGCCGCGCCGCTGCGCGCGGAGAGCTGGCCGACGGTGAGCTCGTGGATCTTCTCGGGAATCTGGGGCACCCCTCGAAGCCTACCGATCGTGTGACACCCCGTGTCCGTTGACAGGGGAACCCGGGGCGAGCATGCTAAGCAGTCGCTTAGCATGGCACCGCACGAGAGGCCGGGGAGACACATGGCAGAGCCGAGGATCTTCAGGTCCGCCGACGAACTGAGGTCGGCGGTGGGCGAGCAGCTGGGGTACACCGACTGGCTGGAGATCGACCAGAAGCGCATCGACCTGTTCGCCGAGGCCACGGGCGACCATCAGTGGATCCACGTCGACCCGGAGAAGGCCGCGGCGGGGCCGTTCGGGACGACCATCGCCCACGGCTATCTCACGCTGTCGCTGCTGCCGCTCTTCGGCCCTCAGCTGATCTCCGTCGAGGGTGCGAAGATGGGTGTCAACTACGGCACCAACAAGGTCCGCTTCCCCGCCACCGTCCCGGTCGGCTCCCGGCTGCGCGCCACCGCGACGATCACCGGCGTCGACGACGTGACCGGCGGTGTGCAGGTCACCGTCTCCTTCACGGTCGAGCGCGAGGGCGGCGACAAGCCGGTCTGCGTCGCGGAGTCGGTGTCCCGGTACTACCTCTGACCGGCGGCGGCTACTTGGCCCCCACCATCCGCAGCACGAGGTCGGCGTAGAGCGCGCCGACCTCGTCGGGCGTCCGGGGACCGTTCACGTTGAACCAGCGGGCGACGTCGATGCACAGCGACAGCACGGCGAGCGTCGTGCCGTGCACGTCGGGCACGTCGAACTCGCCGGTGGCGACGCCGTCCTCGATGATGCCGCGCACCTCGGCGTTGACCTGCTTGCGCAGTCCCACGATCTCGGCGCGGGCCGCGGGGCCGAGGGAGTCGAGTTCGTACTGCACGACCCGGGCGGTGGTGCGTCCGCCCGCGTGCCAGCGGACGAAGGAGCTGACCGCGTCGGCGAGCCGCTCGGTCGCGGTGCCCTCGCGCCGGGCCGCCGAGCGCAGGATGTCCAGCGCCTTCTCGTGGCCGATCCGGCTGATGCGGTGGAGCAGCTCTTCCTTGGTCTTGTAGTGGATGTAGAGCGCGGCCGGGCTCATCCCGGCGCGGCCCGCGATGTCCCGGGTCGTCGTGGCGTGGTAGCCGCGCTCGGCGAAGGCCTCGACCGCGGCGATCAGCAGTCGCCGGGCCGCGTCAGGGGTGACCTCGCCCCACGGCTGCGCGTCTCCGCCGCCGATCTCCTCCGCCGCACTCATCACTCGCCCCGTTCCTCGTCTCCGACAGGGGCACCACCATACCGCCGAAGGTGAGCGAGCGCTTAGTGGCCCCTTCGGGGCGCGGCCCACGGCATGGCGCAGAGCTTCTCGACGGGTACGTGCTCAGAAGGCCGAGACGCCGGTCAGGGAGCGGCCGATGAGCAGCTTCTGGATCTGGGTGGTGCCCTCGTAGAGAGTCATCACACGGGCGTCGCGCAGCAGCTTTCCGGCCGGGTACTCGTCGATGTAGCCATAGCCGCCGAAGACCTGGAGGGCGTTGTTGGCGGCGCGCACGGCGGCCTCGGAGGCGAAGAGCTTGGCCTTGGAGGACTCCACGGCGAAGGGCAGGCCCCGGTCGACGAGGTCGGCGACCCGCCAGGTCAGCAGGCGCGCGGCGTCCACGTCGACGGCGATGTCGCTGATCAGCTCCTGGACGAGCTGGTGGTGGGCGATGGTCCTGCCGAACTGCTCGCGCTCGCCCGCCTGGCGCACGGCCGCGTCCAGGGCGGCCTGCGCTATGCCGACACAGCCGGCGGCCACCGACATCCGCCCCTTGGCCAGCGCCGACATGGCCACCGAGAAACCCTTGCCCTCCTCGCCGAGCAGCGCGGACGCGGGCACGCGGACGTCCTGGAGCACGAGTTCCGCGGTGGCCTGGCCGCGCAGGCCGAGCTTGCCGTGGATCGGGCGGCGGGTCAGGCCCGGGGTGTCCGCCGGGACCAGGAAGACGGAGACGCCCTTGTGGCCGGGGGCGTCGGTGGAGCGGGCGAAGAGCAGGACGACGTCGGCCCAGGTGCCGTTGGTGATGAACATCTTGCTGCCGTTGATCACGAAGTCGCCGCCCTCGCGGACCGCGCGGGTGGTGAGGTTCCCGGCGTCCGAGCCGGTGCCGGGCTCGGTGAGGCCGAAGCAGCCGACGAGCTCGCCGGAGGTGAGGCCCGGCAGCCAGTGCCGCTTCTGCTCCTCGCTCCCCCAGGCGGCGATCGTCTTGGCGACCAGCCCGAGCGAGACGGAGACGATGCCGCGCACGGACGAGTCCCCGCGTCCGAGCTCCTCCGTGACCAGGCAGTACGCCAGATGGTCGCCGCCCGAGCCGCCGTACTCCTCGTCGACGGTCAGGCCCAGGAAGCCGACCTCGCCGAGTTTCTTGACGATCGAGCGGTCGACCTCTTCGGCGCGGTCCCAGGCCACGGAGTGAGGGGCGATCTCGCGCTCCACGAAGTCCCGGGCGAGCCGCCGTACGGCGGTCTGCTCCTCGCTGAGCTCCAGGTTCATGCCGAGTCACCCCACAGATAACGGACCTTGAAAGCCGTACATTTAAATTAGCACTGCTAGTTTCCGGACGCAGCCCTACTATGTGCGCCATGGCCCGACCGCGCAAGCCCCTCCTGAGCACCGACCGGATCGTCGAGACGGCGCGCGAACTCGTGGACGCGGAGGGCCTGTCGGCCGTCTCCACCCGCCGGCTCGCCGCCGAGCTGGGAGTGAGCGGGCCGTCGCTCTACAACCACTTCCGCACCAAGGACGAGATCCTGGAGGCGGTCGCGGACTCGGTGAGCGCGCAGGTCGACCTGTCGATGTTCGACGACGGCCGGGACTGGCGGACCGCGCTGCACGACTGGGCCGTCTCCTACCGCGGCGCCCTGCGCGACCACCCCAACATCGTCCCCGTCCTCGCCAGCGGCCCCGGCCGCCGCCCGGCCGCGCTGCGGCTCGCCGACGCGGTCTACGGCGCGATGGTCGACGCCGGCTGGCCGCCCGCGCAGGCCACCTCGATCGGCGCGCTGATGCGGTACTTCATCATGGGCTCCGCGCTGGGCTCCTTCGCCCGGGGCTTCGTCGACGACGCCAGCGCCTACGACCCGGCCGACTATCCCCACCTCGGCCAGGCCCACCTGCTCGCCGAACAGCGGGAGAAGATCGACGAGCGCGCCTTCGAGACGGGGCTCGACGCACTGCTGGACGGGCTGGCCCTGCAGTACCAGCAGCGCGCCGCCGCGGACACTTCGGCGTGAACCGAAGTGTCCGTGCGCCATCCTGGGACGCATGACCACCAGGGAATCGCAGGCGGCTCGGCTGGCCCGGCTCGCGGGGCTGATCGCCGACGAGACACGGGCCGCGTGCCTGCTGGCACTGCTGGACGGGCGGGCCTGGACCGCGGGTGAGCTGGCCCGGCACGCGGGCGTCGCCCCGTCGACGCTCAGCGAGCACCTCGGCAAGCTGGTCGCGGGCGGGCTGCTCGGCGAGGAGCGGCAGGGGCGGCACCGGTATGTGCGCCTCGCCGACGCGTCGGTCGCGCACCTCGTCGAGGATCTCGCCGGGCGGATCGCTCCGGAGGAGGTACGGCGGCCCCGCACGTTGCGGGAGTCCAGTGCCGGGTCGGCCATGGCCCGGGGGCGCACCTGCTACGACCATCTCGCGGGGCGGCTCGGTATCGCGGTCACCGATGCGATGGCCTCGCGGGGGCTGTTGCGGGACGACACGGGGTTCGCGTTGACGGACGCGGGTCTGCGGTGGTTTGCCGCCGTCGGCATCTCCCTTGAGCGCGCGGGGCGGCGGCCGCTGGTTCGGGCTTGTCTCGACTGGACCGAGCGGCGTCCTCACCTCGCCGGTGTGGCGGGGGCGGCGTTGTGCGCTCACGCGCTGGACGTGGGGTGGTGCGAGCGGATCGGGTCCGAGCGGGCGGTGCGGGTGACTGCCGTCGGGGAGCGGGTGTTTGGGGAGTTGCTGGGGATTGATGTGGGTGCGTTGCGGTAGGTGGTTTGGTGCGGCTGCGTTGTGGTTGATCGCGCAGTTCCCCGCGCCCCTTTCGGGGCGCGTTTCACTCGCCCCTCTTTAAAAAATCACCAGGGCTCTCGCGCCCTTGCCTGCCAGCATGTTTTCGAAAGCTGTTGGGATGTCGTCCAGGGTGATGCGGTCCGTCACCAACGCCGTTAGGTCCAGGCGGCCCTCGCGTACGTGGGTGGCCAGGATCGGCAGGTCCTCCGCCGGGTTCGTGTTGCCGTAGACGCAGCCCGCCAGGGTGCGGCCCCAGTGGAAGATCTCCAGGGCGTTGAAGGTGACCTGTTGGTCCTTGCCGCCGATGCCGACGACCGTCGTGCGGCCGCCTCGGCGTGTCGATTCCCAGGCCGTGCGGATGGTGACCGCGCTGCCCACGCACTCCACCGCCACGTCGACGCCCTGCTTGCCGGTGAGGCCGCGGATCTCGCGGGCGGTGTCCGCGGAGGCGAGGACGTAGTCCGTGGCGCCCGCCGCGCGGGCCAGTTCCTCCTTCTCCGGGGAGACGTCGACCGCGACGATCCTCGACGCGCCCGCGATCCGGGCCGCCTGGAGGGTCGCCAGGCCCACCCCGCCGACGCCGAAGACGGCGACCGTCTCGCCCTCGCGGACGCGCGCCGCGTGGTGGACGGCGCCGTAGCCCGTGAGGACGGCGCAGCCGAGGAGGGCCGCGTCGGTGAGGGGGACGCCCTCCGGCAGGGGCAGGACGCAGGCGGCCGGGACGACGGTCTCCTCGGCGAACGCGGCCACGTTCAGGCCGGGGTGGAGGTCGACGCCCCGCGTGGTGCGGGCGTACACGTTCGCGGCGCCGTTCATGGCGTTGGCGCACAGCCAGACCTCGCCGAGCGAGCAGGCGTGGCACGCGCCGCAGGACGGGGCCCAGTTGAGGACCACCCCGTCGCCGGGCGCGACGTGGGTCACGCCCTCGCCGACGGCCACGACGGTGCCCGCGCCCTCGTGGCCCAGGACGGCCGGGACCGGCACGCGCATGGTGCCGTTGGTGAGGGACAGGTCGGAGTGGCAGACGCCGGCGGCGGCGAGGCGGACACGGACCTGTCCGGGGCCGGGGTCCGGGAGGTCGATCTCGGTGATCTCCAGCGGGGCACCGATGGCCGTCAGGACGGCGGCTCGTACGGTCATCAGGGTCGACTCTCCTAGAACTGCAGGGACTTGGTGTGGAGGTACTCGGCGAGGCCGTGGGTGCCGAGTTCGCGGCCGACGCCGGACTGCTTGTAGCCGCCGAAGGGGGCCAGCGGGTTGAAGCGGCCGCCGTTGATGTCGACCTGCCCGGTGTCCATGCGGCGGGCGAAGGCGACGGCCTCGGCCTCGTCGCCGGCCCAGACGGCTCCGGCGAGGCCGTAGACCGTGCCGTTGGCGATGCGCAGGGCGTCCTCCTCGTCGGCGTAGCGCAGGATCGACAGGACGGGGCCGAAGATCTCCTCCTGGGCGATCGTCATCTCCGGCGTCACCTCGGCGAAGACCGTCGGGCTGACGAAGTACCCCTTCTCGTACGGCGGTTCGGTGCCGCCCGTGACCAGGCGGGCGCCCTCGGCGATGCCCTGGTCGATGTAACCGCGCACCCGGTCGCGCTGCTTGGCGTTGACGAGGGGCCCGATGCGGTCGCCGTACTTCGCGGCGGCGGCCCGTGCCAGCTCGACCGCCTCCTCGTAGTGCGCGTCGTGCACCAGCATCCGCGTCCAGGCGCTGCACGTCTGGCCGGAGTTGGACATCACGTTGGCGACGCCGACGTTGACGGCGCGGGCGAGGTCGGCGCTCGGCAGGATGACGTTGGCGGACTTGCCGCCGAGTTCGAGGGCGACCTTCTTGATCGCCGCCCCCGCCGTCGCGGCGATGCTCCGGCCGACGGCCGTGGAGCCGGTGAAGGAGACCAGGTCGACGCCGGGGTGCCCGGCGAGGGCCTGTCCGGCGACCGGGCCGAGGCCGGTGACCAGGTTGAGGACGCCGGCGGGGACGCCCGCCTCATGGACCGCCTCGGCGAAGAGCTGGGCGACCAGCGGCGTGTCCTCGGCGGGCTTCAGGACGACCGTGCAGCCGGCCGCGAGCGCGGGGGCGACCTTGGCGACGATCTGGTGGAGGGGGTAGTTCCAGGGGGTGATCGCGGCGACCACGCCGATCGGCTCGTGCAGGACGGTCGAGTTGCCGACCCGCTCCTCGAAGACATGGGTCGCGGCCAGGTCGGCGTAGGAGCCCGCGACCGCGATCGGCACGCCGGCGTGGACCGCCCGGGAGAAGGCCAGGGGGGAGCCGAGTTCGGCGGTGACGGTCTCGGCGATCTCCTCCGCGCGGGCCGCGAGCACGTCCCGCAGGGCGGCCAGGCGGGCGGCGCGCTCGGCGGGCGGTGTGGCGGCCCAGGCCGGCAGGGCGGCGCGGGCCGCGCGGACGGCGGCGTCGACGTCCTCCGGGCCGGCCGCCGGGACCTGGGCGATCACCTGCTCGTCGACCGGGTTGACGACGTCGATCACCTCCCGGCTCACGGCCGGGCGCCAGGCGCCGTCGAGGTAGATGCCGTCGTGTGCCTTCATCGGGTTCCTTCCGGGCGGTCCTCGTCGTCCGGGGCCCAAACTATCGGCGTTAGTTTTGCGGCACCAGAGCGGACCGGTGGCGACGGGCCGCGGGCCCGCCCGGGCGGACGGTTCACTCGTCCAGGTCCGGCAGGCGGGCCGGGGTCGGGCAGATGCGGTCGCCGTAGTGGTCGAAGACCAGCAGGTGGGCGAGGTCCACCAGGAGGGGGACCTGCATGCCGTGGCGCAGGTCGAAGTCCGGGGTGGTGCGCACGACCAGATCGCCGGGGAGGCGGCCCTCCGGGGGCGCCACGGGCTGCTCCTGCGGCTCGTCCAGCACCACGACCGGCCCTGCCCGCAGGCTTCCGGCGCGTTCCCGGAGCCGGTCGAGGACCGAGCCCTCCGGGCGCCGGCGCCGGCGGCGGGGCGCGTCGGGAGCCGGGCGCGGGGCCTCCAGTTCGGGTACGACGGCCGGGCGGGACCCGGTGTTGAAGTGCGCGAGCACCTCGTGGCCCTGGAACTCCACGTGCTCCACCAGACCGGTGATCAGGGTCTCGCCGGGCCGGGCGGTGGCCGGGTCGGCGACGCGGACGGCCTCCGAGCGCAGTCCGACGATCACCTCGCGGCCCTGCTGCACGCGCAGCAGCCGGTGGTCCGTGGAGAGCGGCTCGGGCAGCCGCAGCGCCTGCTTGCCGAGGCTGATGGTCATCGCGCCGTCGAGGGGGGCGCGGACCGTCCCGCGCAGCAGATTGATGCGGGGGGTGCCGACGAAGGCGGCGACGAAGAGGTTGCGGGGCAGGGCGTAGACCGAGCGCGGGGTGTCGATCTGCTGGAGCACTCCGCCGCGCAGCACGGCCACCCGGTCGCCGAGGGACATGGCCTCGGCCTGGTCGTGGGTGACGTAGACCGTGGTGACGCCCAACGCGCGGGTCAGGGTGGATATTTCGGCCCTGAGATGGCTGCGGAGCTTGGCGTCCAGGTTGGACAGCGGCTCGTCCATCAGGAACGCTGAGGGGCGGCGGGCGATGGCCCGGCCCATGGCGACGCGCTGGCGTTCGCCGCCGGAGAGCTGGGCCGGGAAGCGGTGCAGGAGTTCCTCGATGCCGAGCATGCGGGCGGTGGCGTCGACGCGGTCGCGCGGGTCGGTGCCGGGGGCCTCGATGCGCAGCGGGAAGCCGATGTTGTCGCGGCTCGTCATGTTCGGGTAGAGGGCGAAGTTCTGGAACACCATCGCGATGTTCCGCTCGGCGGGCATCAGATGGCCCGACGGGGCGCCGTCGAGGAGCAGTTCGCCCTCGGTGATCTCCTCCAGGCCGGCGATCATGCGCAGCACGGTGGACTTGCCGCAGCCGGAGGGGCCGAGCAGTACGAGGAACTCGCCCGGTGCGATGTCCAGCGTGAGCCGGTCCACCACGCGCACGCCCTTGGCGTACACCTTGCTCACGTCGTGCAGGGAGATGGCGCGTGTCATGAGAGTCGTCCCTCGGGCTCACTCGCGGGTCGTACGTGGCCTGTGCGAGTCACGGAAGCTAACGGACTGTGCGCGCCCGGGAAAGGGACGGAGCGGGAATCGGGCGGCCGGTCCGACAGGTGAGAAAGCGGACGGATCGATTCAGTGCGAGTGGGGCGGTCGTACGGCGGTGAGGTGGGCGTAGACGACGATGTTGCCGGAGTAGCCCTTGCGGCGGTCGTAGGAGCCGCCGCAGGTGATGAGCCGCAGCTCGGGGCGGCCCCGGTCGCCGTAGACCTTCCGGCTGGGGAAGTGCGCCTTCTCGTACTCCTTCACGGCGTCGACCGTGTAGACGGCGGTGCGTCCGTCCGCGCGGCGGACCTCGACCGTGTGCCCGGGCTTCATCTCGCTCAGGGGGGCGAAGACGGCGGGCCCGTGATCGGTGTCGAGATGCCCGACGGCCACGGCGGTCCCGGCACCCCCGGGCGCCGGGCCCCCCTCGTACCAGCCGGCCAGATTCGGATCGTCGTCGGGCGGCGCGGGCAACCGCCGGTCCGCACCGAGCCGAAGCCCGGTGACGGGGGCGTCGATCCCGAGATAGGGGACGGTCAGGCGGACGGCGCGGGAGGGGGGCAGCGGAAGGGGGCCGGGGGGACGGCGGGGGGTGGGGCGGCCCCGGGCGGGGCCGGGGGCCGTCGTGCGGGCCCGGGCGGTGGGGGCGGGGCGGTCCGGGGCTCCCGACGGGGGTGTCGGCCGGGTCGCCCGGGCGGTTGCCGGTGGGCTGGGCCGCGTGGGGTCAGCGCCGCCCGATGCTTCTGGCGGGGGTGTCGGTCGGGCCACCGCGCCCGCCAGTGCGAGGCCCGTGCCCAGGCCGGCTCGGTTCGGGGTGTTCTGGGTCGGGGCCGTGCCGTCGGGGTGCGTGGCCGCTTGGGCCGGGGGCGCGGTGTTCGGGGGCGTGGTGTGGGCCCGGGAGCCCGGGGAAGCGGTGATCGTCGCTTCCCCGGGGTCCTCGGCGTGGGACCACCAGGCGCCGGTCGCCGCCAGGGAGACGGCCAGGACCGCCGTCCGGGCGAGGCGGTAGGCGCGGGTCCGGTGCCACGGCCTGCGGGTGGGTCTACGCGGCGCCATGCGAGCGGCGGCGGAGCCGGAACCAGACCGCCCCCGCGACCGCGGCGAGACCGACGGCGGCGGCACCGGCGACCGGCGAGAACGCCTCCTCCTTGGCGAGGCCGCCACCACCGGCGGGCGGACCGCCGTTGGGGCCGCCGCCGGGGCCGCCGGGGGCACAGTCGATCCAGAACACCTTGTGCTTACCCGCCCCATGACCGTTCGTCGACAGCCAGGTGAGCCGATAGTGGCCGTCGGGCAGGCCCTTGATCTCGTCGGTCTTGCCGTTGCCCATGGCGTCCATGACCTCGGAGCCGGTGCGGGGGGTGCCGCCAGTGGACGGGGGCTGGGTCTCGATCTTCCAGTTGACCGTCTCCCCCGGGTCGAAGTTGAAGGCGTCGAGGTAGAAACGGCAGACGTGCGGGTTGTTGTCCGGCTCGGCCTCCGGCTTGCCCCACACGTGGATCTTGACGTCGCCGTTGTCGCCCGGGGCCGCGGTGGCCGAGGGCGCGGCGGTCAGGACGCTTCCCACGGCGACGAGGGCCGCGAGCGGGGCCGCCGCGCGGCGCGGCAGGGACATGGTGGACATGCACACTCCTCCGAGTCAGACGATTTTCATACAAATCGTTTGTCTTCTGACTCTTTGTCATATGTGCCCGGCGAATCGCAGGAGCAGCGCCCTACGACCCGTCAGCTGTCCCTCTTCCGGCCCACCACCCTCTTCATCCGCGGGGCGTTCGGCGCCGGCCCGGACGCACCGGCCGGCCGCTCCGGCGACCGCAGCGCCACCCCCGACGACAGCAGCAGCAACCCGGCGAGCATCACGAAGGGCGCGGCCACCCCCGCGACCCCGGCCGTCGGGCGCCGCCTGGACGACCGTCGTCATCGACAGCGGCTGACCGACGCCGAGGCAGAAGCCGAGGACCGCGAGCATCAGGGCCAGCACCCACACCGGCACCGGCAGCGCGATGCCGGCACAGAGCGCGGCCGCCGCCAGACAGGTCGCGGTGAGCAGGGCGCTCCGGCCGAGCAGCCGCAGCAGCGGGGTGAGGACGAGACGGCAGGCGACGGAGGCCGCCGCCCGCAGGCTGAGCAGCAGCCCGATCACCGACGGGGCGATGTCCCGGTGCTCGCCGACGACCGGAAGGTAGGCGGTGAGGATGTCGGTCGCCGACAGCACCGACATGCTGACGAGGATGCCCGCCGGGACGCCCCGGGCGCGCAGGATGCGGCTCACCGGGACGCGATCACCCGGTGGCGTGCGGGACGTGGCCGTCGTAGGGCGTTCGACGCGCCACAGGGACGTGAGGGCGACGGCGCCGCCCGCGCCCGCGGTCAGCAGGGCGAGGGCGCTGCTCGCGGCGTGGTCGGAACCGTCGATCAGGGCGCCGGCCGCGATCGGGCCGGCCAGCTGGCCGAGGGAGGCGCCGATGGTGAAGTGCCCGAAGTCGCGGTCCTGTTCGTGCGGCGCGGACCGGCGGGCGACGAGGGACTGGGCGCCGATGACGAAGCAGAGGTGGCCGAGGCCCATCACCCCGCTCCAGACGGCCATCGCCACCAGGGAGTTCGCGAGGCCGCTCAGCGCGCAGCCGCCGGAGATGAGGACGACACCGACGGGCAGCAGGGGCGCGCACCGGCCGTGGTCGGTACGACGGCCCAGCGGGACCGCGGCGAACAGCGGCAGCAGCGCGTACACACCGGCGATGACACCGACCGCCCGCTCGTCGGCGCCCAGCGCGAGCGCCCGGTAGGAGACGGCGGGCCGGGCCATCGACACCGCCCCCTGCGCGAAGGCGAAGGCTATGACGAGCCATGAATTCCCCTCCAGGGCCGATCAGATGATGCCGAACAGGATGCCCGCGCCGAGCACCACCAGGGAGGTGAGCGCGGCCCACTTCACGACGAACCGGGTGTGGTCGCCGAACTCGACCTTGGCCATGCCCACCAGGACGTACACGGCAGGGACGAGCGGGCTGGACATGTGCAGCGGCTGGCCGACGAGCGATGCGCGGGCGATCTCCAGCGAGGAGACGCCGTGGGCCTGGCCGGCCTCGGCGAGCACCGGCAGGACACCGAAGTAGAAGCCGTCGTTCGACATGAAGTACGTCAGCGGGATGCTGAGGACACCGGTGACGAAGGCCATGTGCGGGCCCATGCCGTCGGGGATGTTGTCCACCAGCCAGCGGGCCATGTGGTCGACCATGCCGGTGCCCTTGAGCACTCCGGTGAAGACGGCGGCGGCGAAGACCATGCCGGAGACGTTGAGGACGTTCTCGGCGTGCGCGGCGAGGCGGGCCCTCTGGTCCGGGATGTGCGGGAAGTTGACGGTCAGGGCCAGGGCCGCGCCGAGCAGGAAGAGCACCGGGATCGGCAGCCACTCCATGATCATGGCGGTGAGCAGGGCGACCGTGAGCAGCGCGTTGAACCAGTAGAGCTTGGGGCGCAGGGTGGCGCGGTGCGGGTCGAGACCCTGGAGGTCGTCGGCCTCCTCGAAGGGGACATCGGCGTCCGTGCCCGAGCCGGAGCCGCCGGTGGCCTTGCCGCTGCTGCTGCCGCCCTTGCCCTCGCTGCCGCCGGCCGCCGCGCCCACCAGCACCGTCTCGGTCTCCTCCACGAGCACCTCGTCCAGCGTGAGCACGCCGAGCCGCTTGCGCTCGCGGCGGCCGAGGACGTAGGAGAGCGCGAAGACGAACAGCAGGCCCATCGCCAGGGCCGGGATCATCGGCACGAAGATGTCGCCGGCGTCGAGCTTCAGCGCGGTCGCGGCGCGGGCGGTCGGGCCGCCCCACGGCAGGGTGTTCATCACGCCGTTGGCCATGGCGGCGACACCGGTCATCACGACCAGGCTCATCTTCAGGCGCTTGTACAGCGGGTACATCGCCGAGACGGTGATCATGAAGGTGGTCGAGCCGTCGCCGTCGAGGGAGACGATCGCGGCGAGGACCGCGGTGCCGACGACGATGCGCAGCGGGTCGGCCTTGCAGAACTTGAGAATGCCCCGAACGATCGGGTCGAAGAGACCGACGTCGATCATCACACCGAAGTAGACGATCGCGAACATGAGCATCGCCGCGGTGGGGGCGAGGCCGGTGACGCCGTCGATGACGTAGTCGCCGAGCTCGGCGCCCTTGCCCACGACGACACAGAAGAGTGCCGGTATGAGCACGAGCGCCGCGATCGGCGACATCTTCTTCAGCATGATCAGGACCAGGAAGGTCGCGATCATGGCGAAGCCGAGGATGGTCAGCATGTGTGGATACCTAACGTTCGCCCTTGAACATCCCACCTGGGGGTCGGCGGTGCGTTGACGTTAGGTCGCGCCATCCGGGGTTAACAAGACGTTGACGTGCGAGCAATAAGCGCAAAACTCCAGGTCACAGAGTTGCGCTGACCTCGACGGGCACTCCGTTGAGCACCGCGTTGCCCGACAGGGGGTCCAGCAGGCTGCCGTCGAGGAGCTGGTTGACGTTGACGCCGGGGTCGAGGGCGGCGTGGCTCAGCCGGGTGCCGGGCCGGTCGTGTCCCCAGCCGTGCGGCAGGCTCACCACGCCCGGCCGGATGCCGTCGGTGATCTCCGCGGGGGCGGTCACCTCTCCCCCAGCGCCCTTGACGCGTACGGCGGCCCCGTCGCGCACGCCGAGCCGCTCGGCGTCCTCGGGGTGGATGTGCAGGGTGCAGCGGTTGGTGCCGCCGGTGAGGGCGGGGACGTTGTGCATCCAGCTGTTGTTGGAGCGCAGATGACGGCGGCCGACGAGGACGAGTCCGTCGGTGCTCTCGCTCAGGGCGCGCGCGAGCCTGGGCAGGTCGTCCGCGATCGGCTGCGGCAGGAGTTCGACCTTGCCGCTGCGGGTCTTCAGCGGCTGCGGCAGCCGGGGGCGCAGGGGGCCGAGGTCGATGCCGTGCGGGTGGGCGAGCAGTTCGGCGAGGCTCAGCCCGTCGGGCCGTGCGCCGAAGCCGTCGCCGTAGGGGCCGAGCCGCAGCATCATGTCCAGTCGGCGCTCGGCGCCGGTGTCGCCCGTCAGCCGGGCGGCGAGTTCCTTCGGGTCCCGGCCGTGCACGGGCGAGTGCTCGTCGCGGACGGCCTTGCCGAGGGTCTGGTCGATGACCATCGCGTCGACGGCCGACGGGTCGGCGCCGTGCATGCCGGTCACGGCCAGGGTGAGCCGGGCGAGGATCTCCGACTCGGCCATCCGGCCGGGCTCCAGTGGGACGGCCGGGCGGGAGTAGCGCACCTGGTTGCGCACGGCGAGGGTGTTGAAGGCGAAGTCGTGGTGCGGGCTCTGCGAGGGCGGGGGCGGGGGCAGGACGACGTCGGCGTGGCGCGAGGTCTCGTTGAGATACGGGTCGACGCTGACCATGAAGTCGAGGGAGTCCAGGGCCTTGTCGAGGCGGTCGCCGTCGGGCGCGGACAGCACGGGGTTGGCGGCGACGGCGATCAGCGCCCGGATCGGCTCGTCGTCCTCCGTCGCGGTGTCGATCTCCTCGGCGAGCACGGACAGCGGCAACTCGCCCTTGGCCTCGGGGTGTTGCCCGACCCGGGACCGCCAGCGGCCGAGCTGGAAGCCGCGTCCCGGTCCGGCGGGACGCGGTGCCTTGTCGGTGGCGGCCTGCGGGAAGAGGGCGCCGCCGGGCCGGTCGAGGTTGCCGGTGAGGATGGTGAGGACGTCCACCAGCCAGCTGGCGAGGGTGCCGTGCGGGACGGTGCAGCTGCCGATGCGGCCGTAGACGGCGGCGGTGGGGGCGGCGGCCAGTTCGCGGGCGAGGGTGCGGATGAGGGGCGCCTCGACGTCACAGGCGGCGGCCACCGCCTCCGGGGTGAAGTCCCGTACGGCGTCGCGGAGTTCGTCGAGTCCCTGGAGGTGCGGCGTCAACGCGCCGGTGTCCACGAGGTCTTCCTCGAAGAGGGTGTGGGCCATCGCGGCGAGCAGCAGGGCGTCACCGCCGGGCCGGATCGCGATGTGCCGGTCGGCGAGCTTCGCGGTGCGGGTGCGGCGCGGGTCGATCACCGTGAGGGTGCCGCCGCGGGCCTTGAGGGCCTTGAGCTTGCCGGGGAAGTCGGGCGCGGTGCACAGACTGCCGTTGGACTCCAGGGGGTTGGCGCCGATGAGGAGCAGATGGTCGGTGTGGTCCAGGTCGGGCACGGGGATGGCGTTGGCGTCGCCGTAGAGCAGGCCGCTGGAGACGTGCTTGGGCATCTGGTCGACGGTGGAGGCGGTGAACAGGCTGCGGCTGCCGAGGCCGGCGATCAGGACCGGCGGATAGAGGGCGCCGGCCACGGTGTGCACGTTGGGGTTGCCGAGGACCAGGCCGACCGCGTGCGGTCCGTACCGTTCGACGACGGGACGGATGCCGGCGGCCACCGCGTCGAAGGCCTCCTCCCAGGTCGCCTCGCGCAGTTCGCCGTCGCGGCGGACGAGGGGGGCGCGGAGCCGGTCCGGGTCCCCGTCGACGGCGCCGAAGGAGGCGCCCTTGGGGCAGATGAACCCCTTGCTGAACACGTCCTCACGGTCACCGCGGGCGCCGGTGACGGCCGTCCCCTCGATGGTCAGCGTCAGCCCGCAGGTGGCCTCGCACAGGGGGCAGATTCGCAGGGCGGTGCGGGACACGGGTCCTCCCGGTGGGGCGTCGGCGGTGGCGCTCGTACGTGGGGTGAGCATACCGACCGGTATGGATGAGGGGGAGGGGGGCGGCGGGGTCAGTAGAGCCGGTCGAAGAGGATCGGGCCGTTGCCGGTGCCGACGATCAGCTCGCCGTGGGGGGTGGTGGCGAGGGCGGTGCAGGGGGAGGGCAGGTCGAGGCGGCGGAGGGTCTCCCCGGTGCGGACGTGGACGACGGCGAGCAGCGACCCGTCGCTCACGACGTAGTGCTCGCGGCCGGGCAGGAGGACGCAGCGCTCCGCCAGGAACGACCGCCCGTGCGGCGTGACGGGCAGTTCGGGGACCGAGTGCCAGTAGCGGACGCCCCGGAACCGGAACTGCCGGACGGGCCGCGGCCGTTCGCCCCGCTGCGGGAAGCGGGCCCGCAGCTCCTGCCACGGCAGGATCGTGGCACCGACATCGCTGACCAGCAGCAGGTCCTCGCCGTCGGACCCGGGCAGGGCGAAGGCGCCGATGAGCCAGGGTTCGGACAGCCGCACCATCGCCCACCGCCGGGTCGTCGTGTCGAGCACGCCCAGCACCGTCGGTTCGAGCGGCAGCAGGACCAGCAGCCTGCCCGCGCAGCGCACCGCCCGCAGGCCATCGGCGTTGCGATTCTCCTTCCCCATGGGGGCACACAGCTGTTCGGTCAGCGGGCCCCGGTCGACGTCATGGACGAGGAGCCGGTCGCGGAGCGGGGAATGACCGGACCAGTCGACCGTGAGCGACAGCAGGGACTCCGACCCGCTGCCGTCGGGCACCACCCCCGGCAGGGCGTCGCCGCGTTCGTGGGTCAGCGGCAGGAAGACGGGCCGGCCCGTCGAGGCGAGCGGACCGTCGGCGCCGAGCTCCCAGGACTGCAGCAGCCGGTCGTCGGTGCGGGCGTAGAGCCGCGGCCGGGAACCCGACACGACGCCCAGCCAGAGCACCTCGGACTCCCCGACCGGCCGCAAGCGCCGCAGCAGCGTGCCGTCGGCCGCCGCCCGGACCTGGACGGAACCGTCGCCGCTCCCCACCACGACGGCCGGTTCTCCGGCTCGCGGGCCGACGGGCAGCGGCGTGGCAGCGGTGACGGGCCGCACGCCGTCCAGCGCCTCCACGACCCGGCGGCCCTCCGGCCCCTCCCGCACCCACCAGATGTGCCCGTGGTCGTCACCGCACAGCAACCCGCCCTCGGTCAGGTGCAGCGTGGCGACGGAGCACGGCATCCGCCGCTCCCAGCCGTCGTCGTACGCGATCAGCCGGCCGTCGATCCCGCCGCTGACCAGGCCGGTGGGGGTGTGGGCGAGCGCCCGCACGGCGCCCTGGTGCCTGACGCGGGCCGGGCCGAGGGGACGGCAGGCCGGCAGCGACCACTCGCGCACGGACCCGTCGAGCCCGCCCACGGCCAGCCGCCCGGAGCCGTCGGGGGCGAGGGCCAGCGCGGTGGTCCACACGTCCTCGTCGGGGTCGGGGCCGTAGCTGTACATCCGTCCGGCGCCCACGTCCCAGCAGACGATCCGGCCCGACCCCGTGCCGACCACCAGCACGTCGCGGCCCCGCACCCGGCCGGTGGTCAGCGTGGTGATCGTGTCGGGGACGGCGAACTCCTGTTCCGCGACCGGCAGTCCGGCGTGCAGGACGAGGATCCGCACGCGCCCCGCGTTCTCGCCGGTGGCGGCGTAGTCCCGGCCGTCGGCGGTCCGCCCGACGGCGGCGCAGGTCATCAGCGGGTACGACCAGACGGGCGGTCCGGGCACCGGGATGTGGACGCTGCGCCGCCACCGTTCGTGCGACCGCACCAGGTCCCAGCAGCGGATCTCCTGGTCCTGCCCGACGCTGACCAGGGCCGGCGCGCCGCCCGGGCCGCGGATCTCCCCCACGGCGAGGACCCGGCTGTCGTGGGCGGTGACGTGCGTGGAGTCCGCCGCGTGCGGGGTGGGCCACAGCCGTACGATGCCGTCCGAGCCGCCGACGCAGACCGTGCCGCCGACCCGGCACAGCGCGGTCGCCGCGTGCGGCAGCACCTGGCCGCCCACGCGGTCACCGGTGACCAGGTCGTAGAGCTGGAGGCCGCGCGTGTCGCCCTGGACGGAGACACAGGCCGTGGGGCCCAGGTCGAAGGCCTCCAGCCGAACGGACGGGCCCCGGTCCACCCGCCGGGGCAGGCCCAGCGGACGGCCGGTGTCGAGGTCGACGCGGTGCAGCCGGCCGTCCCGGGTCACCACGGCCACGATCCACTGCCGTCCGACGCGGTGCACGGCCAGCGAGGCGATCGGGGCGGGATCCGTCAGCAGGATTCTGACGGGGGCGCCCGTGGTGAGGGACGACAGCCGTACGGTGTTGTCCGCGCCCGCGGTCAGCAGCAGCCGGCCCTGGGGGTGGCCGGGTACCAGGTCGACGAGTTCGACGGCGCCGTCGTGGCCGGTGACGACCTCCGCCACCGTGCCGGACTCGAGTGAGAAGTGCTCCGCCCTGCCGTCGTCGCGCCCCAGCAGGAGCGCCCCAGGGGCCAGTCCACGGGGTGCCGCACACGCCGTGATCCGCTTGCCGGTCTCCGCCGGGGACAGGGCCAACAGGCGCCTGGATCGCCGCCAGCCCGCCCGTTCCTCCCAGAGCTCCAGCTCCCATTTCAGGCGGGACTTCCTCTCCCGCCGGGCCGGGGGCGGGTAGGCAAGGTCGGACTCCAACTGGTGGACGAGAAGATGGCCGCTCCCCATCCGCAGCGCCACCGCCGAGGGCCCTCCCCCGGGGGCGAGCACCACGACTTGCTCCGGGCTCTCCGGGAAGTCCCAATCCGCCATGCCGTCCACGCCCGGGAAGCGCGACAACACCCATGTCCTGCGCCGGTTTCCCTCCCACAGGTGCAGCACGCGAATGCCCCGGGTGATCCGCAGGCCGTCCTTGTCCAGCGCGAGTTCCCGCATGATGTCCAGCCCGGCTGCGCCCTCCACAAGTTGGGGCACGGTGGTCAGCGTCGACGACATCCAGCGGCTCTCGCTCTGACTCGCACGCGTCACGCCGCCGTCGTCGAGGTCGATCCACACCGGATTCCGCCGCGCGAGATCCAGGAACCGCGCCCCGCCCCGGCCGGGCACCACCACCCCGGTCCCCACCCCCACACTCATCCCGTCGTACCGCCGCTCCCCCTGCTCCGGGTTCCAGGCCGCCCACCGCGCCCGCCACGGCAGCCGTACGTCCCCCTCGTCGCACGAGTCGGCCAGCGCCCCCGCCCTCCAGCACACCGCCGCCAGTCGCAGCCGGGCCCGCGCCTGCGGATCCGGCCCCCCGCCCGCGCGGCGGCGCAACTCCTCCTCCAGGTCCCGCACCGCCTGCCCGGCCCGCCGGCCCTCCCGGGTCCGCAGGCGCGGCAGCGCCGCCAGCAGCCGCGCCGGCTCCGCGCTCAGCACGAACCCCGCGTCCTGCACCAGCCCGTCGAGCACCCCGCCCTCCCCCGCGTGCAGCGCCAAGTACCGGCGGACATAAGGGTGTTCGACATCCCGCAGGGCCTCCGTGATCGTCCGTTGGACGGCCTCCGCGTCCCGTCCCTCCCGCAGGTACTCGATGAGCGCCCGGTGGTACACCCGGTACACCGAACCGCCCGCCTCCACGCTCTCCACGACGTACGACCCGGCCGCCTGCCGCAGCCACACGACGTCCTCGTCGCCATGCTCCCGGCCGGTGAGCGCCGAGGCGAGGCGCGGCCAGACGCCCGCCCAGGGCAGTCCCGCGCCCTGGGCGTAGGCGAGCGGCAGGAGGAGGTCGCGGGCGCGGGCGGCTAGGGGGCCGAGGCGCTGGACGAGGTCGCGTTCCATCGCCTCGCCGGGCAGGCGCGGGAGTTCGTCGCGCCACCGCTGGTCGTACGGGTCCGGCAAAGACGCCTGCCGGGCCAGAGTGCGGGCGGTGATACGGGCGACCAGGAAGGAGCGGCCGGCGGCGTCCGCGACGGCCTCGGCGATCGCGTCGAGGAGGTGGGGTTCGGCGCGGCGCAGGGTCGATCCGGAGGCGCACAGCAGCTTGCGAGTGTACGCGCGGACGGCGTCGGGGTCGCCGTACCGGTCGGAGTCCAGGTCGACGCGCGGGGCGTCGGCGGGGAGCCGGGCGGCGATGTGCGGGCGGGCGCCGACCAGCAGGCGCAGCGGGAGCCCGCGTTCGGGGTCGGTGAGCGGGGCGAGGAGTTCGTCGACGGCCTCCTGCGGTGCGAGGGCCTCGTCCAGGGAGTCGAGGAGGACGACGAGGGGTCTGCTCCTGGTCTGGAGGTGGGCGGAGAGCGCGCCGAGGGAGCCGGCGGCGCAGCCGGCCGCGCCGGACAGGGCGTCGAGCAGTTGCCGGGTGGAGAGATGGCTGGCGTTGACGCGGACGTCGACGTCCCCGGGGCGGGGCAGCACGGGGGGCAGCGCCTCGCGGGGGACGGCGTCGGCGCGCTCGGGGTCGGTCAGCACCGCGACCATGCCGAGCAGCGAGGACTTGCCGGAGCCCGGGTCGCCGGTGACCACGCAGAGCCGTTCGTCGGTGCGGCGCGGGTCGAGCCAGGTGGTGACGTCGCCGAGGGCGGCATGGCGGCCGGTGAAGTCCCAGACCTCCTCGGTGGGGACGTCGGTGCCGCGGGCCCGGGGCAGGAAGAAGCCGCGCATGTCCTGGTCGCGGGCGTCGCGCTCGCGGGCGCCGAGGGCCACGATCCGGTCGATCTCCTCCAGCTTCAGGCCGGCGGAGTCGGGGATGTGCCGGGGGTTGGGCAGGAAGGCGGGGATGTCGCCGGTGGCGTG
Source organism: Streptomyces sp. NPDC032126 (assembly GCF_055580085.1). NCBI lineage: Bacteria > Bacillati > Actinomycetota > Actinomycetes > Kitasatosporales > Streptomycetaceae > Streptomyces > Streptomyces sp. NPDC032126. The sequence goes on from NZ_JBVIMA010000007.1 coordinate 392,487, forward strand.
GGCGAGGGACCAGACGGGGCGCTGGGCGGGCGGCACCTCCGGGTCAGCGCTGATGGCCGCCATGACCTGTTCGAGGCCGATGTGGGCGGGCGCGTTCCCGACGGTGGCGTGCCGGCGCACGGCCCGGTCGAAGGCGGCCGACAGGACGCCGGTGAGAGCGAACTCCTTGCGGCGGGACGCGGCGACCAGCACCAGGCCGGTGTTGCCGTGCTCGGTCACCGGCGGCCGGAAGCGGCGGGCGTCCAGGGCGCCCCGCAGGGCCTTGTCGGCGCCCTCCTCCGCGTAGCAGGCGTCGATCAGCACGAGCAGCCGCTCGATGGCGGTGCCCTGCCAGAGCCCGCCGACGAGGTCCTCCGTGGGCAGCGCGGTGTCGTACAGGTCGTCGCCCCGGCTGTTGTGCAGCAGGAGGTGGTGGAGGCCGGTGTCGGGGTCGATGACGCCGTGGGCGGCGACGTAGAGGACCACGTGGTCGTCGGGGCGGCGGTCGGGGGCGGTGGCGAAGCGGCGCAGGGCGGTCCGCAGCCGCTCCCGGGTGGGGTTGATGCCGATGTCGGCGCCCCGCGTGTAGCCGAGCTCGCCGAGGAACAGTGCCTCGATCCGGCGCAGGTCGTCGGCGAGTTCGGCGCGTTCGGCGTCAGGGTGGGCCGCCACGTCGGTGACGGCGGCCGCGATCAGATAGCGGCGCGCCGGGCCGGTTTCCGGGCCGTCCGGCACCGCGGGCTCAGCCGGGTAGGGGGCCGTGTCCATCGGTCACCGCCCGGCCCGCCTCGGCCGTGTCGAGGTAGCGCGTCGCCTCGTGGGCCCGTGCCCCGTTGTGGACCACATGGCAGCGGACGCGGTCGCCGAAGAGCGGGCGCAGGTCCTTCACCAGGGCGACGACGTCTCCGTCGTCGGCGAGGTTGGTCCACTGCTCGACGCCGCCCGGCCAGTCGCCCGGCTTGCCGCCCTCTCCGGCGCGGAGCCGGTCGAAGATCAGGTTGCGGATGCCCAGGGGCGAGCCCGCGGTCAGCAGGGCGCGCACGGGCCACTCCGGGTGGGCGCACAGGGCCTCGTAGGCGACGACGCTGCCCAGCGAGTGCGCGACGACCACCCGGGTCCGCTCGTCCACCGCGTGCGCGACCCGTGCCTGGACGGCGTCGCGCACGGCGGGGTCGCACAGGTAGGCGCGGACCTGCTTGAGGTCGAGGACGAGGGCGCGCAGGGCGAGGCCCGCGAAGAACCGGGAGCGGCTGAGGGCGTCGAGGGCGCGCTGAACCCTGTTCGGGGTGCGGGCGAGGGTGCGGGCGTCCGGCGGCACCACCGCGGGGTCCGTGCGGGCCGCCTCCTCCCACAGGGCGAGGAGCAGTTCCGTCTCGAAGCCCTCCTCGACGTCGGACGCGTCCAGGGGCGGGTCGCCGAAGGCGAGGGTGCGGCCGGGTGGGCGGAACAGGTCGCCGTAGAAGACGCAGCGCACGTCGTCCGGGGCGAGGGTGAGCGGGGAGTCCGCGCGGCGCAGGCCGTCGGCGAGCGCGGCGTGCCAGGCGGAGGCCAACTGGTGCTCCCCCGCGTGCTGTTGACCGACACCGTGGATACAGACCACCCGCGTCATGGCGTCCCCCTGTGGCCGGGCCGAGGTCGGATCACCTTAGCAACGGGGGTGTCGACGGGGTCAGTCCATGCGCTGGAGTCACTCCGGGAGCCGGCCTCAGTCCAACAGCCGGGTCAGATAGGCCCGCAGTAGCACCCGCATCTCCTCGATGATCTTCTCGTCGCCCTGGGGGTCGATCCGGAAGGCCAGGTGGACGAGGGTGTCGGCGGTCTCCACGGCGACGAGGAAGGCGCGGCGCAGATCGTCGTCGGGGTCGCGGTCGAGGTAGCCGGCGAGCAGGTCGGTGAGGCGGTCGGCGACGCGGGTGTTGGGTTCGGCGTGGCGGGCGCCGACCGGTATCTGGTTGCCGAAGTCGACGAGGGAGAAGCCGGGCGCGGTGCGTTTCATCGCCAGGTACTCGTCGAGCACGGCGTCCATGACGGTCCGCCAGTCGCCCGGCCGCACGTCCTTCAGGCGCTCGGTGACCCGCTCCGACCAGCGCTCCAGATTGCGCTGGGCGAGGGCGTCGGCCATCTGCCGTTTGTTGCCGAAGAAGCGGTAGACCGAGCCGATGGGGACGCCGGCGCGCTGGGCGACGGCGCGGGTGCTCAGGTCGTCGTAGCCGACCTCGTCGAGGAGGTCGGCGCAGGCGTCGAGGATCCTGGTCAGCCGTTCGGCGCTGCGCCGCTGCACGGGCGCGCGACGGAGGGTGGTCGCATGGGGCACGGCCTTCATGATGCCTTTCCGCCGGGATCCGGTGAAGCTCGCCCTTCTGTACGAGGAAGGGTGCCCGGTGCACTCAACGCGGAGGGCACGGCGGTGGGCGAGGCCGAGGCGGACGGCGAGACGGTGACCGTGGGCGGGGCGGCCGACGGCGGGACCGTGACCGCGGCCGACGCCGGAGCCGAGGGCCGGGCCGTGCTCGTGGGCGGGGCCGTGCCGGAGGGCGACGCCTGTTCCGCCGACGCGGTGATGTCCGCCGTGCTCTCCACCGGCTTGCCGTCGGCCGCCCACACCGTGCCGTCGTCGGCGTAGAGGCGGGCGGTGACGTGGTGGGTGCCGTGCGGGAGGTAGCCGGCCGGGATGCGGTACGCGGGGGTGCGCAGGTCGGCCACGGGCCGGTCGTCGACGAAGAGCCGCGCGATGCCGCGTCCGGCGACCGCCCGCTGGGGGGTGCCCTGCGGTGAGAGGCGGAAGCGGCGCAGGGTGAGCCGCGTGTCCCAGCTGCCGTCGGCGTCCGGGGTGACCACGATGCCGACCTCGGGGGCCGCCTTCTTGTCCACCTCGCGGTAGTGCCGGCCCTGCGCGTCGGTGTCGTCGAGGAGCTTGCCCACCGGCACGGTCGACTCCCCGTTCTTCCGTTCCTGGGCATCACCGCTGGGGCCGCAGCTCGCGGATCCGGTCAGCAGCAGGACACAGACCGCGAGCGCGACTGGGCGTCCGCGCTTCCACGACATGCCCGGGAGCGTAGAACACCGGTCCGACCGGCGGATCCCCCTGGGGTCTGGTTCCGGGAGCGGGTGATCGTCCTCCGAGAGGAGGAGGCCCGGACGTCTTGCGCCCGCGGCAACCGCAATCCTACGGTGTCCTATAGGAATCAGTCGGGGACGGACGCGAGGGAGCGACGATGAGCGATGGGGGCACCGCCCGCACGAGCGTGTTCGAGCGTGGGGACGCGCGCAAGACCGCCGAGGGGCTGACGTACCTTCGCGGGTTCGGCAACGAGCACAGCTCGGAGGCGGTGCCGGGCGCCCTGCCCGACGGCCGCAACTCCCCCCAGCGGGCCCCGCTGGGCCTGTACGCGGAGCAGCTCAGCGGCACGGCGTTCACCGAGCCGAGGGCGCACAACCGCCGCTCGTGGCTGTACCGCGTCCGCCCGTCGGCCGCGCATCCGGCGTTCACCCGGATCGACAACGGCGCGATCCGCACCGCGCCCTTCGCGGAGACGGTCCCCGACCCCAACCGCCTGCGCTGGAACCCGTTGCCCGAGCCGCCCGCCGGGACGGACTTCCTGGCCGGCCTGTGGACCCTCGGCGGCAACGGGGACGCCACCCAGCGGGCGGGCATGGCCGTGCACCTGTATCACGCCACCGCGTCCATGGACCGCGTCTTCAGCGACGCGGACGGCGAGCTGCTGATCGTCCCCGAGCGGGGCGGCCTGCTGCTGCGCACGGAGTTCGGTCTGCTGGCCGTGGAGCCGGGCGAGATGGCGCTGATCCCGCGCGGGGTCCGCTTCCGCGCCGACCTCCTCGACACTGCGTCCGATGGCGGGCAGAGCCCGACCGCCCGCGGCTATGTCTGCGAGAACTACGGCGCCCCCTTCCGCCTCCCCGACCTCGGCCCGATCGGCGCGAACGGCCTGGCCAACGCCCGCGACTTCCGGGTGCCCGTCGCCGCGTACGAGGACGTCGAGGGCCCGGTGGAGGTCGTCAACAAGTTCTGCGGCAACCTCTGGGGCGCCACCTACGACCACTCGCCGCTGGACGTGGTCGCCTGGCACGGCAACCACGTGCCGTACGTGTACGACCTGCGCCGTTTCAACGTCATCGGGACGATCTCGTACGACCATCCCGACCCGTCGATCTTCACGGTGCTGACGGCGCCGTCGGACACCCCGGGCCTGGCGGGCGTGGACTTCGTGGTGTTCGCGCCGCGCTGGCTGGTGGGCGAGGACACCTTCCGGCCGCCGTACTTCCACCGGAACGTGATGAGCGAGTACATGGGCCTGATCGAGGGCGCCTACGACGCCAAGGCCGAGGGCTTCGTGCCGGGCGGCGGCTCGCTGCACAACATGATGTCGGCGCACGGACCCGACCGGGAGACCTTCGACCGGGCGAGCGCCGCCGAGCTGAAGCCGCACAAGGTCGACGACGGGCTGGCGTTCATGTTCGAGACGCGCTGGCCGGTCACCCTCACCCCGCAGGCGGCGGGCGCCGACCACCTCCAGCGCCGCTACGACGACGTGTGGCAGGGTCTGGAGCGCCACTACCGCCCCTTGCACTAGAAGATCCCCTCCCGGTACGGATGGCCCGTGACCTCCTTCGCCCCGGACTCCATCGTCCTCAACCGCAAGCTGCCGCTCTGGTACCAGGTGTCGCAGTCGTTGCGCGCCTCGATACTCGGCCGCTCGCCGCGTGATCCGCTGCGGCTGCCGACCGAGGAGCAGCTGGCGGGCCACTACGGCGTGAGCGTGCTGACCATGCGGCAGGCGCTGAAGGAGCTGGAGGACGAGGGGCTGATCACGCGCCATCGCCGGCGCGGCACGTTCATCGAGCCGGACGCCCGCCGGGGCGCCCCGGTGCGGCTGCTCGGCTCGGTGGACGCGATCGTGGCCCAGCAGTCGGGTATGGCGACCGAGCTGCTGGACCACGGCCCCGTGCCGGTGCCGCCGGAGGCCGCCGAGTACTTCCCGGACGTCGACGAGGTGGCGACGTACCACCGGCTGCGCCGCGACGAGAAGACGGGCGAGCCGACGAACCACGCCCGCAACTGGGTCCGCCCCGAACTGGCCGCCCGCTTCCACCCCGACGACCTGATCCGCCACCCCATGACCAAGGTCCTGCGGGACGTCGTGGGCGCGGCCATCAGCCGCATCACGGACACGGTGGAGGCGCGCCTCGCGGACCCGGAGACCGCCCGGCTGCTCGACGTGCCGCTGCTCAGCCCGATCCTGCACTACACGGGCGTGACCTACGACGCTCAGGGACGGGTGCTGGATGTCGCCGTCATCTCCTACCGCGGCGACCGTTTCTCGTTCACCGTGACCCTGGACGCGTCGTCCTGAGCCCGCGGGCCGGCTCTCGGGGCGCGGTCACGAACCGGCGTCGTACGATGCCCCGCGTGACGCCCTACGACGACGCTCCGCCTCTCGCGGACCTCATGCCGTGGTCCGTCGCACCGGTCCGGCTCGGGCGGGCCTGGCCGGTAGCTCCCGACGCGGCTTGTCTGAAGGCCCGTTGGGACGCCCTGGTGAAGGCCGACGGGCGGGACCGCGAGGCCCTGTTCGCCCCGACCCGCGCCCGCACCCTGCACTCGGCGGTCGCCCAGCTGCCGGGCCACGCCACGGGCACGGACCGGCTCCTGCGCGCCTCGGGCCCCTGCCCGGAACCCGTCAGGGTGCTGTACGGGCCCTTCGACGAGCAGTGGCTGATCCCCGATCACCGGCTCATCGACGCGGCCCGCCCGGAGGTGTGGCGGGTGGCGGACGAGCGGCAGGTGTTCCTCGTCGAGACACCGGACGGGCCGGTCGCCACCGCACTGCTGCCCCTGCTGCGCCCCGGACGCGTCCGCCCGCTGTACCGGCGCCCGGGCGGCAGGGAGCCGAATCTGACGCCGGGCCTGCTGGACCATCTGTCCGGCCGCCTCGGTCGGGCGCCCACGCCGCCGGACGTACTGGCCTGGATCCTCGCGACGGCCGGCCCCGACCTCACCGTCCCGCTCACCGGGGACGCCGAACTCTGGGCGCGCGGCGTCGCGTTGGGCCACCGGCTGCTGTGGCTGATGCGCCGTGACGGCGACCGGCCCAAGCTGCCCGGCGGCCGCCGCCCGTACGTCCGGGCCCCGCTCCCGGCCCGCCCGCTGACCCTGCGCTACGACCGCGACGAGGAGACCCTCCATCTGGACGAGGGCCGGGTCTCCCCGGTGCCGCCGGAGGCGTGGGACTTCGAGGCGGACGGGGTGCGGGTGCTGGAGCGGTGGTTCGCGGTGCGGACGGCGGAGCCCGAGCCGGGCACGCTGGCCGCGATCCGCCCGGCGACCTGGCCGCAGACCTGGACCTCGGAACTCCTCGAACTGATCACGGTGTTGGCGCTCCTGGCCGAACTGCGCCCGAAGCGCGAGGAGTTGAAGGTGACCTCACCGATCACGGCGGCGGAGCTGCGCGAGGCGGGCGTGCTGCCGGTCCCGGAGCCGGCCCGCAGGCCGGCCTCGGTCCTGGACCATCACGAGGAGGGCCCGGAGGGCCAGTTCGCGCTCATCTGACGTCCCGGTCCCGGGGCGCGAAGCCGTCGAGCACCCTCTCCAGCGCCATCTCGAACACGGCCTCCAGATCGATCGGCCCCGGATCCTCCGCGAAGGCGGCGGCCATGCGCGGATACGCCCCACCGGCGATCTGGCTGCCCAGATAGGCCATCCGCACGGCGTTCTCCTCCTCCACGGACCAGGGCAGCGCCCGCGCCCGTTCGGCGGTGGCCAGCTCAGTGGCGACGTAGGTCGTCACCACGCCGTTGAGCATGCCGAGGAGCTGCATCTTCATGCCGTACGTCATGTCCAGCGGGTCCATGCACGCCAGGCAGTGCTCCAGGTAGCGCAGGGCGTTGGGGCTGAAGCCGTAGACGGGGGACATCAGCCTGGGCAGCCAGGGGTGCCGGTGCATCAGCTCCCGTGTCTGCCGGCCGACCCGCAGCAGGTCCGCCCGCCAGTCCCCGCTGGGCTCCCACAGCTCGTGCTCTCCGCTGACGGCGTCCACCATCAGCTCGTAGAGGTCCTCCTTGCGGGGGACGTAGTTGTACAGCGACATCGTGCCGCAGCCCAGTTCGCCGGCCACGTGCCGCATGGAGACCGCGTCCAGCCCCTCGGCGTCGGCGATCCGCACGGCCGCCGCCGCGATGTCGGAGCGTGTGAACGCGGGCCTGGGCCCACGGCCGGTCCGCTCGGGCCGGGCCCAGATCACTTCGGGTACGGCCGCACGGCCCGCCATGGTCATCACCTCGGCCACCATCGTAGTTACGTACAGCGTACGTAGTGCGCTATGGTCGGCGCATGACTACTACGTACGGTGTACTTAGTGAGGGCCTGCAGAAGGGCTTCGGCGCGGTCGCCGCCCTGCGCGGGCTCGACCTGGCCGTCCCGGCGGGCACGGTCTGCGGCCTCCTCGGCCCGAACGGGGCGGGCAAGACCACGGCGGTGCGCGTCCTGACCACGCTGCTGCGCCCGGACGCCGGCTCGGCGCGGATCGCGGGGCACGATCTCGTACGGGAGGCGGCGGCCGTACGGCGCCTGATCGCCGTCACCGGCCAGTACGCGACGGTCGACGGCGACCTCACCGGCCGGCAGAACCTGCGCCTGTTCGCCCGGCTGCACCGGGTGCGCGACCCCGGCGGACGGGCGGGCGAACTGCTGGAGCGCTTCGGGCTCACCGAGGCCGCCGACCGGCCCGCGTCGACGTACTCGGGCGGGACGCGCCGTCGGCTCGACCTCGCCGCGAGCCTGATCCGGCGGCCCGAGGTGCTGTTCCTCGACGAGCCGACGACCGGCCTGGACCCGGCCTCCCGCAACGACATCTGGGACGCCGTGCGGGAACTCAAGGGCGACGGCACCACGGTCGTCCTCACCACCCAGTACCTGGAGGAGGCCGACCGACTCGCCGACGAGATCGCCCTGATGGACCGCGGGCGCCTCGCGCACACCGGCTCGCCCCGGCAGCTCAAGGCGATCGTCGGCTCCTACGCCGACGTGGTGGTCGCGAACGCGGAGGTGCTGCCGAGGGCGGCCGCCGTCCTCGACCGGCTCACCGGCGCCCGGCCCTCGCTCGACCCCGAGCGGCACGCCGCCGGCGCGCTGGTCCGGGACACCACCCTCACGCTCCCCCGCCTGGTCCGCGAACTCGACGCGGCGGGCGTCCCCCTGCTGGACGCGAGCATCCGGCCACCCTCCCTGGACGAGGTCTTCCTACGGCTCACCCAGGGCGACGCGAGGGACGAGGTGGCGGCATGAGCGGCCTGGCCCACGACGGCACCGCGATGCTGGGGCGCCAGCTGCTGCGGGTGCGCAACAACCCGGCGCTGGCGATCCTCACCCAGACCATGCCGATCACCATGCTGCTGTTCTTCGGCTACGTCTTCGGCAGCGCGCTGGCGATGCCCGGCGCCGCGTACCGCTCCTTCCTGGTGTCCGGCCTGCTGGTGGCGACCGCGGCCAACGGGATCATGACGGGCATGTTCCAGGCGGCCCAGGACGTCCACCGGGGCGTGACGGACCGGCTGCGCACCCTGCCGGTGAGCCGGGCGGCGGTGCCGCTCGGGCAGACCGCGGCCGATCTGCTGGTGACGGCGGCCGGGACGGTGCCGTTCCTGCTGGTGGGCCTCGCGGTGGGCTGGCGGGTCGAGGGGTCGGCGCCCGCCGCGGTGGGAGCGGTGGCGCTGCTGTTGCTGTTCCGCTTCGCCTGCGCCTGGATCGGCGTCTTCCTCGGTCTGCTCACCCGCAGCGAGGAGGCGGCCGGTCAGCTGGGCAGCGCCACCTTCATGCTGCCGCTGCTGTCGAACGCCTACATCCCGACCGACAACCTGCCCGGCTGGCTGCGCACGCTCGCCGAGTGGAATCCGATCAGCGCGGTGACGACGGCGCTGCGCGACCTCTTCGGCAACGCGCCCGTACCGGACGGCGCCGCCTGGCCGGTGGCCCATCCGATCGCCGGGTCGCTCGCGTGGTGCGCGGTCCTGCTCACGGTGTTCGTGCCCCTGGCCGTACGGCGCTACGCGCGCTGACGCGCGTCACGGGGGCAGCCGGAAGGGAGAAGCGGGCCCCGATCACCTTGCCGGGCGGTGGGGAGGCACGCCGGGGTGATGCGCCCGCGCTCGGGAAGCACACCGGAGCACTGCTGCCGCCCGCGGGGATGACGGACGACAGGATCGCAGCACTGCGCCGGGTCGGTGCGTCCGCCTGAGCGCGGGCCCGGGGATCTCAGTGCCGGTGTCCGCCGAACAGCGAACGGCGCAGGCGGCGCAGGGGCGCGAACAGCGAGACACGGCTCACCCGGGCACCGACGTCGCCGGTCTTGTGCCGGGTGTCGCGCGCGGTCAGTTCCCGCATCAGCGAGGTGGCCTCGACCGTCTCCCGTTGCGGTATGGCGGGGCCCGCCAGCACCGAGAGATGGCGGTCGAGCCGCGAGCTGGTCGCGCTGCTCCCGCAGGTGATCGCAGGGACCCTCGCCCTGCTGCGCATCGTTATCTGATCCATGTCACTCCCCACCCGTACGAGTCCACCCGGCCCGGGCAGGTTAACCCTATCGCCCCGTCGGGGCACGCGTGTATCGCGGTCACAGGATTCACCTTCCCCATAAGGGGGTTGACGACGCCTCCTCGGTCACTCTCCGAATCCAACCGATTCCAGGGCGAGTTGGACAACTGGCTGACTGGTGGGCTGAGCTGACCCTCCGTCGGGCTCGACGGTCACAGCGAGTGATGTCGCAGCCTTGTCGAGACCGTCCGCGACCAAGGGCGTGTCGCCGTCGAAGAGCCCGAGGGAGCGCGGTTGCGCGCCGGGGCGCATGAGCCACAGCTGGTTCACCTTGCCGCTCGGCAGGCCGCCGTATCCGCTCAGGGTGACGACGGCCTGTCCCGTCGATGCGGAAGCGATCACTCCGATACTCCGGCCCCGCGCGTCCTTGCCGGTCGTCGCCCGGGCGTCCGGGGCGGCGAGAACGTGGGCGATCTCACGCGCCTGGGCCCGCGAGGCGTCCAACTGGTCCTGGGTGCGGTTCGCCTGGACGGCGAAGAGGGAGGCGACGACGAGGGCCGCCGCGGCGGTCGCCGTGGCGAACGGCACTAACAGGGGGCGCTGCCGGGGCGCACGGGTGCGTCCCGGCGGCGGCTGCGTGCCCCAGACGTGCGGCGGGAGTTGTGCCGTGCGCTCACGCACCGGCGCGGCGGACTCCTGCGGGGTCGCGCGCACGGCGGCCAGCACCCGGTCGCGCAGCGCGGCGGGCGGCGGGGCGGCCGTCGACCAGGCGAGCCGGACGGCGTCCTCGGCCAGCGCCCGCACCTCGGCGGCGCACCGGTCGCAGCTTCTCAGATGCCGCTCGAAGCGGCGCCGCTCGTCGGCGTCCAGGGCGTCGAGGGCGTAGGGCGCGGCCAGCGAGTGCGGGTCCTCGCGGCGCAGACGGTCGAGCAGGCTCATGCGGCTCCTCCCAGGCAGTCCCGCAGCCGCGTGAGTCCGTCGCGCATGCGCGTCTTGACCGTGCCGAGCGGCAGCTTCAGCCGTTCGGCCACTTCACGGTACGTGTAGCCGTCGTAGTAGGCGAGGGTGACGGACTGGCGTTGCAGCGCCGTCAACCGGTCCAGGCAGCGGCGCACCCACTCGCGCTCCAGGCCCGCCTCGACCTCCTCCGACACCTGGTCGAAGGCGGGGTGGTGGGCGCGCTGGGCCTCGCGCTGCTCGCGCTCGCCGGCCGCCCGGACGCTGCGCACCCGGTCGACGGCCCGGCGGTGGGCGAGGGTGAGGATCCAGGACAGGGCGCTGCCGCGGCCGGGATCGTAGCGGCCCGCGGTGCGCCAGCACTCCAGCAGCACCTCCTGGGCCACCTCCTCCGACTGCGCCACGTCGCGCAGCACCCGTCGTACGAGTCCGAAGACCGGCCCGGACACCAGTCCGTAGAGTTGCTCGAATGCCTTCTGGTCGCCTCCCGCCACCAGCACCAGAAGCTCGTCCGCCTCCACGCGGTCCCCCTCTCCGCGGCCGCAGCCGGGCCGTCCGGTCACACCAGGCATTCGCAACGAACACACCTCCGGATGGGGTTACGGATCACCGGCCCCAAAACGCGGGTGGAGGAAGGGAAAAGAAAAATTTCGCCGAGGACCCATCCGATCGGGCCCTCCGCTCCGTATACCCGTCCGTCAGGCAAGTTGGCACTGAGGACGGACGGCATGACCACACCTAACTCCAAGAGCGGCGCGGGACGCAGGAGCGTTGCGACCCTCATCTGTGGTGCGCTGGCAGCCGGGGGGCTCGCAGCCGCCGGCGTGGCCACGCTGGAACCGGGGGCGGCGTCCGCCTCCAGCCACCGGGAGGCCCCGCTGATCTCGGGGACCCCGCAGTACGACAACACCGACGTGTACGCCTTCGTGAGCCCGGACAAGCCGGACACGACGACGATCGTCGCGAACTGGATCCCCTTCGAGGAGCCGGCGGGCGGGCCCAACTTCTTCCCGTTCGCCGAGGACGCCCAGTACGACATCCACATCGACAACAACGGTGACGCCCAGGGCGAACTGCTGTTCCGGTACACGTTCAAGACGCACACCAAGAACAAGAAGACGTTCCTGTACAACACCGGCGCGGTCGAGAGCCTGGACGACCCCGACCTGAACGTGACGCAGACCTACGACCTGGAGCTGATCAAGCTCAAGAACCAGAAGGTCGTGCACCGCACCAAGCTGGCCGACGACGTGCCGGTCGCGCCGTCGAACGTCGGCAAGGCGTCCATGCCGGACTACGCCAAGCTGCGCCACCAGGCGATCTACAAGCTCTCCAACGGCGCCCAGACCTTCGCCGGCCAGGCCGACGACCCGTTCTTCCTGGACCTGCGCGTCTTCGACCTGCTCTACGGAGGCAACCTCTCCGAGGTCGGCAACGACACCCTCAAGGGCTACAACGTCAACTCCATAGCCCTCCAGGTCCCGACGGACATGATCACCGAGTCGTCGCACCAGCCGATCGTCGGCATCTGGTCGACCACCCAGCGCCGCAACGCCCAGGGCTACTACTCGCAGGTCTCCCGGCTGGGCAACCCGCTGGTCAACGAGGTCGTCAACCCCCTCAAGGACAAGGACAAGTTCAACGCGTCCGAGCCCTGGCAGGACGCCCAGTTCCTGAAGAACGTCACCAACCCCGAGCTGCCGAAGCTCATCGAGGCGATCTACAAGATCAAGGCGCCGGCCGAGCCGCGCAACGACCTCGTCGACGTGTTCCTCAAGGGCGTGAAGGGGCTCAACCAGCCCCCGTACGTGAAGCCGTCGGAGGAGCTGCGGCTCAACACCTCGATCAAGCCGTCGATGCACCCGAAGCGGCTCGGCGTCCTCGACGGCGACACCGCGGGCTTCCCCAACGGGCGCCGGCTCACCGACGACGTGATCGACGCCTCGCTCCAGGTCGTCGAGGGCGAACTCGTCGGCTCCAAGAACGACCTCGGTGACGCGGTCGACAAGAACGACAAGGAGTTCGAGAAGTCGTTCCCGTACGTCGCCCTGCCGACCGAGGGGTCGCGCGGCGCGCTGGCCAAGGGTGTCAGCGGCGGCAACGACGTGCGCAGCCAGCTGGGCGACGCGCTGTCGCCCGCGGCGGGCTCGACCGATGACAACACCGCGCTGATCGCCGGGTCCGCCGGTGCCGGTGCGATCGGGGTTCTGCTCATCGGTGGTGGGCTCATGTGGTGGCGGCGTCGGGGGCGCGCCTACTGAGTCGGCTGCGCCGGGCCGTCGCGCGACCGCTGGTCGTGTGTGGCTGATCGCGCAGTTCCCCGCGCCCCTTTCGGGGCGCTCCTCCTGACCGGGGTGGGGAGACCCCTGCAGCTCCCCGCCCCCACCAACCGGCGCGGCCCGCGTTCAACCATCCCCCACTGCGCGGGTCGCGCCGCTTCGCTACGTCGACATCACACAGGCTAGGTAGGAGAGGGCATGTCCCCGCGTACGGACGGCAAACGGTGGCGGTCGATGCAACTGGCCGCGAGCTCAGCCCTGTTGGCCGTCGCCCTCACCGGTGGCGCCATCGCCATCGGGGCCGCGCGGGACGACTCGGGGACGGCACGGCCCACCGCGGCCGCCGTCTCGCCCGGGCTGCTCGCCAGTGGTGACCTCAACGCCGGGGTCGCCTCGCTCCAGGCCCATCTGCGCACCCAGCCGAAGGACTTCGGCGCCTGGGCCACCCTCGGGCTCGCCTACGTCGAGCAGGCCCGCACCCAGGGCGACCCCGCCCGCTACCCGCAGGCCGAGCAGGCCCTCGGACGCTCCCTCGCCCTGCGCCCCGACAACGACCAGGCCCTCACCGGCCGCGCCGCCCTCGCCGCGGCCCGCCACGACTTCACCGGCGCGCTGACCTACGCCGACCGGGCCCTGCGACAGAACCCCTACAGCGAACGCGCGCTGTGCTCCCGTATCGACGCGCTCGTCGAACTCGGCCGCTACGACGAGGCGTTGGAGGCGGCGAAGACGGCCGACACCCGCCGCCCCGGCGTCCCCGTCTTCACGCGCTACGCCTACGTCTACGAACTGCGCGGCGACATCCCCACCGCCCGCCGCGTCCTCACCCAGGCCCTCACCGCGTCGACCACCCCCGGCGACATCGCCTACGTCGCCACCCAGCTCGCCCAACTCGCCTGGAACCAGGGCGAGTACGCCACCGCCCTGGACCTGTACGCCCGCGCGCTGGCCGCCGACGAGAACTACCTCCCCGCGCTGGAGGGCCGGGCCCGCGCCCAGGCGGCGAGCGGCCGGCCGGCCGAGGCGATCAAGGGCCTGGAGGCCGTCGTGGCCCGCGCCCCCCTGCCCGGCCCGCTCGTGGCGCTCGGCGAGCTGTACGAGGCCCGCGGCGGCAAGGGCGACCAGGCCAAGGCCCGGAACCAGTACGCCCTCGTCGACGCCTGGACCGCCCTCGCCCGCGCCAACGGCGTCAACGCCGACCTCGACACCGCGCTCGCCGCCGCCGACCACGGCGACAAGGCCGCGGCCCTGCGCGCGGCCCGCGCCGAGTGGGCCCGCCGCCACACCGTGCACACCGCCGACGCCCTCGCCTGGGCCCTGCACGTCAACGGCCGGGACAGCGAGGCCCTCCCGTACGCCCGGCAGGCCGTCGCCACCGGTTACCGCACGGCCTCCCTCCTGTACCACCTCGGCACGATCGAGGCCGCCACCGGCCACGCCCCGGACGCGCGGGCCCACCTCTCCGCCGCGCTGAAGCTCAACCCGGGCTTCTCTCCCCTGGGCGCCCGAGCCGCCCGTACGACTCTCACGGAGGCGCACCAGTGAACCCCCGTCGCCTGCTCGCCTCCTGCGCGGCCGTGTTCACGGCCGGCTGCGCGCTCGCCCTGCTCCCCGCCGCCGAGGCGAGCGCGCACCCCCTCGGCAACTTCACCGTCAACCGCTACGACGGTCTCGTCACCGCCCCCGGACAGCTCCGCGTCGACCACGTCGAGGACCTCGCCGAGATCCCCGCCACCCAGGCCAAGCCCGACGTCGAGCGGCTCGGCCTGGACACCTGGGCCCGGCAGCGGTGCGACACGGCCGCCTCCGGCAGCGAGGTCACCGTCGACGGCCGCCCCGTCACCCTGACCACCGCCACCGCCCACGCCGCCGTACGCCCCGGGCAGGCCGGCCTGAACACCCTGCGCGTCGAGTGCCGGCTCACGGCGCCCCTGCCCGCCGACGCCGCCATCTCCCTCACCTTCCACAGCGCGGGCACCTCCTCGGGCCCCGGCTGGCGGGAGATCACCGCGCGCGGCGACCGGACGACGCTCACCTCCACGGACGTACCGAAGTCCTCCGTCTCGGACGAACTCACCCGCTATCCGCAGGAGTTGCTCTCCTCCCCCGCCGACACCGCGACCGCGTCCCTGCGGGTCCGGCCCGGCGGACCGGCGCTCGCCGCCGGGGACGACGGGGCCGGAGACGGGCGGGACGCGCCCGCCGCGTCCGTCCTGCCGCGCGGGGCCGACCGGTGGACCCGGGCCCTGGACAGCCTCGTCGCCCGCCAGGACCTCACCGTCGGCTTCGCGGCGCTGGCCCTCGTCATCGCGGTCGTCCTCGGCGCGATGCACGCGCTCGCGCCGGGCCACGGCAAGACCCTCATGGCCGCGACCGCCGCCGCCCGGGGCGGCCGGGCCCGCGTCAAGGACGTGCTGCCCCTCGCGGCATCGGTCACGGTCACCCACACCCTCGGCGTGGTCGCCCTCGGCCTCCTGGTCACGGCCGGTTCCGCCGCGGCCCCCTCGGTGATCGCCTGGCTGGGCCTGGCCAGCGGCGCCCTGGTGCTGATGGCGGGCGTGAGCCTCGTACGCCGGGCGTGGCGCGGCGGACGCGGCGGGCAGGGGCACGCGCACCCCCATCCGCACCCCCACCCGCCCCACGAGCCCGTGAAGACCCCGGACCGCGAACTCGCCCTCGCCGGCGCACGGACCACCACCCGGAGCACCGCCCCCACCCACGACCACCCCCACCACGAGCACGACCATGGACACGACCACGACCACGACCACGGTCATGACCACGAGCACAGCCACGATCACGACCACAGCCATGACCACGGCCCCAGCCACGGCCACGAGAAGGGGCACGCGCACAAGCATCACCACCACCCCCACGAGCACACCCACACCCACGGCGGTGTCACCCACTCGCACCCCATCGCCCCCACCCTCCGCGGCACGCTCCTGCTCGGCTTCGCCGGTGGGCTCGTGCCCAGTCCCTCCGCCGTCGTCGTGCTGGTCGGCGCCGCGGCGCTCGGTCACGCGTGGTTCGGGCTGCTGCTCGTCGTGGCGTACGGCGCCGGCCTGGCCCTCACCCTGACGGCGGCCGGGTTCGCCGTGGTCCGGCTGGGCGCGGGAGTGACCCGGGCCCTGGACCGGCGCCCGCGCTGGACCACGCACCCCGCGGTCGACGCCGCGCGCCGGGCCGCGCCCCTCTGGTCGGCGCTGATCGTCTTGATCCTGGGCGCCGGACTCGTGTTGAAGGGGGCGGCATCCGTACTCGGCTGAGCTACTTTTGGGGAGATATCGAGCGGAGTGCAGCTTTCACCCGGATGAGAACCGGGATGCGAATGGGGGACGGCCGTGTCCGAAGAGCCGGGCAGTGAACGTCTGATCGCGGGCCGGTACCGCCTGCTGTCCCCGCTCGGCGAGGGCGGCATGGGCACGGTGTGGCGGGCCCGCGACGAGGTGCTGCACCGCGAGGTCGCCGTGAAGGAGGTGCGCGCCCCGGCCGGGCTGCCGACGGCGGACGTGGAGCGCATGTACGCCCGCCTGGAGCGCGAGGCGTGGGCGGCCGCCCGGGTCGCGAACCGCAATGTGGTGACGGTCTACGACGTGGTCACCCAGGACGGCCGCCCCTGGATCGTCATGGAGCTGATCCGTGGCATCTCGCTCGCCGACCTCCTGGACGCCGAGGGACCGGTCGACCCGCGGCGCGCCGCCTACATCGGGGCGGAGGTGCTGAACGCGCTGCGCGCCGCGCACGACGCGGGGGTGCTGCACCGGGACGTGAAGCCGGCCAATGTGCTGCTGACGAACGACGACCGGGTGGTGCTCACCGACTTCGGCATCGCCACGGTCGAGGGCAGCTCGGCGCTGACGATGACCGGCGAGGTGATCGGTTCGCCGGAGTTCCTCGCGCCGGAGCGGGCGCTGGGGCGCACCCCCGGCCCGGAGTCGGACCTGTGGTCCCTCGGTGTGCTGCTGTACGCGGCCGTCGAGGGCAACTCGCCGTTCCGCCACGACACGCCGCTGAGCACCCTGCGCGCCATCGTCGACGAGGAGTTGCCGCCGCCGCTTCGGGCCGGTCCGCTCACCCCGGTGATCGAGGGTCTGCTGCGCAAGGATCCCGAGGAGCGGCTGCCGGCCAATCGCGCGGAGGACGACCTGCGGCTGGTGGCGGCCGGGGGCATGCCCTCCGGCGGCGGGTACGGCGCCGGCACCCTGCCGACGACGCCGTACCCGTATCCGCCGACGGCGCCCACCGAGCCGCTGCGCCAGGAGCCGCCGACGCCCCCGTGGCCGGTCCCGGCGGCCTCCGCGCAGCCGTCGAGCCCGCCGCCGGACGGTCCGCGCCGCGACCGGCGTTCCGCCGCCCTGCTGATCATCGGGGTGATCGTCCTGGCGCTGGCGGTGGCCGGGCTGACGTACGGTCTGCTGAACCGCGGGGGCGGCGGCGACACCACGGGAGGCGGCAGCAGCCCCTCCGTGGTGGTGAGTCCGGCCGCGACGCCGAGCGGGTCGAGCAGCGCGGACACCGCTTCGCCGAGTCCCCGTGGCCGTACGACCTCGGCGGCCCCGGCGCAGTCCGTGTCGGTCGTCGTCGCGGGCGCGCACACGGACTACACGGGTTCCTGTCCGCCGCCGGACGAGCGGGCGCCCGCGTTCACCGCGACCATCACGGTGGGCCGGCTGCCCGCGCGGGTCAGCTATCGTTGGGTGACGCGGAGCGGGGATGTCGTGGGGGACGGCTGGAAGACGCTCGACTTCCCCGAGGGGGGCGCGAAGACCGAGCGGGCCCGGGTGATCGTGACGACGTACGCCGAGGGCGGGACGTACGAGAACGCGCTCGGGGTGGAGGTGCGCGAGCCGAAGCGGGCGACGTCGAACCAGGTGGCGTTCTCGGTGACGTGCGAGACGGAGACCCCGACGGGCGGGGCCTCCCCTTCGGCTTCCTCGGCTTCGCCGAGTGCTTGATCGTCCTCAGTCGTTGGCGTTCAACACGGGCAGATAGCCGCCCGAGTGACCGGACGCGGTCGGGTGGTACGACTCACCGATGTTGAGCCAGTTGACGCTGTGCAGCCAGGAGCTGCCGGAGCAGATCTCATGGCCGGTGAAGGTGGTGCGGACGTCGCCCCAGGCGAAGCCGTGGGCGGTGGCCCGCCTGGCGATGGCGGCGTCCATGTAGTCGGCCGCGTCGTTGATGGCCTTGCGCTTGGTCTCGGACAGGCCGAGGCAGGTGGCGCCGAGCAGGTAGAAGCGGGGGTAACCCAGTACGACCACGTGGGCGTTGGGTGCCTTGGCGCTGATCGCCGAGTAGACGTTGTCGAGTTTGCCGGGCAGCGTCGAGTCGACGTAGGCCCGGGCGGTGTTGATGCGGTCGACGCAGGTGCTGTCGGAGCTGAGCACACAGGTCGTCATGACGTCGGCGAACCCGGCGTCGTTGCCGCCGACGCTGATCGAGACGAGGCCGGTGGACGAGGACAGGCCGCCGAGCTGGTTCGCCAGAACGTCATCCGTTCGGGCGCCCGAGCAGGCCGCGAAGGTGAAGGACGAGGGTGAGTTGGCGGCGTTCCACAGGTAGGGGTACGCCTTCGTGCTGCGCTTGCAGTCGCCGCTGGAGCTGATGTAGCTGCCCGCGCCGACACCGGAGGAGTAGGAGTCGCCGAGGGCCACATAACCGCCGGTGGCAGCGAGAGGGGATGCCTGCGCCGTGGCCGCCCCGGTGAGGGCTGCCACGGCGGCGAGGAGGACGGAGCTGACGAATGCCGCGATTCGGGAACGTCTCATGGAACCTCCCTTTAGCAGGATCTCTGCCATAACTGTCGTAGCAACTACGCGTGTTGACGGGAAGTGTCCATGCCAAAAATAAGGGGGTGAATGCGATGTTCCGGGTGCATTAGGGGTGCGGCTCGGGTGTACGCGCCCTCTTGGCGCCTCTCGCCGGCCGCAGACGCGTCGTCAACTCCGTCTGCGTAACAGTAAGTTCACGCTCAGCGAGGAAAATTCGGAAAACTCGGGAACCGCGACGGGACGACCCGTAGTGTAACGGTCAAACGAACAAAATCGTGAGGCCTCCTTCCAGGCCTTGCCATACAGGCGCAATCATCAATACCGTCAGACAACTCACCCGCATCGGTCCGTCAGCACGCGGCTCAGGGGAGGGCTCAAGGACCGCGACGGAATCCGGGGCGGGGCGCGGTAGGGGGGTGCCGTGCTCGGTGACCGCACCGGTGACCGAGCCGTGCCGCGCGACCGGTCGGCCGTCTTTCCATGACCGACCTGCTTTGCCAGCTCACCCGGCGTGAGCGGGGCCGGCTCCGCCGTGCCCGCGAGCGCGGGAGGTGAGAAACCCCCCTTTCGAACCGGACGTGGATCCGGGCCGCCCAGGGGCGGGCGGCCCACCGGACGAGAGGGACCAGACTCATGAGTTCCGTTCTGCAGCCCGCGACATCGAGCCAGGACCACCACGATCACCCACCCGCCGGCGCCTACCGGCCGATCTCCTCTCACCTGGCCATCGCGCCGCCGGTGAGCGTCGTCATCCCCGCCATGAACGAGGCGGAGAACCTTCCGTACGTCTTCAAGAGCCTGCCAGACTGGATCCACGAGGTGGTCCTGGTCGACGGCAACTCCACCGACGACACCGTCGAGGTCGCCCGCGAACTGTGGCCCGGCGTCAAGGTCGTCGGCCAGCGGGGCAAGGGCAAGGGGGACGCCCTGATCACCGGGTTCGAGGCGTGCAGCGGCGACATCATCGTCATGGTCGACGCCGACGGCTCGGCCGACGGCAGCGAGATCGTGTCGTACGTCTCCGCCCTCGTCTCCGGCGCCGACTTCGCCAAGGGCTCCCGCTTCGCCAACGGCGGCGGCACCGACGACATGACCTTCATCCGCCGGCTCGGCAACCGCGCGCTGTGCGCCGTCGTCAACCGCAAGTTCGGCGCCCGCTACACCGACCTGTGCTACGGCTACAACGCCTTCTGGCGGCACTGCCTGGACAAGATCGAGCTCGACTGCACCGGCTTCGAGGTCGAGACCCTGATGAACATCCGGGTCGTCAAGGCCGGGCTGAGGGTGCAGGAGATCCCCAGCCACGAGTACCTGCGCATCCACGGCGTCAGCAATCTGCGCGCCGTGCGCGACGGGCTGCGCGTGCTGCGGGTGATCCTCAAGGAGCGCTCCAACCGGCGTGCGCTGCGCCGCCGCCCGAACCGCTCGCCGCTGCTCGACTCGGCGCGGGGAGAGGCGTCGTGATCCCGATCGGCATCTCCGTGGTGATCTGCGTCTACACCGACGACCGCTGGGCGGACATCCTCGCCGCCGTCGCCTCCGTGCGCGCCCAGAGCCACCCGCCGCTGGAGACCCTCGTCGTCGTCGACCACAACCCGGGCCTCCTGGACCGGCTGGCGCGGGAGTTCAAGGAGACCGACGAGGTGCGGGTGCTGCCCAACGCGGGCCCGCGCGGCCTGTCGGCCGGCCGCAACACCGGGGTGGCCGCCTCACGCGGCGAGGTCATCGCCTTCCTCGACGACGACGCCGTCGCCGAGAAGGACTGGCTGCGCCGCTTCGCCGACCCCTACAGCGACCCCCGGGTGCTGGCCGTCGGCGGGCGGTGCGAGCCCGTGTGGTCCTCCGGGAAGCGGCCCGTGTGGTTCCCCGAGGAGTTCGACTGGGTGGTCGGCTGCTCCTACCTGGGCCTGCCGCGCGGCCGGGTCCGGGTACGCAACATCCTCGGCGGCAACGCCTCCTTCCGGCGCGAGGCGTTCGACCTGGTCGGCGGGTTCGCCACCGGCATCGGCCGGGACGACGACAGACGTCCGCTGGGCGGCGAGGAGACCGAGCTCTGTATCCGGCTCGGGCGCGCGAGACCGGACGCCATCCTGCTCGTCGACGACAGAGCCGTGATCCACCACAAGGTGCCCGAGGCGCGGGAGCACTTCGGGTACTTCCGCACGCGCGCGTACGCCGAGGGGCTGTCCAAGGCGCTGGTCGCCCGCAGCGTGGGCGTCGACAAGGGGCTGGAGACCGAACGCCAGTACACCACCCGGGTGCTGCCCGCCGGAGTCGCGCGCGGACTGCGCGACGCCGCCCTGGCCCGGCGCGGCGGGGCCCGCCGGGCGGGCGCGATCGTCGCCGGGGTGCTCACCGCGGCCGGAGGCTACCTCGTGGGCAGCGTCCGGGCCCGTCGCCACGGCACCAGCTTCCACGTCGTACGGATCGACCCGGAGGAGGTCGAGCAGATCGGGACGGCGGCCGGGACGGAACAGGAGACCGCCGCATGAGCCCCGCGCCGGTGCCGATCCTGATGTATCACGCGGTCGCCGCCGAGCCGGACGACGCCACCCGCGCCCTGTCGGTGAGCCCGCGGGCGTTCGCCGCGCAGCTGGCGCGGATCGCGGAACGGGGGCTGACCCCGATCACCACCGCCACGCTCGCGGCCCGCTGGCGCGCGGGCCGGCCGCTGCCCGCGCGCCCCGTCCTGATCACCTTCGACGACGGATACGAGGGGGTGCACCGGCACGCCCTCCCCGCCCTCGCCGAACACGGCTTCCCGGCCACCCTGTTCGTCTCCACCGGCTGGATCCGGGGTGCGTACGACACCGGTGGCGCCCCCGACACCATGCTGGACTGGCGGCAGGTGCGCGAACTGGCCGCCGCCGGTGTCGAGATCGGCGGCCACAGCCACACCCACCCCCAGCTCGACCAGCTCGACGACCGGACCCTGCGCACCGAGCTGACCCGCTGCCGGGACATCGTCGCCGACGAACTCGGCGCCCTGCCCGTGTCGTTCGCCTATCCGTTCGGCTACTCCAGTCGCCGGGTGCGGACGGCGGTGCGCGAGAACGGCTTCACCCAGGCCCTCGCCGTCGGCAACGCGCTGGCCCGCCGCGCCCAGGGACCGTACGCCCTGCGGCGGGTGACCGTACGGCGTCGCACGACCGCCGACGAGTTCGAACGGCTTCTCGACGGCCGGGCGATCACCCGCACCTTCGCCAAGGACCGTGCCCTGACCAAGGGATACGCCGTGGTCCGCCGGACCCGGCGGCTCGGCCGGACCGCCGCCGCCACACTCGTCTGACCCACCCGCCGGTGCCCTCGCACCCGCCTCGCGACGGGCACCGGCGGCAGCGGAACGTACCGGACACAGCCGACACTCCACGCGCACTGCGGAAACCGGGTGCACAGGGGGCCCGCTTGCCCGATCATGGCGGCATGTCTGCCGCACACCCCCACGACGCTCTGCCGATCCGGCTCACCGTCGACGACTCCGACTCGCCGTCCGACGTCGTCGACGCGCTGTTCCTCGGCCGCTTCGCGACGGGCGAGCAGCCGTTCTCGCACGCGGCGAACATCGACCGCGTGCGCTCCGGCGCGACCCTGCTGCCGCCCGACGCCCGCGTGCTGCGCGTCGCCCGCGACGACGACCGCAGCGCCACCCTGGCCGAGGGCGAGGGCTGGACGCTGCTGGTCTCCCGCTGGAACCGGGGCGCCGACGTCACCGTCACGGCGACCAGCGCGGAACTGGCCGCGCAGGTGCTGAACCAGGCCACGGACGGCGCGGCGGACGAGCCCGAACCCCAGCCGGACAACGTGACGATGGGCTTCTGGTACGTCTCCCCGCGCCGCGGCCCGCACCGCACCACCCGCCAGATCTCCGCGGGCACCTGGGACGAGGTGCGCGCCAACTACACCGCGCCGGTCGCGGACGCCATGGACCGCCTGATGGCGACGACCCCGCAGGACATCGCGGGCCGGCTGCTCCTGCTGCACGGCCCGCCCGGCACCGGCAAGACGTCCGCGCTGCGCACCCTCGCCCGCTCCTGGCGGGACTGGTGCCAGGTGGACTGCGTCCTGGACCCGGAGCGGCTGTTCTCCGACGTCGGCTATCTGATGGACATCGCGATCGGCGAGGAGGACGCGACGGGCAAGGGCCGCTGGCGGCTGCTCCTGCTGGAGGACTGCGACGAGCTGATCCGCGGCGAGGCCAAGCACACGGCCGGACAGGCCCTGTCCCGGCTGCTCAACCTGACCGACGGACTGCTCGGCCAGGGCCGCAACGTCCTGGTCGGCGTCACCACCAACGAGGACCTGGAGCGTCTGCACCCGGCCGTCGTCCGCCCCGGCCGCTGCCTGGCCCGGATCGAGGTGGGCCGGCTCGACCGCGCCGAGGCGGTGCGGTGGCTGGGCACCGAGGAGGGCGTCGGCCGCGACGGGGCGACCCTGGCGGAGCTGTACGCCCTGCGCCGGGGCACCTCACCGACCTCGCTGCCGGAGCCGCGGGAGACGTCGGACGCGGGGCTGTATCTCTAGATCCGGGGTGCTTTGATGGAGGTATGCCCCTGTACGTCGGCACATCCGGGTGGCAGTACAAGGACTGGAAGGGCGTCCTGTACCCGCCGGACGTGCCGACGCGCCGGTGGCTGGAGGAGTACGCCACCCACTTCGCCACCGTAGAGATCAACAACGCGTTCTACCGGCTGCCGACGAAGGAGACCTTCACGGCGTGGCGGGACCGGGTGCCGGGCGACTTCGTGGTCGCGGTGAAGGCGAGCCGCTATCTCACCCACATCAAGCGGCTGAAGGACCCCCGGGAGCCGGTGGAGCGGCTGATGAGCCACGCGGCGGGCCTGGGCGACCGGCTCGGCCCGGTCCTCCTCCAGCTCCCGCCCACCCTGCGCGGGGACGCGGAGCTGCTGGACGACTGCCTGGCCCGCTTCCCGCGCGGCACCCGGGTCGCCGTCGAACCGCGCCACGACTCCTGGTGGACGCCCGAGGTCCGGTCGGTGCTGGAGTCCCGGGGCGCGGCCCTGTGCTGGGCGGACGCCCGCGCCCGCCCGACGACCCCGCTGTGGCGCACCACCGACTGGGGCTACGTCCGCTTCCACGAGGGCCGGGCGCACCCCTGGCCGCAGTACGGCCATCGCGCCCTGGAGACATGGATCGACCGCATCGCCACGACCTGGCGGGCCGGGGACGACGTGTACGCCTACTTCAACAACGACCCGGGCGGGGCCGCGGTGCGCAACGCGGAACAGTTCGCCCGCACGGCGAGAAGAGCGGGCCTACGCCCGACACGCACCGAACTGGAGCCGGTCGGGTGATCCCGGCCCGAGGCGGGCGCGGGGCCGGGCTCAGCCCTCCTGGTGAGCCGCGGCCCGAGGCGGCCTGGGGCTGGGCTCAGCTCTCCTCGTGAGCCGCCCGCAGGGCGTCCCGCACGGTGGCCAGTGCCTGCTCCTCCCCCAGCCCCAGCCGACGGGCCCGCTCCACGTACGCCTGCGCGGCGGCGGCCAGCTCGCGCTGCGCGGCCGGGCCGGCGGCGGCGACATACGTGCCGTGCCGCCCCCGCGTCTCGATCACCCCGTCCGTCTCCAGCGCCCGGTACGCCTTGGCGACGGTGTTCACCGCCAGCCCCAGCGACTCGGCCAGTCCCCGCACGGTCGGCAGCCGGTACCCCACCGGGAGCGCGCCGGACCGCGCCTGCTCGGAGATCTGCGCCCGCACCTGCTCGTACGGCGGGGCGCTGTCGTCGATGTGGATCTTCAAGGTCACGCTGCGATTGTCCCGTACCGGCGGGAGAAGTTGTTCCGTGCCGGCTGGAGAAGGCGAGGCGGAAAATGGGAGGCACCCCGGCGCGTCCCCCCGTAGCGTGCGCCTCCATGACCATGTCCGTACGCGATCTGCGTCCCGACGCACGAGCCGACGCCGAGGGTTTCTCCCGGGTCCGCCGGCTCGCCCTGCCGTTCATGCTGTCCACCCCGGAGTCGGTGCTGCACGACCTCGCCCATGTCCATCCCGACGCGCGGTTCCGGCAGCTCGTCGCCGTGGACGACGGCGAGATCGTCGGCGCCGCGCAGGTCGGTCTGGCCCATGACAGCCCGGAGCCCGGGCAGGGCCACCTCACCGTGTACACGCTGGCCGAGCGGCGGCGGCGCGGTGCGGGCACCCTGCTGGTGCAGGCCTGCGAGGAGCATCTGGCCGCGCTGGGCGTGACCAAGGCGTTCGCCTGGGTGCTGGACGAGCCGGACAACCGCGCGTTCGCGGTACGCCGTGGCTATGGCCCGAGCCGCGCGGCGCACTTCCTCCGGCTGGACCTGGCGCACGGCACCCTGCCCCCGCTCCAGGACGTCCCGCCGGGCGTCGAGCTGCGCACCGCCGCCGACTTCGCCGACGACCCGCGACCGCTGTTCCAGCTGGACGCGGAGACGGTGTCCGACGAACCCGGCGACATCGCCACCGAGTTCACGGACTACGAGGCGTGGGTCGAGCACCACTGGAAGCACCCGTTGCTCAGCCTGGACCTGACGTCGGTCGCGGTGGCCGACGGCCGTCCGGTCGCCTTCTCCGTGGCCTACACGGACGGGGCCGCCCGCTATCACACGGCCATGACCGGCACGGCCCGCGCCTTCCGCGGCCGCGGCCTGGCCAAGCTGGTCAAGGCCGACTCCCTGCACCGCGCTCGCACCGCCGGGATCACGGAGGCGTACACGGGCAACGACACGGACAACGGGCCGATGCTCGCGATCAACAAGTGGCTGGGCTACGAGGTCTGCGCGACGGAGGTGCGCTATGTCCGCGAACTCGGCTGAGACGGCCGCCCCGGTGGACGTCGTCCTCGTCAAGGGCGGCCGCACGAAGATCCGTTACGCGGCGGAGCTGCTCTCCGACGACGGCATCCGGGTCGCCGTTCGGGCCGCCTGGGCCGGGGAGGGCGTACGGGACTTCGGCTTCGTGCGCTTCGAGCCGGGGGACGTCTTCACGGAGTACTACTGGCGGGACCGCTGGTACGCCGTGAAGGAGGTCCGTGCCGCGTCCGGCGCGCTCAAGGGCTGGTACTGCGACATCACCCGCCCGGCCACGCTCTCGGGCGGCGAGCTGATCGTCGAGGACCTCGACCTGGACCTGTGGCGCTCGGCCGACGGCTCGGACGTACGGCGGCTGGACGAGGACGAGTTCGCGGAGAGCGGCCTGGCCGAACGGGACCCGGAGGCCGCGGCGGCCGCAGTGAGGGCCCTCGACGACCTGGAGAGACTCGCGAGGGACCCGGACGGCCTGCAGCCGCTCCTGACCTAGGGCGGGACCGGCCCGGGGTCGCTCCTGCCCGGGCCGGACCAGCCTGGGGTCACTCCTGGCCCAGGACCCCCACCACCGCGTACCGCTCGTCCTCCACCGGCTTCCCCCACAGCGCCGGGTCCTCGGACAGCCGCTCCACGCGTACGTGCCCGGTGAGCGGGGTCAGCAGGGAGGTGAGTCGGTCGGCGGGTATGCCGACCGGGGTGAGCGTGCCCCACACGCCCTCGACCAGCACGAAACGTCCCCCGGGCCGGAGCAGGCCACGCCAGTGGCGCAGGACGCGCGCGGGGTCGGGGAGGGTCCACAGCACGTGCCGGACGAGCACGGTGTCGAAGCGGCGCTCCCCCACCGGGGGTGCCGCGGCGTCACCGAGGAGGAACTCCGCGTCATGCCCGGCGAGCTTGGCGCGGGCGCGGTCGAGCATGGGGGCCGAGCTGTCGACGCCGGTGACGCGGTGTCCCTGCGCGGCCGCGAGGAGCGACAGGCTGCCGGTGCCGCAGCCCAGGTCGAGGAGGTCGCCGGGGCGCCCGGGCAGCCAGCCGCGCAGCCGGTCCGCCCAGGCCGCGCGCACCTTGGGGTCGCGCAGGCCGTGGTCGGGTTCGTCGTCGAAGCCGGGTGCCTCGGCGTCCCAGTCGACACTCGTCGTCATGCTGTCGTCACTCGCGTTCGTCATGCCCCCAAGGGTGACAGCCACCACTGACAGTCCGAATCGTGACAGCCGCCACTGACAGACCGGTGGTCGATGAGGAACTCTCCTCCAAAGGGTCTATCTCCGTGAGAACGCGGAACTCGGTAGTCCCTCAAGGAGGCAGCCATGCGCCGTGTGACGTTGCAGAAGCCCCTGAAGAGGACCGACAGCCGCAAGGTGCGCGACGAGGCCGACGAGCGCCCCGCCGGACGCCCGGAGGTCCGCAAGGACATCGCGCGCACCTGGTGGCCGGACGGCTGAGCCTGCCGGTCAGGTCAGCCGCTTGCGGTAATGGACGCGGTCGTAGGGCCCGTCCACACGTCGTTCCACGACGTCGTAGCCGTACTTCGGATAGATCCGCTGGTTCTCCCACATCAGGGCGTTCGTATAGAGCCTGACCTCGGGCAGGCCGAGCGCACGCGCGCGTGTGTCGACGAACTCCAGCAGCCGCCGTCCCGCGCCCGTGCCCTGGGCGTCGGGGTGGACGGCGATGCTGTCGAGGAAGAGGTGGTCGGCACGCGCCTCCAGCACGACGAGGCCGACGACCGGATCCCCCGTCACGAAGACCCGCCCCGCGGCCACATCGGCGGCGTGGTCCGCCTCCATGGGCTGCGGCACCACGCCGATGCGCTCGATGTAGTGGTGGTAGGCGGCGTCGGTCACGGTGCGCACCGCCGGCACGTCCGCCGCCGTGGCGGTTCTGATCTCCTCGTTCGTCATGCCCCGCACGGTATCTACCTGATCTCACGCTGAGCACTCCCTTAAGGCGACCATAAAGATCGCCAGGGGCCTCCTGCGGCGGGGGATTTCACGGTTTCGTGGATCCGGCACCGCGGGACCTGACCGGCGGCTCAGGCCGGTCAGGCCGCGGTGGCGGGGTGGCTCAGCTGAACACGGACGCGCAGGTGGTGTCGGTGGCGTGGGCGGGGTCGAGCGCGTTGGCCACCTCGTGGAAGGCGATCCTGTCGGTCAGCCCGACCAGGGCGTGTTCGGAGAGGTCGAGCGGGCAGAGGTCCTGCAGGAGCACGTTCTTGACGTCGGGTCCGCTGAGGAACGCGGTCCGCCACGGTGTGACCACCTCGTCGTACTGGGTGGCGATGACCGTGTAGTGCACGCCGGGGACGGTGTCGCCGCCCGCGTTGAGCCTGGTCATGAAGTCGGAGCCGACGATCTGCTGGGCGAGGGCGGGGGTGGCCAGGGTGAGCAGCTTCTCGGCGCCGGGGAAGTACGGCAGCAGATGGGTCAGCCCACTGAGGGTGGTGCCGTGGTTGTTGGGCGCGATGCCGACCAGGGAGTCGACCTTGGCGGCGCCGCCGAGGAACTTGAGGTAGTAGCGGGGCATCATGCCGCCCTGGGAGTGGCCGACGAGGTCGGCCTTGGCGGCGCCGGTGGCGCTGAGCACCTTGTCGACGAAGGTGGAGAGCTGGGCGGCGGACTGGTCGATGGGGCCGAGGGCGTGGAAGAAGGGCACGCCGTCGAGCTGGCCGTAGTCGAGGGAGAAGACGCAGTAGCCGCGGTCCTCCAGGTAGGGCGCGAGAGCGAGCCAGTTGTCGACGGAGTTGGCGAGGGTCCCGTGGACCAGGACGACGGGGCGGGGGTGGGCGGCGGACGGCTTGCAGGAGTAGTCGTTCCAGCCACTCGTGGTCGTCGAGGCGTGGGCGGAGGCGGTGGGGAGGGTGACGACCGCGGCGGCCAGCAGCAGTGCGGCCAGCGGTCTGAACACTCGCTTCCAGGGCAGCATCGGGTGATCTCCTTGCGGCTCAAGGGGGAAGGTGCGAGGGCCTTACTCCCAGTGATCCGGATCACGTGGATGCTGTTCATTCGTCAAGTTACGGGCGAGTAGCCCACGTGTGAAGTTACGCGTCAGTAAAAAACTCCGTCACCAGGTGGGCCTGATGGGACCATGGGGGGCGATACGTGCCAAACGGTCGCGCAGCGCGCGCACTTCACCCTCGCCGAGCAGCTCGGCCCACGCCTCGACGGCCTCGGCGGCCGCCTCCTCGGCCGCCCGGGTGCACTCCCGCCCGCGCCCGGTGAGCACGATCAGCCGGGCCCGCGCGTCGCCGGGGTGCGGGTGCCGTTCGACATACCCCTTGCGCACGAGCTCGTCGACGAGCTGACTGGCCGCCTGTTTGGTCACCCCGAGATGGGCGGCGATCTCGGTCACCGTCGCACCACCCGGCGCGATGCGCGCGAACACGAAGCCGTGCGCGGGCCGGATCTCCGCGAAACCCCGGGCGACGACGCCGTCCTGGATGCGCTGGGTGAGCTCACCGGCGACGGCGAGCACCACGGCGGACAGGGCAATGGCTTCCGAGTTCTGCACGAGGGCATTGAAACACCCTTGACTACTTGGTCAAGCAGCTTGACCATATAGTCAAGTTGCTTGACCATCGCTGCGAGGAGTCGCCGTGCCCGTCATCCGTTCGTCCGACGCCGTGACCCATGAGATCCACGGCGCCCGCTTCGTCTCGTACGCCAATCCCCTCACCGGCAGCAAGGAGCTGTGCGCCTGGCGGGGCGAGATCCCCGCCGGAACCAAGGCCCCCGCGCACACGGTCAGCCGGGAGGAGATCTTCCATCTGCTCGTCGGCGAGCTCCTGATCACGCTCGACGGGGAGACCCACCGGATCGGCGCGGGGGACACGGTGATCATCAATCCGGGTGCGACGCTGGCCGTCGAGAACCCGACCGATCACACCGCGCTGTCCTGGGTCACCACCTCGATCGGCCTGGAGGCGGTGATGGCCGACGGCACACGCATCACTCCTCCGTGGGCCAACTGATCCGCTCCGCGCGCAGTTCGGCGCGGACCAGCTCCAGCAGGCGGCCCGTCCAGTTGCGGCCGCGGTCGTCCAGGGTGTCCCGCCAGTAGGGCGCGTCGGAGTAGCCGGTGTAGCTGATCGGCGCGTCCCCAGTGCCGAGCAGGATCTCCGCCAGGCCGGGGTGCTGGGTGAACTTCGCGCGCAGCAGCCCGGCCATGACGGCGAGGCGGACGGACGGCCAGTCGTCGCGGCGGCGTGCCAGGCCGCCCCGCTCGTGGGCGTCACGCGGGTCCTCGGTGTCGCGGACGGCGATCCGGTCGGCCTCCTCCGCCGTGGACAGGGCCCAGTAGGCGTGCAGGACGGAGGGGTAGGTGTCGCCGGCGAAGCGGACGGGCGAGGGATGGTCGTTGCGCAGCACGAACGGCCCGGGTTCCGCGGGCCGTCCGTTCGGGAAGACGGTCTCGTGCAGGACGACCGCCGGGCCGCCCGGCGTCTCCGGTTCGTCCGCGTACCGGACGGCCAGCCGACGCCGTTGCTCCTCCCGGCCCTGCTCACCGCGGATGAAGTAGTCCAACGCCCACTGGTGCATGTCGGCGGTCGCCACGGGGCCGTCCCCGTCGACCCGTTCACCGATGTCGGTGAACAGGATCCGCAGGGGGCGGTCCTGGAGGTCCATGTCGCCCAGACAGTAGATGCGCCGGTGCGGCGGGAGCGCCAGATAGGCCTCACGGAGCCGGGCGCGGCCCGCCTCGGTGGGGGCCTCCGCGTAGCCGCGGATCGCCTCGCGGCAGCGGTCGTACGAGGTCGTCCGGCCCGCCAACTCCTCGATCTCGTCGGCCACTTCGAGCAGAAAACCCTCCGCGGTGAGCGGTTCGCCGCTACGGGACTCCCACCGGTTGGCGGGTTCCTCCTGCGGCGGCGCCGCGGGGTCCCGGAGCACGACCTCGCCCGAGTCCAGCAGCCGCCTCAGCCCGTCCGGATCGGTCTGGCGCTCACAGCGGATCGTGCCGTCGGCGAAGACGACCAGGTCGTCGACGAAGTAGGTGTCGCTCCAGCGGTGGCGGCGCCAGACATGGCACCACACCCCGTCGATCCGCTCCCCGTCCACCCTCTTGTACGTCGGTCCCCGCCACATCATCCGCGCACCTTAGCCGTCACGCGGCCAGCGTGCCCGGCATTATCGCCCCCGCTCCGAACTTCGCCCGTACCCGGTCGGTGACCTCCTCGACGCGGCGGAGCTTCTCGTCGGCGGGGTCGAAGGTGAGCTGGTAGGAGGCGTCCTCGGCCGGGGTCAGGCCCTCGGCGCGCAGGGCGATCGCCCGGACGCGGGCGCGTTGCAGGCCGAGGGCCTCGTACAGGGCGTAGGCCGTCCTCGTCAGCGCCGCCGAGTGCGCGGTCGGCTCCTTGAGGGTGCGGCTGCGGGTGGTGGAGGTGCGGTCGGCGTAGCGCACGGTGAGGGTCAGGGTGCGGCAGACCTTCTCCACGGCGCGCAGCCGGGCGCCGATCTCTCCGGCGGCCGACAGCAGGGCGCGCCGGTGCCGGTCGGGGTCCAACTCGTCGCGGTCGAAGGGGCGTTCCGTCGCGAGGGAGCGGGAGATCGCGTTCGGGACGACCCGGCCCCGGTCGAGGCCGCCGGCCTTCTCGCGCAGCTCGCGGCCGGTCCGCGCGCCGACCAGGCGCTGGAGCGTGGACAGGGGCGCGGCGGCGACCCGGCCGAGGGTGTCGAGGCCGTACTCGCACAGGGTGCGGGCGGTGGCCGTACCGACGCCGGGCAGCGCGGCGACGGGCTTGCCGGAGAGGAACGCGGCGATGCCGTCCGGGTCCTCGGGGACGGCACAGGTCGCCCCGGGACGGGCGTCGGCCAGCGCCATACGGGCGAGCAGCGGGCCGGGTCCGGCGCCGATCGCGCAGTCGACGCCGTACAGGGCGAGGGCGCGCACCCGGATCACCGCGGCCAGTTCGGCGGCGGTGCGCCCGAAGTACCGCTCGGCGCCCCGCAGATCGGCCAGCGCCCGGTCCGGCGGCAGCGCCTCGACGACCGGCGTGAGGTCCTCCAGGAGGCCGAGCAGTCCCGGCAGGGCGGCCTCGTGCGCCGGCGGCAGCTGGAAACGTACGCAGAGGATGGTCATCCCGCACTCCCCGGACTCTGGTGCCACAACTTCCGTACCTTCGCGGGCTCTTCGCCCGCCGGGCGCAGATCGGCCCATGGATGCAGTTCGTATCCGGTGGGCAGGTGGATGCGCCTGCCCCCGGTCGGGTCGCCGTCCGGCCCCGGCGGCACCGGTGCCGGCTCCGCCAGCCGGGCCGCCACCTCGTCGAGGCCGCCGTCGGCGCGCAGTTCGACGAGTTCGGCGAGGTTCCAGGCGGCCGAGCCCACCACGCTGAGGCTGCGCGGGCCGCGCCGCTGCACCACCCCGCGCACCAGCAGCAGCCAGGAGTGGAAGACGGTGTGGGCGCAGGTGTCGTGGGAGTCGTCGAAGAAGGCGAGGTCGACCAGGCCCGTGCCGTCGTCCAGGGTGGTGAAGACGACCCGCTTGCCGGAGCGGATCGGCGGGGTCTGGGTGGCCGCCTTGGCGCCCGCGACCAGCACGGTCTCCCCGTGCCGGGCCTCGCGCAGCCGGCGGGCCGGGACCACGCCCAGCTCGTCGAGGAAGGCGCGGTGGTCGTCCATCAGATTGCGGGAGGCGTCCATGGACAGCACGCCCAGTTCGGCGCTGAGCTTCTCGGTCTCCGACAGGTCCGGCAGTCCGGCGGAGGCGGTCTTCCGGCCGCCGGCCAGGGGGAGCTGGCCTCCGCCGCCGCCCCGGGCGCCCCGGTGCAGTTCGGTCAGGTGCAGTTGCAGATCACGCCGGTTGGCGCCGAAGGCGTCCAACGCGCCGACCTGGGCCAGCCTCTGGGCGAGCGGACGGCTCGGCCGCGCCCGTTCCCAGAAGTCCAGCAGGGAGGCGTAGGGCTGGCCGTCCGCGATCCGCGCGGCCTCGGCCTCGCTGACGCCGTAGACGTCGGAGAGGGCGAGCCGCAGTCCCCAGCGCCCGGGAGAACCAGGGGATTCAGACACCAGTTCGATGCGATGGGCGACCCCCGACAGGTTCACGTCCAGCGGCAGGATCGGCACCCCGCGCCGCCGCGCGTCCGCCAGCAGCAGCCGCTTCGGGTACATCCCCGGGTCATGGGTGAGCAGCCCGGCGTAGAAGGCGGCCGGGTGATGCGCCTTCAGCCAGGCGGACTGGTACGTCGGTACGGCGAAGGCGACCGCGTGGGCCTTGCAGAAGCCGTAGGAGCCGAACGCCTCGATGATCTCCCAGGTCCGCTGAATCGTTTCCGCGCTGTATCCCCGCTCCGCCGCGTGCTGGGCGAACCAGACCTTGATACGCCCCTGCGACTCGGGGTCGGACAGCCCGCGCCGGATCCGGTCGGCCTCGCCGCGTCCGCAGCCGGTCATGATGTCCACGATGTCGATGATCTGCTCGTGGAAGACCACGACCCCGTAGGTGCCGCGCAGCGGCTCCTCCAGGTCCGGGTGCGGGTACCTGACGGGCGCCCGCCCGTGCCGCGCCTCGATGAACGGCCGCACCATGTCGGCGGCGACCGGCCCGGGCCGGAACAGCGAGATGTCGACGACCAGGTCGTGGAACGTGGCGGGCTGAAGCCGCCCCACCAGATCGCGCTGCCCCGGCGACTCGATCTGGAAGCAGCCCAGCGTCTCGGTGGAACGGATGAGCCGGTACGTCGCCGGGTCGCCCGGCGACAGCGCGTCCAGGTCGATCCGCTCCCCCGTCGCGCGCGCCACCTCCGCGACCGCGTGCGCCATCGCCGACTGCATCCGCACGCCCAGCACATCGAGCTTGAGCAGCCCGAGGTCCTCCACGTCGTCCTTGTCGAACTGGGACATGGGGAACCCCTCGCCGCTGGTCGGCACGACCGGCGTACGGGCGAGGAGGGAGGCGTCGGACAGGAGCACCCCGCACGGGTGCATGGCGACCCCGCGCGGAAGGGCGTCGAGGGCCTCGACCAGCTCCCAGAGCTTCCCGTACTTCTCCCGCTCCCCCGCGAGCTGCCTGAGTTCGGGCAGTTCGTCGAGCGCCGCGCGGGCGTCGCGGGCGCGGATGTGCGGGAAGGACTTGGCGATGCGGTCGATGTCGGCGGGGTCCAGGGAGAGGGCGGCCCCGACGTCCCGCACGGCATGCCGGACCCGGTAGGTCTCCGGCATGGCGACGGTCGCGACCCGCTCGGTGCCGAACCGGTCGATGATCGCGCGGTAGACCTCCAGCCGGCGCGCGGACTCCACGTCGATGTCGATGTCGGGCAGCACGATCCGCTCCTTGGACAGGAAGCGCTCCATCAGCAGCCCGTGTTCGACGGGGTCGGCGTGCGCGATGTCGAGGAGGTGGTTGACGAGGGAGCCCGCGCCGGAACCCCGGGCGGCCACCCGGATGCCCATCCGCCGTACGTCGTCGACGACCTGAGCGACCGTCAGGAAGTAGGAGGCGAAGCCGTGGTGGGCGATGATGTCCAGCTCGTCATGCATCCGCTCCCAGTACGCGGGGCGGTCGGCGTAGCCGCGCAGCACCATGCCGGCCACCGCCCGCGAGGCCAGCGCCCGCTGGGCGGTGCGGCGGCCCGCGCCGACGAGGTGCGCCTCGGGGAAGTGGACGGTGCCCATGCCGAGGTCGTCCTCGGGGTCGACGGCACAGGCGAGCGCGGTGTTCTGCGTCTGCTCCAGCAGCCGGTGGGCGGTGTCCCGGCGGAAACCCGCGGCCTCCACGATCCGTTCGGCCGCCTGGAACATGGCGGTGGGGTCCTTGAGCCAGGCCTCGCCGGAGTCCAGTTCCTTGGTGGGGTCGATCGGGACCAGCCGGCGGGCGGCGTCCAGCACGTCGGCGACCGGGCCCTGGCCGGGGTCGGCGTACCGGACGGCGTTGCTGAGCACCGGCCGGATCCGCTGCTCGGCGGCGAAGCCGACGGTCCGCGCGGCCAGGCGCAGGGAGCCGGGTCCGGTGCCCTCGCGCCCGTGCCAGACGGTCTCCAGGCGCAGGGCGTCGCCGTAGATCTCGCGCCAGGGGGCGAGGAGCCGCGCGGCCCGGTCCGGGCGGCCCGCGGCGAGCGCGCGGCCGACGTCGGAGCCGGGGCCGAGCAGGACGGTCAGCCCGTCGCCGTGGTTGTCGGACCAGGGCAGCAGCGGGGTGCCCTCGGCCGTGTGGGCGGCGGTGACCAGGCGGCACAGGCCGGCCCAGCCGGCGGCGCCGTCCCGGGCCAGGAAGGTCACACGGGGTGTCGACTCGTCGACGAAGGCACCTCCGCGCACCGGGGTGCGGCGCCTTCCCCCTCGTACGGGCGTGGCCCCGGCCGGTGACGCGACCGCCAGATCCACGCCGAACAGCGGGCGGACGCCGGCCTTCGCGCAGGCCTTGGCGAAGCGCACCGCGCCGGCGAGGGTGTCGCGGTCGGTGAGGGCGAGGGCGTCCATGCCCCGCTCGAAGGCGCGCTCGGCCAGCCGCTCCGGGTGCGAGGCGCCGTAGCGCACGGAGAAACCGGAGACGGTGCGCAGATGCGTGAAGCCCGGCATCCGCACCTCCCGCTATCGAACATCCGTTCCCAACCTGCTCACCCCCACCATAGACCAAAATCCGAACGCCTGTACGACAACCGTTCGGCCGTCTCCCACCTGCGGAAACACCCCTGTGCCCGGACTGTGGGGACATGACACAGTCCTCCTTCCTCGACGAGGTGAAGGACGCGGTCACCCCGCGGGCCACGCTGCTGGTCGTCGGCGTCATCGCGCTCTCGCTGCTGTTCATCACCTCCTATGTGGGAGCACTGCACGACCCGAAACCCAAGGACGTGCCCTTCGGGGTGGTCGCGCCCCCGGCGGCCGCCCAGCAGGCGGTGGCCCGGCTGGAGAGGCTGCCCGGCGACCCCCTGGACCCGCGCGTGGTCGCCGACGCGGCGACCGCCCGGCGGCAGATCCGGGAGCGGACGATCGACGGGGCCCTGATCATCGACCCGGCCCGCACCACCGACACCCTTCTGGTCGCCACCGGCGGCGGAAAGGTGCTGGCCGCGACCCTGGAGGCGCTGGTCGCCGGCCTGGAGAGGGCCCAGTCGCGCACCCTGCGGACGATCGACGCGGCCCCGGCCGACCGACAGGACGCCAACGGACTGTCGTCCTTCTATGTGACGGTCGGCTGGTGCGTGGGCGGCTATCTGTGCGCGTCGATCATGGTGATCAGCTCGGGCGCGGCCCGCTCCACCCCACGGCGCGCGGTGATCCGGCTCGTGACGATGGCCCTCGTCGGAGTCGTCGGCGGACTCGGCGGCGCGCTGATCGTCGGCCCGGTCCTGGGCGCGCTGCCGGGCAGCTTCGCGGCCCTGTGGGGGCTGGGAGCGCTGATCGTCTTCGCGGTGGGCGCGGCCACGCTCGCCCTCCAGGGTCTGTTCGGACTCGCCGGCATCGGCCTGGCCATCCTGCTCGTGGTGATCCTGGGCAACCCCAGCGCGGGCGGCGCCCTGCCACCGCCGATGCTCCCGCCGTTCTGGAGGGACATCGGCCCGGCGCTGCCACCGGGCGCGGGCACCTGGTCGGCGCGCTCGATCGCCTACTTCGAGGGCAACGACATGACCGGCTCGATGCTGGTGCTGTCGGCCTGGGCGGTCGCCGGAACCCTGATCACCCTGCTGACGGCCGCCCTGCACGCCAGACGGGCGGCGTCCGGCCCCGATGAGGGGACCGCACACCGCCCGGCGGGCGCTCAGGCGCCGTAGGGGACGCCGCCGCTCGGCTGCGCGGATCGCTCAGCCGCCGTAGTACGCCCTGCGCATCAGCTCCTCCATGTCCTCCAGCATCGGCATCCGCGGGTTGGCGGGCGCGCACTGGTCGGCGTAGGCGTTGACCGCCTGCTGCGGGATGGCGTTGAGGAAGGCTTCCTCGTCGATGCCCGCCGCCTGGAAGGAGGCCGGGATACCGCAGCGCTCGCGCAGTTCCTCCACGGCCCGGGCGTAGGACTCCACGCCCTCCTCCGGGGTGGCGGCCGGCAGGCCCAGCATGCGGGCGAGGTCCTGGTAGCGCTCGGGGGCGCGGTAGGTCTCGGCCTTCGGCCACGGGGTGGCCTTGTGGGTGACCTTGCCGTTGTGCCGGATGACGTGCGGCAGCAGCAGCGCGTTGGTGCGGCCGTGGGCGACGTGGAAGGTGTTGCCCAGGGTGTGCGCCATGGCGTGGACCAGGCCGAGGAAGGAGTTGGCGAAGGCCATCCCGGCGATGGTCGACGCGTTGTGCATGCGCTCCCGGGCCTTCGGGGCCCTGGCGCCCTCCTTCACGCAGGTCTCCAGGTTCTCGAAGATCAGCTTGATCGCCTGGAGGCACTGCCCGTCGGTGAAGTCGCTCGCGTACACCGAGACGTACGCCTCCGTCGCGTGGGTGAGGGCGTCGAAGCCGGAGTCGGCGGTCACCGTCGGCGGGAGGTTCATCGACAGGACCGGGTCGACGATCGCCACGTGCGGGGTGAGCGCGTAGTCCGCGAGCGGGTACTTCTGGGCCGCCTCCGGGTCGGAGATGACCGCGAACGGGGTGACCTCCGAGCCGGTGCCCGACGTGGTCGGGATCGCGATCAGCTTGGCCTTCTCACCCAGCTGCGGAAACGTGTAGGCCCGCTTGCGGATGTCGAAGAACTTCTCCTTCGTGTCCGCGAACTCCACCTCCGGCCGCTCGTACATCAGCCACATGACCTTCGCCGCGTCCATCGGCGATCCGCCGCCGAGCGCGATGATGGTGTCCGGCCGGAACTCCCGCATCTCGGCCGCGCCCGCCCGCACGGTGGCCAGCTCCGGGTTGGGCTCGACGTTGTCGATGTACTGCAGCAGCACCGGCTCCTCACGGGAGTTGAGGATCTCGGTGACCCGGCGGACGAAGCCGATCTGCTCCATCGTGCGGTCGGTGACGACGGTGACGCGGTGCACATCGGGCATCGCTTTCAGATAGCGCAGGGCGCCCTTCTCGAAGTAGATCTTCGGCGGCACCTTGTACCACTGCATGTTGTTGTTGCGCCGTCCGATCCGCTTGATGTTGAGCAGATTGACCGCCGAGACGTTGTTGGACACCGAGTTGTGGCCGTACGAGCCGCAGCCCAGGGTGAGCGAGGGCAGGAAGGCGTTGTAGACGTCGCCGATGCCGCCGAAGCTGGACGGGGCGTTGACGATCACCCGGATCGCCTTGACCCGCTTGCCGAACTCCTCGGCGAGCTCCTCGTCCTCGGTGTGGATCGCGGCGGAGTGCCCGAGGCCGTCGAACTCCACCATCCGCGTGGACAGTCGCAGGCCGTGCTCGATGTCGTCGGCCTTCAGCGCGGCCAGCACCGGGGACAGCTTCTCCCGGGTCAGCGGCTCGCGCTCGCCCACCTCCGCGCACTCGGCGACGAGGATCGAGGTGCCCTCGGGCACGGTGAACCCGGCCTGTTCGGCGATCCAGACGGCGGACCTGCCGACGACCGCCGCGTTCAGCTTCGCCCCGGCGCAGCTGCCGCCGTGGGCGCCGACGCCGAAGAGGAACTCCTGCAGCTTCTCCTTCTCGCCGGCGGTGACGATGTGCGCGCCCAGCCGCCTCATCTCGGCGATGCCGGCCTCGTACAGCCCCTCGTCCAGGACGATCGCCTGCTCGGAGGCGCAGATCATGCCGTTGTCGAAGGCCTTGGACAGGACGACGTCGTGGATCGCGCGGGCGAGGTCGGCGTCCGGGGCGACATACGCGGGGACGTTTCCGGCGCCGACGCCGAGGGCGGGCTTGCCGCACGAGTAGGCGGCCCTGACCATCGCGTTGCCGCCGGTGGCGAGGATGGTGGAGACGCCGTCGTGGTTCATCAGCAGCCGGGTGGCCTCCATCGACGGCTCGTCGATCCACTGCACACAGCCCTCGGGGGCGCCGGCCGCGACCGCCGCGTCCCGGACGATCCGGGCGGCCTCGGCCGAGCACCTCTGGGCGCTGGGGTGGAAGGCGAAGACGATCGGGTTGCGGGTCTTCAGGGCGATCAGCGCCTTGAAGACGGTCGTCGAGGTCGGGTTGGTCACCGGGGTCATCGCGCACACGACCCCGACCGGCTCGGCGATCTCGGTGACACCGGTCAGCTCGTCGCGGTGGATCACACCGGCGGTGCGCAGTCCGCGCATCGAGTGGGTGACGTGCTCACAGGCGAAGATGTTCTTGACGGCCTTGTCCTCGAACAGACCTCGCCCGGTCTCCTCGACGGCCAGCCGGGCCAGCTCCCCATGGGCGGCCAGTGCGGCCAGGGACGCCTTCTTGACGATGTGGTCGACCTGCTCCTGGTCGTACGTCTCGAACCGGGCCAGCGCCTCCAGCGCGTTCCCCACCAGAGCGTCCACTCGGTCCTCGACCGATATGACCTGCATGGCAGGCCTCCTTCTCACGGCATCGGCGACTTGTCCGTGCTCATCTGTGTCACCTCCATTCGACACCGGGGGCGGGCGGCGGTGGGCATGAGAACGGCCCTGTACCGGGGGCCCAAGGTCCCCGGTACAGGGCCGTACGGAGGTCCCGGCCGGGACCTCGAAGGGGTTCTAACCGATCTGCGAGCCCGTCGCCGACAGGGCCTCCGTCACCGGCTGGAAGAACGTCTCCCCGCCGGAGGTGCAGTCGCCGCTGCCGCCCGAGGTGAGGCCGACGGCGCTGCTGCCGGAGAACAGGGAGCCGCCGCTGTCCCCGGGCTCGGCGCAGACGTCGGTCTGGATGAGGCCGTTGACGACGTCGCCGTTGCCGTAGTTCACGGTGGCGTCCAGGCCGGTGACCGTGCCGGTGTGGACCTGGGTGGTGGAGCCGCTGCGGGTGACCTTCATGCCGACGGTGGCCTCGGCGGCGCCGGTGATGGCCTGCGTGGAGCCGTTGTAGAGGTCGACCTCGCTGGGGTGGTCGGTGCCGGCGGTGTACTTGACCAGGCCGTAGTCGTCGCCGGGGAAGTGGGAGGCCGCGTTCTGGCCGATGACGGTGCCGGAGGAGTCCGTCCAGGTGGAGATCGCCTGGGTGCAGTGACCGGCGGTCAGGAAGTAGGGTGCGCCGTCCTTGACCACGTTGAAGCCGAGCGAGCAGCGGCCGCCGGAGCCGGTGATGGCGTCGCCGCCGGCGAGGAAGGGGGTGAACTCTCCCTTCGTGCGGCGTAGTTCGGCCTTGCCGCCGAGCCCGTCGACGACCTTGGTGAGCTTCGCCCACGCGGCGGAGGAGACGGTGCGGTCGGCGGTGACGACCACCTTGTCGGTGCGCGGGTCGGTCACCCAGGAGGTGCCGGCGACGGTCGCGTCCCGCTTCAGGGTGGTGCGGGCACCGCTCAGTTCGGCCAGCGAGTTCTCGACGATTCTGGCCCGCGCGCCGGCCGCCTCGACGGTCTTCGCGGCGGCCTCGTCGAGGACGTTGACGACGAGGCTCCTGGTGGTGGCGTCGTAGTAGGCGCCGGCCGCGTCGGTGCCGAGGTCCGTGCCGAGCGTCGAGGCGAGCTTCCCGGCGGCGAGGGCGGTCAGGGTGCGGGGCTGCGGGGTGTTCGTGCTCTCGCTGGCGTTGGCGGTCTGGAGGGTGACTCCGGCCGCGACGAGGGCGATCACGCCCGCGCCCGCGAGGGCGGCCCGTCGCCGGGATATGCGTCGGTGTTTCAACTCACGTCCTCCTGTGGGGGGTCGACCGGGGCGGTTGTGGGGACCGCCCCGGGCCGAAGGGCTGGGTTGACGACCGTTAACTCTTCCGAACCCCGCAGCGGGCACACAAGGTCACCCACCGGACGCACGTACGGTCTCCACCCCGCACTCCCCACACCTTCACCCCACCCGACGTCCACGGGGCCCGGGGCGCGGCGTGGCCCCACCCCAGGTCACCCCAGGTCACCCCGGCTCACCCCGGGGCACCCCGGCTCACTCCGGGTCACTCCGTCCCCTCGTCCTCCTGCCGCTCCACCGGAGCCGAGCCGGCCCGCTGTTCCGTCGCGGGCGATGGCGGGAGAGGGGTCTGGGGTCCCCTCTCCAGGAAGCGCAGCAGCTCCACCGGGATCGGCAGCACGAGCGTCGAGTTCTTCTCGGCGGCCACCGCCATCACCGTCTGGAGCAGCCGCAGTTGGAGTGCCGCCGGTGTCTCCGCCATCTGCTGGGCCGCCTCGGCGAGCTTCTTGGACGCCTGGAGCTCGGCGTCGGCGTTGATGACCCGGGCCCGGCGTTCCCGGTCGGCCTCGGCCTGGCGGGCCATGGACCGCTTCATCGTGTCCGGCAGCGACACGTCCTTGATCTCGACCCGGTCGATGGTCACGCCCCACTCCACGGCCGGACTGTCGATCATCAACTCCAGCCCCTGGTTCAGCATTTCGCGGTTGGACAGCAGATCGTCCAGCTCGCTCTTGCCGATGATCGAACGCAGCGAGGTCTGCGCCATCTGGGAGACCGCGAACCGGTAGTCCTCCACCCGCACGACCGCCTCGGCGGGCGCGGTCACCTTGAAGTAGACGACGGCGTCGACGCGCACGGTCACGTTGTCCCGGGTGATGCCCTCCTGCGCGGGCACGGGCATCGTGACGATCTGCATGTTGACCCGTCGCAGCTTGTCCACGCCCGGGATGATCAGCGTCAGCCCCGGTCCACGCACCTCGTCCCGCAGCCTGCCGAGCCGGAAGACCACACCCCGCTCGTACTGCTTGACGACCCGCGCCCCCGCCATCAGGTACACCGCGCCGGCGGACGCCAGTGTCACTCCGACCGCGACCAGCTCCTCGACCATGTCGGCCCCCAGGGTCCGCTCAGGACGGCGTACGGCTCTCGGGAGGACGTCCGCCCGTCCTTCGACGGTAACTCCGTGCGGGGAGCAAGGGGGAGCCCCCGCACGAGGGTTCGCGTGCGGGGGCTCCGATGCTTCCGGCCGGCCGGGAGCGTGGGGTCAGTAGACGTGGACCCCGTAGGCGCTGAGCGCCTCGGTCACCGGCTGGAAGAACGTCGTACCGCCCGAGGAGCAGTCACCGCTGCCGCCGGAGGTCAGACCGTAGGCGGTGCTGCCGCCGTACAGCGGGCCGCCGGAGTCGCCGGGCTCGGCGCAGACCGTGGTCTGGATCAGACCGTAGACGATGTCGCCGCCGCCGTAGTTCACCGTGGCGTTCAGCGCGGTGACACGGCCGCTGTGCGTGCCGGTCGTGGAGCCGCGACGGTAGACCGTGGTACCGACGGAGGGCGTGGCCGCGCTGGTGATGTCCTGGCTGCCCACGGCGCCCGACTTGCTGACCGAGCTGTTGGTGTAGCGGACGATGCCGTAGTCGTTGCCGGGGAAGGAGGAGCCGGCGGTGGTGCCGAGCGTGGTCGAGTGGGACGAGTTCGACCACCAGGTGCCCGCGCCGTCGGTGCAGTGACCGGCGGTCAGGAAGTAGTAGTTGCCACTGCTGTCCTGGACGTTGAAGCCCAGGGAGCAGCGCCAGCTACTCGCATAGATGGCGTCGCCGCCGGAGATCAGTTTGTTGAACCGACCCGGGGTGTGCTTGATCGTGAGCGCGCCCGAGTTGGCCCCGGCCTGCTCCTTGATCTTCGCGATCTCGGCGTTGGAGACGGTGCTGTCGACGGTGACCACGACACGGTCGGTCTTGCTGTCGACCGCCCAGGCGGTGCCGGGGATGTCGGCCTTGAGCACCGAGGCGCTGGCGCTCTTGAGCTGGGTGGTGCTGAAGGTGGTGGCGTCCGCCGCGGTCGCGCTGGGGATCGCGATCGCGGCCGCGGCCACGAGTCCGGTGGATACGGCGATCAGCCGGGTCCGTCTCGTGATGCCGCTGG
The DNA here is from genome assembly GCF_055580085.1 of Streptomyces sp. NPDC032126. NCBI lineage: Bacteria > Bacillati > Actinomycetota > Actinomycetes > Kitasatosporales > Streptomycetaceae > Streptomyces > Streptomyces sp. NPDC032126. The sequence continues at coordinate 434,540 of NZ_JBVIMA010000007.1, forward strand.
TGGGGGTGGTGCGCTTGATCCTCACTTTTCGTTCCCTCCTAGGGGAATCCAGGGGCCCGCGTGGGGTCGGGGCCCGTGAGGCGCAGTCGAGGGCCACGCCATGCTCCGGATAGCGGACACGCCGTGGCCCTGACAAGCGCTGAGGGGGAGTATTCGGCCGAACGGCCGGTCGGCGCAAGGGCACCTTTCGGCCGTGCGACCTTCAACCTCCCGTCACCGAACGGCGGTTGACCACATGGAACGAATCAGTACACACCCACCCCTTACGCGCTGAGCGGGCCGCCGGAATCGCCGGGCTCCGCGCACCCCGTGGTCAAGATCAGGCCGCTCACGATGCCTCCGCCCCGACAGCGGACCGACACGTCAGGCCACCGTGCGCTCCCCCGCCTCGACCGCCACGTCCAGGGTGTTCCCGGGCGGCGGGAAGGGGCAGATGAAATGCTCGGCGAAGGCGCACGGGGGCAGCTGGGCCCGGTTGAAGTCGACCGTCGTACGCCCCTCGGCGTCGGGCGCGGCCGGGTACAGGAAGCGGAACCGGTAGCTGCTGGTCCCACTGGTGGCGTCGGCGAACACCGCCCACAGCGAGCCGTCGCCCTGCACGGACACCTGGAGCGTGAGATCCCGCCCGTCGAGGCGGAAGGCGACCTCCCCACCCAGCCCGAGCCCGCGTTCCCGTCCGTCGGCGTTCGACACCCGGACGGTACGCCCCTCGGCGTACGGGGTGAAGCGCCCCGGCACCGCCCAGCGCGGCTCGTACGGCGTGGCGTCGATGCCCCGGAACCGGCGCCTGGCCTCGGCGTCCGGGTCGTAGTCGCGCACCCCCCGGACGCCCTCGCGCACCAGCACCACCAGCCGGCGCCCGCCCCGCGCGACCCGCGCCGCGTCCACCGGACCGGTGTCGGCGCCGAGGCGCACCTCGCCGGCGAAGGGACGCCCGTCCAGGGTCAGTCCGTCGGCCTCCGTCGCGGTGAGAACCACTGCGTCCTCCTCCGCCACCCATGTCCCGGGGATGTCCGGAAGTCGACCCTCCGGATAGTCCTCCAGCCAGTACGTGCCGGTGAGCGCGAGCGGGCCGTACGGTGCCGCCACCGTCTCCTCGCGGCGCTCCTGCCACCGCTTCCACGCCTGGGACGCGTCCGTCGTCATGTGCTCCACCCTTGTCTCTCGTCACGAAGTCCGGCCCGCCCCGCTCGCACCGACCCGATGTCGGCCGTCGCGCTCATGAGACGCGTTCCCTGGGCTCGTCGGACGGGGCGGGCTCAGGGGCCTCGGGAATGAGGTGCTGTTCCGTCAGATCGCGCAGGAAGGTGAGGGCGGCCCGCGCGGCCGCGTCGTTCTGGCGGAAGGCGGGCCCGCCGGTGCGCGGCCGGGTGAAGGCGCCCGGCACCCGTGCGTCGGTGTGCGGCCCGAGCGCGAAGCGCCGAGGGTGCGGCCGGCCGTACCGGTCCAGGATCCGGCCGTCGGCGGGGTCCACCCGCAGCAGCCCGTCCGGCGTCTCGCCGACCCCTTCCTCGTGCAGGGCCCGCAGCAGCGGATCGCGGGCGCGCCCGACGGTGGGCTCCGGCAGCCGCGCCTCGACCAGCGCCCGGGCCTCGACGGTGAAGCCGGGCACGGTGGGGCTGGTGGCCCGGAACACGCCGTCCTCGGCGCGCACGGTCATGTCGGCGCCGACGAACCGCAGCAGCCCGGCCCGCGACAGCGCGAGCATCTGCCGCAGCCGGGGTCCGGGCGGCCCGGAGTCGAGATAGCTGAAGAAGCCGTGCCACCAGCCCCCGATGTCCCCGAGCCGCACCAGCTGCCCGTAGACCGACAGCAGAGCGAGGAAGACGGCCAGGTCAGGGCTGTACGAGGGATCGTGGCGGCGGATCAGGTCGGCCTCGATGTACTCCCGCAGCCCCGCCTGGAACTCCTCATGGCCGGCGTACCGCACCCCCTCCAGCGGCCGGTCCAGCGCGTCGAGGTCGAGCCGGTCGCGCGGGTCGGGCACGGCGGCCGCGATCAGCGCCTCGGCCTCGGGCCCGGTGGCCGCCGCGTACCTCGGCTCGAAGTCCGCCCAGTCCATGGCCGTCCGCTCGGGGTGGGCCGTGAACAGCCGGTGGTAGTGGGCGAAGCCCACCTCCTTGGCGACCAGCGGCCAGACGTCGGCGCGGAAGTCGAAGCCCTCCGGCCGGGCGAGCAGGGCGTCGATCTGCGCGGGCCCCAGGAAACGGGGCAGCGGCGGCCGTTCCCCGCTCAGGCCGTAGCCGATCTTCGCGTGGTACGGCACTCCGCGCCGCGATCCGACGTAGAGCACCGGTTCGCGCCCCGAGGGTATGTAGGTCTCCCCCTCGTGGTGTCCGCCGCGGCCCTCGGTGAGCAGCACCATCAGGTCGACGAAGGCGAGCCCGAAGCCACGGACGAGGACGGGTTCGCCGGGCCGCAGTGCGGACAGGTCGCTGTCGGCGGTGAAGTCCGGCGGCAGGTGGGTCAGCCCGTGCTCGGCCGCGTACGACGCCAAGCGGCGCTGTTCGTCGTCGAGTTCGGCGTCGAGATGGCCGAGGGCGAGCACCACCAGGTCGGCGGTCAGCGGGTGCGCGCGGCCCTCCAGCCAGACCTGCTGACGCCCTTCGCGCGGCCCGGTCAGCCGCACCGCGCGCCGGGGATGGTGGTGCACCCGGATCCGCGGCGGCAGCGCGGCGACGGCCCGCTCGTGCACCCAGGCCAGATAGTCGCCCTGCAGCGGCCGGTCGGCGAAGAGCCGCCCGTCGACACCCGCCCATTCGTGCAGGGTCGGGCCGGGGCGCACCGGTCCGGCCATGACCACCGTCTCGTCGGTGAACATGGTGACGTCCTCGGCGTGCGAGTTCATCCACAGCAGCGGGGACTGCGCCCGCCGCCAGATGCGCCCGGCGCCGGGTGGGTGGGGGTCGACGAGATGGATGTCGAGGTCTCTGCCGGCGTACAGCTCGGGGGCGTTGGCGGCGATGCGCTCGATGAGACCGGTCCCGCGCGGCCCGGCCCCGACGATCACGAGAACGGCGGGTGCCTCGGTGAGGGTGTCGGAGGACATGGGAAGGCTCCGTAGCGTCGAGTGGGTCGAACTCGGTGGATGCCTTCACACGGACACGGCAGAGCCCCTCAGCAGCTGCCGTCCGTCGAGACTACGGGGCCGTTTCCCCTCACTGTCAAGGCTGTCCATACTGTGAGCGGTACGTCTCAACTCGGTTGACGCATCACCGGATGCCTGTTCCACTTGCCCCATGCATCCGCAGCAGTGGCTGGTCAAGCGCTCCCACATCGACCTCGGTCGCGTGTGGTCCTCTTCCTGTTGAGCCGACTCCCCCTGCGCGCCCCCTGAATCCGGCGGGCGACTTTCGCGTTCTTCCCCTTCTCCCCTTCTTCTCTGTCTCCCCCGCCTTCACGCGCACCCCTCACCCCGCGCAGCACCCCGTCAGCAGGAGCAGTCGCACGCGCAACATTCACAGCACTCGCAGCACGAACACACGTCGCAGCAACTCCCGTCGCAATTGCCGCAGTTGGCGCAGGCACCCTCGCGCTTCTTGCGCGACCAGGGACCTTCGAACTCGTCGGCACAGCAGACCTTGCAGGTGCAGCACAGCCCGATGGCGGCCGCGCACCCGGCCCAGAAGCCCCGCTTCCCCGGGTGCGGCGGCTGCCCTCCGAAGGGAGCGCCCCCGTAGGGGTTGCCGCCCCCGTACGGGTTGGCCGGGTCGTAGGGCGTCTGCGGCCCCTGGGGCGCATAGGGACCCTGCGGCGGCCCGAAGGCACCCTCGGGGCCCAGCCCGGCACCCACCGGCCCCCGGTCCTCGGGCGCGTGCCCGCATGTCGAGGCGCCGAACGCCCGGTCCACCGACCGCCGCAGCTCGTGCGCGAGCAGCAGATGGGCGAGCTTGGCGTCCTCGAACTCGACGTCCCGCAGGGCGAGCCGGATGCCGTGCAGCGCGTCGTCGGCGAGTCGGCGGGCCTCGGCCAGGGGCGTGCCCGTGGCGGTCAACGGGTTCCAGGCGCCGGAGGCGGCGTCGGCCTGCTGGTCCTCCACGGCGTCCAGCAGATGCGCCAGCCGCCCGAACAGCCGCCCCGCCTCGGCGAGCGGTTCGGCGTTGCCGGGCCGGCCGGCGAGCACGGCGGTGTGCGCGAAGGCGGCGGCGGTGGCGGTCTCGGTCGGCTCGGTGACGGTCAGCAGGGACGTCCCGGGCCCGGCGAGGGCCTCGATGCCCACCTGCCGGTCGACCGCGTCGACGAGGAGGCCGGTGTCGAAGCCGACGGCGGAGCCACCGCGCTCACCGGCCCGCCCCCAGCTCGTGGCGACCTTGCGGGCGGCGAGCGCCATCGGACGCCGCGCCAGCAGCCCGTCGCCGTCGGCGACATGATCGCGGACCTTGGCGGAGGCGAGCACCAGCGAGACGGCGGCCGCGAGCCGCGCGCCCTCCCCCTGCGCGACGGACGCGGTGCGCATCCCGCGCAGCGGGCACGGTCCCGCCGTGCGCCGACCCGCGGTGGTCCGCTCGGCCTGAGCCTCCGTCAGAACGGATATGAGCAAACCGTCATAATTGGTGACGATCCTGGCGAACTGCCCGTGATCCCGGCGCAGCGCGAGACAGAGCCCGCACAAGTGCGCCATCCACTCGGCCTTGAGCGAGTCCCCCAGCCGGTGCTGACACGGCCTGACGATTCCGAACATGACGATCCCCCGTGCTGCCTACGACATTCGGCCGCATGCTATCGGCCGACCATCGCACCGGAACCATCCCCGGCGCGATCACCCCTGTTCACCCGTACGCATCACCAGTCACTCGGACGCCACGAAGAATCATATTTCACTCACAGTCAGCAGCCGTATGCGGTACGACCCTTGGGAGACGCGGGCTCTCGACGGATCCGCTGTGCACCAGTACCGTCACAAACCCCCCGCGCGGCGTCTATCCACTTGGCGCGACATCCGCATCATGGACGACCATGGGGATGCGGAAAGCAAGAAAGACCGCTGTGAGAGGAGGCGTCCATGGGATCGGTGCGCAAGGCGAGTGCCTGGCTTGGCCTCGTCGACGACAACGATGACGAGCGTTACTACGACGACGACTACTCCGAGGGGACCGACTCCGGGGACGCCTGGGTCACCGACCCCCGGGTGAAGGTCGCCACGGACACGGCCGAGGAGAAGGGCCGTCGGATCGGCACGGTGACCCCGGACAGCTTCCGGGACGCGCGTGCCATCGGTGAGCTGTTCCGCGAGGGTGTCCCGGTCATCATGAACCTGACGGCGATGGAGCCGGCGGACGCCAAGCGCGTCGTCGACTTCGCGGCGGGGCTGATCTTCGGCCTGCGGGGTTCGATCGAGCGGGTGTCGACGCGGGTGTTCCTGCTGACCCCGGCCAACACGGAGATCGTCAACGGAGATCCGGCCCCGCACCGCGCGGACGGCTTCTTCAACCAGAGCTGAGGCAGGGCCGCTCACCGGCCCTGCCCCCCTCGACGGGGATCAGCGGAAGGCGTCGAGCCCGGTGAGCGCCTTGCCCAGCACGAGCTGGTGCATCTCGACGGTGCCCTCATAGGTGAGCACCGACTCCAGATTGGTCGCGTGCCGCATGACGGGGTATTCGAGCGAGATCCCGTTGGCGCCGAGGATCGTCCGCGCCGTACGGCAGATCTCGATCGCCTCCCGTACGTTGTTGAGCTTGCCGAAGCTGACCTGCTCGGGACGCAGGCGGCCGGCGTCCATGCGCCGCCCCAGATGATGGGCGAGCAGGATCCCCTTGTGCAGTTCGACCGCCATGTCGGCGAGCTTGGCCTGGGTGAGCTGGAAGCCGCCGATGGGCCGCCCGAACTGCTCCCGGGACTTCGCGTAGTCGACCGCGGCCTCGAAACTGGACCGCGCCGCCCCCATGGACCCCCAGACGATCCCGTACCGGGCGTGGGAGAGACAGCTCAGCGGCCCCTTGAGCCCGACGACACCGGGCAGCACGGCGTCCGCGGGCAGCCGCACCTCGTCGAGCACCAGCTCACTGGTGACCGAGGCGCGCAGGGACCACTTGTGCTTGATCTCGGGCGCGGAGAAACCGGGGCTGTCGGTGGGCACCACGAACCCCCGGATCCCGTCCTCGGTCTGCGCCCACACCACGGCGACACCGGCGACGGAGCCGTTGGTGATCCACATCTTGCGGCCGGTGAGCACCCAGTCGGAGCCGTCGCGCTTGGCGTAGGTGCGCATGGAGGCGGGGTCGGAGCCGTGGTCGGGCTCGGTGAGGCCGAAGCATCCGATGATCTCGCCGGCGGCCATGCCGGGCAGCCAGCCCTGCTTCTGCTCCTCGCTGCCGAAGCGGTGGATGGCGTACATGGCGAGGGAGCCCTGCACGGAGACGAGGGAGCGGATCCCGGAGTCGGCGGCTTCGAGCTCCAGACAGGCGAGCCCGTACTGCACGGCGCTGGCCCCGGCGCAGCCGTACCCCTCCAGGGACATCCCGAGTGCGCCGATGCCGCCCAGCTCACGGGCCAGCTCACGGATGACGGGCAGCTCGCCGGCCTCGTACCACTCGGCGACATACGGCAGCACGCGATCGGCGGCCCACCGCCGCACGGTGTCCCGGACGGCCAGGTCCTCGGCGTCGAGCAGGTCGTCGATCCCGAGCGGATCAGCCGGATCGAACGGAGGCAACGCAGCCACAACCCCTCCAAAACTAGCACCGCTAATTACTCAGACGTTACGCAAGCCCGAAGCGACCGACAACCCACACAGAGTTCAGGCGGAGACGCGTGACTTCACGGCTTCCCGAGGTGCGGGCACCTCCACCGCCACACCCTCACAGTGCATCACCCGCGGCAACCGCACCGCCATCACCGCGCCCAGCAGCAACAACCCGGCACTCACCAGCAACGTCACATGCAGCCCGTGCACGAAGCTCTCCCGCGCGGCCTGCCGCAGCGCGATCCCGGTCGAGCCCCCCAGCTGCCCCGCCACCTCGTACGCCTCCCCCAACGAGTGCCCCGCCGCGGCCGACGCCCGCGAGGGAACCCCCGGCACCGAGGACAGCCCCGGCGCGTAGGCGGCGTTCATGACACTGCCGAGCAGCGCGATCCCGATCCCCGCCCCGAGCTGGTACGAGGTCTCCCCGATCGCCGCCGCCCCGCCCGCCTGCGCCGCGGGCGCCTCGCTCAGCATCGACTCGTACGCCGCGAACAGCGTCGTCTCCAGCCCGAACCCCAGCAGCACGAACCCGAACAGCAGCAGCCCCGCGTTGTCCTCCGCGCCCATCGCCGTCAGCGTCACCACCGCCGCCGCCGTGAGACAGAACCCCCCGCACACCATCCGCCGGGGCCCGAACCTCCGCAGCAGCTTCGCCCCCGCCAGCCCCGCCGCCATCGCGGCGAAGGTCAGCGGCAGCAGTCGTAGACCGGTCTCCAGCGGCGAGAGCCCCAGCACCAGTTGCAGATACTGCGCCGCGATCAGCTCCAGTCCCACCAGCGCGAGCATCGCCAGCACGATGCAGCCGACGGCCGTGCTGAACGTCGGCCGCGCGAACATCCGCAGATCCACCAGAGGATGCGTACGCCGTCGCTGCCGTCGTACGAACAGCACCAGCAGCACCGCCCCCACCAGCAGCGGCACCACGGTCAGCGGGCTCGCGGCCGGTTCCCCGCCGCCCAGCCGCTTGACGCCGAGCACCACTCCGAACAGCCCGACCGCCGCCATCAGCGCGCCGATCACGTCCCACGGCCCGTCGCCGGCGCCGCGCGACTCCGGCAGCAGCATGCGCCCGACGGGCAGACTGACCAGCATCAGCGGGATGTTGACCAGGAACACCGAGCCCCACCAGAAGTGCTCCAGCAGAAAGCCCCCCAGCAGCGGCCCCACCGCCGCGCCGACCGCCGCCACCGCGCTCCAGATCCCGATCGCGAGCGCCCGCTCGCGCCGGTCAGGGAACACCTGCCGCAGGATCGACAGCGTCGCCGGCATGATCATCGCCCCGCCGACACCGAGCAGCGCCCGGGCGAGGATCAGCACCTGGGCGTCCTGGGCGAGGGCGGCGACCCCGGACGCCACGCCGAACAGCGCGTATCCGAGGAGCAGAACGCGTCTGCGGCCCACCTTGTCGCCCAGCGTGCCGAAGAGGATCAGCAGCGAGGCGCAGACCAGCGGATAGGTGTCGACGATCCAGAGCAGTTCTATCGCGCCGGGCCTGAGGTCCTCGGTGACGGCGGGCACCGCGACATGCAGCACGGTCGCGTCCACGGCGACCAGCAGCAGGCTCACGCACAGCACCACGAGGACGACCCAGCGGTTTGCACCGGCCCCGGCCGCCCGACGGCGCAGCATCGCGGCAGCCGTGGTCGTCCCGGACATGCACGTACCTCCCAGGTTTTCCCTCGCGTTCGGCGGGGCTCGCGGGTCGGGGACTCCCCGCGGCTCGGCCGGAGAGGAGCGGGGTCTCCGGCTCGCGCAGATGAACGACGAGTGACACGCAGCGTACGCGAGTTCGCGCCCCGACCACGTGGCGGACCTCTCACACTCCGCGGGGAACCCATGTGGCGTACGCCACTCGCCCGCCGTCCGGCAGGCCCCCGCCGGACGGGCCCGCGCGGCACCCGGTCGATAATCGAGTCCGTGACCGATCTTGACACGCGTGCGATCCCGGCCCGCGCCCCCGGGCCGCGCCGGGCGGCTCCGGCCCTGCTCGGGTACGTGGCCGTGCGCGCCCTGGGCCTGCTCGCCCTGGCCCTGTGGAGCGCCGCGCGCGACAAGAGCGCGTACACGCTGCTCACGGCCCGCTGGGACGCGCTCTGGTACACGCGCGTGGCCGAGCTGGGCTATGGCTACGAGGTGCGGCTGCCGAACGGCGACGTGCACTCCAACCTGGCGTTCTTCCCGTTGCTGCCCTGGCTGGAGCGGCTGCTGCACGCGGTGACGCCGCTGGGGTACGCCGACGCGGGTCTCGTCGTGTCCTTGCTCGCCTCGCTCGCCGCGGCCTGGGGGATCTTCGCGGTCGCGGACCATGTGTACGGTCGGCGGGCCGGCGTGTGCGCGGTGCTGGTGTGGGCCGTGCTGCCGGTGGGCGTGGTGCAGTCGATGGCGTACAGCGAGTCGCTGTTCACCGCGCTCGCCGCGTGGTCGCTCTACGCGGTACTGACCGGCCGCTGGGTGACCGCGGGCGCCCTGTCCTCACTCGCCGGCCTGACCCGCCCGGTCGGCCTCGCCGTCGCCGCCGCGGTGTGGGCCACGGGGCTCGCGTCGTACGTACGAGACCGCGACGCGGCGACGCCGACCTCGGACAGCACGGCGGTGCCGACCCCCGGTGCCGCCTCGTTCGTGCGGGATCGCAGCGCTGCGCGCGACATCGGCGCGGGTGCCGGCCCGCACGCCCCGCCGGCCACCGACGACACGCCGCCCCCGCGCATCCGTGCACAGGACGGCGCGCAGGACACCCGGCGCGCCCCCGCTCTCACCACGCGCGCCCGCCGCCTCTCCTCGCCGTCGGCGCGGCGCGCCCTGGGCCTCCTCATCGCCCCTCTCGGCACCGCCGGTTACGTCCTGTGGGTCGGCCATCGCACCGGCGGCGGCCCCCTCGGCTACCTCGACGTGCAGGCCGGCTGGCGCAACGGCTTCGACGGCGGCTACGCCTTCGCCCGCTTCGTCGCCGACAAGTTCACCTCGGTCCCGGGCGCGCTCGCCGGGCTGGCCCTCGTCGTCGGCGTCGCCCTCCTGCTGTGGCTGTACGTCGTCTGCGTACGGCAGCGCCAGCCGCTCCCCCTGCTGGTGTACGCCGGTGTCGTCACCGCGCTCGCCCTGTGCGCGTCGAGCTACTTCGGCTCCAAGCCGCGCCTGCTGCTGCCCGCCTTCCCGCTGCTCCTGCCGCTCGCCCTGGCGCTGGCCCGGCTGCGGACCTCCCGGGCGGCGGCGACGGTGGCGGCGATCGCGCTGGCGTCGGCCGTGTACGGCGCCTGGTGGCTGAACGGCTCCGGGCCGCCGTAAATCACCGCCCCGTTTCGGTGAACCGATTCGCAAGCCCGGTAAAAGCCGGATGCGGAACGATCAAAGGAATTGAAAGGAAAGGCGTGTTCGGATTGCGCATTCCTCAGGAATAAACATCATCCTGAGAGCAATCCCACATCACATCGTCATCACAAACCGGCTGAATCGCCCGGGAACTGAGCTCACTCGCTGTAACGTCGATTGAGTGCGTACCGAACGAAAGCTCACCCGTCTGGACCGGGTGTTCGCCAGGCTGGACCGTGAGCCGGAACGACCGGCCCACATCGATGTGCCGAAGATGAGCCGGCACCGGGTCGCGCTGCTCTCGGCGACCCTGGCCTTCTATCTGGCGATCGTGTGGCTCGTGGTCACGACCTCCTGGCTGGTCCGGCTGGACTGGCAGGTCATGTTCTTCCGGCCCTACCAGCAGTGGTCCGGCATCCACTGGTTCGTCGACTACTACGTGGTCCTCGGCCAGCGCGGCCCGACGGCCGTGATGGTCGCCGCCTGGCTCGGCTGGAGATCCTGGCGCCAGCACACCCTGCGCCCGCTGCTCACCCTGGGCGCCTCCCTGCTCCTGCTGAACATCACCGTCGGCGCCGCCAAGCTCGGCATGGGCCGGCTCGGTCCGCACTACGCGACCACCATCGGCTCCAACGAGATGGGTCTCGGCGGCGATATATTTCCCAGCGGCCACACCGCCAACGCGGTCGTGACCTGGGGAATCCTGGCGTATCTGGCCTCCACCCCGCGCGCCCGCCGCTGGCTGTCGGCGCTGTCCGCGGTCACCTCGCTGGGCGTCGGCATGGCCACCGTCTACCTCGGTACGCACTGGCTGAGCGACGTCGTCCTCGGCTGGACCGCGGGCCTGCTGATCCTGCTGGCACTGCCCTGGTTCGAGCCGCTGATCACCCGCGCCGAGGTCGGGATCCTCGATCTGCGCGACCGCTGGCGCGCCCGCCGCGCCGGTGTGGCGCCCCGGCCCGTCCCGGCCGCCCCGGTCACCGTGCCCGTGCCGCTCAAGGCCCAGCCGACCACGCCCCGCGACGACGTCCCGGCGGCCCGCGAGACAGTCGCCGCGGCCCGTACGGCCAAGACCCCGGTCCATCCCCCGGCGTATCTCGCGCCGGGCCCGCACAGCGCCCGCTCGGAGCGCACCCCGGTCACCCCCGTCGGCAGTCGCCGACCGCCGCACGCCGACCGTCTCCCGCGCGGGACGGCGGCCCGCCCCCTGACGGGCGGCTGACCGGCTCACGACGGCGGGGCCCCGGTACGCACAACCCGGCCCCGCGACAAGGCCTCGGTTCCCGGTCCGCACGGACAGGGCGCCGGGGCCTTCGGCGTTCCGGCGCCGGCGCGCTCAGCCCTTCCAGGCGCGGGCCACCCGGCCCTCACGCACCTCGAAGTTCAGCCGGCCGAACCGGTACTCCATGGTGACGATCGCGCCGGGCGGCAGTGTGCGCACCGTCGACCAGCCGCGTTCCCGGGCGAGCCGCTCGGCGTGCTCGGCGTCCAGGCCGACGTATCCGTCCGGGCTGTCGTGGGGTTCCTGGGGCGGGGTGGGGAGGGGTGCCATACGGCCACGCTAGGCGGAGCGCGGCGGTCCCGGAAGCCCCCGCGGGCTCGCGGTGGATCACTCCGGTCACACTTCTGTCACAGGATCACGACCCGCGTTTTGACCGCACTCGGTCATGATTCCGCAAAGGCGCGACAGGCCGCCGTACGCCTTCCGCGCGTAATCGAACGCAATTCCCGCGTGTCGCCGCGACCCCCTCGACAAGGCGGCGGAAAGTTCCCGGGAGAACCGTTCCCGACCCCCGCCGCATTCCGATTCCGGGCGTTCTCGGGAGCTGACAGCGCATAAGAAATACACGGCTCCCCCACAGAACCTCCGTACGCCCCCTGTCGCCCGGCACGGGGCGCGCGCATGATGGCGTGAGCTCGCGTCGACGCGTGCGGCACGGGCGGCGGGCCCGGGGCGCGACGAGCGAAGGGGCGAGCGAGCGATGGGGACGGACACCGTATCGGCCGAGGCGCGCCCCTGGGGGCCGCTGCCGCAGGGCCGGGTGATCGTGGACTGGCTGACCACCACCGACCACAAGAAGATCGGCCACCTCTATCTGATCACGTCGTTCGTCTTCTTCCTCGCGGGCGGTGTGATGGCGCTGCTGATGCGCGCCGAACTCGCCCGGCCCGGTCTGCAGCTCATGGACAACAACCAGTTCAACCAGTTGTTCACCCTGCACGGCACGATCATGCTGCTGCTGTTCGCGACCCCCGCCTTCGCGGGCTTCGCCAACGAGCTGATGCCGCTCCAGATCGGCTCCCCCGACGTGGCCTTCCCCCGGCTGAACATGTTCTCGTACTGGCTGTTCCTGTTCGGCGGGCTGATCGTGCTGAGCTCGCTGGCGGTGCCCGACGGGCCGCCCGGCTTCGGCTGGTTCGCCTACGCGCCGCTCAACAGCCAGATGCGCTCGCCCGGGGTCGGCCCCGACCTGTGGATCATGGGGCTGGCGCTGGCCGGCTTCGGCACGATCCTCGGCGCGGTCAACTTCATCACCACCATCATCGGGATGCGCGCCCCCGGCATGACGATGTTCCGGATGCCGATCTTCACCTGGAACACGCTCTTCACGTCGATCCTGATCCTGATGGCGTTCCCGGTGCTGGCGGCCGCGCTGCTGTGCCTGGAGGCGGACCGGCGGTTCGGCTCGCACATCTTCGACGCCGCCAACGGCGGGGCGCTGCTGTGGCAGCACCTGTTCTGGTTCTTCGGGCATCCCGAGGTGTACATCATCGCGCTGCCGTTCTTCGGGATCATCACGGAGATCATCCCGGTCTTCAGCCGCAAGCCGATCTTCGGCTATCTGACGCTGGTCGGCGCGACCATGGCGATCACCGGTCTGTCGGTGGTGGTGTGGGCGCACCACATGTTCGCCACCGGCTCGGTGCTGCTGCCGTTCTTCTCCTTCATGTCGTTCCTGATCGCGGTGCCGACCGGCGTGAAGTTCTTCAACTGGTCGGGGACCATGCTGAAGGGCTCGCTGTCCTTCGAGACGCCGATGCTGTGGGCCACCGGCTTCCTGGTGACGTTCCTGTTCGGCGGGCTGACCGGGGTGATCCTGGCGTCCCCGCCGATGGACTTCCACGTCACCGACTCGTACTTCGTCGTGGCGCACTTCCACTACGTCGTCTTCGGCACCGTCGTCTTCGCGATCTTCGCCGGCTTCTTCTTCTGGTGGCCCAAGTTCACCGGGAGGATGCTCGACGAGCGGCTGGGGAAGCTCCAGTTCTGGACGCTGTTCGTGGGCTTCCACACCACGTTCCTGGTGCAGCACTGGCTGGGCGCCGAGGGCATGCCGCGCCGCTACGCCGACTATCTGGCCGCCGACGGCTTCACGGCCCTGAACACCGTCTCGACGATCGGCGCCTTCCTGCTCGGCATCTCGACGCTGCCGTTCCTCTACAACGTCTGGAAGACCGCCAAGTACGGCGAGAAGGTCGAGGTCGACGACCCCTGGGGCTACGGCCGTTCCCTGGAGTGGGCGACCTCCTGCCCGCCCCCGCGGCACAACTTCACCTCGCTGCCCCGGATCCGTTCGGAGTCCCCGGCGTTCGATCTGCACCATCCTGAGTACGCGGCGCTGGAGGGTCCGCCCGCGCAGCCGTCCGAGCCGCGGCCCGGTCCAGCCGGTCCCGCGCGACCCTGATCGCGTCGACGAGTCCGGCGGGCTCCAGCACCTCGAACTCGAAGCCCGTCATCATCAGGTGCAGGACCATCACATCGAGGCTCGCGGCTCCCGCGCGCAGGACGCATGTGTCGGGGCCGTCGGCCTCCAGGGTGCCCGCGGAGGGCGAGATCCGCTCGACGGCCTGCGCCAGCGGCGCCAGCAGCCGGACCACCGCGTGGGTGGCGTACACGCGCGTGGAGACACCCCGGGAGACGTAGGCGGCGAGGTCCTCGGCGGGCGGGGTGCGCGGGGTGAAGCGCGGGCCGTGCGGCGGCTTCGGGACGACCCGGTCGACGCGGAACGTCCGCCAGTCGGCGCGGTCGAGGTCCCAGGCGACCAGGTACCAGTGGCGCTCGCTGCACACCAGGCGGTGCGGTTCGACGGTGCGGCGGGTGGCCGTGCCGTCGTGGTCGCGGTAGTCGAAGCGCAGCCGCTCGGCGTCCCGGCACAGATGGGCCAACTCGGTCAGGACGGCCGGGTCGACGCCGGCGGGGCGCGGGGCGCGCAGCATCGGCACGGTGAAGGCGTTGAGGGCGCTCACCCGCCGGCGCAGCCGGTTCGGCAGCACCTGCTCCAGCTTCGCCAGCGCCCGTACGGAGGTCTCGCCGATGCCCTCGATGCCCTGTCCGGCGGCCGTGCGCAGGCCGACGGCGACGGCGACGGCCTCGTCGTCGTCCAGCAGCAGCGGCGGGAGTTCGGCACCCGCGCCCAGCTGGTAGCCGCCACCGGTGCCGGGGCTGGCGTTGACGGGGTAGCCCAGCTCGCGCAGCCGGTCGACGTCCCGGCGCACCGTGCGCGGGGTGACGCCGAGGCGTTCGGCCAGGGCGGCGCCGGACCACTCGCGGTGGGCCTGGAGGAGGGACAGGAGACGTAACAGCCGTGCCGAGGTGTCCAGCATGGTCACAGTCTCTCTCAGGGGGTGTACGCCAGCTGCGGCACCTCGAAGCAGGTGGTCGTCATCTCTCCCTGCGACACCCAGCCCCGGCCGTCCTTCCAGCGCGCGACCGACAGACAGGTCCGGCGGGTCCGCGGCGGTTCGGCCGACGGGGTGAACGACACGGGCAGGAGCAGCCCGTCGGCGGTGTATCCGGCGCCGCGGTTCACGAAGTCGTCGACGCACGCGCGCGTGATGCCGGTCTTCGCGCAGTGCCGCGCCGCCTCGGTGAACCACAGGGCGGCCGCCCATCCCTCCACCTGCCACTGGGAATGCGTCGGCAGAGCCCGTGTGGCGTCCCGGAACTCCCGTACGGCCCGCTGCGCGGTGTCCTCGTAGTTGCGGCTGGAGCCGGTCGCCCAGAGGGCGTTGCGGCAGCGCGGTGCGTCCTTGTAGTCCTCGGGGACGGTGGACGTCCAGTTCTGCACGTTGGTCACCTTGGCGGTCACCCGGGCGCCCACCGCGTCCATCGCCTCGCACAGCCGCGCGTTGCCGTGCGTGTCGAGGGCGTCGAAGACCAGGTCGGCGCCGCGTTCCTTCAGATCGGCGGCGACCGCGCGGAAGTTGGGCAGCGCGAAGTCGACCTGCTCGGTGACGACGGTGTAGCCCTCCGCCTTCAGCCCGCGCTCGACGAGCCGGGCGTAGGCCGCGGACGCGGACTGGTTGTACGACACCACCGCGGCCGTCCGGGCGCCGTGCTCGCGTTGGAAGTAGCGGTAGACCTCGGTGCCGCCGTACAGCTTGCCGTTCCAGCCGGTCGTGCCGTCGCGGGGCGCGGAGCTGCCGTAGATGCCGTACAGGTGCGGCCAGGTGTCGTAGGCGGGCCCGATGGGCTGGCCGCCGATGTCGGGCACGCGCGCGTGGGAGACGCGGGAGGCGCCCGCGTAGTCGAGGGCGGTGGTGGCGACCAGGGCGACGACCTTGTCCTCGTCGATCAGCCGGTGCACGCAGGTGGTGTTGCCGACGCCGCTGCCGCCGTCGTCGCACTCCCGGACCTCGACGCGCCGGCCGGCGATGCCCCCGCGCGCGTTGAGCCGGTCGAAGTACGCCTTCGCGCCGTCGCGGGGGCCGGTGAACGCGGCGCCGCCGACCGGGCTGGTGACGCTGGCGATGACGCCGACGCGGAGCGGCTCGGCGGCCGAGGGCGCGGGGGTGCGGGAGGGGCGCTCGAAGTCGCTCTCGGGCAGCCGGCTGCCGCAGGCCGTGCCCAGCACGAGCAGCAGGACCGCGGCGACGGCCTCAGCAGCCCGGGAGCGCCGACGCGGAGGCATTGCCGCTCAACGCGACCAGCGCGCACAGCGTGCTGACGGAGACCTTCCAGGTGCCGTCCTGCTCGACCGATTTCCCCGTGGCGCCCGGCAGGGCCGTCGCGCCGCTCAGGGTCATGTCGTACGTGACCGTCGCCTCGGTGGGCGAGGTGAACGCGACCTTCGTCACCTTGGCCTGCACCTGGCCGCCGCGCTTGTCACTGCCGAAGGCCTGGAGCACCGGGGCCATCTGCTCGCCGTTCTCCAGGACCGCGATCTTGTCCTGCGGGGAGGACGCCGGGTCGAAGAACTTCGCCCAGTTCTGCCTGATCTCCTGCTCCGCCTTCGCCGGATCGGCCGGGGCGGTCGGCGACGTGGTGGGCAGGGTGCCGGTCGTCGCCGGAGCGGACGGCGTGGGCGGCTTGGTGTCGGTGGCGCCACCGCCGTTGTTGTCGCCGCACGCCGCGAGGGCCGGGGCGAGAATGAGGACGAGGCCGGCCGCCAGTGCCGTACCCCGTCCCGCCGCGCGCGGGCCACGGCCCCGTGTCGCCGTCCCCCGTCTGAGGTCGCTCCCGAGAACCATCTGGCTCACCACCGGGTGTCGGTCCGGGCGGTGGGCGCCCGGTGCTTTCAGGGTCAGCTTCCGGAGGGCATAGTGCAAGCCATTGGGCGGCATGCACAGACATACGACGACATACGACGTGTGGGAGCCAGCGATGCGGACAGCGCGACTGCGGACCGAGCACCCCGTCCTGTGGGCCGGCTGGACCGCGCTGGCGGCCGGCGCGGTGCTGTGCGTGATCGGCTGGTACGGCGTCTCCGGCGAGCGGTTCGCCGAACGGCAGCTGCCCTATCTCGCGTCGAGCACGGTCCCCGGCGCCGCGCTGATCGTCGCCGGGGCGGTGCTGCTCGCGCACAGCCGCGACAGCGTGGCCGCCGCGCGCGTGGAGGAGCTGTACGGCCTTCTGGTGGCCGCCGAGCCCGCCGACGCGGAGGAGGCGGGGCGGCCGGCGTCGGTGCCCGTGGCGGTCAGCGGGGAACTGCGGATGGTGCCGGGCGGGACGCTGTGGCACCGCGCGGACTGCCCGATGGTCGCCGGGAAGGCGGAGGCGCTGCCGGTGGACGGCCGGGTGCTGGCGAGCGGTGAGCTGGCCCCGTGCCCGATCTGCGAGCCGGACGCCGCGGACTCCTGATGTCGTCCCTGACGTACGACCTCACGCTCGCGGGTCTGTCGGTCGGCAGCGCGGCCGCGCTGACCGGGATCGGGCTGGTCGTGACGTACCGGGCGACGGGCGTGCTCAACTTCGCGCACGGCGCGGTCGCGATGGTGTGCGCGTACGCGCTGCGGCAGTGCGTGGTCGAGTGGGGCTGGCCGCTGTGGGCGGCCGCGGTGGTCACCCTGCTGGTGCTGGCGCCGGGCATCGGGGTGGTGCTGGAACGGTTCGTCTTCCGTCCGACGGCGATGCTCGGCGGCGATCCGGCGCAGACCCTCGTCGCGTCGATCGGCGTGTTCGTGCTCCTGGTGGGCGGGGCGGCGCTGGTGTGGGGCCAGGGGGCGCGGGACGACGCGCCGGAGCTCGTGTCGTCGGACCCCTGGGGCCAGTTGGCGGTCGTGGTGGTGCTGTCGGCCGGCGTCGGTGCGGTGGTCCGGTGGACGCGGTTCGGGCGGGAGCTGCGGGCGGTGGTGGACGACCGGCAGCTCGCGGTGCTGGGCGGGATCGACGCGGACCGGGTGGCGGCGGCCGGCTGGGCGTTCGGCTCGTTCACGGCGGGACTGACGGGCGTGCTGCTCGCGCCGTACGTCCGCCTCGATCCCTACGGGCTGCCCCTGCTGGTCATGGAGGTGGTCGCGGTCGCGGTGGCCGCGCGGATGCGCAGCCTGCCGGTCGCGGTGGCGGTGGCCCTGGGCATCGGGGTCGCGCAGAGCCAGCTGACCCGGCTGCACCCGGCGGGCTGGGGCGAGCCGCTGCTGCGGGCGGTCGGCGCGAACCTGTTCGTGGTGGCCCTGCTGTTCGCGGCCCTGGTGCTGCCCGGGGTGGGCACCCGGGACGCCCTGCCCCGCACGGCCGCCGTGCGCGTGCCGACGCCGCCGGGCGCGTGGCTGGTGGCGGTGGTGCTCTTCCTGCTGCCGCTCGGCTTCGCGGGCTCCGATCTGCACACGTCGGTGCAGGTCCCGGCGCTGGGCGTGATCCTGCTGTCCCTGGTGGTGGTGACCGGCCGGGGCGGCCAGATCTCCCTCGGGCAGGCGGCGTACGCGGGCCTGGGCGCCCTGTTCACGGCGCTGTTGGCGGCCGGCCGCTTCCCGGGGCTGCCGCGCGTCCCCGAACTGGCCGCGCTGGGCCTCGCGGTGCTGCTGGTCGCCCCGCTGGGCCTGCTCACGGGCTGGCCGGCGATCCACCGCCACGGCCTGGCCCTGGCGCTCGCGACCTTCGCGGTCGGCGTCGGGGTGAGCCGGTTCGTCTTCGCCCAGCCGTACGCCACGGCGGACCTGACGCCGGGCCGCCCGGCCGGCTTCGACGGGGACCGCGCGTACTACGTCCTGGAGCTCGTCCTGCTGGCCGCCGCGTTGCTGGCGACCCGGCTGCTGCGCCGGGGCCGGGCCGGGCGGGCGCTGGCGGCGATGCGCGACCACGAGGCGGGCGCGTCGGCGGCCGGCGTCCGGGTGCCGTCCCTGAAGCTCCTGGCGTTCGTCGCGGGCGCCGCCCTGGCCGCGCTGGGTGGCGCCCTGCTCGCGATGGGCCTGCGCGCCTTCGACCCGGCCGCCTACGACCCCGTCCGCGGCCTCCTCTGGTTCGCCGCGGTGGTGGTCCTGGGCGCCGACAGCACCCTGGGCGCACTGGCCGCGGCGGCCCTGCTGGTGGGCCTGGACGCGGGAGCCCGGGGCGGCGTGGCGGCGGCGCTGATCGGCGTACTGGCGGTCCTGGTGGGCCGTTTCCCCGAGGGGCCGTACGAGGCGGTACGTCTGCGGCTGCACCGGAGACCGGCGCTCACGGCGCTGGGGGCGGAGGTGCGGAGGCGACTGAGGCCGACCGCGCCTGCGACTGTGACTACCCAAAGGGGGGTGCGCACGGGGAGAGCACACCAGGGGGCCGCCGACGGCGTCGCACCCCCACCGGGGCCACCGCCCAGCCCCCTCCTCACCGCCCGCGGCCTCCAGGCCCGCTACGGCGGCTTCACGGCCCTCTCCGGCGTCGACCTCGACATCGCCCCCGGCCGCGTCACCGCCGTCGTGGGCCCCAACGGCGCCGGAAAGACCACCCTGTTCCACTGCCTCGCCGGCACGCTGCGCCCCACCCGCGGCCACGTCACCCTCGCGGGTCGCGACATCACCCGCCTCCCGGCCCACGCCCGCACCCGCCTGGGCATCGCCCGCACCTTCCAGCAACTGGCCGTCTTCCCCTCCCTCACCGTGACCGAGAACGTCCGCGTCGGAGCCGAACAGGGCCGCGTGCACGACCCGGCGGCCACTGACCGCGCGCTGGCGCTGTGCGGCCTGGACGGCCTGCGCGACGCACCCGCGGCCGGCCTGCCCACCGGCACGCTCCGCCGGGTCGAGCTGGCCAGGGCCCTCGCGGGCGGCCCCCGGGTGCTGCTGCTCGACGAGCCCGCCGCGGGGCTCGACATCGCCGAGGTCACCGCCCTGTCGAGGCTGCTGGCCGCCCTGGCGGCCGACGGCACCGCCCTGCTGGTCGTCGAGCACGACCTCGACCTGGTCGCGGGTCTGGCCCATGTCGTCCACGTGATGGCGGCGGGCCGGATCGTCGCCTCGGGTCCGCCGGACCGCGTCCTGGACGCCCTGCGGGAGGCCCCGGCATGACCCCCGCCCTGTCCCTGCGTCACGCGCGCGTGCGCTACGGCCCCTTGGAGGCCCTGCACGGCATCACCCTGGCCGCCCCCTCCCCCGGCCTCACCGTGCTGCTGGGCCGCAACGGCTCGGGCCGTACGACGGCGCTGCGCGCGCTGGCCGGAACCGTGCCGCTGACCGCGGGCTCGGTCGTCTGGGACGGCGCCGACATCACCCGCGTGCCCGCGTTCGAGCGGGCCCGGCGCGGTCTGTGCCTGATCCCCGAGCGACGGGCCGTCTTCGGCTCGCTGACCGTCCGGGAGAACCTCGAACTCGCCTCCCCCGCCTACGACTCCGCGCTCGCCGCCTATCCCCGGCTCCAGGGCCTGCTGACGCGCCGGGCCGGCACCCTCTCCGGGGGTGAGCAGCGGATGCTCGCCCTGGCCCGCGCCCTGCTCACGCACGCGCGCGTGGTCCTCGTCGACGAGCCCGCCCAGGGCATGTCCCCGGCGGTCGCGGCCCGCACGTACGACCTGCTGGCCGACCTGCACGCGTGCGTGGTCGTCGCCGAACAGCGGCTGCCCCCGGCCCTGCGCGACCGGGCGGGGTTCGTGTACGAACTCCGGCGCGGCACCGTCGTATTCGCCGGAGAGGCGGGCGAGTGGCTGTCCCGGGAGCAGGCGGCGAAGGGCCGGAGGCGGCCGCCTCCCGATCGCCGGTCCACCCCCTAGGGACGGCCGGAGCCCCACTCGGTCGGTGGACCGGGTGGGGCCGGTGTGCCGCGGGGGCGTGCCCCGGGCCAGGGGGACCCGTCAGAGGACGAGGCGCTGGCCGGGCACGATCAGATCGGGGTCACCGCCGATCACGGCCTTGTTGGCCGCGTAGAGGCGCTGCCAGGTGGTCCCGTGGCGGGCGGCGATCGCGCTCAGCGTGTCGCCCTCACGGACCGTGTAGTCGCCGCGGGACGTGCCCCGGGCGGTGTGTCCGGTGGAACGCTCCGGCGCCGGGGTGGACTCGGTGTCCTTGGTGGACCGGGTGGCCTCGGCCGGCTTCGTGGACCTGCTCGACGTCGTCGTCGGCTTCGAGCCGGACCTGGTGGACGCGGAGGAGCCGGTCGCGGGTGCGCTCCCGTAGGCCCCGGCCCGCGCCGAGCAGGTCGGCCACGCGCCCCAGCCCTGGGCGCGCTGAACCCTGCCGGCGACGGCGATCTGCTGTTCCCGGGTGGCCTGGTCGGCGGTCGGGGCGTAGGCCGTACCGCCGTAAGCGCGCCAGGTGGAGGCGGAGAACTGAAGTCCGCCGTAGTAGCCGTTGCCGGTGTTGATGTGCCAGTTGCCGCCGCTCTCGCACCGGGCGATGCGGTCCCACACTCCGCTGTCCGCCGCGGCGGCGTTGCCGGTCGCGGCCAGCAGTCCGAGGGGGGCGAGCAGCGCCGCCCCGGTGAGGACCGCCGTCGTACGCGTCCTACGGACGCTGAAGCGAGTGGTATCGGCACATTCGGACATGTAATTCCCTCTCAACGGACCCGGGGTCCCCCAAGGCGGGGCGCCTCCCGCGCAAGGGCGCGGGTGGGACGCTCCGCCCCGTCCACCGGCGGTCGTGCTGCGCGTGTCTGGCTCTGCGCGGCCGGCGGACGTTCCCGAGCGGTGCTCGTTGCACACGGCGGAGGAATGTAGGGACTTTGACGAGTCGTTATCAACCAACTCCCTGTTCTCGCAGGCCAGTTGACCGTTACCGGCAGTAGCAGTGAATTCCTGCCACCCGGCGTATCCGCTGATTTCCCGATATGGCGACCGGCAACTCGGGCACACTGTGAGTCAGTTCACGGACGTCACCCCGGCCGAACCGACGCCGATTGACCATGAGTGCCCGATTCCGCACCGAACGTGACCGTCCGTGCCCGACGGTTCGATTCCGTTCTCCGAACAGCGTGACTCCCGCCACAGATCGCCCGTTGTCTCGTTCATGAGCCGGGGAGCCACCCGGCCGTCCCAACGCACCGCATCCCCGAGGGAGCCACCCGTGCCGCGCATGCTCGACGTCAGCGACGAGGTACGCGCCGAGATCGGCGACGAAGAAGCCGACCGGCTGCTCGCCGGAGAGAACGCCCCGGGCAGTTACGACTGCACGTCCTGCCGCACGCCGGGCGACTCCGAGCACGAGCGCACCAGCACCGTCCTGTTCATCGGGGACGAGACCGCCGTCCTCGCCTTCGCCCACGCCACCTGCCTGCCCTCCCAGGTCGTCCAGGTCACCGAGGAGCAGCTCCAGGGGGCCGTGCGCTCCATCAGCGGCGACACCGTCGACCTGGACCCGGACAAGGTCGTGCCCGAGCAGGCCGTGCTCGGGGTCACCAGTGGACTCGTCCTGATCGCCGGGGAGTTGCACCCCGCGCTGGTCGTCGAGCCCACCGCGCCCATCGTGCGGCCCGGCACGACCGGCCTCGGCGACGACTTCCTGCCGCTGCTCATCGAGCAGGGCTTCATGCCGGTGACCGAGCTCTCCGAGGTGCCGCCGGTGCGGCACGGCTGGTCGGTGCTGCTGGCCATGGGCCAGCTGCACGCCGTGCTCCAGCCGTCGGCCAACGGCGGCCAGCCGGTGGCCTGGTGGCAGGCGCACCAGCCGCTCCAGGTGACCGAGGGCTGGCGGGCCGCCGCCAACAAGCACCAGCAGGTGCTGATGTTCGCGGCGCCGGTGGGCTCCATCGGGCGCCAGCCGCGCGAGGACCTGCTGCGGGACGCGCTCGACAAGGCCGCGGCGAACGGCAAGTTGGTGGCGGCCGCCCTGCCGCTCGCCGGGACCTGAGTTCGCCCACTGAGGGGGCGCGGGCTCCCCGCCCGCATCTCCTGCGGTCGCCGGTCGTTTGGACATACGTGCACGCATACGACACCCCCCGCCGCCAGGTCCACCCGTCGATCCCGTCCTCGCGACCGGCGCCGGACCCCCTCGGCGGCCCATCGGCCACGCCGATCTACGACGCGCTCTACGCCGAGTACGTCAAGTCCTTCCGCTCGCTGCCGGGTGACCGCAGCGGCGAGGAGAACCTGGGGTTCACCGCCTTCGGGAGCATTCCGCACACCCCGCGCTCCTACGACGCCCCCCGGCCCGGCTCGTTCAGCAGCTCCTACGGCGCCTACAGCGCGGGGGCGCAGAGCGCGCGCCGGGGCCTCGGACAGCTGAGCCAGCTGAGCCAGGGGCAGGGACAGTGGCAGCGGGTCGGGCAGATCGGCCGGCAGCACTCGGGGATGACGCCCGTCCCGGCGCTGCCACCGCTTCCACGCGGCGGCTACTGACCACGCCACCGCAGCGGGACACGGCGAAGGGGCGGCCCCCGGTGGGGCCGCCCCTTCGCCGTCGCTCACTTCTTCTTGCCGCGCTTCTCGCGCACCCGCACCGAGATGTGGATCGGGGTGCCCTCGAAACCGAACTCCTCGCGCAGACGGCGCTCGATGAAGCGCCGGTAGCCCGCCTCGATGAAGCCGGAGGCGAAGAGCACGAACCGCGGCGGCTTGGTGCCGGCCTGGGTGCCGAAGAGGATGCGCGGCTGCTTGCCGCCCCGGATCGGGTGCGGGTGGGCGGCGACCAGTTCGCCGAGGAAGGCGTTGAGACGGCCCGTGGGGACCCGGGTCTCCCAGCCGGCCAGCGCGGTCTCGATCGCCGGGACCAGCTTCTCCATGTGGCGGCCGGTGCGCGCCGAGACGTTCACCCGTGGCGCCCAGGCGACCTGGCCGAACTCGGTCTCGATCTCCCGCTCCAGGTAGTAGCGGCGCTCCTCGTCGAGGGTGTCCCACTTGTTGTAGGCGATGACCATGGCGCGACCGGCCTCGACGGCCATCGTCACGATGCGCTGGTCCTGCACGGAGATGGACTCGGAGGCGTCGATCAGGATGACCGCCACCTCGGCCTTCTCCACGGCCGCGGCGGTGCGCAGCGAGGCGTAGTAGTCGGCGCCCTGCTGGAGGTGGACCCGCTTGCGGATGCCCGCCGTGTCGACGAACTTCCAGGTCACGCCGCCCAGTTCGATCAGCTCGTCGACCGGGTCACGGGTGGTGCCGGCCAGCTCGTTGACGACGACGCGCTCCTCGTTCGCCACCTTGTTCAGCAGGGAGGACTTGCCGACGTTGGGGCGGCCGATGAGGGCGATCCGGCGGGGGCCGCCGATCGCGGCGCCGCCGAAGGTCTGCGCGGGGGCGTCCGGCAGCACCTCCAGGACGGCGTCCAGCATGTCGCCGGTGCCGCGGCCGTGCAGCGCGGAGACCGGGTGCGGCTCGCCGAGGCCCAGGGACCACAGGTAGGCCGCGTCGGCCTCGCCGCTCGGGCCGTCGACCTTGTTGGCGGCCAGGACGACGGGCTTGCCGGCCTTGCGCAGGAGCCGTACGACCGCCTCGTCGGTGTCGGTGGCGCCGACCTTGGCGTCGACGACGAACACGACGGCGTCGGCGGCCTCGATCGCGTACTCGGCCTGGGCGGCCACGGAGGCGTCGATGCCGAGGACGTCCTGCTCCCAGCCGCCGGTGTCGACGACCTTGAAGCGGCGGCCCGCCCACTCGGCCTCGTAGGTCACGCGGTCACGGGTGACGCCCGGCTTGTCCTCGACGACGGCCTCGCGCCGTCCGATGATCCGGTTGACGAGGGTCGACTTGCCGACATTGGGCCGGCCGACGACCGCGAGCACCGGGAGCGGGCCGTGGCCGACCTCCTCGATGGCGCCCTCGACGTCCTCGATGTCGAAGCCCTCTTCCGCGGCGAGCTCCATGAACTCCGCGTACTCGGCGTCGCCGAGAGCCCCGTGGTCGTACTCGTGCTCCGGGGCCGAGTCGCCGGGCTGGATGTGGTCGTTCATGGAGTCCGTACCTCGTCGTTCTTCGTGGTGGTCGGTGGAGCACCCGGTCGGGGTGATCCACTACTCAAAGTGTGGCTCAGCGCCCGGTGAGGCGCCTGGCGTTTTCCAGGTGGCCGGTGAGCTGCTTCTGGATGCGCTCGGTCGCCTCGTCGAGGGCCTTGCGCGTGCGCCGCCCGCTGCCGTCACCGGCGTCGAAGGGCTCACCGAAGACGACGTCGACGCGGCTGCGCAGCGGGGGCAGCCCCTTTATCAACCGTCCGGGGCGCTCGGTGCTTCCCAGGACGGCGACCGGGACGACCGGGGCACCGCTGCGGACGGCGAAGTAGGCGAGCCCGGCGCGCAGCGAGGCGAAGTCGCCCTCGCCCCGTGTGCCCTCCGGGAAGATGCCGAGGACGCCGCCGGCCGCCAGGACGTCCAGCGCCCGGGTGATGGCCGTGCGGTCGGTGGTCTCGCGGTCCACCTTCAGCTGGCCGATGGCCGTCAGGAAGGGGTCGAGCGGGCCGACGAACGCCTCCTTCTTGATCAGGAAGTGCGTCGGCCGGGGCGCCACGCCCATCACCATCGGGCCGTCGATGTTGTGCGAGTGGTTCACGGCGAGGATCACCGGGCCGCTCGCCGGCACCTTCCAGGCGCCGAGCACGCGCGGCTTCCACAGCCCGTACATCAGGCCGACGCCGATGCGCCGCCCGACCTCGGCGCCCCGCTCGGAGGCGGCAGTCGAGGGAGACGTCACTTCGCGGCCCGCTTCTCCTCGACGAGGGTGACCACGCACTCGACGACCTGCTGCAGGCTGAGCTCGGTGGTGTCCACCTCGACGGCGTCGTCCGCCTTGGCGAGCGGGGAGGTCTTGCGGCTGGAGTCCGCCTGGTCCCGCTTGATCAGCGCCTCGCGGGTGGCGTGCACATCGGTGCCCTTGCCGAGCTCACCGCTGCGGCGGGCGGCGCGGGCCTCCGGGGAGGCGGTGAGGAAGATCTTCAGGTCGGCGTCGGGCAGCACGGTCGTGCCGATGTCCCGCCCCTCGACGACGATGCCGGTCGTCGCGTCCGCCGCGATGGACCGCTGCAGCTCGGTGATCCGGGCCCGCACCTCGGGCACCGCGCTGACCGCGCTGACCCGGGAGGTGACCTCCTGGGTGCGGATCGGGCCGGAGACGTCGATGCCGTCGACGGTGATCGTGGGCTTCTCCGGGTCGGTGCCGGAGACGATGACGGCCTTGCCGGCCGCGGCGGCGACGGCGTGCGGGTCGTCGATGTCGATCCCGTTGGTCACCATCCACCAGGTGATCGCCCGGTACTGGGCGCCGGTGTCCAGGTAGCTCAGCCCGAGCTGCGCGGCGACGGCCTTGGAGGTGCTGGACTTGCCGGTGCCGGAGGGGCCGTCGATGGCGACGATCACGGGCTGGGCGGCGCCGTTTTCCACGGGCGGACACCTTCCTGGTGCGAGGTGGCGGGCTGGACGGGGCGCAAAGGTGCCCCGCACAAGGTTACCGGGCCCCGCTCACTCATCCGGCCGCGCCTTCTCGCCCCCCGGCCGACCGCCTACTGCCGGATGGCCCATCCCCGCTCACGCAACGCGGCGGACAGCACCGGCGCGGACTTCGGCTCGACCATCAGCTGCACCAGGCCGGCCTGCTGCCCCGTGGCGTGCTCGATCCGCACGTCCTCGATGTTGACCCCGGCCCGCCCGGCGTCCGCGAAGATACGGGCCAGCTGACCGGGCTGGTCGTCGATGAGCACCGCCACGACCTCGTACGTCCGCGGCGCGGCCCCGTGCTTGCCCGGCACCCGCACCCGCCCGGCGTTCCCGCGCCGCAGCACGTCCTCGATGCCGGAGACACCTTCGCGCCGCTTGTCGTCGTCGGAGGACTGCAGGGCGCGCAGCGCCCGTACCGTCTCGTCCAGGTCCGCCGCGACGTCCGACAGCAGATCGGCGACCGGCCCGGGGTTCGCGGAGAGGATGTCGATCCACATGCGCGGATCGGACGCGGCGATCCGCGTCACGTCCCGGATGCCCCCGCCGCACAGCCGTACGGCCGCCTCCTCGGCGTGCTCCAGCCGCGCGGCGACCATGCTGGAGACCAGTTGCGGCATGTGCGAGACGAGCGCGACGGCCCGGTCGTGCGCGTCGGCGTCCATGACCACCGGCACGGCCCGGCAGTGCGAGACCAGCTCCAGCGCCAGGTTCAGCACCTCGGTGTCGGTGTCCCGGGTCGGCGTGAGCACCCACGGCCGTCCCTCGAAGAGATCGCCGGTCGCGGCCAGCGGCCCCGACTTCTCGCGGCCCGACATGGGGTGCGTGCCGATGTACGTGGTCAGGTCCAGCCCGAGCGCCTCCAGCTCGCGCCGCGGCCCGCCCTTGATGCTGGCCACGTCGACGTAGCCGCGCGCCAGACCCCGCCGCATGGCGTCGGCGAGCACGGCCGCCACATGGGCGGGCGGCGCGGCGACGACCGCGAGGTCGACGGCTCCCTCGGGCGCCTCGTCCGTGCCGGCGCCGAGGGCCGCCGCCGTACGGGCCTGCGCGGGGTCGTGGTCGGTGAGATGCACGACGACGCCCCGCTGGGCGAGGGCCAGGCCGACGGACGTGCCGATCAGTCCGGTTCCGATGACGAGCGCGGTTCTCACTGGGCGATGTCCTTGCGCAGGGCGGCGGCGGCGCCGAGGTAGACATGGGCGATGTCGGCGCGCGGCCGGTCGGACTCGATGTGCGCGAGGACCCGGACGACCCGGGGCATGGCGCCGTCGATGTCGAGTTCCTGCGCGCAGATCAGCGGCACGTCGACGATGCCCAGCTTGCGCGCGGCGGCGGCCGGGAAGTCGCTGTGCAGATCGGGCGTGGCGGTGAACCAGATGCTGATCAGGTCGTCGCCGGTGAGGCCGTTGCGCTCCAGGATGGCGGTGAGCAGGGCCCCGACCTGCTCGTCCATGTGTCCGGCCTCGTCCCGTTCCAGTTGGACGGCCCCCCGGACCGCTCGTACCGCCACGGTGCTGCTCCTTGCTGATGTGCGTATCGGCTCTTGGTCCGTCCAGCGTAGTCAGCCCCCGCGCGCCGGCGGTGGGGCGGCCGCACGCTGAGACGCGCGGGCCGTCCGCCACTGTCACCCGAATCGCGCAGTTCCGCCACTTCGGGGGAGATCGCCCCGGTGCGCCTCTTTACGCCGGGGCGCGATGTCGGCTCTGATGGCAGGAAACCCGCCTCGGGGGAGGCCCGCATGAAACGTCCCGGACCGCTGCTGACCCTGCTCGCGGGACTGGTGTTCGGCCTGGTCCTGCTGTCGCTGAACGCGACGACGGGGACGCGGAGCACGTCCTCCTCGTACCAGGAGCCCCCGGCCCCGACCCCGTCGAAGACCTCCGCCCCGCCGAGCGCGACCGCCCCGTCACCCACGCCCACGCCGACCGCGACCCCGGTGCCCGCCGCCGACTACGCCGGCCGTACCGACGACGACACGGCCGCGATCGCGGTGTCCGTGCGCGACGGGCGGGCGATCGCCTACTTCTGCGACGGCCGGACGAAGGAGTCGTGGCTGAAGGGCCCGGTGGCGGCCGACGGCACGCTCCATCTGACCGGCGCGGGCGGGACCCGGCTCGACGGCACGGTCGACGACGGGAAGCGGATCACCGGCACGGTCGCCGTCGGCGGGAAGCACGCGTTCACGGCCGAGCGGGCGCACAAGCCGTCCGGGTTGTGGCGGGCGACGGCCACGGTCCGCTCCGCGCGGATCGACAGCGGCTGGATCGTGCTGAAGGACGGCACGCAGGTCGGTGTCCTCACCCGCGACGGCGAGCCCGAGGCGGCTCCCCGGATCGACCCGGCGACCGGTGCGACGACGGTCGACGGCCAGCAGATCACGGCGCGCCCCGTGACTCCATGACCCGTTCCGATCAGGGAGGCGACGATGACCGTCGACCCGAACGCCGCCACGCAGAGCTTCCCGCCCCAGCGCCGCGCCGGCGCCGCCCGCTACATCGTCCCCGCGCTGGTCGCCGCCGCGGTGGCGGTGGCCCTGGGCGTGTACGGCAAGGTCCACGACCCGGCCGGCACCGCCTTCAACCTGGCCGGCTTCAGCAGCACGGGCGCGGTGAAGTCATGGCTCGCCTCGACGGCTCTCTTCTTCGCGCTGGTGCAGCTGGCCTCGGCCCTGATGATGTACGGGAAGCTGCCGGGCCCGCGCTGGGCACCGGCGCTGCACCGCTGGTCCGGCCGGGTGGCGTTCCTCGTGGCGGTCCCGGTGGCGGTGCACTGCCTGTACGCCCTGGGCTATCAGACGTACGAGACGCGCGTGATGTGGCACTCCCTGCTCGGCTGCTTCTTCTTCGGTGCCTTCAGCGCGAAGATGCTGCTGCTCCGCTCGGAGCGGCTCCCCGGCTGGCTGCTGCCCGTCGTCGGCGGGCTCGTCCTCGCCGTCCTCACCCTCATCTGGCTGACCTCGGCCCTCTGGTTCTTCCGCACCTTCGGAGTGACGACATGACCCACCCCGCAACACGACGCACGGTCCTCCTCGCGACGGGCGCGGCGGCGCTCGCCGCGGGGTCCGTGGGCTGCAGCGAGTACGGCGACAACGGCTCGGCGGAGACCTCCTCGTCGGCGCAGGCCTCGCCCGGCCAGGTGCTGGCGAAGACGGCCGACATCCCGGTCGGCGGCGGCACGATCTTCAAGAAGGAGAAAGTCGTGGTCACCCAGCCGGCGAAGGGCGACTTCAAGGCCTTCTCGGCGATCTGCACCCATCAGGGCTGCACGGTGGGCACGGTCTCCGACGGCACGATCAACTGCCCTTGCCACAAGAGCAAGTTCCGCATCGCCGACGGCTCGGTGGCGGGCGGACCGGCCCCCCGCCCGCTGCCCGCCGAGCAGATCACGGTCGAGGGCGACTCGATCCGGCTGGCCTGACGGTCAGGCGTCCCAGAGCGCCCCGAGGGTCACCAGCTCGCTGCCGTACTCGATACGGTCCGCCCACGCGGTGGGCCAGGCGGCGGCACCGGCGTACGCGCCCGCGAAGGCACCCGTGAGACAGGCGATGGAGTCGGAGTCGCCGGAGGTGCAGGCGGCGCGGCGCAGCGCGGTGACCGGCTCGTCGGGGAAGAGCAGGAAGCACAGCAGCCCGGTCGCCATGGCCTCCTCGGCGATCCAGCCCTCCCCGGTGGCCAGGCAGGGGTCGCTCTCCGGCGAGGGGACCCGCAGGGCCTCCTCCAGCCGGTCCAGGACGCCCAGGCACTCGTCCCAGCCCCGGGCGATGAAGTGCTCGGGGTCGGGGTCCTGGCTCCGGGTCCACAGGTCGCCGAGCCAGGCGTGGTGGTAGCGGGTGCGGTTGGCGAGGGCGTACGAGCGCAGCAGCCCGATGAGCGCGGCCGGGTCGGCTCCCTGGGCGAGCAGGTGTACGGCGTGCGCGGTGAGGTCGGAGGCGGCGAGCCCGGTGGGGTGCCCGTGGGTGAGACCGGACTGCAACTGGGCCGCCCCGGCGCGCTGTTCCTCGCTCAGCCCCGGCGCCAGGCCGACGGGGGCCACGCGCATGTTGGCGCCGCAGCCCTTGGAGTCGATCTGGCTGGCGTCCTGCCAGGCCCGCCCCTCGGTCTTCAGCAGGTAACAGGCGGTCATGCAGGTGTTGCCGGGCGCGCGGTTGTTCTCCGGCGACTGGTACCAGTCGACGAACTCCTCCCGAAGCGGCCGCTCCAGCCGCTTCGGCGCGAGCACGCCCCGGTCCATGGCCGTGCGCAGGCCACGGGCGACGGCGAGGGTCATCTGCGTGTCGTCGGAGACGCGGGCGCGCTCCGGCAGCTCCATCTCCCGCCAGGGCCCGAACGTCGTGAGGATCGACGGCACCGTCTTGAACTCGGTCGGAAACCCGAGCGCGTCCCCGAGGGCGAGCCCGAGGAGAGATCCCGTTGCGGCACTTTTGGACACGCGATTCACCATCCCTTTTATCGTCACCCTGACAATAAAAGGGATGGGTGATCACGGCAAGGCGTTTAGAGGTCGACTTCCTTCATCAGCATGCCGACCTCGGTGTTGGACAGCCGGCGCAGCCAGCCCGACTTCTGGTCGCCCAGGGTGATCGGGCCGAAGGCCACGCGCACCAGCTTGTCGACCGGGAAGCCGGCCTCGGCCAGCATCCGGCGCACGATGTGCTTGCGGCCCTCGTGCAGGGTGACCTCGACGAGGTAGTTCTTGCCGGTCTGCTCGACGACCCGGAAGTGGTCCGCCTTCGCGTACCCGTCCTCCAGCTGGATGCCGTCCTTCAGGCGCTTGCCCAGGTCGCGCGGGATCGGGCCGACGATGTGCGCGAGGTAGACCTTCTTCACGCCGTACTTGGGGTGGGTCAGCCGGTGGGCCAGCTCGCCGTGGTTGGTGAGCAGGATGACGCCCTCGGTCTCGGTGTCCAGCCGGCCGACGTGGAAGAGCCGCGTCTCCCGGTTGGTGACGTAGTCGCCGAGGCACTGGCGGCCCTCGGTGTCCTCCATGGTGGAGACGACACCGGCGGGCTTGTTCAGCGAGAAGAACTGGTACGACTGGGTCGCGACGGTCAGACCGTCGACCTTGACCTCGTCCTTCTCCGGGTCGACGCGCTTGCCCTGCTCCAGGACGATCTCGCCGTTGACCTCGACGCGGGCCTGCTCGATGAGCTCCTCGCAGGCGCGCCGGGAGCCGTAGCCCGCGCGCGCGAGGACCTTCTGCAGCCGCTCGCCCTCCTGCTCGGCGCCGGGGAAGGTCTTGGGCAGCTTGACGTCCTTCTTGCCCGCGTACCGCTCCCGGTTGCGCTCCTCGGCCCGCGCCTCGTACTCGCGGGAGGTCGCCGGCACCCAACGGCCGCGCCCGGTGCCACCCTGCTTAGGCCCGCCCTTCGCGCCGCCGCGCGCCGAGGCGCCGCGCCCGGACTTCGGACCCTGCGGAGAGGCGCCGGGACCCACGTCGTACTGGCGCTCCTCGGGGCGCGGCTTCTTCGGCCGGCCGCCCTGCTTGTCGTCACGGGAGTTACCGGCACCGCGGTAATTCCCGCGGCCGCCGCTGCTCCCGCCGCGGCCGCCGCTGTTGCCACCACGGCTCCCGCCGTTGTTTCCGCTGCTGTTCCTGCCGCTGCTGCTTCGCATCAAATTTCCGTCTAGTCGTCTGCGTCCTGGCCGTCCGGCGCGTCAGGAGCGTCCGGATCGAACGACGGAACCCCTTCCAGTGTCTCGGCCTCGATCGCCTCCGCCTCCGGGAGGAAGGGCGCGAGCTCCGGGAGCTCGTCCAGACCGCGCAGGCCCATCCGCTCCAGGAAGTAGTTCGTCGTCACGTACAGGATCGCACCTGTTTCGGGTTCCGTGCCCGCCTCCTCGACCAGACCGCGCTGGAGGAGGGTGCGCATCACACCGTCGCAGTTGACTCCGCGCACCGCGGAGACCCGGCTGCGGCTGACCGGCTGGCGGTAGGCGACGACCGCGAGGGTCTCCAGGGCGGCCTGGGTGAGGCGGGCCGTCTGACCGTCCAGGACCAGCCGCTCGACGGCCGCCGCGTACTCCGCGCGCGTGTAGAAACGCCAGCCGCCCGCGACGTAGCGCAGTTCGAAGCCGCGGCCCTGCACGGTGTACTCGTCGGCCAGCTCGCGCAGCGCGTCCGCGATCCGGCGCCTGGGCCGGTCGAGGATCTTCGCCAGGTGTTCCTCGGTCGCGGGCTCGTCCACGACCATGAGGACGGCCTCCAGGGCCGGCTTGAGATCGAGGTCCGCGACGGACCGCGACCCGGCCGGGACCTCGCCGATCTGCTCGCTCACGCCTTCTTCTCCTTCCCGGACGGCCCGGACGGCCCGGCCGCCCCGGACGCCCCGGACGCCCCGCCCGCCTCGGGCACCTCGGGCGGCCGGTCGAACTCGTCGGTCACCCTCGGGGTGGCCTCCCCGTCCCCGCCCGTCCAGCGCACCAGCAGCTCCCCGAGGGCGGTCTCCTGGTCGAGGGCCACGGCCTTCTCCCGGTACAGCTCCAGCAGCGCCAGGAACCGCGCTACGACGGTGAGGGTGTCGTCGGTGTCCTCGACGAGGGCGCGGAAGCTGGCCTCGCCGAGTTCCCTGAGCCGTGCGACCACGATCCCGGCCTGTTCCTGCACGCTGACCAGCGGGGCGTGGATGTGGTCGACGTACACCTGCGGCTTGGGCCGGGGCTGCATCGCCTTGACCGCGAGCTTGGCGAAGCCCTCCGCGCCGATGCTGATGACGACCTCGGGCAGCAGTTCGGCCAGGTGCGGTTCGAGGCCGACGGTGCGGGGGTAGCGGCGGGCCTCGTCGTCGAGGCGTGCGGTGAAGATGTCGGCGATCTGCTTGTACGCGCGGTACTGCAACAGGCGCGCGAAGAGCAGGTCGCGGGCTTCGAGCAGGGCGAGGTCGGCCTCGTCCTCGACCTCTGCGGTGGGCAGCAGCCGGGCCGCCTTGAGGTCGAGCAGCGTGGCGGCGACGACCAGGAACTCGGTCGTGCGGTCGAGGTCCCAGTCCGGTCCCATGGCCCGGATGTGCGCCATGAACTCGTCGGTGACCTTGGACAGGGCGATCTCGGTGACGTCCAGCTTGTGCTTGGAGATCAGCTGGAGCAGCAGGTCGAAGGGCCCCTCGAAGTTGGCCAGCCGGACCGTGAAGACCCCGTCGGGGCCTTCCTCGCGCTCGGCGACAGGGGCGTCCGCCCCGGGGACGACGACCTCGGCCTCCGGCTCCGGCTGAAGAACCGGTTCCTCGACCTCGGGGATCGCCGTCCCGGGCCCCCGCCCCAGCGCACGTCGGCGGCCACCGGAGGCACCGGGCGCGGCTGCGGGAAGGTCGTTCGAGGTCATAGCCCTGGCAGGCTACCCCTACCGCCCCCGCAGCCGTCGTACGAGGATGCTGGCGTCGCCACGGCTCTCCAGGTCGGCCAGGACCACGGCGACGGCCTCCCGGACGATCCGCCCGCGGTCGACGGCCAGCCCGTGCTCCCCGCGCAGCACGAGACGCGCGTGCTCCAGGTCCATGAGTTCCTCGGCGGACACGTACACGGTGATCTTCTCGTCGTGACGCTCCCGCCCGCTGGGCCGGCGATTGGCCGCACGTCCCCGCTTGCGGGGCTGGGCGCCGTCGGACGCGGCAGAACCTTCCTGCGGCTCCGTGCGCCGCCCGGAGCGCTCCGCGGCGGCGCCCCGGCTGCGGGACTCACCGCCGTCGGTCTGCTCGGCGCCGGCGGCGACATGCTCCGCGCCCTCGCCGTCGCCGCCCTGGGCGGGCACCGACGCCGGCGCGTCCTCGGCGGGGAGCGGCGTAGCGGCCCCGTTCGCCGTCGCGTCGCTCTCGCCCGCCGGAGCGGGCACCCGGGCCTCGCCGCCCGCGGGGCGCCGGGGCGAGGACGGCTGAAGCGCCATTCCCCCTGTCGTACGGAAGAGTTCGTCGGCCCCCGGCAGACTCACTCGGCGTGACACCGGGCGAGCACCTCCCTGGCGAGCTGGCGGTAGGCGGCGGCACCGACGGAGTTGGAGGCGTAGGTGGTGATCGGTTCACCGGCGACCGTGGTCTCCGGGAAGCGGACCGTGCGGCCGATGACCGTGTGGTAGACGTGGTCGTCGAACGCCTCGACCACGCGCGCGAGCACCTCGCGGCTGTGCACCGTACGCGAGTCGTACATGGTGGCGAGGATGCCGTCGAGCTCCAGCTCCGGGTTGAGCCGCTCCTGGACCTTCTCGATGGTCTCCGTCAGCAGCGCGACACCGCGCAGGGCGAAGAACTCGCACTCCAGCGGCACGATCACCTTGTGCGCGGCCGTGAGGGCGTTGACGGTGAGCAGGCCGAGCGAGGGCTGGCAGTCGATGACGATGTAGTCGTAGTCGTCCATCAGCGGCTTCAGCGCCCGCTGGAGGGTCGACTCGCGCGCGACCTCGGAGACCAGCTGGACCTCGGCGGCCGACAGGTCGATGTTGCTGGGCAGCAGGTCCATGTTGGGGACCGCGGTCTTCAGGAGGACCTCGTCGGCCGACATGCCCCGCTCCATGAGCAGGTTGTAGACGGTGAGGTCGAGCTCCATCGGATTGACACCGAGGCCGACCGACAGCGCGCCCTGCGGGTCGAAGTCCACGAGCAGCACGCGGCGGCCGTACTCGGCGAGCGCGGCACCCAGGTTGATGGTCGACGTCGTCTTGCCGACGCCGCCCTTCTGGTTGCACATCGCGATGATCGTCGCGGGGCCGTGATCGGTGAGCGGGCCCGGGATCGGGAAGTACGGCAGCGGGCGTCCGGTCGGGCCGATGCGCTCGCGGCGCTGGCGGGCCGCGTCGGGCGCGAGGGTGGCCGCGTACTCGGGGTCCGGCTCGTACTCGGCGTCGGGATCGTAGAAGTGCCCGTCGGGCAGTTCGTCGTAGTCGGCGAAGTGGTTGTGGGGCGCGCCACTTCCGTCGCCGGCCATGGCGTTCACGTGATGACCGTCCATGCTCTGGTGTGCTGACAGAGCCGTGCGGGGGCTGGTCTGGCTCTGGTGGGCTGCGAAGGTTCGGACAGCGACGGAGCCGACAGCCTCGAGCCCCGTGGGGCCCGGGCCCCGCGTAGGCATTCCTGGTTGACCACCCCCGGGAGAAAATGTCGACTCATTCACAAGTCGTCTTACCTCCTTGGTGACCAGGAAACTTCTAGACAAGGTCAGCGTGGCACCATGCCGACGGTTGGCGACTCTATGGCGTGTCGGGCGTCCGCAGCAACACAATCCGCCGGACCCGGCCCGATGTGTCGGCAATGAAACATCCCGCTGTCAAGGGCGTACGGCCGTCGCACAGCAGGTTTCACCGGTGTGCGAATCGGTCGAAGGGTTACGTTCGAGGCGAGTTGACCGAGAGCCGCAAAGTGACCATACACACATCCGGCCGGACCTTGTGGGGCAAGGTCCGGCCGGATGTGCGGGGTTGACGACCTGTGTTGACGAATCGCCTTTTACCTGGGGATGACTTGATCCCGACCGGTCACCGGGGGTGTCAGCCGAGCAGCGCGCCGAGCTCCACGTGCTCCAGGCCGTGCGCCTCGGCGACCTCCTTGTAAACGACCTTGCCGTCATGGGTGTTGAGGCCCTTGGCGAGCGCGGGATCGCGGCGCAGCGCCTCCACCCAGCCGTTGTTGGCGAGCGAGACGATGTACGGCAGCGTCGCGTTGGTGAGCGCGTAGGTGGAGGTGTTGGGGACCGCGCCGGGCATGTTGGCGACGCAGTAGAAGACCGAGCCGTGGACCGTGAAGGTCGGCTCGGCGTGCGTGGTCGGACGGGAGTCCTCGAAGCAGCCGCCCTGGTCGATCGCGATGTCGACAAGGACACTTCCGGGCTTCATCCGGGACACCAGCTCGTTGGTGACCAGCTTCGGGGCCTTGGCGCCCGGGATGAGGACCGCGCCGATGACGAGGTCGGCGTCGAGGACGGCCTTCTCCAGCTCGAAGGCGTTGGACATGACGGCCTTGATCTTCGTACCGAAGATCTTGTCGGCCTCGCGCAGCTTGTTGATGTCGCGGTCCAGCAGGGTCACGTCG
Source organism: Streptomyces sp. NPDC032126 (assembly GCF_055580085.1). Taxonomy (NCBI): domain Bacteria; kingdom Bacillati; phylum Actinomycetota; class Actinomycetes; order Kitasatosporales; family Streptomycetaceae; genus Streptomyces; species Streptomyces sp. NPDC032126. Next base: position 470,522 of record NZ_JBVIMA010000007.1, read on the forward strand.
AAGCCCATGCCGATGGCGATCTGGGCGGCGTTCCAGCCGGAGACGCCACCGCCGATGACGACGGCCTTGGCCGGGACGACACCCGGGACACCGCCGGGCAGCACACCGCGGCCGCCGGTGGAGCGCATCAGGTGGTAGGCGCCGACCTGCGGGGCGAGCCGGCCCGCGACCTCGGACATCGGGGCGAGCAGCGGCAGGGCGCGGCTGGGCAGCTCGACCGTCTCGTAGGCGATGGCGGTGGTGCCGGACTCCAGCAGGGCGTCCGTGCACTCCTTGGAGGCGGCCAGGTGCAGGTAGGTGAAGAGGGTCTGGTCCTTGCGGAGGCGGTGGTACTCCTCGGCGATGGGCTCCTTGACCTTCAGCAGCAGATCGGCGGTGGCCCACACCTCGTCGGCCGTCGCCAGGATCTCGGCGCCGGCGGAGACGTACTCGCTGTCCGGGATCGACGAGCCGAGGCCGGCGCCCTGCTCGATGACGACCTGGTGGCCGTTGCGCACCAGCTCGTGCACACCGGCGGGGGTGATGGCCACCCGGAACTCGTTGTTCTTGACCTCGCGGGGGATGCCGACCTTCACGTCGATCACGGTCCTTGGCTCAGAGGGTGTGGGGGCATAACAAGACATACCCGGCGATAGAGGACGCACCAGGATGCACCGCCGGAGAACGTGCGGCAGAGCCAGTTTAATGAAGGCGTTCCCGCTGTCTAGCCTTTCATTGCATCAATCTTCAGCGGGTGTACTGCGGATTTCGCAGGCGTCAGCACCAGGTTTCACCTCTGGATCACGTTCCAGAAGCTCTTCCCCCAGCATGCGCTCCGCCGCGTCGCGGTGCAGACGGGCGGCCGCCGGGTCGCCGAGGCGCTCCAGCGTGTCGGCCAGCCGCAGCTGCAGCGCGGCCTGCAGGCGCTCGTCCTGCGCCCGGCGCGCCCACTCCACCGCCTCCTGGCAGGTGCGCAGGCACTCCTCGGGGCGCCCGGCGTACTCCTGCACCCGGGCCAGCTCGCTCAACGCCCGTGCGGCGGCGGCGACATCGCCCGCCTTGCGGTGCCCGGCGAGCGCGGCCCGCCAGGACCGCGTCGCCTCGCCGTAGCGGCCCGCGTAGGTGTGCGCGGTGGCGATACGGCCGTACAGCCGGGCGGCGTCCGCGCGCTCGTCCCGGGCCAGGCGCTGGGCGAGGGCCCGGCCGAACCAGTCGGCCGCCCGGTCGTAGTCCCCGAGCTCCAGATGCGCGCCGCCTACGGATTCCATCGCGCGGCCGGTCGCATACGGGTCGTTCGCCTCGCGACCGGCGTCCAGCGCGGCCCGGTACCGCGCCAGGGCCTCCTCGGTGCGGCCGGTACGGGCGTCCACGTCGGCCAGGTTCAGCAGCGCGGCCGCCTTCTCCCGGGGCAGGTCGCGGCGCTCGGCCACGTCGAGGACCAGCCGGTGGATGCCGTACAGGTCGGGCGCGGCCGCCTGGGTGCCGAAGTGCGCGACCATCGCCCGCACCAGCTGGGACATCAGCCGCCGGGCCAGGGTGTCCAGCTCCCCGTCGGCGACCGCGAGACGGGCGGCGGCCAGCAGCGCGGGCCGCTGGATCCGCAGCCATTCGGCGGCCGCCTGCGGGCTCGGGAAGCGCAGGGCGCGCGGCAGGCCCTGGAGCTTCTCCCTGGCCTGCGGATTGTCGGTCTCGGTGATCGCCCGGCAGGACTGCAGCAGCCGGACCGTGCGCTCCAGCATGCGGGCGCGGGCCAGCTGGAGCTCGGCCGGCCGGTCCAGGGACTCGGCGGCGGCCCGCAGCAGGGGGTGCAGACAGGCGGGCACCTCGTAGCGCGGCAGCGGCGACTCCACCGCCCGCAGCAGGCCGTGGGCGGCCAGGTCGTCCAGAGTGGTGCGGGCACCGCCGACCGAGCAGCCGGCGAGCGCGGAGGCGGTGTGCGGGTCGACCAGGCCGCCCGGGGCGAGGCAGAGCAGTCGCAGGATGCGGGCGGCGGGCGAGGGCAGCCCGGCGTGCACGAGCCGGAACACCCGGCTCAGCGGGGTCCCCTCGTCGCCCTCGGCGTGCAGCTGCTTGGCGAGGTCGGCGACGGCCGCCTTGGGGCGGGCGGCCAGCCAGCCGCCGGCCAGCAGCAGCGCGGCGGGCTGGCCCTGGCAGATCTCGACCAGGCTCTCCGCGGCCCGCGGGTCGACGGTGATGCGGACCGAGCCGGTGAAGCGGGTCAGCAGTTCCAGGCCGGACTTGGTGTCCAGGCCGCCCAGGGTGCAGGGGCGCACATCGGCGATCCCGGTGAGCGGCCCCGCGGACACCGCGACGACCAGGCACTCGGGGCTGTCCGGCAGCAGCGCGTCGACCTGCTCGGCGCCGGCCGCGTCGTCGAGCAGGAGCAGGGCGCGCCGGCCGGCCAGGGCCTCGCGCAGCACCGCCGAGAGGTCGTCCCCGTCGGCGCCGGCCGGGGTGGGCACGTCCAAGGCGGTCAGCAGGTCGCGGGCGGCGCGCTCGACGGGCACGGGCGTGCCGTCGGGCTCGCTGAGCCTCGCCCGCAGCACCCCGTCGGGGTAACGATCGGCGACCTGTCGTACGAGTTCCTCGGCGAGCGCGCTGCGGCCGCTGCCGGGGCGGCCGGCGATGAGCAGCACGCGCGCGCGGGGCGGCTTCTTTCCGGCCAGGGTGTCCAGACCCGCGCGCTCGATGTCGACGCGCAGCTCCTTCAACTCCCGTGTCCGGCCCAGGAACTGGCCCTGCGCCGACGGGTGTCCCGACAGCTCGACGCCGTCTGTCTCCACCGCCTGATCCGCCACGGGCCACACTCCCGTCCCACCGCACACACCGGTGCCCGCCGAACTCCGGACCGGGCGATTCCAGAGCCTAGTTCACGCTCTGCAACGTTCCGGGAGGAGCACGGCGGGGACGGACCCGAGACCCCTCGATCGGATCAACCGATCTTCACACCGACGATGCGACAGGTGGCCTGAAAGGGGCGCGGGACTGTATGTGATGTGCGGCTGCCGCCCCGCGGGCGCGAGAAGCCACGACGGCGCGGCAGCCGAACACCGGCCTACGACGCGAACGGCCGCGCCGGCCACTCCGCATCGGCGGGCCGCAGCGCATCCAAGCCGTCCCCACCACGCGCGGCGACAAGCGACAGCACACCCACCACCAGACAGTTGTTGTGCACCTCCCCCGCCAGCACCCCCCGGACCAGCTCGCTCACCGGCACCCGCGCGTACTCCAGCTCGGTCTCCTCGTGCTCCACCGCGAACCGCTCGCCCTCGGCCTCCGACAGCCCCCGCGCCAGAAACACCCGCACGGCCTCGTCGCAGCCGCCCGGCGTCGTGTAGACGTCCGTCAGCACCCGCCAGTCCTCCGCCTTGACGTGCGCCTCCTCGTACAGCTCCCGCTGCGCGGCGTGCAGCGGGTTCTCGCCGGGCACGTCGAGCAGCCCCGCCGGGATCTCCCACAGCTTCTGCCGCACGGGGTGCCGGTACTGCTTGATGAGCAGCACCCGGTCCTCGTCGTCGAGGGCGAGCACGGCCACCGAGCCGGGGTGGACCTGGTAGTCCCGCCGCACGACCGTGCCGTCGGGCATGACCACCTCGTCCGTGCGCACGGAGGTCTTGTTGCCCCGGAACGGAGTCTCGGTGGCCCGGATCTCCCACTCCTCCGGGGTGTCCTTGATCGTCATGCCGTCGCCCTTCCCACGTGCGCAAAGAAAAACCGGGGTGCTCCCTTTGAAGGGATGCACCCCGGCCACCGTACAACTGGTGTGTCAGTCGGAGTTCTTCCGCTCGACGGCCGCCTTCACCAGGCCGGCGAACAGCGGGTGCGGGCGGGTCGGCCGCGAGCGCAGCTCGGGGTGCGCCTGCGTGGCGACCAGGTAGGGGTGGACGTCACGCGGGTACTCGACGTACTCGACGAGCTTGCCGTCCGGCGAGGTGCCGGAGAACAGGATGCCCGCCTTCTTCTCCAGCTCCGCGCGGTAGGCGTTGTTCACCTCGTAGCGGTGGCGGTGCCGCTCCTCGACGTACTCCTTGCCGTCGTACACCTCGCGCACGATCGAGCCCTCGGCCAGCTTCGCCGGGTACATGCCGAGCCGCATGGTGCCGCCCATGTCGCCCTCACCGGCGACGATGTCGAGCTGCTCGGCCATGGTGGAGATGACCGGGTGGGAGGTGGCGGGGTCGAACTCGGTGGAGTTGGCGTCGCCGATGTCGGCGAGGTTGCGGGCCGCCTCGATCACGATGCACTGCAGGCCCAGGCAGAGGCCGAGCAGCGGGATCTTGTTCTCGCGGGCGTAGCGGATCGCGCCGACCTTGCCGAGCACGCCGCGGTCACCGAAGCCGCCCGGGATGCAGATGCCGTCGACGTCGGCCAGCTGGGCCTTGGCGCCGGCGGGCGTCTTGCAGTCGTCGGAGGTGACCCACTTGATCTTCACCCGGGCCCTGTTGGCGAAACCGCCGGCGCGCAGGGCCTCGGTGACCGACAGATAGGCGTCGGGCAGGTCGATGTACTTGCCGACGAGAGCGAGGGTGATCTCGTGGTCGGGGTTGTGGACACGGTCGAGCAGGTCGTCCCAGGTCGTCCAGTCCACGTCGCGGAAGGGCAGGTCCAGCTTGCGGACGACATAGGCGTCCAGGCCCTCGCCGTGCACGGTCTTCGGGATGTCGTAGATCGAGCGGGCGTCGGGGCAGGCCACCACGGCGTCCTCGTCCACGTCGCACATCAGCGAGATCTTCCGCTTGATCGCGGTCGGGACCTCGCGGTCGCAGCGCAGCACGATCGCGTCCGGCTGGATACCGATGTTGCGCAGGGCGGCCACGGAGTGCTGGGTCGGCTTGGTCTTCAGCTCGCCGGACGGGCCGATGTACGGAAGGAGCGAGATGTGCACGACGAAGACGTTGTCCCGGCCGACCTCGTGACGGACCTGGCGGACCGTCTCCAGGAACGGCAGCGACTCGATGTCGCCGACCGTGCCACCGACCTCGGTGATGACGACATCGACCTCGTCGGTCGCCATCCGGCGGATGCGGTGCTTGATCTCGTTGGTGATGTGCGGGATGACCTGCACGGTGTCGCCCAGGTACTCGCCGCGCCGCTCCTTGGCGATCACCGTCGAGTAGACCTGGCCGGTGGTGACGTTGGCCGACCCGTCGAGGTCACGGTCGAGGAACCGCTCGTAGTGGCCGATGTCCAGGTCGGTCTCGGCGCCGTCGTTGGTGACGAACACCTCGCCGTGCTGGAAGGGGTTCATCGTGCCCGGGTCGACGTTCAGATACGGGTCGAGCTTCTGCATCACGACGCGCAGGCCGCGTGCCTTGAGCAGCATGCCGAGGCTGGAGGCCGTCAGGCCCTTGCCGAGCGAGGAGGCGACACCCCCGGTGACGAAGATGTGCTTGGTCGTCGTAGATTTCGGCGGCATGGCCAAGAGGGGGCTCCCGTGGTCGCGATCTTGAGGTGCGGTTCGGGGGTGCCTTGTCGATACTCCCCTCCGGGGAGGAGCGGCCCACCGGTCCACGGGCTACCAGGGTATCAGCGCCGGACGGCGATGGCTTCCGGCCACACTCCGCGCATGTCCCGCCACACGGAGCGCACCGGCGGGGGAGCTCTTACCCGTTGCTCACCCGATCGGCCGAGCCGGGTTGCCCCGAGCGGCACACAGATCATCTACGTGCGTCGTATCCTGCTCGGACACTCGCTGCCGAGCCCGGCGGGCGCATACGGCACACCCCCGCCGCTCCGTCCCGGAACAACGAGAGCTCGTCAGTTCGTTGAGCAATGATTGTGGAAGCTCAGCGACGCACTACAACGACCCTTTGACCGCACTAGCGACAGCCCCATTCACCTGGGGTGACGTGGCCGTTCGACTGGAGTTTGCACGTGGCCGGGCGCATCGAGGACTACGCACTCATCGGAGACATGCAGACCGCTGCCCTGGTCTGCCGTGACGGGACGGTGGACTGGCTGTGCCTGCCCCGCTTCGACTCGCACGCGATCTTCGCCGGTCTGCTCGGCACGGAGGAACACGGCTTCTGGCGCCTCGGCCCGGCGCACGCCTCCGACGCGCAGCCGCCACGCGCGGCCCGGCGCACCTACCGCGGCGACTCGCTGATCCTGGAGTCCGAGTGGGACACGCCGCGCGGCACCGTCCGCGTGACGGACTTCATGCCCCCGCGTGACGGCGCCCCGCAGCTGATCCGCATCGTCGAGGGCGTCTCCGGCCGCGTCCCGATGCGCTCCACCCTGCGCATGCGGTTCTCCTACGGCCGGGTCGTCCCGTGGGTGCACAAGCACGAGGGCCGTACGGTGGCCGTGGCGGGCCCCGACTCGGTGTGGTTCGACACGGACTGCGAGACCTACGGAAAGTCGCTGACGACGTACGCGGACTTCACGGTCGCCCCGGGTGACCGGATCGCGTTCACCGTCTCGTGGCAGCCCTCGCACAAGGAGCCGCCGCCGCTGCCCGAGCCGGAGCAGTCGCTGGAGGCGACCGAGGAGTTCTGGCGCGAATGGGTGGAGCACTGTACGTACCACGGTCCGTACCGCGAGGCGGTGATCCGCTCGCTGATCACCCTGAAGGCCCTGACGTACGCCCCGACCGGCGGCATCGTCGCCGCGCCGACGACCTCCCTGCCCGAGGACATCGGCGGCGTGCGCAACTGGGACTACCGCTACACCTGGCTGCGCGACGCGGCGATCACCCTGTCCTCCCTGCTGCGCACCGGCTACCGCGAGGAGGCCCGCGCCTGGCGCGAGTGGCTGCTGCGCGCGGTCGCCGGCGACCCGGAGAACCTGCAGATCATGTACGGCATCGCGGGCGAGCGCGAGCTGGGCGAGGCCGAGCTGGACTGGCTGCCGGGCTACGAGAACTCCGCGCCGGTCCGGGTCGGCAACGGCGCGGCGCACCAGCTCCAGCTGGACGTGTACGGCGAGGTCACCGAGGCCCTGCACCTCGGCCATATGACGGGCCTCGCCCGCAACGACTACGCCTCCCTGCTCCAGCTCAAGCTGATCCGCTATCTGGAGCGGCACTGGGACGAGCCGGACGAGGGCATCTGGGAGGTGCGCGGCCCGCGCCGCCACTTCGTGCACTCCAAGGTGATGGCCTGGGTCGCGGTGGACCGCACGATCAAGCTGATCGAGTCCGGTGACGCGGACGGCCCGCTGGACCAGTGGCGCGAGCTGCGCGACGACATCCACCGGGACGTGTGCGAGAAGGGCTACGACAAGGAGCGCAACACCTTCACGCAGTCGTACGGCTCGAAGGAGCTGGACGCCTCGCTGCTGCTGATCCCGCAGATGGGCTTCCTGCCGCCGGACGACAAGCGGGTGATCGGCACCATCGAGGCGATCCAGCGGGAGCTGTCCACGCCGGACGGCTTCATCCTGCGCTATCCGACGCAGGGCGACGACGAGGGCGTGGACGGGCTGCCCGGTGACGAGGGCGCCTTCCTGGCCTGCTCGTTCTGGATGGCGGACGACCTGGCGATGATCGGCCGCGTGGACGAGGCCCGCAAGCTGTTCGAGAAGCTGCTGTCCCTGCGCAACGACCTCGGACTCCTCGCCGAGGAGTGGGACCCGCGTCTGAAGCGGCAGGTCGGCAACTTCCCGCAGGCCTTCAGCCATGTGCCGCTGATCGACACGGCCCTGCGTCTGACGGCCTCCGGGGCGTACGGCGGCTGACCGTGGGGGCGGGCCCGGCCCGCCCCCGCACGCCGCTCAGCCCAGCGCGTCGATCACCTCCCGCGCGGCCCGCTCGCCCTCGGTCGCGCCGCCTTCCATGAAGCCCTGGAAGTCGTAGGAGCAGTGCTCGCCGCCGATGTGGATGTTGCCCTGCGCGACCCCCTCGTAGCCCGCGTACCGGTGCAGATAGCCCACCGGCCAGTACGAGTAGGCGCCCAGGGCATAGGGGTTGAGGTGCCACGCCGACAGCTGGGCGCGGCCCGTCCAGGCCGCCGAGGTGCCGGGGAAGATGGCGTCGATCCCGCGGAGATACCGGGTGGCGAGGCTCTTCACATAGGGATCGCTCTCGTACGAGAAGGGTCCGCCCGGTGTCAGTGACCCGGCGAGGCCGCCGCCGCCGTACTGGATGAGGATGCCGCCGCTGCCCGGCTGGACCTTGGTGGTGTCCCAGGTCTGCTGGATCTCGGTGTCGGTGAAGCACTCGCCCGCCGAGATGCCGGGCCAGGGGCCGGTGCCACGCCAGGGGCGGCTGGAGAACTGCAGGTTGAGCTTGGTGCAGTGGCCCATGCGGGCGTTCCTCAGCAGGTTGGTCATCCGGGGGTCGAACCCGGCCCTGGACAGATCGAGTCGCTGGAGGATCGGCAGGGGCACGCACAGGATGGTGTGGTCGGCGGTGACCGTGCGGGTGGAGCCCGACTCGTCGAAGGTGAGCGTCTGCGTCCCGTCGCCGTTGGCCTTGACCGCTCGCAGCGACCAGCCCTGCCGAACGGTTCCGTCCGGCAGGAAGTCGGCGATGGCGTGCGGGAGTTGGTCGTTGCCGCCGACGATGTGGTAGCGCTCGTTGGACAGTCCCCAGACGTTGAAGTTGCCCGGATTGGTCTGGTAGCCCATCAGCAGGACGAGGGCGAGCGAGGACTGGTCGACGGTGTCGGCGCCGTACTCGACGGTGTAGGCGACGTCGAGGAAGCGGCCCAGCGGGGAGTCGTGGCCGCCGGGGACGCGTGAGTCGATCCAGTCGTACAGGGACAGGTTGTCCAGGGCGGTGCCGGCGGCGGTGGTCCGGTTCCAGAAGACCTCGCCGGCGTCCTGGAGGTCCTTGTGCAGGGCCTGGTAGACGGCCTTGAAGTCCTCGTCCGCCTGGTCGCGCGGGTAGTACGCGCCGTTGAACCACAGCACCTCCTCCGCCCCGTTGGGGCCGCCGCCGAGGAAGTCCTCGACGGGGAGGGTGAAGCGGCGGCACAGCTCCAGCATCTTCTTGTGGCTGGTGTCGATCAGCTCGCCGCCGATCTCGGAGGTCTGGCCGTACGCCCAGTGGTCGCGCTGGGAGTACATGCGTCCGCCGACGCGGTGCGGGTCGGCCTCGTAGACCGTGCAGGCGTATCCGGCGTCGTGCAGGGTGAGCGCGGCGGTGAGGCCGGCGATGCCGGCGCCGACGACGGCGATGCGGGGCGCGCCTGCGGCCGCCGCCCGGGGCGCGGCCGCGAGGCTGGTGGTGGCGGCGGCCGCGGCGGCCGCTCCCTTGAGGACCGACCGGCGCCGGATCCTCCGGGCCTCGGCGACCGGCATCCCGAGGTGCCGGGCGGCCGCGTGGTCGGCGAACAGGCCGCGCAGGACGTGCATCGAGTGCGTTCTGGACACGGTGCTCCTCCTCAGACGGTGGCGGGTTCCTCGGCGGTGCGTTCGGCCGCGTCCTCCAGGACGATCCGGCCGATGATGTCGTAGCGCCGGGGGTGGCGGGCCCGCAGGTAGAAGCCGAGGCCGAGGCCGCCGAAGAAGACCAGGCCGACGATCCACGGGATGGCCTTGAAGAAGAGGGAGTCGGCCGCCGTGCCGGCCGCGGTGTCGAGGTTGACGACCAGCAGCACCACGACGGCGATCATGCCGATGCCGCCCAGCAGGGGCGCGGTGAACGTGCGGAACCAGTGCCGGTCCTCGGGGTGGTTCCTGCGGAAGTAGCCGATGACCGCGAAGGAGCACAGGGTCTGCACGATGAGGATGGCCATCGTGCCGAGGATCGCGAGCAGCGTGTACAGGTGGATGTAGGGGTCCTGGCCGGTCAGCCAGAAGGCGCCGACGAGCGCGACCGCGATGACCGACTGGACGAAGGACGCGATGTACGGGGAGCCGTGGTCCTTGTGGGTGCGGCCCAGGGCCGGGTGCAGGAAGCCCTCGCGGCCGATGGCGTACAGATAGCGGGCGGCGCACTGGTGGAAGGCCATGCCGCAGGCGAACGAGCCGGTGATCAGCAGCCACTGGAAGGCGTCGACGGCCCAGGCGCCGATGAAGGTGTGGGCGGGGTCGAAGAACAGGTCGAGGGGTCCGGTGCCGGAGGAGAGGACGACGGACTCCTTCAGGCCGTTGCCGGCGATGGTCATCCAGGAGACGTAGATGTAGAAGAGTCCGACGCCGATGACGGAGATCAGGGTGGCGCGCGGGATGACGCGCTTGGGGTCGCGGGACTCCTCGCCGTACATGGCCGTCGACTCGAAGCCGACCCAGGACCAGAAGGCGAAGAACAGTCCGAGTCCGGCGGACGGGCCGGTGAAGGCGTTCTTGGGGTTGATCGGCTCGACGGGGATGCCGTCGGGGCCGCCGCCGTGCACGAGGACGGCGGTGGCGACCGCGAAGAGGACGGCGATCTCCGCGATGAGCATCACGCCGAGGGCCTTGGCGGTGAGGTTGATGTCGAAGTACGCCAGGACCGCCGTGACCAGCAGCATCGCGGCCGCGTAGAGGACCCACGGCAGGTCGGCGCCGAGCTGGTCGTGGACGGTGGTCTTCGCGAAGTAGGAGAAGACGCCGACGATGGACGCCTCGAAGACGACGTACGCCAGCACCGCGAGCATCCCGGAGGCCATGCCGGCGATCCGGCCGAGGCCGTGCGAGATATAGCCGTAGAAGGCGCCGGCGGCGGTGATCCGGCGGGCCATCGCGACATAGCCGACGGAGAAGACCGTCAGGACGAGGGTCGCGAAGAGATAGCCGGCGGGCGCGCCGGTGCCGTTGCCGAAGCCGACGGCGATGGGCAGGTTGCCGGTCATCGCGGTGATGGGCGCGGCGGTCGCCACGGCCATGAACACCACACCGACCAGCCCTACGGAATTCGCCTTCAGCCGATGTACCTCTCGCGTGGGTGTCTCTGCCATTCCCGCCCCTCTCACGGTGCTTCTCCAACGAAATCCGAAGATCAGCTCGCGCTTTCCTTGCGGATGCGTCAGTCTGGCGGGGGCGTGACGCACGCCACAACAGACACGCGGTACGACAATTCGGCGCCTGGGGCGACGCTTTGTCGCGCACATGCCGCCGGTGATCGTCCCCGTAATCGCGCGGAGATGTCGCCGGAACGCGCCCGCGGGTAGCGTCCGCTGCATGGACAGCCGCACGGACCACCGATTCGACAGCCACGGCGCCGGCATCACGGTGCAGCGGGCCCTGGAGCTGCCCGGCCTGCGCAGCGGCCTCCCCGAGATCCTCGCGGGCGGCGACCGGCTGGGCCGCACGGTGCGCTGGGTGCACGCCGGCGAGGTCCCCAACATCGCCTCCCTGCTCAAGGGCGGCGAGCTGCTGCTGACCACGGGCTACGGCCTCGGCACCCGCCCCGCCGAGCAACGGGCCTTCGTGCGCACCCTGGCCGAACGGGGCATCGCCGCCCTGGTGATCGAACTCGGCCCGCGCTTCACACGGCTGCCGGCGGCGCTGGTGGAGACGGCCCGCTCGACGGGGCTGCCACTGGTCCAACTGCATCGCGAGGTGCCGTTCGTGACCGTCACCGAGGAGATCCACACCGAGATCGTCAACGGCCACTACGCGCTGCTGCAACGCGCGGAGGAGGTGCACCGGCGCTGCACGGAGGCTGTGCTCGGCGGCGGCGGAATCCCCCAGGTCCTCGGCATCCTGGCCGACTTCAGCGACAACCCGGTGTTCCTGGAGACCACCGACGGCCAGCTCCTGTACGCGGCGGGGGCCGGGCCCGAGGGCGCGGATCCGCTCCAGGTGTGGGAGGGGCTGCGCGGCCCGCACAAGGACGCGCCGCCGCCCGCGGGTTCGGTGCTGGTGGACGTGCCGGGCGGGGGCCCGGGGACGGGCTCGGTGCGCGCCCGGCTCGTGCTGCTGCCCGTGCGCTCCCCGCTCGCGCCGGTGCACCGGATCGCCGCCGAACGGGCCGCCGGAATCCTGGCGGTCGTCCTGATGCAGGCCCGCCAGGAGGAGGAACTGGCGGCCCGCGGCCGGGGCGACTTCCTGACCGACCTCGCCGAGGGCCGGATCACCGCGGAGGACGCCCCGGCGCAGGCGCGCGTGCTGGGCTTCAAGCCGGGCGACAGCCCGCTGCTGCCGGTCGTCATGCGGCTGGGGGACGCCCTCTCCCCCGCCGGGGGAGGCTGGGCGGTGCTGGCGCGGGCGGTCGCGGAGGAGCTGGCGTCGGTGGGTGTGCCGGTCCTGCTCGGCGTACGGCCGGTCGAGGGCCGCGTCCCGCTGCTGCTGGGTCTGCGCTCGGAGTCGGAGCGGTCGGCGGTCGCGGACCGGGTCGCGGCGGCGCTGCGGGCCGGGGTGGAGCGGGCCGGCATGCAGCGTCCCGGCGCCGCCCCGCCGGTGGTGGTCGTCGGGGTCGCGGGCGGCTGGGCGGCGGCCTCGGCGGGCCTGCGGCACGCGGCGGAGACGGCGACGGCGGCCCAGGGTCTGCCGGACCGCCCCTGGTACGACGCGCGCCGCCTCGACATCGACCTGCTGCTGTGGCGGCTGCGCGACCACCCCGACCTCGCGGCCTTCGTGGACCGCGCGATCGGCCCGGTCCGCGACCACGACCGCCGCTCCCGCCCGCCCCTGCTGCCGACGCTGGAGACCTATCTGGCGCACGCGGGCCGCAAGGCGGAGACGGCCCGCGAACTCCACCTCAACCGCCAGACGCTCTACAACCGCCTCGCCCGCATCGGCGAGTTGCTCGGCACCGACCTCGACGACCCGCAGACGGTCCTGGCGCTGAGCCTGGCCCTGCGGGCGCGACGCCACGTGCCGTAGGAGCCGACGGTGACCCGCCGGCGCCCTACTTCTGGCAGCCGGCCGGCTCAGCTCAGCGGCCGGGGCTGGGTCAGCTCGTCGTAGACGCTGAGCACCTGGGCGACGGTCTCGTCCTCGGTCGGCCAGGTCGCCGCCTGTCGTGCGCCCGCCTCCGCGAGCCGCGCGCACCGCTCCGGGTCACCGAGCAGCCGTAGGACCGCGCCCGCGAGGGCCTGGGCGTCTCCGCGCGGCACGAGTTCGGCGGCCTCGCCCACGAGTTCGCGGATCCCGCCGGTCCGTGCGGCGACGAGCGGCACGCGCGCGTGGAGCGCCTCCTGCGCCAGGACCGACCGCGACTCGCCGGCCCCGGGCAGCAGCGCGAGGTCGGCGGCGGCGATCAGCTCCGCCACGTCGTCGCGAAGCCCCAGCAGCCGGACCGGCAGCCCCTCGTCCTCGATGCGGCGCTGCAACGCCGGCCGCAGCGGCCCCTCCCCGGCGATGACGACCAGCGGCACCGGGTCCATCCGGCACCACCGATGCGTGGCGTCCAGCAGCACGTCGTACCCCCGGTGCCGGTCGAGGGAGCCGACGGCCATCAGCAACGGCCGCCCGGTCGCGCCGAGTTCGGCCCGCACCTTGGGCGGCGACGCGTCGGGGCCGTCGTGCGCCCCGGCGCTCGGGCGCGGGCCGGGCAGCGCGACGGCGGCCAGCCGGGCGTCCCGCGCACCCGTGCGCCGGGCCCGGTCCACCAGGTCCGACGAGGCCCCGAGGACCACGGAGGCCGTCTTCGCCACGCGCCGCTCCAGCAGGCGCAGCAGATGCGCGCGGGCGCCTTCGGCGTGCGCACGGTTGTGCCAGGTGACGACCAGCGGCGTGCTGCGGCCGCTGAGCGCGAGGACGGCCCGGAAAGAGGCGTGCAGCCCGTGCGCGTGCACCAGGTCGGCGCCCGTGCAGGCCGCCCGCAGGGCCGCCACCGATCCCGGGTCGCTGCTGCGCGGCACCGGTACGTGCTCGGCGCCGGCGCCCGTGAAGTCGTAGGCGCTGTCGGCCTCGTCGGGGGCGCACACCGTGACCCGCACGCCCCTCGCGACGAGCCCCGCGGTCAGGGAGCGCACATGTGCGCTGCTGCCGGCGTTGCCGCCGCCCAGCACCTGCACGGTGCGCAGCGGCGACTGGCCGGGCGCTGAGGGGCTGCTCACCTGGCTCACGTGGCCGGGGCTCCTGGTTCGGCATCGGGCGGTCACCGCCAAGGATGCCAGGACGTACGGGTGTTCCGGGACGCCGAAGGCCCGGCCCCCTGTTGGACGGCCCCTCCGCGTCACCCACACGAGTGAGGCTGTGCGGTTTCGTACGAAAGCGGCGGGCAAGGGGGACGGAGATCCTCCGCCCTCAGCGCGAGAGGGGACGGAGATCCGCCCCCTCTCGCGTCACGCGTCGGCGCGAGCCGTCGCCAGCAGTTCCTCCGCGTGCGCGCGCGCCGTCTCCGAGTCCTCCTGGCCGGCCAGCATCCGCGACAGCTCCCGGATCCGGTCCTCCCCTTCGAGCACCTTCACGCCGGACCGGGTCACCGACCCGTCGTTGGTCTTCTCGACGAGCAACTGCCGGTCGGCGAAGGCGGCCACCTGCGGAAGGTGGGTGACGACCACGACCTGCGCGGTCTTCGCCAGCCGCGCCAGCCGCCGCCCGATCTCGACCGCCGCCTTGCCGCCCACGCCCGCGTCGACCTCGTCGAAGAGATACGTCGGCACCGGATCCGTGCCCGCGAACACGACCTCGACGGCCAGCATCACGCGCGACAGCTCACCGCCCGAGGCGCCCTTGGCGATGGGCCGGGGCGGCGCGCCCGGGTGCGGGGCGAGCAGCAGCTCCACCTCGTCCGCGCCCGACGGCCCGTACGCCACCGCGCGCCCGCCGACCTCGACGCCCTCCGGGTCCTCGGTCTGCCGGATGGCGAAGGACACGCGCGCGTGCGGCATCGCCAGCGAGGCCAGCTCGGCGGTCACGGCGGCCGCGAAGCGCTCGGCGGCCTCGGTGCGGGCGTCGGTCAACGCCTGTGCCAGCCCGCCCAGTTCGACGCGCAGCGCGTCCCGCTCGGCGACCAGCTCGTCGATCCGCTCGTCGTCGGAGTCGAGTTCGGTCAGCCGCGCGGCGCCCCGCTCGGCCCACGCGAGCACGGCGTTGACGTCCTCGCCGTACTTGCGCGTGAGCGCGTTCAGCGCGGCCCGCCGCTCCTCCACGGCCGACAGCCGCAGCGGGTCGGCGTCCAGGTCGTCGGCGTACCCCGCCAGCTCGCCCGCGACATCGCCCAGCAGGATCCCGATCTCACCGATCCGGTCGGCGAGCGCGGCCAGCGCCGGATCGTGCGACCGGACGGCCTCCAGGGCCCGCTGCGCGCCCGCGACGAGCGTCGCCGCGTCGATCCCCTCGGGGTCCTCCGGATTGCCCGCCAGAGCGGCGTGAGCGGCCGTGGCGGCGGACGACAGCGCCTCGGCGTGCCCCAGCCGCTCGGCCTCCTCCGCGAGCTCCACGTCCTCCCCGGCGCGCGGCTCGACCCCGGCGATCTCGTCGAGGCCGTAGCGCAGCATGTCGGCCTCCTGGGCCCGCTCACGCGCGCGCGTGGTGATCTCGTCCAGCTCGACGGTGACCGCCCGCAGCCGCCGGTAGGCCTCGGTGTACTTGGTGAGCGGCCCGGCGACGGCGTCGCCCGCGTACCGGTCCAGCGCCTGCCGCTGCCGGGTCAGCTTGAGCAGCCCCTGCTGGTCGGTCTGCCCGTGCACGGCCACCAGCTCGTCGGCGAGTTCGGCGAGCACGCCCACGGGCACGGACCGCCCGCCGACGTGCGCCCTCGACCGCCCCTCGGCGGAAACGGTACGGCTGATCAGCAGCGCCCCGTCGTCGAGCTCGGCCCCGGCCTCCTCCGCGCGCAGGACGACGGAGGAGTTCCCGGGCACGCTGACGCGCCCCTCGACCACCGCCTTCTCGGCCCCGATCCGCACCAGCGCGGGATCGGCCCGCCCGCCCAGCAGCAACCCGAGGCTGGTGACCACCATGGTCTTGCCCGCACCCGTCTCACCCGTGACGGCGGTGAAGCCGGGCGACAGCTCGACGACAGCGTCGTCGATGACTCCGAGCGACCGTATCCGCATCTCTTCCAGCACGGTGAAGACCATACGAGGTCGAGCCGACGAAGTGCGAGGCACCCTTGTCACCCGGGCGAGTGTCCCGCGGCCGCCCGCGCACGGACCCGGCCCCTCACAGGTGGCTAGTGAGGTGCCCCCCGCCACCCGGAAACGGGCAGCGCGAACTTGGCCACCAGCCGATCGGTGAACGAGGCGTGATGCAGCCGGGCCAGCCGAACCGGCACAGCCCCCCGCCGCACCTCCACCCGCGCCCCCGGCGGCAGCTCCACGGTCCGCCGCCCGTCACACCACAGGACCCCCGGCTGGATATGAGGCAGCACCTCGACAGCGAGCACGGAATCCGGCGACGTGACCAACGGCTTCGCGAACAGCGCGTGCGCGCTGATCGGCACCATCAGCAGCGCCTCCACCTCGGGCCACACCACGGGCCCCCCGGCGGAGAAGGCGTACGCGGTCGACCCGGTCGGCGTCGACAGGACGATGCCGTCGCACCCGAACCCCGTCACCGGCCGCCCGTCGATCTCCAGCACGACTTCGAGCAGCTTCTCGGCCCCGGCCTTCTGCACCGCCGCCTCGTTCAGCGCCCAGTCCGTGTGCACGATGTCCCCGTTGCGGTGCACGACGACGTCGACGGTCATCCGCTCCTCGACCTCGTACGCCTTCGACACCACCCGGTCGACGACCTTGTCGAGGTCGTCCCGCTCGGCCTCCGCGAGGAACCCGACCCGCCCGAGGTTGACGCCGAGCATCGGCACGCCGGACGCCCGGGCGAACTCGGCGCCCCGCAGCAGCGTCCCGTCACCCCCGAGGACGATCAGCAGCTCGCACCCGTCGAGGCACTGCGGTGTCGCCTCCTTGACCAGCTCCACCTCGTCCGGCAGCGGCAGGTCGGCCGCCTCGTACTCCAGGACCCGTACCCCGATCCCGGACCGCAGCAGGCCCTTGACCACCAGCTCCGCGCTGCGGATGGCGGCCGGCCGGCCGGTGTGGGCGAGCAGGAAAACAGTACGACCTCGGTTCTGTGTCAACGGGGCCCCTCCGCCACTGCACGGTCAACGTCGGCCGGGTCCAGTTCCGGTGCACCGGCCCGCAGCCACAGAAAGTACTCGACATTCCCGGACGGCCCGGGCAGCGGGCTGGCGGTGACCCCCCGCACGCCGAGCCCGAGCTCCCACGCCTTGCCGGCCACCGCGCGCACGGCCTCCGCGCGCAATTCCGGGCTGCGGACGACGCCTCCGCTGCCCAGCCGTTCCTTCCCCACCTCGAACTGGGGCTTGACCATCATCACCAGGTCCGCGTCGGGCTCGGTGCAGCGCGCCAGGGCGGGCAGCACCAGCCCGAGCGGGATGAAGGACAAGTCCCCCACGACAAGATCCACAGGCTTCCCATCGATCGCTTCAAGCGTCAACTCGCGTACGTTCGTACGGTCCTTGACGGTGACGCGTTCATCGCTCTGCAGAGACCAGGCGAGTTGTCCGTATCCGACGTCCACGGCGACGACATGGGCGGCGCCCGCGCGCAGCAGGACGTCGGTGAAACCCCCGGTGGACGCGCCGGCGTCCAGCGCCCGCCGCCCCTCGACGACCAGCCCCTGCGGCACGAACGCCTTCAGCGCGCCGGCCAGCTTGTGGCCGCCGCGCGAGACGTACTCGGGATCGCTGTCGTCGGCCGCCACCACGATCGCGGCGGCGGTCTCCACCTGGGTGGCGGGCTTGGTCGCGACGGTCTTGCCGACGGTGACCCGCCCGGCGGCGATCAGCTGGCTGGCGTGCTCCCGCGAGCGCGCGAGCTTCCGGCGCACCAGCTCGGCGTCCAGACGGCGACGTGCGACTCCTGCCACGTTCGGTTCAGCTCCTAGTGCCATACGAGGGTGAGGGCGCCCTCTGGTCGTACGACGGTGAGGGCGCCGGAGGTCCGGGGCGGGCGTCGAGCGCGGTGAGCGCGTCACGCAGCCCCTGGTGTACATCCTCGTACACCTCCACATGGCCGTCGGTGGCGAGGTGGTCGGCGTCCTCCAGCCGCGCCAGCCGGGCGTCGACCTCGGCGTTGCCCGTGGAGGCGCGCGGGACGTTCAGCGGGGCCGGGGCCGAGGGGTCGGCCTCGGGCTCCGTCGCCTCCGGTGGCAGGGGCTCTGCGTCGCTCATGCCCCGACGCTACCCCGAACCGCTGCGGTACCGTCGGTCGCGTGGCAACGATCGAGGAGTGCCGCGCCGCACTCGACAGGCTCTCGGACAACATGGGGCACGCCGAGGGGGACGTGCGCGCTGCCGCGGCACTGGACCGCTCGGTGAGCTGTCACATCACCGACCTGGACGTGACCTTCGCGGGCCGCATGACGGGCGGCCGGATCAGGGTGGACGACACCCATGAGGGCCCGCCGCGCGAGAAGGCGCAGATCCGGCTGGCCATGAGCGGCGACGACCTGGTCGCCCTGGTCGGCGGCGAGCTGCACTTCGCCAAGGCGTGGGGCTCGGGCCGGGTGTCCCTGCACGCGGGGCTGCGGGACCTGTTCGTCCTCAGGAAGCTTCTGTAGCGCCCACCGCCGCCACCGCACGGGTCCTGCGCGCGGCCGGCACCACCAGCGGTGTCCCGGTCTCCGGGTCCTCGATGACCTGGCAGCGCAGGTTGAAGACCTCCTCCACCAGCCCGGCGGTGACGATGTCGTTCGGCGCGCCCTGAGCGATGACCTCGCCGCCCTTCAGGGCGATGAGATGGGTGGCGTACCGGGCCGCGTGGTTGAGGTCATGGAGCACGGCGACCAGTGTGCGCCCCTGCTCCTCGTGCAGCTCGGCGCACAGGTCGAGGACGTCGATCTGGTGCTGGATGTCGAGATAGGTGGTCGGCTCGTCGAGCAGCAGCAGCGGCGTCTGCTGGGCGAGCGCCATGGCGATCCACACGCGCTGGCGCTGTCCGCCGGACAGCTCGTCGACGTACCGGTCGGCGAGTTCCGCGACCCCGGTCTGCCGCATCGACTCCTGGACGACCCGCTCGTCCTCGCCGGACCACTGGCGCAGGATGCCCTGGTGCGGGTAGCGGCCCCGGCCCACCAGGTCCGCGACGGTGATCCCGTCGGGCGCGATCGACGACTGCGGCAGCAGACCCAGCGTGCGGGCGACCTTCTTCGCGGGCAGGGACTGGATGGCCTGCCCGTCGAGAAGCACCCGCCCCTGGGACGGCTTCAGCATCCTCGACAGGGCCCGCAGCAGGGTCGACTTGCCGCAGGCGTTCGGGCCGACGATCACGGTGAAGGAGTTGTCGGGGATCTCCACCGACAGCCGCTCGGCGATGACCCGCTGGTCGTAGGCGAGGGTGAGGTTCTCGGCGGACAGGCGGTTCACGGTGCTCCTTCGGGTGTTCGGGTCGGCGGGGGTGCGCGGGGCCCGCCCGTTCACGGCGGCGCTCGCGCCGGCGCTCATATCCGGCCCGCCCGGCGCTCGGTGACCAGCAGCCACAGCAGATAGGTGCCGCCGAGCACACCGGTCACCACGCCGACCGGCAGTTGGCCGTCGCCGAAGAGCCGCTGCGAGGCCCAGTCGGCGCTCACCAGCAGGGCGGCGCCCATGCACAGGGAGGCCAGCAGGTTGGGTCCGGGTGAGCGGGTCAGCCGGCGGGCGAGCTGCGGCGCGGTGAGCGCCACGAAGCTGACGGGCCCGGCGGCGGCGGTGGCGGTCGCGGTGAGCAGGACGGCGCAGACCATCAGCAGCAGCCGGACCCGCTCCACCCGAACCCCGAGCGCGCCCGAGACGTCGTCGCCCATCTCCATCATCCGCAGCCCGCGGGCGTTGGCGAGGACGAGCGGGACGAGCACGCAGAACAGGACGAGCAGCGGCCGGACCTGCTTCCAGTCCCGGCCGTCGAGGGTCCCCGTCATCCAGACGACCGCGCGGGCCGCGTCGACGAAGTCGGCCTTGGTGAGCAGATAGCCGTTGACGGCGGTCGCGATCGCCGACACGCCGATGCCGACCAGCACCAGCCGGTAGCCGTGCACGCCGCGCTTCCACGCCAGCAGATAGATGGCGGCCCCGGTCACCAGCCCGCCGACGAGGGCGCCCACGGTGACCTGGGTGGCGTTCCCGGAGAACAGCACGATGACGACGAGCGCGCCGGCGGTGGCGCCCTGCCCGAGCCCGAGCACGTCCGGGCTGCCCAGCGGGTTGCGGGACACGGCCTGGAACAGCGCGCCGCCGAGCCCGAGCGAGGCGCCGACCAGCAGCCCGACGAGGACCCGGGGCAGCCGCAGCTCGTGGACGATGAACTCCTGGCCCGCGTTGCCGTCCCCGACCAGCGCCTTGATCACGTCACCGGCGGGGATCGGGTAGTCGCCGGTACCGATGAGCACCACGCTCGCGGCGAGCGCGGCCACCACCAGCAGGGCGACGACGACCATCGCGCGTACGTCCAGCCGCACGGACAGCCCGCCGGGGCCGCGCAGCACGCGCGGGACGCGGGGAGTACGGCATTCGGCGGCCGGCTCGGTCGGGGAAGTCTTGATCGCGGTCGTCACAGCTGCGCCGTCCTCCGCCGTCGTACGAGAAAGATGAAGACCGGGCCCCCGATGATCGCGGTGATGATGCCCACCTGGACCTCGGACGGCCGGGCGACCACCCGGCCGATCACATCGGAGCCGAGCAGCAGCACGGGCGACAGGATCGCCGCGTACGGCATGATCCAGCGCAGGTCGGGGCCGGTGAAGGAACGCACCACGTGCGGCACCATCAGTCCGACGAACACGATCGGCCCGCACGCGGCGGTCGCGGCCCCGCACAGCACGGTGGCCGCGAGCATGGCCAGCGCCCGGGTCCGGTGGAGATGCGCTCCGAGGGCCCGCGCGGTGTCGTCGCCCATCTCCATGGCGTTCAGCGGCCGGGCGAGGGCGAGTGCGAGGACGGTGCCGACCGCGAGGAACGGCAGCACCTGCGCGATGGTCTCGTCGGTCGCGGACGACAGCGAACCCACCGTCCAGAAGCGCATCTTGGCGAGCGCGGCGCCATCCATGATCATCACGGCCTGGAGATAGCCGTAGAGCGCGGCGCTGATCGCGGTGCCCGCGAGCGCCAGCCGCACCGGTGTGGCGCCCCGGCTGCCGCCGAGGAACCAGACCAGCCCGCCCACCGCGGCCGCGCCGCCGAAGGCGAACCACACATACCCGTTCAGGCTGGTGACGCCGAAGAAGGTGATGGCGGTGACGACGGCGGCCGAGGCGCCCGCGTTGATGCCGAGGAGCCCGGGGTCGGCCAGCGGATTGCGGGTGAGCGCCTGCAGCACGGCCCCGGACAGACCGAGGGCGGCACCGGCGAGCAGCCCGAGCGCGGTCCGCGACAGCCGCTCACCGACCACGACATCGCCGTAGGTCCCCGAGTCCTCGAACAGCCCGTGCCACACCTGGGCGACGGACAGCTCCTTGGCCCCGACGGCGATGCTCAGCACCGCGACCGCCGCGAGGACGGCCACGGCGAGCAGCAGCCCAACGGCACGCATCCCCCGCCGGGTTGGGGGCGCGGCGGCTGTCTCCGCGCGCTGTACGGGAACACTGTCGACCAACACGCAGTTAGGTTAGCCTACCCTGCCAAGCCGCCTCGATCCCCTGGCCGTCCCCGCCCCGGCTCACCCGTTCCCTCACACCCCCAGCCGCGCCAGCGCCTTCCCTCCGTCCAGCTCACAACTCCCTTCACCGGCCGCACTCCAGGCCGCCGCACACAGCGCCCGCAGCCCGTCCAGGGCCTCGCCCTCCCCCGCCAGCTCCAGCCGCTCAGCCCCGGCGGTCGCCGTCCAGCCCCCGCACCGGAACCCCTCCCCGGCCGCGACGACCTCCGGCTGCCCGGTGAGCAACCCCCGCAGATCCCGGTCCACATACGTCGGCCGGTGCTCCGGCGGCGCCGCCAACAACTGCGCCCCGTCCGTGACCCCGGTCAGCACCAGCAGCGAGTCCACCCCGCCGTTGAACGCGCCCTCGATGTCCGTGTCCAGCCGGTCCCCGACCACCAGCGGCCGCTCCGCACCCGTGCGCAGAATGGTCTCCCGGTGCATCGGCGGCAGCGGCTTGCCCGCGACCTGGGGCTCCGCGCCGGTCGCGATCCGCACGACCGCCACCGCCGCGCCGTTGCCCGGCGCGATACCCCGCCCGCTCGGGATCGTCAGATCGGTGTTGGACGCGAACCACGGCACCCCGCGCGCCACGGCGTACGACGCCTCCGCGAACCGCCCCCACGCCAGCTCCGGCCCGCCGTACCCCTGCACCACGGCCGCCGGATCGTCGTCGGCCGACTCGACCGGCACCAGGCCCCGCTCCCGCAGCGCGACCCGCAGCCCCTCCCCGCCGACCACGAGCACCGGCGCCCCCGCCGGCACCTGCTCACTGATCAGCCGGGCGACGGCCTGCGCCGACGTGATGACGTCGTCCGCCCCCGTCGCGATCCCCAGCTCCGTCAGATGCGCGGCCACGGCGTCCGGCGTCCGCAGCGCGTTGTTGGTGACATACGCCAGACGCATCCCGCCCGCCCGCGCGACCTCCAGCGACTCGACGGCGTGCACGATCGCGCTCCCGCCCGCGTACACCACCCCGTCCAGATCGAGCAGCGCCGTGTCGTACGCCTCGCTCAGGGCCCGCTCACTGCCCTCGGGACTCCTCCTGATGCCCTGGCTCATTCCCCATCGCTCCTCGTTCGCTCGCTTTCCCCCGATCATCCCGCACGCCACTGACACACGTACGATGCCCTGATGAACACTGCAGGTCACTCGGAAGCAACGGCGCCCCGGGGCCTGGAACTCACCCCGTTCCGAGGCCTGCGCTACGACCCCGACCGGGTCGGCTCACTCGCCGCCGTCACCTCCCCGCCCTACGACGTCGTCGTCCGCCCCGACGGCCTGCACCGACTCCAGGACGCGGACCCCTACAACATCGTCCGCCTCATCCTCCCCCAGGCCGGCACGCCCAGCGCGAGCCGCGAACAGGCCGCCGACACGCTCCACCGCTGGCTGGCCGAGGGCGTCCTGGCGGCCGACCCCGAGCCCGCCCTGTACGTCTACGAGCAGCGGCACGCCGACGGCATGCTCCAGCGCGGCATCATCGGCACCCTGCGCGTCTCCGACCCCTCCGAGGGCATCGTCCTGCCCCACGAGGACGTCATGCCGCACGTCGTGGCCGACCGCGCGGCCCTCATGCGGGCCACCTACGCCAACCTGGAGCCCCTGCTCCTGACGTACCGCGGCAACGGCGCCGCCGCCGACATCGTGGACCGCACGGCCGAACAGGCCCCCCTCTTCGCCACCACCACCCAGGACGGCTACCGCCACCGCCTGTGGTCGATCACCGACCCCACCGACCTCGCCCACGTGCAGGCGGACCTCTCCCACCACCAGGCCCTCATCGCCGACGGCCACCACCGCTGGGCGACCTACCGCAGGCTCCGCGCCGAGCACCCCTCCCCCAGCCCCTGGGACCACGGCCTGGTCCTCCTGGTCGACACGGCCCGCTATCCGCTGCGGGTCCGCGCCATCCACCGCCTCCTGCACGGCCTGCCCGTCCCCGACGCCCTGGCCGCCGTCGAGGGCCACTTCCGCGTACGCCACCTGGACGCACCGCTGCCGCAGGCCCTGGAAGTCCTGGCCGACGCCTCCTGCGAGGGCAACGCCTTCCTCCTCGCCGGCGACGGCGGCTTCCACCTCGTCGACCACCCGGATCCGGCGCTCCTGGCCCGTACGATCCCCGCCGACCGCCCGGCCGCCTGGCGCACCCTCGACGCGACCGTCCTGCACGCCACGCTCCTCGACCACGTCTGGCACATCCCCGAGGACGACCCCGGCCGCATCGCCTACATCCACGACACGGCGGCCACGGTCGCCAAGGCGGAGCGCGACGGCGGCACGGCCGTCCTCATGCACCCCGTCCGCGAGGAGGTCGTCCGCGACCTCGCCCGCCAGGGCGTCACCATGCCCCGCAAGTCGACCTCCTTCGGCCCGAAACCGGCGTCGGGCCTGGTGCTGCGGGCGCTCGACATCTGACGCGAGCGGGACGAAGGACACCGACAACACGAAGGGGCGGGCTCCTCAAGGGAGCCCGCCCCATCACGTGATCACGTGCCGTGCGGTACGAGGATCAGCGGATCAGTCCTCGTTCTTCGCCACGCCGTCGCTGTCGGCCGAGTCGTCGTTGTCGTCCTCGGCGGCCGCGTCTTCGGTGTCTACGGCGTCATCGGCGTCGGCGTCACCGTCGTCCGTGGCTGCAGGCTGCTTGCCCTCGGCCTCGATCTCGCCCTCCGCCTCCGCCTCCGCCTCGGCCTCGGTCTCGGTCTCGTCGAGGGCGTCGACGAACTCCACGCCGTCGAGCTCGGCGAGGCGGTCGGAGGCGTCGGTGCTGCCGTCGCGGTCGGCCTCGACGGCCTTCGCGAACCACTCCCGCGCCTCACTGCTGCGGCCGGCGGCCAGCAGCGCGTCGGCGTACGCGTACCGCAGCCTCGCGGTCCACGGCTGCACGGCGTTGGAGGCAAGCTCGGGGCTCTGCAGCGTCACGATGGCCGCGTCCAGCTGCCCCATGTCACGCCGGGCACCCGCCGCGACGAGCCGCATCTCGACCTGGCCGGCCTTGTCGAGCTTGTTCACCTCGGGAGCGCCGGCCATGTCCAGCGCCTTCTCCGGCCGGCCGAGCCCACGCTCGCAGTCGGCCATGAGGGGCCACAGGTCCACGGTGCCGGTCATACGTCGGGCAGCGCGGAACTCGGCGAGAGCCTCGGAGTACTTCTGGTTCGCGTACGCCGCGAAACCGGCGGCCTCACGTACGGCAGCGACACGGGACGCCAGGCGCAGGGCCACCCTGGAGTACCCGTAGGCGCCCTCGGGGTCCTCGTCGATCAGCCGCGCGACCATCACCAGGTTCTTGGCGACGTCTTCCGCGAGGGTCTTGGGCAGGCTCTGGAGCTCCTGGCGCACGTCCTTGTCGATCTCGTCACCCGTGACGTCCTCGGGGATCGGCAGCCGCTTGATGGGCTCGCGGTCGCGATCCCGGTCGCGATCCCGGTCGTCGCGGAACCGCCCGCCACCGCGCCGGTCGTCCCCGGGCCGCCCACGGAAACCACCGGGCCGCCCGCCACGGTCGTCGCGACGGGGCCCACGCCCACCACGGTCGTCCCGCCCACGGAACCCACCACGGTCACCGTCACGACGGTCATCGCGCCGATCGTCACGGCGGTCATCACGGCCGCGGTCGTCACGCCGGAAGTCATCCCTGCGGTCATCGCGCCGGAAGCCACCGCGGTCACGATCGCCGCTGTCGCGCCGGCCGTAGCTGCCACGCTCGCCGTCCCGACGGTCGTCGCGCCGGTCGTCGCGGCGGAAGTCGTCACGCCGATCGTCCCGACGGAACCCGCCGCGCTCACCACGCTCGCCACGGTCACCGCGGTCGTCACGGCCACGGTCGTCGCGGCGGAAGGAGGGACGGTCACCACGGTCGTCACGGCGGGGGTAGCCACCACGGTCGTCCCGACGGTCGCCCCGGTCATCACGACGGAAGCCACCACGGTCACCGTCACGCCGGTCATCACGCCGGTCATCACGCCGGTCATCACGACGATCGTCGCGCCGGTCGTCCCGACGCTCGTACGGACGGTCGCCGCGGTCGTCGCGGCGGAAGGAGGGACGGTCGCCACGGTCGTCGCGCCGGGGCCCACGCCCACCACGGTCGTCCCGCCCACGGAACCCACCACGGTCACCATCACGACGGTCATCACGCCGGTCGTCACGGCCGCGGTCGTCACGACGCTCGTACGGACGGTCGCCGCGGTCATCCCTCCGGAAGCCACCGCGGTCGCCGCGGTCATCACGGCCACGGTCGTCACGGCGGAAGGGGGGACGGTCACCGCGGTCGCGGTCGCCACCGTCACGCCGGCCGTACCCACCACGGTCGCTGTCCCGCCGGTCGTCACGACGGTCATCGCGGCGGTCGTCACGGCGGTCGTCACGCCGGAATCCGCCACGATCACGGTCGTTGTCGCGACGGAAGCCGCCACGGTCCCCACGGTCTCCGCGGCCTGAACGGTCGCTGCGGAAGCCGCCACGGTCGCCCCGGTCCCCACCGTCCCGTCGCCGCTGGTCGCGCTCCGGTCGGTCGCCGGGAGAGTTGGTGGACATGGGTGACTCCTGTCTTCGGTACCGCAAGCATTGTAAAAACAAAAGGACCCCTGGTCCCAGCTGAACGCTGGGACCAGGGGTCCTCCAAAGATTGTTCGGCGGCGTCCTACTCTCCCACAGGGTCCCCCCTGCAGTACCATCGGCGCTGTGAGGCTTAGCTTCCGGGTTCGGAATGTAACCGGGCGTTTCCCTCACGCT
>NZ_JBVIMA010000008.1:0-457544 GCF_055580085.1 Streptomyces sp. NPDC032126
GCCGCGACGAAGATCTCGAAGCTGCCGGCCGAGCCGCCGACGACGGACGCGGCCCCGAAACCTGCCAAGCCGATCACGAAGAGGGTGCGTCGGCCAAGCAGGTCACCGAGTCGGCCGCCGAGCAGCAGCAGGCTGCCGAACGCCAGGGCGTAACCCGTGATGACCCACTGCCGGCTGCCGTCGCTGAAGCCGAGGTCCTGCTGCGCCTCGGGCAGCGCGATGTTCACGACGGTCGCATCGAGCATGACCATGAGCTGTGCCACGCCTATGACGACCAGCACCCACCAGCGCACGGCATGTGAGCCGCGAAGGCCCAATTCTCTCTTTCCGGGGGCGGGCGCCCCGCGGTCGATGCTGGTACTCATCTTTTCCCTTGCTTGGTGGGCACGGCTGAAAGCCGTCTGGAAACTGATTGGTTTGATTGGTTTCCTCACCGTTGAAGGCGAGGCGAGGGTGACGGGCTGAGATCTCAGGGCTTCGAGATCATCGTGTGGCCGCTTCGGGCCTTGCCTCGGCGATCTTCTGAAGGGCCGCGTCGGTGTCCGCGATGGCCAGCATTTTGTTGATGTCGGCGCCGGCCAGTGCGCCGGCCGCTGCGGAGGCCCCGACCTGGGCGAC
The DNA here is from genome assembly GCF_055580085.1 of Streptomyces sp. NPDC032126. Taxonomy (NCBI): domain Bacteria; kingdom Bacillati; phylum Actinomycetota; class Actinomycetes; order Kitasatosporales; family Streptomycetaceae; genus Streptomyces; species Streptomyces sp. NPDC032126. The sequence continues at coordinate 619 of NZ_JBVIMA010000008.1, forward strand.
CGGATCGGTGACGTTGCCGGCCACCCACACACCCGGCACCTCGGTGGCGCCGGCCATGCCGGAGGCGAAACCGCGGCCCATGTTCGGCAGGTCCTGCACCGGCAGGCGCAGACCTTCCAGGCCCTGAGTACGGGGCTGCATCTGAGGGCCGACGGCGAGGACGCGGCGGGCCACGACCTGACCGTCGGCCAGGCGCACTCCGGCGAGGGCACCGTCCTCATCGTTGACGACCTCGGTGACCGGGGTGTCGATGACGCGGATGCCGCGGGCGGCGAAGCGGGCGCGGCTGTCCTCGTCCAGGTCGGTGCCGTGGGTGAAGTAGGTCAGGTCCTCGGTCAGCTGACGGAACAGATACGCGTGGCCGATGGAGGCCGGGCCGGTGGCGAGGATGCCGATGGGCTCATCGCGCACCTCCCAGCCGTGACAGTACGGGCAGTGCACCACACTGTGCCCCCAGTGTTCGGCGAGCCCGGGCACCTGCGGCAGCACATCCGTGAGGCCGGTGGCCACCAGGATGCGGCGGGCGGTGATGCGGCGGCCGTCGGCCAGGCTGACGGTGAACCGCAGGTCCCCGTCAACCGACGGGGCGGCGGACTCGGCCAAGACCACCTCGCCGAACACGACGCGTCCGCCGTACTGGCGCACCTGCTCCCGGCCCCGTCGAAGGATCTCGGACGGCGGGGTGCCGTCCAGGGCGATGAGGCCGTGCACGGCATCGGCGGGCGCGTTGCGCGGGGAGCCGTTGTCGATCACGACGACCGAGCGGCGGGAGCGGGCGAGGATCAGTGCGCCGTTCAGCCCCGCAGCACCCCCGCCGATCACCACCGCGTCGACGGTCCCCTCGACCAGTGCGTCGCTCGCGTACGGAGGTGTCGTCACAGCCATGGCCTCCTGCTTTTCCTTGTCAGTCATGGTTCGGTCAACCCTTCGAGTTCTGGGTGGTTGCAGGGGGCAGCTGTTCAGGAAGCCCAGGAAGTGGTCGGCGACCGTCGGGGGCTGTTGTGGAGAGTCCGGGCCCCGGTTTGCCTGGAAGGCGTCGCAACGCCCGGTGGCGCGGAGGAGTTCAAAGGCATGGGTTGCCCTCGATCGCGCCAGACGTGCACACAGTCTGTCCGGGGAGCTCAGGACGGTTATGTACTGAACAGTAAAAAAACCTAGGCGGTTCTGTACTGAGTTGTCAAGTGCGAAAGGTCGCACCCTCGCGCACCATGACGATGCCCCGAATGTCGAATTTGGGGCTTCTTGGTGATCACAGGCATGGCCGGCAGCAAGGCACCGATCAGGGCGGAGGCCGCGAAGGCGACGTTCACGTACATCACCCACCGTCACGACGCCCATTCGGCGAGCATGGCGCCGAGCGGCAGCCCGAACCGCTCCATGGTTTCGGGCCCGAAGATGCCGGCGGAGTCCTTGCCGGGACGAACAGCAGAAGGTCGCAGTGCCGCGCCCTGATCGAGACTCAGCCAGACCAGGTAGGGGCCGGTTTGATGTCGCATCTTTCCGAGCTGGAAGGATGCGTGTCATGCCGAAGAAGGTGGATCCCGAGCTAGGGGCCCGCCGACCGGCTGTTGCTGTAGCACCGTGCCGAGTACCCGACCAAATACCGCGGCGGTGCTGACAGTGTCCAAGCAGGTCGGGGCAGGGCAGGAGTCGTTGTGACAGTGGGTCGCCCAGGCCGAGATTGACGGCGGCGAGACGCCCGGGGTCACGATCGAGGACGGGGAGGGGGCGGAGGTGCCGGTCGTTTGGGGTCAGGCCGCGCCGAGCAGGATCCGTGCCATCTCGTCAGGGCGCTCCAGGGCGGAGAAGTGCCCGGTGCGGGGCACGGTGATGCGGTGGCCGTCCGTCAGCGCGTTGGCCACGCGGTCTCGCTCGGCGGGCTTGGACCAGTCGTTTTCGCTGTAGACGAGGGTGACGGGTACCGACACTCGCGGATAACGCTCGCGGGCCCGGTCGAATCCCTTGAGGCTGCGGAAGATCCCTCGGGACACCTTGGCGTAGCCCTTGCGACGGCCGCTCCTCAGTAGCTCGGTGATGAAGTCCTCGGGCAGCCGGGTCTTGTCGACGTAGCCGCCCTGCAGAATTGCCCGAAAGACGGGCCGCGGCTCGAGGGGGGCGAAGACGGGGCCCAGTACGGGCATCCGCACGCTGGAGATGATGACGCGGGAGAGCCAGTTTCCCCGCTCTCCGCCCTGGGGGTAGTCGTAGCTGTTGAACGCCACGACCCGGCTGACCCGGTCCTTCAGGTCGATGGATGCCGACAGGGACAGGGCGCCCCCGAGCGATTCGCCCGACAGGGTGACATCGTGAAGATCCAGTCCGCGGACGAATTCGACGACCGCGGCCCGGAGCTGCGGCTCCTCGTACTGGGCGCCCGGGACGATGTCGGACCACCCCATCCCGGGCAGATCCAGCGCGTAGACGGTGTAGTGGTCCCACAGCAGCGGGATCACCCGCTGGAAATAGTCGAGCTGGCCGCGCACGGTGTGCATCAGCACGAGGGCGGGGCCGGTGCCCACCGTGTAGTAGCGCAGCCGCGAGCCATCGGCCCGGGTGAAGAACCGCACCTCGCCGCGGCCGTTGCTCCAGGTTCTCGCGTACGTTGCGTCGGGAGACTCGTTGCGTCCCATACTTCTGTCCTTTCAGGCAAGGAGAATGCCGGAATGCGGGCATTCTCCTCATTTCGCTGGTCTGTGAAGTTGGTCAAGGTTTGACCCGTGGCCGACCAGGCTCAGCGCAGTGTGTCCGCCCGGTTCGCCGGCACGCGCCCCACCGGTCCCGGCGTGGACTGGTCGGCAGGGCACCGCTGGGGGTCGGGGATGGTGTCCGGGTCGGTGGCAGTGAGGGGGAGCAGCACGTGGGTTGTTGCGGGCATGACTTCGCCGGGGGTCGCCCGCGCTGAGGCCGACACGGTCCGCACTGATCCTGCAAGCCCGGACCAAGCCTGTCCGGCCAGCTCAGGACGGTTATTGACTGAACAGTCCGAAACCTAGGCGGTTCTGTACTGAGTTGTCAATATGGGCCGATCGGCTTTACCTTCTTTGTATGGCGAGACCACGAAACTTCGACCGCGACCACGTCCTCCATGCCGCCGAGCGGCAGTTCCGAGCCTCGGGCTACAACGGCACGAGCGTCGACGACATCAGCGCCGCCACCGGCCTGGGCCGCGGCAGCCTCTACGGCGCGTTCGACGGCAAGCACGGCGTGCTGCTGGAGGCGATGACCGGCTACTTCGCCCGGCTGGCGCAGGGTCCGCGGAAGATGCTCGCCGGACCGGACGAGGGCGCCCTGGAACGACTGCACCAGTACCTGCTCCTCGCCGTCCATGGGGTGCCACTCGCCGACGACGTACCCCCCGCCTCCGACCGGGCGGGGGCGGCCTGCTTCGCCGCCAAGATGGCCCTGGAGATCGGCGCCTCCGACGCCGAGGTAAAACGCCTGGCCAACGACTGCTTCTCCGTGGTCGCGACGGCGGTGGCCGAGTGTGTGCAAGCGGCACAGCGCAACGGCGACATCGACCCCGACGCGGATCCCGACGAGCTTGCGTACCTTCTGCTGAGCGTCATCCGCGGGACCGATGTCATAGGCGCGTTCGGCCACAGTCCCGCGCGCCTGACCTCGATTGCGGAGAGCGCATTCGCCCTGCTGCCTCGCCCGCGCCACACCTGAGAAGGGCACGGCCGGCCTCGTTGCACAGGCATCTGATGCTGTCGGCCCACTTCGACGCCGCGGGAGACACCGCCCACAGGTTTACGCACCGCCCTTGAACTGCACGGTCAGTCGCCGAAGGACTCGCCGCCAGCAGACGGTCGTACTTCGGCCGCCGCCTGGAGGCACGTGGCAGCTGCAGAAACTCCGACCAATCGATCACGGACTGCTGCCGGTGTCACACCCCGACTGGCCTTGACTGCGGGTCGGGTCCGCTCGGCAGCCTCACCGAACGCTCAACCATTCCGCAGGTTCGCATAGCCACGTTCGCCAGTACTGTTCGACGCACTCGACGTCCCGCGGACAACGGCCGGGGCAGTTCCCTGCGAGGAGTGCGGCGCGGCGGTCGCCCTTGAACCGCTGCTGTAGAACGTCCCCGTCCGGCCGGGGTGGTGCAAGGCGCTACGTAACTCTCCTTCGATCACGTTGGTGAGCGCGGCGCCGTCGTGGTCGGCCGCTCCTCACATACTCTGAGGCCGCCTGGGTCGCGCTCACCTTGCACACGGAAGGCCTGGTCATTGGTAATGCGACGTGTGACCTGTGCGGAGATCGGAGTGGCCTTCACTGTATTGGGCACACTGATCGGGGTGTTGACGTATGTCGGCCTCCAGCCGGACAACGGCAGTGAACCGTCGCGACCGCCGGCGAAGTCTTCAACGGAGATCGGCCGCCCGATCAACGTCCTCGCCTACTGCGTGCACAAGGGGTTCGCATCATCACGCCCAGAGGGAGACGATCTCCAGACCGTCAAAGACTGGACCTGCGTACGCGCGGACGGAAGCTCCGAGCCGATCAGGGCCGAAGGTCGGCTGTCTTGGACCGATGCCTGCCAGTACCAATACGGCCCTGCAGTCGTCGCCACGAACACCGCCCCCGACGATCCATGGAACACGATCAGGTGCGTGAGAGGCTGAGGGAATCTGACAGTCCCTGCAGGGTCAACGCTCGTTGGTGTCCTCGTCGTCGTGAACGTGCGCAATACCCAGGAGATCGCGTCGTGCGGTGACGAGGCCCCCCGCCACCGGGCGCGGGTGGTGCCTTCGCCGTCGAGCCAGTGCCGGCGGGTGTGACCGTCGGCAGCGGCAGGCCAGCCATGAAGGGTGCCTCCGCGACCACCTCCGGGACCACCTGGACGCCCGGCTCACCGCCGATCCGCCGCGCAGCAACAGCACCCTCACCCGCCCCTGGCGAGGATGCGTCGAACTCAGCGGGTTCCTGGAAGCCGAGGCTGCCGCCGACGGTCACGATCCCCGACTGCTGGCCGAAACCACGCGGTTGCCTTCGTCACCGACCAGCGCCACCGCCAGCAGCACGGACACGAAGCCTTCCTCGGCCTCGCCACCTGCCTCATCACCCACCGCCACGGCCAACGCCTTTGTTAGGACCTCTAAGGCTGGGACGGCATCAAAGCGGCCTGGGGACGGTAGTGGCTCGCCTCCAGCGGCATCCGATGACATACAAACGCCGACCCTTGAGCCGCCGGGACGCCAGCGGCCTCGGGCGGCCTCAGTGTTCGGGCAGCAGGTCGAGGTGATGCCTGGCTTGCTCTGCAGCAGGACCCTCGGGGCATTGATCAAGCACCTGCCGCCAGATGTCCCTTGCCTGGTCGAGGTCTCTCTCCCGGTGCCGGAGCCGGGATTTCGAGCGCGCTTCCAGCGCGAGGGCCAGATGGATCCGTTCGTGGGCGTCACCGGCAGAGTATTCCACTGCGCTCTTCAGGAGACGGACGGCCTTGTGGACGTGGCCCTCACGATAGGCGACCCACCCCCGGGCTTCTTCGTACACTGCCAGAGTGTGCGGGTCCTTGACGCGCGGCGTGGTCCTCCCAGCGGTCCTCGCAATGTGATGAGCTTCCTTGAGCCTGATGCCCTGCTCCGCGTAGAACATTGCACGTTGCGCCGTCAGCCTCACAAGGTCTGCACTGAGCACCTGCTCCTCATCGGTGCCACGAATCTTTTTCAGCCGGTTCCGGCATGCTTCCTGAGCGGCTTTCAGTTCTTGCTCCACTTCGAGAGGCTGTGCACCCTCCGCGATCAAGCGAGCGATTCGCTCGTGGTGCTGGGCGGCATGCAACGCGTCGTTGGCATCGCCAATGGAGCGGAGGGCGACGATGGCCTCTCTGGGACGGCCCAGAAGAACCAGCACAGTGGCCATCTCCTCGTACATCCCTTCCTCGAGAAGCGCGCTCAGCGAGGCCTCGCGCGTGGCCTTGTCCAACCCTTGTAGGGCCAGGATCAGAAGCCTGTGGCGGTCCTCGGGCGGTGATGCCTCGGCGTGCATGCGGTACGTGCGTGCCAGATCGAGCCGGGCCCTGTCTCGTTCCACGCCTGCCGGCAAGAGCTCGATCAACCGTTTGAGGGTCTGCTGCGCGAGGTCGTACTGTGCTCTGCGCTCCCGGTACAGATACGCCAGCGTGAATCGCGGATACGCGTAAAGTGGAGCCAGCTTCAGGGCGTCGCGGCAGTCCCGGATAGCGTCGTTGACGCGTCCTTGCCTCGCGTAGACCTCTGCCCGGCCCGCCGTCGCGCGTGCCCGCGGGGCCAGGTCGGGCTGTTCAGCGGTCAGCTCTACGAACCGCTCCTGGCCCGTGCTCCCCGTGCGATACCGGGGACGGACAGCTTTGGGTGACCGGTTGATGGCCTGATTGTAGTTCCTGATAGCCGCTTCGTAGTCTCTGCGCGCCGCCCTGTCGTCGCGTCCCTTCCCGGACCGGGCGTCCGCGAGCGCGGCGTGGGCGTCGGCGAGTTCCACGTACCACAGCGGGGGCACCTCCACTCCCGAGGGCAGCGTGCGCGTCACGGCCCTGTCCAAGTGATCGACCGCTGCGCCCAAGTGCGTGCGCCGGTCCTTGGAGGGCTCCGTCAGCAACGCCAGAGATGTGTGCAGGAGTCCTATCTCACGCGAGACGCACAACACTTCGGGTCGTCGAGTCCGGCGGTACATATCGCTGAGAAACTCGACGGAGCGGAGTGCGTCACGCAGGCGAGGTGCGTTGCCGGTTCGCTCCGCCTGACGGGCGGCATCCCAAGCTTCCGCCCACCTCCTGCTGAACTGCCGTTGGGCGTCGGGGGCACCGACGGTCGGCAACTGGTCGACCGCATGCAACACTTCGCGGATGTCCGGGGCCAGCGCCAGCGCCTTGCCTGCGAGCGACCGGGCGTCGCGAGCGTTGCCCGCGAGCCTTGCGAGCAGGAGCCAGGCCATGGCGTCGTCCGGGTGCCTGTGAGCAGCCAGGACGAAGAGATCCACGGCCAGCTGCCGCTCCTCGTCCCTGTCGCCGGTGACGGGGGCGAACACACCGAGGCTCTCCGACGTCAGGTGATGGTTCTCGGGATCCCTCTGCAGGGCCTCCATGACAGCGTGTCGAGCCTCGCTGTCGCCGTACTGCAGAAGGATACTGCCGCGGATGGCGTGCAACTCCGGTATGCCAGGAGCCCAGGAGATTGCCTTGCGAGCGCGGTCCTTGGCCCTGTTGATGCAATGTTCTCGGTCCGCGCCGTTCAAGCCGTCTGCGAGCTGGGCCCAGCATGAGGCCTGTTGCCCGACGACCTGAGCAATCCGCTCGGCCAACGGGCGCACCGCGGTCATGTCCGCGTCGATCGCCAGTCGTCGGCCTCGCTCGTCCCACAGGGCCTGTTCCGTGCGGCAGAAGCACTTGAGCGCTTCCTCCGTCACAGCGTTCGACCGGTTCCCTTCGTGTGCTTGCTTGCGCAGGGCGCATCCGAGCCAGTACCAGGCGAGCGCACTCTCCATGGGATGAGCCCCGGAAGGCTGCTCAAGTGCACAGCGCGCCGACTGCGCTGCCTGCTCCAGGAGATCAGCTCGCCTGTCGTCCCCCTTGCCCGGCCGGTCAGCTTCTTCGATGTAGGCCCGCGCCAACTGGGCGCGAGCAGGACCCAGTGTCGGGTCCAGGGCGACGGCCTTCTGCCACATGCGGATCGGGCCACCCTCCACGGCATCCGACACCCTGAGATGGATGTCCGTTCGGACGCGCAGCTGTTCGTGGTAGACCAGGCCGAGGTTGTGGTAGGCCGCGGCGTACTGCGGGCTACGGGCAAGGGCTGCCCGGAAGTGGTCTTCCGCGTCGTCGAGGTCCTGGAGTGCGCCTTCCTCCTGAAACCGCTTATAGCTCTCCAGACCGTCCACCAGCCGCTGAAAGCTCACGACATCGGCTCCCGACTCGGTGGCCCGGGGACGCTCGAACTCGATCCGGTGCGCCAACTCCCGGGCGAGTCGCGCGGCCGACGAGCGGGTGTCCCCGTCGAGCTGCACCTGTGCCGACCAGCTGGGGCCACCGCGCAACCCCGACTGAGCCGCGACGACCCGCAGGATCCCGTCCGCCTCCACCAGTGATCCTTGGAGGGTCGTGCCGAAGAACCGCTCAAGCCAGGCGAGCACGGTACCGACCTGAACTTTCAACGGGCCCAGAGCGACCGTGCCGACCTCGGTCGGTTTGATGTCCGCCGGCAGCAGACCGGTCGCCGCCACGCCGGTCTTGAACGGCACCCGGGCGGACGACCGTCGAACCATGTCGCCCCGGCGCCCGGCCGGATTGAGCACGTCAGCCGGCGTCATGAACGGTTCTTGATGGACCAGGTCGACGATCCGGCGGATCTCATCGTCAAGGAGTTCGGCGAAACCCGGTGCGAGAACGGCCTCCCGCTGGGGGTCGGCTGCCGCGTCGGCGAGGTACTTGAACGGCAGGATGCGGACCGCACGGGGGCGGCACAAGAGGGCGGCCGCCAGCAGCGCGGCGAGGCCCGCGCCTGCCCAACCCACAGGAGGCACCGCGCTGAAGTGATCGGTACCCGTCGCTGCCAGTGTGATCAGCGCCACGCAGGCTACGCCCATCATGATCAGGATCTTGTTCAGGCTCCCCAGCGTCTGGCGCCACAAGATCCATATTCGCCGCCCTCGACGAGCAGCGACGACCGACTCGGAAGCCGTGATGCGGAACGTCTCTTTGATGAGATGCTTGGGGGAAGCCATGACCGCTCGCCCTGCTCGGAACGGCTCGATGTGCGTGTGCCGCCGCTGTCAGGCAGTGGTTCTGATATCAGCATCTCTCCCGGGGCGGGTGTCCTTGACATCGGCCCGCCCCGCTTCCAGCGGCGCTGTCACGCTGATACGCCCAGTCTCCCGCCGTCCGTAGCGACTGGCAAACGCAACGGCGCGAGATCACCGTCAAGGCGACTACGAAGAAGACCGGCAACACCAGCGGCACCGCCACCAGCAAGGCGGTCCGCGTGAGGCTCGCCGGCCGTCCGGCGGCTACGCGCATTGCGGCCGCCCGCGCACTCCTGGACGCCTATAGGGCCAGCAGCCCCGGCGAGGTCCGCGACCGGCCCGCAATCCGCCGCATCGTCACCGAACTCGCCGACCGGCACCCGCGGGTGACCGGCGTACGCGAACTGCACTCCGCAGCCTCATGGGCCCTCGCGCCTCGGCCCTGCCTACTGTCGCCACGGTGGCCTGGCTCAGCGAGCCAGGGACGGGTCTTGATGCGGCGTGGCCAGGCGACCGGGTGCGGTGGCTGCACGGCTTCCGCCGCCTGCGGATCCGCTGGGAGATACGCGACGACATCCACGAGGCCTTCCTCGCCCGGGGGTGCGCACTGTTCTGCTGGAGAAGACTCCGCACTGCGATGGGCCTTTGAGATGGTGCTGCGGGGTTCAGGGCCCCGTGGCCCCCTCCGCCAGGTCCTTGATGGCGCTGAGGCGGCGTTCCCACTGGGTGGCGAGAGTTTCCATCCACCGCGTTGTCCGCCTCAGCGGTTGCAGATCGGCTTCGTAGCGGACCTCCCGTCCGGCCCGGTGGGCGCGTACCAGTCCGGCGCGGTCAAGGACGGCGAGGTGTTTGGCCACCGCCTGGCGGGTGACGGGGAGGCATGCCGCCAGGGATGTCGAGGTCGCGCCGCCTTCGCGGGCAAGGACGGCCAGGACCTCTCGCCGGATCGGGTCGGCCAGGGCCACCAGGACGTCTTCGGGGGCCTGTTCGCCCTCTGCGGTGCGGGTCATGGCGTGGCCTGTTCGCAGTCCGCGCGCAGTTGGTCGAGCTTGCCGGGCCAGTTCTGGCTGTTCGCGCGGTGGCGGTCGGCGGCCTCGCCGGTGGGCAACCCGAGGTGCGCGAAGCCGCTTTCGACCATGGTGAGCCGGGTGCCTCCTGTGGAGTCGTCTTCGGTCAGGGTGAACTCGACCAGAGTGGCGTTGGAGTCGTCCGGTTCCTCGCCGGCGGCGCCTTGAGACCATCGCCAGGACAGGACGCGTGGCGGCTCGACGGTCTGGATACGCGCGGGAATGACGCCATGGATGCCGTGGTCGAAGACCAGGAGGCCGCCCGGGCGCAGGTCGATCTTGACCGCCTCTCCATTGCCGAACCAGCGGCCAAGGAAAGCGGGCTCGCACAGTACGGACCAGACCCGTTCCCTGGAGGCATTGATCAGGACGGCGCGTTCGATCGTGTTGGGGATCACTGCAATCTCATCTCATCCGGATGCGCTACCTCAAGGTTGCACATCCGGACGTCAATGCGCAACCGATCAGTTGCACGTGAGGTGAGCGATCGCTTGGATCCCGCCAGGCCGAGTTCGGCGCGTGTTGGCCGGGCGGCTTGACTGGCCGGGTCATCAGCGAGCGGCCTGCCGGGCGAGCACCAGTTCCGCATAGGTCTCGCGGCGGCCGGTGAACCGCCACAGGGGCCGCCACTGCTTGCACTCGGCGTTGGTGTGCTCCCCGCGGATTCGCGTAGAGGGCTGACGGCGCCGCTGCTCGCGCCAGGCGTGGTGCCCGCCCAGAGGCGCGTCGTCCTTCGGCTTCTTCGGCCGGGCGCTGACCTGGCCGGGGGAACTCGTTGACCGGCCCCGGCAGCCTCGTCGACCTTGGCCTAGACCCTGAGGTGCCGGTGGAACTGCTCAGCGATGCCCTCGATGCGGACGGCGGTTTGGTTGTGCATGCGGCCCGGCCGGACCACGCCGCTGAGCAACGTGCGCCCCTGCGGGTCACTGAAGGTGGCGGTCTTGATGGTGTTCTGCTTCCTCTTGCCGCAGACGAACGCCTTGCGGCCGGGGCGGTGCGCGCAGGCCCGGCGGACCTGCACCTCGGTGCCGTCGACGCGCATGCCAACCCCCGCCGCGTCGGCGTAGGCGAACAGGTTCTCCAATGTCCGCAGCCACACCCCCGGCCGGTCGGGGACGGCAAAACCGCGAATCGCCAGCAGCGGCCGGTCCTCGCGGATCGCTCCGGATACGGTCAAGCAGTCCACTCCGTACAGTTCAGCCAGCGCGGCGTGCGGGATCCCGAGCCGCCGCTGGGCCAGCGCGACCAGGAGCCGGCCGACGAAGACCAGGCACTGCTCGCGCCCCGGCGCCAGCCGCCCGCCTCCGCCACGCCGCTCGTGCAGCGCCGACTCCCGCGCAGCCTGCCACCGGGGCGCGAGCTCTTCGAACAACCCGCCGATCCGACTCCCGTGCGGCCTGTCACCGGGACGCAAGTTCTTCGAGCAACCCGCCGAAGTGTGCGCGCGAGATGCCGGACAGGGCAGGAATGGGAACAGGCCACACGGGCCCAGGCAAGCCTCACAACTCGCCCAACCCGTACGGCCGTTCACATGTCACGGGCCAGTGACACAGCACTCTTGATCGTCTTCTGAGCGGCGCCTAGGCTCCCATGCCCATGGAGACGGGGGAACCAGACCGCGGGCGGCGAGCATGGCACGACGGGCTGGTCAGGCGTCGTGTAGCCGCAGGACTGCTGGCCGGGGCGGGGCTGGTCATCCTGGGCACGGTGTTCGTCGTGCTGCCGGGGGTGGTGGTCGACCACGATCTCGCCGGGGCGAGCGTCGCCGCGCAGGATCGGCTGAAGGCGGTGAACGATGTCCGTACGACGCTTCTGCAGGTGGTCGGCGGCCTGGTCGTGCTCTTCGGCGCGTACGCCACCTGGCGGCAACTGCGGGTGAGTCAGGACGGTTTGCGCGCCACCCAGGAGGGCTACGTCACCGACCGATTCAGCCGGGCCGTCGACCAGCTCGGCAGCGACAAGCTGGATGTGCGCATCGGCGGGTTGCACGCGCTGTGGCGGATCGCGGAGCAGTCCGCCCGCGACCGGGAGGCCATCATCTCCATCCAGGCCGCGTATCTGCGTACACACCTGCCCTGGCCACCCACCGGGCCGGAATCACCGGCGGCAGACGTGCCCATCAACGACATCGCACCCCTGGAAACCCGCGCTGCCGACGCCCAGGTGGCGCTGACCGCGCTCGGCGTGCTGTGCCGGCACCGGGAGCAGTCCTGGGTCAATCTCAGCATCACCGACTTGCGCCGGGCCGACTGCGACGGACTGTGGTTCTGCGAGGTCAACTTCGACCGCACTTGCATGGAGGCGGCGGGCCTGTACCACGCCAATCTGACCCAGGCGTCCCTGGTCTCGGTCAACCTGCGGCACGCCGACCTCACGACTGCGATTCTCCGCCGGGCCCGCTGCATTCTGGCCGACCTACGGGCCGCAAAGCTGGTCGAAACCGACTTGCGTGACGCCGACTTCACCGAGACCGACCTGCGGGAGGCAAACCTGCGTAAGGCCAAGGCCCACGGCGCGGTCTTCCACCGCGCGGACCTGCGCATGGCCGACTTGCGCGGCACCGACTTGAGCACCGCCAACCTTGTCGAAGCACGCCTGACCGGCGCCCTGGCCAGTGAGCACACCCGCTGGCCCGCCGACTTCGACCACACGGCCGCCGGAGTCGTCGACACCGATGACCCCGGACCCGAGCCCTCGCCCCTACTCCAGCCACCCGGCATAACGCGGCAGGCACCCCCACTGAGGTCCACTCCCTGACCAAGACGCGCCCGTCAAGACTGCGGCGACCGGGAACCCCCTGACCGGCGTCTCCTCCTCAGCGGCGTCCTGATCGCGCAGAGCCCCCCTGGGAGAGGTGACGGCCCGTGCACGCCGCTTGGCACCGGCCCAGCCTTCGAGCCGGACGAGGTCCTGCGCCGACCGCGCAACGCTACGGTCGAAGCCGACCGAAGCGCACTTCGGACCGCTGCGGCAGTTCACCATCGCCAACTCAAACCACCCCAACCACACCGTGCAGACCCGGGCAGCAAGAAAGGCATCGGCCGGGGCGGCCGACCCGCTTTCGCCGCATGATCAGGCAACCAGGCGAAGGTTCCAGGACACAGCAGCACCTCCGCCGCGGACGGTCTGGGCTACTTGACCAGCCGGAAGGCGGGGTGCCCAACCCAGGCCCGCAGGAACCCCGCCGTTCCCAGGGCCATCCAGTCATCGTCCGCGATCCCCAGCACCCCCGGAAGGCCAGCGGCCACCGACGCCTGCCCGTCCAACAGTGCCCGTAGGCGTCCTTCCCGGGCCTGATACTGGGTGAGGGCTGCTACGCCTTGCTCGCAGGCGTTCACGGGCGCGGACGGCTCCGCAGGCGCACGAAGCCGAGACCCTGATACCCGCCCAGACCCGGCGCGGGGCAGGACGGAAGTCAGCCAATGTATAGCCGAGTTGACAGCCGAACGGGACGAACGTGGGCATCGCTGGTGTGCAGACCACTCTGGGGCCGCGCCAGTGGCCTGCCGAGAAGGGGGAAAGGCATGCGTCTCACCAGGATCGCCGGCACGGTCGCCGCGCTCGGACTGGCAGCCGCCGGAGTGGTCGGCACCGCAGGCAACGCGAGTGCTGCCGTCATTGGCGGGTGCACGCATCGGTACCACAGCTATTACGGGGCCGAGTACTACATCTGCGATTAAGGCAGCGATTCAGGCACTAACCATGTCTATTGGGTTGTCGGCAACGGCAACGCCACCACCGACGAACGCTTCTACGTTGTGGTGAACGACAATTGCGGGAACACCTACAGGTTGAACTGGAACGACATAACCCAGCCCGGCTACAACAACACCGGCGTGTACATGCCGTGCCCCATCAACTACGCCTACATCTACCCGACCGAGGCGAGCAGGGGGCAGGACGGCCCGACCCTCTGGGCTGTCTGACCTATTCGCGCGACCCCACGCCCCGCCTGCACCTGGCGGGGCGCCTCAACATCCACAGGTATTGACCCTTGCTCGCACAGAGGCTCGTTCTTCCGGGATGTTTTCGGCGAAGTAGCGGAAGCATGGGTCGTCCTTGGGGCGAGTCGAGCGCTGCGCACCGGACGGGAACTGCCGACCGCCCTGATGGCTGTCCGGGGCCCACCACTCGTCAACGATGCTGGCCTGTTGCTCCAGGCCGAAGTCCGGCCATGGGGTCCGGCCGGGCCGTGGTAGCGGGCGCCGGCATGGGACGGCGCCAGCGACGGCACCCGCGGAGTCGATCGCGGCTTTCCAGAAGTATTCACTCTTGAACTTTCCGAACCTCGTGTGTGGTTCTCGCTGATCAGGCTTCAGATGGCTGCTGTAGCGGGAGCCTCGGGTCGTTGCTTGCCTAGATGTCGTGGGGGGCAGTGGCGAATGCCGTCGATGCGGGCGGTGTTGGAAGCGCGGCGGAAGGCCGCCGGGGGGCGGGCGGAGGCACTCGAAGCCGAGCTGGAACGGGTGCGGGCGGCTCTGGCGGACGCGGAAGACGCGCTCAGGGGCCGGGTGATCGGTCTTGAACGGTATCTGGAGGCACTGGCCGAGGCGGATACGCTCGCGCCAGCCAGGCCGCGACAGGGCTATCGCCACCAGGCTTCGCGAGCTCTACGGTTTCGCATCGAACGGCGCTTGACCCCGCGGCGCTGGCAGCTCTCCTGCGGCCAGCAGAAGCGCTCGGTCACATCCGCAGTGATAGTTGGCGACTCGCGACGATGGTTGGCCAGTGCGGAACGCCTTCGCCAAGGGCTCCTGAGTCGAATCCACTTGATGCCACCGAGGTCGATGGCGCACTGTTCAAGTGACGTTGAACGAGGAGCACGAAAGCTAGTCGACCGCGCTTCTCGGTGACGAGTAGACGCGGAACATTTCGATGGTGGGGGTGTTGTGGCCGGGCGGATACTGAGGTTGGGGCGCCTGCTGGGCCTGGCCGCGTTGTTCCTGGTGGGCTCTACGGTCGTGCCCCTGGGCCTTGAGGGTGGCAGTGGCATCCTGCTGCACGTCACGCAGAACATCTGGCTGGCCTTGCTCGTGTATCCCACGCTCTTTCTCCTGGGTTTCCTTCTCCTCGGGCTGATGGTGCCGCACATGGAGGAGTTCGAGGGCTGGTCCAAGGCCATGGTCATCCTGGCGATGATCGTGGTGCCCATCGCTGCCGTGGTCGTGCCGTACCAGACCAACTCGGGCCTGGACCAGCGGGTGCTGCACGCCCGAGGCCGGCAGGAGCGGGCGACGGTGACCGACGTGTACTGGGTCGACCACGATGCCGATCCGCCATCTCACGTCGCAGAGCTGGCTGATCCGTCGGGACAGCCGTTGCCAGGCAAGGTGTCCGGCGACGGCCTGAAAGCCGGCCAGACCGTCACCGTCACCGTAGATCCCCAGGGGAAGATCCCGATGATGCTGGGCACTCCTTCGACAGGTTCAGGGAACTTCCGGACCGCGGGCATCACCGCGGGCGTCGAGATCCTGTTCCTTGCATGGGCGGCCTACCGGGGTGCCGCAGACCGGCTGGCCACGAAGACGACCGACAAGCCGAAGCCAACACAGAAGCCCCACGGCATTCAGACATGACATACCTGCGGCAACGACCCCAAGGATCCTCGACTCCAGCCCCGAGCCACTACAGAGAGCCGCAGCCGACAACATTCGACTGCCCGGCCGCCACAGCCTGACGTCGCCACGAACACGATCGCCGCCAACACCTCGCGGTCCCCGTGGCGACACCGGCCACCGCCCTGCGGCCGCGATGACGCTTCTGGAACCACCCGCTGGGACAACTGCCCTAATTCATCCGGCACCAGCCGCTCAACGATCCCCACCCCGGGTGGCTACCGACCGCAAGGCGAAGGCCCACAGTCAGCGGCCCATTCGGCGCTGCTCGTCGAACCGAAGCAGCACCCGTACCAGACGCCACACCCCGGCCACCGCTCCGAGCAGTGCGCCCCCCACCAACACCCTTTTCTCTGCTGAACCAGAGAGGCCAAGGGCCAGGGCGAGGCTCCATGCGACGGCGAAGATCACCGCAGCCAGCACGGCGGCAGTCACCAGGGCGAAAACGATCTCCACCGTCATGGCGTCCTTTTCCCACCGCGACTCACGCCCCATGTCCATGCTGCAAGTCTCACATCGCGGTCCGCATCCTGCGGGCCATGTCTACCTGTGCGCGGATCACGACCTCGAGCAGGCGTCCGGGGCGTCGCTGTACACGGCCATCTGCGCCAGCTGGTGAAGGCCTTGGCGTAGTCGGCGAGTTCGCGGGGCCGGGTGACGTCGATCTCGGCGGTCAGGGTCTCCACCACGGCCTGGACGTCGTCGTGGAGGTAGAACGCCTCCAGGCGCCGCACAGTGCGCTGGGCGGTGAACGAGATGATCCCGAGGGAGACGGACATCAGCGGCATCACGGCCAGGAGGTGGCGCAGCTGCCCGCGCATGGCGTCAGGGTCGGCGGTGCGGAAGCGCAGGACGGACTCCTCCATGAGGGCGACGAAGCGGTGACCGCCCTCGTAGAGGAAGCGGGAGCGGGCGACGTGTGCGGCCGTCGTCCGTCCGCTCGCGGACCTCGGCGTCACGCTCGCGGCCCACCGCGGGAGCCCGTGGCCGACTCGCCGGCCTCACGTACACGGTCACGGTGCGCGACAGCGGCCGCACCTCGGCCGAGAACGTCACCCTTGCCCAAGGTCTTCCGGCCGATGCCCGCTTCGTCGGCGCCACTTCCGTCACCGGCAGGTGCGCCAGCGCGGCGGTCGGCTCCACCGACACCGTCACGTGCGCCTACTCGGCGATCGCCCCCGGCGCGGGCGTCTGCGCCATCGTCGTCGTGCGCGCTGTCGCCACCGTCACCTCCACCGCCAGGGTCACCGGCGACACCCCGGGCCCCGGCGTCGGCGACATCACCGCCACGATCACCCCCCGGTGAGCCAACAGCTCATCAAGACCGAGGGCGCACCGGCACCGGGAGACCGGCGGTGTCGCCCTCGCCCTTCGTCGTCGAACGCGGGCGGCGGGAAGGGCGGGCGGTCCTGTTCCTCCCCCAAGGCCGCCCTCGCCCGGTTGCCGGGAGAAGCCGGGACGTCTCAGCTTGTCCCACGCCCCCCACCGACCGCCGCAGGCCAGCCGTGGTGGGACGGTCCGGTGGGACGGGTGGGACAGGTGGGACGGCTGTGGGCCACGGTGACAGCAGGTCCGCCACGCCCCGGTGGTGGCTAGAGTCCTGGCCCAGTGATCGTCACCGAACAGGGGGAACGTCGATGAACATCATGGCCAGGATTGGCAAGGGGGCCGCGGCGCTGGCGATAGCCGGTGCCTCGGTGCTCGGTCTCACGGGCAGCGCGAACGCCGCCCCGGGTGCGCCCTACCTCGGATACGGCTACAGCACCTCCGGCACCGGTGTGTGGTGCGTGCAGCACAGCATCAACTACTACCTGAACAACAACGGCTCGGCCTATCGCGGGAGCGCGCCGTACTGGTCGCTGGACGAGGACGGCCAGTGGGGCCCGAGGACCAACGCGATGGTGATCTGGTTCCAGGCGCACTGGGGCTACGACCAGGACGGCATCGTCGGGCCGACGACGGGCCACCAGCTCCTGGTCTACGGGGATCCGTCCGTCAACGGAACCCCGTGGGACGGCCCCCACGACTGCTACTGGCGGGTGCCCAGCCCCCACATGTACGGCGCGTAGGCACCGGGCCCGGCGCGCCGCCCGCGCGAGTCATCCGAGTCATCTCCCACCGAAGGGTCACCTTGATGAAGAAGTCGATCGGCCGCGCCTTTATCGCGGCCACCGCCGTCCTGCTCTCCACTGCCGCCCTGGCCGACACCGCGAACGCCGCGCCCGGTGCGCCCTACCTCGGTTACGGCCACACCACCTCCGGCACCGGGGTGTGGTGCGTGCAGCACCTGGTCAACGACTACCTGCGGCTGGCCGGCCGGACGCAGATCAGCGAGGACCGCCAGTGGGGCCCGCAGACGGATTCCGCCGTGCGGTACTTCCAGGAAATGGTCCTCGGCAGCAGCCAGGCCGACGGCGTCGTCGGCCCGATGACGGGCACCAAGCTGATGAACTTCGACTGGAGCGACCCGTACGCCGGTCCCAGCGGCCTCTGCCTGCCGTACGTCCCGACCTACTGACCGACACCCACACGAAAGCAGGAGAAAACCATGCGCAACGCATTCAAGAAGTTGGCGGCGACCGGCGCGGTCGGCGTCTCCGTGCTCGGCCTGTCCCTGTTCGGTGCCACGGGCGCGCAGGCCGATTCCCAGAACGGCTGCCCCTACCCGTACGTGTGCATCTACGACAACTACACGGACAACGCCAGGATCGTGGCCCAGTTCCGGGACATCACCAGCTACTACCAGAGCACCTACCACGGGCCGGGCTTCAGCGTGGTCAACACGAGGAACCAGGACACGGTGTGGATCCGCATGAACTACGGCACCGGTGACATCTACCGCTGTCTCTCCAACGCGACCGACGGGTACAACAGCATCGGTTCGACGGGCACCATCACGGGCATCAAGATCAGCTCCAGCACCAGCTGCTGACGGCGCCGCACCCGCCGCTGCCCGTCCCGGTCTGCGGGGCAGGCGGCGGTGGTGCGGGCGCGCGGCGCCGAGCTGTGGCTGCCGAATGCGGCCGCAGCGTCAGCGCGGTGGCCGAGGCCGACGCGGCCAAAGTGGTTCCGCAGAGTGCGGCGGCGGCTCCGGCGTAGCGGCGGTGCGCAGAAGGCTGGGTTTCTCGCTGCGGGCGTGCGGGCGGGTCGGTCCGGTTCCCAGGTCCCGGTCTCCTGGCCGCGCTTGACCAGCTCGATGTGCTCGGGGTCTTCCAGCAGGTGTTCGAGCCGGGACAGGAAGCCGTCGAAGTCCTTCGGGACCAGCACCGGGGCGGGCACCGGGTCCTCGCGCTGCGCGGCCGTGTCGTCGGCGTCGAAGCCGAGGCCGAGGCCGAGGCCGGGCGTCCGGTCCGGGATCGTGCAGGCGCGCTCGGGCCCGCAGGGCCCGGTCGGCTTCGGCGAGCCGGTGCGGCACGTCGAAGCGAGCGACCAGGTCCGTGATCCGTTCGATGAGCTGCCGTTCGGCGTCGGCGAGGGCATGGGTGAACTGGCCGGCGTCAGCGTCGAGCATGGGCCCGATCCCGGGCTGGCGGCACCCCCGCGGCGGCCGGCGTCCGGACCTGTAGCAGCCGCAGCGGTTCTTGGATCCGTACCGCCGGCAGCCGGAGGCGTCGCCGCGGCTCGTCGACCAGCCCGTGTGGCAGGCTGATGCCGCACTCGAACTCCTCGAACGGCGGCGGCGTCAGCTGGTCGGCCTCGGTGAAGAAGTTGAAGCCGACGGTGGTCAGCCTGCCGGCGAGGATCCCTTCGTCCTCGGCTGCATCGATCTCGACGATCTTCGCGTAGCGGCCGCCTTCGTGCTCGACGCCCGCCCTTCTCGTGGGCGCCGTCCTCGCCGGGGATGCAGTAGAAGGCGTCGAAGCCGTAATGGGCCCGGAAAGACACCCACCGCTGGGACTCGATGCGGCTGCGGCCGGTGCAGATGCGGTTCACCGCGGGCTTGGGGTTGTCGTATCGGATGTGCTTGGTCGGGACTCCGCCCAGGACGTTGAACGCCTCAACGTGCCCTTCCATGAACGACTCCTGGGCCTGCCGGCCAGGCGGATCCAGACGTCAGCGAAGTCCACCTCGGTTTCCTCGCCGGGCAGGTGGACCTGGGGGACCATGCCCGTCAGGTGCCGACGGCCTTCCATGACCTCGGCCTCGATCTGCGGGCGCCTGGCCAGCACACGTAGTCGCAGACCGTGGAGTACGACACGAGGTCGAAGTCGTACTCCTGGGCGAGGCGCTGATGGATCCGGCGGGCTGTGTGCTTCTGCTTTCGCCGCGCACTCGCGTCCTTCCGCAGCATCTCGTCGATCCACGGCTTGGCCGGATCGAGGACCGCGGCCCCGGGCACCGGTTTCTTCCGCGGCGGCGGAACAGCAGACAGCGGCGCCTCCCTCACCGTCCGGCGGTGCACTCCGTATTTCTCCACCAGAGCCCGCTGCGACAGCTCCGGATCAACACGCTTGTCCCTCCGGATCGCAGCGAACAGCTCTGTCGGCGACAAACCCATCCCGGCCTGGCGACGTGACCGTGATCAAGCAACATGGCCTCCGACAGGACCGTGATCGACACACAAACCGTGCCGCCGTCGGGCGGACGGACCAGTGCAGTCACTCCAAGGAGGGCACGTCGGCTGACCTCGGACGCAGCCACCCCCGCTGAACCGACCGATCCGGAATGAGGCTGTTACGGCCGAGGCAGCGGTGTGGAGCGCACGATGCGAAATCCCACGTCGTCGATCCGGAAGGTCGGGTGACTGCGCCGCCGCACCGACGCCCGGCAGCTCCAGTGCTCGTCGGCCCATCCGCCACCACGGAGCACCCGGTAGGCCCCGTACACCTCGGCGTCGTAGACGTCCCAGCACCAGTCCCACACATTGCCCAGCATGTCGTACAGGCCCCACGCGTTGGGCTGCTTGCCGCCGACAGAGTGGATCCGCCCATCGGAATTGCCCTGGTACCAGGCGACCTCGTCGAGCTCGCCGTACCGCGGGCCAGTAGTGCCCGCACGGCAGGCGTGCTCCCATTCGGCCTCGGTCGGCAACCGGTATCCGTCTGCGGAGGTGTCCCACTCGGCCGTCTCGGCGTCGACGCGCAGGCGATACGCGGGCGTCAGCCCCTCATGCCGGGACAAGGCGTTGCAGAACTGGACCGCATCCCACCACGAAACGCCCTCAACCGGCAGCCCCTCACCCTGGGCGCTACTCGGCCGTCGGCCGGTGACTCGTGCGTACCAGGACTGCGTGACGGGGAACGCCGACATCTGAAACGGCGCGACCTCGACCGGCCAACTGCTCTGCGTCCGCCGGTCCGACAGCGTCACCTGTCCCGACGGGACCGCAACCATCTCGTTTCCTGCCCCCGCGTTCACAACAGGCCACCCTACCGGCGTCTGCCATCGCTCTACTGATCTTTCCGATCGGCGGTGGAGCCAGATCAACTCGCGAGGGCTGGCTTGGCGAGCTGGAAGGACTTGAAGCCCGCCGCAGCACCGCCTTGGAGCTTGGCATCCCGAACTTCCCCGACATCGCAGGCCGGCACGGCAGCGCACCCCTGCAGCTGTGAGGCCCTCCGCTACCGGTGCGTGCGGAGTCCGTCGAGGATGAGCGCGAGCATGTGGGGGGCCCGGTCCACGGGGCTTGACGCGGCACGCCACAACGCGCCGGTCAGCTGGAGGAAGTCCTCGGGTGCGGCGTCGACGCGGATGCTTCCGTCCTTCTTGCCGGCATCGAGGAGTTCTGTGATCGCGCCGATGACCGGGCCGTAGCTCTGCTCGTTGATCGCCTGGTGCACGGCCGGGGTGAGCGCGTCGCCGAGGCCGTGCTTGCGCCGCATGGCCTCGACGAGGTCCATCGTCCAGTGCCGGAGGGCTTCCAGCGGCGGCATCTGGGCCAATAGGTCGGGCACGGTGCCGGTGATGCGTGCCACCTCGTCCTGGTTGACGGCCAGGACGAGCGCCTCGCGGGTCGGGAAGTTGCGGTACAGCGTGCCCGCGCCGACTCCGGCGCGCTGGGCGATCTGGTTCATCGACGTACTGCCGTCCGCAGCGAGCGCTTCGCGTGCGGCGGCGAGGATGCGTGCCCTGTTCTCACGGGCGTCCGAACGGACCACGGGACCTCACGTTGCTAAGTGGAGAGTTCTCCACTACGTTATCCGGAGAGCTCTCCGCATACTTTAAGGAGCGGCATGCAATACATCAAGCTCGGCATGACCGGCCTCGACGTGTCCCCGATCGCGATCGGTGCGATGACCTACGGCGAACCCGGCCGCGGGCATCCCGTCTGGTCGAAGGGCGAGGCGGACGCGCGCCCGCTCATCAGGCGCGCACTGGAGGCGGGGATCAACTTCTTCGACACCGCGAACATGTACTCCAACGGCTCCAGCGAGGAGATCCTCGGCCGCGCGCTCCACGACTTCGCCGACCGCGATGCCGTGGTGATCGCCACGAAGCTGCGCCACCCGATGCGGCTGGGACCCAACGGCCGCGGCCTGTCACGCAAGGCGATCATGACCGAGGTCGACCACTCGCTGCGCCGCCTCGGCACGGACTACATCGACCTCTACCAGATCCACCGCAACGACCACTCCACCCCCTGGGAGGAGACCCTCGAAGCGCTCAGCGACCTCGTGAAGGCCGGCAAGGTCCGCTACCTCGGCGCCTCGTCCATGCACGCCTGGGAGTTCGCGAAGGCGCTGCACCTGCAGAGGCAGCACGGCTGGGCGCGCTTCGTGTCGATGCAGGACCACTACAACCTGCTCGCCCGCGAGGAGGAGCGGGAGATGATCCCGCTGTGCCTGGACGAGGGCGTCGGCACGATCGTCTGGTCGCCGCTGGCCCGCGGCCGTCTCGCCCGCGCGTGGGACGACGCCCGTTCGACGGCGCGCTCCGAGACGGACGGCGCCTACGCCGACCTGCTCTACTCGCCGGCCGAGGAGGCGTCCAACCACGCGATCATCGACGCCGTCGGGAAGGTCGCCGCCGCACACGGCGTCACCCGCGCACAGGTCGCGCTCGCCTGGCTGCGCCGCCAGCCGGTCGTCACCGCACCCCTGGTCGGCGCCGGCTCGATCCGGCAGATCGACGAGGCCGTTGCGTCTCTCGACATCGCACTGACCGACGAGGACGTGCGCACCCTCGAGGCCCCGTACACCCCCCGCCACGACTGGCAGGGCGTATCCGACGAGGCCGAGCTGGAGGCCATCCGCAAGCGCGTTCCCGGCATGGCTCTCGCATGAACCGCCCTACCGAGAGGCACCCCTTGATATCCGAATCCCGAGCTGAGGGCACACAGATGGCACAGGTACTGGTCACCGGAGGGACAGGATTCATCGGGAGCTGGTGCGTCCTGACCCTGCTCGAGGCCGGGCACACCGTCCGCACCACCGTCCGAGACCTGCGCCGCGCACCGGCTCTGCGCTCCTGGCTCCACGCGGCCACACCGTTCGACGACGACCGTCTGACGGTCGTACGCGCCGACCTCGAACACGCCGAGGGCTGGGACGACGCCGTCGCCGGCTGCGACTTCGTCCTCCACGTCGCCTCGCCGACCCTGCGCCACACCCCGGCGACCGACGACGAGTTGGTGGCCCCGGCACGAGAAGGCGTCCTGCGGGTGCTGCGCGCCGCCCGCGACGCCGGCGTGCGCCGGGTCGTCCTGACGAGCGCCTTCGGCGCCATCGGGATCGGGCACCCACCACGCTCGACCCCGTTCACCGAGGAGGACTGGACCAACGTCGACAGCGACATCCCGCCCTACCAGCGCTCCAAGACACTCGCCGAACGCGCCGCCTGGCAGTTCGTCGCGGACGAAGGCGGCGGGCTGGAACTGGCAGCGGTGCATCCCGTGGGGGTCCTCGGACCACTGCTCGGCCCCGACGACCCGCCCTCCCTGCGCCTGGTGCGCAGAATGCTCGAGGGAAGGGTGCCTGCCTGCCCTCCCTTCGGGATGGGCTTCGTCGACGTGCGCGACGTCGCGGATCTGCACCTGCGCGCGATGACCGATCCGGCGGCCGCCGGAGAGCGCTTCCTCGCAACCGCCGGGCACAGCCTGCGTGTCGTCGAGATCGCGCGCATTCTCCGTGACCGCCTGGGAGAACGCGCCGCCAAAGCCCCGGACCGCGAACTGCCCGTGTGGCTCGCGCGAATGCTGGGCACCGTGAACCCGGAACTGCGATTGCTCAGGCACCAGCTTGGCCGGGATCTCGACGCCACAAGCGCCAAGGCGCAGCGGCTTCTCGGCTGGCGGGCACGTCCCCTCGAGGACACCATCGCGGAGACCGCCGAGAGCCTCCTCGCCCACGGCGTCGGGAAATGACCGGCTCGGTACCCGACGGACGCGGCAGCCTTAAGGCACCGAAGTGTGCGTTGGGCTGGTGACGCGGAACGACTGTGTCCGCCGGCCCTGGCGCCGCACCAGCGTTCGGTGCGGGCCGCCTGATCTCCCCGGTGGTTGAGCGGGGACGGGAACCTCCGGGCTGGCATGGCCCCGCTACGCCCCTGCCGCAGACCAGTCCGCAGAGCCGACGGGAGCTCGACGACGCGCCACTTCAGAGAAGGTCAGCATGCCCTGGGCGTATTCATCGCGACCGAGGACCACACGGTCCACTTCCACCAGCAGCAGCGTGGCACCTCGGACCGGATCCGTAACCGGCGGGTCAGCGAACGCACCGGTCGCCATTCCCGACTTCGTCACTCTAGACCAGGTCGAGCCCGTCTACTTCGACCGCACCTACTACATCGCCCCGCGCTGCAAGAACGGGAAGCAGATGTTCACAACTTCGGGAGGAACCTGGCGCGTCGAGGATTCGAACAGTGATGCTTCACGCCGTGGCCGTGTCCGGCCCCGCAGCGGATGAAACACGTTGGCCGGTCCGTGGCGGAGCTGCGAGGATGCTCTCCGCTTCTTCGGCGGAGGATGTTTGTTCATTTTCGTGTGTGCTGGGTGCGGCGCCAGGCTGACGGTCCCGCTGTCCCAGGTCGTGCTGCCGGCTCACGCCCATCAGAAGTACGGGAACGGGGTTCAGCTGCCGGTGCTCATGGAGTCGGGCACGTTTGCCGTAGACCCAAACCGCTTGGGGCCGCCATGGCGGAGATGGGATGAGACCGATCCGGAGCAGGCGACGGCCCGCGACATCCACGCGCCGAGCTTCTCCTGGTCCGACGGCACCCCCGGCACGGTCGTCATCGCACCCGGAGACACCCGCGGCGCTGTGCTCATCCCGGAGAAGGCCGGCGGCTACTGCTGCGGCCTCGACTGGGGTGAGGGCCCGAACATGGCCTGTGAGGCGTGCGGCCTGGCCGTGGCGAGCCGGATCGACGACTGCTCACTCTGGCAAGCGGTCTGGCTCGCGCCGGACGCCGTGCGCCGCCTCCCCGTCGACAACGCCGCCCCCACAACGCTCTCCTGGGCGGAACTGTTGGTGGAGGGCAAGCGGACGCCCCCGTACGAGCCGATCACCAGATGGGGTTCGCTGCTCGGGTCGGGCCACCGGTGGTCATGGAGTCCGCAGTGGGAGGCGGCTGCCGGCCGGGCGCTCGCCCATCTGCTGGCAGCCTCCAACGGTCAGCCGGTGACCGTCCCGAACGGGCTGACCGCGGAAGTGTTCCAGCGTGCCCTCGACGCCCTCCTGCCCGGAGGCCGGCCGACGCGGCACGCTGTGCTGGCCGGACCGGGACTGTCCGGTCCTGACGCGGACGCCGACATACTGCTCGTGCCGACCCATCCGCAGACAGGGGAGACCTGGAGCCCGGCCGGCCAGCCCGCATCGGCCTATCCGGTGCCGCTGCCGTTCGGGGTGTGGATGTGGCTGGCCTTCCCCGAGCCGCACCTACGCCTCCCCGCGTCGGGCACCGTGCCCGACGGCGTTCTCCGCGACGACCCGCCCGCGCCGCGCCCCCATCAACTGTTCCAGGTCGACCAGGGCATCTTCCGGCACACCCTGACCCAGCTGCCGGCCGAGTGCAGCCCGCGGCTGCGCGAGATCCTCGAGAACCTCACGCAACACATGCGCTCCGGCCTCTTCTGTGTATGAGCTGCTGCGCGCCGCCCTGGCCGAAGCGAACAGGGTCGGGATCGCCACGTTCGTGATGCCGCTGCTGTTCGGGCAACTGCCCGACAGTGCGGGCGATCTTGACTGGGAGTGCCTCGTCTTCCAGGGCCTGCTTGAGCTCCGGAGTGAGCTTCAGCAGCGCCAGGCGCTGGGCAACGCAGCCGCTGGACTTGCCCAAAGCCCGGGCTACAGCACGCTGCGAGCCGTGGATCCGGACGAGCCGTTCACGTGCTTTGGCCTCGTCGAGCGGTTCCAGGGCTTCGTGCTGGACGGCTTCCGCCCGCTCGTCATAAGGCCGTTTGGCGAGCGCGGCCGCGTCCTCGGTGCGCTTCGGCCAGCGCGCGCCGGCCCGGCCGCGGGCTCGCACGGAGGCGAGCCCGTCGGCACTTGCGGGAGTTCATCAGTCCGCCGTGCCGTACCTGAGTCCGTCGAGGGTGAGGTCGAGCAGGCGTTCGGCCTGCTCGCGTTCCTCGGGCTTTCCTGAGGCGAGGGCGACGCCGGTGAGGGCGGCCAGCATGACGGCCGGGCGTACGTCCGAGCGTATGGTCCCGGTGGCGGTCGCGGCGTCCATGAGCGAGGTGAGGGCGTTCATGATCAGCTCGCGGCTGTGGTCGTAGGGGTTGACGCCGGAGTCGACGACGGCACGCAGGGTCTCGGCCATCCCCAGTTTCGCGGTGGCGTAGTCGATGAAGCGCCCCATCCAGGCGCGGAGCGCCTCGCGTGGCGGCATGGCCGCCAGGAGTTCGGAAGCGGCCTCGCACAACCGGCTCAGTTCGTTGCGGTAGGCGGCCTCGATCAGCGCCTCCCGAGTGGGGAAGTTCCGGTAGAGAGTGCCCGAGCCCACGCCCGCCTCCTTGGCGATGCGCTCCAAGTGCACATCCAGCCCTTCCTCAGCGAAGACGCGGACGGCTGCGGAGAGGATCTTCTCCCGGTTGCGCCGCGCGTCGGCCCGCATCGGTCGCCCGGTGTCCCTAGTCACGAAAGGGCCCTTCCTCATCAGAAGTAAGTGGAGGCGCCTCCACTCTTGCTGCCTCGTTCACCAGCCTTGACGAGCAGCCTCCACGCCTAGCTGAACGGCGTTGGTACTAGCACCAGTTCTGGTAGTCGCCGCCGTTTCAGGCCATGGCGTAGACAGCGCCGAATCCGCCCTGCATGCCGTCACCGGCAGGGCGCAGACGGCTTCGGGGCCCCAGCGAGACGAGTCGACATGTCTCGTCTGACCGGTGATCATCCTGGTGCACCCGCACCGATCGCGTCAAGACGAGACGAATTGTCTTGTGAAAGGATCTGGGCATGACCCCAGCCCCTAACCCCAATCTGCGGAACCAGCGCGCGCATCGGGCGATCCTGGATGCCGCCCTTGAGCTATGCGTTCGTGACGGCTACGCCAAGGTGTCCGTGGATGCCATCGCCTCAGCCGCCGGCGTTGGCAAGCAGACCATCTACCGCTGGTGGCCGAGCAAGGCGGCCGTCGTCCTTGAGGCCCTCAACGACCGGACCGGACCCGCGTCCCACGTACCGAACACGGGCGACACCGCCGCCGATATCACTGCTTCAGCACAGGCCGTCGTCCGCCTGCTCGACTCCAGCCTCGGGACCATCTGGCGCGGCGTGGTCGCGGATGCGCAGAGCGACGAGAGACTGGCCAAGGAACTTCGCGCCAGCTTCTTCGAACCCCGCATCGAGCGCTGGCAAGAACGCCTCGACGTAGCCGTGGAAGCTGGCGAACTTCGTGCCGACGTCCCGACGCGAACCGTGATCGAGCTTCTGTTCGGCCCGATCTACTATCGCCTGCTCCTAGGAACCGACCCTCTCGACCCGGATAACACCGCCACCCGTGTCGACTACCTCCTCAACGGCCTCAAGCCGACCACAGAGGCCAGAGTTTGAAGCGGTTAGCGCTCGACCTCGGTGTCCTTGCGATTCCCGCAGGCGATCTGCGTAGCTCGACCGGCTCTCCCGCTCAGTGCTCCACCTGGTGACCCTCGGCGCGGACCTGCGCGAGCGCAGCATCGGGCTGGCCGTCATCGCGCAGGCCATCGACAGTGCCATATCTGGGAGGAAGTTGGGATGCTGCTGGGACGTCAGCCCCCGAGGAGGCTGAGGACGGCCCGCTGGTAGACCGCGTACACCGTGGGGAGTTCGGCAAGGTGGGCGCGTTCGTCGATGCCGTGCAGGCCCTCGTACGGCACGCCGAAGCCGGCCGTGGCGGCGATGCCCTGCCCGGCGAGCAGATTGCCGATGTTCGACGGGCCCGCGGTCTTCGCCCGGACGGCAAGCCCCTGCTGGGCGGCGGCGCCAAGGAGGGCGGCGGCGGGCTGCTCGTCCTCGGCGAGGCGGAACGGCGGCCACGCGGCGACCGGGGTGACCTCGGTGGGCGCCGGGGCGGGCAGCTCCGTGTCGAGCTCGGCGACCGCCTTGCGGACAAGGGTCTCGGCGTCGTGCGCGCCGAAGCCGGGAGTGGTCCGGACGTCCACATTGATGTCGACCCGGTCGGGCGTGACCGAGAAGCCCCGGCCTCCGTGGAAGGCGGTGACCGACAGCTTCGGCGGCAGCGGGAAGTCCGAGCCGTCAACCACGCCGGGCAGTCCGGCCGTGTCCAGTTGCCGTACGAGGTGGGCGGCGCGGGAGATGGCACCGATGACGGTCCTGCTGGAGCCGGAGTGTCCGGAGGGGGCATGCACGGTGATCGTGGCCCGCCACAGGCCGCGGCCGCCGACCACGACCTCGTCCAGGCCGGGGTAGCCGATCATCACCCCGGCGGGGCGGGCCGCGTGCGGGTCGGCGAGGTAGGCGCGGGCGCCGCCGAAACCGCCGGTGTGCTCATCCACGTCCAGGAGCACGGCGAGCCCGCCGGCCAGGTCGCCGGCGCGGGGGGCGAGGTCGGCGGCGATGTGGCAGAACATCGCGGCCGCGAGCTTGGAGTCGGCCGCACCGCGGCCGCGCAGCCAGCCGTCCACGATGTCGCCCGAGGCCGGCGGGAAGGACCAGGCGGTCTCGTCGCCGTACGGGGCGGTGTCCACGCACGCGTCCAGCGTCCACCACGCGCCGGGCCGCCCGCCGGGGACCTCCATCAGCAACCCCACCAGGGCACCCGTCGTGTCATGCAGACGCCGGTGGGGCAGCTCGCAGGCGGCCAGCCAGTCTTCCAGCACGCCAAGGACGGGCCCGTAGTCGTCGATCCCCGCCCGGCTCGGACGGCGGATCAGCTCGCTCGCCAGCCCGACCACGGACGCCATACGAGCCTGGGCCGCTTGCTGAAGATCCTCGATCACGCTTCTCCCTCGCCCTCCAGTTGTGCCGTACCTGCCCGATCTTTACCGACAGCCAGGCACCCTAACTCCGACTGAGCACCGCGCTGCGAGGTGCTCGGCAGTCTGCAGGGCGCCCGCGCTGGCCCAGCCCGTCGGCTTATGAGGGCGCGGCCAGGTCCTTGGACCGACCGGCAAATGGATCACTTGAGGCGGCGTGTGGTGGGACGCTGATCCCAACGGTAGTGAATGGTGGCGTGGCGGATCAGCATGCGGAGAGTGACGAGTGCTGCGGCCAGGTGGAGGTAGCACTCGACGACGGTGCTGTTCTTCTCGGTGCAGCGTCGAAGCTTGCCGTAGCTGTTCATCCACGAGTGCGTTCGTTCCACGACCCACCGCTTGCCGGCCTGGATCGGGGCGGGCGCGCCCTTGCGGGCGATCTCACCGGTGAAGCCCAACTCCCGGAGCAAAGCGCGGGACGTGTTGCTGTCATAGCCCCGGTCGAGGTTGACGTTCACGTCCGGCAGTGGCCCGACCTGGTCCATTGCTGCGAGGAGAGTCGGTCCGAGCAGGGGCGAGTCATGGCGGTTGGCTCCCGCCGCGACCAGGCCCAGCGGGACGCCGCGGGCATCAGTGGCGACCGAGCGTTTCAGGCCCTGCTTCCCGCGGTCCACCGGGGATCGGCCCGCACTCTGGCCGCCACACGGGACCTTGGTGATGCAACTATCCACGGACATCTCGGACAGTTCCAGGCCGACCATCCGGTCGTATGCTTTCCAGAGCGAGAACGTGCACCACTTCGGGTATCCCCTGCTCAGCCCACTCTTTGACACGTCGACGGATGGTCCGGTCAGAGCATCCGGGGCTGGAGATCCGTTCGTAGCCCGAGCCGTGGACCAAAGCGAGCACCGCGTGCTCGAACACAGTCCGGTTGGGAACGCGGCGGCGGCAGCCAAGCGGGTGGCCCGCGGCGAACTCCTCCCGAGCGGGCAGGAGCGTCATGAACTGGTTCCAGAGGGGTTCGAGCAGCCAAGATGGCAGTGCGGGCACGGCTGTCCTTCGTGATCACTGAGCGTAGAGAACTCCATGATCACGTGGACCCGTGCCCGTTCCGATGCTCATGCCATCTCGCGGGCACCTGCTGCCGGGCCGGTCCGGAGAACCTCAGTCGCCCGTTACCCCGTCCGTCCGCTCCCGAAGGAAGTCGGCGTGGCCGTTGTGGCGGGCGTACTCCTGGATCATCAACACGTAGACCCAGCGCAGACTGAGGGATACTCCGCGCGAGGACATGAAGGTCTCGTCGAGGTCATGCCCGGCCACCGCCGCGTCGCACGCTTTGACCTCGGTCTGGAACAGTCCGAAGTCTTTCTCCGCATCGGCTGCGTGAACTCCGTCGAGTCCCTCATTGCCATCTGACGGGCCGGTGAAGACATCGTCGAGATCCTCGCCGGCGAAGCTTCGCCGGAACCACCATCGCTCTACCTCCGCCATGTGCCGGACCAAGCCGAGGAGGGTGAGATTCGACGGCTCTACGGTCGTCTGCGCCAATTGGGCCGGCTCAAGCCCGGCACACTTGGCCAGCAACGTTTCCCGGTGCCAGCTCAGCCAACCCTCCAACATGTGACGCTCAGTTACGGTACCCAGGTCACCTAGCTGCATGGTGCGCTCGACCGGTGGTGCTGTCCATGTCATGGATCCACCCTGCACCGCCATCTTGGAGGGTTCAAGCAGGCAAAATGGCAGGTCCGTGGACCGTGACCGTTCTGCTGCCCCTGCCACCTCCCGGGCGCCTATCGTCGAAAAGAATCGTGCCGCTCTCACAGCGTGAACAGCCTCAACCGATCCCCTGAAGAGAGCTCCCGGCCGGTCTTGCCGGGGTCCTCGTCGGGATCCAGAGGTGAGGCAGGCACTGTCACGTGCTGGCTTTGGCGGTGGCGCCGGCGACGATCAGGACCGCGACCAGTCCGACGCCGATGAGCACGAATCCCGCCCCCGACAGGGCGCCCAGTGTTCCGAGTACCGCGACGCCGAGCGCCGAGCCGGCCTGCCTGATTCCGTTGAGCGCACCCTGGCCGGTAGCGGCGTACTCGGGCGCCGCGGAGACGGCCATCTCGGCGGCGGCACTGGGGATGGAGAGGGTGCCCGTGGCGGCAAGCGCGATCTCAGCCGCGATGATCAGAACGAGCGGGGGGTGATGGGCCGTCGCGAAGGTCAGCAGCACGCCGGACACCACGGACGCGGACATGCCGGTCAGCAGTACCGGCCGCGCCCCGTACCGAGCCACCAGCCTGCCGGTGAAGAAGGGCATCACGCAGACCGGAAAGGTCAGAGGGAGGGAGGCCAGGCCGGCCTTGAACGGCGAGAGGTCGTAGGTGTGCTGCAGCCAGACGCCGAGCATGTACGCCCCGCCGAAGAAGGCGAAGCACGACACCGCCGCGGCCACCATGGCGGCCCGCACCCGCGGCAGAGCGAGCAGCGCGGGAGGCAGCACGGGCGCTGCGACACTGCGTTCCACCACTGCCAGCACAACGAAGGCGAGCAGCGCACCGGCGATCGGGCCGCACGCGTACGGCGAGCCCCAGCCCTCGATGCCCGCCTCGACCAAGCCGAAGGTGAGCGCGCCGAGCGCGGCGGTGGACAGCACAAGGCCAGTGCGATCCAGGGCACGAACGGCGCGGGTGGGAGGATTCGGGAGATGCCGGGCAAGCAGCAGGGCGGCAAGCGCGATAGGCGGATTGACCAGGAACACCAGCTGCCAGCCGCCGAGTTCGACCAGCGCGCCGCCGAGGACGGGACCGGCCGCGGCACCGAGGCCACTCAAGGCGGTCCAGGCACCAACGGCGCGGGTGCGGCGGGCGGGGTCCGGGTTGAGATGGATGAGCAGGGCAAGCGAGGCGGGCACCAGGCCGGCGCCGGCGGCGCCGAGCAGGGCGCGGCCAACGATGAGGGCGCCGACGTTGGGCGCAGCTGCGCACAGTGCGGACAGCACGGCAAAGGCGGCAAGCGCGGAGCCGTAGACGCGGCGCGCGCCCCACCGGTCGGCGAACACACCACCAGCGAGCAGCAATCCGGCGAAGACGACGGTGTACGCATCCACGGCCCAGGGCAGCGCAGCGGCGGCGGGGTGGAGGGAGCTTTCGAGGTCGGGGACGGCGACGTTGAGGATCGAGGTGTCGAGGAGGACGAGCAGATTTCCGGTGGCGATTCCGGCAAAGGTGAGACGAGACCATGCTGATGAGGGAGGTGAAGCCGGTGACGCGGTATCGGTGGCGCGGGCGCCGCTTTGGAGAGTCATGGGGGGAAGCGTGACCGGACAGCCCCCTGCTCGGCGACGGGGTAACTTCGATGGCCCCATCGGGAAATCCGATGGGCCTCGATAGGCTGACGACGTGGACACTCGCTACCTGCGCGCCTTCGTCGCGGTCGCCGACCAGGGCGGGATCTCCGCGGCCGCCCAGCATCTGGGGTATGCCCAGTCGAGCGTGAGCGCCCAGCTCAAGCGCCTGGAAGCGGACTTGGGGGCGACCGTACTGGTGCGTGCTGGAACGGGCGCGAGGCTCACCGAGGCCGGGGAACGATTGCTGCCGCACGCGCGCGAGGCGCTGGAGCTGGAGGAGCGGATGCGCCGCGCCGCGCGCGGCGACCGGCCCAGGCTCCGGATCGGCGCCCAGGAGTCGCTGGCACACGTGTGGATGCCCGATGTCCTGGCAGCGCTGGAGTACGGCGCGGGAGGCCCCGGCTCGAGCGTCGATGTCGAGCTGACGGTAGCGAACCGGAGCTCACTTGAGCGCGCCTACGGCGCCGGGGAGTTGGACCTGGTGTTCCAGTACGACAACGGGATGCGGGCCCTCGGAGCGCACACTGTAGTGGGGCACGACCGCACGGTGCTCGTGGCCGCGCCCACCCATCCGCTGGCACGGCAGGAGTTGGTGACGCCGGAGCAGCTGCTCGCCTACGACTTCCTCGTCGCCGAACCGGGCTGCACCTCGGAAATGCTGGTGGACCGCTTCGGACGGGACCTGCTCGCGGGGGCACAGCTCGCGACGATCCAAGGCTCACTGTCCGCCTTGCTGCGGTTGACCGGACACGGGCACGGCGTCTCGCTGTTGCCGGAGCTGGCGGTCACGCGGGAGTTGAGCAACGGCGAACTGGTCGAGCTCCGGCTCGCCGAGCGCCTCCGGCCCGTCAGCATTGTCGCCCAGTGGCACCCCCGCCGTGGCCTGGCCGAGCCCTCGCTGCACAGCCTCCTCGACCTCGCCCGCCGGGCCGACCCATTGCCGGAGGTCTCACAGGCGGCACTGGCGTCCGGAGCCGGACCTCGCACCACACCTCGTCGAACGTCCTGCCCGTCTCGCAGCGCGAACAGCCTCAACTGATCCACAAAATTTGACAATTGCTCAATGAGGGCTGCGGCCAGGCACTGTTGCCAGCCTCGCGGGTTGAAGGTCTGCTGCCGGCCGAGGCCCACGACGGGCAACAGCAGGTCAAGCGTGTAGGTTGCCCGCGGGTTCGGCGATGACCTCCACGTTCACGCCGTGGCGGCGGCGCTTCTGGGAGAAGTCGGCCCGGCTGTCGCTGATCCGGTCGCACTCGGCGACACAACTGAACATCAGCCAACCTCTGGCGGTAGTTCGGAGAAGGTGAGGGGCCTGAACTCTCGACTCAACCAGCCGAGGGTCCCTCGATCTCCTCGCGGAGTCGGGCGAGTGCTCGGTGCAGGGTGCTCTTGACCGTTCCGGGCGACCATGCCGAGCGCGGCGGCCGTCTGAGCTGTGGTCATCTGTTCCCAGTACCGCAGTACCACGACACTGCGTTGCTGATATGTCAGTGCCTCGAGGATGCCCATGAGTAGTGCACGGTCGGCGTGCTGCGTGGTCTGGTCCGTGACGGGCACGTCCGGCAGGTGCTCCGCGGGAAGCTCTTTCAGCTTCCGGGCTCGCCACCACTCGGTGCGAGTATTGATCATCACGCGGCGCAGGTAGGCGTCCGCGAGCCGCTTGTCCGCGAGGGCCTCCCATCGTCGGTAGGTGCGTAGGAGCGCGGTCTGAAGCAGATCCTGGGCATCGTGAGGGTCGGCCATCAGGCGTTGGGCACTGCGCACGAGGGCGTCGTGCCGCGCCCGTAGGTATTCCTCGAAGTCCGGTACTTCACCGACGTGCGTGCGAACGTCCATGATCAGATCCCTTGTGTGCGGCATGAACGGCCAGGAAGGGGAGATGACGGTGGTCGGCTTCTGTCGGGCTGTGAGCATGTCTCTGCCAGGGGATGACGGACGCGGCCGGCATGAGCGTGTTGTGGCTGCGAGGGTGATCCGCAGAAGGCTTCATACAGCCCCGGGTCAGGGGTTGGCGGGTCGGGGGTGAAGCCCCGGCTCTGGCAGGGGCCGGGGCTTCAGTCGGCTAGCGGTAAGGAGGCAGAGCAGGTGACGTCTTGGCTCTCACGGTGTCGCCCTCAGCGGACCAGCGGCTGCCTCTGCAAGCCGGGCACTGGCCAGTCCCCTCGCGCTGGCCAGGAGCCCTGCCGATGATCCGCCAGGAGGCGTTAGGTGGCCGAGACGCAGCTGACGCTGCCGCCTGTCAGGACCGCTCGTAGACGCCGACTTCCTCGGTGTGCGTGCGGTTGTGGTCCTGCACCGTGACGATCTTGTAGGGGGTGCTCGGCTTCACCTTCGTGCTGCTGAAGGAGTGCCAGGCGCCGTTGCAGTACGCGCGGCTCTTCTTCAATTGCGTGTTCGGGTACTCGCCCTGTATCAGCTTGACGGTGACCTTCGTGCCGTCGCCGCCGTTCCAGCAGCGGTACTTGACGGTCACGCTGTAGCCAAGGACACCCCAGGGCTGAGAGATCCACTTGGCGTGGCGGGGCTTGAACTTGGACTGCCAGATCGTGTGCCATCCCTGGGCCTGGACGGGGGCAGAAGCGGTGTGGACAGCCGCCGGATGGGAGGCCGGGACGATGTCGGCGTGGGCGGCCGGGGCAGCCAGGGCGAGACCGACTGCGGCAACACCGGTGGTCATCGCCAGTGCCATGCGGTTGCGCGGTTTCACGTGTTTTCCTCTCGTTGCAGACAAACGGATCCAAGAGCACCGGCCCCTTGTTCCGTCCGTACGGGCGGGCCCGGCCGGTGCCAGGCGACGACTCTGGCAGCGAGGGGCTGTGGGGAACCTGAAGATTCCTGAGAGGCAGGTGCGTCGACTCTGATGCGCTGTGCGGTCCTCAGGTTGGCCACAGGTTTTCTGCCTCATGCTGGAGTCATGCGCTTACTGGTGGTTGAGGACGACCGGCGGATGGCGGAGCTGCTGCGGCGCGGCCTGGTCGGTGAGGGATGGGCGGTCGACGTCGCGCACGACGGGCTGTCAGGGCTTGAGCGGGCGAGCGAGAACCCGTATGACGCGATCGTCCTGGACGTGATGCTGCCGGCCCTGAACGGCTATGGAGTGTGCGGCCGGCTTCGGGAGGCGGGCATATGGGCGCCGGTTCTGATGCTGACCGCGATGGACGGTGAATACGACGAGGCAGAGGGCCTGGACGTCGGGGCGGACGACTACGTGACCAAGCCGTTCTCGTTCGTGACACTCCTGGCCCGGTTGCGGGCGTTGATGCGGCGCGGACAGCCGCAACGCCCCGCTGTGCTGCGCGTCGGGGACCTGGAAGTGGATCCCGCGACCCGGCACTGCCGACGCGGCACGGTGCCGGTGGCCCTCACGGCACGGGAGTTCTCGGTGTTGGAGTACCTGGCGCGGCGCGGTGGCCAGACGGTCACGAAGACGGAGATCCTGGAGCACGTCTGGGACGACCGGTTCGACGGGGACGTCAACGTGGTGGAGGTCTACGTCAGCACCCTGCGCCGCAAGATCGACACTCCCTTCGGGCGGCGGTCCATCCGTACCGTCCGAGGGATCGGCTACCGGCTCGACGTTGGGCCGGAGACGGCATGCTGAGGCTGGGCCGGCGGCGGCGAGAGGGGCGCGGCTCGCGGGCGGGCAGTGTGCGGTTGCGGTTGACCCTGGCCGCGACGGCCCTCGCCGCCGTCCTGTTGACCCTGGCCGCCGGTGTCTCGGCCGTCGCCATGCGCAACGAACTGGTCGCCTCGGCGTATCGGCGGGTCTCGGACAGCCCCATTTCCGACATGGCCGAGGCGCCGGTGTGCGAGGACGACGACACCTGGTGCGAGTCGTCTACGCCTCCCGACTCGTACGCCGATCAGCTGACCCGGTACATCAGTCAGCGCGACGCGTTGCCCCCCATCCGCGGCGAACACCTGTCTCTGTGGCCGTGGACCGACCCGGACGACGCGCAGCCCGCGGCGATGCTCACAGGCCCTGGGACGGCCTTGGAGTTCTCGGACTGGGAGGACGACGCGTTCTATCCCGGCTACTGGACAGATCAGCAGCGGCTGAACACCACCGGGTGGTGGCTGGCCGGCGGCACGCTGGGACTCACCCTACTGACAGCCGGCGCGACATGGCTGCTCCTCGGCCAGGTCCTGAAGCCGGTGGAGGGGATCCGGACGGAGTTCGCCGCGCTGAGTCTGAGCCGCCTCGACCAGCGCATACCGATGCCACGCGGTGGCCGGGAATTCACGCGGCTGGTGGAGACGATGAACAGCGCCCTGGACCGCCTCGATGCGGCGGCCGCCCGGCAACGGCAGTTCACCTCCGACGTCGCCCATGAACTGCGCACCCCGCTCGCCTGCTTGCGCGCCGAACTCGAACTTGCGCTCACCCCGTCCGGGACAGCGCGCTGGCCAGACGCGGCCCGTGACGCCCTGCACGACACTCTTCATGTCCAGGAGATCACCACGAATCTGCTGCTCCTGGCTCGCCTCGACGCCCAGGCCTCACACTCGAAAACCCTCCTGACCCAGCAAGTAGACCTGCCTGACCTGGTCCGCGAGGCCGTCGCTCGCCGTGACGTACCCGATCGCCTGAGCCTCGTCGTCACCGCACCCGACGAACCGGCGCCCATGGCCGGCCACCCAGGCCTGCTCGCCCGCGTCCTGGCCAACCTTCTCGACAACGCCGAACGCCATGCGGCCACCACGATCACCGTCGCGCTCACCCTGGATCACGAACGCCGACAAGCCGTACTCGACGTGGCCAACGACGGCCCGCCCATCCCACCCGAAGACCACGAGAGGATCTTCGAACGCTTCAGCCGGCTCGACGACGCCCGCACACGGGACGCCGGAGGCACCGGCCTGGGCCTGGCCATCGCCCGCCGCATCACCACACTCCACCACGGCACCCTCACCGTCGCCCCGAGCGAGGAAGAGCAGGCAGGCGCCCGGTTCACCGTACGACTGCCCCTCACCCACAAGGACGCCCAGCCGCTGGTCAGCGAACTCCTGCATGCCTGGGACCAGCCTGACGACATTCCGGCGCTGCTCACTCACAACGCCGGACACCAGCCCCTCGAAGACGTCGTACCCGACCTTGCGCGCGCCCTCATCACAGCCGGACGCGACCACCACCTGCAGGCGTTACTACGTCATGTCGCACGACAGGCACCCCGTTGGGAAGTCATCGGCCTGGCCGACATCCTCCGGGACGAAGGCATGGCCGAAGCCGCCGACGAACTGCTCGCCGCCCCCACCGCACGGCACAGGCCGGCATGGGGCAGCCGTGTTCGTTGAATCGGCATAACGGATAGGGTCACTTCGTGCCCCATCTGAGGCATGCGGGTCACATCTGCCAGCGCGCGGACCTTGTTTGGACCGGGCGAGGTCGAGGCGCCTTCCGCTGCTGCTGGTCTGCGGGCACCCGCCCCGCCCTCCGTTGGAGGTCCGTACGGCTCTGCATCGGCGTGCTCCTGGTGCTCGTCGCCTTCTGCACTTATGTCTCGGAGCTGCCCAGCCTCTCCACAAAACGGATCGGCCGACCCATTTCGGGGCATAGCCGACCCTGCGCTCACGCGTGGGCAGAACCTCAGCGTGGTGCGACCTGCCGCCTTGGGCTACGCCCCCAATGTCGGTGGTGTCTGATGGGATGCCTGCATGACAGATCACTACCTCTTTGCCGAGATCAACGTGGAGTGGCCCGATCCCACGACCTACGAGGATCTGGCGCGCGCGTGGCTGGATGGGGGCTTTGCCACCCTGGCAGGCAGCCATCGACAGGCACTGGAGCAGGGACCGAAGCTGCCTGCGGAAGCAATGCGGCGCAGCATGCCATGCGGACCGCCGCACACTGCCTGGGGCTTCGTCTCGATCACCCGCCACGACGGGCGGCAGCTGCGCAGTTCCAGCCGGGTGATCTCGGCGCGAAGCATGTCGTGGTTCCTGCGCCAGCTGGACGATCCCCCGCGCACCGCGACGATCGGGCTCTCGGTCCTCGACGAACGCGGCTACCCAGGCAGAAGCCCTCTGCGCATTACGGTCGACCGCCCCGAGGCCCGGGATGGGCCGGAGGCGATCGATTGGGCCGTACTGTCCTGCAGAATTCCCGAGAGAGACTTGCTCGACCCCACACAGCAGGAGGTAGTGCTCCGCTTTCTGCGCGGCATCAGTGAAGGTATGGACCCGTCCTTCGCCAATATCACCTACGACGACGGGCTGGGGAAAACGGGTCTCGAACGCACGCTGGGTCCTCCATGGAAGTTCCCCTACGAGACAATCCCGATGAGCCGTCAGGCACTGCGTGGATACGAGTGGTGGACGATCTGCCCAAAGGAACTGGCCGAACCCCTCGGCGGTGCAGGTGCCCTGCGCGCCACCGGCGCGTTCCATGAGGTCGTCCGCCTGCCGTCGGGCGCGTTGTGGCTACAGGCGACGAAGAACTACCGGGACTACGGCCCCGACGCGTACGCAGCGGTGTTCCACGCGCTGGCTCCGGCCCTCCCTGCCGGCATACCGAAACGCTTCGATCAACGCGACGACGAACCGGCAGAGCGCATCGTCTACCTCGACGCGTCAGCCGTCAGACCGTGACGACACACAGGCGACCGAACAAAACAACGTCAGTAACAGCCGGATGCCGTCGCCGGCCAGCGGCGCCGGCCCTGCGCTCGGGGACGCTGTGCTCAGCCGCGGACACGCATCCGTTCGCCTCCCGCACGACTGCAATGCGGGGTGGACTGCCCCGGGTCCAACTGCTGGGCGACGTTGACCAGGTGGTGGTCAGACCCCGCCCACCCGCACGACGCCAGATCCGCATGCACCAAATCTCGGACTGACAGCTTCAACACGACGTTGGTCATCTTCAGTACCTCCAGCGAGGCTGGATCCATGCCGATCACACAAGGTGCAAAGCCGTTTCCTTGCCCCACAGTCCTGGCTCACCGCGCATGGTCGGCAGTTGAGATGATCTAGTGCTGTCAGGTGTGATCACGGCGTCCGAGCCGTCCGGCGCCCTGGTTCCCACCCGTGATCACACGGTCGCCGACCACCAACTCGAAGCAGACCGCCGCGGTTCGCCCTCCCCTGTATGACACGCCACACCGTAGTCCGCCTCAGGCGATCCACGCCTCGCTGTGTCGATGCCGGTCCAACCCCGCAGCCGTGAACTCATCCTCGCCGCTGCCTGCCACGACGCCCAGCCGCCGCAGCGCTTGAGAGATCGGTGAGCCTGCAGGCGGAATGGCTCGTCCTTCCTCCAAGTGGAGCGGTCCCAGAACGAGGCTGCCCCGGTCCCACACGGCAGCCCGCTGCTCGCCCGCACCGCCGAAGTACTCCGCCTCCACGTAGGCCACCGGCCCATCGGCAGACCAGGCAGCAAGGACCTCGTCGAACCCTCCCGGCAACCGCCAGAACCCCAACACGGCCACACCACTGACATCTGCAACGGAATCGAACAGGGCGTCAGTCATCGGCATCAGCGACAGGCCCTGTCCAATCGACGCCAGCCGCGCCGCCGACAGGTCCCGTGCAGCACTGCGTAGCACCTCTCCCTCAGCGATCACCGCATTCAGGTCATAACCCATCCCTGACCCCCTCCACATCGAAAGCCCCACTGGAGCCTTGGCACGCTAACGCAGCTGTTTCCTACACTTGTAGACGGTCGGGCGCGACAGTTGAGCCTCCTTGACGATGTCGGAGACGGTACGTCGGGAGCAAGGAGGAGGCGATCGTCAAGGTCGTCCTGTCACGGCTGGAGCAGGTCGGCGGCGTAACGCTGGCGGCGGCCGAGGACGCGGACACGCCCGAGGAGACGGTCCTCGCCATACTGACGGTGAAGCTGGAAGTCGCCGTCCGGTTGTGGCAGGACAGCCCGGCTCACGCGGCGGAACTGCTCGCCGCGGCCACGGCCCAGGCGCCCGACCTGGGGACGACCTACACCGACGGCCTGGCCGCCCCCGCGGCCGGGAGGGTCGACCTCGTCTTGGGCTTCTTCGCGTACGCAGTCCCGCGACGACGGTCCGATCGTCCTGTACAGGCTCAGTGCGGGCGGCATGGCCACCTACCAAATCGCCGCCAAGGCACGCCGGGGCACCCTCACCGGCATCGTCGGCATGTCCTTCCTCGACCAGCGCGACCAGCAGGTCCGCGACGAGACCGCCCACGACAAGCTGACCTCACCCCATGACGCTGGGGCCTCCAAGATGTCGGCCCTCGCCCACGACCCGGCCGCCCTCCATACGATGCTGAAGGACCGCACGTCGGCCGGGAACTGGGTCACGGTTCGCTTCCTCGACCGCCACGGCAGTTACGCGCCGGCGTCGAGCCCGAGGACTTCGACGCCTGCCCCGTCCTGCCGACTCAGCCCGCCGAGGACTGCCGGCCCCCCTCCACTGAGCCGGCCCTTCCTGTCCCACATAACCAAGGTCCCCGTCGAGACCGTTCGACGTCATGCCGGCACGACGGAACGTGTCCGTGGGTGAGCTCGCGGACCGCGTAGGCATCACCCCCGCCAACCTTCGAATGCCGGCCACGCGACCTACTGCGCTGGGAAACCGAGGACACCGTCAGTGGATGACCCACGTGACGCCTGCCGGGCAAGGAACTCCTCGAACGCCGCCTTCTGCGTCGGATCCATGAAGCCCTGGCGGACATTGCGCGCCTGCTCCTGAAGCCAGTGCGCCTCGTCCGGATCCAGCAGTTCGGCGACCACTACGCCCTCGCGGGCAACCGCCGTACGCCCACCCACCCGACGACGAAACAGCGTGAACGCGCCGAACTCCACGGGGTGGGCCAGCTCGGCCCTCTGCACCACTGCCCGGCTCTCCTCCCCCACGCCACTCGGCGAGTACGCGGTGGGGGCCCAGTGCTCCCACAGTGCCAGCGTGGCCGCAGGCACCAGCACCACGCGTTCCGGCTCCTCACGCCCCTCCCACACGAATGTCACAGAGACGGGCTCGCCGACCGCCTCCGCCAACCCCAGCACTCTCTCCACCTCGTCATCGACGGGGTAGCCCACCACAACATTGATCTCCATGCCCATGGCGTCCGAGGCTACTGGCCCCTTCACCAGCACCGGCATGACTGACCCGCAAGTCAGTGGCCGCACACCGGAGTTGGCCGAAATGCACCCGCCGGAAAATCGGTCCAGACCATTGACCGTAACGAGTCCCGCCGAGACGCTGTACCGCACCACTGAACGCATGGGCGAACCACGTTCAAGTACATGTCCCTCCATCCCTCCGAAAGGAGCCCCCATGAACACCAGCCGCAGAACAGTGCTGGGCGCAGCCCTGGGCGGCGCGGCCGCCGCCGCTGTCGGAGTTTCCGCAACTCCCGCGAGCGCCGCATCCTGGGTCCTGAAGTGGTCCCCGTCGGCACAGACCGACGGCCTGAACGCCTTCGAGACGATCGAGGACGACCGCGCGGACTCGCACCCGGCCGGTCAGCCGCACATCTACCCGGAAAGCGACCACTGGCGTTTCAACATGCACATGGTGGACCGGGACACCATGACCGACCGTCAGCGTCAGGAGGTCACCGGCCTGCGCACGCCCTCCGGCTACCTGCAGTGGCTGCCGGGCCAGACCTGGCGGGTGACGTACTCGATGTACATCCCGAGCTCGCTGAAGGCCACGACCACCTTCACGCACATCATGCAGATGAAACAGCCCGGCAGCGGCAGTTCGCCGATCGTCGTGCAGTCCCTGCGGCGGGTCGACGGCGCCCAGACCATCGAACTCCAGCTGCCGATCTCCGGGATCCTCATCGGCCGCACCTCCCTGGACCCGCTGCACGACACGTGGACCGACGTCGACTTCCAGATCAAGGTCGGTGACGGTACGTCCGGTTCGGTGCGCTGGATCCTCAAGCAGAGCGGCACCACCCTGATCGACAAGTCGCGCACCGGCGTCGACACCTTCCTGGCCGACCGGGTGCGTCCCAAGTGGGGCATCTACCGCAGCCTCGGCGACACTTCGGGCTCGCTCCGGGACTGCCACCTGCTGCTCAGGAACTTCCGGGGCTACCAACTCGCCTGAGGGCGCGACCGGAACACGCTCGCACTGCGCACTCCAGGGCCCGCATGCCCTTGAAAACCAGGCCGACTCACGCCTGTTGGATGTTAGGAAACTTTCCTAACATGCTCCCTGCATCCCCCGAACCGGCTCCGCTCCTGGCCTTCATCCTCTCCGACGGCACCTGCAACCCGGCCTGGGACGGCTCCCGCCGGCTGACCGGCGGGGACGATCAATCGAAGATCAACGCGATCCGGTCGGCCGGCGGTGACGTCATCGCGTCCATCGGCGGCTGGAGCGGCAACAAGCTCGGCGAGAAGTGCACCAGCGCCTCGGCGCTCGCGGGCGCCTACCAGAAGGTCGTCAACGCGTACGGCCTGAAGGTCATCGACATCGACATCGAGAACACCGAGTGGGCCAGCGCCACGGTCCGCCAACGCGTCGTCGACGCCCTGAAGATCGTCAAGACCAACAACCCCGGCCTCAAGACCATCATCACCTTCGGCACCGCCACCACCGGCCCGGACTCCACCGGCGTCGACATGATCAAGCGCGCGGCCACCTCCGGCCTGGCCAACGACATCTGGTGCATCATGCCGTTCGACTTCGGCGGCGGCACCACCAACATGGGCACGCTGACCACCCAGGCGATGGAAGGCCTCAAGGCCCGCGTCAAGTCCGCTTACGGCTACAGCGACTCGACCGCCTACGCCCACATCGGGCTGTCCTCGATGAACGGCAAGACCGACGACGCCGGGGAGCTCGTCCGCCTCTCCGACTTCCAGACGATGCTCGCCTACGCCCAGCAGCACCACATCGCCCGACTCACCTACTGGTCCGTCAACCGCGACCGACCGTGCACCACCGGCTCCGACGGGGACTCCTGCAGCGGCGTGTCGCAGCAGCAGTACGACTACCTCAAGGTCTTCGTCCGGTACACGGGCTGAGAAGGGCCGCTGCCATCGGTCCGGCGGCGTCGCTCCCGTAGCCAGTGCGGGAAGTATGTTCCGGACCTGAGCTGGGAATGGCGAGTTCGGCCTCGGCCGATGTTCCTCATGGCGCCGCCCGGATCCCCAGGACCCGGGCGGCGTCGTGCGGTCGGCGTGGGTGTCAGGGAGTCAGCTGCCAGCGGGCGATGTAGCCGACGTCGATGGCTGCCCAGTCCTGCACGCGCAGGGTCCAGGTGCCGTTGATCGGTTGCGCGGAGGCGTCGACGGTGAAGGTCTGGTCGACGTTGTCGGCGGAGCCGCCGCTGCGGTTGAGGAGGGAGTAGAC
The DNA here is from genome assembly GCF_055580085.1 of Streptomyces sp. NPDC032126. Taxonomy (NCBI): domain Bacteria; kingdom Bacillati; phylum Actinomycetota; class Actinomycetes; order Kitasatosporales; family Streptomycetaceae; genus Streptomyces; species Streptomyces sp. NPDC032126. The sequence goes on from NZ_JBVIMA010000008.1 coordinate 43,926, forward strand.
GGTGCCGTTGGGGCCGACGAGGTCGACGGTGAGGTCACCGCGGTAGTGTGGACGATGTTGACGTAGACCGAGGTGGTCGTGGAGGCGTTGCCGTCGCGGCCGGTGATGGTCAGTGGTGACTCCACGGCGGGCCCAACGTCGGGGATGTCGACGCGGGTGTTGCTGGCGTAGACGTAGCCGATCTTCCAGGTGAAGGTGTCCGTGGCGGTCGCCCCGGTGCTGTCGGTCACGGTGATCGTGACGTGACTGGTGCCGACGGTCGTCGGGGTGCCGCTGATCAGACCGGTCGGGCTGATGCTCAGGCCGTCGGGCAGTCCGGTGGCCTCGTAGGTCAAGGCGGCGCCGGTGTTGGTGGTGTAGGCGTCGAGTTGGAGGCTGACGCTCTGGTTGATGCCGCTGATCTGGTCGGCGGTCGGGGTGAGGTTGACGCCGAGGGCGATGCGGTGGCCCACGTTGATCGCGGCCAATCAAGCCGGTCTCCCGTGCAGTCGGCACGCCCCCCGACCGTGGCCGCTCCCCCGCCCGCTCCTTCCTCCAGGCGCGCAGCTTACGGCTCACGGCTCACGGCTCGGACAGGTTACGTCAGCGGCATGACCCTGTAACAGTCCTGACGGAGGCTCATAACGACGCACCTCCGGTCTCCTCAGCAACTCGCCCCCCACGTGACCGGGTTGACCGAACAACCGCTCCCCGGACGGCGCGAGCCCCCAGGGGTTCGGATGAGGAGGAACTGATGGCCGCAGAGCAATCCCCCGCCTCCCGCCGCAACTTCCTGAGATCCGTCGGCGCCGCGGGCGGTGCCGGAGTGATGTACTCGGCGCTGGGCGCACTCGGACTCGCCCCGGTGCCCGACGTGCTGGCGGACCAGTACCGCCCGCCCCAGCGGAGCGACTTCGCGCTCACGGGACGCGCCGGCAAGAAGGTGCTCGTGCTGGGCGGCGGCATAGCCGGCCTGGCGACGGCCTACGAACTGGACAAGGCCGGTTACGACTGCCGGATCCTGGAGGCGAACGACCGTCCCGGAGGCCGCAACTGGACGGTCCGCGGCGGCACGAAACTGACCGACCTCGACGGGCGTACGCAGACGGCATCGTTCACCAAGGGCCAGTACATGAACGCGGGCCCGGCCCGGCTGCCGCAGTCCCACGTCACCCTCGAGTACTGCCGCGAACTCGGCGTCGAACTCCAGGTGTTCACCAACCAGAACGCCAACGCGTACATCTACCACGAGAGCAGTGCCGCCCTCGCCGGCAAGCCCATACGCTGGCGTACGGCGAAGGCCGACGTCTACGGTTACATCTCCGAACTGCTCGCCAAGGCCACCGACCAGGGCGCCCTCGACGCACAGCTCACCGCGCTGGACAAGGAGCGGCTGATCGCCTTCCTGCAGAGCTTCGGCGCCATCAAAGGCAAGGCCGACGGCTACGCCTACACCGGCAGTGACCGGCGAGGCTACTCCGTCGAACCGGGCGCGGCCTTCGAGGACGGCACGGTCCTGGGCCCGGTGCCGTCGTTGTCGGACGTCGTCGCCAGCGGCATAGGGCAGCGCTTCGCCTTCGAACTCGGCTACGACCAGGCCATGCTGATGTTCCAGCCGGTGGGCGGCATGGACGCGATCCCGTACGCCCTGGCCAAGGCGGTCGGCCAGCACCGCATCAGCTATGGCGCCACGGTGCTGGAGGTCAAGGATCTGCCGGACGGTGCCGAGGTCACGTACCAGGACTCCGGCGGCCGTACCCGCACCCAGCGCGCCGACTTCGTCGTCGCGGCCATGCCGCCGATGGTCATGGCCCGCCTCAAGCACAATCTGGGGGCCGACATCACCGCCGCGCTGAAGTACGCCGTCCCGACGCCGGTCGGAAAGGTCGGGCTCGAGTACCGCAGCCGCTGGTGGGAGACGGACGAGCACATCTACGGTGGCATCACGCCGACCGACACGGACCTGGCTACCATCTGGTACCCCTCGTACGGCTACCAGGACCGCCGCGGCACACTCATCGGCTACTACAACTTCGGTGCCAACGCCGTCGCGTACAGCGATCTGCCGCATGCCCAGCGCGTCGCGCGGGCGGTGAGCCGGGGTGTGAAGATCCACGGTGACAAGTACCGCACCGAACTCGATCACTCCTTCAGCGTGGCCTGGCATCGCACGCCTCACATCGAGGCCGGCTGGGTGGGCTGGCCCTCGCAGACCGGTCCGGAGTACAAGCTGCTCAACCAGCCGGCCGGGCACGTCTACTTCGCCGGCGACTGGCTCAGCCATGTCATCGCCTGGCAGCACGGCGCGTTCAGTTCGGCCCGCAAGGTCGTGACCGACATCCACACAAGGGTGATGGCCGCATGAAGCGATGTCGGAGGTGGTCATCGGTACGGCGTCATGCTGCCCTGGGGCCAGTCAAACGTAACCGCCCTGAGCGGAGGCCGCGCGAATTCACATGACAGGTGCGAGCCAGCTTCGCGATCATTGGCCGATGACCACGAGACCGGACCTTCTCACTCTGAGCGTCGTGTGCCCTCCACCCGACGAGGGCGTCGTGGAGGTCCGCCCGATCGTCAATGGTCGGGATCTTCTGGCCGAGGTGGTCTCCGGTGGCGTGGGAGGCTCCCGGTATCTGGGTGTAGGCCCCAGGGATCTGCTGGGCCAGGCCGGGCCGTTGCATGCCACGGCGACGCCCCACGAGGTTCGTCTGGCTTGGTCCGGGTGCGGCGTCGAGGAGTGCTGTGGCGCGCTGTACATGACGGTCACGCGTAACGGGGATCATGTTGTCTGGTCGGGCTGGCGCGACCTGGCCAATCAGGACTTCGACCTGCCGGAGCTTCGGTTCGCCGCAGGTCTGTACGAGGCCGAGGTCCTGCGAGCCGGAGAGGACCGCAGTTGGGAGTGGCCGGCAGGAGCGGTTGCGCGGCTGCTTGAGGCGGGGCTGACGGGATGCGGGGACTGGCTCGTCAGGTGGGACTGCGAGTTGGAAGGCGTCTGGGCTTCCCGCAAGGAACCCGATCGAATCCACGTCGTCCTGAGGCATCCCCGTAACCGGGCCGATGCCGATCTGCCCTGGCTCCAGTTCGGGATGACCCTCCCCATCTCCGCGGACGCCCCATCGGTCCAAGCCGAGCGCCTCGAAGCGCGGCTGACGGCAGGCGATCCCCGTGCCACCGCCGAGGTCTGGGGAGGTTCGCATGATGCCGAGCAACTGGGCTACCCATGGCCGCCGGTCGACCCGCTGCACACGTAACGGCAGGGAGAGGCGGGGTTGGGCCTTCCCCTACCGTTGGCCATCCACTCGCAACCCCCATCCCCATCGGCAAGCGTGACCGTGCGGGTGGGGAGTCACGTGATGCTGATCATGTGGCCTCTCGACGGACACCTCATGCACGCCATCGCCGACAACGCCCTGATGGGAACGTGGCCCTGCCCCGTTTCGGCCGACCGGCTGGGGCAAATCGACGAGGCACGGACGGCGACGTCCCCGCTGCCCCCTCCGCCCCTGCCTGTTGGTGGTATCCGGGCCCAGCGCAAGGTCCACGCGAGCGGCCGCTTCGTGATCAACGGCGAGTTCATCGAGCTCGGCCCGCGACATGCGGGAAAGAAAGATCGTCAACGTCCTCATCGAGGACACCCACTACCGGATCCTGCACGGCGAGGACGAACTCGAGAGACTCACTACCTTGACGGGGCGCCCTACGGCGGTCCGCGCTGTGGCTTGCAGCCCGGATGGGAGCACACTCGCCAGTGCCGCTGGCGATGAGGTGATCCTCTGGACCACCCAGCCCTGACATGGATCCGCGCCGATCAGCCCTGGGGATCAGCCCGCATGCGGGACGTCGACGATGTTGCCATCCTCGTCGACCGTGTGGGTCTGCCAGTACACGTCCCACTTGTCGTCGACCTCCTGCGGAACCTTTCCCTGCGGGTATCTCACGAATCCCGTAGGCGGCTCTGCCTTGTCCGAGACGCAGGCGGAGCCCGTGCCGCCCACGGACAGGACGGGGTACTCGCCGCTGCTGCAAATGTCCTCCTTGTACTCGAAACCGGCACATCCGGTGAGTGCCACGACGGCGGCCGCGCTCGCGAGAGCGGCCGCGACGAGGCGGACCCTTCCGGGCGACACAACGGTGGCGGGGCGGCTCGTCCTGCGGAGCGTGCTCATGATTCTCTCCAGGCGTTCGATGTGCCCCCACTCTCGCCTCCGGACGGACGCCGTGGCGTGAGTACGCGTACTCAGAAGGCGCCCGCAGGGGTGCTCAACATGCCTGTATCCCTGGGCAGTTCGGCGATCCGGGTGCTGTCCGCCAGCCGCCGCATGCAGCGGAGGGTCCCGGTCGAGCCGGTGAGCCGGCAGCGTGCGCGGAACAGCGCAGAGGCAGGAGGATGATGGGTAAGGCCGAAGGCACCTCAGGTCCGTTCCGCGGCAGGACGGGCCCCAGGCGCGGCGTCCTGATGCGGGGCACCGGGCGGTGCAGGCCGGTCAGGGACTGGTCGGATAGGAACAGCACTTCCACCACCGCCCCGCTTCCGCCATGGCCGGCGCCGTCTCCGCGACCCGACCGTCATTGCCGTCGCCAGGTGCGAGCATGGCCAAAGGCAGGTGCGGCAGGTCGTGGAGGGCGTCGGTGCCGGTGCCGATCAGCAGCGGTCCAGTCGGCGGACAGGACCGCGCCCTGGCAGAAGAGGCCCAGCGCGGACGCTGCAGGACATCAGCCCAGTTCCTCACGGCCCAAACCGCCTTCAAGCGTGGGGGGTTCGCTGGTGTGGGGCGGCGACGGGTCCCGTTACGGCTGGTCGCGCAGTTCCCGGCGCCCCTGACTCGGCGTTGCTCCCGCCGCCTGCGAAGAGAAGCCTACGCGCAGCTGCAACGGTGCCATGCCGTGCCAGCGGCGGACAGCCCGGCGCAGGGCGCGTTCGTCGGAGAAGCCCGCTTGGCGGGCCACCTCGCGGAGGGTGAGGTGAGGGCGGTGCAGGAGCAGTTCGACGCGCTCACGGCGGACGCCCTCGACGATCGCCTCGTAGGAGGTGCCGCAGTCGGCCAGGCGGCGGCGCAGCGTCCGCTCGCTCGACGCGTGTCTGCGGGCCTGCTCGGAGAAGGAGGGGACGACCGGGAGGCTCTGTGCGACGGAGATCTCCAGGATCTCCAGCAGGTCCTGCTGGCGACGGCGGGAGGCCATCTGCCCTTCGAGGAGTTCGAGCGTCGAGGCGTAGGTGACCGGATCACGGCCCGGCATGGGCCGGTTGATCCATGCCTGCGGTACCACGAGCCGGTTGTGGGAGGCGCCGAAGTACAGGGGGCAGCGGAAGAGGTCGCGGAAGGGCTGGACGTCACGCGGGGTGGCGAAGGCGAAGTGGACCTCCTGGGGTGCGAGGCCGGCGTCGGCGGCGAGGCGGCCCAGGGTGACGACGCTCGAGAACGCCTCCTCGACAAGGAAGACGGCGACGTCCGGGTCGATCATCGGGTCCGGGAGGTCGGCTCGGACCACGTAGTCGGAGCCCTCCCGGCCCGCCGACCAGACCGTCATCGCCCCGGACACGTTCTGGAAGCGCACCCCCGCGTCGATGGCGACCTGGAGGGTGTCGCTGGCGAGCATGGCGAAGCCCACCAGCCCCCAGGCGGTGAGGTGCTGCGCGGCTCCGACCCGCAGGCCCAGGTTCTCGTCCCCGGTGAGTTCGGCAGCGCGCCGGATGACGGCACTGCCCTGGCGGTACGAGACGCGCAGGGCCGCCGAGCGCATCAGGGTCTCGGTGAGACCGACCTGGTCCAGCTCCGGCTGCAGGTCGACTCCGTACTCCTCGGTGATCTGGCGCAGGTAGCGCAGGATGTTCGGGGAGATCGTCGCCGACGTGCTGCGGGTGGTGCCGTTCTCCGGACGGGGTGCCTCGGTCATGGTTTCTCTCCAGGGCCGTAATCGCGACCACTTTAGGCATCCGCGTCCGGCTTCGGCCGCGCTAGCGGGTACGGATCCAGACGGTCTTCTCCCTGGTCCACTGCGCGAAGGCGTCCGTGGACCGCTCCGCCCCACCGAATCCGGACTGTTTCCAGCCACCGAAGGGGGCGGTGACGTCGCCCTCGCTGTAGGAGTTGACGGAGACCACTCCGGCCTGGATGCCGCGGGCGAGGCGGAAGGCGGTGTCGAGGTCGTGGGTCCACAGGGAGGCGGCAAGGCCGTAAGGGGTGGCGTTCGCCGTCCGGATCGCCTCCTGCTCGGAGGCGAAGGTCTGGACGGTGACCACGGGGCCGAACAGTTCCTCGGTGAGGACCCGGCTGCCGTCGGGGGCGCCGACGACGACGGTGGGCGGGTAGTAGGCCCCGTGCGGGTGCAGGCCCGCCGGCAACCCGGCGGTGTGGGCCACGGCTCCGGTGGCGACCGCCTCGTCCACGGCGCGGGCGACCCGGTCTCGCGCCGCAGCGCTGATCAGCGGCCCCGTACGGGTGTCCGGCTTGGCCGGGTCGCCGATGACCAGGGCCCCGGCGGCGGCCGTGAACCGTGCGACGACCTGGGCGGCGATGTCCTCGTGGACCAGGATCCGGGAGCCGGCCGTGCAGTTCTGGCCCATCGTCAGGAACGCGGCCTCGATCATGTCGTCGATCAGGTCGACACCGAAGCCGAGCGCGTCCGGCATCAGCACCTGGGGGCTCTTGCCGCCCATCTCCAGGGAGACCCGCTTGAAGTTGGTCTCCGCGGCGTCGGCCAGGATCCGCCGTCCGGTCGCCGTCGAGCCGGTGAACGACAGCGCGCCGATCCCGGGGTGGCGGGCGAGCGCCCGGCCCGCTTCCGCGCCGTAGCCGGGCAGCACGGCGAGGGTGCCGTCCGGCAGTCCTGCCTCCGCCGCCAGCCGGGCCACGTGGAGGGCCGAGCGCGGGGTCGCCTCGGCGGGCTTGAGCAGCAGGCTGTTGCCCGCGGCGAGGGCGGGCCCGATCTTCCAGGCGGCCATGGCGAGCGGGTAGTTCCAGGGCAGGACGGCGGCGACCGCTCCGACGGGCTCCCGGCTCATCAGACCCAGGTGGTCGTGGCCGGTGGGGGCGGTGCGGCCGAAGACCTTGTCGGCCGCCTCCGCGAACCAGCGGATCGACTCGATCGCGCCCGGCACATCGCCGGTACGGCACTCCGTGATGGGTTTGCCCGCGTCCTCGCAGTCCAGGCGTGCCAGGATCTCGGCGTCGCGTTCCATCAGTTCGGCGAGGCGCAGCAGGACCGCGGCCCGCTCCCGGGGCGGCCGGGCCGCCCACACCCCGCTGTCGAAGACTTGGTGCGCCCGGTCCACGGCCGTGTCCACCTCGGCCGCGGTGGCGGCGGGCAGGGTGTCGAGGATCTCCCCGGTGGCCGGGTTGATGACGGTGAGCAGGCGGTCGTCCGTGTGCGTGGTCACGGTCATGCCTCCTGCACCAGTTCCCAGCGGCCGTCGACCTGCCGGGCCAGTCCTCTGCGCCGCAGATCCTCCAGGTACCGGGCCAGGCCACGCTCGCCGCGTTTACGGAAGAGCGGCAGAAGCCGTGGCAGAAGGTTCGGCACCAGCATGGAGAAGCGCACCAGGAGCGATTCGCCGACGCGTGGATACGCCTCCAGCCGCGGCCGGTCGAGCAGGCTCACCACCGCGGCGACGACGTCGGACGGCTGCTGCGGCGGGTCCTGGAACTGCAGGGAGTTGCCGCCGTCCACGGCCTCCCGGCGCAGCATCGGGGTGTCGGTGGCCGACGGCAGCACCGAGCCGACGCGAATGCCCTTGGCGCCCAGGTCGAGGGCGATGGACAGCATCGCGCCGCGCAGCCCGAACTTCGACGCCGCGTAGATCGGAGTCTCCCCCTGGGGGAAGATGCCGGCGAGGGACACCGTGGTGACGACACGGGGATCGGTGGAGGCCCTCAGCAGGGGAACGGCCAGCCGGGTGGCCACCAGCGGGGAGATCATGTTGAGGTCGATCTCCCGCTCGATGGTCTCCACCGGGCGCACGTCGAACCGCTCGGTGCTGGTCATACCGACGTTGTTGACCAGCACATCGAGGCGGCCGAAGGCGGCGCCGACCTGTTCGAAGAGGTCCGCGACCCCGGCCCGGTCCAGCAGGTCGCAGCCCAGACCCAGGTGACCGGCGCCGGGCAGGGTGTCCGCGACCCGCCGCGCGCGCTCACCATCGATGTCGACGACGACGCACACCGCGCCGCCGTCCGCGAACCGCCGGCACAGCGCGCTGCCGATGCCACCCGCGCCACCGGTCACCAGCATCACCTTGCCCATGTAGTCGTAGCCGCTCATGCCACCGTCTCCTTGCCGAAGACGGCCCGCATGGCCGGCGGGCGGCCCTCGGTGGGCCAGCCCATGACGGCCGCGACCTTGGTGACGTACTTGGTGTACGCGGCGCTGTCGACGTAGCCGGTGTGGCGCGGGGAGTCCACGAACCGCAGACCGCCGGTCAGGTCCGGGCGGTCGCCGCGGATCATGTGGGCGAACCGCGCGGCGTTCGGCAGGGCCTGGCGGGTGTCGTGGATGAAACCGGCGATCAACTGGGCCTGGGCGTCGAAGAGTTGGTAGGCGCCGGAGTTAGTCTCGATGAAGCCGACGCCGAACAGCCCCTCGTGCTCGCGGGAGAACGACGACAGGTACAGGTCGGGGTGCTGCTCGTCGCCGAAGTAGGCCTGCGCGACGGGCACTTTGTGCACATAGCCGGTGGCCAGCAGGATCAGGTCGAAGTCGTCGCTGCTGCCGTCGGTGAAGTGGACGGTGCGGCCCTCGGCGCGCACGATGCCGGGCCGCGCGGTGATGTCGCCGTGCTGCAGGTGGTGCAGGAGCATCGAGTTGACCGTGGGGTGGGTCTCGAAGAGCTTGTGGTCCGGCTTCTGCAGGCCGAGGCGGGTCGGGTCGCCGTTGATGATCCGCAGGAGCGCGCCGAACAGCCTCTGCTCCAGCCACTTCGGCATCCGGGGACCGACGCCTTCCAGGGTGTCCACGGGCCTGCCGAACAGGTGCTTGGGGATGAACCAGTAACCGCGGCGCATGCTGATCTCCGCGTGGCCGGCGGCACGGGCCGCGTCGCAGGCGATGTCGCAGCCGGAGTTGCCCGCGCCGACCACCAGGACCCGCTTGCCGCGCAGTTCGTCGCTGCTGCGGTAGCCGACCGTGTGCCGGATCTCGCCGCTGAAGTCACCAGGGATCTCGGGGATGTTGGGGTGCCACTGCGAGCCGGTGCAGACCACCACCTGCGCGTGCCTGCTGGTGCGCCCGTCGGCACGGGTGACCGTCCAGGTGCCGTCCGCGTTCTTCGCCACGTCGCGCACCGCGGTGCCGAACTCGATGCGTTCCGACAGCCCGTACGCGTCGGCGAACGACGTCAGATACGACAGGATCTGCCGCTGCGACGGGTAGTCGGCGAAGTGGTCGGGCATCGGCCAGCCGCCGAAGCCCGAGAGGGTCTTGCTGGAGATGAAATGGGCCGACTCATACATCGGGCTGCCCGGGTTGTCGATGTCCCACAGGCCGCCCGGACCGGTGTGCCGCTCGATGTGCGTGTAGGGAAGCCGTCGCTCACCGAGCGCCCGTGCCACTGCCAGCCCAGCGGGACCGGCACCGATCACACACGTGTCGAATTCGGACTCCTTCACGAGTCCACCTCCTCTCGTCGCCACGTTCGGCGTGAGAGGAACTTAGGCAGCACGCAAGCACCGGCGGACTGGCCCGTGCGGCCACAAAGGGGGCCGCAGCGGCCAACCCACTGACCGCCCCGGCGCGCCACAGACCGATACCCCTGCCGGCCGGCCGACGGCGAACCCGCCCGTGAGACACCCCCCGCCCGTCCGTTTTCCGAGGCCCGGACCGAGGAACCGACGGCCCGGGCAACGGGGAGCCAACCGCCCACTGGCCGAGAGCGAGAGGCACAGGGTCAGCGTCCGAGGGCGCGCGGCCGGAAACGGACGACTGGGGGCCGGGAGCCGACAGCCCGGCGACCGCCGGCTCCTCGGCACCAGCCGCCGTGGGCTCTTGCCCCCGAAGTCATCGGCTACCGGCCCCAGGCCGTCCGCCGCTGGCCGCCAAGGTCCCCCGTGTGGCCGTCGGTGTCCTCCGGCCGGTCGGTCCGCATTTCTACGGTTGCTCCCATGCGCGCACGCCGGCCCGTCCACGGTCCGTGACAGGAGGAGGGTCCCCCATGACCGCATCCGTCGGAGCGACGGCTCCGCCCCGGCCCGCGAGCGCCGGCTCGCTCGCGCGAGCCCGTCGGGTCACGGCCACCGTGTTCGCCGCCCAAGGCCTGGCCGTGGCCGCCGTGTCCACCACCGTGCCCGCCGTGGAGAGCCGTCTGGGACTGTCGTCCCTGGCGATGACCGCCCTCACGATCGCCCTGACCCTGGCTGCCGGCGCTGGCAGCTTCGCGGGTCTGGCCGCCGTACGTCGCTCGGGTCCCGTCGCCGTCATGCGCGCGGCGGTGCTGACCGCGGCCGCGGCCCTGCTGTCCGTGGCGTGGGCACCCGGCCGGACCGCCGCCTCGGCGGCGTACGTCCTCTTCGGGCTGGCGCTGGGCGCCATCGACGTGTCCGTCAACACCCGCGCGGCCACCGTCGAACGCCACTACGGGCGCAGCATCCTCTCCTCCTTCTACGCCGCATGGAGCGCCGCGGGCGTGGCAGCCGCGCTGCTGACGGCGGGCCTCTCCCGCCTGGGCTGGCCCGTCCAGTACGTCCTGACCGCGCAGGCCGCACTCGTGGCCCTCCTGGCGCTGACCGTCCGGCCCCACGCCCTCGCGCCCGTGCCCTCCTCGTCCAGCGACCGACCGGAGCCGGACGACGAGATCCCGGGGCGGCGGGTGTGGGCGCGGCTCATCCCCTTCGGTGTCGTTCTCCTCGTCGCCTACGTCGTCGACTCCACGGTCTCGGCCTGGTCGACGGCCTACCTCCACCAGACGCTCGCCGCGTCCCTGGCCGCCGCGCCGCTCGCGTACGCGGCCTACCAGGCGGGCACGGTGACCGGCCGGGCGGGCGCCGACCTCATGGTGCGCCGGGTCGGGCCGGTGACGGTGGTCCGCGCCGCGGCCCTGCTCGCGGCCATCGCCCTGGCCTGTCTGGCGGTGGCCCCGAGCTGGCCGTACGCGGTCGTCGCGGCAGGCTTCGCGGGCCTCGGAGTCGCCGCCCTGACGCCGTTGTGCGTCGCCGCGGCCGGCCGGCTGCGACCCGGTGCCCCCGAGACAGTGCTGGCCCGGCTCAACGTCTTCAACTACGTCGGCGTGCTCGTCGGAGCCGGCGCGAGCGGAGGTCTGGGGGCTACGGGCCACTTCCGCATCGCCTACGCGATACCCGCCGCCCTCGCCGTGGCCCTGGTGACCACGGCGCGCTTCTTCCGCCCGACGGCACCCTGGCCGCCGCATGCGTGGACAACCCGCCGCCCGGGCTCGGCCCACGTCCTGCCCATGGCCGAGGACAGGGGTCGTAGGCCCTGACCGCGATCTCCCACCCGCCCGGCCATCCCCCGGACGCTCCGCGCCTTGACCCCGGGTCTGTCGATCGACCGTGTGGTGATCGTCGTGCAAGCCGCGGGTGCCGCGGATCCGGCGGACGACTTCGAGGACCGCGGAGCAGATCGAGTACGTCACCGGGCCGCTGCCCCAGCAGGTGTTCTCCGCGTGGCGCAAGGTCTTCCGGCTCTCGTTGCCGAACAAGAAGCCCGAGGTCACAACGCCGGACCGCGAGCAGGAACTCGTCGCAGCCTGAACCCGGTATCGGTTGAGATCTCTCGGCCGTACCGGCGACACCGCCGGGATCGGCGAGATCCGCCACGGACGATGGGCGGCAGCAGCGTCAGCGCGCGGCCGGCGGTGCAGCCGGCCTCCCATCTCGGGGCCTCTCCTGCGACGTCTTTCGGACCCGCGCCGACGCGGTTGGCCGTTGTCCTCCCCTGTCAACGCCGGTTCGCCCCCGGGATGACCTGGGCCCTGATCGGCACCTAGTGCGGACAGGCGCCCAGGGAGGTTGCTGCTGACCGCCAAGCTGGGCCTTCGTCGGGAGCATATGTTGGATGCGCTTTCCGCGAACATCGCCGGCTCTGTGACGGCCGCTGGAATCCTGGCGACAGCGACCTACGGAGGGATCAACATGATCGTGGAATACATCCGCTACCGCATCGCCGAATCCGAACGTCAAGTCGACTTCGAGAAGGCCTACGCGGCTGCCGCCGAGCAGCTGGACCTCGCCCCGCAGTGCCTCGGATACGAGCTCTCCCACGGAATCGAGGAACCCGACCGCTACATCCTGCGGATCGAGTGGACCTCCGTCGAGGACCATGAGCAGGGCTTCCGCGGCGGCCCGTACTTCCCGGCGTTCCTCGCCGCGATCCGCCCCTACATCGGCGACATCGAGGAGATGAAGCACTACACGAGGACGTCCGTGGTATCCGCCGGCGGAGGGGAAGCATGACCGAGCGCGCCGAGAGCCTGTACGACGCCATAGGCGGCATCGACACACTCCGCCGACTCAGCGACACCTTCTACGACGGCGTCCTGGCGGACCCACTGCTCTCCCCGGTCTTCGCGAACTTCGCCCGGACGCACGTCGAGCATGTCGCCGTCTGGCTCGCCGAGATCTTCGGCGGTCCCGCGCGCTTCACCGCCGAACTCGGCGGTCACCAAGCCTTGCTGCGCAGCCATCTCGGCCTGTCGATCACTGAGGAACAGCGAACCCGCTGGATGGAACTGATGGCCGCCGCCGTCGACAAGGAGCTCCCGGAGGATGAGCGGCTACGTCGCCAAGTCCTGGAGTACTTCGACTGGGGAACCCGGATCGCCCGCGACGTCTCGGCCGGGCCGGTCGGCGAGGACCTCGGCGACCCAGGGCCGACGCCGCGCTGGGGTTGGGACGGGCTGATGTGAGCCACGCCGGGGCAAGCCCTGTGGGCGGCTCCGGTCAGATGCGCTGAGATGCGCTGGTAATGAAAACCCCCTCGCTGAAACCGCCGTGGCGGGGACGTCGCTGTGGCTCGGGCGCTGCACCTGGCGGGATATGAGTGGTGCAGCAGCCCCAGCCGCACGGCACGGCCCTCGGCTCGGCGGGACGCGGCGGGCGTGACCCGGTCTCTTATTGACGCATGGCTGCCGCTCTGAAGGGTGCGGTCTTGTGGTCATGACGCGAGGGCGAGGTTGTGCATGCGAGCGACGGCCTGGACCGCGTGGTGGAGCCCCCTTCGCCACGCTGCGGACAGTCGCGGAGGGGCTTGTTGTTCTTCATCCGGCCGATCACATGCTCCACCCGCGCACGCACCTTGCGGTGGGGCAGCGTTGTCGTCCTCCTCGGCCGGCGGAGACCAGCGAGGTGACCGGTTCCGTCCGAGCACAGCGCCGCGTCGGTGAGCTCGAAGAGGGCATCCGCCCAAGCCAAGGCGAGGGGCCCCGCGCCGCTGTGGCACAGACCCCCTCGCGCGACGCCGTCACAGGGCGATCAGCTGCCAGTCCTGGTTGGACCCGCCGGTGGAGGGCCACTGAATGATCTGGGCGCCGTCCGCGGTGGAGGCGTCCTTGACGTCGGCGCACCATCCGTTGCGGACGTTGACGAGCTGGTAGTAGCCGCTGGTCTGAGAGGGGACCAGCTTCCACCACTGGTTGTCGCCGCCGTCGTCGCTCCACTGGTCGAGGGACGAGCCCTGGGTGGAACTCCCCGGGCTGTCCAGGACCTTGCCGCTGCGGACATTGGCCAGCCGGTAGGAGCCGTCGGCATTCGGCAGCAGCTTCCACTGCTGGTTGGTGCCGCCCGTCCAGGGCCACTGGATGGTGGAGGCACCGTCGGCGGACGAGGCGCCGCTGACGTCCAGCACCTTGCCGCTCTTGCGGTTCACCAGCTGGAAGGTGCCGAGATCGGCGGTGAAGGGCCGGTCGTAGAGCTCCAGGTTGCGGATGGACGCCCAGGTTCCGGAAGGGAGCCCGGTGACTGTCACCCGTATATAGCGGGCCTGGGCCCGGAAGACGGAGACCTGTACCTGGTTGGTGCTGGTGGTGGCGGTCAGATCGGCGAGGGTCGTCCAGGTGCCGTTGTCGGTGGAACCCTCGATCTTGTAGCGGTAGTTGGTGGCGTCGGACTCCCAGGCGATGCGGGTGCCGGTGAGGGACCGGGTGGATCCCAGGTCCACCTTGAGCCACTGGCCGGTGCTGCCGCTGCTCGCGCACCAGCGAGTGGCGGTGGAGCCATCCACGGCCTTCGCCGCGGTGTTTCCCTTGGTGGTCTCCTCGCTGCTGGCGGTGGCCGTCTTGCCGGCGGCGATGTCGGCGGGCTGCACGGAGCGGTCCAGTGTGACGCCGACGACGCTGTCCTCGGGATGGGTGGTGCGGTCGATGCCCGAGACGGCGACCCGGCCGTCGCTGCCGACGGAGTACGACAGGCTGGCGCCGGAGCGTACGTCGACGACGCGGGTGACCTGGGCGTCGCCGATGGAGGGGGTGGTGAAGGTGGTGCCGCTGTAGCCGGGCAGCAGGTGGACGTAGATGGTGTTGTCCTTGTAGGTGAACCCGTACTGGCCGTCGACGGGGTTCCACGGGCCGCCCCGGGTGCCGTAGACGGCCTGACCGCAGGCCGTCATGAAGGTTCCGATCTGGCGCAGCAGGCTCGCCTGGCCCGAGGGCACGGTCCCGTGCCGGTCCGGCCCGACGTTGACCATCACGGTGATGTCACGCACCCAGGAGTTGACCAGGATGCTCATGGCCGTGCCGTAGCTCATCACCTTGCCGTCGGAGTTGTAGCCCCAGGTGCTGCCGACGCTGAAGACCTTCTCGACGAGCGTGCCGGTGCGGATCGCGCCGGTGGGCACCGACCCGCCCTCGTCGCTCGCATAGTCGCCGATCCAGCCGGATCGCGAGGTGGCGACGATGTCGGGCTGGTGCTTGCGCACCATACCCATCAGCCCCAGCGGCTTGCCGCCGCTGTCGGTCTCGCCGTAGGCGGAGTCCACCGGCCACTGATTGGCCGTGTCCCGGTACTGGCCCGGCTCCCAGAAGAAGGCGCCGTCGGCGTCGCTGCCCTGCTCCGCGATCCAGCCGCCGTCCCACCACAAGTCGTCGATGGTGCCGTACTGGGTGACGAGTTCCTTGATGGACTGGTACACCTCGGTCTTCATGATCCGCGCGTTCTCCTTGTGCGCGGGATCGGTGGTGTAACCCCAGGGGTTGGTCACGCAGTTGGTGCCGTAGACGTCGTAGTACCCGGGGTATCGCCAGTTGATCGGCGAGTAGTAGAGCCCGACCTTCAGCCCGGCGGCTCTCACTGCTGCCACGTAGTCCTTCACGAAGTCGCGGCTCAGGGGTGCCTGGCCGGAGTTCCAGCTGTTCGGGTGGTTGAGCGGCCATAAGGCGAAGCCGTCATGGTGACGAGTGGTCAGCACCGTGTACTTGGCGCCGAAATCCTTGGCCAGTTGGGCCCAGTCGGCGGGTTTGTAGGCGTCCGCGGTGAACTGCTCGCTTGTGGCGTCGGTGACGTACTTCTTGTAGTTGTCCGGTGTGACGGGGGCGTTGTGCATGTACCACTCGCCCTTGGCCGGGCCCGAGTAGACCCCCCAGTGAATGAACATGCCCAGCTTGGCGTCGTGCAGCCACTGAACCTTGGAGTCCGGCTGTTGCTCGAGACCCATGTCCGCCTTGGGGATGCGCAGCGGGGGGAGGGGAAGCGGTTGGGGGGACGAGGCGGCGTGCGCCGCCGTCGCCAGTGCGGGCGTGACGGCCGCCGCCACGGTCATGGCGGCCATGCCGGCAAGCACTCTTCGCCGAGTGAGCGGGTACGACAAGGCTCTCTCCTGACTGTCCACAGAACAGCACCCGGATGCTGCGGCTCAGCATCCGGGTAGAACAGATCGAATGAATCACTCAAAGGTCGGCAAGACACAGGAGAGCCGCACGGAGGCGTGTGTTTCATCGAGGTGACATCGGATGTATTAACAGTCAACAGCCCACGTCGTGTCCAGAGGTCAGGCGGAATCCGGCTGATTTCGCACGTGGTTGAGTCCGTCAAGGCGCTCACAGCACGAAGACATCGGATATTCAGTCGAGTCAAGGTGTTGACGAAGCCCCCGCTTCCCGCTTACGGTCCAAACGGAGCCGCACATAACTCAACAATTTGCCACCCCCGTTGAGGTGGGTACTGATGCTTCGACGCGCCCTCACCTGTGTGCTGGCCGCTTTCCTGAGCGCAACCGCGCTTCTTGTCACCGGGTCCGCCGCCCAGGCCGCCGCGGTCACCGTCACCAACGCCACACAGTTCACCGACACCAGTGGTGCCGTGGTCCACGCCCACGGCGGCGGGGTGATCAAGGTCGGCTCGTACTACTACTGGTTCGGCGAGAACCGCAACGACGCCCAGGCCCGCGCCGCCGTCGCCGTCTCCGACACCGTCGACGGCGACTACGCCTACAAGGGCAGCTTCCGGCCCCCCACCGGTACCACGTCCCGGGACATGACCCTCTTCGCGGACGCCAACGGCACCGCCTACCAGATCACCTCCTCCGCCGGCAATGCCGACCTGCAGATCTGGAAACTCACCCCCGACTACACCGCCTACGACAGCCTCGCCGCCAACCCCTGGCCCGGCACCTACCGCGAAGCCCCCGCCCTGTTCAAGCGCGGTGGTGTCTACTTCATGCTCACCTCCGGCAACAGCGGCTGGAAGCCCAACCAGCAGAAGTACGCCACCGCCACCGGCATCACCGGGCCGTGGACGGCCATGACCGACGTCGGGGACGACACCGGCTACGGCTCACAGACCACGTTCGTGCTGCCTGTGCAGGGCACTTCGGGCACCTCCTACCTCTACATGGGCGACCGCTGGGGCAATTCGATGGGCGGCACGGTCAACGACTCGCAGTACGTCTGGCTCCCGCTGACCTTCCCGACCCGGACCACCATGGCACTGCCGTGGTACCCGCAGATCTCCCCCGACACCGCGGCCGGCACGGTCACCGGAGTGGGCGGCGGCCCCTACTACAACCTGGTGGCCCGGCAGAGCGGCAAGTGCCTCGACGTCTCCGACAACTCGGCCGCCGACAGCGCAGTCGTCCTGCAGTACACCTGCAACAGCGGCCTCAACCAGCAGTGGCGGCTGAAGGACGCCGGCAGCGGCTACGTCCAGGTACTCGCCCAGCACAGCGGCAAGTGCCTGGACGTCGCGGGCGCCTCCGCCACGGACGGGGCGTTCGTGAACCAGTACCACTGCACCACCGGCACCAACCAGCAGTGGCTGTTCCAGGACCAGGGAGGCGGCTACTACCGGCTCGTCGCCCGGCACAGCGGCAAGTGCCTCGAGGTTGCGAACGCCTCCACGGCCGATGGCGCCCGACTCATCCAGTGGACCTGCGGCAGCGGCGCCAACCAGCAGATCCAGCGACGCGCGGTGTGACGGCCGTCCGGGCCGGCGGACATCGGTGGTCTGCGGTCGGCGGTCTGCTGTGGGAATGGGCGACAACAGTCTTTCGCCGCTGGTGTTGTCCGATGGCGAGCGACGGACGTTGGAGGCCTGCGCGGACGGCGCCGGCAACATTGCGGTTGCCGCGCGGTTGGGCGTCAACCGGGGCACCGACGTATGCCCCCACGCCCCTGAGGAAGGGCCGTCGGCTTCGCCGTCCGCTCTCAGCGGACACCACTCGCTGCCGCCTGCGTCCGCAGGGCCTCCACCAGTCGGGGCTTGATGCCGAGGGCCAGGAACGCCACGCGCCCGGCACCGCGCCGTTCGATCTCGAATCGGTGGAAGGCCAGGAGGAGCGTCAGGTTGGACATCCACTTCAGCTCGGTCACCTCGCTCCATGCCACCGCATGGCGCACTCGGCCGAAGGTGCCGGTGACCACCAGACCGCGGGTGTAGAGGTAGCACCGGCGCAGCCCGAACCTGGCGCTGAGACCGCGCCAGGCCAGCGTGAGACCGAACAGTGCGAGCAGCACGGGTCCCGTCGCGATGACGCCCTTCTGGAATCCCGGCGAGATGACGACCCGACAGACCAGCAAGGCCACGAACAGCCCTGCGAGCAACCGCCGTGCGAGCTGCGCGAGGGCTCCCCACGGCCCTGCGACGGCGTAACTTCCCCGCTCCTCGCCGAGACCGAGTGCCTCCGCGCGATCCCGCACGGAGGTCCGTCGTCCCTGTTCCGAGCCCATGCTGCCCCTCCACAATGTTCAGCGTCCCGAGTCACACGGCAGGACCCGGGCCGGCACCCCTGCATTCACTTCGTCACGGATCCTGTCCGTCCGGGGCGCGCAGTCCGCCTGGGTTACCTGCGGCGCGGTAATCGAGGGCCGACGACGCGACGGCTGCCGCAGTCTCGACGCACACCGTGACGGCTCATTCCGTACGTCCCGGTGCTCGACCCGTACGACGACGGAGGCCCCTATGCCCACCACCACGCCGCCCCCGCTGGGGGCCCTGGCCGCTGAACTCGCCGCGCTGCGCCCCCGCATGGAGGCGGTCAGCCTGGCGATCCACGCGCGGCCGGAGCTGAAGTACTCCGAGTTCCACGCCCAGCAGGCGCTGACCCGCTGGCTCAAGGAAGCCGGCTTCGCCGTGACGGAGCCGGTGGGCGGGATGGACACCGCGTTCGTGGCCGTGCACGAGGGCAGCCGGCCCGGCCCGTACGTCGCCGTCCTGGCGGAGTACGACGCGCTGCCCGGCGTCGGGCACGGCTGTGGGCACAACCTCATCGCAGCCGGGTGCGCCGCGGCCGCGATCGCGGTCGTACGGGCCTTGCCGGCGCACCCGGGAACGGTCGCCGTCATCGGCACGCCCGGCGAGGAGATGGGCGGCGCCGGCAAGGTCCGGCTGGCCGAGGCCGGAGTGTTCGAGGGCGTGGACGCGGCGATGATGTTCCACCCGGCCGACCGCTCCGTCACCACCCAGCACTCGCTGGCCGCGGCGCACCTGCGCGTCGCCTTCACCGGCGTGAGTGCGCACGCCGCGAAGTCACCGTGGGAGGGCCGCAGCGCACTGGCCGCCGCCCAGTTGTTCCTCACCGCCCTCGACGCGCTGCGGCAGTTCGTCCCGCCGACAGCACGCCTGCACGGCGTCGTCACGGACGGCGGGCAAGCCCCGAACGTCGTTCCCGCCCACACCGCCATCGAGTTGTACGTACGGGACCGTACGGCCGTATCGGCCGGGGCACTGGTCGAGCGGGTGCGCGCGGCCGCCGAGGGAGCGGCGCTGGCCACCGGAACCACGGCCGAGGTGTCGGAGACCGGACCGCTCTACGCGGAGCGCCGCGACAGCACCGTGCTCGCCGAACGGTTCGGACAGGCGGTGCGCGCACTGGGCCTGGACATCGCGCCCGCCGGTCCGGACAGCCCCGCCGGTTCCTCCGACATCGGCAACCTCTCGCAGCTTCTGCCGGTGATCCACCCGTACATCCAGATCGCCGAGCCGGGTACGCCCGCCCACTCCGAGGCGATGCGCGAGGCGGCGGCGACCTCACTCGCCCACGACCGCACCGAGATCGCGGCGACCGGTCTGGCCCGCGTGGTCGCCGAACTGCTCACGGACGAGGAGCTGTTGGCGGCTGTGCGAGCGGACTTCGCACAGGTCGCCGCTGAAGCCGAGGTGCTGACGTGAGCGGCCCGCGAGCCTACACTTCCCGTCATGCCGGTCGTGATCGTCCTGGAAGGGGCCGCCCCCGACCGCTTCACCGTCACCGTGTCGCCGCTCGCGGAACTGGCAGCGAGCCTGCACGTCCTGACGGAACACGCCCACCACACCGAACACGCGCCCTGGGCCGAGGAGACCACCCGCGAGGCCCCGCCCGCCTTCCGGGCCGGCCTGCGTCGCTTCGCCCCGCTGTGGACGGCGCTGCGTTGGCGGGGCTTCTACCCGGGGCTGAACGCGCCCCTGCCGGAACTGACGACGGACCGGTTCGCCGAACTCACCGCCCACACCTGTGTCAGCGGCTACCGCGGCTTCGACTTCAGCCGCCTGCTCCACGACCCGGCACAGGCCGCCGCCCTGCGCCGGGCGGCCTCCGGTCTGCCGGAACCGCACCCGACCCTCGCCGAAGACCTGCTGCGCGACCCGGAGCGACTGCGCACCGACATCCTCGCCTTCCTCGACCTGTGCCGCCGCGTCTTCTTCGCCGAGCTGTGGGCGACGACCGAGCCCGCCCTCGCCCGCGCCGCGCACCTCGTGCGGCAGCGGCTCGCGGACGAGGGACCGGAGGCGGCCCTGCTCTCACTCAGCCCGTCCAGCGCACGGCCGGCCGGTCCGTCGCGGGTCGTCTTCGACAAGGTGCACCACGCGGTGATCAGCCCGGCGCGTACGCCGATCCTGCTCATCCCCACCCGATACGGCGCCCCGCACCTGCTGGTGAAGGACGAACCGGGGCTCCCACCAGTCGTCCACTTCCCCGTGCACGCCCCGGAGATCGGGGTCACCCTGGCCCGCAGCCGCATGCTGGCGCTCACCGATCCTCGCCGGGTGAGGCTGTGCCGGCTCATCGCCCGCCAGGCGATGACCACGGCCGACCTCGCGGACCGGCTGTCGATGACTCGCCCCCAGGTCTCCCGTCACCTTCGCACCCTGCGCGACCTGGGGCTCGTGCGCGTGGAACGCAACGGCCGCTACGTCCACTACGGTCTCGACCTCGCGGCGGTCAAGCGCATCGGCGGGGACGTGGCCACGGCCCTGCAGTACTGAAGGAGGCGGCGGCGTGACGACCCGGTACCCGATCCTCCGCCACCGCGAACTGCGGCCCCGGCTGCGATGGAGCGCGTGGCGGGAGCGGCGCGCTCCGCTGGTCGCGGGGGCAGGTGAGGTCCTCGTACACGAGATCGACGGGGAACACCGAACGGGGGCCGTCGACGTCGACACGACGCGGGCCACCGCCGTGACCCTGGTCGACGTCCGCCCCGACGTGCGGCTGTTCGCCACATGGCACCTGCGCACGTCCGACTCCGCGGCGCGTTTCCCCGTCCGGGTGACGTACCACTGCACGGTCGTGGACCCCGTCGCGGTCGTACGGGGCCGTCGCACCGGCGTCTGGGACCCGAGCTGGGTCCTGGCTCAGGACCTCCGGCCTCACCGCCTGCACGCGGAGCACCCCGAGGGCGACGAGAGCGGCCTTCGCCGGTCTCTCACCGCCCTGCTCTCTCCGAGCCCGGCCCCCTGGGCGCTTCCCGGGATGCGCGTGGAGCTCGGCCATGTGGACGTGGGGTCCGCCTGGCCGAACGACATCGATGACGCGTGATCATCTGGAGATGCGCCCAAAGCACAAGGTCCGGTTCGACCTGCGCACAGCCGGGCTGAGTCCAGCCCACGATGCGAGCGGTGCAGACCCGGTAAAGGCCGGCCGGCCACGGGGAGAGGACCTCCGACGTGGGTCTGACTTTCGTGCGTTGCAGGTATGAGGGCCAGTGCAGCGGCGGGGGCGGCCCTGGGCGGCGGGTCGCCGTGGCGTAGGTGGAGCACCGCCGCCGCGCCCATCAGCGAGGCAATGCCTGTCGCGGCGGCCGCGCCCAGGGACGTCCAGATCAGCCCCCTGAAGTCCGCGGCCCCGCCCCCCTCCAGGGCTCCGACGACGCGGTAGAGGTGGGCAGCCGCCTGCCGTCTCACCGGCACGGCGGCGAGCTGGCCAGGCCCAGTGGGAGGGAGGCCAGGGACGGGGCGAGGGCGAGCGTGAGGGTCATTCGGTGGTTCTGGCCTTGTGGCGCTCGGCGCCCAGGCGGGCGTAGTAGGCGATGAGGTCGGGGTTGTCCACGGTGGCGGGGTTGACCACCTGTTCGACCGCGGCTCCCTGGAGCAGTCGCTTGACCGGCACCTCCAGCTTCTTGCCGGTGCGGGTGTGCGGGATGCCCGGCACTTCGAGGATCTCGTCGGGGACGTGGCGGGGTGAAGCGCCGGTGCGGATGGCGTCTTTGATCCTCTCCCGGAGGGTGTCGTCGAGTTCCACGCCGGGCGCGGGGACCACGAACAGCGGCATCCAGTAGCCGCCGTCGGGTTCCTCCGCGCCGATGACCAGGGCCTCGGCGATTTCGGGGAGGCGTTCGACGACGTCATGGATGTCGGCGCTGCCCAGCCGTACACCGTTGCGGTTGAGCGTCGAGTCGGAGCGGCCGTGGATGATCACCGAGCCGTGCCCCGTGACCGTGATCCAGTCGCCGTGCCGCCACACTCCGGCGTACGCCGAGAAGTAGGCGTCGCGGTAGCGCGTGCCCTCCGGGTCGTTCCAGAAGTACAGCGGCATCGAGGGCATGGGCCGGGTGACGACCAGCTCGCCGACCTGGTCGATGACGGGGAAGCCCTCGACGTCGTACGCGGCCAGCGCCACGCCCAGGTGCGGTGCGGACAACTCCCCTGCCCAGACCGGGGTGTTGGGCGCGCTGCCCGCGAAGCCGGAGACGATGTCGGTGCCGCCGCTGATGGAGGCCAGCAGGACGTGGTCGCCGACGTGGTCGCGGACCCAGGGATAGGCGGAGGCGGGGAGCGCGGAGCCGGTGCAGCCGACGACGCGGATCGCCGACAGGTCGTGGACGGACGGGTCGATGCCGAACTTGGCCATGCCCAGCAGGTATTGGGGGCTGGTGCCGAAGACGGTCACGCGGTGGCGGGCGGCCAGTTCCCAAAGGCGGTCGGGCTTGGCGAAGGGGGCCGGACTGCCGTCGTAGGTGCACGTCGTGGCGCCTGTCAGGAGGGTGGAGGCGACCAGGTTCCACATCATCCAGTGAGTGGTGGTGTACCAGAGCAGGCGGTCGCCGGGGCCGAGGTCCGAGTGCAGGCCCAAAGTCTTGAGGTGCTCCAGCAGGACACCGCCGTGGCCGTGGACGATGCCCTTGGGCAGGCCGGTGGTACCGGAGGAGAACACGACCCACAGGGGGTGGTCGAACGCCACCGGCTGGCAGGTGAGTTCCTCGGTGCGCGTCGAGGCGTCCTCCCAGGGGACGACCAAGGACGGGTAGGTCTGCGACTGCCACGGCAGGCCCACGTGGTCCACCAGCAGGGTGGCCTTCAGTGTCGGCAGCGCGTGAACGAGTTCTAGGGTGGCGTCGCGGCGGTCGTGGGTGGTGCCGTTGAAGAGGTAGCCGTCGGCGGCGATGAGGACGGTGGGTTCGAGCTGGGCGAAGCGGTCGGCGGCCGCCTTCGGTGCGTAGTCCTGTCCGCACACCGACCAGATCGCGCCCAGGCTCGCGGCTGCGAGGAACGCGACGATCGTGTGCGGGGTGTTGGGCAGGTAGCCGACGACCCGGTCGCCCTCACCGACGCCGAGGTCGCGCAAGGTCGCGGCGACCGAGGCGACCTGGGCGCGCAGCCGTGCGCCGGTCACCTCGTACCCGGTGCCGGTCTCGTCCAGGGCGATGATCGCCACACCCTCGTCCGTGACGTTGCGCAGGGCGTGGTGGGCGTAATTGAGGGTGGCACCGGGGAACCAGCGGGCGCCCGGCATCCGCTCCTCGGCCAGCACCTGCTCGTAGGGGGTGTCGGCGTCGATGTCGAAGTACTCCCACACCGCGCCCCAGAAGCCCTCCAGGTCGGTGACCGACCAGCGGTGCAGGGCGGCGTAGTCCTCCGGGTCCATGCCCTGGAGCCGGGCGAAGTCCGCGATGCGACTGGCGGCCACGGTCTGCGGATCGGGTGTGAAGAAGGGCGTGCTCATCGCGTCGTACTCCTCAACAGGCTTTTCGGCGCCGTCCGTTGGGAAGGGACGGGGCTTCGGGTGGTGTGCAGCAGGGAAGCCCAGGCGGCGGTCGCCGTGAAGTCGTGACTGCCCGAGGGGACGACGTCCATCACGACGCGGTCGGGCCGCAGCAGGACCGCGTCCGCGCGTCCGGCGCGCAGCCAGGCGGCGAGGGTGCCGTCGTCGCCGAGGTCGGCCACCGCGACCGCGTGCACGCCGAGACCGTGCGCGAGCGCGGTCAGGGAGGGTCCGGGTTCGGAGGCGGTCAGCACGGCGAAGGAGTCGCCGAGCGCCTCGTCGAGACGGGTACGTCGTCCGCCGACGCTCACCCACGGCTGGGGGCAGTGCGTGCCTTCCAGGCCCCGGCGGACCCCGCGCCGCACGAGCGGCCCGGCGGTCAGGGGCGGGCTGAGGTCGCGGCCGGCCATCTCCGTCAGGCCGGGTATGCGGCAGGCCGCGGCCAACGCCCTGCGGCGGATCGCGGCGGCGCCGTCCTGGCCGCCGGTCATGGCCCAGCCCATGGCGACCGCGAGCCGGATGACATGCCGGGCGTGTGGCTTGCGTTCCCTCTCGTACGTGGCCAGCAGCCGCTCTTCACCGCCCTGCTGGAGGACGCGGGCGAGCTTCCACGTGAGGTTGTAGGCGTCCCGCAGGCCCGAGCACAGGCCCTGGCCGATGAACGGCGGGGTGAGGTGGGCGGCGTCACCGAGCAGGAAGATGCGTCCGCTGCGCCAGCGGTCGGCGACGCGTGCCCGGAAGGTGTACTGCGTCTCGCGGACGACCTCGAAGTCCCCGTCGTACGAGGGCGGCAGCCACGGGGCGACCAGCTCGCGGACCGGCTGCTCCTCCCCCTCGCGCAGTCGGAACTCCCAGCGGTAGCGGTCCTCGCCCACCCGCATGAAGGTGGCCGGCCGCTGCGGGTCGCAGACCTGGTCGACGCCCTCCCAGCAGCGGACGTCGGCGTCCGTCCGGACGTCGATGACCTTCCAGCGTTCCTCGAAGCGCAGGTCCTCCCAGACAGCACCGATGGCATCGCGGGTAAGGCTGTTCGCGCCGTCACAGCCGAGCACCGCGTCGGCCCACAGCTCGTGCTCACCGTCGTCGTCGCGGTACGTCACGCGCACCGGCCCGGTGGTGTCCGGGCCGATGCCGGTGACCTCCACTCCCCCGCGCAGCTCGCACTCCGGGCGCCGGGCCAGGGCGTCGCGCAGCACGCCTTCCAGCTCGGGCTGGTCGAACATGCTGGTCTGCGGATAGCCGTGCGGGCCCTGCTCGGTGCGGCGGAACTCGGCCATCACCCGGTGCCGGGCATCCAGCAGCCGCAGCCCGTTCGCCGGGCGGGCGATCGCGGCGAACTCCTCTCCCACGCCCGCGGCCTGCAGGATCCTGCACACCTCGTCGTCGGTGGCGACGGCGCGTGGCAGCGGGTAGACGTCCTGGTGGCGTTCGAGGACGACACTGCGGACGCCGCGCCGGGCCAGGAGGAGGGCGGCGGTCACGCCCACCGGCCCGGCCCCGACGATCACGACGGGCACACGTGCGGCTTCGTCGACGGTCATGTGCGGCTCACCTCGGGTGCTAGTTCGCGGCCGCGACGGGCGTGCGCTGCTCGCCGAGGTCGATGCGGCCGTCGGGGGTCGCGATCGTCGCCGTGATCACGTCTCCCGGGCTCAGGTAGTGCGGGTTCTTCGCCTGGCTCTTGAAGAACGCCTTCCACTTCACCGCAGGGGGCAGCAGCGCGCCGATCTTCTCGACGGCCTTCGGCGGGGCCTTGAGGGCGGTGCCGCCGGGGGTGCCGGTGAGCAGCAGGTCGCCGGCGTCCAGGGTCTGGAAGCGGGCCAGCAGGGTGAGCGCCTGCGCCGGGCGGACGATCATGTCGGCCAGGGTGCGGTCCTGGCGCAGCTCGCCGTTGACACTCAACTTCAGCCGCAAGTCCAGGAGATGGGCGAAGTCCTCCGGCTCCAGCAACGACAGGTACGGACCGGTCGGCGTGAAGGTCGGGTACGACTTGCTCTCGTAGAACTGCGTCTTGGTCAGCTGCACCTCACGGGCGCTGACGTCGTTGGTGATCACCAGTCCGGCGACGTACGACGGCAGGTCCCGTTCCTCGACGACCGTGCCGACGGGCAGGGGCGCGCCCACGACGAGGCCCAACTCGATCTCGTAGTCGAGGAATTTCACGTGCGACGGCCGGACGACGGCGTCGCCGGGGCCGCTGACCGAGCCGGACGCCTTGCGGAAGAACGCGGGCGGGATGTCGCCCTTGAAGCCTGAATCGCGGGCGTGACTGCGGTAGTTGACCATCTGGGCGACCACCCGGCATGGAGTGGTGACCGGCGAGAGCGCCACCAGGTCGGCGACGGGCGTGCCGGGCTCGCCGGAGGCGGCGGCCTCCCGGACGGCGGCGCGGTCGGCCACCAGTTCGGCGGTGGTGTCGGCCTTGGTCTCGACAGGGACGGCCCGGTCGCCACGGACGACCCACCAGCCGTCGGCGGTGCGCAGAACATTGGTGCTCATGACATGGCTCTCTGTGAAGTGGGTCAGGAGTTGGCGGCCTTGAGCAGGCCGAACAGTCGTGCCGGGTCCATCTCGTTGTCGCCGCGCAAGGCCTCGATGACGTCGCGGATGCGCTGCGGGGAGGGACTGGCGCCGAGGAAGTCGCGGGTGGCCGGCGGGCCCCACTGGGCCAGGCCGCTGGTCGACATCGGCGCCCAGCCGGGCTCGACGTCGCAGGAGAACAGGTCGCCGTCGGCGAAGTGCTCCAGCATGAAGTGGTCGGGGTCGCGCCAGTAGTCGAAGAGCTGGCTGCCCTGGATGTGCCGGCCGATACCCCAACTGCGCTTGTATCCGCGCTCCTTGAGGTATTCACCGCCGGCGGCGATGGAGTCGAGGTCGGTGACCTGGTAGGCGGAGTGGACGTAGCCGGTGCCGGGTCCCAGGTGCATCGCGAGGGTGTGATGGTCGGCCGGCACGCTGCCGAGGTCGCAGCGGATGAACGCCATCGTCGGCCCGCGCCCGCGCTGCCCGTCCAGGAACAGGAAGTCGGACACGATCATGCCGAGGGTGTCCAGGTACCAGTCCAGGGCCCGGCCGAACACCCGCGTCTCCAGCACCACATGGCCCAGGCGCTGGATGCGGGACGGCTCGCGCGGCGGCCGCTGGGTGGCGTTGGTACGACGGTGATCCGTACCGAAATTGAGGAGCAGCGGCCGCTGTTCCGGCAGGGCGGGGAGCTGTTCGCCGCAGTGCACGACCCGGACGGGGAAGCCGGACGGGTCGAGCAGGTCGACCGCCTTGCCACCGCCGGGCACATCCGCGTCCCGTACGTCCCGGCCCGTGGCGCGGGCCAGCCGGTCCAGGTCGGCCCGCTCGGCGGCGCGAAACGCCGGACCGATGAAGCGGGACGTACGACCACGGCGGATCACCATGCAGGGTGAGCCCGCGAAGGTGCCGCGCAGCCACAGCTCGCTCGCGGTGCGGGCGGCTACGCCGAAGCCGAAGTCGCGGGCGAAGACCTCTGCCCGGTCCAGGTCGGGCTTCTCGAACTCCAGCCAGGCCAGGTCCGCCACCTTGATCACGGGGTTCCGGGAACGGCCCGGGTGTTCGCCGCGCAGGGCGCCCTGCTCGCTGTGGAGGTCCTGGTGGGCCGTGATGACGTCGGCCCCGTTGACGCGGGTTTCAGACATGGTGCCCTCCGAGCAACATTGCCGTAATGAGGAAATCATCAACTGTGACAGTTCCGTCGTCAAGATGTTCGCGGCAGGAAATGATGAATTCATCAGGACTGCGATCGCCGTGGGGCGACCGTTAGAATCTGCGCATGTCTACGTCAGCCCCGCCCAGCAACCGGTTCGAGCGGCGTCGCGCAGAGACCCGTGGGGCTCTCGTGCGAGCGGCCCGGCAGATCCTCGCCGAGAGCGGCGACACCAGCGCGAGCATCCAGGCGATCGCCGAGCGCGCGGACGTGGGCTTCGGCTCCTTCTACAACCACTTCGACTCCAAGGCGGAGTTGTTCGAGACGGCCGTGGTCGACGCCCTCGAGGAGTTCGGGCAGGAATTCGACGAGCGCCTGACGGGGATCGACGACCCGGCGGAGCTGGTCGCGGCCGGCTTCCGGCTCAGTGCCCGCATGGCCGACACCCACCCGGAGCTGATGCAGGTCCTGCGCCGCCGTGGCCTCGGGCACATCCACTCGGGCAAGGGACTGTCCCGACGCGCTTTGCGTGATCTCCAGATCGGCATCGCCTCCGGCCGCTTCACGCCCGTCGACCCCGTGGTCGCCCTGTCCGCACTGGGCGGCACCCTGCTGTCCCTGGTGGAACTGCGGTTCACCCGCCCCGAGGTGGACGGCGACGAGGCCGCGATCAACCTCGCCGAGATGGTCCTGCGAATGCTGGGCCTACCCGCGGACGAAGCGCACGAGGTCGCCCGGCGCCCCTTGCCCGACGCCGCCTGACGTCATGCGGCGCCCCTTGCCCGACGCCACTGACGCAGCCTGACCTCACGCGGACGACGCATCCGGGCGGAAGGTGACCGAGCGGCCTGTGAAGCGGGCGTCGATTCCGTCCTCGGTGGTGGTGACCGAGCGCAGGCGGAGCCCTACGGGCACGTTCCGCAGCGGTATGGGCTCGTCCAGGGCCCTGTCGAGCAGTGATTTCAGCGGAGGGAGCAGTTCACCCTGCTCCGCGCGTACGTCCGTGAAGGCGATGCGGTTGCCGCTCGCCGCCGAGACGGCCGCGCTCACGGTCACGTCACCCGCGAGCGGCAGGCTCGCGGTCGCGTTGATCCGGCCGGGCTCGTCCCCTTGTGACACCTGCACGCCGAGCGCGCTCGACACGTCGGCGTACGACAGGAACGCGGTCGCTGTGACGCTGTCCGCGTGAGCCTCGTCGGCGCTCCCCGAGGTTTTCAGCCCGTCCATCCCGACCGTCAGCCTCGTCACCGGGAGCGGCCGGGTGGTGCCGCCGGCCGGAATGTCGTGGGCGGTCAGGTCGACGTGGTCCAGGCTGCCCGCAGCCAGTTGGTTCAGTACGGGAAATCCCTTGACCTGCACCGACGGCCGATCGGCGGTTCCCATGCCGTCCTGGAACGCCTTGGCCGTACGGCTCTCCGCGCGAGCCGCGGCGATCCGGTCGACCGAGACTCCGCCGACCAGCAGGGCGGCCAGGGACGTGGCGGCGATGATCATGCGCCGTCTGGTCCGGGTCGGGGGGCTCGCATACACGGCGCCGTCGCCGTAGTAGGGCTCGTCGTCGCGGTGGGACTGATACATCGTTCTCCTCTTCGAGTGGTGTTGGGGCAGTGCGCCTACGCGGCGTCGTTCGCGGGCTGGACGAGCCCCCGGACACAGGTGGCGGCCTGGCCGGCGTTCACGCCCATCGCGATCAGGGCGGCGGTCGCGGTGCCGGTGCCGTCGTCGCTCCAGGCCCCGCTGTTCACGCAGTCCAGAAGCCCTAGCAGGTACCCCTCCAGTGCCCGGGCCAGGACGACCGGGGGTACGCCGGTCTGAAAGGCGCCCTGCCGTTGCCCCCGGCCGATGATCGACTCCGCCATGTCCCGTGCGGGGGCCAGGACTTCAGAGAGACGATCGGCCCCGAGGTCCTGGGGGGCGAGTCGGAGCAGGATGCGGTAGCGATCTCCGACGGGCCACACCGCGAGGACGAAGCGCGCCAACTCCGTGACGGCATCCGCCACCGGCGCGCGCGGGACCGCGAGCGCCTGCCGCAAGGCCCGCGTGGCCTCCTCCACCAGCCCCTCCACCAGCGCGGCCCGGCCGTTGAAGTGGCCATAGACCGTACGGCGCACCACCCTTGCCACCTCGGCGATGTCACCGAGGCTCGCGTCCGGGTCGCGGCCGAGTTCCTGCCGGGCGGCTTCGAGGATGCGGGCCCGTGTGAGCAGGGTTCGGCTGCGTCCCGAAGGGGCTGACACAGGTGCGTGGATCATGTCGGGCCTCCGGTCGACGGGGGGGAGGGCGACTCGATAGTTGCACACCGACGGGCAATAAACTAGTCTGCACATCAGTGGGCAATTAATGGCCCCGGTGCAGGGCCCCTCCTGGCCTCACGTGCACCGATCCACTCGATTCCGCACCCCCGAAGCCTCCGCTTCACCTCCTGCCGAGGAGCCTGACCATGCCGCTCTTTCCGAAGACACCCGTCGAGAAGATGACGGAGCCCTACCACCGGCGCTGGTGGGCCCTGCTGGTCCTGTGCCTGAGCCTGCTGATCGTCGTCATGGCGAACACGTCACTGATCGTGGCCGCCCCCGACATGACCAAGGACCTGGGGCTGAGCAGCAGTGACCTGCAGTGGGTCATTGACGGCTACACCGTCCCCTACGCCGCGCTGATGCTCGTGCTGGGCGCGATAGGCGACAAGTACAGCCGCCGCGGCGCCCTCGTCCTCGGTCTGCTGATCTTCGCCGGAGGTTCGGTGATGGGCGGCCTGGTCGATGAGACGAACCTCGTCATCGCCGCCCGCGCGATCATGGGTGTCGGTGCCGCCGTCGTCATGCCGGCCACACTGTCGCTCCTGGTCGCGATGTTCCCGCGTGCCGAGCGCGCCAAGGCGATCACCGCCTGGTCTGCGACCTCCGGCCTTGCCATCGCCGCTGGTCCGCTGGCCGCCGGCTGGCTGCTGGAGGACCACGCCTGGGGCTCCACCTTCCTGATGAACGTGCCCATCGCCGTCCTCGGCGTCGTCGGCGCCCTGCTGCTGGTGCCGCCGTCGAAGGCGGAGGGCATGGGCCGGATCGACTACGTCGGCGGTCTGCTGTCGATCGTGTCGGTCGGTTGCCTGGTCTACGCGACCATCGAGGGCCCGCACTTCGGCTGGGGCGTCGGCCCGATCACCGCGGCCGTGGTCGCCGGGGTGGGTCTGCTGGCCTTCGTGGCCTGGGAGTTGAAGCACCCCAACCCGATGCTGGACGTGCGCAAGTTCACCGAGCGTCCCTTCGGCGGCTCGATGATGGCGGTGCTGTTCTTCTTCTTCGGCACCTTCGGCTCGATCTACTACTCCACCCAGTTCCTGCAGTTCGTCCTCGGCTACAACGCCCTGGAGACCGGCATCCGCCTGCTGCCACTGGCCGGATCCGTGTTCGTCGGCGCCGCCGTCACCGGCAGGCTCGCTCCGAAGCTGGGCGTGAAGATCGTGGTCGGCACCGGCATGGTGATCGGCACCGTGGGCGTCTTCCTGCTCACGCGGATCGACTCCGGCTCCACCTACACCGACTTCCTGGCCCCGCTGCTGCTGCTCGGCTTCGCCATCGGCCTGAGCCTGTCGCCGGCCACCGACACCATCATGGGCTCCTTCCCCGAGTCGGAGCTGGGCGTCGGCGGCGGGGCCAACGACACCGCGCTGGAACTCGGTGCCTCGCTGGGCATCGCCATCCTCGGCTCGCTGCTGGCCACGTCCTACAAGGACAAGCTGACCGACCTGGTCGGCGGCCACCTCCCGGCCGAGGCCATGGACACCGCCAAGGACTCCGTCGGCGGCGGCGTCGCGGTCGCCGAACAGGTCGCCAAGAACCCCCAGGGCGGCGCCGAACAGGCCCAGACCCTGCTGGGGGCGGTGCACGAGTCCTTCGCCCACGCCATCGCCCACACCAGCCTCATCGGCGGCATCATCATGGCCGCCGGCACCCTGATCGTCATCGCCGTCCTGCCCGGCCGCAAGCACACCGCCAAGCACGGTGAGGCAGATGCGGCACCGGTTACCGAGGAGCAGACCGAGACCGTGGACGCCTGAGCCGCGTTCACCGGAGGCCGGAACCCCGATTCCGGCCTCCTCCACCCCCAGGACGGGCTGTGCCTGAGCGGCGCACGGCCCCGGGACGGTGCCGGGAGGGACACCCGGCACCGTCCCCTTTTTGTGCTTGCCGTCGCCGTCCAGATCCCCCCGGGACCAGGCTTACGTCGACACGCTGAAGACCCCGGCGCTTCGCACCGGGGTCACGTCGTGCTGCAGGGGCGATCTCACCCCTCGGCGGCGGCCACCTCGTCGACGACGATCCGCGCCCGCTTCTCCGGCACACCCGCCGCGATGAGCGTGGTGACGGCCACCCGGGTGCCGTCGTCCTCCAGCGCCCCGGTGTTGACCTCCTCCAGCAGGGCGACCGTCATCGCCTCCAGGCCGACGCTCAGCACCGAGGCCGGCAGGTGGGTGTGGAAGACGCCGTCCCGTTGTCCCTGCTCCAGGATGGCCGCGACCCTGACCCGGGCGGGCTCCAGGATCCCGGCGACACGGTCCATGCCGAGGTCCCTTCGGGCCAGCGCCAGAAGCATCCGGTAGCGGTCCCCCACGGGCCAGAGCGACAACGTGAAGTGAGCGAGCGCCCGGTCGGCCGGTTCCATCGCCCCCGCGCCGACCGCGACGGCGGCCTGGAGCGCCTCGGCGGCCTCCTCGGCCAGCGCGTCCAGGAGTGCCGCCCGGCCGGGAAAGTGCCCGAACAGCGTGCGCCGTACGACACCGGCGGCGCGGGCGAGTTCCTCCAGGGTGATGTCGGGGTTCCGCCCGAGCTCCTGGCGGGCGGTGGCGAGGATCCGGGCCCGGTTGGACCGTGCGTTGCGTCGCTGGGGCACACGGCCGACGGGCTGGGACACGAAAGGAACCTCGAAGAAGACAGGGCGGAGAACGGACTTCTCCATTCTGGCACGCGAGTCCCGACCGACCCGCGGAAGCATCCGGAGTCGATCGGGACATGTGGTCAGGCGGGCAGCTCCTTGATGTCGGACGGCTCCTGCGGCTCGATGCCGTTGAAGCGGTGCCGGAAGCCGCTGGAGGCGGGGTACGCGGCGCGGCGGGAGCGCATGATCGAGCCCAGCGGGCGGTGGGCCTCCAGGGCGTGCCAGGGGCTGAAGGAGAGGACGTCGTCGGCGTAGCGGCGGCGGGCGTCGCTGTAGGCGTCCTGGGCGGGCAGATGGAGCACGGCCACGGTCTGGTGCGGTGACAGTTCCTCGGGCCACAGGACGGAGGCGTCCTCCACCGGCATCCGGTCGATGTCCGTGCACAGCTGGGCGCGGATGTCGTACTCGGCGCTGTTGTGCGCGAAGAAGTCGACGACGAGGTCGCGCAGGGCGGACTCGCCGGCCTTCTTGTCGACGTGGCTGCCGGTGAGGGCTTTGACGTTCGCCGAGCGGGGCGCGGCGGACATCTTCGCCACGTGGTCGCCGTAGCGCAGTGCGGCCATGGAGTGGAAGGTCTCGCCGAGGATGTGGTCGTTGGCGGCGGCCAGGGTCTCGACAGCCGGCGGGAGCGGGCGTCCGACGCGCGTGAGGGCCTTGGCGGCCACTCGGGCGGCCGCGCCGGTGAGCTGGAGCTGCTGGTCGCTCTGGCCGGGCTGTTTCTCCAGGATGCCCTGGAGTTTGGCGTATTCGGCGATGTTGCCGAACGGCAGGGTGGGGTGGTTGACGAGGAGGAAGTCCTGGGTGGTGAAGCCGTCGTCGAGGGCGCGGGGGCCGGGGGCGCCAATCACCTTCATCGCGAGGCCACGCTGGACGGGCACCTGGTCGGAGCGCAGGTCGCCGGGGGCGGAGGAGAAGCGGACGATCACCGGGTAGGTGGCCGGTGCGGCGAAGAGGCCCTGGGCGAGGTGGGCGGGCAGGTCGGGCTGGATGCGCAGCTCACCGGCGAGGACGCCGTGGCTCTTGGCGTGAGCGTCGCGCAGGCCGTGGCGGTGTTTGTCGGCGACCTGCTGGTTGGCCTTGCCCATGGCCGCGACGACCTGGCGGACGAGTTCGTCCTCGTCCGGAAAGGGCTGTTCGAGGTCGGGGCTGTAGCGGACGTACGAGGTCATGGGGAGTGTCTCCGCGCGGGGTGGGGGTCAGCTGCTGCTGAGCCAGCGGATGGCGGACAGGCTGGGCATGAAGAAGTACTCGCCGCCGAGGAGGGTGTTGAAGGACTGGATGTTCTGCACCCGGCGTGGCGGGGTGCCGGGCACGGTGAAGTAGGCGCCCTTGTCCTGGAGCGAGATCATCGGGTCCTTCTCCTTGCCCAGGCCCATGAAGTTGCCGGAGCCGACCCATTCGCTCTGGAGGAACTCGACGTTGTCGATGGCGCGGGCGCCGAGGGCGATGAAGTCCAGGCCGCGCGGCCGGCCGTCGTCCTTGAGGCGGTCCGGGGGCAGCGGGGTGCCGTAGGAGGTGCCGCGCCGGATGATGCGGCGGATGTTGACGTCGGTGAGGACCGTCAGCTTGGTGTCGCGCGGGTTCATCCGGCGGATGTGGGAGCCGAGCGGGGTGCGCAGTCCGCGCGGGTCGGCGGAGTAGTCGAAGTCGTTGATCCGGTTCGGGTCCTCACCGATCGCGGGGGTGTCGCGGTCGGGCGAG
This sequence comes from Streptomyces sp. NPDC032126, assembly GCF_055580085.1. NCBI lineage: Bacteria > Bacillati > Actinomycetota > Actinomycetes > Kitasatosporales > Streptomycetaceae > Streptomyces > Streptomyces sp. NPDC032126. The sequence continues at coordinate 77,827 of NZ_JBVIMA010000008.1, forward strand.
AGGGCTAGGGGTGCGCCGCTGCGCCAGCGGCCGACCAACTTGGCGGCCAGCAGCTCGCGTTCGGCCTCGGTGGAGGCGTTGTCGTGCAGCCACTTGTTGAAGGCCGCGACGTGGGAGTGGTACTTGCGGAAGACGACGTACGTGCCGTTGCGGCCCAGGACGTCCGGAGCCGGTACGGGGAGCGGTACACCGGTCTCGCTCGGATAGCCGAGGACGAACTCACCGGCCTTGATGGGCCGTCCGTCACCGGGCAGGGGTTCGGCGCCGCTGCCCTCGACCACCGGCTGGCTAAACCCGTCCCGGTAGCCGAAGACGTTGAACCCGTCGGCCGCGAAGTCCTGGTGCGACAGCAGCTTTACGCCCGGGACCTCGCCCAACTCCTTCTCGTACGCGGCGACTTCGGCCCGCCAGTCGTCCTCGCTCGCGGCATACACCGTGACGGCGACATGCACGCGCGGGGTGCCGAAGGGGAACTCCCAGCGGTCCGGCGCGTTCACGCCGGTGTCCCGCAGCCGCTCGGCGCGAGCCGCCATCCCGGCGCGGAAATTGGCCGGGAAGGAGGCCAGTGAGGTCTCCGGCAGCCCCAGTGCGACCAGACCCTGATAGCTGAGGGCGAGGGCCAGCCAGGACGGCTGCGGCTCGTCCCAGCGTGCCGCCGAGGTCACCCTTGGCGCCAGTCGGCGCAGCAGTTCCTTGCCCGCGGCCGGTTCGGTGATCTCCAGGATCGCGTGGGTGCCGAAGTAGGGCTCGGGCCGGGCCCGCAGCAACGTCGCCTGGATGTCGTCGAGGTCCAGGGTGGGCGGGCGGCGCAGCCGCCGGAACAGCGGGGAAGGCATGGCGTTCCTGCCTTCAGTTGAGGTCGGCGAGGAAACGCTGCACGGCGGCCTCCTGCCGCTTGAGCCGGTGGCCCTCCGCGACGGTGAGGTTGGGGTGGGCGACGAACCACGCCTCCGCCGGGATCTGGTACTTGACGATGAAGTCCTTCACGTCCGGCGAGGTAATCCCGGGCCAGCCCTCCACGTTGCTGAACAGGTAGTCCATGAACTCGGGGATCTTCGTCGCGAAGTCGTCGATGTAAGGGTCCCACTCGCCGTCGAAGGCGGTCGCGAACAGCAGCTTCGTGTCGTTGTCGAGGAACACGAACCGCATGTTGTGCAGGGTGCCGACCTGGCCTGCGCCCGCCAGGTTCCCGCCGACCAGACCGAAGAACTTCCGCAGCCGCGCGGCACCGTTGGGCTTCAGCGGCAGGATCGTGGTCAGCTCGGACACCTCACCGCTCTTGGCGCCGATCCGGCCGGCGGTGGTGACGGCGTGCTCGGCCATCTCCTCCTTGTCGGCGAGGATCTCGGCGGCTTTGAGCTTGAGGGCGATCTTGGCGTCCGACAGTGCGGTCTCGACCTTCTCGCGGACGGCATCGGGGAACTGCTGGAACTTGGCGTGCAGGTCTGTCTCGCTCATGGCGCCTCTCCTTGGGCATGGGCGGCAACACGTTACGTATCGCCACAAATAGGCCACTGCGGGGCAGCATGCAAGCGGGACGAGCCCCACTTTCTGACCATCTCCACAGGACTGATTACATCATCAGTTTGCTCCTTCGGCTTGTCAACGCACCACTCGCGAGCGGTCACATGACTCGCGTCACTATGAGACAGGTTGACCCACAGCGCATCTGTGAGTCATCGTGTCTCATAGGTGGGGCACCTCGACCCACCCGTCACTCGAAGGAGTTCCCGATGGCGGATCACTTCTCCGGACCGCGCATCCTCTTCGACCCCGCGTCCGACATCGCCGACGTCTTCGCCTTTCCCAGCCCGGACCGCCCCGGCTGCCTGGTACTCGTCCTCGACGTGTTTCCTGCCGCCGCTCCCACCGCGCTGTTCTCCGACGCGATCACCTACCGCTTCCGGGTCCGGCCGGTCGAGCAGGCGGCGGGCCGGGCCGCGTTCACGGTCGGCGACACCGAGTACGGCCTCGATTTCACCTTCGCCGCGCCCGGCCGGATCCCCGGCAGCGACGAACCGGTCCAGCTAGGGACCTGCACCACGTCCAGCGGTGAGCAGGTCCTGTTCCTGGTCGGCGACGAGAAGCCCACCGAGGCCGAAGGTCTGAGGATCTTCGCCGGACCACGACTCGACCCGTTCTTCATCGACCTCGCAGGCGTTCTGGCCGCCGACGTCACGCAAAAGCCGGCCGTCCGTCCCGGCGCCGACAACGTCCTCGAAGGGACGAACGTGGTGAGCATCGTCGTCGAGGTGGACCCCGAGGTGGTGTTCGGCCTGGAGTGCGGCCCCCTGCTCGGCGTCGTCGGCGAGACCGTGACGTCCGGCGGGCGCCCGGTCCGGCTCGAACGCATGGGCCGACCCGAGATCAAGAATGCCGTCCTGGCGAGCAAGAGCTACGACCCCGTCAACAGCGACCTGGAGATCCGAGACCTCTACAACGAGGAGGATGCCTTCGCTCTACGACCGGACTACGCCGAGGCCTACCGGGCGCGGTTCAACGCCAACCTGGCCTTCTTCGACCGTCTCGACGGAGAGCTCGTCTGGCCGCCCGACGACCAGGGCACCCACCCGCTGACGGAACTCCTCCTGGCCGACTTCCTCGTCGTCGACATCTCCAAGCCGTTCGCCGAGGACAGCTGCTTCGAGATCGAGACCGCGCTGCTCGCCGGACGCCCCCACGCGACCTGCGGCGGCCGTGCGCCCAACGACGACATCGTGGACACCCTCTACACCCTCCTGGTGGGCGGCGTCGACAGCCCGCGCATCAGCGACGGCGTCGACCAGGCCACCCGGCCGGCCACGCACGACTTCCCGTACCTCGTGGCCCCCAACCCGAGCCCGCCGGATCTCGTGACATTGATGACCGCTCTGCTCGCCCCACCGGAACCCGAGGTGGAAGCGGCATGACGGGCCGGCCCGTGCACGCCGACCGGGAACCGGTCACGACCAACGGCACCCTGGCCCTGGTGAACCTGTCGGCCCAGATCGACGGCAGGGCGGCGCCCGTGAGCCGGGCCGGCTCGACCGCGCCCCTCGCCGTCGCACAACAGGCGGCCCTGGTCGACCTCCTCACACTCCGCGGACACCTCCTGGGCCGCGTCGCCGACTACGAGCGGGCCGCACAGCTCTCCGAAGGCATGGTGTGCAGCGCGCCTGACGACAGTGCCGCCCTGCTGGCCCGGGCCCGCACCCGGGCGACCCTGCACCGTTTCGCCGAGGCCATGGCCGACCTCGACGCGGCGGGCCGGGCCGGCGCGGCGCAGGCCACCCTGGACACGGAACGGGCAGCGATCCTGCGGGCGGTCGGCTGTCATGCCGAAGCCCACGAACTGCTGCGGAGCGCGGCCCCCCGCCCGTCCGACTTCAGGATGCTGTCGGCGCTGGCCGTCCTCCAGGCACAGCGGGGCGAGACCGCCGAGGCGGAGCACGCCAGGCTATGCACCGGCGACCGGCCATCTCGCCGAGGTACACCTCCTCCTGGGCGACCCCGAGACCGCGGTCGCCTGCCTGCGCCCGCTCGTGGAGACGAGTGACGATCCCGAGTACGCCGCCCACCTCGCGCTCACCCTGCGAGCGGCCGGCCGCCACTACCAGGAGGCCAAGCCATGGCGGGACCGGGCGGCGGTGCGCTACGAGGAACTGGTGACGCGTCACCCGGAGGCGTACGCGGATCACGCCGCCGACTTCTGGCTCATGGTCGGAGGCGATGTCGACCGGGGACTCCGCCTCGCTCTCCAGACCCTGGTCATGCGCCAGACGAACCGCTCGTACGCCCTGGTCCGGCGCGCCCGCGAGGCAAGCGATCGGCCGGCCCACGACGCCTGCGGACCGAGACACCCTGCGACTAGCATGTGAGGCAAGTTGTCTCACACGAAGGGTGGCGCATGCCGGAGGAGCGAACCGATCCACGACAGGTGCGCAGCCGCCAGGCCATGGTGTCTGCAGCCACCAAGCTGCTCACCGAGGGGGGCCTGGAGGCCGTCACGCACCAGGCGGTGGCCGCCCGCGCAGGAGTCGGTCGGGCCACGGTCTACCGCCACTGGCCGGAGCTGCTCGGCCTGCGTCTGGCGGCACTGGAGGCCGGTATGCCGCCCCTGTCACCGGCACCCGAGGACGTGCGGGGCGCGTCCGGTGCCGAACCGCGCGCCGAGCTGATCCACTACCTGCGCCAGCTCGGCGAGCGGCTCGACGACGCCCAGGCCGGGGCCGTACTCGCCGCCGTACTGGGCGGGGCCCAGCACGACGAGGGGATGCGGCACCTCCGCCATACCCTCCTGACCCAGTTCGTCGATGCCCTGCGCCCCGCCATCACCACGGCCGTCGCCCGGGGGCACCTGCGCGACGACGTCACAGCCGAGACGTTCGCCATGACGACCGTCGGCCCGCTCGTCTACCAGCGGTTCCTCGTGGGCGCCCGGCTCGGACACGACACGGTCGACGCGGTGGTGGATGCGGCACTACGGGCGTGGGCACCGTAGCGACCCGGTGCCGCCGGACTTCTGAATGCCCGTCCAACTCGGGCACTCCGGAGCCTCCCTCAGACTCGGATCTCTTCATGTTGGGTGTCTACTTAGGCGCTGTCAACGCGTGTCGGCGGCTGCTGAGCGCCCGGCGCGCCTGCCGAACACCGAACCGGCGGTGAGGCCGGAGCCGCCAGGGTAGTTGAACCAGAAGAGCCCGCCGACGAGTTCGCCGGCCGCGTACAGCCCAGGGACGGGGCGGCCGCTCAGGTCCAGCACGCGCGCGTCGGCGTCGATCCGCAGCCCGCCGAAAGTGAAGGTGATGCCGCAGGTCACCGGAAAGGCGACGTACGGAGGAGTGGCCAGCGGCTGGGCCCAGTTGGACTTGGGAGGGGCGATGCCCTCGGTCCGGCAGCCGTCCTTGACCGTCGGGTCGAAGCGACCGGGGACAACGGCGGCGTTGAACCGCTCGACCGTCTCCGCCAGTCGGCCCTCGTCCATGCCGAGTTCCTTGGCCAGGCCCTCCACGGTGTCGGACTCCACCCTGGTGATACCCGCCGAGGCGTACTCCTCGGGGCGCAGCAGCGGTACGGACGTCGCGTCGAAGAGCTGGTAGGCGACGCCTGCCGGTTGCTTGAGGATCTCGGCACCGTACTTGGCATAGGTGTAGTTGCGGAAGTCCGCTCCCTCGTCGACGAACCGGCGGCCCTCGGCGTTGACGACGATGCCGAACGGGTAGCCGCCGCGAGTGAGTTGGTTGGTCAGCTCCCGGTCGCCGGTCGCTCGGGCCTTGCTGTCCCAGGCCACCGCGTGGCAGCCGCTCCAATGGCCGTAGGGTTGCGCGCCGGCCGCCAGGGCCATGCGGATGCCGTCGCCGGTGTTGTACGGGGTTCCGCGCACCAGGGCCAGGTCCCAGCCCGCACCCAGATAGCCGGCCCGCATCTGCGGGTTGGCCTCGAAGCCACCGCTGGTGAGTACCACGCCGTCGGCCTCGATGCGCTGCCCGTCGGCGAGCACCACGCCGCGGACGGAGCCGTCGGATCCGGTGGCCAGGCCGGTGACGGGGCTGTCGAAGCGGACTTCGATGCCGCTGCGATCGGCGGCGGCAAGGTGTTGGTCGATCATTCCTTTGCCCCCGCCGACCACGCCGACGGCCAGTCCGCCCCAGAACCGATAGCGCCCGTCCACCTCGTAAGCCTGCCGGTGGAACATGAGCTCGAACCGCAGGCCGAGGCTGCGCAACCAGGTCATCGCCTCGCGGGACTCACCGACCAGGATCCCGGCGAGTTCGGGATCGGTCCTCCCCCGGGTCACCCGGGTCAGGTCGGCGAGGAAGTCGTCGTCCGTGTAGGGGGCGAGGTCGACGCGTCCCGCGCGGTCCTCGGGAAGTGGCTCTACCAGCGAGGTGAGGTCGGTGAGCCCGCCATGGCTGGTACGCATCGCCCCGGCAGTGAAGTAGGAGTTGCCTCCGGCCCATTGGCGGGGGGCCTTCTCCAGCAGCAGCACCCGTGCTCCCTGCTGTCGGGCGGACTGAGCCGCGCTGAAGCCGGCGTTCCCGCCGCCGACCACGACGACGTCCCACTGCTCGGTCATGTGTACTCCCATCAGTTCCGGTGAGCAGGTCGACGGCTGCGCGGCCCGCCTGCCGGTCAGTACGACGATGCGCCAGCAGTGCCATCAGTACAATCGAAAGAAATTGAAGCTGCTTTCATAAGTGCTTAAGGCGGTTGGGATGAGCCTCGACGTACGCCGCATGCTGGTGCTGGCCGAGGTGGCTCGCCGGGGCTCCATCACCGCGGCCTCGATCGCCCTGAGCTATACGCCCTAGGCGGTGTCCCAGCAGATAAGCCGGCTGGAAGCGGAGGCCGGGCAGCCGCTGATCGAGCGGCACCCCCGGGGCGTCACGCTCACCGAGGCCGGCCGCACGCTGGCCGAGCATGCCGCACGGATCGATCGCCAGTTGCGGGCCGCACGCCGATCCCTCGACGACATCGCGGGCCTGCACAGCGGAACCCTGCACATCGGCACCTTCCCCACCATCGCCGCATCCCTGCTGCCCCACGTCGTGCGCGCCTTTCGCACCCGGTACCCGCAGGTCGAGCTGGCCGTGCACAGCGACCGCAACGCCGGCCTGATGGACCTCCTGGAGAGCCGGGAGATCGAGCTGTCCTTGATGTGGGACTACCCGTGGCGGCGCCTGGACGAGACCAACCTCGATGTCATCCATCTGCTGGACGACCACACCTGCCTGGTCGTCGCCACCAGCCATCCGCTCGCCGCCCGGCACTCCGCCGAATTTGAGGAACTGGCCGAGGAGAGCTGGATCGTTCGGGGCGATCACCCGGTCGCCGAGCTGCTCAACCGTAGCTGCCGTGCCGCCGGCTTCGAGCCGAAGATCGCCTACCGGGCACACGACTACCAGGAGGCCCAGGCCATGGCGGCGGTCGGCCTGGGCATTACGCTCGCCCCCAGGTTCGCCCTGGCCGGCCTGCGCGATGACGTCACCACCATCGACCTTGGCCCCTCGGCCCCGGTTCGCCGCATCCTGCTCACCCGGCTGCGCGACAACCCGCCGACACCGTCGGCCCAGGCCATCGCGGAACTGTTCATCGAGACCGCCGGGACCCTGCGTTCGTAGACAGGCGTTCCGCGGTGTGCCTGCCGGCGATCGCCTCCGTCCCGCGGGGCGTGCCCAGGACCCGTGGCTGCCGAGCTGCGCGAGCGGACGCGGGAGCGGCCGAGTGTGTGGCCGTTGAGGCCGGCATGCCCTCTAGCGTCAGGCGGGGACCGCTTTGCGGGAGCAGGCCGAGCGCATCCAGGCCGCCAAGGCCTAGGGCGGCAACACCGCCGACACAGAGGGCGGGGGGCAAGGGTGCGCGGTGCACTGGTGGCGCGGGTCAAGTAGGTGGTGATTGCGGCGCGCAGCTCATCACGCTGCGCGGGAGTGGAGGCGCGACACCGACGGCCACGGCCCTGCCCTGGTTGACGCCGATGGGGCCGGGCGGCCGCCGCATGTTCGTAGGTGCTCGCGCCGTGATGGGTTCCCGGACGGTCGCCGCGGTACTGATGGGCTCCGGAGTGGGGGCCGGCTGGGCCCGCATCCCCGCCGAAGTCATGCGTCGACGGGGATGGTTCCGGGCGCGGACGGGTCAGCCGCCGGTCATGTCGGGGGCACCGAGCGTGTAGAGCAGGGCGGCGATGCTGGCGAGCGTGAAAGCGACGACGGCCAGGCGTTGCCAGGGGATCGTGCGCAGCATGTGGGCTCCTTCGGGGTCGGTATTGCCGGCGTGCTTGGAGTGATCAACCGCCGGTCACGTCGGGGGCACCGAGCGTGTAGAGCAGGGCGGCGATGCTGGCGAGCGTGAAAGCGATGAGGGTCAGGCGTTGCCAGGTGAGGGTTTTGGACATGGTGTCTCCTGTTCGTAGCGGGCGTGAGTGGGCTGGGCGTTGTGGTGCATGGCGGTGGAGATGAGCAGTACGGCGGAGGCGGCCAGGAGGAGGTCGCCGATGCTGATCACGGCGTGCGGTGCCGGGATGGGGATGGTGTCGCCGAGTGCGAGCAGATGCGTGGTGTGCCCTGCGGGCACGTTCTTGGCCGTCTGGGATCCGGCGGCCAGTCCAGCGGCTGCCGCGGCGGAAGGGCTATAGGGCATACGGCCGTTGGCGGCGATCGCCAGGGCGTTGAGCAGGGCGCCGGCAGCGGCAACCGCCACGGCGGCCGTCAGCGGCCAGGGACGGCCTCGGACGTTCAGCCCGAGCCAGAGCAGGGAAAGGGCGAACACCAATGCCAGAAGGGGCGTCCGGAGGAGGTGGCTGTTGGCGGTGGCCAGCTGCACGATCTGTAGAGCAGCCGCGAGCCACAACAACCACAGCTGACGCAGGCGCACACTCAGCAGTCGGCTCAGCCGACCACCGGTGAGATAGCCCAGCGCAATCCCGGAAGCCACCGGCCCGGCGAACAGAACGAGCGCCGACCCTGTCACCCGACGCGCCCGGGTTCAGGACTTCCACGCCCCAGCGATCGGAGGCGCGCCGTCGTGAGGACCGCGATGAGGCCCCCGCACCCGCGTCCGATGTCCATTCGTACCCCCGGGCGGTCCATGTTGCCTGGGGCCAAAGGCGACCCGTCGGCCAGTGTGGCAGGGCTTGGGGACGGTGTCATTGATCTCGCCGATCAACGGCTGCTCAGCGGGGGCGCGACTTGGCGCTGCCGGGTGGTTGTGGGCTGGGCGATGCCGGCGCGCCGGATGAGGAGGAAGGCGATGGGGATGGCGGACAGGGTGATGAGTCCGCAGACCCACAGGGCGGTGTGGAATCCGCCGGTGAGTGCGTAGGTGATGGAGTGACCTCGGGCCTGGAGGTCTTGGGTCCGTGTGGCCGCCACGGTGGAGGCGATGGCGATCCCGATCGCGCCGCCGAGTTGCTGGGACGAGTCGATGAGGCCGGAAGCGACTCCCGCGTCCCGTTCGGTGACGCCGGCCAGGGCTCCGATGGATACCGGGATGAAGATCCAGGTGACGGAGCCGGTGAGGAAGAGGGGCCCGGCCAGGCCCGCCCAGAAGTTGCCGTGGGCGGGGGCTTGGGTCGCCCATAGGATCCCCGCGCCGGTCAGGGTCAGTCCGGCCGCCATCACCAGGCGGATGGAGGTGCGGGTGACGAGCATCTGCGCCGGCCCTGCGAGGACTACTCCGGTCAGGCCGACGGTGAGCCAGGCGATGCCGGTGTTCATCGCGGAGTATCCACGTACTTGCTGCATGAAGAGGGTGCCGATGAAGATGTACCCGTAGAACCCGGCGCCGAGCAGGAGCCCGACGGCGTTGGCCCCGGCGAGGGTCTTCAGCCGGAACAGCCGCAGCGGTAGCAGCGGCGCTTTCGACCTGGCCTCGATGGCTACGAACGCGGCCAGTAGGACCGCCGAGGACGTGAGCAGGGCCAGGGTCCGGGCGGCCGTCCATCCGACGGTCGGTGCCTGTGAGACCGCGTAGACCAGGATCACCAGGGCACCTGTCACGGTGATGGCGCCCAGCGGGTCGTAGCGGCGGCGTACTCCTCGCAGCCTGCTTTCCGGCACCACTCGCCGGGTCAGGAGCAGCGCGGCCCCGCCGACGATCACGTTCAGATAGAAGATGTACGGCCAGCCCGCGTACCGGGTGAGGGCGCCGCCGGCCAGCACGCCGACGGTCGCGCCGCTGGCGCCGATGGCGCCCCACAGGCCGAGTGCCTTGTTACGTTCGGCGCCCTCGGGAAACATGTTCATCACGATCGACAGCGCGGCGGGCAGCACCATGGCGGCGCCCAGGCCCTGAACACCGCGCATGATGATCAGAAACGTGCCGTCGGCGGCCAGCGCACAGGCCAGCGAGGCCGCGGTGAACAGAGCCAGCCCGGCTGTGAACACGCGCCTGCGCCCGAGCAGGTCAGCGGCTCGGCCGCCGAGCAGCAGGAACCCGCCGAAGGTGAGCGCGTACGCGGTCACCACCCACTGCAGGTCCGCCTGCGCGGAGTGCAGCTCATGGCCGATCGTCGGCAGGGCGACATTGACGATCAGCATGTCGACCGCCGTCATGAAGCACGCCACGGCGAGCAGCGAGAACGCCCGCCACCTGCGCACCTGGCCTGATGCGACGGCCGGGCCTCCGCCGATGTCGTTGCTGAGGTCTGTCGCGGTCATGTCTGCCTCCGTTCGTCGCTGATCAGGTCCGTAGGTTGAAACACCGGCCGTCGTGGCGATTCGCCGATGAATTCGCGCCGCAGACGGTGTTGCACTGTCAGGAGGCGCAATCCACCGGCCCAGGTGGGTAGTGAGATGCCCTTTGGACAGGTGAAAGGACGGGTCCGCCATGACCGAGGTGACCCTCGCCCGCGCACAGGCCGGCGACGGTGAGGCATTCCGCGAGCTCATCGAGCCCTATCAACGTGAGTTGCAGGCGCATTGCTACCGGATTCTCGGATCCGTCCAGGACGCCGAGGACGTGCTTCAGGAGGCTCTGTTGGCCGCATGGCGCTCGATCGGCCGGTTCGACGGCCGATCACTTCGGGCGTGGCTGTACCGGATCGCCACGACTCGTTGCCTGAACTACCTGCGCGGCGAATCCCGCCGCCCGCAACCGGCTGACCCGCTTGATCAGGACACGCGCTGGAGCGGGCCGGTCCGGTCCGACGAGCCGTGGTGGCTGCAGCCCTACCCGGACGACCTCAGCGGCCTGACCCCAGGCCCCGAGGCGCGGTACGCGACACGTGAGTCGATCGCCCTGTCGTTCGTGGCTGGCCTGCAGCACCTGCCACCCCAGCAACGAACCGTCCTGGTGCTGCGGGACGTGCTCGGTTTTTCTGCCGCCGAGACCGCCGGCATTCTCGGCACCACCCCGACAGCCGTCAACAGCGCGCTCATCCGAGCCCGGGGCAACCTCCCGCCCACCCCTGACCCGGACGATGTGCCGTTGCCGCACTCCCCCGCCGAGGCCGCCATCGTCGACCGGTTCGTCGCCGCGTTCGAGCGCCTGGACCTGGACGAACTTGTAGCACTCATCACCAGCGACGTCAGGCTCACCATGCCACCCGAGCCTTTCGAACTCCGCGGGCCCGAGGCCGTCGGCGAATTCCTCCTGCAAGCCCACCATGGCCAGGACCTCAAACTGGTGCCCACCCGCGCCAACGGCCAACCAGCCCTCGTCCTTTACCTACCGGACCCCGCCGCACCCCTCTGGCGGGCCAACGGCCTGGTTGTACTCACCCTGCGAGGCAACCAGATCAGCGCATTCACCCGCTTCGGCAACCTAGGACTGATCGCCCGCTTCGGATGTCCGCGCACGCTCCAAAGAGCGTGAACAGTCACCAGAAGCACGGCGGATGGGGAGGCGATCCCGACGCCGACCCGACAGGGCGAGTCGGATCGCCTCCGGTCACCTGCCCAGGGCCGTCACAGCCCCACTGGCTGCCATTCCTGGTTGGGGCCGCCGTTGGCGGGCCACTGGATGATCTTGGCGCCGTCGGCGGTGGATCCGCTCTGCACGTCTGCGCACAGCCCGCTCTTGACGTTGACGAGGCGGTAGTAGCCGCTGGTAGCCGCTGGAACGAGCTTCCACCACTGGTTGGTGCCGTTGGTGTCCGACGACTGGTCCAGGGCTGTGCCGTTGCTGGTGGAGCCGGCCGGGACGTCGAGCACCTTGCCGCTGTGGACGTTGGACAGGCGGAACGAGCCGTCGTGGTCGGGAAGCAGCTTCCACTGTTGGTTGGCGCTGCCGGACCACGTGTACTGGATGACGGGCCCGCCGTCGGAGGTGGAGGAGCCGGAGACGTCCAGGACCTTGCCGCTCTTGCGGTTGACCAGCTTGAAGGGGCCGGTCAGCAGGCCGATCGTGATCGTGGTGCTCGTTCCCGCGGTCAGCGACACGATGCGGGCGTGGTTGCCCAGCGACGACGTGGTGACCGTCGCGCCGGTGCTGATGGAGGTGATGCCGCGCCGGCAGATGAAGGTGATGTTCTGGTCGATGTCGGAGGTGAGCGTGACGGTGGCCGTGCGGGCGGCCGTGTCCCAGGACAGCGACTGGACGGTGATGCGGTTGCGGCCGCGGACGCCCTTGATGGTGCCCTTGGTGAGCTGGTCGGGGAGAGCGGGGAGGATCTCCAGGACACCGGGGCGGGTGTAGACGAGTGCTTCGCCGAGGACGGCGGGGATGGTGTTGGCGGCGTCGCAGTTGTAGGTGGTCAGGTCCGGGTTGTGGGACGTCATCAGAGACCGCCACACCATGTTCTTGCCATAGATCTTCAGCAGGTTGCCGTAGACGCCGGGGCCGTCCTTCAGGCGGGCGCGGGCCAGCGCCCGGTGGAGGCTGCCGTGGGCGGAATAGTTCTGGTCGCCTCGCTTGTCCAGGGCCTTGGCCGCGTACTTGACCAGGTCGGGCTTGTCCTCGGGGTTGATCTCGTGCAGCGGCCAGGCGCCGTACAGGTGCTGGACGTGCCGGTGGTTGTAGCGGTCGGTCAGGCCCGGCCAGGACCACTCGGCGAGCGCCCCGTCGCTGTTGACGGTGTAGTCGGGCAGCTTGGCGAGCAGGGCGGTCCAGCGTTGCACGCCCTGGCCGCTGCCCTGCTCCAGGCCGAGGGTGTTGGCCGCGTCGATCGCGGCCTCCAGCGCGTGCCGGCCGGCCATGATGTCGCCGGTGGCGTTGATGGAGAACGCCTGGCTGGTGCTGGTCGGGGTGTTCTCCATGGAGTAGGAGGGGACGAAGACGGCCTTGCCGCCGGCGTCGGTGCGGGTGAGGAAGTCCTCGTAGAACAGGGCCAGTTCCATCAGGGCCGGGCCGAGCTTGTTCTTCAGGAAGGCGCTGTCGCCGGTGACCTGGTAGTACTCCAGAAGCGGGTAGAGCAGCCAGTCGGCGCCGCCGGTCCAGGCCTCGCCGGGGAAGCTACCGCTGTTGAAGTGCAGCATGTGCCCGTACTCGCCGTCGGTGCGGGACGGGGCGAGGAAGCCGCGGGCGCCGTAGAGGTTGGTGGCGTTGTCGCGCCAGTGGGCGAGCTGGCCGAGGATGAGGTCGAAGTAGCCCTGCATGGCGTCGGTGAGGTCGAGGATATTGCCGCCGGCGACCTGCAGGTTGATGTTGGCGTCGGTGGTGAAATCGTCGGCCCAGGAGCCGTTCCAGGTGCCGGTCCAGATGCCGGTCAGGCGGGGTGGCAAGACGCCACTGGAACTGATGAAGAGATAGCGGCCGGAGTCGTACATCCGCTCCAGCAGGGCGACGTCGATGGCGGACGCGTTGCTGTTCTGGCGGGCTATGAGCTCGCTGGTGGCCAGCCGGCGGTCGGCGGCGGAGACGTTGAGGTCGATGCTGGAGCGGTCGTACATGGCCTGGTGCTTCGGTGCGTGGCGGCCCAGGAGGGTGGCGTAGTCGGCGGTCAGCGCGGTGAGGGCGGTCTGGAGGGGCCGGCTGTTCCAGCCGGTGGCGGTCTCGTACCGGCCGAGCTTGGTCAGCAGCAGCACCTTGGTGGCCTTGGCGACGACCAGGGTCTGTCCGTCGGCGGTGACGGAGGAGGCGCTGCCGGAGACCACGACGCGGGTGACGCCCTCGTAGCCGTAGGCGCCGCCGGAGGGATAGGCGCCGCGCAGGTTCAGGTAGCCGTCGCCGCTGGTGACGGTGGCGGTGGTGGAGAAGGACACGCTGGTCGGCACGCCCGTCAGAGCGGTGTTGACGCTGATGGTGGTGTCCACGGTGCGGCCGGGGGCCGGCAGCAGCTCGTGGACGATGACCTGGTCGGCGCGGGAGACGAAGACGTGGCGCTGCCAGGTGCCGTACTGGTCGGTCCAGGTGTGGGTGATCTCGCCGGTGCGGAAGTCGGTGATGCGGGCGAAGTCGTTGACGGTGGACATGCCCGGGGTGCTGAGCTGGAGTTCGTAGCCGGGGTGGAAGGTCTGGGTCCAGCGCAGGCTCCAGCCGTTGGCGAAGGTCGTGGAGGCCCCGGCGTAGTCACCGGCCAGCGCCTTGTCCCGGGCCGCATCCAGCTTGCCGGAGATCACCGGCGGCATGACGCTCCGGCTGCCGTTGGGCAGTACGAACCGGTGATGATTGAAGATCACCTTCTCGAGCGTCGGCGCCCCGTAGTAGACGGCCCCGTACTCGCCGTTTCCGCTCAGGAACCCGTCGGTCCAGGCCGAAGCGGTGGCGTTGTCCCAGATGCCGCGGTCGGGGAGGGTGACCTGGGGCGGTACGGCCGCTGCGGCCCGGTCGGCGAAGACGAAGCCGGGCAGGGCCGTGGCGCCGGCGGCGAGAGCGGCCGTGGTGAGGAAACGCCGGCGGTTGAGGGGAAGGTCGGGCAGTGACATGGGTCGACTCCGTTGTCGGTGGGGAGTGCACCTGGGCAGCTGAGGCCGGCCCGCCCCCCGGGGACGGACCGGCCTGGAGTGGCTACGGGGTCACGGTGATTCCGGGCGCCATATCGGCGGTCCCGTTGGTGAGCTTTCCGGAGCCGGTGGCGCCTTCGGAGCTGACGAAGCGCAGTTCGTGGTTGGTGCCTCCCGCGTTGCCGACGGCCAGCAGAAGCGTGGACTGGTTGGCCGCGTAGGCGTTCTGGACGAAGGAGGTGATGTCGACGGTGATGTCACGGCCGTCGACGGCGTTGCCCTGGTGCGTCCCGCCGCCCTCCGGGATGACGGTCGAACCGAGCGTGACGGTGGCCGACTTGGCGACGGAGGAGGCGGTGGCGGTGAAGCTCGGCCGGTTCTGCCAGGTCATGGTGGTGACCGGGCAGGAGGTGCCGCCGCTGGTGCAGGTGGTGTCGCTGACGGGCTGTACGAGGAGCTGGTCGGTGTCGGTCGACGGGACCGACGTATAGCGGTGGCCGACGTAGGTGAGGTGGAGTGTCGCCTGGCTCGGTGCCCTGGTGAGGCTGCTGAGGGGGAACTGGAGGTAGGAGAGCTTTCCGTCCCCGGATCCGGTGGTGTACTGCTCGCCCATCAGGCCGACCCCGGTGTTGCGGGTGATGAGGGTCAGGTCCGAGGAGTTGTTCTTGGTCTGGTCGCCGGTCCACGCGCCCACCCAGGTGTCACCGCCTGTGAGAGCGCCGGCCTTGACGTTCCGGGTCTGGCCGCTCGCGTCCGTGTAGGTGCTGGTCAGTGTGCCGACCCCACTCGTGGTGAGCGGGAACTGGCTGGTGTATTGGACGAGTTGGCCCCCGACCCGAAGGTTCTTCAGCGTCGCGTTCGTGACGCCGGTGATCGAACTGCTCCCGTTCTGCCGCGAGAACCACACGTTGTCGAGGGTGAACGTGCCGATCGGACTCCTGGTGTAGGTGTACGTGCTGCCCGATCCGTCGGGGTTGGGGGCGAGTCCGTACGTCGCCTGGTCCTCGGCGGTGATGGTCTGGGTGGACCCGTTGCCGCCGTTGATGGCGACCGGTCCCTGGGTGAACCGGGAAGTGTCGATCGAGCTGTTCTTCACCACGATGCTCTGGATCCGCGGGTACGGCTTGGGGCTGTTGTGCGTGAAGATGCCGCCGGCCGCCGGTGACACGGAGTTGAAGTTGTCGAACGTGTAGTTGGTGAGCCGGAACCCGTACGCGTTCCATCCGATCCGGATCGCGTTTCCGGCGGCGACGGACCAGTTGAGCGTGTTGCTGACCGAGATGTTCTTCGAGTCCGCGTGGTCCCAGTGGTAGTTGTCGAACCCGAGGTCGTCGGCGACGGTGTCATGGGCGGCCACCGCGTTGACATAGCCCTGGACGTCGGCGGTGGAGGTGCCGAGCTGGAAGTTGTTCCACACGCCGGAGGCCAGCGGGGTGAATCCGTCGCTGGGGTTGTAGTGGCCGGACGCGAACGCGTCGTCGTTGCCGAGGGTGAAGACGCCGTTGGCGGTGATGTCCTGGCCGCTGGCGAAGTCCGTCCCGTCGATCCACGGCTGGCGGTACGGGGTGAGGGCCTTGATGTTGTTGAACGTGACCCGGTTGGCCGTGTGGGTCTCGTAGTTCCACTGCTTCGCGTCGCGCACGTAGGTGTCGTCGAACGTGATGTCCGACGAGTGCATCACCGTGACGCCGCCCTGGTGCTGGCTGCGGTAGGCGTCGTGCGAATCAATGCGGTAGTTCGCCACACCGGCGCCGTCGAAGACGCCCCGGCCGTCGATCTCGATGTCGCTGGAGTTGATGATCCCGATCGCCGGCTCGAACGCCTCCATGTACGCCTGGACGCGGTTCTTCAGCAGGGCCCCTTCGTCGGTGTAGATCTTCAGCTTGCCGCCCTTGAGCTTGCTGCCGTCCAGACCGTTGACCAGGAGCCCGGACCACACGTAGGTGCCGTTCGGGAAGTAGAGCGTGTTGAGCGCCGTGGGGTTGGCCTTGATGGTGTCGAGGGCGGCCTGGAGGGCGTACGTGACGTCAGTGGCGGCCATCGTCCGGACGTTCGGGTAGCGCACATTGGCGCTGCCCGCGCTCACCAGGCTCCCGGCCGAGGTCTTCTGCCCGGCGGGGATGGCGGTGCCGTTGACGGTCTTGCCGGCCATGGAACTCGTCGTCGCGGCGGGAGGCTTCTGTGCCGCGCTGTTCGGGTGCGCGGCGAGGTACTTCGCGGCGAACTCCTGGAAGTTGAGGACACCGGTCTGGAGGTTGACGCCGGAACCGTCCGGTGCGCTCGTGGTGTCCGGGCGCTGCGCCGGGTCCTCCAGAGGGTCGTTGACGACTGCCAGGTAGGGCTGGCCCGTGGCGTTGGTCGAGTCGCCGTTGACCATCACGATCGCTTGGTTCAACCCGGCGGCGGCCGACAGCTGGAACGTCAGGGTGTGCTTGTCCGCGCTCACCGAGACGCTGCCGGAGGGGTAGTAGCGCGCCGGGTAGATGTTCACCGTGTCGATCGTGGTGCTGGGCAGGGTGACCGTGATCGTCGGTGTCCGGGAGTCCGACGCGAAGCGCGCGATGTCGAAGTTGTGGCCGTTCTCGGTGTACTGCGCAGCCTGGACGGGCGTGCCGGCGACCTGCACCTGGTACTTGGTGGACGCCACGTCCGGCGACGTCGTCGTACCGCCTCCCACTCCTGTCGGCGCGTAGGTGTGGACCGTGGTGGCGGCGTGTGCGGGGCCGACGCCGGTGAGCATGAGGCTCGCCGCGGTGATGGTGGCGCCGGCAGCGGCCGCGATGAAGCGCTTCACGCGTGAACTGCGTCGCGCCGGGGCCGGGTTCGGGTCGGCGTCGCCGCCGGCCGGTCTGATCATGTCTGCCTCTCCTCAGGACG
Organism: Streptomyces sp. NPDC032126; assembly: GCF_055580085.1. Lineage (NCBI taxonomy): Bacteria > Bacillati > Actinomycetota > Actinomycetes > Kitasatosporales > Streptomycetaceae > Streptomyces > Streptomyces sp. NPDC032126. The sequence continues at coordinate 95,001 of NZ_JBVIMA010000008.1, forward strand.
AGACCTCTCCAGGTCTGTTCAGGCGCTCGCCGCCTGCTGGAGACGGCGCGGAGCATTCGCGATGCTGCGGCCGGACCGCGCGCGGTGGGCCAAGGAGGCACCATCACGTTGACCGATCCATGTGATCGGCGTGGCGGGGACGTTACTGCCGCATTTCCGGAACCGTCAATGCTCCGCGCGCTTCAACTCGTGGAAAACAGCCGTAACTTGCTCGTCGCACCCTCACCGCGCTCCGTAACGGCTGCATCACGGCCACGGTACGAGGCCTTGCCCTGCTGCGACAGCCGCCCTACGCTGACGCCACTTTCGTGGATCGATAAAAGTTCGGGAGCCTACGTGGTGACAATGGCGGATGTGGCCGCGAGGGCGGGAGTCACGAAGCAGACCGTCTCCAACGTGGTGTCCGGCAAGAAGGTGCGGCCGGAGACCCTGGCGAAGGTCAACAAGGCGATCGCAGAACTCGGCTACAAGCCGAACCTGGTGGCGCGTTCACTGCGCACCGGCAGCACGTCGACAGTGGGGCTGTTCGTGCCGTCGGTGGCCAACCCGTTCTATTCGGAGGTGGTCGAGGAGGTGGAGAATCTCCTGGTCGGCCACGGATACAACCTGCTGCTCGCCACGACGCGCGACGATCCCGACTACACCCGGGCCCACCTGGAGAACCTCACCGCGCGCTCGGTGGACGCACTGCTGGTCGCCGGGGACAACGGCGTCGAACAGCAGCTGCCGATGCTCGCCGAGGCCAACTTCCCGGTCGCGCTGTTCGCCTGGGAGGGCGAACCGCCGACCACACTCCCGGTGGTGTCCATCGACTACCAGCACGCCGGGTTCCTGGCCGGGTCCCACTTGCGGGATCTCGGCCACCGGAACGTCGCGGTGATCGCCGACCTCCCCGCGCACACGCCGCGCGTCGAGGGGTTGCGCCGGGCGTTCGCCGCCGACGGCCTTGACGACCGCAAGGTGTTCGCCTGCACCAGCGACGATGCCGCCGGCGGTTTCGCCGCGGCCTGCGCGGCGCTGGAAGCGGATCCAGAGCTGACGGCGATCTTCGCCACCCATGACGTCCTGGCCATCGGTGCCATCGAAGCGGTGGTCCGGTCCGGGCGGCGGGTGCCCGAGGACGTCAGCGTCGTCGGCTTCGACGACATCGCCCAAGTCGGGCGGATCCGACCGGCGTTGACCACGGTCACCTTCCCCAAACGCGAGATGGCCCAGCAGGCCGTCGAACTACTGCTCCGAGCCGTCGACTCCGGCCGCCCGCCGACCAACGTCGTATCGCTGCTGCGCCCGACCCTGACCGTCCGGGACAGCAGCGGCCCCCCGCCCGGGGCGACCGCATAGCGTCTGGCACCGCCTGACCTGCCACGGCCCACGTTGTGAGCCGCCGACCCGCCTTGTGAGCCGCCGGCACACGTTATGAGCGGCCGGCGCAGTCCTTCCATGCCGTTTCCCGCCATGACGGGGCATTTTTGAGAGGAAACACCTTCACTGATGAACCTCCTCGACCCCAACGCCTACGTCGAAGACCGGTCGCCGGGCACCGGACGGCTGCGGCCGCGCGCCGCGTTCACCTCCGACCTGCCCACGATCGCGCTCGACGGCGACTGGAGATTCCGGCTGGCGTCGGGGCTGGACGACCTCACGGGGGACTTCGCCGCGCCGGACTTCGACGACACCGCCTGGGACGTACTCGCCGTGCCGTCCTGCTGGCAGATGACCGGCCTGCCCGGCGAACCCCGCTACGGCGCCCCGGCCTACACCAACATCCTGTACCCGTTCCCGGTCGACCCGCCGCGGGTGCCCCGGCAGAACCCGACCGGCGAGTACCGCCGCGAGTTCGAGGTTCCGGACGGATTTCCGGTATCGGCCGCCGTGCTCCGGTTCGAGGGCGTCGACTCCGCGTTCGCGGTGTGGCTCAACGGGATCCGGCTCGGCGACGGCAAGGGCAGCCGCCTGACCACCGAGTTCGACGTCTCCGCCGCGCTGCGGCCCGGCCGGAACGTCCTCGCGGTCCGCGTGCACCAGTGGTCGTCCGGCAGCTACCTGGAAGACCAGGACATGTGGTGGCTGTCCGGGATCTTCCGGTCGGTGTCCGTGGCCGCCCGCGGCGTCGAGGACTTCTTCGTCCACGCCGCCTACGACCACACCACCGGGCAGGGCACCCTGGCCGTCGACGTCACCGCCCCCACCCGGGTGTCCCTGTCGGTGCCCGAACTCGGCATATCCGCTGCCGATCCGGCCGGCCCGCACGTGATCGACGGCATCGAGCCCTGGTCGGACGAGCAGCCGCGCCTGTACACCGGGGAATTGGTCTCCGAAGCCGGAGAGCGGATACCGCTGCGCATCGGCTTCCGCACCGTGGCCGTCGTGGACGGCGTCCTGACCGTGAACGGCAGGCGGATCTCCCTGCGGGGCGTCAACCGCCACGAATGGCACCCGCTGACGGGGCGGACCCTGACCGAGGACACCATGCTGACCGACGTGCTGCTCATGAAGCAGCACAACATCAACGCGGTGCGCACCAGCCACTATCCGCCCGACCACCGTTTCCTGGACCTGTGCGACGAGCACGGCCTGTGGGTGTTCTGCGAGGGCGACCTCGAGACGCACGGCTTCGAACCCGGCGGCTGGCGGCGCAACCCCAGCGACGACCCCGCGTGGCGCGAGGCATACCTGGACCGTACGGCGCGGCTGGTGGAGCGCGACAAGAACCATCCCTCGGTCATCGTCTGGTCGCTGGGCAACGAGTCCGGCACCGGAGCCAACCTGGCCGCCGCGGCCGCCTGGATCCGGCAGCGCGACGACAGCCGCCTCATCCACTACGAAGGCGACTTCGCGAGCTGCGCGTACGTCGACCTGTACTCCCGCATGTACATCGAGGTGGCCGAGCTGGCCGCCGTGGGACGCGGCCAGGAGGCACCCACGCCCGATCCGGCCGACGACGCCCACCGCCGCGCCCTGCCGTTCGTGCTGTGCGAGTACGGCCACGCCATGGGCACCGGCCCCGGCGGGCTGTCCGAGTACCAGCAGGTCATCGAGGCGCATCCACGGCTGGCCGGTGGATTCATCTGGGAGTGGATCGACCACGGGATCGCCCGGTTCACCGGGCAGCAGGACCCCCGCTCGTACTACGCCTACGGCGGCGACTTCGGCGAGGAGATCCACGACGGGAATTTCGTCGCCGACGGGCTCCTCTTCCCCGACCGCACGCCCTCGCCGGGCCTGGTCGAGTACAAGAAGGTCATCGAACCGGTCCGGATCCACATCGACCCGACGGCTCGACAGATCAGCGTGCACAACCTGCACCACGTCCGCGGCAGCGGCTACCTGGACTTCCGGTGGACCGTCGAGGACGGCGGCGAGCCGGTGGGCTCCGGCGGCCTGACCGTTCCCGCGACCGCACCAGGCGCCACGACCACCGTCGCATGGCCCGCCGAGGTCACCGCCGCGCTCGACGCGGCGCGCAAGAACGACTCCGGCCACGAGGTGTGGCTGACCGTGACCGCGGTGCTCGCCGCCGACGAGACCTGGGCCGGGGCCGGTCACGAGATCGCCTGGGCCCAGGGGCTGGTCGTGGCCCCGGCCGCCTCGCCCGCCCCCGTCACGCCGGCACCGGCGATCGCCCGGGACGGGTACATCGCCCTGGGTCCCGCGCGATTCGACGCCCGCACGGGGGTGCTGACACGGCTCGGCGACCTGGAGCTCGACGGTCCCCGGCTGGACGTCTGGCGGGCCCCGATCGACAACGACCTGCTCAGCGCCTTCGGCGAGGCCCAGATCGGCGCTTGGCTCGCCGCCGGACTGCACCGGATGCGCCACGACGTCCTGGCCGTCGAGGCCGACGCGTCGGGACTGACGGTCACCGCCCGGCTGGCCGCCGCCGGATCCGTCTCGGGGCTCGGCGTGGTCTACCGCTGGACGGCCTGCGACACACCGGATGCGGCGGGCCAGACACGGCTCCGGCTGGACGCCGTCGTGACCCCCGACGGCCCGTGGTCGGTGCCGCTGCCCCGCCTGGGAGTCGCGCTGTCGCTGCCCGGCACCGACGCCGAAGTCGAATGGTTCGGACCCGGTCCCGGTGAGGCGTACCGCGACTCTCGCGCCGCGGCCCGCGTCGGCCGCCACCTGTCGACCGTCTCGGCGATGCAGATCCCTCAGGTCCGCCCGCAGGAGAACGGCAACCGCCACCACGTCCGCCGCGCCAGGATCACCACCCCGGACGGCACCCTGCTCATCACCGGCGACCCGGTCATCGACCTGACCGTTCGTCCGTGGAGCACCGAAGCCCTGGCCGCCGCGGCCCACCAGCACGACCTGGTTCGCGACGGCAGACTTCATCTCCACCTTGATCACGCCCACCACGGCCTGGGCAGCACGGCCTGCGGCCCGGGGCCGTCGGCACCGCACGTCCTGGCCGCGGTCACCACCGCGTTCGGCGTCGAATTCAGCACCGGCCGATAGGCGGGCCTTGCCCGCCCGCCCATCGGCTGTCCAGCAAGTCAGCCCCCTGTCACAGAAGGTTCCCTCGCATGGACAACACCACCATACGCACCCGCGGACTCCTGACGATCACCCCCATTCGCACGCGCAGACTTCTGACGATCACCACCGCGGCGCTCCTCGTGGCCGGCCTCGGCGCGTGCAGCAGCGAGAGCTCCTCCGACAACTCGGAGAAGGGCCAGGCCGGGCCGGTGAACATGGAGTTCTGGGGCTGGGCCCCCTACGAGAAGATCGTCGACCAGTGGAACGCCGCCCACCCGGACACCAAGGTCACCTTCAAGAAGATCCCGTCGGGCGGCAAGGGCGGCTACGCCCAGATCAGCAACGCGATCACCGCCGGCAAGGGCCCGTGTCTGGCCCAGATCGAGTATCAAGCCATCCCGTCGATGCTCGTGAAGAACACGGTCATGGACATCACGAAGTACGCGAGCGCCGACATGGCCACGTACCTCCCGTCGGCCGTCTCCGCCTCCAGCATCGGCGGCAAGATCTACGGAGTCCCCGTGGACGTCGGCCCGATGGTCCTCTTCTACCGCAAGGACCTGTTCGCCAAGTACGGCATCACCAAGCCGCCGGCCACCTGGGCCGAGTACAAGGCCGACGCCGAGAAGGTCGCCGCCGCCGACCCGAGCGTGAAGTTCGGCACCCCGCCCGGCGAGGGCAACGATATGGCGGCCTACACCCTGCAGACCGGCCAGTCCTGGTACTCGACCCACGGAGACAGCTGGACCGTCAGCATCGACAACCCCGGCACCCGCAAGGTCGCCGCCTTCTGGCAGGAGATGAAGGACAAGGGTCTGGTGACGAAGACCGGCAACGCCTGGGACCCGCAGTTCGACAAGGCCTCCGAAGCCGGCAAGGTGCTGACGTTCGTCAACGCGTCCTGGGCCGCCGGCGGCCTGAAGTCGGACCTGAAGGACCAGGCCGGCAAGTGGGCGGTCGCCCCGATGCCGACCTGGGAGGCCGGCGACGGCAAGAGCTCCAGTAACGGCGGCTCGGCCACCTCGGTGATGACCGGGTGCAAGACGCCCCACGAAGCCGCGCAGTTCGCCGTGTTCCTGTCCAGCGACCCGCAGGCCGTGAAGGCGGGCATCGAGGGCGGACTGTACCCGGCGTCGAAGGCCGGACAGGACGACCCGTCGCTGAAGGCGGGTGACCCGTTCTTCGGCGGCCAGAAGGTCGGCGACCTGTACAAGACCTCCGCCGCGCAGGTCCCCAGCACCTGGACCAACGGCCCCACCTATCAGCAGGTCGAGACGGACTTCACCGGCGCCATGGGCTCCGGCACCTATCCGGACGCGGTCACCAAGGTCCAGGCCTCGACCGTCGCCGCCATCAAGAAGCTCGGACTGTCGGTCACCAACGGCTGAGGCAGCGGAACCCCAGCCGCCCCCAAGGATTCCCGCGGCCGCCCCTATCCGGCGCCGCGGGGTCCCGCTCCCTGACGACGAACCGCCCAGCGAGGTTTCCATGAGCAGTCCCAGCAGCACCCGGACCGCGTCACCGCCGCGCCCGGTGCCCGCGGTCACCCGCCTCTCCCCCGCCGGTCGGCCGCGGCGCGCCGGCCGCCGCAGCGCGTTGACCGCGTCGGGTTTCCTGGCGCCGTTCGCGGTGCTCTTCCTGACCATGATGGTCGCGCCGATCTGTTACGCGATCTACCAGAGCTTCTTCACCGTCCACCGCGCGGGGCTGTTCGGCGGTACGCAGTCCACAAAGTTCGCGGGACTGTCCAACTACGCCGACGTCTTCGGCGACCACGACTTCATCGCCTCGATCGTCCGGGTCGTGCTGCTGGGCTCCGTCCAGGTCCCGGTCATGCTCGGCCTGGCCCTCCTGCTCGCGCTCCTGCTGGACTCCCGCTCGGCCCGGCTGCGCAAGACCTACCGGCTCGCGTTCTTCCTGCCCTACGCGCTGCCGGGTGCGATCGCCGCGGTGATGTGGTCCTTCCTCCTCGCCAAAGACCTCTCGCCGTTCACCGGACCGCTGTCCCACATCGGGATCGACGTCGACTTCCTGTCGCCGTCGTGGGTCCCGGTCTCGATCGGGAACATGATCACGTGGGGCTGGACCGGCTACAACATGCTGATCCTCTACTCCGCGCTGCAGACGATCCCCTCCGAGGTGATGGAGGCCGCCGCGCTCGACGGCTGCACCGGATGGCGCCTGGCGTGGGCGGTGAAGATCCCCCTGGTGCGTCCCGCGCTGGTGCTCACCACGGTCTTCTCCATCATCGGCACGGCGCAGCTGTACACCGAACCGGCGGTGCTGGTCGGCGCGCGCGTCCCGGGCGTCGACCCGAAGTTCTCCCCGATCATGAACACGACCCTCGGTATGGACACGGGCAACCAGAACCTGGCCGCCGCCCAGTCCGTCGTGCTCGCTCTGCTCACCCTCGTGCTCTCGTTCGGATTCCTCAAGTACACCCAGCGCAAGGGAGCGATGACATGAGCGCGCTGCACGCCGACCGACCGGCCCGAACGGCCCGACCGGCCCCCCGCGGCACCGAGATCGCGAGCAAGGTCGTCGTCAACGGGGTGCTGGGCCTCATGGCCCTGTACACGCTGATCCCCCTGTGGTGGCTGTTCGTCTCCGCGACCAAGGGCTCGGGCTACCTCTACACCGGCGCGCCGCTGTGGTTCTCCCATTTCGACCTGGTCGACAACGTCAAAGCCGTGTTCAGCTTCGAGGACGGCATCTTCACCACCTGGCTCGCCAACAGCGCGCTGTACAGCCTCGTCGGCGCCACCGTCAGCACCCTGCTGTCCGCGATGGCCGGCTACGCGCTGGCCAAGTTCAGCTTCCGCGGCCGGGAAAGCGTGTTCAACGTCATCCTCGCCTCCGTTCTCATTCCGGCGCCGATGTTCGCCCTGCCGCTGTTCCTGCTCATGGCCAAGCTCGACCTCACCAACTCCTACTGGTCGGTGCTGCTGCCCAGCTGTGTCAGTCCGTTCGGCGTCTACCTGTGCCGGATCTTCGCGTCGGCGTCTGTCCCGGACGAACTCCTCGAGGCCGCACGGCTGGACGGAGCAGGCGAACAGCGCACCTTCTTCCAGGTCGCCCTGCCGCTGATGGCTCCGGCCCTGGTGACCGTCTTCCTGTTCCAGTTCGTCGGCATCTGGAACAACTACCTGCTGCCCTCGCTCATGCTCAACTCCTCCTCACTCCAGCCCGTCACCGTGGGCCTGGTGCAGTGGCGCTCGGAGTTCGCCAACGGCGTGCCGCCCCTGCTGTCGATCACCGGTGCGGCCCTGTCGCTGGTCCCCCTGCTCATCGCCTTCATCAGCCTCCAGCGCTACTGGCGCAAGGGCCTGACCGCGGGCTCCCTCAAGTAGCGTGCGCTGGACCCGCACTGGTGCTCATGGTGCCGTGGCTGCCCTGGTGGGACAGGCGCTGGATAGAGTGGCCGCGAGCAGCTCAGCGAAGGGGTGGGGAATGACTGAGCAGGTGGAGGGCTTCGACCGCCTGATCGAGCCGTTCCGGGCGGAGCTGTTGGCGTACTGCTACCGGATGCTCGGCTCGGCGCACGACGCCGAGGACTTGGTCCAGGACACGTTCCTGCGGGCCTGGCGGGCACGCGAACAGTACGACAACACCCGCAGCTCACTGCGTACGTGGCTCTACCGCATCGCGACGAACGTCTGCCTGACCGCCTTGGAGGTGCGTGGCCGCCGGCCGCTGCCGTCGGGGCTGGTGGCGGCGTCGGACCCGCTCGGCCCGCTCGTCCGCGGGGAGCAGGCCTGGCTGCAGCCGCTGCCGGACGCGATGCTCGACGCGGGCGATCCGGCGGCCGCCGTGGTCAACCGCAGCAGCCTGCGGCTGGCGTTCGCCGCCGCCCTGCAACTGCTGTCGGCGCGTCAGCGCGGTGCGCTGATCCTGCGTGACGTGCTCGGTTTCTCCGCCGCCGAGGCGGCGGAGATCCTCGGCACCACGGTCGCGTCGGTGAACAGCTCCCTGCACCGGGCGCGTACCGGCGTGCAGGGAGTGCACACCGAGTCGGAGCCGACGGCGGCCGAACAGCGCGCCTGGGTCGACCGTTACATGAAGGCGTTCCTGGAAGCCGACGTCGAGGGCCTCAAGCGGCTGCTCACCGAGGACGTCATCATGGAGATGCCGCCCATGGTCAACTGGTTCGCCGGACCGGGCAATTACGGCCTGTTCATGGAGTGGGTCTTCCGGGCGGCCGGAACGGACTGGCGGCTCACGGCAGTTGCGGCCAACGGCCAGCACGGGTTCGCCGCCTACCGCCGCGTCGGCGACGCGTACGAGTTGCACACGCTCCAGCTCTTCACCGTCACCGCCGAAGGCATCAGCCGGACCTCGGTGTTCCAGGATTCCGAGGTCTTCACCTCCTTCGGCCTGACCCCCCGACTCGATCCCGAAGAATTTCCTTCCGCAGACGCGAACAGTTCCGGCTCGGCCGCCGGTATGTACTGACGAGTTCCCCGGAGCCCCCGGGCGGACCTCTCACAAGGGAGACCCCGATGTCAGACAACCGCGCAGCCGACGCAGCCGCCATCCAGGCCGTCCTGGCCAAGTCCTACAAGGCATGGGAGGCCGGCGACGCCGACGGCATGGTCGCCGACTACACCCCGGACGCCACGGCCATCCTGACCGGCTCCCTCCGCGGCAGCCGCGACGTCATCCGCGACAACATGGCCCTGGCCTTCGCCGGGCCCCTCAAGGGCACCTCGACCCAGAACAAGCAGCTCAGTCTGCGCTTCGTCGGCACGGACGCCGCGATCGTCATCAGTGAATCCGGCATCCTGTTCCCTGGCCAGACCGAGGTCCCGGACGCGGCCAAGGTGAACGCGACCTGGGTGTTCGAGCGGCGCGACGGCCAGTGGCTGATCGCCGCCTACCACAACAGCCCGGTCCTCGCGCCGGGGCAGTAAGCGCAGAACGCGGGGCGCCCCTGCGCCAGTAGGGGCGCCCCGTGAGGCCGACGGGTCAGCGCGCCCCATCAGGGCAGCATTGGGGCGGGTATCGAAAGTGGATCAAGATACTCGTTCTGGCCCTGGCATGTGTCATGCGATGCTCACGCAATGACTGATCAACGCGAGGTTGCCATCGTCCGCTGGCCAGGTCAGGTCGCTTCCGCCCAGTATGGGCTGGCAGATCTGCTGGCGGCCTACCATCTGCAGACGCAGGCCGAGAAGGGTGAGGCCGTCGCCGGGGTGGATGGGCTGCCGGACCGCTACCGGATAGAGATCGCGGATCCACAGGCCGTATTCGTCGACGATGTCGTGCTGCTGGCGTTGAGCGGGGACACCGCGGTGGGTTGCCTGGTGGTGACCGCCTCTGTCGACGGACGGTCCGAGGTCAAGAGGCTCTGGACGGACCCGAAGTTCCGGGGGCGGGGCATCGCGTCCAGCCTGGTCAGCGCCGCGCTCGTGCATGCTGCGGAAAGCGGCGTCAGTGCCGTGCGGCTGTCGGTGTGGAAGTGGCGGGTAGGCGCGATCGCCCTGTATGAGCGGCTCGGATTCACCGTCACCGAGTCGTGGGACGAGCGGGATCAGCTGGTCTGTATGGAACGAGCCGTGTGAGTGGTCACAGCCATCCCGCCGGATGGAACTTCCGCGGCCGGCCGCCGTGGGTGGGAGCCGCGTTTCTCGCGGTTGCGGGCATGGTCAGCCCAGTCCGGAATGGTGCGGCCCCAGCCCAGGGGACCCGTATGCCGCCGCGCGAGCGTACGAGCCCGTGATCGTCCGGATCGGTGTTCAGGTTCCGGGGAGGATGCGGCGCGTCTCGTAGGCCCACATCGCGATCTCGACCCGGTTGCGGGCGCCGAGTTTGGCCATCAGGCTGGCCAGATGTGTCTTCACCGTGCTGAGACTGATGTGCAGCGCATCGGCGATCTCGGTGTTGGTGAGGCCGCGCGCGACGGCGAGGAGCACTTGCTCCTCGCGGGCGGTGACCGGGGAGACCGGCTGGGCCGCGGGCCGGCCGGCGGGCAGGTCCGCGAAAGCCTGGAGCAGACGGACGGTGACGCTCGGCGCGATGAGCGCCTCTCCGTCGGACGCCGACCGTACGGCCTGCGCCAGAAGCTCCGGCCCCGTGTCCTTGAGGAGGAATCCGCGGGCGCCGGCGCGCAGGGCGCCGTAGACGTATTCGTCGAGGTCGAAAGTGGTGATGACCACCACGGCCAGCGGGTCGGCGACGCCCGGGCCGGCGATCAGCTCGGTGGCCTGAAGCCCGTCGAGCACGGGCATGCGGATGTCGAACAGGCAGACGTCGGGGCGCAGTTCGCGGGCCAGCCGTACCGCTTCCTGTCCGTCGGCGGCCTCGCCGACCACCTCGATGCCGGGCTGCGCGTTGAGCATGATCCGCAACCCGGTGCGGATGATGGTCTGGTCGTCAGCGACGAGGACGCGAATGGGCACCGCTCTCGGTCCTCCCTCTCGGCAGCTCGGCTTCGACATGCCAGCCCTGGTCGGTGCCGGGGCCGGCTTGTAGTGTGCCGCCGAGCAGGGTCGCGCGCTCGCGCAGTCCGGCGAGTCCGAATCCGTCGCGGCCACGGCCGGTGCGTTGACCGTTGTCGCGCACGCTCACCCGTACCTTGTTCCGTTCGGCGGTGACCCGGACGACGACCTCGGTGGCGTTGACCGCATGGCGCATGGCGTTGGTCACCGACTCCTGGACGATGCGGTAGACGGCCGCGTCCACGGCCGGGGGCAGTGAGTCCAGCTCGCCGTCGAGGCCCAGGTCGACCCTGAGGCGACCGCCCGGGGTGCGGACCAGGCGCTCCAGATCCGCGATGCCGGCAGGAGGCGCCAGCTCGGCGCCTGCCCCGCGGTCGCGCAGCGCGGCGACCATGGCTCGCATTTCCTCCAGTGTGCGCGCCCCTTCCTCCTCGACTCCCTCCAGCGCCTCGACGGCGGCGGACGGGTCGCTGACCGCGAGCACCCGGCCCGCCTGGGCGCGGATCACGATGGCCGAGACGTGGTGGGCCACCGTGTCGTGCAGTTCCCGGGCGAGTTGCTCGCGCTCGCGGGAGCGTACCTGCTCCAGTTGCCGCTCGCGAGCGGTCGCCCGGAACCGCACGGTCGCCCCCATCAAGCCGGGCAGCAGCAGGAAGACGAAGCCCCCGACCTGTTCGGCGGCCGGGGTTTCGTCGGTGACGGTCGACAGCGCGAAGGCCGCGAGGATCACCGCGCTGCCCAGCACGATCTCCCGTCCCGATCCCCACCGGGGCAACGCATACACCAGGACGACCACGATCACGCCGGTGTTCAAACCGACGGGCTCACTCGGCGCGGCGACCAGCGAGGCGACCTGGAGCAGGATCGCGGAGCCGAACGCCAGCGTGACCACCGTCAGCGGGCGGGTCCGGCGCCACAGGGGCAGCACGCACAGCCAGACGGCCAACACCACTGCCACCGGCCGCCACACGACGTTCTCGCGCAGGATGGACTCCAGCACCACACCGCCCAGTCCCGCGGCGAGCAGCGCCCAGTCCCGCCACACCCGGGCGGGCGCGCCGGGCGGCCGGGGTTCGGTCCACAGGGTTCGCACGTCGTCTCGCAGCACGCTTCTCAGCCTAGGGATCTCGCCGTGCCGCGCATCGGCCGAAAGGACGGGGCGTCGCTCCGTCCCTCGGCCGACGGATCCGCGGCCCGCCGGCCGATGCCTCGGAGCCCCGTGGCGAGGAGCCTCGACATCGGCGGCCGTACAAGGACGGCCGACGAGGTGGTTGGAGGACCCGATGCTCTCGAAAGCCCTGTTGCGCGTGGGCACAAGCGCCGCCCGCCGTCCCTGGCGGGTGATCGCGGCATGGCTGATCGCCGCCATGCTTGCCGTCCTCGCCGCCATCGCCTTCGGCGGGCGAACCTCGGACGCGATGACCGCTCCGGGACTGGACTCCCAACGGGCCGCGGAACTGATCGAGCGGGCCGGAACCGGCCAGGAGGGCATGACCGCTCAAGTGGTCGTCACCCCTCTCGACGGCGACGCGACGTTCTTCAACCAGGGCAGCGCGCGCACCGCTCTCACGCGCCTCCAGGACGAGGTGGGGCGGCTGCCGCACGTGCTCGGTACGAGCGACCCGGCGGGGGCGCTCGACGCGGGCGGGGGCGCCGCCGTGCGCGACGGACTTGTCTCGGCCGACGGGCGGATCGCGGTCATCCGGGTGCAGTATCCCGACCAGAGCCGGCTGTCGGCCAAGGACCTCGACGCCCTCGTCGATCTCGGCGACCGGCTGCGCGCCGAGCTGCCGCTGCGCATCGAGATGGGCGGGGACCTCTTCTACGTCTTCTCCGACCCCGACGGCGGCGCGAGCGAGCTGATCGGCATCCTCGCCGCGGCAGCGATCCTGTTCCTGGCGTTCGGTTCCCTCGTCGCCGCCGCGCTGCCGATCGGCATGGCGGTCTTCGGGCTGACCGTCGGGGTGGCCACGATGACGGTACTGGCGGGGGTGACGGACGTCCCGACCTTCGCACCGGTCCTGGGCAGCATGGTCGGGCTCGGCGTGGGCATCGACTACGCGCTGTTCGTGCTCGCCCGCCACCGGGAGTACCTCGCGCGCGGACTCGATCCGCACGAGGCTGCCGGACGAGCGGTGGCCACGGCGGGGCGGCCCGTGGTCTTCGCCGGCGGCACCGTCGTCGTGTCGATCCTCGGCATGGCGGTCGCGAACGTGCCGTTCATGACGGTGGGCGGGTTCGCCGTCTCGATCGTCGTCCTGACCATGGTGATCGCGTCGGTGACACTGCTGCCGGCCCTCCTTGGCGCGGCCGGCCCGCGACTGGCCCGGGCCGGTCGGATCGGCCTGGCTCTGCGGGCCAGGCGTTCGGGCCGACTCGGCCGGCGACCGGACACGGCGGCGGGCGCCGCCCCCACCGCAGGGTGGCGGCGCTGGATCGGGCACGTCAGCCGGCACCCCGTGCCGTACGCGGTCGGCGCGGCGGGGCTGCTGCTGACCGCGACACTGCCCGTGCTCGGCTTGCGCGTCGGCCTGCCCGACGACGGCTCGCTGCCCCGCAGCCGTACCGAGCGCCGCGCCTTCGACCTCGTCGCCGAGGGGTTCGGACCGGGCATCAACGGTCCCCTCGTCATCGCCGCGGACCCCGCCGGTGAGCCGGGAGTGCTGGACCGTCTCGTCACAGCGGTCGCGGCGGATCCGGGCATCGCGTCCGTGGCGCCGACCCACATCGATCGGGCCACCGGCATCGCGACTCTCGTGGTGTTCCCGACCACCAGCCCCCAGGACAAGGCCACGGCCGACACCATCGCCCGGCTGCGCGCCGACGTGCTGCCCACGGCGATCGGGCACGGCCCGGCCAGGGCCCACGTCGGCGGCGCCGCGGCGAGCCTGTCCGACGTGGGGCGCCGGACCAGCCAACGCCTGCCGGTGTTCGTCGCCGCCGTACTGGCGCTGTCGTTCCTGCTGCTGATGCTCGTCTTCCGCTCGATCCTCGTACCCCTCAAGGCGGTACTGCTGAACCTGCTGAGCATCGGCGCGGCCTACGGCATCATGGTCGCGGTGTTCCAGTGGGGGTGGGGAGGCTCGCTCATCGGACTGGAGACGACGGTTCCGGTGGTGTCGTTCATCCCGATGTTCCTCTTCGCCATCCTGTTCGGCCTGTCGATGGACTACGAAGTGTTCCTCCTCTCCCGCGTACGCGAGGAGTACCAGCGAACCGGCGACAACGACACGGCGATCGTTGACGGCGTCTCGGGCACCGCCCGGATCATCACGTCGGCCGCCCTCATCATGGTGGCGGTCTTCCTGTCCTTCGCCGTCGCAGAGGACCCCTCCACCAAAATGTTCGGGCTCGGCCTGGCCACCGCGATCTGCATCGACGCCACGCTCGTACGCATGGTGCTGGTACCGGCGACCATGACACTCCTCGGCCGGGCCAACTGGTGGCTGCCGAGGTGGCTGGACCGCGTGCTTCCCGGAGGCCCGGTCGTCATCGACGCCGCCGACCACACCGACGTGGAATCGACCGGAGGGCCCCATCGTCCACGGTTGGCTGACCGTTGACTCGACTCCTGGCTGAGCGTTCTGGTTAGGTGCCACGCCGCCGGGGCCCGCCGGGACGGCGCCGGACAGAAGGAACCACCGGGCGGCACTGGAACCGAACCGGACGACCACGGGCTGGGCCGATCCCGCGGCGGGTTCTCCACTAAGGTCCACCTGACGTGCGAGCCGGACAGAAGCCGTAGTCGCTGCTGGTCACCGCAGGCCGGCGGGGCGACAGCCCGCAGTTCGAGCCGGCCTTGGAGGCGATCCGGGCGCCGCGCGTCGGTGGCGGGCGTCCTCGGCTGGGTCCGTTGCGGGTGCGGGGTGACAAGGCGTATGCGTCGCGCGCCAACCGATCCGGTGCACGATCCCGGAGCCGGCCGACCAGGTCCGCAAGCGCCGGGGGCAGAGGGCGTCCGCCTGCCTTCGACCGGCAGGACTACAAGGCCCGGCATGCGGTCGAGTGCGGCATCAGCCGTCCCGGGCGGCGCGATGTCTGCGTCCCATGCTCGGTGTGGCGCAGGACCGCCAGGCGGCGCTGGGCCTGGCGATCCTGCCGTGGTCCGGCTGAAGAGGGCGACGACGGGTGTCCCTTCCGTTTCGTCAGCTGATGGAGAACTGGCTGAAGCTCGCGGTGCCGGGTGTCGGGGCGTGGGCCGTGAAGAACGTGCCCGCGTCCAGGCTGCTGTTCGCTCCGGTCAGTGCGGCGGTGCCGACGGTGGTCCAGGTGGTGCCGTCGGTGGAGTAGGAACCGGTGACCGAGGTGCCGCTTCTGGCCAGTCGGAGCCAGAGGGGGGCGGAGCGGCCGGTCTTGGTGGTGATCTTGTCGACGTAGCCGTCGCTGTCGGAGTCCCACTCCAGGCTGACGCCGTTGCCGGGAGTGACGGCGAGGGAGGCGTACCCGGTGGACGAGCCGGCTGCGGCGATGTTGTTGCGCAACATCAGGCCGGCCTTGCCCCAGGCGTTGGTGTTGTCCTGGCTGTCGACGTGGACGGTGACTGTGGAGGAGGTTCCCGCGGCGGCCGGCTGGTAGGCCGCGGAGTACTCGTCGTCGTGCAGCGCGGTCGTTTCCCAGGTGTCGATGCCCGCGCTGGTCAGGGAGGTCACTCCCTGGCTCTGGCTCACCACGGCCGGAATGGAGCCGTAGGCACGCCAGGGCGAGGTGACGATCTGGAGCTTGCTGAAGGTCGCGCTGCCGACTGTGGTGCTGTGGGCGGTGTGGATGACACCGGCGTCCTGGGTGGCGGCCATGGACGGCAGGGTCACCGCCGAGCCGATCTGGGTGAAGGTGGATCCGTCCGTGGAGTAGTAGCCGGACACCTGGGTGGCTGTACGGGTCAGCCGTACCCATACCGGTGCCTTGACGGAGGTGGCTGTGGAGGTCAGCTGGTCGAGGTAGCCGTCGGCGTTGGAGTCCCACTGGAAGCTGACGCCGTTGGCCGGGGTCACCACCACGGTCGCGTAGCCGGGTGAGGAGCCGCTGCCGGTGAGACTGTTGCGCAGTACGACACCGGCCTTGGCCCACGAGTTGGTGTTGTCGACGTTGTCGACCCGTGCGGTCACCGAGGTGCCGTTGACGGCGGAGTTCGCCTGGTAGACGGTGCCGTAGGTGTCGTCGTGCTGGCCGCCGGCGCCCCAGATGTCGGTGCCCGCGTCGGTGACGGTGAAGAAGCCGCCGGTCTGTCCGGTGGCGGCGGGGGTGGAGGAGTAGGCGCTGTAGGGGCCGGTGACGGCGCCGGTGGTCAGCGGCCGGTACTGCGGCTCGATGCCGGCTTTGTCCATGACGGTCCGCGCGCCGGACGGCCAGTTGCCGTCGGTCACGACGACGGTGCCGCTGACCGTGTCACCGTGGCCATCGGTGCTGCTGATGTTGGCGTTGTCCTTGTCTGTCCAGTTGTCGGTGGCGGTCAGGGCGCCGGTGTTGTGGGTTGAGCTGACATGGGCGAAGAGCCACTGGCCGGTATAGCGCACGACGTTGTTGGTGTCGGTGAAGTTCCGGGAGCCCTCGTCGTGGTAAAGGCCGTAGTAGTTATTGGTGTTGTGGCAGTAGTTCCCCGTGACCGTGCTGCCGGGCGAGGCCGACAGGGTGTACACACAGCCGCCGTCGGCCATCTGCTGCATGATGTCGTGGATGTGGTTGCCGCTGACGGTGTTGTTCTGGGCCGTGGTGGGCGTCGAGTAGACGGGCTGGTAGGCGTACAGGCCCCGGTTCGCGTAGTCCGGGCTACCGCCCGGGTCGTTGACGCCCCAGCCGTAGCCGATGGCGAGGCCCGAGTAGGGCAGGTTGTACACCTCGTTGTGCGAGACGCTCGCGCCGTTGACGTAGGTGACCAGCAGGCCCGTCATGTCGCGGTAGTCGATCGCCACGTCGTGGATGACGTTGTCGTTGACGGTGATGTTCTTGTTGGTCATCCGGCTGTCACTGGGGTGGTGCGCGTCCGCCTGGAGCCCGCCCACGACGATGCCGCCACCCGCGTCCTGGGTGAAGACGTTCCCGGTCGCGGTGATGGTGTCGGCACCGAGTCCGACACCCGTGGCGTGTGCGTTGGCGTCCTGGCCGATACCGAGGGCGAGCTGCCCGAGGTTGGTGAACCGGTTGCCGGTGAAGGCGATGTGGTCGGCGGCCGAGACCTGGACGGCGGCCGGCATCTGGTTCCAGTGCGGGCGGGTCGCCTCGAACAGTTTGCAGCCTGCACTGCAGGAGGTCAGCCGGTCCGACGGGGCGGACCAGGTGCCGGCCAGGTAGGTCCCGGTCTGCTGGGCGGCGTACCCGTTGCTGCCGCTCGGGCCCAGCCAGCTGGTGCCCGAGAACTGCAGCCCGGCGAAGGTGAGGTGGGTGGCGGGAGAGGCATAGCTGCCCCCGATGTCGATGAGCGACTGCAGCTTGGGCACCTCGACGTCCGCGGTGCTCATGCTCTGCCCCGGCAGCGGCTTGTAGTACAGGGTGCCGGTGTTGGTGTCGAGGTACCACTCTCCTGCGGTGTCGAGGAACTCGTAGGCGTTCTCGATGTAGAGCGGGCCAAGCCGGAGCGGGTGCTCCAGGGTGTCCCAGCCGAATGTGTTGTTGGTCCATGCGGGCTGGGTCATGGTGATGGTGCCGTTGCTGATGCCGGACACCGGGGAGTAGCGGTCGGTCCAGGACGCGATGCTGTGGATCTCGGTCCGGCCGGGGTTCGCAAGGCTGTTGAGGTAGCTCAGCGCGCTGTTGGTGAACGTGTAGCCGCTCGTGGTCACGGTCAGGTCCGAGCGGTTGACCGTGGAGCGGGCCCGCTGCGCCAGGACGCCGTCGACGTACAGCTGCCGGGTGTCGAACCCGGTGCCGACGTCGGCCTTCCAGATGTTCTTCGCCGAGTCCTGCAGGGTCCAGCCGGTGGCCTTCTGCGCGCCGGTGATGACGGGGTGCGCGCCCAGCGCGGCCTTCCAGATCACCGTGTGGCCGCCGGTGCCGGAGTCGGCGGCAGTGAAGGTCAGCGGAGTGGAGAGGCGGTAGGTACCGTCCGCCACCTGCACGAGGATGTCGCCCGTCATGCCGGCATTGACCGCGCGCACATTTGCTTTGGCCTGGGTGAGGGAGCACGGCTGGCTCGCGGAGCATGCGGTGCCGGTGCCCGACGGGGACGCGTAGAGCGTCGTCATGGTCGCGGCCTGAGCCGTTCCGGGGAATGCGACTGCGAAGAGCAGGGCGCCGACGAGCGCCGTCGCCGCAGTCATGGCGCGTATCCGCAGCCTCGGGCGGCGTGAGGGGATCGTTCTTCTGAGTGGCAGCACGAGGGCTCCTTCGGTGATGCGTGGGTGTCACCCACCGCGCCTGGTCCCATCCCGGTCGCGACCCGGCGGGACTTCGGCCCTGTTTCACCAGCGTTTTCGACGGGGTGGAGGAACTTCACCTGAGCTTGAGATTTAGCTCAGCGCATCGCCAAGCTTGCGTACGGTGTGGTCGAGAGGGTGTTCAAGCCCTGCACCGCAAGATGATCTTGAACACCCTCTGCCCGTTTGATGGAGAACCGGTTACGGAGACGTGACGATACTCAGGCCGCTGAAGTTGGCCGTACCCGAGATCTTGTTGTCATGGGAGGTGTGGAAGACACCCACGTCCTCGCTCGCGTTCGCCCCGGACAGGTTCACCGCCGAGCCGATCCGGGTGAAGGTGCTGCCGTCGGTGGAGTAGTACCCGCTGACCTGGCTGCCCGTGCGGGTGAGCCGCAACCAGACAGGCGCCTTGATGTCCGTGGTCTGCGCGTTGGTGTCGAGGTATCCGTCGCCGTTGGAGTCGTACCCGAGAACGACGCCGTTGCCCGGCGTCACGGCCATGACCGCGTACCCCGCTGAACTGCCGGCGGCCGTCATGTCGTTACGCACCATGATCCCGGCCTTCGCCCAGGAGTTGGCGTCGTCCATCTGGTCCACCTTGACGGTCACGGTGGTGCCGTTGGTGAACGCCTGGCGCTGGTAGACGGCCCCGTACTGGTCGTCGTGCTGTCCGCCGGCACCCCAGACGTCGGCCCCGGCGCCGGTGATCGCGACCTGGTTCTGGTGCTGGTTGAGGAGGGCCGGGATGTTCGCGTATCCGGCGAACGGGGGCGTGGTGATGCTCAAGCCGCTGAAGGTGGCCGTGCCCGGGACGCTGACGTCGTGGGAGGTGTGGAAGACGCCCGCATCCTGGGTCGCGTTGGCCCCGGACAGGTTCACCGCGGAGCCGACCTGGGTGAAGGTGGTGCCATTGGTGGAGTAGTACCCGCTGACCTGGCTGCCCGTGCGGGTGAGCCGCAACCAGACCGGCGCCTTGATGTCCGTGGTTTGCGCGTTGGTGTCGAGGTATCCATCGCCGTTGGAGTCGTGCCCGAGAACGACGCCGTTGCCCGGCGTCACGGACATGACCGCGTACCCCGCTGAACTGCCGGCACCGTCGATGCGGTTACGCACCATGATCCCGGCCTTGGCCCAGGGGTTGGTGTTGTCCAACTGGTCCACCTTGACGGTCACGGTAGTGCCGTTGGTGAACGCCTGGCTCTGGTAGACGGCCCCGTACTGGTCGTCGTGCTGTCCGCCGGCACCCCAGACGTCGGCCCCGGCCCCGGTGATCGCGAACTGGCCGTTCGCCTGGCTGAAGGTGGCCGGCGAGTTCACCGCGAAGGTGGAGTAGGGAGCGGTCACCGCATACTTGAGGTACTGGTAGGCGGGTTCCAGACCGGCCGCGTTCATGACCGTCTGGGCGCCCGACGGCCAGTCACCGTTCGTGACGATCTGCGTGCCTCTGACCACGTTGCCACGATTGCCGTCAGTGACGTCACCGCCCTGCGTGGCCCAGTTGTCGGTCAGGGTGAAGTTGCCGGTGTTGTTGGTGCTGGTGGCGTTCTGGTGGGCGTAGTCTCCGGTCCCGTTGAAGACGTTGTTGGTGGCGGACAGGTATCGCGATCCCTCGTCGAAATACATGCCGTGGTTGCCGCCGTTGGTGCAGTAGTTCCGGTTGATCACACTGGAGGGGTTCGCCGACAGGGTGTAGATACAGCCGGCGTCGTTCATCGACTGCAGGAAGTTGTGCACGTAGTTCGCGACGACCGAGTTCCCCGTGGCTGTCGTCGGGGTGTTGTAGATCGGCTGATAGTTGTACAGACCCCGGTTGAGGTAGTCCTGGCTGCCGCCCGGGTCGTTGACTCCCCATCCGTAGCCGATGCTGATGCCGGAGTAGGGGAGGTTGTACACCTCGTTGTGGCTGATCTCCGAGTTGGTGGTGTAGGTGGCGAGAATCGCGTCGTTGTCACGGTAGTCGATGGCGACGTCGTGGATGAGGTTGTCCTTGATGGCGATGTTCTTGTTCGTCATACGGACGTCACTGGGGTGGTGCGCGTCTTGCTGTTGGCCGCCGACGATGACACCGCCCGCCGCGATCTGAGTGAAGAGCGAGCCGACGACGGTGATGTCGCTGGCCCCCAGGCCGACACCTGAGGTGTTCGCGTTGGCGTCCTCGCCGATACCGAGGCCGAACTGGCCGATGCCGGTGAACTTGTCGGCGCTGAACGTGACGTGGTTCGCGGCGGACACCTGTACCGCCGCGGGCATCTGCAGCCAGTTCGGCCGGGTCGCCTCGAACAGGCTGCATCCCGCCTTGCAGGAGGTGAAGGCATTTGCCGGCCTGTTCCAGTTGCCTTGGATGTACCCGCCGGTCTGCTGGTCGGCCCAGCCCTCCTTGGTGCTCGGGTGCAGCCAGCTCGTGTGGGAGAACTGCACACCGGTGAAGGACAGGTTGTGGGCCGGCGCACTGTACGTGCCGCCGACGCTGATGAGCGACTCCAGCCGCGGCAGCTCCACGTCAGCGGTGCTGACATCCTGCCCCGCCAGCGGCTTGTAATAGAGGTAGCCGGTGGCGGTGTTCAGATACCACTCCCCCGCGGCATCGAGGAACTCGTAGGCGTTCTCCAGGTACACCGGTCCATTGCGGAACGGGCTTTGGACGGTGTCCCAGCCCCAGGTGTTGTTGTCCCAGGCGGGCTGCTGCATGGTGAAGGTGTTGTTGCTGATGCTCTGGACCGGCATGTAGCGGTCGGTCCAGCTGTTGAGCGTCTCGAGCTCCACCCGGCTCTGGTTGGCCAGCGTGTTCAGGTAGCTCAGTGCGGGATTGGTGAAGGTGAACCCGGTCGGGTTGAACGTCAGGTCGGAGCGGTTGACCTGGGTGCGCGCCCGGGTGGCGAGCAGGCCGTCGACGTAGAGCTGGCGGGTGTCGAAGCCGGTACCGACGTTGGCGCGCCAGATGTTCTTGGTCGCGTCGAACTGCGTCCAGCCGGTTATCTTCCGTGCCCCCGAGATGATCGGGTTCGCGCCGGGGGCGGCCTTCCACACCACCGTATGGCCGTTGTCGCCGGAGTCGGCGGCAGTGAAGGAGAGCGGGGCGGAGAGGCGGTAGGTGCCGTCCGCCAGCTGCACGACGATGTCGCCGGCCATGCCGGAGTTGACCGCACGCACATTTGCTTTGGCCTGGGTGAGAGAGCACGGCTGGGTGGAGGAGCATGCGGTGCCAGTACCCGAGGGGGATGCGTAGAGCGTCGTCATGGTCGCGGCCTGCGCCGTTCCGGCGGATGCGACTGCGGAGAGCAGGGCGCCGACAAGCGCCGTCGCCGCAGTCATGGCGCGTATCCGCGGACTGGGGCGGCGTGAGGGGATCGTTCTTCTGAGTAACAGCACGAGGGGCTCCTTCAGTGATGCGCACCGTGCCTGGTCCCGTCCCGGTCCCATCCCGGTCGCGGCCCGGCGGGACTTCGGCCGTGTTTCACCGGCGTTTCGCCGGGGCGGACGCACTTCATCATACGAATGACGTAATCCGCAAGGTGTATGATGTGCCATTTACTGATCGCAAGGAGCCGCTCGTGCCCCGTACCCCGGCCAGTCGTCAACGACTGGCGCCTGCGCCCTCGGAGGGATCGCTGGGAGCCGTTCCCCGACGGCAGAGTGGCCGGCTCAGCGACACCGTGGTGACCTATCTCGTCGACCGGATTGTGGGCGGGGCCTATCCGCCGGACTCCGCGCTGCCCATCGAGCCGGTGCTGTGCGAGGAGTTCGGCGTCAGTCGGACCGTCGTGCGCGAGTCGGTGAAGGTACTCGAAGAAAAGGGGCTGGTCAGGGCGGCGCCCGGGCGCGGTACACGGGTGCGCGAGCCGCAAGACTGGAACCTCCTGGATCCTGTCGTCCTGGAGGCCCAGATCCGTCACGACCGGACGCTGACGATCCTCGACCAGCTGGTCAGCGTGCGGATCGCCCTGGAGGCCGAGATGGCCGCCGACGCGGCCGGCCGCATCACCGACGTCGAACTCGCCGGACTCGAGGAGCGAGTCACCGCGATGCGGGAGGCACTGGACGACCCGGTGCGCCACGCCGAGGAAGACGCCGCCTTCCACGAGATCATCATGAGGGCTTCCGGGAACCTCCTGGGGCAAGCGATCATCCGCAGCGTTCACGGCAAGGCCCGCGTGTCACGCTTCTATATCGGCCACTCAACCCGCGACGGTCTGACCGTGTCGCTGGGCGAGCACATGGCCATACTCGAGCTGCTCCGGCAGCGTGACGCCGCAGGAGCCGCCCGCGCCATGCGCGAGCACATCGGCCAGGCGTGGGCGAGCCGCCGACCGACCCCGCAGCCGTGACGTCGCCGACGGGCCGCACGTCCGCCGGAACTGACAGGTTGGGTACATCCGGTCATGCCGCCGACCGATCGCCACAGGGCGGCGTCAGTCCGCGCGAGTACCGCAAAGAGCACTGCACTTCCTCCACAGGGATCCGCCTCACAGGCCGTCACCTCCGCCTCCGCCTACCCGGCGCCGCCGCGTAGCGGCCCCATGCCAGTCGGACCCGGGCCTGGGCGCGCCGGAGGCCTTCGGCACCCCCCGTGTCGACCTCGCGGGCCACCTCAGCCCCGGTCGAAAGCGGCCTACTGCGCGCCGTGGCCGCGCCTGTGCTCGACCGCCGGCGACAGTTCCGCCAGCGTCTTCACCGGCCCGTCCGCGCACAGCACCGCGTCCGTGAGCTCGACGAGTGCGTCCGAGCGGGCGTACAGGGATTCGTAGCGCGGGATGTCGTTCGAGCGGGAGAACCTCCAGTGAGGCGACATGGCGTTGCGCAGGATCGACCAGCACGCCAGACCAGTACTCAAAAAATTGAGTAGAGTGGTGGCTCTTCTGGTGATCGCAATAAGGAGCCAGCCGCTCATGTCAGGCACTGAGACCCGCTATCTGCGCTTCGTGGCCCTGGGTGACAGTCACACCGAAGGGGTCGGCGACGGCGACGATGTGACAGGTCTGCGAGGGTGGGCCGACCGGCTCGCCGAGCACCTGGCCCGGCACAGCCCGCAGCTTCAGTACGCCAATCTCGCAGTACGGGGCCGTCTGGCCGGGCAGGTCCACGCGGAGCAGTTGCCCGCCGCGCTTGCGCTGCGGCCGGACTTCGCGACGGTCGTGGCCGGAGTCAACGACATGCTGCGGCCCCGCTTCGATCCGGATGAGGTGGCCGCGCATCTGGAGGCGATGTTCGCCGCGCTCACCGGCCAGGGGGCGCGCGTGGCGACGCTCACCATTCCGGACATCACGCGCCTCACTCCACTGGCCCGTCCGCTCCAGCCGCGTCTTGAGGCGCTGAACCATCGCGTTCGCGCGGCGGCGCACCGGCATGGTGTCGTCGTCGCCGACGTCACCCCGTATCCGGTGGCCACGGATCCACGCCTGTGGAGTCAGGACCGTCTCCACTCGAGCCCGCTCGGCCACCAGCGGATCGCGGCGGCGCTCGCTCACTCGCTCAACCTGCCGGACACCGACGACTCCTGGACGCACCCGCTGCCTGTCCTGCCTGTCGGTCGGGCACGATTCTTGCGTGCCGCGTCAGCCGAGGTGCGCTGGGTCGCCGGATTCCTCGGTCCGTGGCTCGGCAGGCGCGCGCGTGGGCGTTCCTCCGGAGACGGTCGCGTGGCCAAACGCCCGGACCTCCTGCCTGTCGGCAGCTCCGGCCGGGACTTCGGCCGTGCCTTCCAGCTTGGACCAGAGCCCTCCGTCGACCGGGCAGACGCCTCGGAGTAGCGAGATCCGCTGGGTCGGTGCTCGCCCGAGTCGGGAACGACGAACGATGCCCATCACGTCCTTCTAGAGCACGCGGACGCGCTCTTCCCTGGCACTGTCGATGGATTCCTCAGTTGGGGGCGCTATCCGCACGAGCGACCGGCTTACTGATCGTTTCAGAATGAGTTGAGCTGCGGGTCCTGTGCTCGACGATCTTGGTCGACAGTGTGTCCGGGGTGCGTGCTGATCTTGTTCCTGACGACCTGTGGGAGCGGGTTGCTCCGCAGTTGCCGCCTGCTCCGGAACGACGCCACCGCTATCCCGGGCGGCTACGCGTTCCGGACCGCGTGGCACTCGCCGGCGTCATGTACGTGCTGCGGACCGGTGTCGCCTGGCGCGACGTCCCCGCGGAGACCGTGGGCTGCTCCGGGGTGACGGCCTGGCGCCGACTGCGGGACTGGACCGAGGCCGGCGTCTGGCCCCGCCTGCAATGCCGTCTTGCTGGACGAGTTGTGCCGCGCCAGCCTGTTGAACCTCGACGACTGCGCGGTGGACGGCTCGCACATTCGGGCGCTCGAACGGGGATTGCACCGGCCCCTCGCCCTTTGACCGCGGCCGCCCCGGCTCCAAGCACCATCTGATCGTCGACTGTCACGGAACCCCGCTTGCCGTCATGCTCACCGGCGGTAACCGGCACGACGTCACCCAGCTTCTGCCGTTGCTGGACGCGGTCCCACCGATCCGGGGTCTGCGCGGACGGGAGCGTTCCGGGAGGCCCAGGCGATCTGATTCCTGTGCGTCAAGGAGCTGGAGCAGGTGCCGGGCTTCGTCGAGGATCACTTGACCTCGTGGTGTCGCTGTGACCGGGCGCTTGCGGAGATCGACACAGCCACCGGGCTGTTCTCGGCCTGCATGGTTGTACGGTCGGCGAGAAAGACGACGGCCAGGTTGTCCTCGCCGCGGACCGCCGTCAGCACCTCGTCAACGGTCGCCACTGACCAGGCCAGATCATCGATGATGTGGACGTCTGCCTCGTAGGGCCTGTCTCCCCAGGGCTCCATCAGTGCCGCCGATACGTCCTGCCACGCCTGGCCGTTCAGGTAGTCGGTTCTGACGACCAGGGCATCGAACTCATCAAGGCTCGGCCACACCTAGCCCGCTTGAACTCTTTCACCCCATCCGCGCACCTTCGGCGACCCCGGAACTCTTGCGTCCTGTTCGGCCTGCCAGACCCACTCCACCAGGAGGCGCAGGCAAGGTCGCAGGCCCTGGTTCCGCCGGCGAAAACAGCTGAAGGGAGGCGGCCAGGACCACTTCGCTCCAGGTACCTTACTCGTCGGTGGCGTCGGGGGCGTCCCCGTCATGGCCGACCATCTTCCACGCCTGTTTGAACAGGGCGCCGTGACGATGCCGCTGACGACGCTGAGCGCCAGGCCGACCGGCTTGTAGATGATCTTCAAGCAGTAGTGTGCGGTACGGGTTCTGTGGCCTTGTCGCGCCCAGGTGCTCGGCCAGGGCCGCCCTGCCGCGACCCTGCCCACCTGAATGGGCGGCTTTGTCCTTGACCAGGTCGGACCGCTTGTCCTACGCCTGGTGAGCCAGGTCGGTGGCCTTTGGCTTCAGTGCGCCGGCCTTGCGGGGGTCACGCTCGTCGCGGGCACTCCCTGGGTCTGCCCGGCGATGCGCGACCGCGGCGGCCACGACGGCCCGCTGCCGCCCCTCCGGGTGCCGCTCCTCGTGGACGACCGGGATGCCCCGGTGGAGCGGCTGGTCTGGCACCGCGTGGTCTCCGGCCATCTCTACGACCCACCGCTCGACGACTACGCAGGCGCGGAGTTCGTGAACCCGGCGCCGGACCCGGAGCCCGACCGCTGGTTCGCCTCCCACGTGCTGCTGGTGGACCCGCTGCCACCCCGCAAGGTCGCCAAGGCGCTGACGAAGGATCAGGCCCGGACGGCCGAGCGGGGGCGGCGGTCACGGCACGATCGACACCGCGCGATAGTCGTACCCATCCTGCTTGAACCCAGGGGCCTCCCAGGTGAGTTGCACCCGCTGGCCGGGCGTGAGCGTGCGGAAGGCGTTCCCGTGTGCCTGGATGTCGGAGAAGTGACCGAAGCACCCACCCGGCGTCTCTGGGGAATCGAGGACGCCCCAGCCTTCCTCGTCGTACCAGTCGCGGACTGTCGCGGTCACCATGCGCTCGATCCTACCTCTCGACCTGTATGACTACTCACTGTAACGGGTGAGGTCGAGGGCGGCCGCGCTTGTCCTGGTCAGCACGGGGAAGGCAGCGTGAGCAACGTCCGACCACCGTCCCCAGAGGTCCCCCTTGCGACGCTCCGTCACCCTCGCCCTCGCCCTGTCCGCCGCGCTCGCGGCGCTCACCCCCGCCCCGTCCGCCTCCGCCGCCGTCCTGCCGGGCCATGTGTGCTTCTGGCCGCAGCCCGGGGAGATGGGCGGCGGCTGGTGCTACGACGCGGGCCGCGGCGGATACGCCGAACTCGACGCCGCGGTCCGCAGAAACGCGAAGTCCTTCAGCTCCCAGGTCGACCGGACCACGTACGTCCTGCACTTCCCGCGCTCGGGCGGCTGTCTGCAACGCACGGTCTACGGCGGTGACTACTCGGAGAACTGGGAGTGGGCCGACAAGGCCGACGCGATCGACACCACCCCGCACTCCGACTGCCAGCCCGGATGAGCCGCCGCACCCGGCGCGCACTCGCCGCGCTGTGTCTGGCCGCCTGTGCGGCCAGTTGCGGCGGGTCGCGTGAACCAGCGGTGTCGCTCAGCCCGGACGACACCCTCAAAGCGGCCCAGGTCCTGCTCACCGACCGCTGTCTGACCCGTCAGGGCCTCACCCCGCCGCGTCCGGGCGGACCGCCCGCCTCCACCGCCGTGGACCACGCCCTGTTCGGCACCGGCCGCGCCGAGCTCACGCTCGAACTGCCCAGCGGTCATGTCGTCGGCCAGCACACCGACGGCTGCCTCGCCGCCGCCCAGCGCCGCCTCTACGGCGACCAGCGGCGCTGGTTCCGGGCGATGACCCTCGTGAACAACCTCAAGTCCCGTGCGTCGCGCGAGGATCGCGCCGCCTATCAGGAGCTGCGCGCCCACGGCCTCGCCGAGGCACGGGCGTTGCTCAGCGCGTCGTACACCGACCGGTAGACGCGCCGTACAACGACCAAAAGAAAGGCACTACTTGTGAAGCAGTACGTCTCCCTGCTCGTCGCCGCCCTGCTCGCCACCGGCACGGGGCTGGTGACCGCCTCGCCCGCGGCGGCCGCCGAGTGTCCGAGCGGCAACTTCTGCGTATGGACGGACGCGAACTTCGGCGGGCAGCGCATGAACGCGTCCGGCGACGACGAGTGGTGGGAGAGCTGGATCGCCGACAACGACTCGTCGTGGGCCAACCACGGCATCTCCGGCCCGGGCATCAAGGACCACGTCAAGGTCTACGAGTCCGCCATCCAGTTCCCGTCCACCGGCGGAGCCATGACCATCTGCCTGACGCCGGGCCAGGAGGTCGCCTACAACGGCGTCGCCAACGACCGCGGCGACGCCCATGTGTGGGCGATGAGCTGCTAGCCGGCTGCTTTCCGAAAAGCGCGGCGACCGTCGGCGTGGTCGCCGCGCCTTCGTGCGTCCGGCCGTGCTGCAGGAGACCGTCGGCCAGGTGAGGTTGCCATTGTGCTGGATCGTGACGCCCCGGTAGGTGCCGCTGGCGTCCGTTTCGACGGTCAGCACCTGCGAACCGGAGTAATTGGCGCTCATGTTCCAGGTGGCCGGTCGTCGGTGAGCTCTTCCCGGAGCACAGTCCGCGCGCCGCCAGGCCCTGCGCCATCCGCGGGATCGTGGCGAGCGTGTGGGCGGACCAGTCGCGCATGAGGAGGACCTGGACGTCGGTGACCCGTTCGGCGTCGGCGACAGCGCCGGAAATGGGGGCGCTCACGCATCCGTGGTCGCCTGCCTTCCCGAACCGGTGAGCCAGGCGCTCTGGGCAGCTCATTGGCGTAGACACCCTTCGAGCTACCAAGAGGCCCTGTTCTCATGCACGGCAGCCGCCGCAGTCACCCGATCGACCGACACGCCTCGAGGTCAGAACGACGACAGTCGCGTCGCTACCAAATCGCTGGGATGGGCAAAGTGACCTTGCCATACTGGTGCGATGTGCTTTCGTGGAGGGACTCCGAACCGGCATTACGTGTGCTTGCCTTGCCGTTCTTCCTTCAAGAAGCGCGGCACGTGGGCAAGCCGGTGCCCGCGCTGCGGTGGAGGGATGATCGACGCGGGCCAGGACCTCGCTGTGCCGAAGCGGAGCGACACCGCTGGGTGGCGGACGTTGACTGCCCTACTGAACGCGGGTGTCACGTTCCACTCCGGCTGCTGTGATGGGCCCGGCTGGCGGCCTCGAACACCGCGCGAGGTACGCGAGCGGCTGGCCGCCGCGGCTGGCACCGGCGTGCCACTGAGCGTGGCGCTCACGACGGTCGACACTGACGAGCTCCGTTCCGGGCACACCGCACGCTGAGCCGTCGGCATTGCCCGTCCATACTCGGCGACGCGCGCCCGAATGAGACCCTCGTTCGACTGGCACACTTCAAGATCGGAAAGACAACAGCCCCTCAGCTGCAGTCGGCGGCTGATGGGGCCTCGCGGGTCATGGGCAGGGTTGGCAGCCTCCCTCGCCAGAGGTAACGCTCGCCTGTGATCTCAAAGCCGTGGCGCTGGTAGAACCGGATCGCACGTTCGTTGTAGTCGACGACCCCCAGGCGGATACGTGCAGATCCGGCCCAGGTGAGGAACTCGGTCATCATGCGGCCACCGAGGCCGTGCCCCTGGGCGTGGTCCAGCAAATACATCGGTCCGAGAGTGACCGATTCCGATTCGTCCTGGTGACCGCAGAGGTACCCGACGATCTCCGTCTTGGACCGAACGACACGGCAGAAGCGCGGGGCAGGGTGCTGGTTTGCCACCTCAATGAACTCCCGCCACTGCGTGATGCCTTCCGCCGTGGCGGACGAACCGCGGTGCTCACGGATCCAGGACTCATCGATCCCTGCGTCTGCGTTGGGGTAGTTCTGCAGCCAGTTCCGCAGGTGCAAGGGCCCCAACGTCGCGGCGTCGTCAGGATGAGCGGCAGTGATCACATAGGTCATGTCAGACAGTACTGGTGCCCTGACGTCACCATGCAGCCTGCTCGGTCAAGCCTCGCTGGCGGGGCAAGGTCATCGTGCTTCTTCCTCTCGGTGGGCTGATGCCGTCACGCCTCATACGCACAGTGCGCTCGACGAGGAGCCGTGTCGGCGGCGGCTGATTTCAGCTGTCGCCGACAGCAACGGGCTTGGCAGCGCAGGCATCACGGCGTGCCGCCCTGCCGCATGATGAGATCGTGCGTACTTACCTTTCGTACCAGCCCAAGGACGAGCGGCAGGCCGCGTCCCTCGCCTCCGCGCTGGCTCGGGCCGGTGCCGATGTCGTGACCGATGCCGCTGCCGACGCCGATGCGGCCGGGGCGGATGCCGTCGTCCTGCTGTGGTCGTATGCCGCCAAGGCTGCCTGGACCGCCGCCCGGGCGGAGGGCGGACGTGTCGTACCCGTCCGCCTCGACGACTGCCCCCTGCCGCTCCCGCTGAACCGACTGCCCCAAGTACGCCTGGCCGTCGGCGTGACGGACGCGGCAGCGGCCGCGGTCGCGCGCCTCGTTCTGGCCGACACGCCCTCCGGTGACGAGGGATCCGATCCCGAACCCTCTCTCGTCATCAGCGACTTCGGCCCCCTGGGTCAGTACGAGAGGTGCCCACAGTGCGGTGTCGGCAGTGACCGGCTGCGCCCCTACGTCACCGTCGACCACCAACACGACCGTGCCCTGCGCCTCGTCATCTGCGGTTCGTGCGGCTGGCAGGACCACGGCGACCTCTGACGAACCAGCCTCGACACAGCGACCGGCCCCGGCGCCGGACGACGCAAGGTCAGACGCGCAGCAGGGAGGCGTGGATGCGGGCGATGGCCCGCAGCACTTCGTCGCGGTTTTTGGCCTGCTGCATCCATGCAGGCAGGCGGGCCACCACGGTCATCTTCCGGCCGTGGTCGTACCAGGGAATCCCTTCACGCAGTGGTGCCTGCACAAACCGCCTGATCAACTCCAGGTGTTCCAGGTTATAGGCCCATACCCACCCGTGCCGGGTCTCGGTCTGCAGCCAGAGTCGCACATCGAAGTACGGGTCTGTGGCCGGCGCATGCCGATCCCGGTGCAACGCCACACCGCCACGGCTCCAGTCCTTTGCCATCCCGCAGCTCCGACAGACGAGACGCCTCCGTGCGAAGAGGCCCTGGTCGTGAACCCCAGACGGGTCCGGTGCTGTACCGACGTGCGCGACTTTTCCGCAGCCGGGACAGTGCACGAGAACCGACGTGAGGAAGTCGTATTTCGTGCTCCGGGGGTCCCGGAACCGGTGGTGTGTGGAGATCGCGCTCATCGGACCAGTATGCGAGCCGCGCGCCCAAGGCTCCTACGGGTTAAATCTCAAGGTCAGCCGTTGTTAGGGCACACCTGTTGTCCTCGCGCCCACGGGCTGCTGTACGCATAGCCAACCATCCGTTGATTGCTTGCCTGCTTATGGTCTCGACACTGTCGTCCGGTGGCGTTGGGTCGATCAAGCGCGGTCGTGGAGCGTGACCTGGTAACCGTCGGGATCGGCGAAAGTGAAGGTCCGGCCGAACGGGCCGTCGATCGGCGCGGAGACGATGGTGTGACCGTCGGCTACGAGCGCGTCGTGGATGACCTGGACATCGGTGGCGTGGAGCCAGATCGCGGCACCGATGCCGGGCTGAGCGACGGACGCGAGGTCGGTGCCGGGAATGACGTCGCGGAGGGCGAACGCGATCGGCTTGGTTTCGAAGACGACGGCGTGCGGAGGTCCGGCCGGCGAGCGGACGAGACCCAGGTACTGCTCGTAGAACGTCTGCGAGGCGTCGAGGTCGCGCACTTGGAGCGAGATGAAGTCGGGACCGGTGGCGGGCATGTAACGCTCCTTCTATTCGTGTCAGTTTTCTGACATGCGGCAAGCTATGTCAGAATGCTGACATGAGTCAAGAAGGTATCGGCGTCGACCTGGAGACGTCACTGGGCTACCTGCTCAAAGAAACGTCCAGCGCCCTGCGCGCGGCCATGGAGGAAGTGCTGCGGCCGCTCGGGATGAGCGTGACGCACTACTCCTGTCTCGAACTGCTGGCGCAACGACCGGGCTTGTCGAACTCCGAGCTCGCCCGGGGCGCGTTCGTGACACGACAGACGATGAACGTGCTGCTCCAGGCACTGGAACGAGACGGCTACGTGACCAGGCCTGCGCAGGCACCCGTAGGAAAGGCGCTTCCCACGCGGCTCACGCCTCGCGGCCGACGAAGCCTTGAGAAGGCGAGCGCAGCCGTCCGGTCCGTCGAGGCCAGAATGCTGGCCGGCCTGACCGAGACAGAGCAGTCGGACGCGTTCCGGATCCTGCAGAGCATGATCCATTCCCTGCGCAGCGACAACGAGGGTGCATAGCTCGTTCCGCGGCGCAGGGCCCGCCGGAGCGAGGCGGATAGTGCGCGGTTGAGTATCCGAAGATGTATGGGCTTGGGCTTGTCACGTTCGCTGAGGACGCCTCGACCATTCACACCGGCACTGCACGCCGCGCCACTCGCCACGAACCCGAACGAGCACTCGCCATCCTGGGCATCACCAACAACCCAGATATTCACGGAACTTGATCAGCCCTGGCGGGGCTGGGATGGCACACGGAATGCTAACGAGTTACCATTCGATGCGGACGTGGACAATATTATTCGAGCCGGGGTCGCCACTGACCGTAATCTTGTAGTGCAGGTTAACGGCGGCAGGCACGGCAAACGACAAGCCCACATCATCGGTACCGTTCGTATCCGTTTCTTGCCTATCAGCGTAGGTTGCGCCTTGGTCATCCTCAGACCATATGTCGACGCTGATATGCGTTACGTATGCGCTAGAGAATGAGAACGATACAGAGGTCGAGCTTTGATTGACAATCTTACCCTCAACAGGAGTGAAGCTCGACATTTGAAATGACGAAGTAGACATGATCTCCTCGCTAACTCCGGACGGGACCGCTACCTGTTTCGGGGAGCAGCGCCCCTCTATCCAGGATCGGCACAGTTATGACCAATCAGAGTCAAATATAGAGAATCGGACTCCTGCGATTCCTTCTGGATTTTCACCGGTTCCGCCTGAGCAGGCCCCGCCCTCTTCCGCTGAAAGGAAATAGCGGGCGGCCGTCGGGTATGGGGTATGTCCGTCATCTTGCTCCAAATCCCAATTGATAAGCTGCGTCTCTTGTCCCCCTGGCGCGATCGAGCCGAAAGTCGCATCAGCGAGATTCCCGGTCCCAAAGGGAGCTGCCGTAAGTCGCACTGTGCCGCCCGCGGCGATAGTACGACTTGATTTGTTGAATATCGTTGCCGGGATCGTAGCGCTGGACGCGTTCGAGTCCACTACAGCCGCGTCGACCTCTGTCATTGCGGATCTCCAATCTCGCGTTTCCCAGCTGGTAGAAACCCATGCCCTTGTTGGCGCGTAGCGTCCGGCCCATCGATCGCCGTCGAGACCTCTAGGCAGTCGCCCACCGGTCATCTCGCCGATCGTGCCGCGGCCGGTCAACCGTTGAGAAACTGGTATCCGATCCACACTTGGATCCGGGTGAGTCCGTTCAGGTTCAGCCCTGTGTCGAACTTCTGTTGCGGGTTTGTCACCTGCCAGCTTCGGCCGACGCCTCGTCCCCAGAACGCCAGCGATGTGAGGGCGGCAAGGGGTGGGTTATCGCCGAATCCTTCCCCGGGCGGCAGCAGCGGCGTCGTCTTGGCGTCGCGGGTGCTGACCTTGGGTAATTCTTCCAGAATTTTTCTAGTTGCGATTTGGTGTGCCACTGCGGCGGCGATACGCCATGCTCGCGCGGTGATCGTGTGCTATTTCCAGGATGAGCCATACGGCCGGTTCCGCAACTTGGCGCAACCATGCCACTCGGTTTTTTTCAACCTGGTTGAAAACGGCGCGAGTTGCAGGGCTCCGTCAAGTTCCGTGCCTGCTCAGCCATCCGCCCCTACCGGCCTGATCATCAACCCTCCACGCAAACACGGAACTTGACGGAGCCCTGATGTAGGAGCGAGGATCCGGGTCCGTAGTCGTCGGAAGCCGTCCCGCCCGTGCATGGCTCGCTTGATCGTGTTCACGCGCTTGACATGGCCTTCGACCTTGCCAGAGCTCGATTCGTGGAGTGAGGCCGCGATGACAGCGTCGAAGTCCTGGCGGAGGAACGCGCCGAACTTTGCGACAGAGAGAGTGTCGGACTGTTCGGCCTGGCGGATCCAGGCAGGCAGCAGCTGGCCTCGGCGGTTGCGGACGATCAGTGAAAGCCCGGGCGAGGTCGCAGGCCCGCGCGACGTCTGGGCACGCGAGGCGGGCCTGATCGAGGTGCTCGAGCTCCTGGGTGCTGAGGCGCTCGCGCGGGCCTCATGATCGAGGAGGTGATCCGGCGCGGACTCGGGATTCCTGCTCGTGCGGCCGGGGCCGTGCCGGCTTTCAGGGTTCGCAGGAGGGCGTGAGCGTCGAGTAGCCGACGCGGAATCCGCGCTCGCGACAGGAACGCTCCCGCGCTCCTCGCGTGCCACCACCAACTCACGAAACAACACGACGCCTTATTCGGCAACGACGAAACGCGACCGCCCCTCCCCCAGCTACAGCCCTCCCCCACTCCGTCGCGGAGCTCCACCCGGGAAACCCGAGTCTCCACAGAGCGGACTTCAACAGGTGCGAATCTCAACGCGCGTAACCACCGACGGCTTGCCTTTGCTGGTCCCCGCACCGCACACGGGTGACCAGTCGACCAGCCGACGCCCAACCGGGACTGCTCAACCCAACACCCGCCGCTCGCCGGAGAAACGGCTACAGCCACGTGCCTGAAACTCAAACCGGTGACAGAGCCATTTCCGTCCTCAGCCTCAGCTGGTCAGGTGGAGGGTGAGGACGGCCGACCTGTTCGACCACATACCGCGCCGCCTGCGCCATGTGTGATCTTGGTCGTGACCCCAACTACCAGGAGACTTTGTCGCGTTGTACAGCTGGCCAACTCGCCCACGGCGCGATCAGGTTGGAAAGTGCCTTGAGAGAGGTCGAGGCCTGTTTGTCGCTGCTCACCCGGCTCAGCCGGCCGCCCGCAGCGGGCATCCGGTGCCAACACGTGCGTCGAGCTCGGCCCGCAGGGCGGCAAGCTGCGCCATACGCGCATCGATTACCTTGATCTTCTCCTTGAACAGCGCGGACAAAGCCTCGGCGGTGTCGGGCGCGTTCCGCAGTTCCTCGCCGGTCTGTGCGATCTCGGCCAGCGAGAAGCCGAGCGTCTGTGCGGTGCGGACGTACTGCAGCCAGGGCACTGCCTCCGGCGGGAAGTCGCGATAACCGTTGGCCAGACGCCGCCCCGTCACGAGACCGATCTTCTCGTAGAAACGGATGGTGTCCCTGGTCAGTCCCGCTTGCGCGGCCAGCTCCCCGATACGCACGGCTCTCCCTGAACTGCGGACTTGACCTTGGACAGTACTCCACTGTTTACCGTCGTGGCGTCCGTGCAGGAGACCAGCAGGAGCCTCGCCGTGTTCCGTCTTTTCGCCCCTTCCCACCCCGCCTATCTTCGCGTCGTACGCACAAGTGCTTGGTACGACCTCGTGGTCACAGCCGGTTTCGCCGCGCCGTGGACCTACGCCCTGGTGCACGACGCACTGTCGAACATCGGTGACGCACTCGGGCTGGGCACCCTGCCTGCCCTCGACCCGATAGAGACCCTTTACGCGAATCTGATGGGTTCAGTGGTGGTCGTCTGGGCGCTGCTCCGGATCATCAACCCGCTACCAGTGCACGGACTGTTCGACGGCATCGCGCGCACGCTTTTCGCCGCGTGGCAGGCGTATGCGCTGGCACACGGTGCCCCACGCTGGCTGTGGCTGTTCTTCGTTGTCGAGGTGGCGTTCGGCGTTCTCCAGCTTGTGCCGTGGTGGCAGGCTCGACGCACCGACCTTATGAACCCCTCTGCCGGACAACCGCTCGACGACGCGGGCCGGTGATACCCAGACGAGTCCCTTGGGCCGAAATGCCATTCGCCAGCGGCCTCGTCTCCCCGCTAGTACTCCAGCTGCAGAGACGAGTGCGTCCACCGTTGATCACCGTGAGGGACGTGGTCTGACGACGAGATGGTGGCCGCCGGCCACAGCGCAGATCCCGAATGTCGCTGACAAGGGGTCCGGGCCTGCCCTCGGACCGGACCCCTCAGCGCGTGCTACTCCTCGCTAGGCCGCTTGGCCCGCCGGGTGAAAGTTGATGCGTTCACTGATGACGGGGAAGCCAGCCTTGGCGAAGTTCGCGGCCATGGGGAAGTTGCCCTGGTCCGTCGCTCCGCTGACGAACTCCGCGCCCTGCTCGACGAGGAGGTGGGTGCACTCCGCGAGGAGGTCGTAGGCATAGCCGCGACCGCGCTGTTCCGGGACGACTCCGATGAAGCCGATGGTAGGGCCGGAGGGGTTGTGGGCCGGGATGTGGATACCGGCCAGGTCGCCCTCCGGCGTGTACGCCATCTGCCACCAACCCCGCGGGGAGGGGCACCAGTGGAAGAAGTCGAGTTCCTCCCGGGCGGCCTGGTCGAGGCCGCCCTCCTCGATGGCCCTGAGCGCGTGGGCGTCCAGGGTGACGGAGTGGATGCGGCGCAACGCGTCGAAGAACACGGTGTCGTCGGGTTCGGCGCTGAAGCGCAGGCGTCCGGGCCGCTCGGGCAGACCTCGCTCCGGGGTCCAGCGGTACAGGAGGCGTTCCACCAGGAGTTCGTATCCTGCCGCTCGTGCGGCGGCGAAGCGCGCCTCTGCGGCGTCGCGCAGGTCGGTCTTTTCCCGCCAGCCGCCGGGCAGGTTGATCTCGAGTTCGACCTGCCAAGGAGCGGAGCGCAGGAGTTCGGCCCCGGCCTCCTCCTCGCCTTCGGCCACGTCGAACCAGTTGATGTTGACGGGCTCTGAGTCGTCGGGGCCGCCCCACCACGCGCCGCGTGCGACGACCTCGCCGTCGCGCAGGGCGACGCGCTTCCAGTCGGGGCGGAACTGGGTACGCCGATGGCCTTCACGGGCGCCCAGAGGGTCGGGGAGTGCGTCGAAGAGATGAGCGTCGCTCGCGGAGAGCGCGCGGATGACCGGATCGGTCATGGATTCCTCCGGGATACAGGCTGCTTGGAGCGCTCCCGGTCAGAACTCACGAACCACGCCGGGACAGAGGGAGCGCTGGAATGGTGTGAACCGCACGGCACTCGCCTCCTTCCGTCCGTCTCAGGGCGTGGAACCACACACTAAGTGATCTACCGCGGGCCCGTCCACGGATTTCCTACGCCCTGACCCGCGATTGATGTGGTGAAGCGTTCCCCGTGGCGGTTGGGTTCGGGCGCCATGCCATGCACCGAATTCCCCTGACCATGCACGGCTGACACCGCCGAGGGGCAAATGCGTGATCGTCGGCAGCCCCCATCCTCACTCCGCCATCAGCTACCCGAAGCGTTCCGGCCGGAAGGACCGCAGGCGTACCGATCAGCGTTGATAGAGCTGCCACATGGCAAGTTCGTCGTCGTGCGCGCGCAGGCGTTCGACCGCCTCCACGGGAGTGCGCTGTTGGGTGAGCTCGTAGAAGAAGAACAGCGGGGCGAACACGCTCGCATAGCCGAACGGGGCGCCCCGAGGGGCGATATAGATGCCGGCGCCGGCGTCCAGGAAGGCGTCGGCGAGCGCGGGCTCCCCTGTGTCGCAGCCGGTGACGAGGGTGACGCTGCCCGGCAGATGGACGTGTTCGCGTACTCGGTCTGGCCCGATATCCCCGTTGAACGGCTGGAATACGGTCAGCTCCTCGGCGACATCCTCCATCAGGATGCGTCCCTCATCGCCGTGGCAGGACACGATCACATAGGGCGCGATCGGTCTGCTGCCGTCCAACGCCGCCACCAGGTGGCGAGGCTGACCGACCCGCAGATAATTCACACGGACGCCGAAGACTTCCAGTGCGTCCCTCAACGGACGCGCGAACGCGCTTTCGATGTCGATGAGGTCGATCTCGGTCCAGGCCAGGCGGCCGGCCTGGACCTCGCGCACGCGTGACGGACGCTGGGTCGCCAGCCACACCCCTTCCTCTCCACGCATCACTCGGTCAAGATGCCACAGCCACACCCGCCGGCACCGCCGACCATGAAAGTGCGGTCAGAGCCACATCCGCATATCGCCAACGCCCGACGGGGATCTCTGACATCGGTTCCGGCCGCGCTCTCGGGATGGCTACGCCCTCTTTGCGAAGACCAGGCCGGGTGTGAGGCGGCGCAGGCGCACTGCGTCGTCCTGCTCGAAGGCCGGGCCGTGCGCTGCTGTTCAGCCCTGGGCACTGCGAACGATCCTGTCTACGATCTGCGCGGCCCGCTCCGGGTGCTGCTGGAACCAGCCGCCGAGGTGTTCCCGGACGGCCTGTGCGACACAGGTGTGCACTTCGGCGTTGCCGAGCAGCCCGCGGGTGGCGCCGAGGAACTCCGGATGGTCCAGCTTCACCGACACGATCGCCGTCAGACCCTCGCCGATCCGGTCGGTCAGGACACCGGGGTCCACTGCTGTTTGCAGTGCCTGCTCCGCTGCGTAGGCGGTGACCGCGGCCGCCACCCCGTCACGGAAGCCGTCCACGTGGGTGCCGCCCTGGTCAGTGGCCCGGCTGTTGACGAAACCGCG
The DNA here is from genome assembly GCF_055580085.1 of Streptomyces sp. NPDC032126. NCBI lineage: Bacteria > Bacillati > Actinomycetota > Actinomycetes > Kitasatosporales > Streptomycetaceae > Streptomyces > Streptomyces sp. NPDC032126. The sequence goes on from NZ_JBVIMA010000008.1 coordinate 132,792, forward strand.
CACCCGCTCCTCGCGGGAGCCGTTCCACGCAAGGGCCACCTCCATCGCGCCCGCCATCCGTGGATCCTCCCGCTCGAAGCCGATGATGTCCGGTTCGAGGGCCGCCCCCGCCTCCGCGTCCAGGGCGGCCACGAAGTCCCGTACGCCGTCCGGAAACCGGAACCGCACCACCCGCGCGCCGCCCGCCGGGCGTTCATCTGTCAGTGAGATCCCCAGCCCCCGGTTGAGGAAGGCCACCTGCCGCAAACGCTCCGCCAGGACCGCGAACGAGCACCGCGTCGTCTCGAAGATCTCGGTATCGGGCCAGAAGGCGATGGTCGTCCCACTGCCGACCGCGGATCCCACTGTGACGGGCGGGGCGAGCGCGACACCGCGCGCATACTCCTGGGCCCGGTGGACCCCCTCGCGCCGCACCTCGGCGGTCAGCCGGCTCGACAGAGCGCCGGCGACGAAGAGCCCCGCATCGAAATGACCCACGGCCACGCCGCGCCGGCCACCGGACCCGGACGCCGTCCACAGGCTCGTCAGCAGCGCTTCCAGCCCCGGGCCGCCCGTACCCCCGCTGGCCGGGGCCTCGAAGGCGACCCCCGGCCCGTCGTCGGCGACCCGCACGCCGCCGTCGCACGTGAGCGTGACATCCACGGAACCAGCACCTGCGGCCAGGACCTCGTTCACCGCGCGGCCCACAACCTGGAACACCATCTGATGCAGGCCCCGTTGCGTCGTCGAGCCGACCCACATCCCGGGCCGCCTGCGGATGGCTTCCCGCTCCTCAAGCACCTCGATCCGGGCAACGTCGTACCCCATAGCATCGCCGCTCAACAGGACCCTCCCCCGACATCCGGCAGATCTCGCCAGCCTAGACGCAATCGAGGAAAACACCAGGTCAGAGGCGCTTGATCGAGGCCCTGGACGGGTGCGTGAGGGCCTACCGCAAGACGCCCGGCCAGGTGATCCGCCATCGCGGCCGAAGCATGTGAGGCGGCCCACCGAGGCCCCCTACGGCCCCACCCCAGGCGGTCCCGAGGCCACCAATTCCGGGGTACGGCAGGTCATTAAGGGGAAGCCGGCCGCATCCCTCACCGACACGACGGCGTGCTCCGCCCCGGGACTCCGAATGGCGCACCCGGGATGCCATGCCCTCGCGCATGGGCGGAAATGGACGAGGACCCCTGCCGACGGCACAACGGCATCGCGACCTTGGAGGGCGGATGGGAAGAGTGCTCCGGAGCGTGGCGTCGGCGGTGCTGATTGTCCTCGCCTGCATCCTGGTCCCGGTCAGCGTCCTCACGGTGTGGGTGCACGACATCGTCCTCGACACCGACCGCTACGTCGCCACGATGAAGCCACTCGCCTCCGACCCCGCGATCGAGGAGGCCGCGCACAACCGCATCGTCAAGGCCGTGGACGTGCGTGTAGACGGCAAGGAGGTCACGGCCGAGATCGCGGCCTGGCTGCAGTCGCAGGGCCTGCCGCCGCGCGCGGCCAAGGCGGTCCGGGGCCTCGCTCCGCAGCTGGACGACGCGGTGAACGCGGCCGCGGACAAAGTGGCGACCCGTTTCGTCCAGAGCGACCGGTTCGAGAACGTGTGGGTCACCGCGAACCGGGCCGCCCACACGGCGGTGGTGCACGCACTGACCGGCAAGGGCCGCGGAGCGGTCGACGTTTCGGAGGGCACGGTCACCCTCGACGTCGGCAGCGCCGTGGACGAGGTCAAAAAGGAGCTCGTGGACGCGGGGCTGGAACCGGCGGAGAGGATCCCCGACGTCGACAAGACGATGGTCCTCTTCCAGTCCGACAAACTGAAGAAGGTGCAGAACGCCGCGCACGCCCTGGACGTGCTCGGGAACTGGCTGCCCATCCTCACGGTGGTGATCGCCGCGGCAGGGGTGTTCCTGGCTCATCGCCGCCGCCGCGCCCTGGCGAAGACCGCCCTGGGCGCCGCCTTCGCGTGCCTGATCGTGGTCATCGGCCTCGTCATCGCCCGCCGCTACTACCTCGACCACCTCCCGCCGCAGGTGCAGTCCGAAGCGGCCGCGGCCGCCATCTTCGACCACCTCCTGCACTTCCTGCGTGTCGCCCTGCGCACCGCGATCGTGCTCGGCGTCGTCATCGCCCTCGGCGCCTACTTCATCGGCCCCGGCCGACTCGCCCGCGCCACCCGCTCCACCGCCGAGCGCGGCGCCGACTCCGCGGCCGGCTGGTGGGGCGGCCACGGGATCGACACCGGCGCCGTGGGCACCTGGACCGAGGCCCACCGCAAGTGGCTGACGACCGGCGCCCTGCTGCTGGTCGCCCTGCTGTTCGCCCTGTGGAACCACCCCACGGTCCTCACCGTCCTGCTCCTGGTCCTGATCCTCCTCGCGGTGATCGCGGTGATCGCCCTCCTGGCAGCCGACGGCCGCCAGAGAGAAAACCGGCGGGGCCTGACGCCCCCTCGGACACCCTGAAAGCGTGACGAGATCGACCCCAAGCGCGACCTGTACTCCGTGTACCGCTCCCTCTGCGGCTACGCGCACCCGAGTACGGTCAGCGCCTTCGTGTTCAGGAATCCGCGGTCGAGGTGACGTCGGCCATGTGCCTCATCTGGGCCGGAAGGGCGTTCGACGAGATCTTGTGGTGCGGTTGTGGTGCACTCGCCGCCCGCCGATCTAGACAACAAAGAACCCCCGGGTCTCTGACCTGAGGGTTTTCGCTGGAACGGGTGACGAGAATCGAACTCGCGCTCTCAGCTGGGGAAGCTTAGGTCTTCTACGGGGGATTCCTGGGCTGACCTGTGACAGAGCGGCTGCGACGGCTGGCTGGCGACCTGGTCACCGCCATTTCCCTGGCGACGCTGCGACTGCCGTCGGCTGGGTCTTGCCAGTGCCGGGGCAGCGCTGGTGGCTGGCCAGGGAGCGCTGCCAGTGCGCGGGAGGGCTTGAACGAAAGTCCGTTCCAGCAGCTCAGAGGGTACGGCGAGATGGCTCCGGAAACGCTTTACCCCAGTTCCGGGAATGCCGGCCATCTGCTCGGCGCTTCGACCGGCACGAGAGGGTAGTACGTCGCCGACGGCCACCAAGGCGCGAGCAGTGTCGGTCGCCGCCCGCCTATTTTCAGCCATGCCTCCACAACCTCCCTGCACGGAAAGGTACTTCCGTACAGGGCATGCACCTGACATCTTGCATCCACCACTGGTTTCGTACGACCCGGCCGGTGCCATAAGCGCGGCCGGGCCGTCTTCGGAGGACGCATTGATACCCCACATATCCAGCCGACCGAGACGCACGCTGGTGCTGGCGGCCACGCTCGGCGCCGTTCTCGCGTTCGGCGCCCCGGGCGCCCTCGCGGGCACGCTCCCGGTCGTCCCCTCCACCGCGCCGGCCGCCAAGGCTCACACGCCGGCCGCCGCACTGGCTTCCCAGAGTGCGGCCTGGGTGGCCGGCACGCGCGCCTACCTCGTGATCACCGCCCCCGGTGACACTTCGGCGGTCCGCTCCGCGATCGCGGCCAACGGCGGCACCGTCTTCTCGAACTTCGACGCCATCGGCGTGATCGTCGCCCACTCCGCGTCCAGCACCTTCGCCGCCACCATGCGCGGCGTCGCCGGCGTGCAGCAGGTCGGCGCCACGCGTACCTCGGACGTCCCGGCCGACGCCTACAACCCGGCACTCCCGGCCAATCCGGCCCAGGCATCGACCCCGGCCGGTGAACCGGTCCGGGCCGACATGAGCCAGATCAAGGCCGACCAGGCCTGGGCCGTGAACCCGGGCTCCGCCTCCGTCACGGTCGGCATCCTGGACACCGGCGTGGACGACCAGCACCAGGACCTGGCGCCCAACTTCGACGCGGCCGACTCGGTCTCCTGCGCCTACGGCAAGCCCGACACCCGTGTCGGCGCGTGGCGGGACGTCGACACGCACGGCACCCACGTGGCGGGCACCATCGCCGCGGCCAAGAACGGCAAGGGCGTTGTCGGCGTGGCACCCGGGGTGAAGATCGCCGCGGTCCGGGTCGCCGAACCGGGCAACTCCTTCTTCTTCGCCGAGAACACCATCTGCGGCTTCGTCTGGGCCGGTGACCACGGCTTCAAGGTCACCAACAACAGCTATTACACGGACCCGTGGCAGTACAACTGCCCGGACAACATCGACCAGGCCGCCATCATCGAGGGCGTCAAGCGCGCCCAGGAGTACGCCGAGAGCAAGGGCTCCCTCCAGATCGCCGCCGCGGGCAACGAGAACTACGACCTCGCCCACAAGACGACCGACTCCGCGAGCCCGAACGACTCCACGCCGGTCACCCGCACCATCACCAATGCCTGCCTCGACATCCCGACCGAGCTGCCGGGCGTGGTCACGGTCGCGGCCAACGGCACCGGCGTTACCAAGGCCTCGTTCTCCAACTACGGTCAGGGCGTCATCGACGTCGCGGCGCCGGGCAGCAACGTGTACTCCACCGTCCCCGGCGGCGGCTACGGCAGCAAGAGCGGCACCTCGATGGCCACCCCGCACGTGGTCGGCGTAGCGGCACTCATCGCCAGCGCCAACCCGGGCATCACCCCGGCGCAGATCCGCGCCAAGCTGGCCGAGCAAGCGAACGACATCGCCTGCCCCTCGGACAGCCGCTGCACGGGTACGACGGCCAACAACTCGTTCTTCGGCGAAGGACAGGTCGACGCCCTCAAGGCCGTCGGGGCCACCCCGCCGGCCGGCAAGTACTTCGAGAACCTCGCGGACTTCGCCATCAACGACAACGCGACCGTGGAGAGCCCGATCACCGTAACCGGTGTGACCGGCAACGCCCCGGCCACCCTCAAGGTGGGTGTGGACATCAAGCACACCTACATCGGTGACCTGAAGGTCGACCTGGTGGCGCCGGACGGCACCGTCTACACGCTGCACAACCGCGCCGGCGGCAGCGCCGACAACATCGCCCAGACCTACACCGTGAACGCCTCCTCGGAGGTCGCGAACGGCACCTGGAAGCTACGCGTCAACGACAACGCCGCCTCCGACACAGGCAAGATCGACGCCTGGAACCTGACCTTCTAGCATCTGTCCGGGCGATCAAGTGACCGCCCCGTGCCTGGGTTGTTGTTGCGGGCATGGGGCGGGCTGATCTGCCGGATGCCGAGTGGGAGCGGCTGTGGTCGGCCGAGGACGTGGGAGCGGACGCACTCGTGGACTGACGCCGCCCCTGTCCGACCTGATCACCACCCTGACCGGGCGTCCCGACGCTGGTGGTTCGTCCCTCCCCTATGCGCTCTTGCTCCGCGCCCGCGCCGACGCCGGCCTGGCGGGCGGAGCGGCATCACGCAGGGGTGCCGAGCGGCGGGTGCTCGAGCACTCGGGGCTTGTACTCCACCAGCTGGATGCGACCGTCGAAGGTACGGTGCTCGATCATCTCCAGGGCGACGTCCGGATAGCCGTCGTAGATGCGCTCTTCGCCCGTGGCCCCGGTGATCACCGGGAACATCACGACCCGGAAGCGGTCGACGAGCCCGGCGCGCAGCAGGGACCGGCACAGGCTGAGGCTGCCGATCGTGCTGAGCAGCCCAGAGCCGGTCGACTTCATCGCGCGGACCGTCTCCACGGCGTCGTCCCGAACGAGCGTGGAGTTGGCCCACGTCAGTGGCTCCTCAAGCGAGGAGGAGAACACCACCTTGGACGCCTGCGTGAGCGCGTCGACCGACGCCTCTTCCTCGGGCCTGAACTCGTCTTGCCCGGAGGGCACCTCACCCGCGGCGAAGCCCGACATCAGGCGGTAGGTGTTCGCTCCCATCAGGTAAGTGGCCTCGGGCTGCTTGCCGAGCCACGCGAGATACTCCGGGCCCTCCAGACCCCAGAACCCGGGCCAACGCTCACCCGATGCGTAGCCATCGAGGGAAGTGATGAAGTCGACGAGAAGTTCCGACATGACGGCGTCCTTTCCTAACGTGTCACGAGCTTGGACCGGCCGGGAGCCACAAACTCATCGGACCCGCTGCCGAATAACGAGAAAAGTCCGGCCCCCACTGCGCGGCAGTCCCTGAGCGTGCCCCGACATCGCCGGCGCGGCCGTCGTTCGGTCGGTCCTGGCTGCCGTCGGTCAGGCGGAAATCTCCTCGCGGGACTCGTCGATGGCGATCTTGCGAGGCTTGGCGCGCACGGACGGGGTGGCCGTACTCGGCGTCCCCCAGGGTTGCCGGTGTCAGCTGGCCAGATCGGCTTTGCCGAACAGGACGGCGTAGCCGGAGGGGAGCTGGCTGATGATCTGGTTCAGCTCACCGCCGGAGACGGCGCCGGCCAGGGTGGTCAGGACCGCGCTGGCGTCCCACTGTGCGGTGCGCGGTCGGGCGCCGATGCGCACGGCGACCCGGCGGTAGAACTCCTCGATTCCAAAGCTCTCGGCCCGCGCCTGCCTGGCCTGGGCCAATGTCCGTCCGAGCGGTGCGGGCAGCTGGGAGGCAAGGTCGTCGACCTCGCCGGGGCTGATGCGCTGGGCGAGCACGCTCAGCACCGCGTCGGTGACCCTCGCGGCTTCGTCCTGGCTGGCGTATTCACCGAGCTCGCGTACCCGAGCGAGGAACTCGTGGTGCTGCATCGTTCGTCACCTCCGCTTCCAGTGATCTGAGGGCATCGAAGGCGATGCCCACTTCCCCGGTACCCGGGTAGGGGTGAACCTCTCAGCTCCGCACGACTGGCAACGGGGGCTGGTCCGGGCGGGCGGACGACCCCCGTCCACCGCACTCCGGCGCCGGTGCGCTGCTCGCGGGCGGAGCCGGTCCGGTGACCTCCACGGTCGCCGGGCGCAGCAGGTTCTCGCCCAGCCGGTAGCCGGGACGCAGGACCGCCGAGCACACCAGGCCGTCCGCCGCGGCGCAGACGTGATGGGTGAGGGCGTTGTGGCAGGCGGGATCGAACGGATCGCCCACCTCGCCGAACGAGGTGACACCCAGCGAGCCGAGCTGCTCCTCGAGGCTGCCCGCGATGTCCTTCAGACCGGGCGTGAGCGGTTCATGGGCGCACGCCCGGTCCACGGCGTCCAGTACCGGCAGCAGCGCCTTGAGCACGTTGGCCGCGGCAATCTCGCGCACGGCCAGACGGTCCCGCCGGACCCGCTTGCGGTAGTTGTCGTACTCGGCCTTGACCCGCTGCAGATCGGCGGTCCGCTCCTGAACGAGGTGCCTCAGCTGCTCCAGCTCGGTGCTCTGCGGACCGCTCCCGGTCATCGTCAGCCAGCCTCCGGCTTGTCGTCATCAACGATCTCGGCATCCACCACGTCATCCTCGGCCGGACCACCGCTCGTACCACCGCCCGCGGAGGCACCGGCCGACTGCTCGGCCTGGGACTGCTGATACAAGGCGGTGCCGATCTTCTGCGCGGCCTGGGTGGTGCGGTCGATGGCCTGCCGGATCGCGGCGTCGTCCTCGCCCTTCAGCTTCTCCTTCAGCTCGGTCAGCGCCGACTCGGTCTCGCTCTTCGCATCCGCCGGGATCTTGTCGGGGTTGTCCCTGAGGAGCTTCTCGGTGGAGTAGACGAGCTGTTCACCCTGGTTACGGGTCTCGGCGGCCTCACGCCGCTTGCGGTCTTCCTCGGCGTGCTGCTCCGCTTCCCGGACCATGCGGTCGATGTCGTCCCTGGGAAGCGCCGAGCCGCCGGTGACGGTCATCTTCTGCTCCTTGCCAGTGCCCAGGTCCTTGGCGGAGACGTGCATGATGCCGTTGGCGTCGATGTCGAAGGTGACCTCGATCTGCGGCACCCCCCGCGGTGCCGGGGGCAGGCCGGACAGTTCGAACATGCCCAGCTTCTTGTTGTAGGCGGCGATCTCCCGTTCGCCCTGGTAGACCTGCACGGTCACCGACGGCTGGTTGTCCTCGGCGGTCGTGAAGATCTCCGAACGCTTCGTCGGGATGGTGGTGTTGCGCTCGATGAGCTTGGTCATGATGCCGCCCTTGGTCTCGATGCCCAGAGACAGCGGGGTGACATCGAGCAGCAGGACGTCCTTGACCTCGCCCTTGAGGACACCGGCCTGCAGGCTCGCGCCGACGGCGACGACCTCGTCCGGGTTGACGCCCTTGTGCGGGTCCTTGCCGGTCAGTTCCTTCACCAGCTCGGTGACGGCCGGCATGCGGGTCGAGCCGCCCACCATGACCACGTGGTCGATGTCGGACACCTTGATCCCGGCGTCCTTGATCGCATTGTGGAACGGCGCCCTGCATCGCTCCAGCAGATCGGCGGTCAGCTGCTGGAACTGGGCGCGGGTCAGCTTCTCGTCCAGGTGCAGCGGGCCCTCGGCCGAGGCGGTGATGTAGGGCAGGTTGATACTCGTCTCGGTGGACGATGACAGCTCGACCTTCGCCTTCTCCGCCGCTTCCCGCAGGCGCTGCACGGCCATCTTGTCCTTGGACAGATCCACGCCGTAGTGGTTCTTGAACTGCGTGACGAGGTGGTCGACGACCCGCTGGTCCCAGTCGTCACCGCCGAGGTGCGTGTCGCCGTTGGTGGCCTTGACCTCGATGACACCCTCGCCCATCTCCAGCAGGGACACATCGAAGGTGCCGCCGCCGAGGTCGAAGACGAGGACCGTCTGGTCGTTCTCCTTGTCCAGGCCGTAGGCCAGCGCGGCCGCGGTCGGCTCGTTGATGATCCGCAGGACGTTCAGGCCCGCGATCTCGCCAGCCTCCTTGGTCGCCTGCCGCTGGGTGTCGTCGAAGTACGCCGGTACGGTGATCACGGCATCGGTGACGTCCTCACCCAGATAGGACTCCGCGTCCCTCTTGAGCTTCTGCAGCACGCGAGCGGAGATCTCCTGCGCGGTGTACCGCTTGCCGTCGACGTCCCCGTGGTCGGGGAAACGCCAGCCGTGGTCGCCCATGTGCCGCTTCACCGAGCGTGCGGTGCGCTCCACGTTCGTCACGGCCTGCCGCTTGGCCACTTCGCCGACCAGCACCTCACCGTTCTTGGAGAAAGCCACCACCGACGGGGTCGTCCGCGCGCCTTCGGTGTTGGTGATGACGGTGGGCTCGCCGCCCTCCAGGACCGAGACCACCGAGTTCGTCGTACCCAGGTCGATACCAACCGCACGTGCCATCTTTGCCGCTCCCTTCTCGTCCTCACCTCGTTCTTCGTCTCACCGGCCGGGGATCCACCGGACCGGCCCCGCGCGCAGCGGCGGCTCGGGACGCACGTCGCCGAGCACCACGGCGTACCGACGTACGGGTCGCACGGGCTCGGTGGGTGCAGCACCTCGATCGGACGCAGGCAGCGTGCGCTCGAGGCGCTGGTCGTAGGCCGCCCGCAGGATGGGGTCGTGCAGCGTCTCGTACGCCGCGCGCACTTCACCGAACCGTGCCGTGGTGTCCGCGTCCACGCGGGTGTCGGGGCGCAGTTCCCGCACCCGGGCGCGGAAGGCCGAGGTGATCTTCTCGGCCGTGGCTGACGGCTGCACTCCCAGCACCGCGTACAGGTCCGGTTCGGGCTCCGGCGCCTGCATGCCCGACCACCTCCTTGCCCATGCTGAGCTGCTGTTTCTACTGGCTTGCCTACCTATATGGGATAAAACTTGAGTCTTTCCTTGTCAAGTCTGAGGGAGACAGGGCGGTCGGCTCGCGCAGGAGCACCGCACGGTGACGTCAGGGACTCCGCACGCCGATCTCCTGGGCACTGCGGCGGACCCTGAAGGGCGAGCACCATCGGCACTCGCGTGTGAGCTGAGGCATTGCCGGTCCACGCGGTCGGCCTCCACGATGACCGGACCGGACGAGGTCAAGGAAGGCAGCTCCTCATGGGTGATCATGTGCACGTGCGGCTCAGCCAGGGGCTGAGCGTGTCGGCCGATGGAAAACTGATCGAGCACTCCCGCTGCCGGTGCGGCGCCGACTTCACCAAGGTGTTCGACTCGGACGGCGGGAAGCCGGAGGGGCCTGCCCCGTCCTGACGCGGTCCAAGCGCCGCACGCGAGACGCCGGCAAGGAGTTCTCCCGGCCTGACGCCCTACGGCCGACCGGCCTTTTGTTGCACGCTGTCTACACGGGTGCGCGAGTAGGCGGGTAGGCGGGCGGGAGAACCCTCCCCAGACGAGGGGCCCGGCGTTCGGCCACTTCGTCCCCGTATCGGAGCGGCCCGAGCAGGTGTTCGCTGTGATCTCCCGTGGTGGTAGGCCGGTACGGACACGGGCCCTGTCATCTGTGGGCGCCCCGCGGTCGCCGATGGAGAAGGGGCAATGACGGCGTCAGGGCCCCGGACTGACGCCCGAGGCCCTCACAAGAGGGGAGTTGCGGTGGCGTCAGCCGGCCAGTTCCCTGCGGTCGCTGCCGCCGCTGATGGCGATCTTGCGTGGCTTGGCCTGCTCGGCGACCGGAATCCGCAGCCTCAGCACACCGGCCTCGTAGGAGGCTTCGATCTTGTCGACGTCGAGGGTCTCACCGAGGAACAGCTGCCTGCTGAACGTCCCCGCGGGCCGTTCGGTGACCACCGTCTCGGTGTTCTCGCCGTACGCCCGCTTGCGTTCGGCCTTCACGGTCAGGACGTTGCGCTCGACACCGAGGTCGATCGACTCCGCATCGACGCCCGGCAGGTCCAGCTCCACGAGGAACGTGTCCCCCTCACGCCAGGCATCCAGCGGCATCCCCGCCGGGTGTGCGGCCGTGCCCCAGACCCGCTCGGCGAGCCGGTCAAGCTCGCGGAAGGGATCCGTACGCATCAGCATTCTGTCATCCCTCCTTCACGTCGTTCCTGCGTCCAATCCGCTCTCTTCTGATGTACCACTACTCCGGAAAGTTGACAACTACAGGCTCAACTTTTTGGTCGATGAGTTCCCTGCCGACCTCATGTCGGCTGGATGAGCCGGCTTTCGTAGGCAGTTGTCAGAGGACGAAGCTGTCCCGCTGGCCAGGCCAGTACGCGAGGACGTGCGCAAGCGTGTGGCCTGGAACGCCTTGAGTCCGTGGCCGCCGCCCCACGTCTGGATCGGCACATCGATCGAGCGCGCTGGACCTGGCCTGGGTTCGCGATATTCGAGACCAGTGTGTCGATCTTCGGGTGGCTCTGTTCTTCCAGCAGGTCGGTGGGCTGACCGCGAAGTCCGGCGGCCGCCTGCTCGATGGCCGGACCTGGGATGAGTATCCCGACACAGCGGACATGGTGGCTTTGTGACCCGGTCATGAGTCAAAGAGCTGAGGGGTGATCTTGAAGCTCTGACCAGCCCGGCGCCAGAGCGCAGGGCCGAGGCCGGGTGCCGCGCGTACCTGACTGCGCGCTGCGGGGGCAGTGAAACAGGCGGCCGCCGGGAAGGGTCTCTCACAGCAGCGCCAGCCCCTCAACCCCTTTGACCAGCACCGGAACACCACAGCGCCGGACTGGCACCACCGCCTCTCGCCGCCACCGACACAGGGAACCAGGGCTTGCCTGCCTGCGAAGGAAAAATCTTGCCAGCAGATATGGACGGCGCGTTCATTAGCTGCTTATATGTACGTGTCGTTCATTTGAAGTTCCTTGAAGGGAGAACAGCCATGAGTACCCCCATCACCAACCGCGTCGCGCTGGTCACCGGTGGCTCGGGCGGCATCGGCCGTGTCGCGGCCGAGCGACTCGCCCAGGACGGTTTCGCGGTCGCCGTGCAGTACGCCGGCAACAAGGCCAGCGCCGAGGAAACCGTGGCCGCGATCACCGCGGCCGGCGGCCGGGCCCTCGCAGTGGGAGGCGATGTCGCCGACGAGACCGCGATGAGCGCAGCGTTCGACGCGGTCGAGGCGGCCTTCGGCGGCATCGACGTGGTCGTGAACACCGCCGGCATCATGATCTTGGCGCCGATCGCGACGTTCGACCTCGCCGACCTGGACCGGATGCACCGCACGAACATCCGCGGCACTTTCGTCGTCTCCCAGCAGGCGGCGCGCCGCGTCCGCCCGGGTGGCGCGATCGTCAACTTCTCGACCTCGGTGGTCCGCACCCAGCTGCCGGCCTACGGCGCCTACGTCGCCAGCAAGGCCGCAGTCGAGGGCCTGACCCTCACCCTGGCCCGTGAGCTGCGCGGCCGGGACATCACCGTCAACGCCGTCGCGCCCGGCCCCACCGCCACACCGCTGTTCCTGAACGGCAAGGACGACGCCACCATCGCAAACTTCGCCAAGGCGACCCCGCTCGAGCGGCTGGGCCGGCCCGAGGACATCGCCGAGGTCGTCTCCTTCCTCGCCGGCCCCGCACGCTGGGTCAACGGACAGGTCCTCTACGCCAACGGCGGCCTCGCCTGACACCTGCCGCACACGGCAATCCCACCCCGGCCCTCACTGCCGAAAGGAACCCCACTCATGTCCACCACCGGCAACGTCGTCGTCATCACCGGCGCCTCCAGCGGTTTCGGTGCGCTCACCGCCCGCGCGCTGGCCGACGCCGGCCACACGGTCTACGCCGGCATGCGCCAGACCACCGGCCGCAACGCGCCCCAGGTCCAGGCCGCCGCCGACTACGCCAAAGAGCACAATGTCGACCTGCGCTCCATCGAGCTCGACGTGAACTCTCAGGGCTCGGTCGACACCGCCATCGCACGGATCGAGGCAGCGCACGGCCACATCGACGTGGTGATCCACAACGCCGGGCACATGGTGACCGGGCCTGCCGAGGCGTTCACCGCCGACCAACTTGCCGAGCTCTACAACGTGAACGTGCTGTCCACCCAGCGCGTCAACCGCGCCGCGCTGCCGGGCATGCGCAGGCGCGGACAGGGACTGGTGGTCTGGGTGTCCAGCACCAGCGTCAAGGGCGGCACTCCGCCCTACCTCGCCCCCTACTTCGCCGCCAAGGCCGGCATGGACTCCCTCGCGGTGTCCTACGCCGGCGAACTCGCCCGCTGGGGCGTGGAGACCTCGATCGTCGTTCCCGGCTCGTTCACCAGCGGCACCAACCACTTCGCCCACTCCGGCCGCCCCGACGACATCACCGTCGAGGCCGAGTACGAGACCAGGTACGCCGGCCTGATGGATCAGGTGGCGGCCAAGCTGGCCGCCCTCGCCCCCGAGGGCGCGTCCGCGTCGCTGGTCTCCGACGAGATCGCCCGCATCATCGCCCTGCCCGCCGGACAGCGCCCCTTCCGCGTGCACATCGACCCCGCCGACGACGGATCCGAGGAGGTCTCCGAGACTGCCGACCGCATCCGCCGTGAATTCCTCACCCGCATCGACCTCGCCGACCTGCTCACCGTCCAGCGCTGACACCCCGAGCCCGGACGGGCGAGGGACGTCAGCCCTCCCCCGCCCCGGCTCCCCTCACCACCGAGGCGATCACCATGACCACCATCGAAACCCCGGCCGCCGTCCAGACGTTCATCGAGGCGACCAACCGCGGCGACGCCGAGGCGTTCGCCGCCGCGTTCACCCATGACACCGACCTCAACGACTGGGGCCGCGAGTATCGCGGCCGCGACGGCGTGCGTGCCTGGGACCGCACCGACAACATCGGCGTCCAGGCGCACTTCGAGCTGGTTACGATCGAGCCCGGCTCGTCCTCCGACAGCTATGTCGCGACCCTGACGGTGACCGGCAACGGCCACAACGGCACCGGCCCCATGACCTTCCGTCTGCGCGACGGGCTGATCGCGAGTCTGCGGATCACACCGTGACACCGGCCGCGACGCCGCCCGCCGACTCGACCACGGGCAGCGCTCCCCTGGAAACTGACATGACCCCCGGCAACCGATCAGGAGCACACATGGCGAACCAGGCGAACGGCCCCGCCGCCAAGGAAGGCAACGGCCGCGGACGAGGGCGCCGGCCGGCGGACGAGGTCCGAGCAGACGTCCTGCGCACCGCCGGCGACCTGCTGCTCACTGAAGGCATCGCCGACCTCACCTTCGAACGCGTCGCCAGGGCATCGGGGGTGAGCAAGACGACGCTCTACAAATGGTGGCCCTCCAAGGGAGCACTCGCCCTGGACGGCTACTTCCACGCCGTCGAGACAACGCTCGCCTTCCCCGACACCGGAGACATCCGCGCCGACCTGCTCACCCAACTCCGAGCCTTCGCCCACGTGATGACCCACACCCCAGGCGGACGCGTACTGACCGAGCTGATCGGCGAGTCACAGACCGACAAGAACCTGGCCACCGCCTACCGGAAGCTGTACTCCTCGCACCGGCGCCAGCTGGCAGCGGAGCGCCTCCACCGGGCTCAGGAACTCGGCCAGATCCGCACCGGCATCGACGTGCAGGTCCTGGTCGACCAGCTCTGGGGCGCCGTCTACCACCGCCTGCTCATCCCCGACGAACCTGTCACCGACGACTTCATCGTCGCGCTCGTGAACAACCTCCTGGACGGAGTCCGCCCGAATTAGGACGGTCGTGACCGCGGTCGTGATGGCTACGCGGTGGCCGGTCAGCCACCTGCCCGGATCCGGCGTCGGGGGTCAATGGAACCGCCACCCGCGGGCAGACCCGCTTCCTCCAGATAGCCGACCAGGTAGGCCAGGGCCTCCGGGGAGGCGGGGACCGCCTGCCGAAGCCTCGACCCCTTGGAGATCACCCAGAGCTGGCCCTTGGTCCATTCGACGCCGCTGAGCTGGACGCCCAGCAGCTCTGAGGCCCGGGCACCGGAAGAGACATAGCAGGCCGGCAGGGCCCGGTCACGCGCGCAGCGCATCGCGGCGGACAGCTCCTCCCACTGCGGGTCGGGGATCGCCCGCGGCTGACGGGCCGGGACCTTCGGCCGCAGCCGTGCCCGCCGATGCGGCCTGGCCGGCTCAATCGGCGACACGTGCGCCAAGGCCCGTCGGCGGGATCTGCTGTCCGGCACCGGGTTGACCGCAGGCCCCCGGCCGAAGTGGCAGATGGAACGCGTAGAAGCCGTGCACCACCGACAAGTTGTGCGCGGCGCGTACCCGCCCCAAGAGTCGGCTTGCCAGTCTTCGGATTGACCGTCCCCGCCGTCAAGGCATCCACGCGGCGGCGTCGCCGCTGCGGGTTCGGCGCCGACCGCAGCCACCCCACCCGTGTGGCGATCTCGGCCTCGGTGGCCTGCTCCCACCCGACGTCGACCGGCCACAGCAGCAGATCCCGCAGGTACCGGCTGATCGGCTCGATCTCCCGACTCGCCCCATCGATCACCACGTACGGCAGGACGCCAGATCCGCCCGGCCGTGCGCGACGTTCTGTCGACCTACGGCGATTCAGCGTCTACCGCCCAGCACCAGCCGCTGATCGACGCGCTCACGGTCTACACGGCCAGAGTTCCCCTGCCCGCCCTTGCCGTTGGCTACAGGCGTGTCGCGGTGCGGACGAGGTCGGCGACGGCTTTGGATCTGCTGTGTGGTGGCCAGGCGATCACGGTTGTGACAGCCGGTGCGTCCGGCACCGGCACCGTCGCATGATCGTCACGCAGGTGAGCTCGGACGGACTCCGGCACGACCGCGCACGCCCGTCCGAGCGCGATCAGCTGGAACAGCTGGGTGTGGTCGCGCACCTGCGGGCCAGGTCCGTCCGCATAGCGCCCGTCCCGTCGAGGCCAGCGTGGCAGGGGCAGGCCCGTCAGGGTGGTGACCTCGGCCATCGACACATGGGGACGGTTGGCCAAGGGGTGCCCTGCGGGCAGGACCAGGACCTGCTGTTCGGTGTGCAGGTCCTCGGTGTCGAGTCCCGCCGTCGTGTCGAAGGGCCGCTGAAGCAGAGCTACATCGGCACGCCCGTCGCGCAGCAGCCCTTCCTGCTCGCCGGGCCCGCACAGCATCACCTCGACGGCGACCGCGCCGGGCTCGGCGGCGTAGGCGTCCAGCAGCTTCGACAGCAGTTCGCCGGACGCTCCGGCTTTCGTGGCCAGCACCACACCGGGCCGTTCGGCAGCTGCGCGGCGGGTGCGGCGCTCGGCGGCCTCGACCGCGTCGAGTGCGGCCCGGGCCTCCCGCAGAAGCACCGAACCGGCCTCGGTCAAGGCGACTGCGCGAGCAGTGCGGTGCAGCAGGACCACTCCGAGCCGCCGCTCCAGCTGCTGGATCGCTCGCGACAGCGGTGGTTGCGCCATGGCGAGTCGCTGCGCCGCCCGCCCGAAGTGCAATTCCTCCGCGACGGCGACGAAGTACCGTAGCTCCCGCGTCTCCACCGCGTCATCGTATCCGGCGCTCACCAGGACCGATATCCGTGCAGTATCGCGGCCCACCCAGTCGGTCTTGGACGTCCCGCCCGAGTCCGCACCACGCTTGACGACATGAGTGAACAGACGATCGCGCTGGTGACCGGTGCGAACAAAGGAATCGGATACGAGATCGCGGCGGGCCTGGGTGCCCTCGGCTGGCGCATCGGCGTGGGCGCGCGGGATCAACAGCGCCGCGACACCGCGGTGGAGAAGCTGCGCGCGGCGGGGGCCGACGCGTTCGGCGTTCCGCTCGACGTGGCGGACGACGCCAGTGTGGCCGCCGCGGCCGAGCTGATCGCCGACCGCGCCGGAGGGCTCGACGTCCTGGTCAACAACGCCGCGATCACCGATGGTATGCCGCAGACGCCCACCACGGTCTCTCCCGCGACCGTACGAGACGTCGTGGAAACCAACGTGATCGGGGTCATCCGTGTCACCAACGCGATGCTGCCCATGCTCCGCCGCTCGGCATCGCCACGGATCGTGAACATGTCCAGCAGCGTCGGCTCGCTCACCCTGCAGACCACGCCCGGCATCGACATGGGCCCGATTCCCGTTGCCTACTTGGCGTCCAAGACCTTCCTCAACGCTGTCACCGTCCAATACGCCAAGGAACTGAGCGACACCGACATCCTGATCAACTCCGGCTGTCCCGGTTTCACCGCCACCGACCTCAACGGCTTTCAGGGCGTCCGCACTCCCCAACAAGGCGCGGCGATCGCCATTCACCTCGCGACCCTGCCCGACGACGGACCGACCGGCGGATTCTTCGACGACGGTGGAACACTTCCCTGGTGACAGGAAGGCCCACCGGAGCGACACCAGCGTCCGGTGGGCCTTCGTTTGCCCTCGATCAGCCCGAGGTGAAGAACTCGACGATGTGGCGGGCGAGGTCCTCCAGTGTGGAGAGGGTGTAGTCCCGGCGCTCCGGCCCGGACTCCTCCACGCGGAATCCGGGGCCGTCCCGCTGGACGCGGAACACCCGGTTGTCCCGTCGGGGCGGGGGCGTGGTGAAGCGGACTTCGCCATAGCTGATGTCCGGGTAGTAGCTGCGCAGTTCGGCGAAGGGGGCGAGGCTGACGAGGAGCTGCTGGCCGCCCGTGGGGTACTCCGAGTCCAGCAGGCTCTGCCACTTCCCTTCGGTGAGCCTTCCCTGCGCGTACGCGTGCGCCAGCGTTCCCGGTTGCATGAACGGGAACTCCGACAGGAAGTCGTCCAGGGACTCGCCGCCCTGCCAGGCGGCTACCGCCCGCAGGGCCTGGTCGACGTCCTCGGTCGTCCCGGCCGCCCATTCGAGGACGTCGGGCTCGTAGATCTTGACGCCGAGGAAGCCTCCCTCGGTCCCGGTCCAGACTTTGACGATCCCGCGGTCGGTCGCGAGCTGCGCTCCGCCGAATCCCTCGACGAGCCCGCCGAGGGGCAGCCCGAGTGCGGTGGCACGCCGCTTCAGCGTCTCGACCAGCCCTTCGGGCATGACCTTCGGCGGCCTCTCGTTACTCATCCCAGGGAACCGACCCTTCGCATTTACACATGGTGTACGGGCTTTTGACCGGTTCGAGGTTGCCGAAGGTGGACCAGTCCGGCTCCGGAGGCCGTGGTATCGGCACGATATCGTCGCCCCGCTTCTCGTAGAAATTCACGGATTTCCATGAACGCTGGCCGTTGGCCACTGCCCTGGCGATCCAGCTCATCTCGAGTTCCGTGGCCTTGCCTCCCGCGAGACCGTTCCTGACCGCGCCCTCGAAATCCGTCTCCCAGCCCGTCAGGTTGACGTGGACCGTGACGTTGGGGTCACCGATCATGCGCTCGACGGGGAACTTCCAGCCGTCGTCGGGGTTGGCCAGCATGTGGTCGAAGTTGTTCTTCTTCGCCCACTCGCCGGTTCCCATCGTGCGCCACCCGAGGGCGAGGTCGCAGTTGTGGACCAGAACCGGCGTGGAACCGGCGAGCACGTAGTACGTGTGCAGTTCCTCGACGGTGAGGTTGTACATGTCGGCCGCGCCGGATGCGTGCTCCACGCCGAGGAGTCGGACGTGACCGTCGTCGACGGTGCTGAGGTCGTGGCCCGCGGTGAGCTCACCGGCCTTGATCCACGCGTGTGCCGTGTCGTCCCAGAAGGGGTGCTTGTAGGTGGTGTGGATGGTGCCGGCGCGGCCCGCTTCGTCCCGGATCCTCAGGTCGACCAGGTCTTGGTCACGGTGTGCGCCTTGAGCGGTGACGGTGCGTGGACCCTTGTGTCTGCCGGTCTTCGGGTCGGCGGCCTCGACCTTGTCGCCGGGTTTGATCTTCCCGATCTGTTTGGTGCGTCCGTCCTTCATGAGCACCCGGGTCGAGGAGGTGAAGCTGCACAGAATCCGCCCGGCCTTGCTCATCGCGCCGATGAACCGGGTGGCGCCCCGCGCGATACCGCCGGCGTCCGCGGAGGACATGGCCATACCGAGGGTGTCACACTTGTCCTGGTTGTCGTGGAAGGCGCACTGGTACCAGGGCTCCAGCATCGTCATGTCACCGAAGGCGGACAGGACGGTCTTCAACAGCTGCGTGTCGTTGTCGAGTTCCGCCTGCGTGTAGCAGGTGTCGTACTTCGGGAGCGGATTGACCGGGTTGCCGAAGCACTTCGTCGGCGTGAAGAAGTAGTCGTAGAGCTTCTTCGCCTCCTTCTGTCGCTTCTTCCTGAAGTACTCCTCGGTCGCCTTGTTGGCCTTGTTGACCTTCTCGATGTTCTTCTTGACACACGCCGCATTGCAGCGGTTGTCGTGGTGACCGCACAGTTCGGGTTCGGCGTCGCACTTCGTGGTGCCCGTGGGGTCGCTGTGGGTGACCGGGTTGTTCTCCGTGTAGCTGTACCCGTTCATCTGCTGCGGGTCGCCCGAGTCCATGACCGGGTCGACGCTGAGGAAACGGCCGGTCTGGACGTCGTACTCACGGGCGCCGAGGTGGGTCAGTCCGGTCGTGGTGTCGTCGGTACCGCCGACAAAGCCCTTCTGGCCGGGCCATGACGTCGGTGCCCGGCCGCGAGCGGCGCCGAACGGGGTCGAGCGGCGCTGCTGCATGGTCAGGTCGGCGGCGTTGACGGCGAGTTCGGAGGTGCCGTGGTGGTCGCCGATCAGGAACGACAGCTTGCCGTCGTCCGTGCGGATCGCCTGGTTGCCGCCGCCGAGGTCGTAGTAACGCGTGGCCTTGGCGGTGGTGGCGCCCTTGGCGAGGGTGATCTCGGTGGAGCCGAGGTAGAGCGTGGTGTCGGCGTCGGTACGGCGGATCAGCCGGTTGCCCTCGGCGTCGTAGACGTAGGAGGTGGTCTTCGTCCCCTCCGTCACCTTGGCGAGGTGCCCCTCGGCGTCCCAGTCGAGGACCTGCTGGTTGCCTCCGATGGTGCGCGTGTGGGTGTTGCCGACCTTGTCGTACGTGTACGAGTCGATCGACGAACCCGAAGGCCCCTGGGTGGTGACCCGGGTCAGGCCGTGCGGGCGCGGGGACTTGGGCGCGGGGTACTCGTAGGTGCGCTTGGTGTCCTTGGTGGCGTCACCGGTGAGGTCGTGGAGCGTCTCGGTGCTCCGGTTGCCGGTGGCGTCGTAGGTGTACGACTGCCAGTAGGGCGCGGGCCCGCCGAGCAGGGACCCCGCGGTGGCGGAGCAGCCGGTGCTGCCCTGGGCCCATGCCTCGGTGAGCCGACCGAAGTGGTCGTAGCGGTAGCACTGGTTGTCGGTGCCGTCGCGTGACACGTCGCTGATCGACGTGATGTTCCCGGCCTCGTCGTAGCCGAAGGTGGACGACTTGTCGACGCCGGGCACGCCCTCACGGTCGACCCGCGTGTTGTCCAGGCGCTGGGTGCCCCACTGGTAGGTGTTGGTGACCTGGGTCTTCTTGCCGCCGCTCTGGTAGGTGAACTGCAGCGGCTTGCCGGTGGGGCTGTACACCGTGTCGGTGATGTAGGTGACGCCGCCCGCGCCGGAGAGCGTGACCGGACGCAGCACGTCGTCGTACGTCGGGGTGATGACGTCCGCGGCGAGGCTGCCGGCCGCCGGGTAGCTGCTCGACTGGACGGTGCCGTCCAGGTTGTACTTGGTGTTCGACTGGTACGACCCGGCCAGGGCGCCCTCGGACGCCGGGATCGTGGTGGTCACCCGGTTGGGTCGGTACAGCGTGTCGTACATGCTGTACGTGGTGGTGTACGCGCTGCCGCTCGCGCCGCCGACGTAGCGGGTGGCGGAGGCCGGCTGGCCCTCGAAGCCGGCGGGGTCCCAGACGTGCTGGGTCAGCAGCGGGCCGGTGGCGGTGCCGTCGTGGGTCTCCAGCTCGCGGCCCAGACCGTCGTAGACATGCGTGACGGTCTGCTTGACCTCACGGTCGTCGGTGCTGGTGACCAGCATGTTGCGGTCGTCGTAGGTGTAGGTGGTCTGGCCCTTGTCGGGGTCCTTCGTCCCGGTCTTGTTGCCCCGCTGGTCGTAGCTGTACGTCCACTGGTTGCCGACGGGGTCGGTGATCGCGGAGACCCGCCCGGCGGGGTCGTAGTCGTAGTGGGTCGTGGCCGGGGTGCCGGTCGGGGTGGCCGCGTCGTACTGCATCAGGTCGGTGGTGCGGCCGCGGGCGTCGGTGACGGTGGTGCTCGGGGTGCCGCCGGCCGGCGGGGTGACCGTGGTGCGGTCGCCGTCGTAGGCGGTGAGGGTGGTGGCGAGCACCGTGCCGCCGTCACCGTTGCCGGCCACCTGCTGGGCCTTGATGACCCGGCCGAGGCCGTCGTAGGTGTTCCAGGTCTGCGTCTCCACCGCCAGGGCGTCGTCGAGCTTCAGCAGCTCGGTGGAGGGGGCGCCGGTGTTGTAGTACGGCGCGAAGACCTTGGCCGTCAGGCCGCGTTCGTCGTAGAAGACGTCGTTGACCAGCCTGCCGCCGGACGGGCCGGGGCCCTGGGTCTGACGGGCACGCAGGAAGCCGTCGTACAGCGTGTACGAGCTGCGCTGGCTGCCGTCGTTCTTCAGTGTCTTCGTGGTCACCGCCACCGGCTTGCCGTCGGTGATGGTGTAGGCGAACTCGTAGTTCGGGGTCTGGTTGTTGGCCTTGGAACGGTTGGGCAGCCAGATCTTCAGGCTGCGGCCGAGCGCGTCGTAGGCCTTGTCGGTGCGCTTGTTGTTGGTGTCCAGCACGGTCACCGGCAGTCCGCGCAGCGTGTCGTACGTGGTGGTGGTCGTCTGCGCGGTGCTGGCGACGCCCGGCGTGGCCGGCGGGGTGGTGACGGTGACCGTGGTCGGGAAGCCCGTGGTCGGGGCGTACACCGTGGTCGTCGTGCGGCCGTCGCTGCGGTCGGTGCGCGTTGGGGTGCCGGTCACGGTAGCGGTGACCGTGCCGGTGATGTCGGTGCTGGTCAGCTGGCGGCCGTAGACGGTGTCGTAGGTGACGCCGGACTCCAGGTACGTCGCCGTGGTGCCGTTGTGCGACTTCAGGCTCGCGATGTGCGTGGGGTCGCCCTTGGTGGGGGCGGCGTTGTACGCCTGGCCGTCGTAGGCGGTGCGGATGTCGGACAGCACGTCCTTGGAGCGGTCCGGAGTGGCGGCGCACTTGACCGCCACGGTCTCCGCTCGTGAGGGCTTGGTCAGAATCCAGGCCGTGGTGTTGTCGACATAGGTGGTGCGGGTGCACTGGTCGTCGGCGGCGGTGGCGGTGTCACCGAAGTCGTCGAGCTGGGTGACACGGCCGGCGGTGTTCTCGTGGGTGTTGGTCAGGTAGGTCTGGCGCCACTGCTGTCCTGCCCCGTTGTCGAGCGAGGTCCAGGTGCGCTCGGAGGCGGTGCCGGTCAGGTTCGCGGTGGTGGTGCCCCACGGGCGGATCTTGCTGGCGGTCTGGTGATGCCAGGGCGTGCTGACCGACTTGTTCAGCACCCGGCCGCCGGGGCCGCTGAACTCCTCGGTCTTGTACTCGAAGCCCGCCGCGGAGTCGTGGTCGGTGATCGTGCCGCCGTTGTCGTCGGAGACGGTGACGGACTTGGTGCCGTCGGCGGTCGACGGGCCCTTGCGGTCGCCGTCCATGCCGCGCAGGAAGTAGTGGTCGGTCTGCGACTTCATGCCGACCGGCTCCTGGCCGCCGGTGCGTTCCCGTACGTGAGCGTAGCCGCGCCACTGCGACCAGGTCTTGTACTTCTCCTTGGTCAGGCCGTCGTCGTCGGCGTAGTGCCAGGCCCCGCCGTCGAGGTAGTCGTAGCGTGTGACCATGTCCGGGGCGGTGTTGGTGCGGTCGGTCTCGGTGACCGACTCCACCACGTACTTGTTGAACCACTGCAGGGTCGGGTCGGGGTCACCGGACTTGGTGAAGTACACCGGGTAGCAGCGGGTGGTGTTGGTCTGCGGGGTCGGCAGGTTGGCCGCGTCGCAGGCCGCCGCCGAGTAGTTCACGTCGATCTGGCCGCCGGACTCGTCGGCGACGGTCGACAGGCGCTCCTTGATGAAGGGCGCGGTGTTGTCACCGGCGATGTCGAGGCGGTTGGCGTCCTGGTGGTAGCCGAAGGTGACCTTGGGCAGGGTGATCTCGGGAGTGGTCGACCTGCCGGTGTGCTGGATCGAGTCGAGCAGCAGTTGGTAGTCGATGTCCGCCATGCCCCAGCGGTGGCCGAGTGTCCAGGTGTCGATCGGGGCGTACGTCCCGTCCGACTTGAGCACCTGCGTGGTGACCGCCGTCAGCCGCTTGCGGGTCCAGAAGGTCGGGGAGGCGGATTTGGTGCAGTCCTCCCCGGACTTGCAGTTCAGGTCCCACGGCGTGTCGTACCAGTAGAACTTCTGGTCGTCGATGGTCGACGCGTCGCAGGTGACACCGGTCTGCGGCAGGCAGCGCTCGGCCGAGGTGAAGCTGACCTTGGCGAGGGCCTTGGCCGAGTAGACGGTGTCCTTGCGCAGGCCGTACTCGATCCGGTCCAGGTAGCCGCCGCGGTCGTAGGCCGTCTCGTCGGCGGCCGTGAGATTGCGGGCGTAGTAGTTGGACTCCTTCTTGTAGTAGTAGGCGATCGCGTTGCCGTGGACGTCGACGGCGTAGTCGAGGTTCCAGCGGTAGGCCTGCCGGCACCAGGAGTCGGCGAAGGCGGCGGCGTGGCAGGGCTCGCCCTCGTCGTCGCCGTAGACCGGGGTCGTCCAGGTGGAGTCGGTGGTGTCCTTGCCGGACGCCCAGCCGGGCAGCCGGTTGTAGCCGAAGAAGTACTGGGTGCCGTCGGTCGTGGTGACCTTCCAGTACTCGTCGTTGCGCGCGCCGTTGGAGCGGACGTCGGTGGTGGAGCCGTAGACGCGCTGGACCTTGGTGCCGTCGTCGCCCTTGATCCGGAAGGAGTCGGTGCCGTCCGGGATCAGCTCACCGGAGTGCCCGTTGAACGAGATGGTGGCGTTGTCGTACGCCCAGCACATGTCACCGGGCTTGTTGCCGTCGGCGTTCTTCACGTCGTCGTCGGCACAGCTCTTGTAGCTGCGCTCGACGGAGCCGGGCCACAGGCTGAATCCGTCGCCCGTCCAGGAGGACTGGTTGTTCGTCGAGGACGTACGGCCGTCGATGGCCCCGGAGGAGTAGGACAGGCCCACGCTGGGCGCGAACTTGCCCGGCACGCCCGGCACGGGCATGTCGTACGACCAGGAGAAGCTGCCCGAGTTCAGGCTCGTCGACCAGGTCGCGGAGGGGGACAACTGGCTGGCGGTGTAGTCGCCGTGGTCGCTGGACGCTCCGCCCGCGGCGGCCGAGGTCGCCGCCAGCATCATCGGTTCGGCGCCCGCGACACTGACGTCGGCGGACAGCGTGGACCCGTCGTTGCGGGCGTCGAGCGGCTGCTGCGTACGGCACTGCGCGCGCTGCGGAGTCGTCGCGGCGCAGGCGGGCAGCCGTACGAGCTTGAGCCGGGCGGCGTAGGCGCCGCCGTAGGTCTGCGCGAACGCGGACTGGTCGACACTGACACCGATCTTGCTGCCCTGGGCGTCGGCCGCGCGCCGAACGGAGAACAGCAGGCCCTCGACACCGGCGTTCCGGGCGGCCTTCTCATCCAGTACGCGTACGGTCGCGGCACCCGAGAACGCTGTACTCTTCGCCGGCTTAGCGGTCTTCGCCGTCTTCGTCGTCTTCGTGGTGGCGGGCGCGGTCAGCGACACGGGCAGGGTGCCCGCCCGCCGGGTGACCGCCTTGGCACCCGGCCGCAGGGTGACCGTGGCCGCCCCGGCCTTCGGCGACGCGTGGCGCGGCGCCGTGGACGGCATCCTGCGCTGCCCGTCCGTGCCGCGCGGCAGCGGCTTCACGGTGTGCCCCGAGAGCGCCTTCTCGGCGGCCGGGACCTTCGGCATGTCGTCCGCCTGGGCCGCGGTCGAGGCAACCGCCCCTTGCAGCAGTGTTCCGACCAGGACCGCGGAGACGGTCACGGCGACTCTGCGCCGCGTCCGTCTCCAGGCCCGCTCAGCCAAGACCATGATTCCCCCTCTGAATTCTGTTCGTCTTCTTCTGAAGGCGCGTCGGCGAGCACGGCGATGCCGACGAAGGCCACGCGGGGGGGGCGGGCCGTTGGGCCCCGCCCCCCGCCGCGCTGCTCGTGCCGGACTGCTACGGGCCGGGGACCGTGGCCAGGTCCGTGCCGTTGGCCAGCCGGGCGATCTGCTCGTCGGAGGCCACGCCCTGCAGGGTCCACACGTCGTCGATCACGCCCGGCCAGTACTCGCCCCACGCCCCGTCGGTCCTACCGCGCCCGAGCTGAAGTCCGGCGGTGGCGTTGAACGGAAGGACGTTGGAGTTCCAGGACACCGAGTCGGTGCAGCCCGCGACATCGGGACTGCCGTCCTCGTCGGCGTCGGCGCAGACCACCTGCTCCAGGTTGCCGTCGACATACAGCCGCATCTGGTCGGCGAAGGCGTCGTAGACCACCGCCAGATGGTTCCAGCTCGTGTTGTTCATGAAGTTGGGATGCTCGGCCGTCGCCACGGTCGCGCCCTTGGCGTCGGAGCCGGGCACCGCCAGCTGCCACCGGCCGGCGTTCGCCGGGTCGGTCGCGCTGGGCACATACCGCACGGAGAAACCGCTGTTGACGGAGCCCGCCTGCGAGAACACCGTGACCGGATGATCCGGCCGGGCCGCCGTGCTCACCCACGCGGCGGCGGTGAAGCTGGTGGCGGTGGAGACGGGCGAGGTGGCCGTGGCGGCGTAGTCGCCGTCGCCGTCCAGCAACAGACCGCCGTTGCCCACGTAGTTGGAGCTGCCGGTGGTGTCGATCGAGGCGTTGCCGCCCAGCGTCAGCGCCCGCTTGCCGGAGGAGTCGTCGGCGGAGGTCACGGGCGTGCCGGTACCGGAGTCCAGCTTCCAGCGGCCCTGCACGACCGGACGCGCCTTGTTCAGCTCCTTGACCTCGTCACCGGACAGGGCCCGGTCGAAGAGCCGGACGTCGTCGAGGTCGCCCTTCATGAAGGCCTGGGCTCCACCCGTCACCTTGTAGCCGAGGGTGACCGGTCCGGAGGCGAGCCACGGGGTGGTGAAGGGCTGCGTGTCCTTCAGTACGCCGTCGACGTAGAGCCGTATCTGGCCCATGTCGTAGTCGTAGACGCCCACGACATGGGTCCACTCGCCGAGCCGGGCGGCCGGGCAGTTCACGTTCGGATCACAGGCGTTCTGCCGGGCCCGCACCAGCGTGGCGCTGGTCGAGTCGGAGCCGGCGCGCAGGAAGACCCAGCCGCCCAGTGCCGAGGAGTGAACCAGTTCGAAGCCCGGGACGTTGGTGCCTCCCTGGGTCACCGCCATCATCGCCCGGCTCTCCTTGTCCTTGGGCAGCCTGGCCCAGACGGAGACCGCGAAGCTCTGATAGGTGTCGAGTACCGGCTGCGCGGTGATCACACCGTCGTCGGTGCCGTCGAAGGTCGCCGCCGTGCCGTCGACGCCCGCCGAGCCGAGCACCGCTCCGCCGTTGACGGTCGCCGTCACCTCCTGAGACCGGCCGGAGACCGCGGTCGCCGTGGCCTCCTCGTCCAGCGGCCAGACCACCTTCGCCGGACGGTTGGTGTTCACCGGCTGCCTGGCGTAGAGGCGGCTGATCTGGGCGGCGGTGAGCTGGTAGTCGAAGAGCTGGGCCTCGTCCAGGTCACCGGTGAAGTAGTTGCCCAGGGTGCCGTAGTGCTGGGCGGCGCCGAGGAGGGTACGGCCGCGGGAGTCCCACGGGGTCGTGAACGCCGCACTGCCGACCAGCGCGCCGTTGACGTACAGCCGCATCTCCCCCTTGGGGTTGTCGAAGACGCCGACCAGATGGGTCCATGTGTTCAGCCGCGCGGCGGTGCAGGCGGTGTCGCCGGTCGGGCAGGCGGGCTGGGAAGCGCGCGAGATGGCCGGGGACGAGGCGTCGACGCTGTGCCGCAGGAACTGCCAGCCGCCCATCGCCGGGGAATAGTAGATCTCGAAGCCGCTGGTGTTGGCGCCGGCCTGCGACAGGGCCACCACCGCGCTGCTCGGCTCGGTGGCGGGCAGCTTGGCCCAGGTCGACACGGAGAAGCTCTTGGCCGTGTTGAGCACCGGGGAGTCGGTGGCGGCGTAGTCGTCGACGCCGTCGAAGTGCAGGCCGTGGCCGGACACGCCTTCGCCGCCCGGGGTCGCGCCGTTCAGCTGGGCGGGCCATTCCCCGCCCGCGCCGCTGACCGTGGTCGAGCCCGCGGCCTCGTTGAGCTTCATGTTCAGCCGGTCGGGCTGGCCGGCGTTGACCCGGAACTGGTAGGTGCGGATCTCACTGCCGTTGCCGGCGGTGTCGAAGGCCTGCGCGGTAATGAAGTTGATGCCGGACCTGGTCGGCATGAACTTCGTCGTCTGCGCGGCGCCGCCGGAGGTGGTCAGCGTGTGCGCGCTGGTGGGATCGCCGTTGATGCCGAACCAGTACTTGGACACATCCGTGGACGAGGAGTCGATGGTGAAGGTGCCGTACCGGCCCACCCCGTCCAGCCAGGGGTCGTTCGGATCCTCCGGGTCCGAGGCCGGGTACTGGGTGGACACGATCGAGGGGCCCGCGGGCACGCTCGTGTCGTAGACCAGGTTGCAGTCGGTCGCCGAGCCCGTATAACTCCACGGCGACCACTGCGCGCTGTCGTAGGAGCGCACATGCCAGCCGATGGTCTTGTTCTTGGGGATGCTGGTCGGCAGCGAGATCGAGAAGTCGGAACCGGATTTCTTGTAGGTCGTCCGGGCCGAGGTCCAGCGTGACGTGTACCCCTTGCCGTCACCGGCGTCCCAGGACGCCTGGAACTGCACGGCGATGTTGTCGCCGTCCGGGTCCGTCACGTCGTTCGCCCTGATCGTGGGCAGGATGCGCACCCGCTTGGCGGTCGAGGAGCAGGCGCCGCCGGGATCCTGCGTCAGCTGCGACATGCGGATCTGCGTCGGGGGGCGGTTGTACTGCACCCGCAGCCAGGCGTCGTCGGAGAACCGCTTCCACGACAGGACGTCGTTCTCGTCGCGGGCCTTCAGTCCGAACGTCGTGGTCGACCAGCCGTTGGCCGCCGCCTGCTGCACGGCGCGCAGCGCCCAGAACTCGACGCTGCCACCCGGGCAGTCGCTGCTCCAGCCCTTCGCCTCGCTCTGCGTCTTCAGCAGATCGGCCCAGAAGCCGCTGGCTGTCTGCGTGTTCCACGTGGTCGAGGAGCTGATCCCCTTGGTGCGCCACAGCTGCACATCGGTCTTGGTGCAGCTGTAGGAGTGCGTCTCGTTGACCACGAACTCCGCCGACAGGATCGTCTTGCCCGCGAAGCGCGAGGTCGGGATCGTGTAGAGGACGCGCTTGACGTCCTCGGGCGCGCAGCGCGCGTCACCCGCGCAATAGCCCATGCCCGAGTCCGAGTTGCCATTGAACTTCCACTGCGGGGACGAGGCCCAGTAGCGGGAGACGAAGGTCCAGCTGCTCGCCTTCGGCGAGTACCACTGCGGGTCGATATAGACCGGGAACGTGGCGCTCTTCAGCAGCTTCTGGTCCGGCTTCAGCACCAGCGCGTCGTCACCCGAAGGGACGCTCACAGCGATGGGGGCGACCTTCGCGGACTCGCCGGGACCGTGCGAGGGGTCGGCGGCGGGCTTGGCCGCCTTTTCGGTTGCCTTGGGTGCGGGGCCGGTCGGGGCGCCGCTGGCCGGGGTGCCGCTGATCGAGGCGCCCTTGGTCGAGGCGCCCTTGCTGGAGTCCCACATCATCGGCCGCGGGGCCTCGAAGACCGAGCCGCCGGCAGCCTTGTCGACCGCCGCGAGGCCGCCGGCCGGCGTGGTGCGGACGTCCATGTCTCCCGCGTCCATCGCCAGCCGCAGCTCGGCCAGCTTCGGATTCGCCGCCGCTTCGGGCGTCTTGACGACCAGCACCTCCGAGGCGCCGTCGACGCTCGCCTTCACCTGAAGGTCCACGTCCTTGAGCACCGACGGATACGTCGCCGTGTCGCCCTTGATCAGCGGCTCCGGCAACGCTGTCGGCCAGGACAGGGACAGCTTCCGGCCCGCCCGCTCCAGCGTGATCAGCGGCTGCTTCTTCCCACCGCCGGAAAACACGATACCGACCGTCGTCGCCTTGGGCGCGATGCTGCCGTCCGCCCGCTTCTCCAGTGCGGTGTCGACCGCCTTCCACTCCCCACCCACTCGCGCCCGCACCGGACGCAGATGTTCCACGGCCTCGAAATTGCCGTTCGGAAGGGCGTACGTCTCGCTCGTCTCACCACGCAGCGAGGCGATCTCCACCTTCTTCCCCGAACGCGCGGCCTGGCCGAAAGCGGCACTTTCCGTGTTCTTCGTCTGCGCGGCCTCCTGGGTCACCCCTGGCTGCGCCCGGGTAACGGCGAGTGCCGTCCCCGTGAGGGCCGGCAGCACGCCGCCCAGCAATGTAAGACCTGCTACGACGCTCACTGCGCGGGCAGCGGCGCGGCCCCGTCTGGGAACCGTCATCCCCCAGTCCTCCCCCGGACTTTCACATCGCCAAAACGATCAAGTAATCGCCAGTCGAAGTTAAAGGGAGGGCAACGCGGGGTCCAGGTCAATGGATAGGCAAATCCCGGGATTTGACCGACAAACACCATGGATAACTCATGTGACGCCCATCACAAAATCCACGCTTCACCATTTCGGCCATCCCCCAGGGAAATCAAAGGCCAAAATGCAAGAGAATTCAAGATGAACACCCCTCTGACCCGTCCAGACGGCAACCCCACTGCAGCCACGAGCCCCACCCCGCTCTCATTGCGGGGTGGGGCTCGATCTGTTGGGCCACGCTCGAAGGCGGCAGTGTCGGAGGGGCGAGGTTCGGCGGAGGGCAGGGTCGGGGCGTGCAGCGAGCCGACTGGTCAGCCGCCGCCGAAATCGGGGGCGCCGAGGGTCCAGAGGAGGACGGCGACCGAGGCCAGCGTGAACGCGATCAGCGCCAGACGCTGCCAGGGGATGACCCGAAGCATTGAAGGCTCCTTGAGATCGGTGGTGTCGAAGTGTGCATCCGTCGGCAGATCAATCAGCCGCCGGTCATCTCGGGGGCGCCGAGGGTCCAAAGGAGGACGGCGACCGAGGCCAGCGTGAACGCGATCAGCGCAAAGCGCTGCCAGGTGAGGGTGTGGGACATGGTTGGTTCCCTTCTCGAGCGGCGTTGGCTGGGTGGTGCATGGCGGTTGCGACGAGCAGGGCCGCTGCGGTCGCCAAGAGCACGTCGCCGATGCTGACGACGGCGTGCAGAGGCGGAAACGGGATGATGTCGCCCAGGGCGAGCAGCCGGGTGCTGTGCCCAGCCGGCACGTTTTTGGCGGTCTGGGACCCGGCGCGCAGCCCCGCGGCGGCCGCCGCGGAGGGGCTGTAGGGCATCCGGCCGTTGACGGCGATCGGAAGAGCGTTGAGGACGGCTCCCGTGAGTGCCAGTCCCACCCCCGTCTTCAACGGCCAGGCCCTGCCTCGTGCGTTGACGATCAGCCAGAGGAGGGCAACGGCGAAGGTCAAGCCAAGCAGCGGTGTCCTGAGATGGCGTCCGGCAGCGCCGGGAAGGCCGGCGGTAGCCAGCTGCGCGACCTGCACGGCCGCCGCGAGCCACAGCAGCCACAACCATCGCAGCCGCACGCCCAACAGCCTGCTCAGCCGGCCACCACTGAGATACCCCGCAAGCGTTCCTACGGCAACCGGTCCCCCGAACAGGATCAGCGCGGTGAGGCCCATGGCCCCACCCCGCAGGTGACGCGCCCCCGCACGCTCATCCCCCACCTCACTGCGATCTGGCGCCGCAGGACCCAAGCGGCCTGCGTCCCCGGCCCTTGGCGAGGTCTCAGCGAGACCGTTGACGGATCGTCGCAGGGCGAGGGCGGGGCCGCAAGCACCCGGAGCCGACTATCCGGCTGGCGGAACAAAACTGGCCTGGGCGTGGGACAACCGGTCCAAGCCGGCCCCACTCATGCTGCGTACTCCAGCCGTAGTTCGTGATGGCCCGTGGGGCAGAGTGGGGCCATGACTACGTACGAGACGATGCCGTTCCACCTCGAGACCGAGCGGCTGATACTGCGGCCGTGGGCCGAGTCGGACGCCGCTGACTTCTGCGCCCTCCTCTCGGAACGCGGCAAGGGCACGCCCAAAGTTGAGCGCATCCGGTCGTCCATAGCGGAGCTGCTCGCCGCAACGGAGACCACGGGGATCGCCCTCTTGCCCATCCAGCGCCGTGACGAGGGCGACTTCATCGGCTACTGCGGGCTGATCATCGGCCGCTCCACTCTGGAAGAGCCCGAAATCGCGTATGAGCTGTTCCAGCGCGTGCATGGGCGTGGCTACGCCACCGAGGCAGCCGGCGCGGTGCTCGATGCCGCTATTGCGACCGGGCGGAAACGACTCTGGTCGACCGTCGGCACGTGGAACACACCATCGCTCCGTGTCCTTGAAAAGCTCGGGTTCGAGCGGGATCGCGTTTCCACTGAAGAGAACGGTGAAGTGGCCTGGCTCACACGCTCGTTGCCGTGATGCGAGAGCGCGCTCGCGGGGCTTCATGCTCACACGCTCGAGTGTTCAGCGGATCTTCTCCCAGGTGTCGGATCCCACCACTGCCTTCGCGACGGAGTGGCCGAGTCGCGACGCATTTTTTCGCATTTCCTTGGGGAATTCTTTCAGGCGATCGTACGACTGACCTCGGAATGCCAGGTATGTTGCCGTCGCAAGCACCCAAGGGACTACCGACATGACAATGCCAGGCCGATCGAAATACATGCCGATATCCCATACTGTGACCATCCATAGAAGGACGGCGACGCCTAGCCCGATCACTGTCCGGAGCAGCGGACGGCAGGCGCGGGAAACTGCCACGGATCCCACCAAACTGATCAGCGCCAATTTGGTAACTCCCATGCCGCTGCTCGAATGGTGCATGAGGTTCACGGCGAGCCACGCGCCCGCAGTGCAGGCGGCCCAGTAGGCGACGTTCCACGGAGCGAAATGAGGGGTGCATTGCTTCAGGATCGGCAATCCTCCGCAATGACGCCCGCGTTGTCGGTCCTGCGGGCCGGGGTCCTCCAGTACTACCAACCCGGGAACGAACTCGAGCAAGAGCATCAGATGAGGCTTATGGAGAAGTCGTTTGGCTGCATACCAGAGGGCAGGCTGCTGCAAACGCCCATCGATGTACGTAGCTGTAGCCTCTTCTCGACAGTAACTGGTCGCCTCCAATACCCAGGTGAGGAGGACAAACGTAATACCGAAGAGATATGTGAACAGTGATCCAGCGACGGCGAGCGAGCTGGACAGATGCATTCCTGCAGCATAGATGCCCGCGAGGCATCGGATTGCGTAACCCGAGCCGACGGTAATCCAGATCAATCTCGCAGCCGATTTTTGCATCACCGCTGTGGCCTTTTCAGAGGATTCTACGGCGCGTAGCGACTCGTACAGCACGCCAACACCGAAAACCAGGGCAATCAGTTTCAGTGTCGCTGACGCCTTTCCCACGCCGATGCCGAGCAAGCAGGCGGTCGCCAGACGCAGTAGCGCAGTGACCGTACTGGCTGCGACGATGAGACGCCTTCTCCTGTTGGACTGAGGGCCATCGCCCTCTATGGACGGCAATCTGAGCCGGGCAGCCGAATGGGGGTGGGATGCGTCGTCCGCCCACCCGCGGATATCGTTCCACTGATAGCGGGCGGAGTAGACCAGATACTCCGTGATGACGACTGCCAGCGCAAGAGTCCCCCAGTCCGGGGTTCCTTGCATTGTCCAGACGGCAGCAAGGTAGCCCCCGGGCACGAAGAACCATTTGATCCAGTCCTCTGGACGGGGCAGCAACACATAGGACATCAGGCTTCGGCCGGTCGGGACATCCGCGTCAAGAAGCGGGCGATGTTTCCGTTGATGATAATTGTGAGCCACCTGAA
Organism: Streptomyces sp. NPDC032126; assembly: GCF_055580085.1. Classification (NCBI taxonomy): domain Bacteria; kingdom Bacillati; phylum Actinomycetota; class Actinomycetes; order Kitasatosporales; family Streptomycetaceae; genus Streptomyces; species Streptomyces sp. NPDC032126. The sequence continues at coordinate 165,192 of NZ_JBVIMA010000008.1, forward strand.
TGAAGGTTGTTCTCGCCCCGAAAGTCGCGCCGGCCACATCAGCGATCAGCACGGTGAAGGCGAGTCCATAGCCAATCAGCATGGCGACGCGGTATGCCCCGTCCAGTTTGATTGCGAGGTACACCGTCAGTCCACCGAAGACAGCCAGGGCCACCAACATGATCATCACGGCAAGAATGCGATAACCAGCTCGCCCCCTGCGGAGGGTTGTCACCTCTGTGATCAGACCGTGGTAGGAAGCCGGGCTGATGGAGCCCACGGCGGAGAGGTCGGCCAGTGGGGCCGAGGCGTATTTTCTCAGCTCGTTCTCCACTGCACGGATGTAATAGCTCCGCAGAGCGGCTACCATGCCGAGAAGTTGCATGAAGGCAAGCGTTGCCAGAGGGATAGCGGGCGCGCCGGCCAGAAAAAGGGCTGGGATCTGTTTGCAATTCTTTTTGTCTTGCCCGGGATCCCTGAGGGCGCATGCGTCACTGACCACGGCGGCGACCGCGCCGATAAGAACCACCGTGATGCTGGCCACCGCGGTCTGGATGTTGGCGAAGGTCCGCTCGTCTTCCCTTGCCATCTCGTAATCGAGGGCAAGAACATCGAATCTGCGCGCCTCGCCGGCGAGAGGACCGTTCGTAGCGTCCGAGGGGATGGAGCTGGTCTGCCCCCTGAGGAGTCGGATCGAGCGTCGGAAGATTTCCTGGAACTTGCCCACGGTTTATCATGAGCGGACGCCGACAATTTTGCGGGCCAGGTGGCCATGAACGCTGTATCTGGTGACCACCGATTCACGCGGTCGGCGGAGTCGTACGGGATGACCCCCTTGGTCTCACTCGTCACTGCTCAGAGGGTCCCCCCTTCACAGACGCGGCGGGCGACCTCGCGGAGTTTGATGTTCTTCTCCTGCGAGTAACGGCGCAGGACGTCGAAGGCTTCCTCTTCGGTGAGGTGGCCGGTGCCCATGAGGATGCCCATGGCCTCGCCGATGGTGTGGCGGGTGGCGAGGGCCTGTTCCATCTGGGCTTGGGTGCGGGCGGCGGAGAAAGCCACCGCCGCGTGGGAGGCCAGCAACAGACCGGCCGTCTCGCTGGCCGCGGTGAACATGCCGGGCTCGTGGGAGTAGAGGTTCAGCGCGCCGAGATCTTCGTCCTCGGTGTACAGCAGGAAACCCATCATGCTGCCCACCCCGAGCTTGCGGGCCTGGGGGGCATAGGCGGGCCAGCGCTGATGTTCGGCGGTGAGGTCGGCGATGCGGAAGACCCGTTCGCCGTTCGAATCGTGGGTGACGTCGAAGCAGGGACCTTCTCCCAGGCGTTCCTGGAGCCGGTCGCTGTCGATGGCCAGCTGATGGGTGGGGGCAAGAGTCTTCACACGCTTGTCGTGCAGTACGAGGATGCCGGCCGCATCGCAGCCGTCCACCAGCTCGGTCGCCGAGGCCGTGATCCGCTCCAGCGTCGCGCCCACCGAGTCCTGTGCCAGCAGATCGCGTGCCATCGAGGCCATCTGCTCCGCAAACCGGGCCCACCCCACCGTCTTCTCCTTCGCTCGTCCTGCCCCGGACCACCCCTCCCCCAGCCTCCTACCCAGCCCTGCACGAAACCGCCCCACGGGAGCCCGCGGGCGGATCGCCGCCAACGGCCAGATGTGAGGCCCTGGGCCACAACGCCGCCGCAGACGCCGGCGTCCTGCGCACCGCACCGACCGCGTCCCTTCCCGGCCAGAGCCGGTGGCCGACCGCTCTCACCGGGAGCGGGACGGCGGCGACAGCCCGGTCCGCGCGGGCGTGGAGGGCGACCGCCCGGCACGGCCACCGGGTCGGCGATGCCGGAGCGGCAGTCATATGCCGCCCGGGCCGCCGCTTCCGAACGAACCGCTGGTGCCGGAATCCCAGCGCGGGCGCCTCTGGTCCCTGGCTCGCCTGCTCCCCTGGCCCTTGAGGTCGTGAGGAGTGAGCCGCTCGCTTTCGTTCTCTGCCCGGGGGACCTCGTCCGGTTCGCGCATCTGCCGGGTCTCGTGGAGCGGGCCGGCTTCTTCCGGGGGACTGCTCGCGCGGGAGCGGCGGACCTGACGTCCCGGGTCCTGTTCGCGTCGTCGCACCCTGCCACCGAACCGAACGGCCCACACCAGGGCACCGGCGATGGCCAGACCGACGACGAGTACGACGATCGCGCCGAACACGGAGCTCGACTCGATCGCCTCATGTGCGTAGTGGATGGCGTCCATGGCGGCCGAGTACCCAGGGGAGCGCGTTCTGGTCCGGTTCGCCCTCGGGGGCGGCTCGGGGGTGGCCGGGCGTGGCTTCACCGCTTTCCGGGGCCCTCACCGGTAGCGTCACCGCGGGTGACCGAAAGGTGACGGAGGTGCGTCGGTTCCGCCCGCATTTCCTGTCGGGCCATCCGTTTCCCCCGAGGCCGTCCGGGGCACTCGCGGGGACGGTTCGTGCCCTTCCGGTGGCCCGCCCGGCCGGGGCAGCCGTGAAGGAGGACGATGACCCAAGCCACGGAAGGCCGCGACGACCCCGTCAGGGTCCCCTCCACCACGTCCTCTCTGGGCCGGGCCCTGCTGCGCTGGGCGACCACGACCGATCACAAGGTGATCGGCCGCCTGTACATGGTCACGGCGTTCTGCTTCTTCCTCTTCGCGGGCCTGCTGGCCCTGGGCATGCGTTCCGAACTAGCCCGTCCGGGCCTGCAGTTCATGAGCGAGCAGACCTACAACCAGCTCTTCACCATGCACGGCACGGTGATGATGCTGCTCTTCGCGACGCCGATGTTCGCCGGCTTCGCCAACGCGGTGATGCCGCTTCAGATCGGCGCCCCGGATGTGGCCTTCCCCCGGCTCAACGCGCTGTCGTACTGGATGTATCTCTTCGGCGGTCTGATGGTCGTGTCCGGCGTGGTGGTGCCGGGAGGCGCCGCCGCGTTCGGCTGGTTCGCGTACGCGCCGCTGAACAGCGCCTACCACTCCCCCGGCGCGGGCGGTGATCTCTGGGTGATGGGTCTGGTGGTCACCGGGGTGTCCACCACGCTCGGCGCCGTCAACTTCATCACCACGATCCTGTGTCTTCGCGCCCCCGGCATGACGATGTTCCGGATGCCGATCTTCACCTGGAACGTGCTGTTCACGTCCATCCTGGTGCTGCCGGCCTTCCCCGTGCTCACCGCCGCGCTGCTGGCCCTGGAGGCGGACCGGAAGTTCGGCGCGCACATCTTCGACGCGACGAACGGAGGGGCGATCCTCTGGCAGCACCTGTTCTGGTTCTTCGGGCATCCGGAGGTCTATATCGTCGCGCTGCCGTTCTTCGGGATCATCTCGGAGATCATCCCCGTCTTCTCCCGGAAGCCGATCTTCGGGTATGTGTCGCTGATCGGCGCGACCATCGCGATCACCATGCTGTCCGCGGTCGTCTGGGCCCATCACATGTTCGCCACCGGCGCGGTGCTGCTGCCGTTCTTCTCGCTCATGTCGTTCCTGATCGCGGTACCGACCGGAATCAAGTTCTTCGCCTGGATCGGCACCATGCACCGTGGTTCGCTGTCCTTCGAGACACCGATGCTCTGGGCGCTGGGCTTTCTCATGTCGTTCCTGCTGGGCGGCCTGAGCGGGGTGCTCATCGCGTCCCCGCCGCTCGATTTCCACGTCACGGACTCGTACTTCATCGTGGCGCATCTGCATTACGTCCTGTTCGGGACGGTGGTGTTCGCGATGTTCGGCGGGTTCTACTTCTGGTGGCCCAAGTTCACCGGGAAGCTGCTCGACGAACGGCTGGGCAAGCTGCACTTCTGGCTGCTGTTCCCGGCGTTCCAGCTGACGTTCCTGGTCCAGCACTGGCTCGGGGAGGAAGGCATGCCCCGCCGGTACGCCGACTATCTGCCGGCCGACGGCTTCACGCTCCTCAACACCCTCTCCTCGGCGGGAGCTTTGCTGCTCGGGGTGTCGACTCTGCCGTTCCTGTACAACGTCTGGCACACCGCCAGGTACGGGAAGCGGGTCACCGAGGAGGACCCGTGGGGGTTCGGACGCTCCCTGGAATGGGCGACGAGTTGTCCGCCGCCCCGCCACAACTTCACCGCGCTGCCGCGGGTGCGGTCCGAGTCCCCCGCCTTCGACCTGCGGCATCCGGAGATCCTACGGACGGAGGAACCGCGGTGAAGGTCGAGGCCCTGCTCTTCGCCGGTGTCGCCGCGTTCTTCGCCGGCACGGCCGTGCTCTACGGACTCTGGTCGGGCGACCCGGCCGGTACGGCGGCGCTGGTCGTCGCCTTCGCCATGGCCGCGCTCGTGTCGTTCTTCTGCGCGGTGCAGTACCGGCGCAAGGGGCGGCGCCCCCAGGACCGTCCCGACGCCGAAGTGGCCGACGGCGCGGGGCCGGTCGAGTTCTTCCCGGACGAGAGCCCATGGCCCGTGGTCACCGCGGTCGGGTTCGCGGTCGCCGCGACGGGCGTGGTCTACGGGTTGTGGCTGTTCCTCATCGGCGTCGGCGTGGTGGCACGCGGAGTCGCGGGCTTCGCGTTCCAGTACGCCCGCCGGGGTGCCGACCGGGAAGGCTGACGGGCGTCCTCGGGGCGCCGGGCCGGAACTCGGGCTCCTCGACCGGCCGGTGGCCGCTCTCGTAACCGCCTTCGACCGTCTGACGCACCTCTCCGGTTCCCACCCCGCGTACCAGCCGTTCCTGCTCCGACTCCAGCAGGGCGTGGCACAGCCGACGGGTGAGCATGAAGGCCAGCACCGGTGCCAGTACGAGCGCGATGCGCAGGATCCACGTGAGGGTGTTCAGCGAGATCCTGAAGCTCTGTGCCAGCACGTCGTTGCCGCCGGCCAGCAGCAGGACGCCGTAGAAGGTGATCCCGGCTACGCCGAGGCCGGTGCGGACGGGGCGTTCGCGCGGCCGGTCGCACAGGTGGTGCTCCTGATCCCGCTCGCCGGTCAGCCGTTGTTCCACGAACGGGTAGGCGTACAGGATCAGGAACAGCAGGGCGGGCAGGACGACGGCCGGGAGGAGGACGTTCCACATGATCGTGTGACCGGCGACGTTCGTCTCCCAGGGAGGTACGAGCCGCAGGGCGCCCTCCAGGAAGCCGACGTACCAGTCGGGCTGGGAGCCCGTGGACGCCTGGTCGGGACGGTAAGGGCCGTAGGTCCACACGGGGTTGATCTGCGCGAGGCCGCCCAGCAGGCCCATCACGCCGAAGACGATGAGACTCAGCCCCGCCGAGGAGGCCGCGAACTGGGGGAAGAGCGGCTTGCCGACGACGTTGCGGTTGGTACGGCCCGGGCCCCGCCACTGGGTGTGCTTCAGATGGAAGACCAGGATCAGGTGCACCGTGACCAAGGCGATCAGGGCGCCGGGGAGCAGGAGGATGTGCAGGCTGTAGAGCCGGGGGACGATGTCCTCGCCCGGGAACTGGGCCCCGAACGCGAACATGCTCACGTACGTCCCCACGACCGGGATCGACAGCATGATCCCCTGCGCGATCCGCAGCCCCGTCCCGGAGAGCAGGTCGTCCGGGAGCGAATAGCCGGCGAAACCCTCGGCAAGGGAGAGCACGAACAGGGTGACTCCGATGACCCAGTTCATCTCGCGCGGCCTGCGGAAGGCTCCCGTGAAGAAGATCCGCAGCAGGTGCGCACCGATCGCCGCCACGAACACCAGAGCCGCCCAGTGGTGCATCTGCCGCATCAGGAGACCGCCGCGTACGTCGAAGCTGATGCGTACGGTGGAGTCGAAGGCCGCCGACATGCGCACACCCCGCAACGGCACGTACCGACCGTCGTAGACCACTTCGCGCATCTCCGGCTTGAAGAACAGTGTCAGCCACACACCGGTCAGCACCAGGACGACGAGGCTGTAGAGCGCGAGTTCACCGAGGAAGAACGACCAGTGGTGGGGGAACGCCTTACGCAGCAGCGGGCCGCCGCCGTCCACGACCGGCAGGCGTGCGTCGACCGCGTCGGCGAACCGCTGCCCGCGACCACGATCCTCGCCCGACGGCGGTGGGGAGGCATCCCGGCCCTCCGCGCTCATACGGCGTCCAGGTCTTCGGTCGGTGCCTCACACCGGTCGCGGTCCACGGAATCCCCTCCTTCTGCCCGCCACTGGGCCCTGACGCCGGCTCGCGTCTGCCATCCCTTGCCCACGGACCGCCGGGCGAGTACCCGCTTGCCGCGAAACACTCGCACGGCTGGGACCAGGCACCCGTTCGGCGGACATCGGGGGCCCTGCGGCGGGTGTGAGTCGGTTCTGCGGCGGTGCTCCTGTCACGGAGCATCGCCTTTCGGGCTACAGGAGGACGACGCACCCTCGCCGCTCCAGTTCGGTGAGCAACGACGAGGAGGGCTCGCAAGCGTTGTCGGACCGCATTGCCCCGGAGCCACAGCTCGCGCAGGTTGCGGAGTCGGCCGATGCTGTCCGGCAACGTGACCAGCCGGTTGTGCTGCGCTCGGAGCTCGACCAGGCCGGTCATCCTGCCGATGGCCTCCGGCAGGGCGGTCAGGGCGTTGTCCCCGACGTTGAGGTCAAGTCGCCGAGTTCGTCGGGCACGGACGTGAGGTGGTTGTGGCCGAGGTCCAGGGTCGTCAGCCGGTGCAGCCGTCCGATCTCTGCTGGGAGGCGTGTCAGCCCGTTGTCCGCGAGGATCAGTACCTCGGGCTCGGTACGCTCCCAGACCGACACGGGCACTTTTCCCAGCTGTTGACGCCAGTGGTTCAGTACATGCCGCACGGCTTGATCCCTCCTTGGAAGGCCGAAGCCCGTCCCACCTCGGCCGGGTCTCATCGGATGTACTTCGCCGGCTTGGTAGCCAAGTTGAGCAGGTGCTCCAGGGGGCCTCGCCGGAAGAAGCGGGACCAGATCGCCGCGAACACGATCGCCCCCACGACGTACGTGAGCAGGGGTCCCCAGGACCCCTGGGTGCCGGCGCCGGGGGCAGGAGGCAGTACGGATTGTGCGACGAAGTGGCCGACGTAGGCGGTCAGGGACATGGTGCCCACGGCGATGACCGGCGTGGCCAGGCGACGCAGTCGCGGCAGGCGGTCCATCGCCACGGTCGCGCCCACGATCACGAGGATCGCGACTCCGACGCTGCCGATGATGTCGAAGGTGGTGCCGCTGTGCGGTCCGGCCGTCAAGAGCAGGGATGCCGGCATGTCGGGGAACGATCCGCCGTCGGGGGGCATCGACCCTGAGTCGCCCGACGACGACCCGCCTTCCGCGAGGCTGTTCAACGCGTCGTGGCCGGCCAGCAGCAGGGATGTGCCGTAGGCGGTCACGGTGAGGGCGGCACCGAGCGCGGCCAGGCGGCACTGGACAGTTCCGGAGGACAGGTCGAAGCGGGCCAGCGCCATGCCGGCGATCACGAACGACATCCAGGTGATCGTCGGGTAGAAGCCGGTGAGCAGCAGATCGAGCACTCCGACGTCGCTGAGGCGGTGGAGCGGGTCGTAGGCGTTGATGCTCTGCTGGACCGACTCGCTCAGCAGCGAGTTCAGGGCGTACGCCAGCTGCGGTGTGACGAGGGCGAGGGCTGCCGCGACGATCGCGAGTGTCCTGCCCGACAGACGGACCAGGGGCAGGGCCAGGAGGAAGTAGACACCGTAGAAGCCGAGGATGATCACGCCCCCGTACTCCATCGCCATCGCGGTGCCCAGCGCCAGCAGGATCACGGCGCGGATCGCGATGCGGGCCTTCGCCTGCCGGCCGGCCAGGCCGGTCCTGGGTCGGCGGCGGCCGGCGATCAGCATCAGTGAGAAGCCGGCCAGGGTGGCGAACAGGACCGATGAGTGACCGTCCGCCATGTACCGGATCCAGCTCGCGACGCCGTCCGTGGCCGACAACGGCGGACCGATGTGCACGACGTACATGCCGAACACGGCCAGCGCGCGGGCCAGGTCCACCCCGACGAGACGTCCTACCGACGGGCCGGACGAGGTCGGCACGGCGGAGTCGGGGGCTGTGTGTGGCTGCGGAGGCAATTTCTCCTGCGGAGCTGACGTCTCCCGCAGCGGCTGCGACTTTCTCATACGGAGAACCTCGCGTGGCGTCAGCCGGCGGACCATCCGGCAGCCTTCGGTAACGCCCCCGCCGACCGGCGGGTACCGCCCTGCCGACCGGCGGAGTCTCGTCCTGACCCGCCTCCGGCACGACCGGGACGGCGGTCTTCTCCAGCCACTCGGCGGGGGTGGACCCGACACTTGCCGGATGGGCGCACGGCAGCCGGGCGTCCAGGCTGGAGGCATGACCCGCCGCGCACGACACAAGGAGACCGAGGGCTTCCTCGGATCATCGGCCGATGTACCGGGCCGTGACGCCGCCCCTGGCAGGGGCGGGTTTCTGGAGTTTCTCGGCCTGACGCTGGCGGCCGGCGCCTTCGTCCTGTTCGTCGTGCGTCCAGAGGTCTGCGAAGCGTTGGTCCACGCTCTCGCCACGGGGACGGCCGCATGCGTCCACTGAGCCGGCACGGCTCACGCCCTGGTGCGCCGGTCCGCTGAAGCGGCGCCGGCAGGCAGACCGTAGAAGAAAGGATTTGCGTGAACACGGCATCCGCCTCGACGACGGATGAACCCTCCCTCTCGGCCTGCTGTGCGCCCTGGTCGGGGCCGCCGGGGGGCTGGTCACCTGAGGTGCGGCCAGTCGCCTTGGCCAGCACCCCGCTGAAGTGACGCGGCAACTTGTCACAGAGGCCGGTAAGGAGGGCGTCGCCGAGGTCGCCCAGTAGCACATCAGCCGGCCACGCGTGAGGCGACGCGAGCCGACCGAACAACACGAGGGGTCGGTCAGTCCGCGTTGAGGGGGATCCGCAGCCGCACCCGGTAGCCGCCCTCCGTGGTCGGGCCCGCATCCAGGCTGCCGTGGAGCAGCTCGGCCCGTTCCCGCAGGCCGACCAAGCCCTGCTGTGAGCCGGGGAGGGGAAGGGAGGGACGCGTGGGACGAGTGTTGGTGACGGTCACCCCGATGCCGTCGCCGTCCTGCCACAACTCCACGCGAGCGATGGCGCCGGGGGCGTGCTTACGGACGTTGGTCAACGCCTCCTGGACCGTACGGTAGAGGGTCCGTTGGGCGGGGGTGCCCACGACGGACGGCAGCTCACCGGACAACTCCACCTGAGTGCCGCTGGATTCCACCAGTCTACGAAGGTCGGCCAGCGTGGGCTGAGGCGTCAGCTCGGTGGCGTGGCCGCCGGAGGCACGCAGCAGCGTGACCATGGTGCGCAGTTCGTCGAGCGTGGTGACGCTCAGCGAACGGATTGTGCGGGCGGCCTCCTTGGCGTCCGCGTCCTTGGCGGCGACCTGCAGGGCCCCGGCCCGTACGGCGATCAGGCTGACCTGGTGGGAGACCACGTCGTGCATCTCGCGGGCCAGTTGGGCGCGTTCGCGGGCGAGTACTGCCTGGGCGTGCAATGCCCGCTCGTGTTCCCTGGCCTCCTCGATCTCGACGAGCCGCCGCGCCAAGTCCCGGTGTGCCTGGAGGAGTTGTGCGATGAGGACCGGTGCGGCGGCGGTCGCCAGACCGTATACGAAGGTCACCAGCGTCATGGTTCGGCCGACCTCGGTGAGGCCGGCCAGGGGCCACGGCGTGCTGTTGGCGACCGCGGTCAGTGCGACGCACACCGCGAGGAGCCGACGATTGCGGGAGCGTTCGGCCAGTGTGAACAGCGCCACGAGCGGGGCGACGGCGACGGGCTGCGTCAGCGCGATGGGCAGGGTGAGCAGGAACACGCCGAGCGGAAATCGGCGCCGGAAGGCCAGCGCGGCGCAGCCGAGCGTGGCCAGCGCGACACCGAGGCGCGTGTCGTCCCACAGGTTCAGCCACACGTCCACGGCAGCGGCCACCACCAGGACGAGGTCGACGACGGGCGGGGGCACCCGCTCCCACAGCGCGCGGGCGCGATTCATCGCCCGGCCTCCGACCGCGGGTGCTCGTCGAGCAGACCGGCCCGCTGCGCCAGCAGCGCGGCCCGCACCCGGCTCGTCACCCGAAGTTTCGTGAGGATCGCGCTGACGTGGTCCTTGACCGTGCCGGCACCCAGGTGGATGCGGCCCCCGATCTCGGCGTTCGACAGCCCCTCCGCCACCAGGACCAGCACGTCGCGCTCCCGGGCGGTGAGCAGCCGGACCCGCGCGGCCTCCTCGTCGACGGCCGCCTCGATGCCGGGGTGGCTGTGCAGCAGGGCCCGCGACGCCTTGGGAGACAGCACCACGCCGCCCGCGGCCAGGGTGCGCACCAGGTGGGCGAGCTGCTCCGGCTCGGTGTCCTTGAGCAGGAAGCCGGCCGCACCGCAGTGCAGCGCGGTCAGGATGTACTCGTCGGCGTCGAACGTCGTCAGCATCGCCACCACCGGGGCGTCCGGCTCCGCCCGCAGCTCGCGCAGGACGGTGAGCCCGTCGACGTCCGGCATCCGGATGTCCAACAGCACCACGTCCGGCCGCTCCCGGCGGATGGTCTCCACAGCGTCGCCGCCGCTCGTGGTCGCGACGACGTCGATGTCCTCCGAGGCGCCCAGGATGAGTTCGAAGCCCGAGCGAACCAGTGCCTCGTCGTCCACCACCACTACCCGGATCACGCGCGCCGCCTCACCTTCGTTCATGCCGTCCGATTTGATGCCGCCTCGACCCTAAAGCCACGCGGAACCCCCGGTGGCCCAACGAGCTGCAGCTCCAGCCACACGGCGGGGTAGCACCCTCCAGTCGGCAGGGACATCACAGCCGCCTGTCGGACAGTCCATGATCGGCTCGGTCTCCGGCCTGAGGGGCACGACACCTCACCAGGACTCTTCCCCGCTGCTCCCGGCCGACAGAGCTTCTGGTGGAGGGTCCACGGCCCATCAGCTGCTCAGGCTGGAGCGTGCTCAGGCGGCCCGCTCCACAATGGGCGGCTGGCGAGCAGACCGCCGCTGGCATGCGCACGGGGGAAAAATCCGCGACGGTTGTCGCGGGCCGTGTCAGGGTGTGGGCGTGGCAAAGCTCGAGATGACGGATGTGTTGGCGACCGGACGTCGCGGTAGGGGTGGGAGTCTCTACGCATATCGGGTGCGCGGGATCGATCGCAGCGCGGTAGTTCTGTGGATCGGCGGCGAGGGCGACGAACCAGATCAGGTGGTCGCCCTGCCGGAAGCCGATCGCTGTCAGGTGCCGGTGTTCGTGACGGTTCGGCAGGCACGGGTCTTTGCGAGCCGACGGGGGCGGAAGCCGGCCACTTCAGAGGCCAACACGCTGGAACTCACCCGTGTCCAGCATTGGTTGGAGGACCCGATGCGCCGGCGCATCCCTTCGGATGCGGTGCTGGAAGCGTGGAACTTCTTCGAGGATCTGGCCCGCGGACTCGGCGAGGCCCACCGACTGCCTCAGCAGAGCGCGGTACACAACAGCGCCTACGAGAAGCTGTTCGGAGGCGAGTGCGCCGCATGGACTCCCCAGGAGCACCACGCGGTACTGGAACTGATCACGGCCGGGGTGGACCTGTGGAACTCCTGCCCAGTGATCGCAAATCCCCGTTCAGCCGGGAACCGTGGTTCGTCAGACGAGTAGGCCTAGAGCGGAATACGGCTGGGTTGCGAGTCGGCGACGGACCGTTCGGAAGGGTCGATTCCGGGCGATCGTTGAGCCATGATCGAACATGCCGACGAGCAGCCCTCCGGCGGAGAGAGTGCCCTCACCGCAGGGTGTCTCCTGCTCCTGGTACTGGTGGCGGACGTGGCGGCCGCGCTGCTGGTCATCATCGTGCTCACCGTCCGTGGACTGGGTCGGATGGGCGCCGATTCCGAGCAGGCGGCGACTGGCGCACCGCCCGTGGATTGGGCGCCAGTGCTGGCTTTCGGCGCTCTGGCCCTGGCGGTCGGCATAACGGCCGTCGTGCTGCTGCGGATCGGGCACCGGGTGATCGGGGCGGTGCAACTGACGCTCTGCGTCTTCCTGACAGTCCACGCGCTGGGATCCTGGCCCTGACCGAGCCGTATTCACAGACATTTGCGGCACCTTGGGATGGAGGGCTCCGACACAGGGACTGAGGTTCGCATCGCGCGAGGGGCGCGGCCGCTCCCGTCGCCGGGCAGGTCGTCGGGGCCGACGCGGGAACCGGGGCATGGGGGCGTAGGACAAGGACAGGGCGGTGGGCCGGGAAGTCTCGGTAGCCACACCCCGCACGCTGTTGGGACATTACGCCGCCGACACGGGCCGAGCGGCGGCCACCGTGGTGAGGGACAGGTCGCAGCCAGCCGCGAGAGGCCGGACGCACGGGCTCCGCGGTGACAGGGACCCGCGTTCGCGCCACCCAGGGGCAGGCGCAAGGCGGCGACACCCGGCCACGTGTCGCCCCTCTCGACCATGGCTACTTTCCGTAGCACGTGAGGTTGGACACCGTCTACCGCGACTTCGGCACCGGGTACGTGCCGCACTGGCACGCCGACATCATCGACCCGGAGTCCTTCTATCTCCTCCCGCCCCGGCACACGCTGCTGGTGGCGGTGGACGAGCGGGACGGGGCCGTGGCCGCGACGGGCGCCCTCGACGCGCGCGGGCCGGCGCATCCGCCGAATCCGGAGTGGCTGGCCGCGCGGTATCCCTCGGGCGAGACCGCCCAGTTGCGGCGGGTGTACGTGCGCCCGGAGCACTGTCGGCGCGGGCTGGCCCGGCGACTGGTGAGCGGGCTTCTCGACTTCGCGCGGGCCGACGGCGGCTACCGGGCCGTATATCTGCACACATATCCGCACTCCCCCGGCGCGATGGGGCTGTGGCAGACGCTCGGCAAGGTCGTCTGCGACGAGCGGGAGGAGGCGTCCGGCGGGGGCAGCGGCGTCGTGCACTTCGAGGCCCCACTTCACTAATTGAAAATGATATTCATATGATGTTGACGCCACGCCGCGCCCACTGAACGCCCCGGCACGACAGAACGAGGACCATGAGATCTCCCCGCCCACGCCTGATAGCCAGCCTGCTGCTTCCCCCTCTGCTCGCCCCTCTCCTCTCCGGCTGCTTCTCCTCCCCCGGCGACGACACCTCCTCGGACTCCTCGGGCTCCTCGGGCCCCGGCTCCGGCGGGCGCCTGAGGGTCGCGCTCGCCTTCGCGCCGACGGAGAACTACTCCCCCTACGGCCAGGACGCCTTCGACCTCTCCAAGCTCGGGGTCGCCGAGGGACTGACCCGGCTCGACGCCAACGGCACCGCGGTGCCGGCGCTGGCCGAGTCGTGGAGCAGCGAACAAGGCGGCAGAAGTTGGGTGTTCACCTTGCGGGACGCCAAGTTCCAGGACGGCAGCGCCGTCACCGCCCCGGCCGTCGCGGCCGCACTCACCCACGCCGCCAAGGCCGACCCGGCGCCCGCCGCGCTCTCCGGTGTGAAGCTGACCGCCCAGGCCGTCGGCGACGACCGGGTCAAGGTCGCCACCGCGACCGCCGACCCCGTCCTCCCCCTGCGGCTGACCAACCCCAGCCTCGCCGTCTTCTCCCCCAAGGCATACGGCAAGGACGGCAAAGTCAACACCGTCGGCACCGCCACCGGCCCCTTCGAACTCACCAAGGTCACCGGGGACACATCGGCCACCCTGGACCGCTTCGACGACTACTGGGGCGGCCGTGCCCAAGTGTCCGGCATCGACGCCAAGTTCGTCTCCGACGGCACCGCCCGCGCCAACGCCGTGCGCACCGGAGACGTGGACATCGCGGAGGCGATCCCCGTCGCCCAGATCACCTCCCTGAAGAAGGCGACCGTCCACGAGGTCAACACCGCGCGGAACACCAGCCTGTACCTCAACACCCAGGCGGGCGTCTTCAAGGACGCCGGCCTGCGAGCCGCCGCCCGTGCGGCCATCGACACCTCCACCGTCGCCACGGGCGTGTTCGAGGGATACGCCGAGCCCGCCCAGGGCCTCTACGGTCCCGCCCTGACCTGGGCCTCCGGCAAGCGGATCGAGCCGACCGGCCGGGCGAAGGCCACCAGCCCCCAGGGCCGGAGCATCACCATCGCCACCTACGACGACCGGCCCGAACTGCCCGAGACCGCCCAGGTGCTCCAACAACAGCTGGAAAAGGCCGGCTTCACGGTCAAGCTGGAAGTACGCACCTACGCACGACTCGAAAGCGACCTGCTGGCCAAGAAGTTCGACGCGGCCGTGGTCTCCCGCAACATGATGCTCGACACCGGCGACCCGGTCACCGTCCTCGCCAGCGACTACACCTGCGGCGGCTCCTACAACCTGTCCTTCCTGTGCGACAAGGACGTGGACCGGCTGGTCGCCACCGCCGGGGCCGAGGCCGACCCAGGCAGGCGGCAGGACGCCGCGATGAAGGCCGAGGCCGCGATCCTCGGCACCGACGCGGTGATCCCGCTCGCGCACCTGAAGGGCGTCACGGGCATCGGGACGTCCGTCGAGGGAGCCCTTCTCGACCCCTACGAGCGGGGGCTCGTCGGCGCCGGGACCCGGCACTGAGCGCGCCCACGGCCCGGCTCGCCGCCGCCCTGCGCACGCTCGCGCGGGGCGGCGTCCCCACGCTGCTGTGGCGGACGGTGCTGACGGCCGCTCTCCTCTGCGCGATCGGTCTGCTGCCCTGGTTCTCGCGCACCGATCCCGCGTCGACCGTACTCAAGGCGCGCTCCGCCGAACGCGACCCCGCCCCCGAGACCCTGCGGGCCATCCGGGAGCAACTCGGCCTGGACGAAGGCCCATTGCACCTGCTCGGGCAGTGGCTGGGCGGGCTGCTGCGCGGGGACGCGGGCCGGTCCTGGGTGTCGGACACCGAGGTGCTGCCCACCGTCGCGCAGGCGCTCGGGGCGTCCCTGCTGCTGATGGCCGGGGCCGTCGTCGTCGCCGTGCTGACCGCCGGAGCCGTGTGCGCCCGTACCCTCCGGCTGGGCTCGCGGCGCCGCCTCGGCGGGCGCGGGCAGGGCGGCACCGGTTCGGCCGTCCTGGCCGCGCTGCCCGAGTTCCTCGTCGCCTCCCTGCTGGCATCCGTCATCGGAGTCCACCTCGCATGGCTGCCCGCGCTCGGCTGGTACGGCCCGCAGTGGATGATCCTTCCCTCCCTCGCCCTCGGCCTGCCCGCGGGAGCGGTCCTCGGACGGATGCTCGACGACCTGCTGCCCGCCGCCTTCGCCGAGCCCTGGGCGCTCGCCACCGCCGCCCGCGGGGTGCCGCCGCACTCCGTGGCCCGGCAGGCGCTGCGCCGCTGCGTGCCCGGACTGCTGCCCAACCTGGGCCTGTTCGTGGTCGGCCTCACCGGCGGGTCGGTCGCCGTCGAGCAGATCTTCGACATCCCCGGCCTCGGCCGACTCACCCTGCGCGCCGCCCTCGCCCAGGACCTGCCCGTCCTCCAGACCGGCACCCTCGCCCTTGTCGCTCTCGCGGCACTGGCGGCCTTGCTGGCCCGGCTCGGCGTACGACGGCTGATCGGGCCCGCGCTGCGCGACGGCGCCTTGCACTCCCTGCACCGGCCGACCCCGCCCGCACCCAGCGTCGTACCCATCGTCTACGGGCTGCTGCTCGGCGCGGTCATCGCCCTCGGCCTGCCCCGTGACCCGCTCGCGCTGGACACCACCGCTCGTCTCCAACCCCCTTCCGCCGCACATCCGTTCGGCACCGACGCCCTCGGTCGTGACGTGCTCGCGCGGGTCGCGCACGGGGCCGTGACCACGCTCGGCACCGCCCTCGCGGTGAGCGCCGCCGCCCTGCTGACCGGAGTGCTGCTGGGCCTGCTGCCCCGGCTGTCCGGGCCGCTGGTCGACACCGTCAACGCCATACCCCCCGTGCTGGCCGCGCTCCTGGTCACCGGCGTCGCGGGCAGCGGGCCATGGACCCCGGCCCTCGCCGTGGCCGTTGTGGCCTGGTCGCCACTGGCCACCCATGCCGCCGCCCTGCTGCGGCAGGAACGCGCCACCCTGCACCTGACCGCGACCCGCGCACTCGGCGCCGGACCCTGGTACCTGCTCGGGCACGAACTGCTCCCCGCGATTCTCCCGCCCGTCGTCCGGCACGCCCTGCTCCGCCTTCCCGGCATCGCCCTGAGCCTGGCCGCGCTGGGCTTCCTCGGCCTGGGTGCCCAGCCGCCGTCCCCCGAGTGGGGCCTGCTGCTCGCCGAGAACCAGCCCTACGTCGAGCGCGCCCCCTGGGCCGTCCTCGCCCCTGCCGCCGTCCTCGCCCTGCTCGGCGCGCTGGCCGTCACTGCGGCAGCCGGAGCACGCTTCCCCCGGCGCGGGCGGACACCCTCACCGCCACCCGCCCCGTCCGACGCACCGCAGCGAACACCCGCACCCGGGCAACCGCGGCCCGCCAGGCGGCCCATAGCACTCACCACCACCCCCACGGACACCACATGACAGAACCCGCCACCTACAGCCCCACACACCCGGCCACCCCCACCGAGAAACGCCCGCGCGGGCACACCTGGAGACACCTCTCCCCGCTCCTGCGCCTGCTGATCCTGACCCAACTGGCCTTCAACATCGGCTTCTACGCCGTGCTGCCCTTCCTCGCCGAGCACCTCGGCACCGCCGTCGGCATGGCGGGCTGGCTGGTGGGGTTCGTCCTGGGCCTGCGCACCTTCAGCCAGCAGGGACTGTTCGTGGTCGGCGGCTGGCTGGTCGACCGGCACGGCGTACGCCCGGTCGTCCTTGCCGGCTGTGCGTTGCGGATCGCCGGGTTCGCCTGGCTGGGGTACGCGCGGGCTCCCTGGGCCGTGATCTGCTCGGTGCTGCTCATCGGCTTCGCCGCCGCGCTGTTCTCCCCCGCGGTGGAGTCCGAGGTGGCCCGGCAGGCGGTGGTGTGGGAGGAGAGCGGCCACGGCCCCCGTACCCGGGTACTGGCCCTGTTCTCCGCCGCCGGGCAGGCCGGAGCCTTCGTCGGCCCCCTGCTCGGCGGTCTGCTGCTCGCCGCGGACTTCCGCACGGCGTGCCTCGCCGGAGCCGGGGTCTTCGTGCTCGTCCTCGCGGGACACGCGTGGCTGATGCCCCAGCACATCCCCGGCCGTACGCGGGCACGGAACCCGGGCGGTTTCCGCGAACTGCTGCGCAACCGCGCCTTCCTCGCCCTGTGTTGCGCCTACGGCAGCTACCTGCTCGCCTACAACCAGCTCTACCTCGCCCTCCCGGACGAGGTGGAACGGGCCACCGGCTCCCAGACGGCCCTGTCCTGGCTGTTCGCCCTGTCCTCCCTGCTGGTCGTGGTCGCCCAGCTCCCGTTCACCCGCTGGGCGGGCGACCGGCTCGACCTGCGACGCTCCATGACCGGCGGGCTGCTCCTGGTCGCGGCCGGGTTCGTGGTCGTGGCGGCGGCGCGCCCGGCGGGCTGGACCGGCCTCACCGGCCTTCTGCCGGCCGCCGGGTACGTCGTCCTGCTCACCGTCGGCCAGATGCTCCTCGTACCCGCCGCCCGCGCCTGGGTACCCGACCTCGCCGAGGAGGGACGCATCGGCCTCTACACCGGTGCCCTCTCCTCCGTCTCCGGCCTGATCGTCCTCGCCGGCAGCTCGGCCACCGGCTCCCTCCTCGACCTCGCCCTGCCACCCGCCGTGCCCTGGCTGGTCCTGGCCGCCGTACCGGCCCTGGCGGTCACGCTGTTGCCACGCCCGCATCGGCGACCGTCACCGACCGCCCGCCGCTGCTGAGCAGGGAATCAGGGGAGGCGGCTGCGCGCGGGCTGGGTCAGGCTGCCAGTCGGGCGAGGGCCAGCGCGTGTGCGTGGTCCAGGGAGTCAGCGGCGGCGCAAGGGACGTCCGGCTGCACGCCGGTGCCCTCCCAGTTCGTGCCGGAGACGGGGTTCACGGCACGGCCCATGGGGATGGTGACCTCCACATGCGGGTGCACCGTCCAGCCCTTGCACGGATGTGCGCCGCCACGGGTGCGCTCGCCGACGACCACGGCGCGACCCAGCTGCTGCAAGTCGTAGGCCAGCTCCTCGGCGGCGGAGAAGGTGCTGTCGCTGGACAACACGTACAACGGCTTGCTGCCACCGAAACGGGCGCCGGGAACGTGGGGCTGGCTCCAGGACTGCTCGCGGCGCTCGCCGTCGCGCCAGTGCATCGTGTTGAGGTGGGTGCGCTGGTCCAGGAGGTAACTGCAGACGAAGGCGACCGTGTCGGGGTCGCCGCCCCGGTTGGCGCGGAGGTCCACGATCAGTGCCTGGGCGCGGGAGGCCAGGGTGAGTGCGGCGCCCAGCGGTTCGGCGGCCCACTCCAGCGGAAACAGCATCGGCGCCAGCTCCAGCACGGCGACACCTCCGTCGAGCAGTTCCACCCGGGGCGCACCACCCAGTGAGGTGTCGAAGTCCCGGCGCATGGCAGCCAAGGTGGCCGCCCCCTGCTCGGACGGCACCGGGTCGGGGTGGTGCTTCAGCCGCAGGTGTCGGTCGCCGTTGACGGACTGCAGGTCCGCGGTGACCAGCCGGGCGAGCTCCTCGGCGTCGTCGACGTCATAGGCGCCTGCGGCGAGGCGTCGGTGCAGCAGGGCGGCGACCTGCTCGGCTATCTCGGGAAAGACGTAATGCTCGGTCAGCAGCCCGGCGGTCTCGTCGATGACCGTGGCAGGCAGAAGCTCCGTAAGTGTCGTCATGGCAGGTAGTAGAGCACTGTCTCTGTTGGAACCGCCGGAAAATTTAGGCACTTTGGCCACGCCCGATACGCCTTCCGACCTGCCGTCCGGCCGACCGAGCGGTTGCCGACCCATGCCCGCGTTGTCAGCGGCAGCCCATAAGGTGCGCCCGACATCTCCAAGGAAGGAACGCCGTGGGATTCTCGGGTCACCTTGTCTTTGCTCGCAGCAGCCGCCCCCTGCTGGAAGCTCCCGTGTTCGACAGCCTCAATGAGGAGCTCAAGGCCACCGTACGTCCATGGGAGTCACGGTCGGGCGGCTGGCAGACGCTCCAGATCGATTTCGGAACATGGGACGACGAGGACCTGCCCGCCCTGGTGGAGTGGAGCAGGGCACCGGCTTGCGTCGCCGACGTCTCCGACAGTTCCCTTGCTCTCGTCACCGGGCTGGACACCAACGGACAGCGCTGGCAGGCATGGCTCAACCTGGACATCGCCGCCAGGCATCTGGCCGAGGAGCCCGAAGACCTCGAAGATCAACTGCTGTGGCTGGACACACCGGAGTTCCACGAAGCCGTCAGGCACAAGCGCGCCGAGCTCGATGCCGAGGTGCCCACCGACGCCATGGGTGCCGTTGCCTGGGCCATAGCCGCCGGCATCTCCGCCACGCCGCGGACAGCCAGAATCGAGGATCTGCTTCGCTCACACGAAACCTTCGTCGAAGACCTCTTCACCGCGCTGATCGATCAGTTGGGCTTTCCCTCAGCCCGCTGAACTCTCACCGGTGCGATCTGCCAGGCGGCCGGAGCCAGATCCGCCGGGCGTACCGCGCGGGCCAGGAGGACCAGCCCGCCGGTCAGTCGACGCCTTCGATGATGCGGAAGTCGCGCTGGAAGCCGTCGGGGAGGGCCACCAGTGCCTTCTGGTATGCCTCGCTCTCGTATGCCGCGACCGCCTGTTCAAAGCTGTCGAACTCGATCAGGACGACGCGTTCCGTGATTCCGGCTTCGTGGGCGACGACCCGATAACCGCCACGGGACAGCACGCGCCCGCCGGCGGCCCGGACAGCCGGCCTCGCCAGCTCGCCGTAGGCAGTCAGCATCTCAGGGTCGGAGATGTCGGGGTAGACACTGACCCAGTAGCCCTTGGCCATGGAAGCCTCCTGTGTTCGGCCGGACATGTCGGCCGTCGTATGGACACTCGGATTGCTCGATCCCGACAACGGCCCGGGAGGTCGAGGTCCTCCAAGGTCTCCGTCGAGGTCATGACTTGATCATTGCCGTTCAAGCCGGCTCCGACCATGGCGGAAAGGTCAGCCTCCGATACATTCTCGCCATGCGCGTCCACCATGCCGCCCCCGGTACTCCTGGCGACCGCGATCCAGCCGGTCGCACCGCCGAACCCGAAAGCGCGAGGCGCCCAGAACCGGGGCCTGGCGCCCACAAGGTGGTCGTCCTCGCACTCGACGGGATCTACCCCTTCGAACTCGGCATACCTCAACACGTCCTGGGCTCCGCCGGTGGCCGCTACGAGGTGGTGACCGCGGGCGTGGACGGGAAGCCCGTGCGCACCGTCTCGGACCTGACCGTCATCCCCGGGCACGGCCCTGAGGTGCTGGCCGAGGCGGACACCGTGATCGTTCCCGGGTACGCGATCACCACCCAGGCCTCGGCCGCCGCCACGAACGCGAAGGCCCTGGAGGCGCTTTCCAGCGTCCGGCCCGGCACCCGTCTGGTGTCGATCTGCAGCGGTGCCTTCCTGCTGGCCGGCGCCGGATTCCTCGATGGGCGTCGGGCCACCACCCACTGGGCGCTCAGCGACCGCTTCCGGGAACTGTTCCCCCGGGTCCAGCTCGACGCCGGCGTTCTTTTCGTCGACCACGGTGACGTGTTGACCTCGGCGGGGGCGGCCAGCGGCTTCGACGTTTGCCTGCACCTGCTGCGCCAGGACCACGGCAGCGAGGTCGCCAACCAGGTCGCCCGCTACTGCGTCATGCCGCCGTACCGGGACGGCGGGCAGGCCCAGTACATCGAGCGGCCCCTGCCGCCGACGGGCGCGACCGGTACCGGGCCGACCCGCGAGTGGGCATTGCAGCGACTTGAACTTCCGCTGTCGCTCAGCGAGTTGGCCGCGCACGCGGCGATGAGCACCCGTACCTTCGCGCGGCGCTTCAAGGAGGAGACCGGTGTGAGTCCCGGCCGCTGGCTGACCTCGCAGCGGCTGCGTCGGGCCCGGCACCTGCTGGAGTCCAGCGATCTGTCGGTGGAACGCGTCGCCCACGAGGTTGGATTCGCCACCGCCACCTCGCTGCGGCGGCACCTCGCGGCGGAGGCCGGAGTCGCCCCGTCGGCGTACCGTCGCACCTTCCGTGCCCCGGATCAGGCCGCCGGCGACGCGGGCTCCGCTCCCGCCTAGCCACGACGCACCACGCTTCCATCGCCGTAGGCGATCGTCGGGCCGCGCTTCCCAGGGCTGTGGTGGTGATGTCAGTGGGCTGAAGTACTGTTCCGGCCGACCGCACACCGTCTGGGAGGACCAAGAGAATTGACTGGCCTGTCTGCTTTCCCGCTGCCCTTTCACGCGTCCCGTACCGTGTCGTTCGCGACGCCCCGAACGCTGCGAGAACTTCAGATGATGCAGTGCAGCGCCCAGATCCGGGCGAAGCCGGGATGGTTCGAGAAGATGAAGGATGCCGACATCGTCGCCCGGTGGACGCGGGAAGCTCTCGCCCAGGGCCTCACCGAGGCGCAGGTCCGTTACGTGCTGGCCGAACTCGCGCATTACGCCGAGCTGCGGGACGCCCACACCGGCGTCGAGGTGTCCGCCGTCGACGGGGTGTGGCAGTCGGACACGCTCATCGAGGACCAGCTCAACTCCCGCCTGCGCGAAGCGGTCCGCGTCCTCGAAGAGGTTCCGGAAGAAGAACTCGACTGGCATCCCGGTTCCGACGGCCAGGTCCTGGATCTGGTTCATCCCTCACTGTTCTGCTTGGTGAGAGAGGCGAGTGGCGCGCCGGAGGAGGCCTGGCACAACCCGACGGACCGCTACTCGCGCTACGAGTTCTCGGAGCGATTCCAGTGGCTGCCCACGGACGTCGACGTCCATGCGGACGGCGATATCACCTTCAGCTCGTACGTCAACAACGTCCACCCCGAGAAGCATCGCGAACTGGCCGCCGTACTACCGGAGTTGTTCGCGCGCCTGCGACCGCTGCTGGAGAACGTGCTCACCGATCTGCGCCATCCGCGCCCCCTGCGGATCGAGGCCGATCCTTACGGGTGGTACGACTCGCAGCCGCAGTATCCGGACAAGTCTGACTTCAGTGACGACGAGGCCTACACGGAAGCCGTCAGTGCGTGGGAGGAGGCCCAGGACGACTGGTGGGAGAACCGCCGCCCGGTCGTCCCGGACGCCCCCGCCTTCACCGCGCCGGAGATACCCGACGATTTCGCCAGGGTCGACCTGCGTGGCCGCCGTCTGCAGGTCATCGTCAAGCTCGCCACGATTCATCTCACCCCGGACAAGCCCGAGTACCCCGGCGGTTCCTGGCACGTCGAGGGGATGCTGAACGAGCGGATCGTCTCGACCGGCATCTACTACTGGGACAGCGAGAACATCACCGAGAGCCGGCTGAGTTTCCGGGCGGCACTCGACGACCCGCACTACGAACAGAACGACGACAACGGTCTGCGTGAGGTCTACGGCCTTCAGGACGAAGACGCCCTGAACCAGGTCCTGGGCTCGACGTCGACCCCGGCGGGCCGCTGCCTGGCGTTCCCGAACATCCTGCAGCATCGCGTCGGCTCGTTCCGCCTCGACGACCCCACCCGCCCGGGACATCGCAAGATCCTGGCTTTCTTCCTGGTCGACCCGTCGGAGAGGATCGTCTCGACCTCCGATGTGCCACCGCAGCAACCGTGGGCCGACACCTCGACCATGACGCTGGAACAGGCCCGGCTCTACCGCGAACAGCTCATGCAGGAACGCAAGTTCTTCGTCGACGAACACAACGAGCAGCTCTACGAACGGGAATTCTCCCTCTGCGAGCACTGAACCCGTTCACCTGAACACGGTGTCAGTGGCGGTACGCGGCTGCCGCGGTCTCGATGAAGGATCGGATCAACGGGTTGGTGTCGCCCTCGTTGCACACCGCCACCACTCGGCTCGGCGCCATGTCGATCAGCGGTACCACGACCAGCTCCGGGGGCAGGTCGTGCCCGAGTGGGGCCAGGCCGACCGTGCCGTTCCACAGAACGGCTTGCAGGCATTCCTGGACGGCCCGCACCACCGGGCCCTCGCGTGGCCTGCCGCCGTTCCAGTACGACTGCCAGAGGGGATCGGTGCCCTGCGGGAACTGGAACCAGCGGCGGTCGCTCAGGTCGGCCAGGCGCAGCCGGTCGCGGTGGGCCAACGGATCATCGGCGCGCAGGACGACGCCGACGGGATCGCTCCGCAGTGCACGCACCGTCAGGGCGGTCTCGTCGAACGGCGCTCGGGTCAAGGCGACGTCGACCTGTCCGGCGCGCAGCCCGCACGTCGGGTCGGTCAGATCGGTGTCGCGGACGCGGATGTCGATGGCGGGGTGGCGTCGACGGTAGGCGGCGGCCAGCCTGGTCATCCCCGGGTCGGTGCCGTCCCCCAGGATGCCGACGGTGATGGTCATGACGCCGGCCGCCGCGCTGACCGCCGTATGGACGCGATCGGCATGATCGAGGAGGCCCCGCGCCTCGTCGAGCAGCACCCTGCCCACCGGAGTGAGGGTGACGCCGGCGGACGAGCGGGCGAACAGCGGGGCCCCGACTTCGACCTCCAGCTGCTTGATCGCCCGGCTCAGCGGCGGCTGACTCATGTGCAGTCGGGTGGCGGCCCTGCCGAAGTGGAGTTCCTCGGCGACCGCCACGAAGTAGCGCAAGGTCCGTAGCTCCACGCTGCAAAGATACCCACGGGGTATCGGAGCTACGGAATGGGTCTTGGACATCGGCACGGGCCCGGCGGTGCACTCGTGGGCATGACCGAAGAAGACAGGACCAGCGGACCACAGGCCGACCCCGCCGTATCGGTGGTGAAACCCGGCGACGGCGAGACGATCGTTCTGGGCACCACGCGCATGCGCGTTCTGGAGGACGGCAGCCACACCGGGCATCGTCTGGCGATCGCCGAGTCCGTCCTCGCACCGCACACTCAGGGACCGCCGCAGCACCGCCACGCCCGACACGACGAGGGCTTCTACATCCTCTCCGGCACCGTGCGGTTCACCGTCGGGGACGAGGAGCACGACGCCACCGCGGGCACGCTCGTGATGGTGCCACCCGGTACCCCGCACACCTTCGCCAACCTGACCGCCCAACAGGCCGTCATGCTCAGCACGTTCACCCCGGACCTGTACGTGCAGTACTTCCGAGACCTCCAGGACGTGCTCGCCGACGGCCGGCCGCTGACGCCACAGGCCAACATCGACGCGATGAGCCGCTACGCGACCGAGCCCGCGATCGACCTCACCTGAAGCCGGTAGCGCCATGAACATCGCCTATGGGATCGTCGCGGGGCTTCTCGCCCTCTTCTACTTCTACGCGGGCGCCATGAAGGTGATCCGCAGCCGCGATCAACTCCGGCCGATGATGGCCTGGGTCGACCGCCTGCCGTTGCCCGCCGTAAGGGCGCTGGGGACGGTCGAGATACTCGGCGCGGCCGGGCTGATCCTCCCACCACTGACCGGCATCGCGCCCTGGCTGGCGCCGGCCGCCGCCGTCGGCTTCGTCCTCCTGCAGATCGGTGCGGTCGCCGTCCACCTGACCGGCGAAGACCGCCGGATCACCCTCAACGCCGGGCTCATCGCGACCGCGGCCGTGGCTGTCTGGCTGGCCGCCGGACTGTGATCCCGAACTCAGCTGCGCCCGGGGGGTTCGATGGACACCCCGGGCAGGGTGCGGGCCAGTGGTGCAGGCAGCCACCAGGCCCATGTGCCGAGCATCTGCATGGCTGCGGGGACGACGAGGCACCGGATGACCACGGCGTCGAGAAGGATGGCGATGGCCAGGCCCAGTCCGAACTGCTGGAGCATGCGGTCGGAGCTGAGGACGAACGCGCCGAAGACGAACATCATGATGGCCGCGGCGGCGGTGATGACCTTGCCGGTGGAGGCAAGCCCTTCGCGTACGGATTGCGAGGAGTCTTCGGTGCGGGTCCATTCCTCGTGGATGCGTGAGATGAGGAAGACCTCGTAGTCCATGGAGAGCCCGAAGACGATCGCGAAGATCAGCGCTGGGATGAAGGCTTCGACGGGCCCCGGCTGTGCGCCGAACCAGCCGTGCTGGAACACCAGGGTGACCACGCCGAGCGCCGCGGAGATGGACAACAGGTTCAGCACGGCCGCCTTGACGGGAATCCAGATGGACCGGAACACCAGCAGGAGCAGGAGCGAGGAAACGCCGACGACAACGGCGACGAACAGGGGCAGCCTGTTCGCGAGTGTCTCGGAGACGTCCTGGGAAGCGGCAGTCGCGCCTCCGACCAGGATCTCGGCTCCTGTGGTGCGCTCCAGGGGCGGGGCCACGTCGTCACGCAGGTGGTGCACGAGGTCCACGGTCCCCTCGTCCTGCGGTGAGCTCGTGGGGTAGACGAAGACGGTCGACAGCTCGCCGTCCTCGGAGGGCATCGCGGGGCCGGCCTGGGCGACACCGTCGGTGGTGGCGAGCTTGGCCCGGACGGTCCTGCCCGCCTCTTGACCGCCCTTCACCACAACGATGAGCGGACCGTTGAAGCCGGGACCGAAGCCCTCGGCGAGCAGGTCGTACGCGTGGCGGGAGGTGGTCTCCTCTGGGTCGTTGGCGGAGTCCGCGAAGCCCAGGCGCATGCCCAGTGCCGGTGCGGACAGCGCCACGAGCGCGATCACGCCGACCAGGAGGGTCGGGAGCGGGCGGCGTTGCACGGCACGCGCCATGGCGCGCCAGCGATCGCCTTCGGTCCTGCCCTTCTCGCTGGTCTTGGCCTGGTGTTCGAGGACATGGCGCTGGATGCGGTCGCCGAACAGGGCCAGCAGTGCGGGCAGCAGCACCAGGGAGGCGGCCATGGTGATCAGGACGGTGATGGCCACCGCGAGGGCGATGCCCTGCAGCGAGCCGAGCCCCAGGGCGGCGAGGCCCAGCAGGGCGACGATGACCGTGCAGCCGGCGAAGAAGACCGTACGGCCGGCGGAGTCGAGGGCCCTTCGGCCGGCCTCCTCGGGCCGGCTGCCGGACAGCAGTTCATGGCGGTAGCGGTAGAAGATCAGCAGGGCGTAGTCGACGCCGACGCCGAGGCCGACGAGCATCAGGATGGGCGGGGTGAAATCGGCGACGGTGAACAGGTGCGAGGCCAGGGCGATCAGGCCGATGGCGCCGCCGACGGCGAACAGGGCGGTGATCAGCGGCAGGGACGCCGCGAGCAGCGAACCGAACAACAACACAAGGATGACCAGGGCGGCCACGATCCCGGCGAGTTCGGCCGTCGGTCCCGCCTTGTCCTCCGCGTTACGCGCGGCCTCACCGCCCACTTCGACCTGGAGATGATCGGTGGCGATGCTCCGCGCGGTATCGATGATCTCGGCGACGTTCCGCTGGGGGACGTCCTCCGTCTTGCCGTCCAACGTGACGGTCGCGTAGGCGATCGTGCCGTCCTTGGACACCGCTGAGGCGTCGGTGAAGGGGCTGCGTACATCGGCGACGCCCGCCATCTGCCGCACCTTGGCCAGCATCGGTTCGACACTGCTCCTGGCGCTCTCGGCGCCGGCGGTGTCCTTGAAGACGATCTCGACGCTGTCGCCCGCCTGATCACTGCCGTGCTTCCTGAACAGGTCGGTGGCCGCCTGGGAATCGGTGCCCGGCAACGAGAAGTCGTTCCGGTACGCGGAGCCGGCCGCGGTGGAGCCCATCGTGATGGCGGCCACGACAGCCATCCAGAGCACGAGGGCGGCCCAGCGATGGCGCTGCGCCCAACCTGCCAGGGCGCCGAACCCTCCCACGGGCGCGGACGTGCCGTCCCGCGGCGGGGGTGGGGCAAAGGGCGCGGCGGAGCCGCGGGGGGAAGACATGATGCCTACCTCGAATTCCAGCGAGTGGTGTTGGGAGTCACCGCCACGCCCACGACCGCGCCGACGAGGGCAGTCCTGATCCGCAGGGGAGCGAGGGACGACGACATGCCGTCGAGCCTGCCCGCGCATCCCGGCGCGGGCGTCGGCCCACGGCTGACAGCCGGCCTGCACCAGCGGCGGCAGACGACCACCGCGCCGTACACCAGCAGTTGTACGCCCCGACTTCCGCGTACTCCTCCAGCACGCACCTGTGAGACAAATGAGGAGATAAAGGCTGGGCACCATCGTGTCGCAGGCAGAATGAAGCAATGCCGCACCTCGACGTCACCCGCCTCCGCCTGCTCACAGGGCAGCGTGCCGACATGGCGCTCGCCGGGGTCGTCCTGGCGCTGGCCGGGGTGGCCGAGGGGCAACGGCTGGGCCCGGACTGGCGCGCCACCCCATCCGTGATCGTGTCCTGGCTCCTTGCGGCAGCGGTGTGCGCGGCGCTGCCGCTACGCCGTCGTCACCCGGTGGCGGTGGGCTGGTTCACGGTGCTCGGCACCGGCCTGTACTACCTGTCGAGCACGGTCGACGGCCCGCTCGTCGTGATCCCCGTAACCGCCCTGTACGCGCTGGCGGCCCGAGGACAAATCCAGGCAGCGGTCGCCATGGCCGCCGTGATGGTCATCGGAGTGGGCACGGGTGCGCCGGCCGGCACCGGTAACGTCAACGGCACGGCGGTCTTCATGCTGACCGGCTGGCTGGTCGCGGTGATGGCGCTCGGCGCGATGCGCCACAGCCGCGTCGCCTACGCCGAGGAGCAGGCCAGACTACGGGCCACCCGGGAACGGCTGCGCATCGCCCGTGAACTGCACGACGTGATCGGCCACACCATGTCGATGATCCACGTGCAGGCGTCCTCCGCCCTGCACCGCATGAACAAGGACCCCGGCCAAGCCCAGGACGCACTGACCGCCATCAAACAGGGCAGCAAGGAGGGCCTACGAGAGCTGCGCGCCACCCTCGGTGTACTGCGGCAGGTCGACGACGGAGCCCCCACCACACCCCCACCAGGGCTGACCAGGATCGACGAGTTGGTCTCCTCAGCGGCCCGGGCGGGCCTTGACGTACGCATCGAGCGGAGCGGAGCCATCTCATCCCTGCCGACAGTGGTGGACCTCGCCGCCTACCGCATCGTCCAGGAGTCACTGACCAACGCCGTCAACCATGGCGGCGCCCAGCACGTCGTCATCCGCCTCCACCACGGTGACCGGGAACTGATGCTCAGTGTCCAGGACGACGGGAAGGGTGCCGCTCTCGCCGGGCATGCTGCCGGCAGCGGGATCGCGGGCATGACAGAACGAGCACGCGCGCTGGGCGGAACGTTGAACACCGGGTCTGGCAGCGCGGGCGGGTTCACCGTCCGGGCCCGGCTACCGTTCGCAGACCACCACGAGCCGATCGGCGGAGCAGTTGATGATCAGGATCCTGCTGGCGGATGACCAGCGCCTCGTGCGCGCCGGGATCCGCGGCATCCTCGACGACGAGGACGACTTCCACGTGGTCGCCGAGGCCGCCGACGGGCATGCCGCGCTCGCGGCCTGTCGCGAACTGCGGCCCGACGTCGTGCTGATGGACATCCGCATGCCCGGTATGGACGGACTGGAAGCCGCTCGTCGCATCACCGGTGACGAGCGACTGGCCGGAGTGAGGGTCGTCATGCTGACGACTTTCGACCTCGACGAGTACGTGTACGGGGCCCTGCGGGCCGGCGCCACGGGCTTCCTCGTCAAGGACACCGAACCGGCAGAACTCCTGCACGCGGTACGCGTCGCCGTGCGGGGCGACGCGCTCATCAGCCCCTCCGTCACCCGTCGGCTCATCGCCGAGTTCGCCAACCGCCCGGACCCCACCCGAAAGCCCGACCAGCGTCTCGACGCACTGACCGGCCGCGAACGCGAAGTCATGCGGCTGATCGCCGCCGGATGCACCAACGACGAAATCGCCGCGCGCTTGGTGGTCTCCCCGCTGACCGCGAAGACCCATGTCAGCCGCATCATGGCCAAACTCGGCGCCCGGGACAGATCCCAAGTCGTGGTCATGGCCTACGAGTACGGCATGGTCAGCCCCGGTTGGCTCACGGACTGAGCGCCCGGCCACCGCCGGCATCCGGCACCGTGTCGTCCGCGCACCGACACGTCGCCCGAAGGCACCGCTACCGGTGGTGGGGCGGGTGCGGTGGCGGGGGCGGGATGGTGGCGATGCCGGGCGCTGTCTCGGGCCAGACCAGTAGGACGGGACAGGGGGCGTGATCGACGATGAAGCGGCTGGCCGGGCCGAGGCTGTGAGGGCCGAGGTGGGTGCGGTCGCCGTCGCGGGCGAGGATGAGGAGGTCGGCTCCTTCGGCGGCGGCGACGACCTCGCGCTCGACGCGGCCGGTGCGTTCCGTCCGGGCGCAGGGGCGGCCCAGGCGCTGCGCGGCGTCGGTGAGGAGTTGGTCGGCGGAGGCCGCCGCGAGGTGTTCGAGGCGGGTGCCGGGGTCGCGTTCGGGGTGGCCCCGGCCGAGCAGACCGGCGAACGCGCCGTGCGCCGCGCCCGGGACGTCGGCCGGGGTGACATGGAACAGGACGATGTCCGCGTCCTCGGGTGCGTGGGTGCGGGCGGCGTCCACGCAGGCGGGCCAGGTGCCCTCGACGATCCAGACCACTACGGCCATGGGTCAGCCTCCTCCGATCGCGGTCAGTGAAACCCACAGTGCCAGTACTCCGGCGCCCAAGCTCGCAGGTACGGCATACAGGCCGAGCCGGGTGAACTCCTTCAGCTCCACCTCGGCGTCGTGGGCGTGCACGATACGCCGCCACAGCAGTGTGGCCAGCGAGCCGGCGTAGGTGAGGTTCGGCCCGATGTTCACCCCGAGGAGCACCGCGAGAACCGCGCCGGCCCCGGAGGGGGCGGTCAGCGGCAGCAGGACCAGCACCGCGGGCAGGTTGTTGATCACGTTCGCCAGTACGGCGGCCAGCGCCGCCAGGCCCAGCAGGGCGGGCAGGTCGGTGCCATCGGGGATCAGGTGTCCGAGGGCCGTGTCGAGGCCGTTGTCCACGACGGCCCGCACCACGATGCCCAGCGCCAGGACGAAGGCGAGGAACGGCACCGTGCCGGCGCGCAGGATGGCGGCGGGGGTGGTGCGGCGCTGCGCCAGGGCGCGGACGGCGAGGACGGCGGCACCCGCGAACGCCGCCCAGGCCGGGTCGATCCCGACCGCTGACGTGACCACGAAGCCGACCAGCGTGCACGCCACGGTGGCCAGGGCGAACACCGGCATCTCACGCGGCTGGACGATGGCCTGGGCGGTCGCCCCGGCGTCCAGGTCGGTGGCGAAGAACCGGCGGAACACGACGTACTCGACGCCGATGGCCACCAGCCAGGGCAGGACCATCAGGGCGGCGAACCGGGTGAAGCTCAGCCCGCTGGCGCTGAACGCCAGCAGGTTGGTCAGGTTGGAGACGGGCAGCAGCAGGGATGCCGTGTTCGACAGGTGGGTGCAGGCGTAGACGTGGGGTCGGGACCGGGCACCGAGCTGGGCGGCGGTGGCGAAGACGACCGGGGTCAGGAGCACGATGGTGGCGTCCAGGCTGAGGACCGCGGTGATCACCGAGGCGAGGACGAACACCTGCGCCAGCAGGCGGCGGGGCCGTCCGGCCGCGGTGCGGGCCATCCACGCGCCGCATGCCTGGAACAGGCCCTCGTCGTCGCACAGCTGGGCCAGGACCAGCACGGCCGCCAGGAAGCCGATCACGGGACCCAGCCGCGCGGCCTCGTCCACCGCGTGGTCCAGGGTGATCGCCCCGGTGGCGATGACGACACCGGCGGCCGGAACGGCGACCACCGCCTCCGGCCAGCCGAACGGGCGGATGACGGCGCATGCCAGCACGACCACGAGCAGAACGACGGACAGGGCCTCCGCCAGCGCAGTACTCACCCCGCCATCTTCCCCGGAACTGCGGCTCGGCGGCCGGGAAGGCCGGCCTCGAAGTCGCCGCGTCGCCGCGGGCCTGGGCCGGTGCCCGCGGATCTCGGGAGGGCTTCTGTGGGGCCATCAGAGCTTCGCGGCAGGGATTCTCACCGCTGTCCGGTGGACGGGAAGCTCTTGGAGCGCGATCACCCGTTCGAGGCGGTGTCGAGGGCGCGGGTGGCCGTCGGGTCAGGCGGTCTGAGGCGCTCGGAACGAGTCGGCGTTGCGCGCGCACCAGTCCGCGAACGTCCGCGGCCTGCGTCCGAGCAGCCGCCGCACGGTGTCCGTGCGGAACCCGGTGGTGTCGCTGCGCATGAGGGTGAAGCCCTCCGTGATGGCGTCGGCGAGTGCCTGGGGCGCCCCGGCGGGGAAGCGGAAGCGTACGACCTCGGCCGGTGTGGCTGCTGCCCGGACCTCGATGTCGTGGCCGATCGTCTCGGAGATGATCCGGACCTGCTCGGTGACGGTGAACGTCTCGTCGCCGGTGAGGACGTACGCCTGGTCCTGGTGGCCGGCTTCGGTAAGGACGAGGGCGGCGACCGCGGCGATGTCCGCGGGGTCGATGGGTGCGTAGCGGCCCGGGCCGACCGGGTCGAGGACGTAGTTCCCCTCGCGGATGGTGGGCAGCCAGTCGAGGGCGTTGGTCATGAAGCCGCCGGGCCGCAGGAAGGTGGCGGGTATGCCGGAGGCGCGGATGATCTGCTCGCGTTCGTGGTGCCAGCGCCCCATGGCCGGTATGGGGTCGAGGGTGACGTGGAACGAGGACAGGTGCACGATGTGGTGGACGCCTGCGGCCTGGGCGGCGGCGATGGCGGCGGCGGTGTGGTCGGTGCCGATGCCCTGGGTGAGTAGGAAGAGTTGGTCGACGCCGGCGAAGGCGGGCGTCAGTGTCGCGGGATCTCCAAGGTCGCCCACGGCGCGCTCGGCGCGCTCGGGCAGTTGTGCGGCGCGGGCCGGGTCGCGGACGAGGAGACGTAACGTCGCACCTCTCGCATCGAGTTCGCGGGTGAGTTCGCGGCCGATGTTCCCGGTGGCTCCGGTGACCAGTATCATCATGTCTCCCCAAAATCGTTTGCCGTCTAGCGAACCTGAGGGAACGTTAGCCGGTGAATGATTAGCCGTCAATCGAGCTGTGTGTGGCTCCGGAAGCCACTCCCGCACTCACCGAAAGGCCGCGATGTCAGAGTTCCTGGACCTGCACGGCAGGACGTCGAAGGTGCTCCGGGCCCTGTCCGACGCGGCCATGCGACGCCACGGGCTGCACGTCGGACAGAACTACCTGCTCGCCGCGCTGTGGGAGCGGGACGGCAGCACGCCCGGCGAACTCGCCGCCGCGCTGAACGTCACGACTCCCACCGTCGTCAAGATGGCCGACCGGATGACCGCGGCCGGCCTGCTCACCCGTCGCCGCGACGACCGGGACAACCGCCTCGTGAGGCTTTGGCTCACCGACGCGGGGCGTGCGTTGCAGAAGCCGGTCGAGGCGGAGCGGCGGTCGATCGAAGAGAAGGTCACCGCGGATCTCACCGCGACCGAACGCGAAGCCCTCTTGAACGCCCTGACGAAGGTCCACCAGGCGGCGAGGGAGCTGCTCAACGAACCCATCGATCACCGCGACTCGGCCGCCACCTGACACGCCCACGTCCCGTGTGGGGCCTTGCCTTCGCCGGCGGTGTACCAGAGTCGGTCGACCTCCCCGGTCACCTTCCCTGTCTGTTGCTGGAGGTGTCGCACAGTGCGTGGTCGACAAGGTCGCTGGCGGCCTTGTGTTGTCGGACGGTTGTGTCGAGGTCGCTCACGCTGGTGGACAGGGAGACGGTGACGGTGCGGCTGCCGTCGTCCGTGGCGCCGTTCAGAGTGATGTAGCCGGCTTCTCCCCCTTCGTGGCTCCAGTAGCTGCCGCCGCAGGTCAGAGGACGGCTGACCAGGCCGAGGCCGTAGCGTCCGCCGGGCCAGAACGTCTCGATCCGCTTGTCGACCGGGACGGTGTCCTGCATCTCGGCCCTGCGCGCCGGGGAAAGCAGCCTGCCGCCCAGCAGTCCCTGGAAGAAGCGGTTGACGTCAGCGGTGGTGGAGACGTACCCGCCGAGGTCGGGGACGATCTGTTCGGTGACGTCGGTCCGTTCACCGGAGGCGAAGACCTGGTAGCCGTCGGCGTGCGGGCGACGAAGGGTGGGAGTGGTGCCCGGCAGGTAGGTGTGGTTCATGCCGAGCGGCTTCAGGATGCGGCTGTCGACCTCCTCCTGCCATGGGCGGCCGGTGGCCTTTTCGACGATCATGCCGAGGACGACGTAGCCGGTGTTGGAGTAGCTCCAGCCTGTGCCGGGGCGGAAGTCCGGGTGGTGCTTCATCGCCCGGGCGACGATCTGTTCGGGGGTGTAGGTGTCGTAGCGGTGCTGGTAGTACTGCTGCGGGGTGTCGAAGCCGGGCAGGTCGTCGTGGAGGCCGCTGGTGTTCTGCAGCAGCTGACGCACGGTGATCTTCCGTCCGTCGTTGCCGTTGCCCTCGATGACGCCGGGAAGCCAGTGGTCCACCGTGTCGCCCAGGGACAGTTTGCCCTCGTCGACCAGTTGCAGGATCACCGTGGCCATGAGTGCCTTGCCGGTGCTGGCGATGCGGAAGTAGCCGTCGGGGGGCACCGGGCGCTTCGTGCCCACCACGGCGACACCGGCGGTGGCGACCAGATCCCGGCCGGATGCGATGGTCACCCGCGCCTGAACGCCGGTGACCCCCAACGCGTGGAGGGCATGAGTGTCCCGGCGCAGGTCGTCCTGCCGGTAGCCGGGGGCGGACGTCGCGCCCGCGCCGCCCGGGGACTGGACAGCGATGGCCACACCCGCTGTCCCGAGTGCGACCGCCGCGACGGCCGACCACCCCCGGCCGATCCGACGTCGACGCTTCTGGGAGGGACGGTGCTGCGGCGCGGCGGCCTGAGTCGTTGATCTCATGAATCGCACGCTAGGTACGTGTCGCGTTGCGTGTCGCTACGGCAGACAACCGCCGGAAACCTACAGCAGGCTGTAGTGCCGCAGGGGCGCCCGGCACATACAGTGGCGCCTCCGAGGGCCGGTCCCGGTCCCGTACGACATCCGAGGGCCGGTCCCGGTCCGTACGACAGACGAGGGCGGACCAGTGCTCGGCATGAACGGCGAGGCCCGCGCACGGTTGATCCAGACCTGGCGCAGCGGACGCTACCTGCTCGGCACCCTCATCACCGCGACGGTGACGCTCGTGGCGGCGCCGCTGCTGTGCGTCCCGTCGCTGGCGGCCGGGTGGGCGGAAGCTCACCGCCGGCGCGCCGGGGCACTGTTGGGCCGACCGGTGGAGGCGCGCCGACCGGCCCTCCGCCGGGACCTCGCGTGGCTCGTGACTCAGGTGGCAACCGGCCTGCCCACAGGGGCACTTGCGTTGCTGTGCCTGGGCAATCTGCTCCTCACCCTGGTCGCCACCGTCGCGTGGTGGGCCTTTCCCGCGTCGGATCCGCCACGGCTGCTGCTGATCGACGTCCGTGTCGACGGCTGGGTCCCCGCACTGACGATGAACCTCGTGCAGTTCCTGCTCCTCGCGGCGGTGGCGATCCTCGTCCTGCCACCGCTCGCCCGGACGCACGCGCGGTGCTGCCTGGCCGTCCTGGCACCGGCATCCGCCGAACAGCTGGCCGTGCGCGTCGCCGAGCTCACCCGGACGCGCGCAGACGTCCTGCAGGCGCACGGCGCGGAACTCCGCCGGATCGAACGCGACCTGCACGACGGCACCCAGGCCCGGCTGGTGGCCATCGCCATGCGGCTGGCGGTGGCCGGGGAGGCCCTTCCCCGGGACCCCGACGCGGCCGCCGCGCTCGTACGGCAGGCCCAGGCCGAGACCGAGGAGACGATGACCGAGCTGCGCTCGGTCATCCGCACCATCTACCCGCCGGTCCTGGCCGACCAGGGCCTCGTGGGCGCGCTCGGCACCCTGGCCACCAGGGCCGGCGTGCCGACCCGCATCGACGTCGGTGAGCTCGGTGAGGTCCCCGCCACGGTCGAAGCGGTCGCCTACTTCGCCGTCGCCGAGGCGCTGGCGAACATCGCCCGGCACAGCCGAGGCACCAAGGCCGCCGTCCGCGTCATCCGCACCGGCGCGACGCTGTCCGCACAGATCACCGACGACGGGAGAGGCGGGGCGGACGCGTCCCGGGGCAGCGGTCTGGACGGAATTCGCCGCCGCGCCGCCGCTCTGGACGGCACCATGAAGATCAGCAGCCCGCCGGGCGGGCCGACCACCGTAACCGTGGAGCTGCCGTGCGTGTAGTCATCGCCGAGGACAACGTGCTGCTGTCCTCCGGACTCGAACTCCTGCTGGGCTCCCAGGGCTTCGAGGTGGCCGCGATCACCGTTGACGCCGCCGGCTTCCTCGCCGCCGTCGAGACCCACCGCCCGGACGTCACCATCGTCGATGTGCGGCTGCCCCCGACCTTCCGCGACGAGGGTATCCGCGCCGCCCTCCGGGCCCGCCGCGACCGCCCCGGACTTCCCGTCCTGGTCCTGTCCCAGTACGTCGAGCAGGAATACGCCGGCCGCCTCCTCTCCGACACCCGCGGCGGCATCGGCTATCTCCTCAAGGACCGGGTGAGCCGTATCGCGGAGTTCACCGACGCGCTGCGCCGCGTGGCCGCGGGAGGTACGGCCATGGACCCGGAGGTCATCGCCCAGCTTCTCGCCGTCCGCGGCGATCCCGTCGACGCCCTGACCCCCCGCGAACGCGAGGTCCTGGCGCTGATGGCCGAAGGGCACGACAACGCCACCATCGCCGAGCGGCTTTTCATCACCGACAACGCCGTCCACAAACACATCGGCGGCGTCTTCCTCAAACTCGGCCTGTCCACCGGCGACAGCGGCCACCGCCGGGTCCGCGCCGTCCTGGCCTACCTCCGCCGCCACGACGGCAGCCATCTCAACGGACGTTGAGACGGGTGAGGTTGGGCATCAGTCCCGCTAATGACCCGTGAAGCAAGACGCGTTGGACGTGATCGATACCGCCGCTTCAGGATGGGCGCATGACCGTTCCCTCCGCTATCGCCTCCTTCGCCGTCGTGGCGGGCATGTTGACCGTCATGCCGGGCCTGGACACCGCTCTCGTGCTGCGTTCCGCCATCACCCTGGGCAGGCGCCGAGCCTTCGCGACGGCGCTGGGGATCCTCAGCGGCGTCCTCGTATGGGGCGTGGCCGCCGCGGTCGGTGCCTCGGCGGTGCTCACGGCATCCCATCTGCTGTACGACGGGCTGCGTCTGGCCGGTGCGGGATATCTGGCCTGGCTGGGGATCGCCATGCTCCGTCGGACGCTCAAGGAGCGCGGTCGGCCCGCGTCGGGGGACGTGCCGGGCGGGGCGGGAGCCACGATCGTGGAGGCGACGTGGGCCGGGTCCTGGGCGCGCGGGCTGGGCACGAGCCTGCTGAACCCGAAGAACGGCGTCTTCTACATGGCGATGCTGCCCCAGTTCATCCCCGCCGACGCCCCGCATCTGCTGATGGGCGTCGTCCTGGCGACCGTGCACGATCTGGAGGGGCTGGTCTGGTTCAGCGCGCTGATATACGGCACCCAGCTCGTCCGCCGGTGGCTGAACCGCGGCTCGGTGCAGCGGGCCATCGACGCGACCACAGGAACGGTACTCGTCGGCTTCGGCATCAAGCTGGCACTCGGGGACAACTGAAGACGCCCCGAGGAGAGGGGAGGGCGGCGCCCTCCGTTGATGGGAATCCGCCGTGCACCCTCCGCCCCAGCCCTTGCCCAATCTATCGAGAGTCGATAGATTCCCATCGCAAGTCGATGGAAGGATGAGCCTTGGGCAAGCTGACAGTGCGTGCGCTGCGTGCCGTGCTCGCGGTGGTGTTCGCCGGCACCGTGTTCGTACAGGCCTTGATGGTGTGGACGTTGGTCAGCGGGAACGACCCGGAGGACGGATCGGTCCCCCTGACCCCGCTGCGCGTGATCACGATCCTGGGCATGGTGTCGGTCCAGGTCGCCCTGGTCTGCGTCGGGCGACTGGTGTCGATGGTGCGGCGCGGAACCGTGTTCTCCCACGCCGCCTTCCGGTACGTGGACGGCGTGATCGGTGCCATCGTGGCAGCCGCCCTCGTGTGGTTCGCGGTCACCATCGTCAATGCACCGGGCCAGCGGGAGGACCCGGGAGTCACCGTCATCATGGGCGGGGTCGGCGTGGCCATTCTGGGCGTCGCGCTCATCGTGCAGGTGCTGCGGATGCTGCTCGCCCAGGCCGTCGCGCGCGATGTCGAAGCGGCGCAGATGCAGGCCGAGTTGGACGAGGTGATCTGATGCCGATCACCGTGGACATCGACGTGATGCTGGCCCGGCGGAAGATGTCCGTGGGCGAGCTCGCGGACCGCGTAGGCATCACGCCCGCCAACCTCGCGGTTCTCAAGAACGGCCGCGCCAAGGCGGTGCGCTTCACGACGCTCGCCGCGCTCTGCGAGGTACTGGAGTGCCAGCCGGGTGACCTGCTGCGCTGGGAGGCGGAGGATGCGGGATGTTGAGACCCCGAGCAGCCCATGGCAGGCTCATGCCGCATGATCGATGAATTCGCCAAGCACAACCTGCACGGGAGACTGCGGCGGGACCGCGAGGCGCTGCTCTGGAAACTCGACGGCTTGTCCGAATACGACGCCCGCCGGCCTTTGACAGCGACCGGGACCAATCTGCTCGGCCTGGTCAAACACGTGGCAACCGTCGAGGCCAGGTACTTCGGCGAGGTCTTCGACCGCCCTTCCCCGGAACCGCTGCCCCGGTGGCAGGACCACGACGGCAGCGATCAGTGGGCGACCGAGGACGAGACCCGCGAGCAGATCATCGGGTTCTACCGGCGCACGTGGGAACACTCGGACGCGACGATCAACGAGCTTCCCCTCGACGCCCCCGGCCATGTGCCGTGGTGGTCGGAGCCCTATCCCAACACGAACCTGTTCGCCGTCATGGTCCATGTCCTCGGCGAGTCCATCCGGCATGCCGGGCACGCCGATATCCTGCGCGAGAGCCTCGACGGCCGGACCGGGTTGCGCGCCGAATACGAGCAGCAGATCGACGAGGAAGCCCGTGCGGCCTACCGCGCGAAGATCGAGCAGGCCGCCAGGTCGGCGGCAGGCATCAAGGCTTAGACGGTTTCCCATGCCGCAGGTGGGTGATCGAGCGGGCGATCTCGTGGCCGCTACCGCCCGCCGAGGTCTGTGTTGTGACTGTCGTCCGCAGCGGGCCTACCGCAGGTCGAGCAGCATGGTGTCAGCATGGTCGCGGCTCTCGACCACCCGGTAGCCCTCCGCGTGGTAGAGCGCGGCAGCAGGATTGACGCGTTCCACGCTGAGGCTGATGTACTCCAAGCCGTGCTGTCGGGCGGTGTCGGCCAGCGCCCGCAGCAGCGCACGACCCACACCGCGCCCCCTCCGATCAGCGACAACGCCGATCGCCAGCTCGGGGATGTCGGCATGGACGAAGCCGTAGGCAGGCTCAGCCTCGGTGAAGAACCTGAGCCATGCCGCACCGACGGCGCGCCCGTCGACCTCGACGGCCACCACACCGAGGTCGGTGGCGCGAGGCCACCCGTCGACGTAGCGCGCAACCTCCGGGACGGCCAACGTGTCCGCTCGGCTCCGCCCCGGGTGACTGGGCGTGTTCGCCGCCTCAACGAGCATGTCCTGCAAGAACGATGCGTCAGCCGTCATCGCCGCACGGATCACGAAATCACTCATGGCCTCGAGTGTTGGAGTCGCATGAGGTTCACTGCAACTGAGTAAACGGTGGCCGTGTCTGCCCTCAGTCCGCGCCACATCGCTCGTGCCGCATCAGCTGACGGGGTGCGACACCCATCGCAGGACAGCCGTGGCCACCGCATCGCCGAGGGCGCTGATGGCGGTCACGGCATCCTGATCGCCGGGGAGGGGTGCGATGCCTCGGATGGTGAGTGCGGCGAACAGGTCCAAGCGTCGCCGGTCGGCGGGGCTGACGTGGATGTCCAGACGCTGCCTCGGGTCAGGAGGCGGCAAAAGGTAGTCACCGCCGCGCTCACTGGTGGGGGGACGCTGGGGGCCGAGATCGATGGTGGGTGTCGAGGAGTCACTCATGGACCAGATGTCCTGGACCGGGGCGAGCGTGTCGCTGTACGGGTTCACCGCGGATCTCCCTCGCTCGGGGTGGTGCCTGTCTCTGCCCCATGAAGTCGCGGGGCCCACCGTGTCAGTTGCACCGTCTCCCGAGGATCCCTCGAATGCCGCAATAAGTACGGCTACTCATCCCGGAGGCAGAGAACCGCCTCCGGCATCAACCCGGAGGCGGTTACCTCTTCCGCACGGACCCACTCGACCGACTGTCTCGGTCTCAGCAGGCCGGTACGGAGCCGTCGTGGAACGCGTCGTTACCGTCGACGAAGGCCCCGTACGTCCACCCCGTGATGAACAGTTCGGTGCCGTTGCGGTAGCGCTCCCCCAGGGTGTGGTACCAGACGTTGCCGCGCCCGAGGTTCTGGCCCCGGCTCCAGCAGTCCGCGATGATCACGTCGCCGGGTGCGAGGTCGGTCACTCCGACCTTGCCCGACGACACATTGGTGCTGCGGTAGACGGGGGCGTTGAACTCCGTGCTCAACGGGATGGCCGCCGTCGCGGACGCTTCCGTCGCCGACAGCATCAGCCCGCCCGCGCTCAGTGCGGCGACAGCCGCCATCATCGCGCCTCGACGGCCGAACTTGTGCCTCATGCTTGCTCCTTCGTCTCGCTCGTCGGTTGCGATGCCGAGCGTGCGCCGCCACGCCCTCGGTTGTCGCGCCGGGGTCCGGTCAGCGGCACGAGGCCGCTTTGGCCAGCGGGAGTCCGCGGTGAGTAATCACTGCTCATGCGCAGACGTCCGCCGCCGGGGCAGGGTGCCGGACGACAGCGCGCAGGGGACGCGCTGACAGGGGGGACGAAGTGCCGCAGAAGACGGGGACCGCATCTGTCACACACCACGCGACCACAACGCTCGGGAGCCATCAGACGCCTGCGGGCCGAGGCGTCCTCGAAGGCGCCTTCCGGCTGATGGCCGCGCTGGAACGACGAGGTCAGGCCGGCGTGACACGGCTGGCCGCGGACAGCGGACTGCCGAAGTCGACGGCCCATCGCGTGCTGACGCAACTGGCGGAACTCGGGGCCGTGGAAAGGCGCGGCACTCACTATGGCGTGGGGCCGCAGATGTTCCTCCTGGGCCGGAGGTGGCAGCCGCATCCCGGACTGCGTTCTGCGGCGCGCGAGCCGGTGCGCCGCCTCGTCGCGGCGACGGGGACGAGCGCGGCCATCAATGTGGTCCGGGGCGGCCATACCCTGACCCTGGACTGGACCGCAGGCCCGGACACGCCCTTCGGCCCGCTGCTGGACGATGTCACGTGGCCATGGTTCACCGCGGCGGGCAAAGCACAGATCGCCGCGAGCCCGGAGGTCCCGCTGGACCCGATGCCTTCGTGGTGGCCGCGTGAGGCGGCACGGATTCGTGGTGAGGGCGTTGCCTACGATCACGAACAGGTGGTGGAGGGCGTCTGCTGCGCGGCAGTGGCTCTGCGAGCCCCGAACGGCACACCTGTCGGGGCGTTGTGCGTACTGGCCACACCGGGACAGCCGCTCGATCGACTCGCCCGGGCCGCGGTACAGACCGGCCGCGCGATCGAGGGCGGACTGCGTAGACGGCCGCCATCAGGCGGGGCTCTCTGCACGCGGGACGTCAACGGCCGCCGCCGACAAGGGCGTTGACATCACATCGCGAAGAACGCATCGTCCGAGCCGCCAGGTTGTACGGTCCTGGTGGCCGAACCTTGATGGGGGGTGGGTGGTGGGCATTCGTCCGATGCAGGTGACGGTGCGCCCCATGGCCGACATGTTATGGCCGTTAGCCGGGCGGGACAGCGAACTCCAGTCGGTGAACGCCTTGTTGGACGCACCCAGCTGTTACGGCGTGCTGCTCTGTGGACCGCAGGGGGTGGGCAGGACCCGGCTGGCGGAGGAACTCCTGGCGGGCGCGGCTGCCGCCGGAGCGGCCACCGCACGCGCGGTGACGAGCGCCGGATACTCCGCGGTCGCGTTGGGCGCGCTGGCCCATCTGCTGCCGGGGGACGCCGACCTGTCCACCCCGATGAGCCGTTTCACGGCAGCCGCCCGAGCGTTGAGCGGAACGGACGCACGTCCCCGGGTCCTGCTCGTGGACGACGCACACCTTCTCGACACTCCCTCCGCCTTGCTGTTACGGCAGTTGGTCGAAACGGACACCGTCCGGCTGATCGCGACTCTGCCCACCGGTCAGCCGGGCTGCAGAACCGCGGCATCCGACGTCCTGCTACCCGGCGACGGCATGATGCGTTTCGATCTGGCGCCACTGCCCCTTGAGCACGTGGAGGAGTTGCTCACGCGTTCCTTGGAGCAACCCCCCGTCAAACGCGCGGCATACGCCCTCTTCCGGGCCAGTGGAGGCAACCCCCTGTTCCTTCGCGAACTCACCCTGGGGGCGCTGCGCTCAGGGGCGCTGCGGCGCAACGGCGGCCTCATGGAGCTATGGGAGGACGGCACCTACCTGGGGACGCCTCGGCTGACCGAGTTGGTCGAGCGACGGTTGAGCCTGAGCGGGGCGGCAGCGCGCGATGCTCTGGACGTGGTGGCGCTGTGCGAACCCGTCGCACCGGCTGATCTGGACGACACGGCGCCCTTGGACGTCCTCCTCGCTCTGGAGACCGCGGGGTTGATCAAAGCCGCCCAGGAGGGACGCCGTACGGTCGTGACGCTGGCCGAGCCGCTGTACGGGCAGGTACTGCGCGGCCGGATCCCCCCACTGCGGCGACGCTCCATCCTGCTGCGTCAGGCCCAGCGGATCCAGGAGCGCGGGTGCCGGCGCGCGGACGACGCCCAGCGCGTGGCCACCTGGACGCTGCAGTCCACCGGCCGCGCCGACACCGCCCTGTTGTACCGGGGCGCGACCCACGCGCTGCGCAGGTACGACTACTGCGCCGCGCTGCCGCTGCTGGAGGCCGTTCCGGAATCCGAGCACACCGTCGCGACGCGGCTGTTGCTCGGGCAGACCAGGTTCATCACCGGCAGCTCGCGCGCCGCCGAGCAGACCCTCGCGGGCATCGACGAGAGCGGCCTGACGGAGGAGGAACGTGTCGCCGTCACGGTGCTGCGCACCGCGAACCTGCTCGACGAGGGCCGCCCGCCCGACCACGTCCTGGCCATGAACGCCGAGGCGCGCTCACAGTTGTCCGACACGGCATGCCGAGCCGAACTACGCGCCAACGAGGGTTCTCTTCTGATGGCGTCAGGGCACCCGCGTGAGGGCCTCGCCCTGCTGTCCGACGTCGGACCGGAGCCGTCCTCCCCCGCGCGTGTCGCCGTGTGGCTGAGCCTGGCGGAGTTCAAACCCGTGGCACTCGCGGCAGTCGGCCGGACGGGAGAGGCCATCACCTGGGCGCAGAAGATCCACTCCGTGTGCCTCGAAGCCCCTGTCCTTCCCACCATGCATCCCGCGGGGCTGCTTCGAGCCATGGTGCTCGCCCACACCGAGGACGGCTGCCTCGTACGGGCGCGGACCGTGGGAGAAGAGGCCTTCGCCCAACTCGTCGCCGCCGGAGTGCTGTATCCCCGGATCTGGCTGGCCTGCTTGCTCGGCAGAGTCGAGTGGCTCGTCGGCCGAGCGGCGACCGCCCGCCGCTGGTACGCCGAAGCCATCGCCTCCGCCCGGGCGTTCGACCACCGTGACGCACTGCGCATCGCCCTCGGGGGCATGGCCGCTGCCTGTGCGGTGAGCGATGACCTCGCGGCCGCCCAGCAAGCCCTGACGGAACTGGAGCACCTGACCGATCCGGCCGCCGGTCCCCCGGACGACCCGAGTCCCCGTTCCGGCCTGCTGTGCCCCAGCGAAGCGGAGCTCGGACGGGCCTGGACGGCCGCGGCACGCGGCGATCTCGTCGCGGCACGCGACGCCCTGCGCCGAGCGGCACGCACCGCGGGCGCCGGCGGGCACCTCACCACCGAGATGATGTTGCTCACCGACGTGGCGCGTCTGGGCGGCGCCAAGGACGTCGCCGACCGACTGTCCGCTCTCGGCGACCGGTGCCAGGGCTCGCTCGCCCCCGCCCGGGCCCGGTTCGCCGCGGCTCTCACCACCGGGGAGCCCGTACAGCTCCTTGCGGCGGCCGACTCCCTGCACGAAGCGGGAGCCGACCTGATGGCCGCCGAGGCGGCCACCGTCGCCTCCGCGACGCTGCGCGCACGAGGCATGCACCGCCAGGCCGTCGCGGCCGACACACGCGCCGCCGGCCTGCGAGCCACCTGCGGCACCGTCGGCACGCCCCTGCTGAACACCGGCGCCGCCACTCTCGCCCTCACCCCACGAGAACACGAGATCGCTCTGCTCGCCGCGACCGGCGCGAGCAGCAAGGACATAGCCCACTCACTCCTGCTCTCCGTCCGCACCGTCGACAACCATCTGCAGCGCGTCTACACGAAACTCGGCATCACCAACCGCCGTGACCTGGCCGACGCCCTGCGGCGGCGACGGAACGGGTCGGACGCGGACGCCACGACCCGCTGATCGCCGGTGGGCTCAGGAAGGCTTCGTCGCCGATACGGCCGTGGCGGTCACCGTGTTGTCGCACTCCGCGAACAGGCCGTCCTCCAACGCGACTTGGTGCGCCCCGGATCCCGGCAGACCAACTACCAGGGTCGGGTAGGCGACGGGCTGTGATCCGGATTCGCAGTAGCCGTCCGCCTCGCCCTGCACCTGGACGAAGGTCAGCTTCAGCCAGGCGCTGCCGCCCGGCGCCACCCGCACCGGCGAGGCGGGGCCCGAGGGCGTCACCTTGAGCGGCGCGTTGTGCTGCGGGGAACCGTTGCCCGCGCCGGCCACCGTGGGATGGCCCCGCAGGACGCAGGACCGTGCGGAGACGTTGTGGAACTCCACGACCGCCGCTCCGATTCCCGTGCCGGCCGGCCGGTCGGCGGCCTGGAAGGCGGCCGCCGTCAGGGCGTCGGCCGCGCAGGTCCTCTCCGGCCTCGCCGGTGAGGGGGAGGTGGCAACAGCGCTCGCGGTGTCACGTCCAGCGGGAGAAGAGGCGAGGTCGGAGGGCTCCGCGGCCGCGGAAGTGGGCGAGGAGGGAGCCGCGCTGTTCGACGCCTTCGAGGGCGCGTCGGCGCCGGACGTGGAAGCAGCGGGCTGACAGCCGGTCAGCGTCAGGGCGGCCGCGATCGCTGCCATCGCCGGCGCGGCATAGCGGATGCTGTTCATGTACTGCATGAGGTCCCCCGAGATCGGATGGCGCGCAGGGCCTGGTCTCCCCCGGCACTCGCCGATGGAGACCGGGCCGGCACGGGGACGGGTTCCCCGGTGAGCCACCTGTGACAGGGTGGTGACAGGGCCCGTTGTGGAGGAGGCGGCGCGTCCGCGAAGGCTGGAGCAGGCCGCCATCCTGACGTCACGGCGTGCCGGGCAGCCTGATCGTGACGAGGAGGCCGCCGTCGGGACGGGGGGCGAGGTCGAGGATCCCGTCGTGGGCGCGAACGATGCTGTGCACGATGGCCAGGCCGAGGCCGACGCCGACGTGCTCGTCGGTGCGTACGCGTTCCGTTCCGCGCTGGAACGGCTCGGTCAGGGTCGGTACCAGTTCAGGTGGCACCGGCCGGCCCGTGTTCTCGACCCGCAGCACGCTCGCGCCGCGCACCGTTTCCGTACGGACCGTCACGGTGCCGCCGGCGGGGAGGTTGTGGACGATGGCGTTCTGGACGAGGTTCGACACCATCCGCAGCAGGAGTTCCGCGGAGCCGCTGGTCGGTGTCGCACCGCCGGTGACGTGGAGGGTGATTCCCCGTTGTTCGGCGAGGCCGAACAGATTTTCGGCGGCCTCTTCGGCGACGAGGGAGAGGTCGACGCTCTCACGGACGAAGTTCCCGCGGGCGCTGCGGCTGAGGAGCAGAAGGGCCTCGGTGA
Organism: Streptomyces sp. NPDC032126; assembly: GCF_055580085.1. NCBI lineage: Bacteria > Bacillati > Actinomycetota > Actinomycetes > Kitasatosporales > Streptomycetaceae > Streptomyces > Streptomyces sp. NPDC032126. The sequence goes on from NZ_JBVIMA010000008.1 coordinate 209,730, forward strand.
GGTCGATCGCGCGCGTATTGACGGCTTGCAGGCGTTGGAGGAGTTCGTCCCGGTCGCGTGTGGGGTCCTTGAGGGCGACGTCGAGCAGCGTCCGCGAGATGGCCAGCGGGGTGCGCAGTTCGTGGGAGGCGTTCGCGGCGAACCTCTCCTGCTCGGCGACGTGCGACTCGAGTTGTTCGAGCATGGTGTCGAACGAGTCGGCGAGTTCACGGAATTCGTCCTGGCGGCCCTCCATGCGGATCCGGTGGGACAGGGATCCGTTCCCGGCAGTCCGTGCCGCGGCCGTGATCCGGGTGAGCGGTGCGAGCATCCGGCCGGCGAGGATCCATCCCCCGACGAGTCCGAACACGAGCAGGAAGGCCATCGCCACGGCAGCGGCCGGGGCGAAGGTGTGCACCAGGAGGTAGCGGTTGGGTGAGATCCCGAGGAGGCCCTGGGAGTTGTCGGGTACGTAGCGCAGCAGGTCCACCACACCACGGCGAGCAGGAGCGCGCCGGCGACGGCGAGGAACCCGGCGTAGCTGAGGGTGAGTTTCAGTCGGACGCTGAGCCCCGGGCGTCTACGCGTCATGCCTACGGCCGGGGCGGGTGGCGGGGGTGTGAGAGGTATCCGAGGTTTCGCAGGGGGTGTCGATGCGGTAGCCGACACCCGGCACCGTGGCGATGACCCAGGGTTCGCCCAGCCGTTTGCGCAGTGCGGAGACGGTGATGCGGACGGCGTTGGTGAAGGGGTCGGTGTTCTCGTCCCAGGCCCGTTCCAGCAGTTCCTCCGTGCTGACGACCCCGCCTTCGGCGGCGACGAGGACTTCGAGCACGGCGAACTGCTTGCGGGTGAGTGCGACGTAGCGTCCGTCGCGGAAGACCTCCCGGCGGAAGGGGTCGAGGCGCAGCCCCGCGATCTCGCGGACCGGGGGCCGCGCGTACGCGCGTCGGCGGTCGAGCGCCCTCAGCCGCAGGACGAGCTCCCGCAGCTCGAACGGCTTGGTGAGGTAGTCGTCGGCGCCGAGCTCGAACCCGGACGCCTTGTCGTCGATCCGGTCGGCAGCGGTGAGCATGAGGATCGGGATCCCGCTCCCGGAGGCGACGATGCGCCGGGCGACCTCGTCGCCGGAAGGGCCGGGGATGTCGCGGTCGAGGACCGCGAGGTCGTAGGAGTTGACGCTGAGCAGTTCCAGGGCGGAGTCGCCGTCGCCCGCGATGTCGGCGGCGATCGCCTCCAGACGCAGACCGTCACGGACGGCTTCGGCCAGGTAGGGCTCATCCTCCACGATCAGTACACGCATGTCCGAAGCCTAAGCAGCACCGCATATCTCCGACGTATGCAAGGGCACCCGCGATGACGGGGGCGGACCGGACACGCGACTCAGCGCGCCGGTGCCGGTGCGGGGCGGGGCCGGTCCGACGGCGCGTCCGCCGTGGTGCGCCACCAGCGGCGCGACGCCAGCCCGGCCAGCGCGGCGCCGACGGCGTTGACCAGTACGTCGTCCACGGAGGACACCCGGTCCAGCCGCAGGACGTACTGCGCGGTCTCGACCAGGACCGAGCAGCCCGCCCCGAGCGCCAGAACCCGAGGCACGGACGCCAGCGCCGCGCACCGCATGGGGGCGAAGAACCCCAGTGCCGCGAAGACCAGCAGGTTGCCGATGATCCCGAGCGGCCCCATCGTGACCAGGTCCCGCAGCGGTACCAGGCTCACCCGGGCGGGGGCCGTGCCGGGCGCGGCGCCCGGCATCATGGTCATCCACAGGAACGGCACCGTCCCGTGGACCATGCCCACGTCGGCCAGCGACATCCGCCACACCCCGGTGACACCGGCGGCACGCCGACGGCGCGCCAGAACCCACGCCACCGACGCGGCCAACGGCAGCGTGACCAGCGTGATGAGCACCACGCCGTTGAAGGTGTCGAAGCAGCCGTGCCACCGCCCGGCCATGCACGTGGGAGCGGCCATCATGAGCGGCCGCCGCACGACGAACGCGGCGCTCGCGATGCCGAGGATCGCCAGGCCGAGGAGCACGATCGTGCGCGTGCGGCGCAGCGGTACCGACAGGGATGCGTTACGGCTCATGCCCCCATTGCAGGTGGTGGGCCGTTGCGGTGGCGTATGCGATTTTCGATACGCCCGCGATATACGGCGGTCGTGTCGGCCCGCGACGCGACGGCGTCCAACACCGTCGGTCTGTAGGGTGCGTGACATGCCGGATGCCGCCGCCTCGCCCCGCATCGAGCCGTTCAGCCCGCGTGCCAGCACCGCGGCGCTGGAGGACCTGCGCGCGCGGTTGCGCGCGACGCGCTGGCCGGACGCCCCCGAGGACGCCGGGTGGTCGCTGGGGACCGATGTGGCCTACCTCCGCGAGCTCACCGCCTACTGGGCCGACGGGTTCGACTGGCCGGCGCAGGAGGCGCGGCTCGCCCGGCTGCCGCGCTTCCGCGTCCGGGTGGGCGGCCTGGGGATCCACTTCGTGCACGCCCGGGCCGCCGCACCGGCCGGTCCTGTCCTGCCGCTGATCCTCACTCACGGCTGGCCGGACTCGTTCTGGCGCTACACGAAGGTCATCTCCCTGCTCACCGACCCCGGCGCGCACGGCGCCGACCCCGCCGACGCGTTCGACGTGGTCGTCCCCGACCTTCCTGGCTACGGGTACTCCGACCACCCCACCGGGCCGCCCCTGGACTCCATCGGCGTCGCCCACCTGTGGGCCGACCTCATGGGCGTTCTCGGCTACGCGCGCTTCGGCGCGGCGGGCGGCGACCTGGGCAGCCACGTCAGCCGCTATCTCGCCCTCGACCACGCCGACCGGGTCGTGGCCGTCCACCGCATGGACGCGGGCCTGCCCGTCTTCACCGGTGACCCGGCGGACCTCGCGCCCGAGGAGCGCGCCTGGCTCGAGGGCGCCGCGGCCTGGGGCGCCGGGGAGGGCGCCTACGCCGCCATGCAGCGTACGAAGCCCCAGACCGCCGCCGTCGGACTCACCGACTCGCCGGCCGGGCTGGCCGCGTGGATCGTCGAGAAGCTGCGCGCGTGGAGCGACTGCGACGGCGATGTCGAGCGGCGCTTCACCAAGGACGAGATCCTCACGAACCTCACGATCTACTGGCTCACCGCGACGATCGGCCCGTCGATGCGCATGTACCGTGCGAACGCCGCGATCCCGCCGGCGCAGCATGCCCGCCGGGTCGAGGTGCCGTCCGGTTTCTCACTCTTCGCCGGCGACCTCGTGCGCCCGCCACGGGCGTGGCTCGACCGCACGGCGAACGTCGTGCGGGTGACCGAGCCGGCTCGCGGTGGCCATTTCGCGCCGTTCGAGGAGCCCGAGCTCTACGCCGAGGAGGTGCGCGCGTTCTTCCGCCCCTACCGGGCGGCGGCGGGCTGAACCTGCGGGCGGGCCCACCGGCCTCGCCATGACCGGCGACTCAGCTCGGGGACGGGGTGAGCACCACGAAGTCCGCGTTCGACCGGTCGAGACAGACGGCCAGTCGGCCGACGCCCTCCACGTCCGTCGGTCCCATCTGCACGCTGCCACCGTTCTGGGTGACCTTGGCCACCACGGCGTCGCAGTCGGTGACGTTGAAGACGGGGTGCCAGTAGGGCCGCCCGTCGGCCAGGGCGAGGTTCTCCTTGGGCATCTCCATGAGGCCGCCCTGCATGCGTTCCTCGGGGAGCCCGGCGGGTGTGATGAGCGAGTACACGCCCGCGCCGCCGGGCAGCTGTGTGTCACTGAACTGCCAGCCGAGGGTGCCCCCGTAGAACTCCTTGGCGGCAGCGGCGTCGCTCGTGTACAGCTCGGTCCAGGACAGCGAGCCGGGCTGGTCCACCAGCTCGACGCCCTTGCTCGTCCCCGGCTGCCAGACGGCGAACTGGCCCCCCAAGGGGTCGCTGTACTGCGCCATTCGGCCCCACCCGTCGAGGTCCCTCGGCGCCACCCGCACCGTACCGCCGGCGCGCTCGACCGCCTGGGTCGTGGCGTCCGCGTCGGTGACGCTGAAGTAGATCATCCAGGCCGAGCGCGCGCCCTCCTCGGTGAGCTTGCCGATCCCGGCGACGATCTTGCCGTCCTTGCGGAACATGCCGCCTTCCATGTCCTCCCCCTCGCCCATGGACTCGTACTGCCAGCCGAACACGTCGCCGTAGAAGGACACGGTGGGCCGGACGTAGGGGGTACCGAGGTCGAGCCAGCAGGGGGAGCCGGGGGCGAAGTCCGTGGTGATCATGGCGATGGTTCCCTTCGGTGGATCACTTCTGGACCCAGCCTGGCACCGGGCGGCGATCATCGCGCGCCGGCCGCCCGCGGCCGCGTGGGAAGCGGACGCCACGACCTCTGGGCGCCCGGCGCGGCCCATCGCATTGGTTGATCAAGCCGATCGGGCGGTAAGTCTGAAGGAGCGGGCGGTCAGTGCCCATCTGACCCGTGCGGGGAGCCCGCGGCCGAGCAGACGTGAGGGATCGACATGCTGGTGAACATGCGCGAGGGCATGCGTTTCGGCATCGGCATGGACGGCCTGACCGAAGGTGTCCGCGGCGAGGTCATCGAGTTCGACGGAGAGACGACGAACAGCGGTGGAGCGCAGACCCAGGCGGGCGTGCGGCTGATCGAGTCGCAAGAGTCGTTGATGCAGAGTCTGAACATCTCCGTGGGGGCGTCGTTCCACTACGGCCTGGCGTCGGCCGAGGCGAAGGCGCAGTTCCTCCAGGAGAGCGCCGTGAACGCGCACTCTCTGTACGTCCAGTTCTGGGCACACGTACGCAATCCCGCGCGGCGTATGGTCAGAGCGCGTCTCACCGAGCCCGCGGACACTCTCTACAAGACTCGCCCCGAGGACTTCCGGTCGCTCTACGGCGACTACTTCATCGATGAGATCTACAGCGGTGGGGAATTCTTCGGCCTCTTCAAGTTCGAAACACGCAGCGAGCGGTCTCATAACGATCTTCAATTGCAGCTGCGCGCGAGCATCGGGACCTTCCTGGCCGGCGGTGAGTTCACCGCCGCGTTCCAGCGGACTGTCGATCAGTTCCGACAAGAGACCAACATGTCGATCATTGCTCTGATGGATGGCGGGGAAGGGTTGCAGAACCCTTCCGACCTCGCCGATCTGCAGCGGCTGTATCGCGACTTCAATATCGCGGTCCGTGATCATCCAGTCGATTATCAGGCCAGCCTGAAGGAGTTGAAGTACCTCCCACTGCCGCCCGGTCCCAGCTGGGTGGAATCGGTGCTGCGGGAGAACATCATCAATCAGTGCGGTCAGCAGGTGATCGACGGTCTTGCCCAGCGCAATGATGTCGGCTTCATTCTGCGCTACCCGGACCAGTTCGAAGCGTTCGACAAAACGCCGCTCGTGGCGTACCGAGCCGCTCTCGAAGCGCGGCTCGCGCGCTGGGCTCGGCGCGCCACGGCCTGCGCCGGCGACATCGACGAATGCGTGATCGCCCCCGACGAAGACGTGCCCGTACCACCGCCCTTCCCCCGCCGCATCCGGGACGAGGACCCCCTCGCGGCGAAGTGGGAGTGGATCCTCGCCCACGACGACCTCATCTCCCCGCATTTCCGTCGGGAGAATCTGGGCGCACGCACGACGAGGGACGACTGGCAGCCGGGCCCCCGAGGGGGGCGGTACATCCTCTTCCGAGAGGACAACGGACAGGGAGATCCGGTCGCGGGTCTCTTCTACCACCCTGATCACGGCGCCTTCGGCGTGGGGTGGAACGTCTTCCGTGTCTACTGGGCGAACGGAGGCCCCTTCGGGTCCCACGGCTATCCCGTCAGCGATGAGACCTACATCGCGCCCGACAACGAGGACTGGTTCCCGAACTGGGTCTACGAATTCCAGGACAACGACTGGAAGGGGCCGTTCCAGGTCGGCCCTGGCTGGCGGCGCCAAGTCTTCGAGTACGAAGCCGACTGGCGGCACTGGCAGATCCCGGACCGGCCGTTGGTCGGTCAGTGGAAGTCACGCATGCTTGATTACCGGGTGAGCGCCCCGGACCTTCCGTACATGGAAGACTTCCAGGACGGTCCCGCCAACCCGCCCACTCTCTTCGCCATCCCTGGGGACAGCTACCTCTATCTGGGGACAACCAGCGAAAGCCTCTGACCCTGTCAAGCGCCGCCGTTGAGCATCGCGGCGGTCAGCACGTTCCCCGCGACGCCCCAGCCGCCGTCGGTGACTTCGTCGACCAGTACGACGGTCGTGGGGCGAGCCCGCTCGCCGTAGATCTCCGCATAAAGCTCGGTGGTGCGCTCGACGATCTTCTTCTTGTCCTCGGCGGTAAGGGTGCCGGCAGGGACCTTGAAATGTGCGAAAGGCATGGCTGTTTCTCCTGGTGTCGAAGTCTTCGCTCGGTGACTTCATCCTGGACGGCGCCGACCGGCGCAACCAGGGGACGTCATCCCCTGGGTCCGGGCCCGACCGCCCCCGACAATGGGGCACATGAGTTCTGCCAAATACACCGAACTGGGAGCCTTCCTGCGCTCGCGGCGGGACCGCATCCGCCCGGCCGAGGTGGGTCTCCCCACCGGGCCCCGTCGCCGGGTGCCCGGGCTGCGGCGTGAGGAGGTCGCCCAGCTCGCCGGGGCATCGGTGGACTACTACAACGAACTCGAGCGCGGAGCCGGATCCCAGCCGTCCGAGCAGATGATCGCCGCCCTGGCCAGGGCGCTGCGGCTGACCGCCGACGAACGCGACCACCTCTACCATCTCGCCGGTCGCCCGGTGCCCGTGCAGGGCGGGGCCGCCTCGCACGTACACCCCGGCATGCTCGATCTGCTCCAGCGTCTGACGTCGACACCCGCGCAGGTCATCACCGATCTGCATGTCACTCTGGTGCAGAACCCGCTCGCGGTGGCCCTGCTGGGAGACCAGTCCGGCTTCCGTGGCCCGCGGGCGAGTTTCGTCCACCGGTGGTTCACCGAACCCGAAGCCCGGCTGCTCTACCCGGAAGCGGACCACGAGGCGCAGTCCCGCGCCTTCGTCGCCGATCTGCGGGCAGCCGCCGCCCGGCGGGACGCGAGGGACGGCGAAGCCCGCTCGATGGTCGGTGCGCTGCTCGACCTCTCGTCCGAATTCGCCGCGCTGTGGGCCGAGCACGACGTGGCGTTCCGGCGGGACGACCGCAAACGCCTCAACCACCCCACGCTCGGGCTCATCGAGGTCAACTGCCTCAGCCTGTTCAGTGAGGACGGCCGGCAACGACTGCTCTGGTTCACCCCCGCGCTCGGCACGGACAGTGCCGACCTGCTCGACCTGCTCACCGTCATCGGCACCCAGGAGATCGCCGATTCGACGCCTTGAAGGGCGGCCGGGCCGAAGCGGCCCGGCCACCGGTGTCGATGCGCGGGGCGTGGCTACGGGGCCATCTCGTACGCTCCGGACAGGGCCTCGACGCGCTGCCAGACGCGGTCCGTGCGTGCCTCGTCGACGACCGGCCGTCGGATCGAACCGAGCGCCCACTCCTGCTGCTGCACGGTCGCGGAGTCCTTGCCGTGCAGCTCGACGGCGTGCGCGGAGAAGTCCCGTACCAGGACGGCGAACAGTTCGTCGAGGACGTCCTCGTCGAGGCCTGTCAGGGCCGCCTGCTCCAGGACCAGTTGCCCGTGGACGACGAGTGCGAAGAGCTGCCCGACCGCGAGGAGCAGGTCGAGGTCCCGGCTCTGCTCCTCGTCCGGGGCGGCCGTGGTGACGAACTCGCAGAGCGCGTCGGCCTGGTCGCGGAAGCGGGCGACGTTGGACAGATGGGCGTACGCGTCGAAGGCGGGACGCCAGTCGTGGAAGCGCACCGAGCCCAGGCCGCGCGCCGGGCCCTGCCGGAAGAGGAAGTCGTCGTCGGCCGCGTCGAGGCGGGTCGGGACGGGCTCGTAGTCGACCGGGGCGAGGAGGTGGTTGCGCATGAACTTGAGGATCAGCGCCAGGTTGACGTGGACGGTGCCCTCCAGCTTCGGCAGGCCGCGGATCTCGACGGCGGCCTGGGCGAAGTAGTTGTCCTTCTCGAAGCCCTTGGCGGCGATGACGTCCCACATCAGGTCGATGACCTTCTCGCCCTCGGTGGTCACCTTCATCTTCGTCATCGGGTTGAAGAGCAGGTAGCGGCGGTCGTCGGGACCCGCGGTGCGGAAGTAGTCGACGGCGCGGTCGCTGAACAGCTTCATGCCCACCAGCCGGACGTACGCGTCCGTCAACTCCCGGCGCACGTGCGGGAACGCGGTGACGGGGCGGCCGTAGAGGATGCGGTTCTGCGCGTGGGTGACGGCCTCGTACATGGCGTGCTCGCAGATGCCGATCGAGGCGGTGCACAGGTTGAACTTGCCGACGTTGACGGTGTTCAGGGCGGCGTCGAAGGCGGCGCGGCCGGTGTGCAGGACGTCCTCGGCGGCGACGGGGTAGTCCTCCAGGCGGAACTCGCTCACGAACTTGGACGAGTCGACGACGTTCTTGACGAGGTGGTACGCCGGGTGGCGGCTGTCGGCGGCGAAGAAGACGTAGCCGTCGGGGCCCTCGACGTCGGTGCGGCGGCCGAAGACGGAGACGAGCCCGGCGGCGTTGCCGTTGCCGATGTAGTACTTGGAACCGGTGGCCCGGAAGCCGCCGTCGCCGTCGGGCTCCAGGAGCATGTCGGTGGAGTAGATGTCGGCTCCGTGGGCCTTCTCGGACAGGCCGAAGGCGAACACCTCTCCCTGGGTGAGGAGTTCGGCGGCGCGGGCGCGAGCGGCGGCGTTCTCGCTCTGCCAGACCGGGCCCAGACCGAGGATCGTGACCTGCCAGGCGTACCAGTAGTCGAGGCCGTAGAAGCCGAGTATCTCGTTGAGGGCGGCGATGCGGGCCGTGTCCCAGCGCTTGTCGCCCTCGCCCTGCGCGGCGGCGGAGGCGGGCGTGAGGAACGTCGCGAAGAGGCCCTCCTTGGCGGCGAAGGCGAGGTAGTCGCCGAGCCAGGCTCGCGTCCGGTAGTCCTCTATCAGCCGGCGCTTGCCCCGCTCCTCGAACCAGTCGACGGTGGCGCGCAGCAGCCGGCGGGTCTCCGGGTCGAAGTGCGCGGGGTCGTAGGTGCGCGGGTTGAACAGCAGCGCGTCGGCCATGGGTGCCGCCTTTCGGCTGAGGGATGCGGTGTGAGGGTGAGGGTGCGCCGGCTGGGCGACCGGTCAGTGGTCGGCGTCGAAGCCGGCGAGCGTGACGAGGACGTCGTCGAGCCAGGCGATCATCATGCGCTCGTACGCGATGCCGCCCCGCAGGACGACATGCTGGAGTTCCCGCTCGGCATCGGGAGGACCGTCCGCCGGGGCGTCGCCGAAGTCGCGGACCTCGCCCGCGAGGTAGTGGGCGAGGCGGTCCGTGTGCGCCTGCCGGTGCCGCTCGACCTCATGGATCAGAGCGGCCGGATCGTCGAAGGCGGCGCCGCGGACCTTCACCGCGAGGTCGTGCCGGACACTCTCGGGTTCGGTCGGTTCATGCAGCCACGCGGAGAGCGCGTCCCGTCCGGGCCCGGCGACGGAGTACTCCTTCTTGTCCGGACGCCCGTACTGCGGGACCTCCCGGACGTCGACCCACCCGTCGCTCTCCATCCGCTTCAGAACGCGGTAGATCTGCTGGTGGGTAGCGGTCCAGAAGTACCCGATGGACCGCTCGAACCGCCGGGCCAGCTCATACCCGGAGCCGGGCTTCTCCAGCAGGGAGACGAGGATCGCGTGCTCGAGCGCCATGCACATGATCTTCCTATGCACCTCGTTGCATAGCAACAGGGGCACGGTGAGACCCGGCTCACCTACCGGCAGCGGCTCTCCCTCACTGAACCCCGCCGCTGGGCGGCTCGCAGACGATCTCGTCGCGCGGGACATAGTGGGTCCGGAACGGCTCCCGCTTCACCTCTCGGCCGTCGTTGTAGAAGACCCGCTCCACCGTGACGTCGAAGCCTTCGAGCGGCGTCTGCGGCACGCACTGCTCAGCGGTGCTCACCTTCTTCACCGGCTGCCGCACATTGGTGCGGGGCCCCTTGACCGACTTGATCTCGTCGTACTTCCTGGTGCCGAGGAACGTGACGGTCACCGAGGTGTCGGTCGACTCGGCCTGGATGTAGATGGCTTTGCCGGAGTCGTTCTGGAACCTGAGGTCGAGGCTGCCCCAGGCGACCGTCGCCTCGCGGCCCTCGGGGTACCGCTCGATGTAGAAGGAGTGGGCGCCGTGCTCCAGGGGCTTGACCCCGGCGAAGAACAACGCGTTGTAGACCGTCGTGGCCACGGTCGAGACACCGCCGCCCGCGGCCTTGGTGAACTCGTTGTCGAGGATGATGATGCCCTCGGTGAAGCCGTTGGCCTCGGTGCGCTCGCCGACGGTCCGGTTGAGGCTCCAGGTCTGGTTCGGCATGACGACGGAGCCATTGATGAGCTCCGCGGCCCTGCCGATGTTCTTCGTGCGGTACGCGGCCCGTTCGAAGTGGACGGTGAAGGAGGACATCTTCTCCGTCAGCCCCAGCCTCGCGGCGTTCTCGCGGGTCACCTGCGGCTGGATCGTCCGTGTGGCCACCTCGCCGGTGCGGGCGGCGCCGGACTTGGTGAGCAGGGGCAGTACGGCCTCGCTCAGCGCCTTGTCGGTGATCTCTCGGCCGGGTATGGCGTCGGCTGCCACCTGGACCTTGTCACCGGCGAGGCGCAGCTTGGCGTTCTCGGGCCTGCGGGGGATGTCGTTCAGGAAGCGGGCGACCGTGGGTGCGGCGCGCAGGCCCTTGACGTCGAGGCGCGGTGTGAGCCGGCCGGTGTCGTCCGGCCGCAGGGTGAGGTGCTGGCTCAGGACGGTTGGGCTGATGGTGAACCGCTTGCCGCCCACGGTGAGGGTGACCGGACCGGACACGGCCGGCTGTGCGACCTCGCGCACGGCCCGCCGTACCTCCGCGGTGGTGACCTTCGGCTTGCTCTCGCGGGCGGGCAGCGCCGTGACGGCATGGGCTTCCTGGCGCGCGAAGGCGGTGCGCAGGGGGGCGGCTGCCGCGTCCACGTCCAGGGCGTATCCGTCGCGTGCGGCGGTCTGGCGGACCTGGCCGTCGGCGAAGGTGACGGCGCCGTCCCGGCGCTTCTGATCGAGTGAGCCGGCCAGCTTCCGCAGGGCCGCCCGGGTCTTGTCGTCGTCGTGCCGTACGACCGGCTCGATGTCACCCCCGCCCGAGTGGAAGAGCCCGCCGATGACACTGAACGGATCGGAGCCGGTGCGCGCCGCCCGCTCGACGGTGCGCTGCGCGTCGAAGGCGAGTCCGGCCTGCCGAGGATCGACCGCGCCCCGGCGGTCGCCGACCTTGACCGCCAGTTCATGCGAGCCGGCTTCCGCCAGGGGCTTCTCCAGCTTGCGGACGGCCTCCGCGGGGCTGAGGCCCCCGATGTCCACCCCGCGCACCGTCGTCCCCGCCTCGATCTCGCCACCCGTGACGAGCAGCCCGGTGAGATACAGACCTCCCAGGCCGACGGCGAGCGCACCTCCGGCCAGGGCGAAGGACGGACGTGCGGATATGGGCTTGGTGGAGGGTATGCGGGGGCGCATGAATCTCCCGGAAGATCGACTGAACGGGCGCCCGATGACGCAGCTCTGCGCGCAGGGCAAGAGCATCAAACTATCCACAAACGGACACCGGATGCCTATGTCTCACGTCACGCGGAGGCCTTCGTGGCTGGTCAGGGCGCATATTCCGCGCGCGATCCCCGGGAGGCCGTCCGCCGCGCCGACCGAGAGGCCGCGTACACAACGTGATGGCCTGAGCGCAGATCGTGGCGGCGAGGGGGTGTGTCGTGGTCGGCGACCGTCCGAACAGGGACGGATCCCGTACGCGCCCGTACCGGAGAGGGATCAGTGCGGGAATGCCCGCGGCGCACGCTGACGGGGCAGGCTGGTGCGGAACTCCTCGATCACGGAACTCACCTGCCGCATCAGCGAAGTCCCTTCCAGCAGGCCGAGGTAGAGATTGCGGCGGGCCAGTCCCGGCAGGTCCACGCAGAAGTACAGGGCCATCAGAGGGTTGACGAACAACTCGCTGTCCTTGGTCCGCTCCGTGAACCGGACGTCTCCGAAGTCACCGCGTACGGCGGCGGCGACGGATCCGTTCACGATGCTCGGGTGGCTCGCGGTGTGGCGCTGGGCGTGCGCCACCGCGTCGAGATACAGCGCGCCCTCCCGCGCCGCCCCGAGCAGCGAGAACGCGCCGAGATAGGCGCCGTCCCGGTCCAGGGCGGCCAGGTTCTCCAGTACGAGCGAGTGGTTCACCCCGTGGTAGGCGTCCACCCCGAAGCCGAGGCAGGCCACCAGCCGGTGCGGGACCTCGTCGAGCCCGCTCACGGCGGCCAGGCTCGCCATGTCCTCCTCCGGTGTACCGAGACCGTGCTCGTCGCCGCGCATCAGGATGTCGGTGCCGCCGTCCACCAGGACGACCGCGTCGACACCGCCGAGATGCGCGATCAGCGTCCGGTAGGCCGCCCGCAGCGGACGGACCCCGATGCCCGGGAACGCGTACACGGTCGACGGAAGATCCTGCGTAGCGAGCCACTGGGCGAGGGTCCGCTCGGGGAAGTAGTCGCCGCGCAGGGGGGTGTCGGGTCCGACGGCCGCGACGTCCTGGTCCACCCACACATCGAGGTCCAGGCCGTACAGGTCGGCGAAGGACAGGTTGGCGAGATGCACGTCCTTGCCCGCCGACCGCAGCGCGAGGGCGAGCGGCAGCCCGGCGTACACATCGAAGCCGCCGCCCGCACCGGCGATGAGCACCCGCCGCGCGTCCCGCAGACGGGTGAAGAGCGCGGGTTCCCCCAGAGAGATCACCGCAGAACGCTAGCAGGGGCAATCCGGCACCGGGCGCGTCAACTGCTACGGATGCGGTGAGCCTTGGTGACGAGTCCGCGAGGCAGCTTCGGTCCTGCGCACGCGTAGTCGATCAACAGGTTCCGGTAGGTGGTGTTCGCGAGCTTCGGAGCCAGGTCGATCAGGGCGTTCAGGTCGTCGGACGAACCGGACAGGCGCGTGCGGTAGGCGGCGCCCGCTGCGCGCAGGACGACTTCGTGGGGTTCGTGGGCCAGGCCCTGTTCGACGAGGCTCACGGCCGCGGCGAAGTCGCCCTGCTCGGCACGCACGTCCGCCAGGTCCAGATAGAGGGACCAGTTGGCGGGGTCCAGGAGCAAGGCTGTTTCGAAGGCCGCCGCGGCCTGATCCAGGTCGCCCATCACGCGCCAGGTGGCCGCTCGAGCGACCGCGGTCCACATGACCCGATCGACGGCATCGGCGCGATCGCACAGGGCGAGGGCCAGCTCGTAACGACCGCAGGAGCGGGGCAGCCGGGCCATGGAGGCCAGCGACTCCGGGACAGGGCTCCGTTCGGACACCACATCAAGGGCATGGAACCAAGGGGCGAACCGCTCACGCATCTCGTCGGTATCCAGGTCGTGGCCGTAGTCCAACGTCCGCAGGCACGCTTCGGCCAGCGCCTCGGCACTCACCGCGTCGAGAAAGCGCGCGTCGCCGAACCAAGGTGCGGCTCCCCATGGCACGTCGGGCCGCACACCGGTGACCGAACCCAGAGCCATCGCCGCGTTGTCCATGTCCCCTTCGAGGAAGAAGAAGTACGCCTGCGCCAGCACAGCGCTCAAGGAGCCGTCCTCTTCGAGGCTCTCCTTCAGTTCCGAACGCCGGTCCCGCCACAACTCGGCGAGGGCCGCGTAGGGTTCCGGAGCCGCCGGTGCCGAGGCTATGGCCCCCACCAGAAGCCGCACCGCGCCGACGGGGTTGCCACCGCAATGCGCCATAACACCAGCGAGACTGACTCCCGCCGCCACCGACTGATTCGACACCGCAGGAGAATAGCCGTGGCTGGGCCAAGGTTCTGCGAGCACTTCGGGCGGGCGGTACCGCTTCAGGGCGGGGTGCTGACGAAGGGGCGGCGACGATGCCGGTGGTACGCCGCCGGCAGACGCGACGATGCCGAGGGGGTACGGGCGCCGGCAGGCGCTACCGGCGTACCGCCGCGATCAGTCCGCCGGGGCGCTCCTCGCGCTGCGGCGGGGTGTTGATCGGGCGGCCGTAGGCGGCAGCGCACTCGCGCAGGGTGTGGCTCTCGGCCTCCCAGCCATGCCCGGCCAGCCAACCCACCGGGTCGTCGGGCATCTCCGAGACCCACATGGATGCCGCCGACCCCGGTACGGCGTCCGCGCCGAAGCGCTCGATCACCCCCTGCGAGCCCAACGTCAGCCCCATCCGACTGCCCGCCGCCGATTGCGCGCTGATCCGGGCCAGCAGCAGTTCCACCGCATCCGCAGGCAGATAGATCAGCAGTCCTTCGGCGATCCATACGGTCGGCAGGGCCGGATCGTGGCCTGCGGCGGCCAGCGCGCCCGGCCAGTCGTCCCGCAGATCCACCGCGACGGTGATCCGCTCACAGCGCGCGGCGGCCCGCTCCTGACGTAGCACCGAAGCCTTGAAGTCCAGTGGCGCTGCGGTGTCGACCTCGAACAGACGGGTGCCCTCGGGCCAGTCCATCCGGAAGGCCCGGCTGTCCATGCCGGCGCCGAGCAGTACGACCTGCCGGACCCCGCATGCGGAGGCCTGCCGCAGCAGGTCGTCGAGGAACTTCGTCCTGATGACGATGGAGAACGCCACGGCCAGCCGACGTCGTCGCGCGACCTCGTCATCGGGCGGTGGCGGCGAGGAGGGCCAGAGACCGCCGGCGGCGGCGAAGGCCTGTGCCAGCGGGTCGCGGAACAGCGCGTTCTCCCGCTCGGTCTCCAGCGCCCGCACTCTCGCCACCCCTACCGCTGTGGCCCACACTCCCGACGGCTGCATCCGCTGCTGCTCATCAGTCATCGCGCCAGCCTAGAGAAGGGTTCCTGAGACTGGGTGGGTTTTCAGCCCCTCTGCTCCGCGGACGGCGCCTGGGAAGTGCTGCTACCACGAGTCCAGGCCCCGGCCGACGCAGCGGGCGAGATCGGCTGGGAAGTCTCGGTGGACTCCGCCCTCGTGCGCGGACGCCAGCATGTGGTCGGTGCCCGCGACGGCCCGGCGCCAGCCCTCGCCACCCCAGGGGACGAGACGCTGGAACGCCAGGGCGAAACCCCGCGGCAGCCCCTCGTCGGCTGGTTCAGGCCGAGACGGGCGTGCGGGACAGGGCGGTGCGCAGCGCGAAGACGCCGAGCAAGCCGCCTGACGCGAAGCGCTGAGCGCTCATCACGCGGGGCCGGGTGGCCAGATACCCCGACACCCGTGCCGCGCCCAGCATGATCAGAGCGTTCACCGAGATCCCCACAATGATCTGCACACCACCGAGCTGGAGCAGTTGCGCCCAGTCCGGGCCCGCCTGCGGATCCATGAACTGGGGCAGAAGAGCGGCGTACATGAGAGCGATCTTGGGGTTGAGCAGGTTGGTCAGGAGCCCCATCGAGAACAGGCGGGCGTCGGAGACCGGAGGCAGGTCCTCGGCCGGCGCGAAGGGCGAGCGGCCGCCGGGCTTGAGCATCCCCCACGCCAGGTAAGCCAGGTAGGCGGCTCCGGCGAGTTTGACCACCGTGAACGCCAGCGGCACGGCGGCGAACAACGCGGACAGGCCCGCGGCCGCGGCCAGCAGATAGCACACGAATCCCACGGCGGTCCCGCTCAGGCTGACCAGGCCCGCCCTGCGGCCCTGGGTGATCGCGCGAGACGCGAGGTGAATCATGTTCGGTCCCGGAGTCAGGGCCATGCCCAGTTCGACCAGGGCCACTCCCCCCAGTGCGGCCAGGCTGATCAACGGTCAACTCCCGATCGTTCGCCGGGTATCCGTTACCCGGGGTGAGGCAGCGCCCGGCAGTGTCGGACGATGGCGACGCACAGGCAGTGCTGCAGCGCCGGCCTGCCTCAGGATACGGCCCTGCCGGTCGGTATCGGCGTGCACCCTGACACCCGTCGGCCGATGACAGCAACTGGTCGTCTACCAGGCCGAACCGGCGAGAACTCCGCTCCGATCAGAGGGCCCCATCGTCATTTCTCGGTGTCGAGTTGGATGTGCTCGATGTCCTCGCCCAGGAACGCGGTCAGATCCTGGGCTTCGGCGCGGACGGCTTCTTGCTCCACGGCAGTGAGGGGTCGGAGGGGACTGATGCGCAGGTGGTTGCTGCGCACGGTCCAGGTGGCGGTGACGCGTCCGTCGACCAGGACCATGCGGTGGCCTGCGACGGACAGGCCGAGGTGGGAGGCGTCGATGATGCGGCTGCGGTCGTGGTAGCCGAGGACGGCGTTGTCGAAGGCCGGCAGGAACCGGACGGGGGCGGGGGTGTCGGGGTCGGGGCGGGGTGCGTCGGGCAGGTCGAGCAGTTCGCGGCCGCGTTCGTCGCGGAAGACGACGAGTTCTTCGCGGGCGGCTTTGATCGCGGCGGGAAGGCCGGCGAGGCCGCACCAGGCGCGTAGGTCCGAGCTGGCGGCGGGCCCGTAGGCGGCGAGATAGCGGCGCAGCAGTTGCTGCCCCACGGGATCGCCGTCATCGGCGGGCAGGGGGTCGATGTCCCGTCCCAGCCAGGTGGCCAGCGGCAGGTTGCGCACGCCGGCGGTCTGCTGCCAGAGGCCTCGGGGCGGGAGCTGGGCCATGGGGATGAGGGCGGCGACGAGCAGTTCGCCCAGGACGCGGCGCGGTGGGTCGGGCCAGCGGTCCTCGAGGGCCTGGACGAGTTCGCGCATGGTGCGCGGCCGCCGGTCGGCCATGGCCGCGCGGCCGGCGGAGGCGACCTCGTCCAGGTCGATGCCGACCAGTTCGCGCGGGTAGGTGCCCAGCACTCGCCGGCGCAGCATGGTGTCGTGGCGAGCCCGCCAGGCGAGTGCGTCGTCGGAGGTGACGAGGTGGACGGTGCGGCGCATCAGGTGGGTGCGCACCACGGTGCGGCCGGTCAGCGCATCGTCCAGTTGCTCCGGCTCGAAGTCGGTCAGGCGGGACCACAGCCCGATGAAGGGTTCCTGAGGCTCCTGTGCCTGCAGGCCGCACAGGTGGGCCACCGCCTCGGGCGCGGATGTGTCGCTGCGTGTGAGCAGGTGCTGGCGGGCGAGGGTGGCCCGGTTGAGGGCGCGGGTGTCAAGGACGGTCATCGCGTTCTCACGTCAGGTCTCTGGGGGGGCCTGCACCGTCCGGACCGCCAGTGGGGCAGCGGCGGCCCGGACGGCGCAGGCGTGTCAGGTCGGCTGGATCAGCCGTTGTACGGGGCGGTGACGTCCAGGACCCAGGTGACGCCGAAGCGGTCGGTGAGCATGCCGTACAGCGGTGCCCACTGCGCGGGCTCCAGCGGACGTACAACGGTCGAGCCTTCGGCGAGCCTGCCCCACAGGGCGCCGATCTCCTCGGCGTCGTCGCCGCGGACGGAGACGAAGAACGGATCCTGCCCCTGGTTCCAGGGCAGCTGCGAGGGCACGTCGTAGGCCATGACGTGGAAGCCGTTGTCGCCGGCCACCTCGCCCCACATCACCCAGTCCGCCTCGCTCTCGTTCTGCACGGCGCCCGCGTCCTTGTAGGTGACGGCGACCGTGCGTCCGCCGAAGACGGACTGGTAGAAGTCCAGCGCCTCGCGCGCGGTGCCCCGGAAGTTCAGGTGGGTGGTGGTCGTAAGGGACATGGCCCTGCTCCTTGCCTCGCTGTGACGAATACGCCGCCGACGGTCCTGGCCCGTCGGTGACGGCTGCCGTGAACAGGAGCGATGCCTCCTGACCGGCTCGAACGCCACTCTGGCGGAGGTAGAGGACAGGGAGTGTCCTGTACTGCGGCGACAATGGATCTCATGCACAAGACGTCCTCCCGGCTGCTCTCGCTGCTCTCGCTGCTCCAGACGCACCGTGACTGGTCCGGCGAGGATCTCGCCGAGCGTCTCCACATCACGTCGCGCACCGTGCGCCGTGACATCGACCGGCTGCGCGAACTCGGCTACCCGATCACGGCCGTCAAAGGACCGGCCGGCGGCTACCGCCTGGAGGCCGGCGCCCACGTGCCGCCCATGCTGTTCGACGACGGCCAGGCCGTCGCCCTGGCCGTCGCGCTGCAGACCGCGGCCGCCGGCACCGCGGTCGCCGAAGACGCCACTCGCGCCCTGGCCACCCTCCGCCAGGTCATGCCACCCCGCCTGCGCCACCGCATCGACCTGCTGCGCGTCACCGCCGTTCCATCCGTGGCCCGCGACACGTCCCAGGTCGACCCACAGGTTCTGATGGACCTGAGCCGCGTCATCCGCGCCCACGAGGAACTTCGCTTCGACTACACCCCAGCCGCCGGCACCTCAGCCGACCATCCCCGCCGGGTGCAACCCCACCACCTGGTCACCTGGCGTCATCACTGGTACCTCGTGGCCTGGGACCTCGACCGCCAGGACTGGCGCACCTTCCGCGTCGACCGCATCCGACCGCGGACGCCCACCGGCCCCCGCTTCACGCCCCGCGAACTCCCCGGCGGCAACGTGGCGACCTTCGTCACCGGCCGGTTCCGCGGCAACGACGGCACCACAACCGACTGGCCCTGCCGAGGCGAAGTCATCCTCCACCTCCCGGCCGCCGAGGTCGCACCCTTCGCCCCGGACGGAATCGTCGAGGAACTGGACTCGCACCGCTGCCGACTCGTCCTCGGCTCCTGGACGTGGAACGGACTCGCCGCGACCATCGGCCGCTTCGACACCGACATCGACGTCGTCGGCCCGCCCCAGCTGGCCACCGCCTTCGCAGACCTCGCCGCCCGCTACGCCCGCGCCGCAAGACCCGAGACCGGTCCGACACCCTGAGAACGAAACCCACCGCGCTCGTCGCCACCGCAGGACTCGTCCGTGCTCGGTACGACTACGGCTTCTCAGGCGTCGAGGTAGTGGTAATCCCCATCCGGGAGGCCGATTTCCAGGGCGCCGTTGTGGATTCTCCACTCGCTCATGCCGTCGGCATCATGGCTGACCAGAAACAGCCCGCGGGGCCTCTCGTCGTAGACCTCGTCCGGGTAGGTGGCCGGGATCTGGGCTATTTGACGCAGCCTCTCCTCGAACCAGCCGAGGGACACCGCGCGGATGTCGCCCCCGTAGAAGGCCCATCTGGCGGCGTTGTACTGCCGGGAGGGGAACGCCCAGCCCCCGCTGTAGGTGCGCTCCGGATCGTCTGCTTCCACGATCTCCTTGATCTGGGCCAGTTGTCCCTCGTCACACTGCAGCCAGCCCCTGACCGAGACCATGGTTCCCACGACGCTGCTCCCCTTCGTGTGGCGCGCTGCCCTGGCGCACACTTCATGCGCCCGCACGTTAGGGGTGAACTTCTCCGTCCCGCAAAGGAATTGGCAGGTGCGGCATCGGCAGCGGCAGCGGCAGCGAGGGGTCATGGGTCCTCCCACCTGGCGATGCCTTCGCGGCCAGATCTCGCGCAACGGAGAGACGGGAGGGCCGGCCCGGAGCAACGACTCCCGGCCGGTCCTCCCGCGTCATCTCAGCTCGCGGCGGGAACGGGGTCGCGGGTCGGTGTGGGTGTCTCCTGCGGACCGGGGTCGACGGTCACCGCGGAGGAGGTGGGGGTGGGGGCGTAGGGGATCTCGCCGCGCAGGACGGCCCTCGCGCGGTCCTCGTCCAGTTCGCCCTCCCAGCGGGCGACGGCCAGGGTGGCGACGCCGTTGCCGACCAGGCTGGTCAGGGCGCGGGCCTCGGACATGAACCGGTCGATGCCGAAGATCAGCGCGAGGGCGGCGACGGGGACGTGCGGGACGGCGCTGAGGGTGGCGGCGAGGGCGATGAAGCCGGAGCCGGTGACGCCCGCGGCGCCCTTGGAGGTGAGCAGCATGACGGCGAGCATGGACAGCTGCTGGGTGAGGCTGAGGTCGATGCCGAGGGCCTGGGCGAGGAAGACCGAGCCCATGGTCAGGTAGATGGCGGTGCCGTCGAGGTTGAAGGAGTACCCGGCGGGCAGCGTGATGCCGACGACCGGTTTCGAGGCGCCCGCGTGCTGGAGCTTGGCCATCATGCGGGGCAGGACGGGCTCGGTGGAGGAGGTGCCGAGGACGATGAGCAGCTCTTCCTTGATGTAGCGCAGGAAGGGCAGCAGCCGCAGTCCGTTCAGGCGCATCACGGTCCCGAGGACGACCAGGACGAAGAAGAGGGCGGTCAGCCAGAACGAGCCGACCAGCAGGGCCAGATGGCGCAGGGTGCCGAGGCCGTAGTGGCCGATGGTGAAGGCCATCGAGCCGAACGCGCCGATGGGGGCGAGCCGCATGATCCAGCGGATGAGCGTGAACAGGACCGTGGAGAACTTCTCGATGCCTCGGGCGATGCTCAGGCCGGCCTCGCCGCTGGCGTGCAGGCCGAAGCCGAACAGCACCGACACCAGCAGAACCGGCAGGATCTCGTTGCCGGTCAGGGCGCTGACCAGGGTGGTGGGGATGATGGCGAGGACGAAGTCGGCGAAGCCCTCGTGGGCCGCGGTCGCCTCCTCCGGCAGGCCCTTGGTGGACAGGGTCGAGACGTCGATGTGCAGACCGCTGCCCGGCTTGACGACGTTGACGACGATCAGGCCGATCACCATGGCCACGGTGGTCAGCACCTCGAAGTAGACCAGCGCCTTCAGGCTCACGCGGCCGACGGCCCGGGCGTTCCCCATGGAGGCGATGCCGTGGACGACGGTGCAGAAGATGATCGGCGCGATGAACATCTTCACCAGCGCGATGAAGCCGTCGCCGAGCGGCTTGAGATCGGCGCCGAAGGAGGGCCACAGCGCGCCCACGGCGGCGCCCAGGAGGACGGCGATCAGGCACTGGATATACAGGTGGGACAACGTCCGGCGGATGCGGCCGGGTGGGGCGGTGACGGTACCCGGGGCGGCGTCGTTGCGGCTCATGCGGGGCGTCCTTCCAGGACGGGAACGAGGAGTTCGGCTCGGGCGATACGCCGGGCGGCGCGGTGCAGCAGCACCGTGGGGGACGCGTCGTCCGGTGCGGGGACGGCTCGGGTGGTGACCACTCCGGCGGGGGTGCCCAGGCGCAGCGTGCCGTCGGCGGTCTGCCGGGCGACGCGGTGGGCGAGGGTGCCGGGGGTGGCGGCGGCCGTGGCCAGGGCCACGGCGGAGGTCAGGCCGATCGCCGGGTGTGGGGCGTGCATGGAGACCATGCGCACGGCCAGGTCGTACTCGTCCTGGTTGACGAGTGTGCCCTGTGTCGTGCGGTAGGGGGCGGGGCGGGCGACGATGCCCACCTTCGGCACCGCGTGGCTGACCGGGTCGCCCGCGCGGGCCAGGCCCATGGCCAGCGCCGCCTGGCGGCGGAGCAGGGTCAGCGCGGGTACGGCGGTGGCGAACTCGGTGAGGGATTCGGTGCCGTCGAGGCCGAACGCCTTGGCCTCGAAGAGCGCGGCCGGTGCGCCGGCGTCCACCAGGGTTGCCTCGACGGGTCCGTCCGGGCCGGTGAGTTCGTCCAGTGCCCGGCCGGTCGGCAGTGCGCGCCCGGTCGTCGAGCCGGCCGGGTCCTGGAACCCGAGCAGCACCGGTACGCCCGGCGCCGCCGTACCCGGCACCACGGCCCTGCCCTCCTCCGGGGCGATACGCAGGGGGGTGGGGATCGTACCGGTGAGGCGTGCCCCGGTGTTGACGTTGAGCATGCGGACGGTGGTGGTGTCCGACGTGATCGGCACGAGGTCGTGGTGGACGGCGTACAGGGCCACGGCGGTGGCGCAGTTGCCGCAGTTGCTGGCCCATTCCACGCGCTCGTCGCCGATGCCGACCTGTGCGAAGGCGTACTCGACATCCACGCCGGGTCGGGTCGACGCCTGGACGACGGCGGCCTTGGAGGTGGTGGACGAGGCGCCGCCCACGCCGTCGATCTGGCGGGGGTCGGCGGCGTTGAACGCGGCGAGCAGGAGGGCGTCGACGTCCACGCCGGTGGCGGCCACGTCGTGGTGGTCGAAGATCCAGCATTTGCTGGTTCCTCCGCGGATCATCTCGCCCTGCAGACGCAGCACAACTGGCTCCTCACAGACGTGGAAGGGGAAGTCCACCGGCGGTCCCGCCGCGCGTGGTGTCCTCCACGGTGGGTTACGGCAGCGTGAAGTACAATCTCGGAAATCTGTATGGCTATTAAGGTGAAGTGAACGCTGGAGGTGGCGCCATGCTCGACGTCCGACGCATCCTGCTGTTCACGGAGGTCGCCCGGCGCGGCTCGGTGACCGCGACGGCCCGCGCCCTCAACTACACGCCGTCAGCGGTGTCGCAGCAGATCAGCCGCCTGGAAGCGGAGGCAGGCCAGCCGCTGTTGGAACGCCACGCCCGGGGCGTCACCCTCACCGACGCGGGACGGGCGCTGGCCGAACGGGGCAAGCGGATCGCACGCGAACTGCAGGCCGCGGAGAACGAACTCGCCGACTACGCCGGACTGCGCGCGGGCACCCTGCGCATCGGCACCTTCCCCACCGTCGGCGCCTCGCTCCTCCCGCAGGCCGTGATCGCCTTCCGGGACGCCCACCCCGATGTTCGGCTGACCGTCCGCAGCGCCCGTATCGCCGGGCTCTGGGCGATGCTGGAGAACCGGGAGATCGAGATGTCGCTGATGTGGGACTACGACTGGAGCCGCATCGACCGGGAGGACATCGTCGTCACTCCCCTCCTCGACGACCCGCCGGCCCTGCTCGTCAGCGACCACCATCCGCTCGCCGGCCGCGGCACCGCCTCACTCGCCGACTTCGCGGACGACCCCTGGATCACCCGCGCCGACCATCACCCGGTGGCCGAAGCCCTCGTCCGCGGCTGCCGCGCCCTCGGCTTCGAGCCCCATATCGCCTACGAGGCCCACGACTACCAGGAAGCCCAGGCCATGGCCGCCGCCGGCATCGGCGTCGCCCTCGCCCCCACCCTGGCCCTGGAGGGCATCCGGCCCGGCGTCACCGTCCTGCCGCTCCAGCCGCCGGCCCCCATCCGCCGTATCCTCCTGGTGCGCATGGCCGACCACTCGCTCACTCCCGCCGCCCAGACCTTCGCCGGACTCCTCCGCGACACCGCCGCGGCCCGGATCCCCTGACAACGCCTGGGCCGGTGACCGAACCTTCAGGCCGCACGTACCTCTTCCGCCTCCTCGCGGGCACGAGCCGCTGCCGTGTGATCGCCGGCCAGGGCATGTGCCTCGGCCAGGGTGTCGAGGCCGACGGCCAGCCACCTGCTGGAGCCGATCTGCCTCCAGAGCCTGACGGCGGCTTCGGCGCGTCGGCGGGCCTGCGCCGGACGGCCCACCGCGAGGTGCGCCTCGGCGAGTGCGTACAGGGTCGCCGCCTCACCCCAGAGGTTGCCCAGTTCCCGGTACGTCCACAGGCTGCGGGCCAGCAGACGGCGTCCTTCCCAATGCTCGCCCTGCCGGACGAGGACGTCCCCCAGCCAACAGGTGGCGTGTGTGGCACTGAGATGGTCGCCGAGGTCCTCGCTGATCGCGGCAGCCCGCCGGTAGGCGTCGGCGGCGGCCGGGTACGCGCCGCGTGCACGGTGGCTCTGGCCCAGACATCGCAGGGCCTGGGCCTCCCCCGGCCGGTATCCCGCGACCCGGCTGACCCGCAGGCATGTCGTGAACCGTGCGATCGCGTCCTCGACGCGGCCCTGTTCGAGGTCGATGACGCCGAGGCCGTTGGTCGCGTAGACGAGACAGTTGACATTGCCCGCCGACTCGGCGAGTTGGGCGGCCTCTTCGAAACGGGGCACGGCGCGTGCGTACTGGCCGAGAAGCCGGTGCACATACGCCAGCCCGGCCGTGGCACTGGCCCGGTAGGTGGGCCCCTCGCCCTCGGCGAGCAGCAGAGCCTGCTCGAAGTGGTCCAGTGCTTCCGGGTAGCGGTCGAGGATGGTGGTGAGTTCGCCGAGGCAACGGTGGACCTTCGCGGCGCTGTGCCGGTCGCCGCAGCTCAGGGCCGCCTTGAGCGCCCGGTTCTGGAGCCGCTCCCAGTCGTCGAAGTGGCTGCCGACCTGGAAGAGGGTGGTGAGGGCGGTGGCCAGCCCGGCGGCGGGTGCGACGCCCTCCGCGGTGTCCAGCGCCTGCTCCGCCACGTCGATCAGGAACTGGCGTTCCTCGTGGAACCAGGCGAGCGGATCGGCGAGCAGCTGATCGGCCTCGGCGGAGCCCAGCCGCCAGGAGGCCAGGTCCAGCTGCGAGATGCCTTGAAAGTCGACCTTCAGGGTGTCCGCGGCCCGGTCGGCGAGGTGCAGGCTCGCCCCGAGCAGCCGGCTGAGCGCGGCCCCGCGATCCCGTTCCGGGACGTCCTGCTCCGCGCGCTCACTGCCGAACAGCCGTACCAGGTCGTGCAGTTGATAGCGGATGCCGGTCGCGTTCACCGACCCGGTCTGCACCAGGTGCACCTCGATCAGGTCGTCCAGGACCGCCTCCGCCTCGGACAATCCCATGTCCAGCAGCGCGGCCAGCGCCCACGCGGAGAAGCTCGGCCGGGGCAGCAGGGCGACCATCCGCAGGGCATGTCGCGTCACCGGGGTCATCTGCTGGTAGGTCAGTTCGAGGCTGGCCCGTACGGCGATGTGGCCGACCGCCAACTCGTCGAGCTTGCGCCGCTCGTCGGCGAGGGCGCGCGCCACCCTGGCCAGCGGCCAGTGCGGTCGGGCGGCCAGCCGCGCACCGGCGACCCACACCGCGAGGGGAAGGCCGCCGCAGGTCTCCACGATGGAGCGGGCCGCCCCGGACTCCGCGTCGGTGCGGTCCCGGCCCAGCATCTCGCGCAGCAGGTCGAGCCCTGTCGCGGGGGCCAGGACGCCCAAGGGGAGCCGGCGGCCGCCCAGTTCCGCCATGGTGGTGCGGCTGGTGACGATGGTGGCGCAGCCCGCGCCGCTGGGCAGGAGGTCGCTGACCTGCTGGGCACTGGCCGCGTTGTCCAGGACGACGAGTATCCGCTGCCCCGCCAGCAGGGTGCGGTAGAGATGGACGCGGCCGGTCAGTTCCGCGGGCACGGTACCGCCGGGGATGCCGAGCGCGCGCAGGAAGGTGCCGAGGACCGTGAACGGCTCGGCCGGCTCGTCGTCGAAGCCTCGCAGATCCGCGTGCAGCTGACCATCGGGGAAACGGTCGGCGAGCCGGTGCCCCGTACGGATGGCAAAGGCGCTCTTGCCCACTCCGGCGGGGCCGGTGACCAGCAGCGTCACCGGACCGGGCCGTTCTTCGCCCAGCAGCCGACACGCCTCCTCCACCTCCGCCTCCCGGCCGACGAAGAGGGACAGGTCCGCCGGCAGGAGCCGGGGTACGAGCTGGCGTGCCGCCGGCGGGTTCGCCGCCGTGCCGCTCGTGCCGACGGTTTTCGTGGTGGCGGGCGGCGCGCCGGAGCGGGGCGCGGCCAGTTCGGGGTCGCCATTGAGGATGCGCTCGAACAGCCGCCGCAAGGCCGCGCCGGGGTCGACACCCAGCTCGTCGGCGAGTCGCCGCCGGGCGCGTTCGTACACCTCCAGCGCTTCGGCCTGCCGTCCGCAGCGGAACAGCGCCAGAACCAGCTGCCCGATCACCCGTTCGTCGAGGGGATACGCCTCGGCCCGGGCGGCCAGTTCGCTCGCCATCTCGTCGTGCCGCCCCAGGCGCAGCCGCACGTCGGCCAGTTCCAGCTCGGCGGCAAGCCGCTCGCCGTCGAGGAGGTCGCGCTGCGCGTTGAACCAGGGGGTGTCCGCCCCGGCGAACGGGCTGCCCCGCCACAGCGCCAGGGCTTCCCGCCACAGGGCCTCCGCCGCTACGTCACTGCCCGCCTGCCGGGCCCGGGCCGAGAGATCGCGGAAGCGGTGTGCGTCCACCACCGAGGGCTCGACCGCCAGCCGGTAGCCCCCGCCCCGCTCCCGCGTGATGGCGGTGCCGTCGGCGGCCAGGGCTCGCCGCAGCCGGGAGAGGTATCCGTACAGATTCCTCCGGCCGTACGCCGCCTCCGCGTCCCCCCACACCCGGTCCACCAGCGCGTCGGCCGACACCGCCCGGTCCGCGTCGACGAGCAACGCCGCCAGCACGCGCCGCTGCATCCCGTGCCCCACATCGATCGGGACCCCGTCCCGCCACACCTCGATGGTCCCCAGGATCGCGAAGCGCGTGGCCATCACACCCCCTGCGTCACCCGATCATCTCCACGCCACACTCTGGGCGCCACCGACCCGGGGGCCTAGACGGATTCCAGCTTTTCCGCCGGTTTGCCCGCCGCCCGGGTCGCTGCCGGGTCACCCGGAGCGTCGCCCGGGGCCGCGGCACGCAGGGCCGCCTCGACCCGGCGGTTGTCGGTCATGGACGCCGTGACGGCCGTCATCGCCAGCAGGAGGGCGGCCGCGGCGTAGAGCGGGGTGCGGAGGTCGTAGGTGGTGGCCAGCCAGCCGCCGAGGAAGGCACCGATGGGGGCGGCGCACATGGCGAGCATGCGGGAGGTGGAGGCGACCCGGCCCATGAGATGGGCCGGGACGATCGCCTGCCGGAGCGAGGGCGCGAGCACCATCGTGGCGCCCATCCCGGCCCCGCAGACGGCGAGCGCCAGCCCGGCCACATACGGGTCGGGGGCAGCGGCAAGGCCCAGGACGGCGAGCCCTTCGAGGGCGGCCGTGCAGGTCAGTGCGGTGCCGGTGCCGAGACGCCGGCCGAGGCGGGAGGCGATACCGGCACCGAGCAGGCCGCCGGCGGCCTCCGCCGTGAGGAGCAGGCCGAAGCCGTAGGTGTCGATGCCGAGGCGGTCGTGCGCGAAGAGGGGGAGCACGGTCTCCACCGCGAGGAAGGCGATGTTCCCGACCGCCGGGCGGAGCGCGAGCCCGAGCAGCAAACGGTCCCGGAAGACGTACGAGGCCCCGGCCCGCGCCTGCCCAAGCAGCGACTCCCGGACCTCCGGCACGGGCCGGGGCAGGGCGGGAAGCGACCGTACGAGCAGGGCGGAGACCGTGAACGACAGCGCGTCGGCGAGCAGCGGAACCGCCCGCCCGAGCATGAGCAGCGCACTGCCCGCAGGGGGTCCCGCGAAGCCGGACATGGCGGTCTGGGCGCCGCGCAACCGGGAGTTGGCTCGCTCCAGCAGCGCGGGGTCCCGGCCGAGCAGGTCCGGCAGATAGGCCGTGGCGGCCGTGTCGAAGAAGAGTCCGCCGAGGCCGAGCAGGAAGGCGACGGCCGCGAGCAGCGCGATGCTCAGCGCGTCGAGAGCGGCCGCCGCGGCCGGTATCGCGAGCAGCACCGCACGCGCCGCGTCCATGACCCACATCGTGCGCCGGCGGTCCCAGCGGTCCACCAGCGCACCGCCGAGCACCCCGAAGAGCAGCCACGGCAGCGTCCCGGCGGCCGTGACGACGGCGAGCGCCATCGGATCCCGCGTCAGCGTCAGCGCGAGCAGCGGCAGTGCGGCATGTGACACACCGTCACCGAGGGAGGACACCGTCTGCGCGGTCCACAGCCGTCCGAACCCGGACGGCAACTTCCGGATGTCTGAGGTCACTTGGTCTCCTCCTCGGCCTGCTCGCCGCGTGCCGGGTGGAACAGTGCGAAGACGAGCGACGCGTCCGGCAGGGACGGGTCGGACAACTCCCGGTACTCGTCCGCCAGGGCCTGCAGCCGCGCCCCCAGTTCCGCGAACTGCTCGTCGGTGAGCCGCAGATGAGCCATCCGTACGTGCCGCTCGCCGTCCTTCGGCGATGCCTCCAGGTCGGCCACGGCGTGCCGCATCAGCACGTCCGGCCCTCCCTCGCCCGGATCCGGCAGCGCGATCGACCGGGCGGCCATCGCGTAGTACCGCTCGGTGACACCGCGCACCTTCCGCGTCCGAACCACCTTCACCAGGCCGGCCCGCTCCAGCAGCCGCACGTGATAGCTGGAACTTCCCTTCGCGAGGCCCACCCGCTCGGCGATCTGGGTGATGGTCGCCGGCTCGAAGCGGAGCACGGCCATGATCCGATGGCGCGTCAGATTGGAGACGGCGCGCAGCTGTTCGTCGGTGGTGACGTGAAACGTCTCGGGAAGGTCATCGGCAGGCATGCGAGCAATGGTCAACGATTCTTGACCATTGCGCAAGGGGATTCACTCGAAGCTCCGGACATCCGCTCGGGGTGGCGCCCTCCGTAGGATCACGTCATGACTGCCGATGCCCCACTGACCCGAGAGTCGTTCCGGCGCCTCCATCGGATCAACACGCCCCGGCCGGTGCACCCGTTGCCGGACCGAGTCTGGACCGACGCGGACTGGGACCGGATCCGGCGCGGATACCGAGCCCGGGACATGGATGAGAAGTGGAACGTCTTCGCCGAAGGCGATGTCCTTTTCCTGCACCGGAGTTGGACCGGTCACGGCGTCTATGAGGCGTCCTTCGTCCCCGTCACCGGCGGCGGGTGGAAGATCGCCTCCGCCGCCGTGGAAGCCGATCCCGAGCGCCTTCGGAGCATGAGCGACGACTACCACTGTTTGATGCTGGAACTGATCATCAGCGCGATCGTCCTCGGCGAGCCCGCGACCGATCTCCGCGCCGGCCTTGTGGAGTTGACCGCCCGGGCCTCGGGAAAGAGCGACCTTCCCGCCGGCCTGGTGGAGCACAGCGTCCTGGGACTGCGCTCGGGATCGTGAGCGCTGCCGAGTTCCACCGGGACGGTTGCGCCGGAGGACTCGGGGTGGGAAATAATGCCGGGCATGACGACTTGAAGAGAACGGGCCGGGCGACAGCACTGGCGCAAGGTCGGGACGTGGGACACGGTCGCCGATGGGGACCGTCGGATCTGCGCCGCCTGCGCGACGCCCGTCCGCTCGTACCAGTACCGGTTCTATCCGCCCGAGTCCTCCTTCTTCGAGAGGTGCGTCGGGCTCGCCTGGTGTTCCGGTTGCCGGGTCTATACCGGCAACATGGTGTGCATCCCGCGGAAGCGCGTCCTGGTGGATGCCCTCGCCTCGCTCCCCCCTGAACAGCGGGAGAGGCTTGCCGGTTCGGAAACTCGGCTGATCGAGTTCCTGGACCGTCAGGTTCGAGGCAGCAAGAGATCCTGATCGCCGTCATGATGCGTTCGGGTCCTCGCGACCGCACGGTCGGGAGCTGCTTGTTCGTTCAGGTCAATCGCCGAGGCCGGTGGTCTCCGGACGCGCCCTCGGTCGGGGTCTCGTAGACGCTCCAGGGTGACCTCGGCGGCGGCCAGGTCCTGCACACCCAGGCCGATCAGCTTGCACACGGTGATCTCGTCGCCGTGCTCGCGACCCGGCGCCGCGCCCGTGAGGACCTCGCCCAGTTCCGCGAAGTCCTGGACGTCGGCGCCGGCCCGGGCGAGGTCGCCGTGGACGGCGGTCAGGGCGCGGCTGTCGACCACGATCCGGTCGGCGCGTTCGAGGCAGGCCGGGGACAGTTCGGCCTTGGCCGGATCGTCGGCCCCTACGGCGGTGATGTGCACGCCGGGCGACAGCCAGGCCGCGTCGACCAGCGGTTCGGTACTGGCGGTGGCCGTCACCAGGATGTCGGCGCCCTCGCACGCCTGGCGGGCGGTGCCCACCGGGGCCACGCGCAGGTCGGGGCGGCGGGCGGTGAGGGCGGCGGCCAGGCGCAGTGCGCGGGACTCTCGGCGCCCCCAGATCCGTACCTCCCGGATCGGCAGTTCGTCCGCCGCGGCCAGCGTCTGCAGATATGCCTGAACTCCCGTACCCAGCACGCCGAGTACGGTCGCGTCCGGCCGGGCCAGTGTGCGGGCGGCCAGGGCGCCGGCCGCCGCGGTGCGGATGTCGGACAGGTGGTGCTCGTCCTCCAGCAGGGCCCGCAGGTCGCCGGTGCGGGCGTCGAACACGGCGACGACACCGGCCCCCGGGGTGCCGCCCCGCCGGGCCCGCTCCTGGAACCAGGTGCCCACCTTCACCGTGAAGACCGATCGGCCGGGCAGCCAGGCCGACTTCACGTGCACATCGCCGTCCCGGCCCGCCGGTGAGAACACCGCCACCGGTGAGTCACCCAGTCCGCGGCTGTAGTCGGCGAGGGCCGCCGCCACGGGTTCGACGACGTCCTCGTAGCCCACGACCGCACGGACGGTGTCCGCGCCGACGTACGCCGGAATCACGTCCAGGGCGGCGGCGCCCATCAAGGCAGCACCTCCAGTCGTCCCTCGCCGACGAAGGCGACCTCGCCGCCGACGCGTACGGAGGGGATGTCCTCCCCCTCACCGTGAGCGCTGATCGTCATCTCGCTGGGCCGTCCGGTGAAGCGGCCCTGACGCAGGGTCACCTCTGTGCCGTCGTCGATACGGCCGTGGCGGCGCAGGTACGCGGCCGCGCATCCGGCCCCGCTGCCGGTGGCCACGTCCTCGGTCAGCCCGTCGTTGTTCCAGTGCCGCGCCTCCAGGGCGTCGGCGTCGAGGACGTACGCGAACTGGGCGCCGAGAGCGGCCAGTCGCCCGGTGATGTCCGAGGCGATGCGAGCCCGGGCCAGCGCGCCCTCGCGGACCGGGACCACCAGGTAGCGCAGTCCCGTCGAGACGACCTCCGGGGGCAGACGCGGGTCCAGGTCGTCGCTGTCGAGGCCGAACCACGCCGCGATGTCCTTCACCTGCTCGGGGTCAGGGCGGCCGAGGAAGAAGGCCCGGCCCTGGTCCAGGACGCTCGCGTACCGCCCGGGTGCGCGGCGCCGCGTGGTCACCTCCACCGTGCGGGCCCTCAGCCGCAGCGTCCAGGTCTCCCGCTCGTGCGTGCCGTGCTGGGCGTGCAGCACGCAGGCCGCCCCGATAACCGGGTGACCGGCGAAGTCCAGTTCCTCGACGAGGTCGAAAACCCTCGCACGCCAGGCCCCGCCGGACGCTGCGTCAGGGGCTTCGTCCGTGGCTTTGTCCGAGGCTTCGTCAGGTGTCAGGAAGATCGATTCGAAGTGCCGCAGCTCCTGGGTGATCCGCTGCATCTGGGCACCGCTGAGCCCGGTGGCATCCGGGAAGACGGCGAGGCTGTTGCCGCTGTAGGGCGCGGAGGTGAAGACATCGACATGGCGGTAGTGCATGCGGCCGACGCTACGGTCCGCCGGAGCCAGAAGGAAGTGACGAATCTCGAAGGGGCTGCATAATCCTTGGTTATGAGCTTGGATCTCGACATGGCACAGTTGCGGGTCTTCGTCACCTGCACCCGTTCCGGCAGCATCAGCCGCGCCGCCACCGTGCTGGGACACAGCCAGCCCGCGCTGAGCCAGCAGCTACGCAGGTTGGAGCGCTCCGTCGGGCAGTCGCTGCTGCATCGCACCGCCGCCGGTGTCACCCTCACCAAGGCCGGCGAGGCCCTGCTGCCGTACGCCGAACGCATTCTGGCCCTGTCCGCTCAAGCGCTCACCGCCACCGCACCGGCCGTCCAGGGTCACTGCGGGGTGGGTCTGCTGGAGGATCTCACCGCCGCACCGCTCCCCCAGGCGCTGGCCGACTTCACCCGCGTGAACCCCCACGCCACGCTGGAGCTCATCAGCGGCCCCGGCCCCGTTCTCCGCGAGGCGTACGAGCAGGGCCGTATTCAGCTGGCCTTGTGCGACCCGGCGTACCTGCCCCAGCCACCGCGCTGGACCGTGCGCCTCCCGCTCGTCTGGTCGGCGGCGCCCGGCCTGGACACGATGCTCGACCCGCTCCCCCTGGTGCTGTTCTCCCAGCCGTGCCGCTGGCGCCGGCCACTGCTCGATGCCCTCGAAGCGGCCGGACGCGGTTGGCGCACCGCCTTCGAGAGCACCAGCCTGCCGGGTGTCCGGGCGGCGGTCCGCGCCGGACTGGGCGCCGCGGCCCTCCTCCCCGCCACCGCCGAAGCGGGGACCGCCGTGCGTGGTCTGCCTCAACTCCCCGATGTCGAGGTCGGCTTGGTCCGCCGCCCCGGCACCGAGGGCGATGCTCTCGTGGACGCCGTCGAGGGCGTACTCAAGCGCCTGATCTGACGCGCGTCGATCGAGGAAAGGCGCGGTCCTCGACGAGGAGCCCAGTCCCGCGCCTTCCTCGCGTTCCTCAGTCCCACATCTGGTTCTCGGCCGAGTAGTCACAGGGCCGGACGACGATGCCCTTGCCGAGGTCGTCGGCCTGCAGGCACTGTTGGGTGGCCTTGTGGTGGAGGTGCCAGTGGCCGTTGACCTTCTCCTCGTACCAGCGCTGCCAGTCGTTGCCGCTGCACTGCTCCATGTAGACGTCGTGGTCGGAGTAGGCGGTCAGACAGTAGTTTCTGTCGGCGTCGTCACGCTGCAGCCATTCGTTCCCGCCGAGGTTCTGGTCGTACCACTTGGCCTCACCGTTGGAGCAGCCCCGCATGGCGACATCGTCGGGGGTGCCCCAGAAGTCGGTGATGTGGCCGAGGCAGATATGGGTGTCGGGGTCGACGTTCTGCCAAGTGACCGTGCCGTCGGCGTGGGCGGCGGTGGAGACGCCGAGAGTGAGGGTGATGGCGGACGCGACCGTGAGGATTACCTTGTTGATCTTTCGCATGTCGTGATCCTGTCAGCGCCGAACGGACGCGTGTGTGCATGCCGTGCGGCTTTCCTGCGCACTGCGTGCGGCGAGCCGGTGCCGCCTCTTGAGCCCCCATCAGCAAACTGCTGATCATCACAAAGATCATCATCGGCAGTGAGCAGCGAGACATGGGGGACTCACGATGTGGCAAGGCGGTTCGACAGCATCCGTGCCGGCGGCGGACAGCTTCGACTGGTTCGCGGACATGGTGTCCAGTGCGTTGATGCCGACGGCGTTCAGCCCGCACGACACGACCGGCTTCTACGCCGAGGGCGCGGTGCTGGACCTCGGAACGGTCCAGGTGTCGAAGTTCTCCTACTCCCCCCTCCTGTCGCGTCGCACACCCGCACTGATCCGCAGGGGAGACCCGGAGCAGTACCAACTGGGCCTGGTGACCAAGGGATCCGCGTGGTTCGCACAGCACGGTCACGAGTCCGAGCTGCACGTCGGCGACATGGCGCTGTGGGACACCTCCCGCCCGTACGAGTCCGGCTCGGGGACGGACGGCCAGAACGTCGAGGTGTTCGTCCTTCAGATACCCAAGGCGCACATGCTGTTGCCCTCCCAGCAGGCCGACCGGCTCCTGGCGCAGCGCTTCCCGGCGGGAGCGGGCATGGGGGCGATCCTGGCCCAGTTCCTGCTCGCGCTCGCCGACAACGGCCCCGACTGCCGGCCCCAGGATCTGAACGGGCTCGGGAACATGGCCGTGGAACTGGCCACCTCGTGTCTGTCCCAGCAGATCGGCGCCACAAGGGACATGCCTGCCGAGGTCCGGGCCAACGCGTTGCTCCGGCAGATCGATGCCTACATCGAGCACCACCTTGGAGACCCCGGCCTGACTCCCCGACTGATCGCCGACCGCCACCATGTCTCGCTCCGCAGCTTGTACGAGCTGTTCGAGGGCCGGCACGAGGGAGTCGCGGCATCGATCCGCCGGCGTCGCCTCGAACACTGCCGCGCCGACCTGGCCTCCCCCGGCCTGCGCCACCAGCCCATTCAAACCATCGCCGCCCGCTGGGGTTTCACCAGCGCGTCGACCTTCAGCCGCGCCTTCCGCGCCGCCTACGCCACCACGCCCCACGACTACCGCGCCGAGGCCCTGAAGACCGCTGAAACGCGCAGACCCGGCACCGCCATGCCCTCACACACACCCCGCTGACCAGCGGGTACGCCAGAGGCGGGCGTAGCCCGATAGATCTACGTCCGCCTGGCGGCACGGCGCGGCTGCGTCGCGGGGCTTCGTCCGCCGCTCAGCATGGCCGGACGGACCCGACGGCAACGAGTGGAGGCGTCCTTGTCGCGCTGGAGGGGCACGGGCCTGCTGGTGGTCGCCTGCGTCGTCTGTCTGAGCTCGTGCAGCACGCTCGGTGAGCGGGAAGCCGCCGCATCCCGGGCAGCCGTGCGTTTCGAGGAGAGCGTCCGGCGCGCCGACGGGACGCGCGCCTGTGCGGCGCTGGCCCCCGGGACACGGCAGGAACTCGGGCAGTCGGCGACGATGCCCTGCGCCAAGGCACTCGTCGAGGAGCAGCTGTCCCCCGCGGGGGCGGTGCGCGAGGTCCAGGTCTACGGGCGGCAGGCACGGGTGGTCCTCACCGCCGACACGCTGTTCCTGTCGGTCTTCCCGTCCGGCTGGAAGGTGACCGCGGCAGGCTGTGTGCCGCGCCCTCACCGGCCTTACCAGTGCCAGATCAAAGGGGGGTGACCGGAGGATGCGCACCCTGTTCACGTCGCTGCTGCTCACGATCGGCGCCGGACTCGGCTACTTCACCGCCGTGGGGTTGATGCACCGGTGAGCCGCCTGACTCGGTTCGTGAAGCACAACAGCCTCACGCTGGCCTTCGGGACCGGCTTTCTGCTCACTCTCGCGGGCCAGGCCGTGTCCGGCCACGCCGACTTCAACAACCAGTTGGTCACCGAGGGGCTGCAGCCGATCGGCTTTCTCCCGTACCTCGCGACCTCCGACTTCGCCGTGGACGTCACCGAGAACTGGCAGTCGGAGTATCTGCAGTTCTTCCTCTACGTCCTCGGCACCGTCTGGCTGCTGCAACGCGGCTCGCCCGAGTCCAAGAGCCTGGACATGGCCGGTGTGGAAAGCGATCGGGAACAGAAGGTCGGCGGCCACGCCGGCTCCTCCTCACCCCGTTGGGCGGCGTCCACGGGATGGCGGCAGAAGGTGTACGCGAGTTCCCTGGGCCTCGTCATGGGCGCGATCTTCCTGTGGTCGTGGCTGGCCCAGTCCATCACCGGCGTGGCCGCGTACAACGAGCAGCACCTGCGTCAGCTCCAGGCACCGGTCTCCTGGCCGCAGTACCTGGGCTCGGCCGATTTCTGGAACCGGACGCTGCAGAACTGGCAGTCCGAACTCCTGGCCGTCGCGTCGATGGCGATTCTCTCGGTCTATCTGCGTCAGCGCGGATCTCCCGAATCCAAGCCGGTCGGCGCGGCCCACACCTCCACGGGCGTCGAGGGCTGAGCTCACAGACTGGTGAGCAGTTGCGGCGACAGCGTCTTGATCAGGGTGTTGGTCCAGCGCATCTGGCGCAGGGTCTCGGGGTGGCAGGACGCGGCCAGGCCGAGCAGTTCGGTGTCCTTGGTGGCCTGTGCGACCTGCGCGAGCATCTCCCAGCTGAGGGAGTTCTCGGAGGCGGCGAGGTGGAGGTCGCGGAGATCACGGAGCAGGAGCAGGCCGGGAGCGGTCCGGCGGCCGACGGCCCGGCTGAGGCTCTGCCGGACGGTCGCCAGCGGGCCGGGCTCCGGGTGCTCCGCGGGCCCTGGCAGGTGCAGGTCGTACGATTCGGCGGCGCGGGCGATGCGATCGGCGTGTTCGTGGGACCAGCGGGCGACGTCCTTGGCCACGTGGTGGAACTCGTGCTCGACGCGATGCCGGTCGGCAGCGGCGAGGAGGTCCCACTCCAGCCCGCGTTCGCCGTCGTGCAGGGCGCACAGGACGATCGGGATGCCGCTCACGGTCCGCTTCCGCCTTCGCTCTGGTCGGCCATGGCCGCTGAACCACCCCGTGTCGGCGGGACATGCTCCGGGTCCACCGGGGCCGACGCGGTGGTGGTCGGGGCCGGGCAGCCGGTCCCGTCGCCGCGCTGGACGAGAGCGAGGCGGGCGGTTGCGGTCTTGAACAGGGGTTGTTTGGAGACGGGGTCCCACTGGGTGATCGTCGTCTCGTTCGCCGCCCGGCCGCCGTTCGCGCCGGGGCGGTGGCCTTCGGGGGTGTCCCAGTAGCCGTAGTGGAAGGGCAGGAACACCATGCCGTCGCGGATGCCGGTGACCCGCAGTCGGCCGCGCACCGAGCCGCGTGGGCTGGTGACCTCGACCAGGTCGCCCTCGGCCACGTCGTGCCGCAGTGCCTCGCCGGCGGAGACCTCCACCCACAACTCCGGTGCGGCCGAGTTCAGTTGCGGGACACGGCCGGTCTTGGAACGGGTGTGGAAGTGGTACAGGGTCCGGCCGGTGATCAGCTGGAGGGGGTAGGTCTCATCGGTCGTCTCGTGCGGCGGTACGTACTCGGCGGCCTTCAGGACCGCCTTGCCGTCGGGGTTGAGGGCGCGGTACTCGGTCTCGGAGACGGACGCGCCGGTCACCAGATCCTTGCCGTAATCCTCGCAGTCGTCCGGAGCCGCCCAGGAGATGCCGTCCGTGTAGAGCCGTTCGCTGCCGTGCGGGGCGTCCTCGGTGCAGGGCCACTGGATGCCACCGGCGCCGCGCAGCCGGTCGTACGTCATCCCGGTGTAGTCGCAGGGCCGGCCGCGGCTGCACCGCTTCCACGCCTCGAACGCCGACTCGGCGTCGTGCCAGCCGACCAGCGGGCGGCCGTCCTTGTCGCGGAACTCCATGCGGTGGGCGTAGTCCAGAAAGATGTCCAGGTCCGCGCGGGCCTCGCCGGGCGGGTCGACGGCCTTCTCGGAGAGGTGGACGGTGCGGTCGGCGTTGGTGAGCGTTCCGGTCTTCTCCGCCCAGGTCGCGGCGGGCAGGACCACGTCCGCGAGCTGGGCGGTCTCGGAGAGATACAGGTCCTGGACGATGGTGAAGAGCCGTTCCTGGCCAAGGATCTCCCGGATCCGGTGGAGCTCGGGGAGGGAGACCAACGGGTTGGTGCCGGTGATCCACAGCATGCGGATCGAGCCCTGTTCGGCGAAGCGGAAGATCTGCATCGCGGGGGTGGGCGGGGCGTAGTGCGGGATGCGGGAGGGGTCGACGTTCCAGATGCGCGCGAGGTCCTCGACGTGTGCCTCGTTCTCCCAGTTGCGGAAGCCCGGCAGGTCGCCGTCGGCCCCGCACTCGCGGGTGTTCTCGGCGCTGGGCTGGCCGTTCATCTGCAGGACCCCGCAGCCCGGCCGGCCGAGCATGCCGCGGATCAGCTGGAGGTTGTTGACCTGGCAGGCGGCGGCGGTGGCCTGGTGGGACTGGTAGACGCCCTGGAGAACGGTGGACAGCAGCCGCTCGGCGCCGCCAAGGATCTCGGCCGCCTCGGTGATCTTCCCGGCCGGTACGTCGCAGATGCCGGCGGCCCAGGAGGGGGTGCAGTCGGCGACGCGCTCGGTGAGTTCGTCGAAGCCGACACAGTGGGCGTCGACGAAGTCGTGGTCGACGCGGTCGGTGCGGATGATCTCGTGCAGGAGAGCGTTGAGCAGGGCCACGTTCGTACCGGCGCGCGGCGCGAGATGGACCCTGGCGTGGCGGGCGACCTGGGTGGGGCGGGGGTCGACACAGACCAGGCTCGGCGGATCCGGGCCCGCCAGGCGGTCCAGGACCCGCATCCACAACACGGGCTGCGTCTCGGCCATGTTGTGCCCGAACAGCGCGATGACGTCGGCGTGGTCGACGTCCGTGTAGGAGGCGGGCTGGCCGTCGCAGCCGAAGGTCTCCTTCAGGGCCGCGGCGGCGGTCGACGTACACAACCGGGTGTTGCCGTCGAGATGGTTGGTGCCGATCCCGGCGCGGGCGATCACCGACAGGGTGTAGTACTCCTCCAGGAACAGCTGGCCCGTGGTGTAGAAGCCGACGGAGCCGGGGCCGCCCTCGTCCAGCGACTCCCGGCTCCGGGCCACGATCCGGTCCATGGCCATGTCCCAGCCGCAGGGCGTCAGGCGGCCGCCCTGGCGGATCAGCGGAGTGGTCAGCCGGTCCTTGGCCTGGTTGGCCTGCCAGCCGAACAGGTCCTTCGGCCCGAGCCGGCCATGGTTCACCCGGTCACCGGACCGTCCGCGTACCCCGACGATCCGGCCGTGGGCGACGGCGACGTCCATCGCGTCCCCGGTGGAGTGCAACAGCGACGCGGTGGGGACCCATCGTTCGACGGTGTCGGCGGTGACGCCGGGTTCGAGATACGAGTCGACCCGCACCGGCCAGGCTTCACCGCGTCCGTAGGGGGTGCGGTCGCCCCAGGGCCGTGCGATCCGGTCCACCTCGGGCCGCACCCGCCTCACCGCCTCAACGGCCGAGCGCGTTCTGCAACTGCTGCTTGGTCATCGAGGAGCGGCCCTCGATGTTGCGCTTCTTCGCCTCTTCGTACAGCTGGTCCTTGGTCGGTCCCTGCGCACCGCTGTGCGAGCGCTGACCGCCCCGCTGGGACGCGGACTTGGGGTCACGGGTCGACGTCTTGCTCGCGGTCTTCGACTCGCCCGACCTCGCCCGCTCCTTGTTGACCGTCCGGGCGGCGATCTCCTTGGCCCGTCCGGTGGACTCGCCCCGGTCCTGGGCGCTCTTCTTGATGTGCTCGTACTGCCGTTCCCGCTTGGAACTCGATCCGGCAGGCATGACGCTCCTCCTCGTTCTTCCCGCGGCTTTCCCTCTCGTCGGGATGAGGTCAGCGTTTCGAGTTCCCCGAAGCCGTCGTCCGACGCACGTGTCCAGGGACTCCCACAGCTTCGGCCCTGGCTGCGGGATGCGCCGAGCCCTTACGGGTTCTCTTCGCCCTGGGCGACCTCGACCTCGTGATGGAAGTCCGCCACGCCGGTGGTCGCGGCCGCGACGGGCAGGATCGCGCAGACGGTGAGGAGCAGGGCGATCCATGGCCTGGTGTTCGAGCGGCCGTGGCCAGGGTTGAGAAGGGCGGCGACCCGCTGGGGAACGGGGCCCGTGGTCGCGGCGGGGGCGAAGTCCGGGCGGGTGGAGAGCTGAGCGTCCCCCGCGAGGGCGGCGCGGGCGATGGCCCGTGCCAGGAGGCGGCGGTCGCCGACCGCTGCGGCGGCGCTCTCGTCGGCGGCGCGTTCCGCGGCGAGCCGGATGGTGGCACGCGTGGCGTGGAGCGCGGGGTGGCAGTGGGCGGCGAGTTCGGCGCAGGCCAGGAAATAGTGGTGGCCGCCCGCGTTGTGGGCCCGCTCGTGGGCGAAGAGTGCTTCTCGTTCGGCGGGGTCGAGGCTGCGCAGCATCGCGGTGGTGACGACGATCCGGTGGGGCCTGCCGGGGAGGGCGTACGCGTCCGGGTGCGGTGAGTCGACGACGCACAGGTCGCCGGCGGCGGGGCGGCGGTCGGCCTCCGTACGAGCCGTGCGGAAGGCCCGGATCTGCCGCACGGCCGAGCGTGCGAGGGTCCAGGTGCCGAGGGTGAGCGCGCCGGTGGCGAGCGCGGCGGCCGGGAAGACGATCAGGTCCGAGGGGGTGCGCAGGGGGTGGATGAGCTCGCCCAGTTGCGCGAAGAGGGAGAGCTTGAGCAGTCCGATCAGCACGAGGGCGCCGAGGGCGGCCACGCTTGCACCGGCGCACGCTAGAACACAGGCGGTCAGTGCGCGCAGGACGGTGACCGGGTCGAGGCGTGCGAGGGCGCGACGGCCCAGGACCGGCAACGTGAAGGGCAGCAGGAGCGGAATCAGAAGGAGGGCGATCACTGCTCGTCGGCCTCCAGCAGTTGGCGCAGCAGCTCCCCGTCGTCCGGGCTGAGCCGGGCGACGAACCGGGCGAGGACGGTCTCGCGGTCGGCGTCCCGGTCGAGCTCGGTGTGCATGCGTTGGGCGGTCAGCCCGGGAGCGTCCTGCACAGGGATGTAGGCGTAGCCGCGTCCTTGTCGCTCGCGGTCGACGACGCCCTTGTCGTAGAGGCGGGACAGGATGGTCGTCACCGTCGTACGGGCGAGGCCGGAGGAGAGCTCGGCCTGGACCTGCGCCGGGGTGAGTGGTGCGCCGGCGGCCCACAGGGCGGCCATCACGGCTGCTTCGAGCTCGCCGGCCGGCCGACGTTCGTCCTTCGGGTCGGTCATAAGAACCATCCTCACCCCGTTATCGTCTACAGTTCAGTAGACCGTCTACACGATTGTAGTCACTGGTGGGTGCTATCGCGACGCGCCCGCTCCGCCGGACCGAAGGGGTCGCGACGATGTCCACACCCGTCCACCTATCGTCGCAGCTCGCTGTCAACGTGCTCGATGCCCATTCTCTGCTGGCCGCCTTCGGAGTGGTCGGGGTGGGGGCGGTGCTGTTCGCCGAGACGGGACTGCTGATCGGGTTCTTCCTGCCGGGCGACTCACTGCTGTTCACGGCGGGTCTGCTGTGCACGGGCTCCACCGCACAAGGTGTGCACCTGTCCCTGGGACCGTTGCTGGTCACGGCTGCGGCAGGAGCGCTGCTCGGGGCGCAGTGCGGGTATCTGCTCGGCCGGAAGGCGGGCGGAGCCGTGTTGGCCCGCAGCCGCTCACAGCGCCTGCACGAGGGCGCGAAACGCGCCGAGGAACTGCTGGAGCGGTACGGATATGCGAAGGCCATCGTGCTGGCCCGCTTCGTACCGGTCGTGCGGACCGTGCTCAATCCGATGGCGGGCGCGCTGGAAGTGCCGGTGCGGACGTTCACGCTGTGGCAGGTCGTCGGCGGACTCGTGTGGAGCGTCGGCCTCACTCTCGCGGGGGTTGCGCTGGGCTCGTCGATCCCGAACGTCGACCGTTACCTGCTCCCGCTGGTGGCGTTGATCGTCGTCGTATCGCTGATCCCGGTTCTTGCCGAGGTGCGCCGGTCGCGTCGGAGCGCCGGTTCCCAGGCGGAAAGCAGGTGATCATGGCTTTCGACGGTTCGTCGATCGACGGTGCTGCCTACCTGCACGTGGTGCGTATGGCCGGGCATGCGCCGGGCTGGCTGGACGGCGCGGTGTCGTTCTGGTCGACGTATGGGCTCGCGGTGTTCGCCGTCCTGGCAGGCGTCGGCTGGTGGTTCGCGCGCCGGGCCGGGGGCCCGGCGGCGGTGACGGCGCTGGCCGTGCCGGTTGTCGTGGTCGTCGCGTACGGCGTGGATGCCGTGGTGAAGCTGCTGGTGGGCGAGGACCGGCCGTGCCAGAGCCTGCGCGTGAAGACCGTGGAGGCGTGTCCGGCGCCTGGGGACTGGTCCTTCCCCAGCAACCATGCGGCGATCGCGGCTGCCGCTGCGATGGCCCTGTTCTTCGTCTCGCGCCGACTGGGGGAGGCCGCGGCCGTGGCCGCTGTGGCCATGGCGGTCTCCCGGGTGTGGGTGGGCGTGCACTATCCGCACGATGTCGTGGCCGGAGTGCTGGTCGGCGGGCTCGTCGCGCTCCTGTC
This sequence comes from Streptomyces sp. NPDC032126, assembly GCF_055580085.1. Lineage (NCBI taxonomy): Bacteria > Bacillati > Actinomycetota > Actinomycetes > Kitasatosporales > Streptomycetaceae > Streptomyces > Streptomyces sp. NPDC032126. The sequence continues at coordinate 250,590 of NZ_JBVIMA010000008.1, forward strand.
GATGACCGCCGTGCGGCGGTGGTCGCCCTCCCTGGGCCGGTGGATCCGCTCCGGCCGCCTGCGCCCGCTGGTGACGGCCTCATGAACCGGCGCGACGCCGCCGACCTGGCGGGCACGGCCGGTCTCGGCGCCTTCATGGCCTTCGGCATTCTCACCTGGGTCGTGATCGGCCAGGACGGCGCTCCCCTGTGGGCGGACGACGGTCTGCTGGCCTGGTCGCTCGGCCATCGCCCGGACGTGGCGACGGCGCTGGCCCGCGGGGTGACCGATACCGGCAGCGGCGCCGTCCCGTACGCCCTCGCGATCCTGGCCGGCATGGTCGCAGGGCAATCCGCGTGGCAACGGATGTGGGCTGCCGCGCTGAGCCTTGCCTGCCTGGGCTGCGGGCAGGCGCTGCGTGACGGGTTGATGGCACTCCTCCAGCGGCCGCGTCCGCCGCACGCCGACTGGGCGGCGTCGGCGGGCGGCTGGGCCTTCCCCTCCGGGCACACCACCACAGCGGCTCTCACCGCGGGACTGCTGATCGTCGCTCTCTCGCTGCGCGTCCCGCGCGGCGCCACCGCGCTCCGGCTCGTGATCGGGTGCTGGGGCGTGCTGGTGGGCCTGTCCCGCGTCTATCTCGGCGTGCACTGGTTCAGCGACGTCATAGGCGGCTGGCTGTTCGCCACCGGATGGCTCGGAGTGTGCATGTACGGGATGGCCCGCTGGCTTCCCGCATCGTTCATCTCGGGCCCCCTTTCCATGGCCGAAGATCTGGCGGAGAACCATGCACCACAAGATCCTGGTCGTCGAGGACGATCACGCTCTGCGTGATGTACTGCGCCGCGGCCTGCTCGACGAGGACTTCGAGCCCGTGCTCGCCGCCGACGGCGCCACCGCCCTGCGGCTGGCCACCGGCAGCATCGCCGCGGTCGTCCTGGACGTGGGGCTGCCCGACGCCGACGGCCGGGACGTCTGCCAGGCGCTGCGCGCCAACGGTTTCGCCGCCCCGGTCATCTTCCTGACGGCCCGCCACCACCTCACCGACAGACTGTCGGGATTCTCGGCCGGGGCGGACGACTACCTGCCCAAGCCGTTCCATCTTGCCGAACTCGTCGCCCGGCTGCGGGCCGCGCTCAAACGCGCCGGGCCAGCGGCGGTGACCACGGCCGGGGATCTGGTCCTGGACGCGACCCGGCACAGTGCGAGGGCCGGTGAAGCCGACGTCGACCTGTCACCGACGGAGTTCCGGCTGCTGGCCACCCTCGTGGCCGCGGGCGGCGCCATCGTGAGCCGGCGCGACCTGGTCAGGGCCGCCTGGCCGGACGGCGCACAGGTCAGCGACAACACCCTCGATCAGTACCTGAGCCGGCTGCGCCGCAAACTGCGCGAGGCCGGCAGCGGCCTGAGTCTGACGACGGCCCGCGGAGTCGGGCACCGCCTGTCGTGAACCGTCTCCTGCGCCGCCTGACCCCCCGCACCCTGCGCGGCCGGCTCTCCCTCGTGGCCCTGACCACCGCCGCGCTGCTGATGACCGTACTGACGGTGGCGTTCAACACCGTGATGGACCGGTACCTGCAGCACCAGGCGGACGACCAATTGCGCAACCGTGCCGCGGCCGTCGCCACGACCATCGACACCAGCGGCCCCCGGGTGCGGGTCCTGGAGACCGTCAACGACCGCCTCCTCGACGCGAACGTGTGGATCTACTCCGGGGCACGCTTGCTGGAGCGGCCGCCCGCCACCACGGCCGACAGCACGCCGGCCCGAGCCGCCGGCCGGCTCGCCGCACAACGCGAGCGAGCCTGCTCGACCGTCGATCCCGAAAGCCCGCACGCCATACGCCTGTGCTCGGATCTCGTGGGCGGCCGTCACGGCGCCACCGTGGTCACGGCCCTGGACCTGGGCCCCTACCGGAGCTCGGCCGACACCCTGCTGCTGGGGTCCCTGATCCTGGACGCCGTCATGCTCGCGTGCACCTACGCCCTGACACGCCTGGCCGTCGGACGGGCGCTGCGGCCCGTACGCACCATGACCGACCAGGCCACCCAGTGGAGCGCCGTCACCTCCGACGAACGCTTCGGCGCCGACGACCACCCGACCGAACTCGCCCGCCTGGGCTCCTCGTTGGACACTCTGCTGGACCGCATCCGCACGGTACTGCGCCACGAGCAGCAGCTGACCGGCGAGCTGTCCCACGAACTGCGCACCCCGCTCACCCGGATCGTCGTCGAACTCGACTGGTGGCGGACGCGCCCGCGTACCGCCGCCGAAACCCGCGCAACCCATGAGGTGATCGCCGAGGCCGCCCAGTCCATGCGCACCATCTGCGACACGCTGCTCAACGACGCCCGAGACAAAGCGCACAACCCCTCGGCCGCCCCCGGCACCACCTCCGTCCTACCGGTCCTGCACCGACTGGTCGCGAGCCTCGACGCACCGGAGCGGGTGAAGGTATCCGTCGACGCGGGGGATCCAGGACCGCGGGCAGGCGTCGCGCCAGCCCTCCTCGAACGCATCGTCAGTCCGCTGCTGGCCAACGCGGTCCGCTACGCACACGCGGCGGTGACCCTGTCCGCGCGGCAGCTGCCCGGCAGCGTGCGCATCGATGTCACCGACGACGGCCCCGGTGTGCCGGCGGCGTTCGCCGACGACCTCTTCCAGCCCGGCCGCCGCGCCGACCCCGGCGACGGGCACGACGGCGCGGGTCTCGGACTGCCGCTCGCACGGCGCCTGGCCCGCACCGTCGGCGGCGAGGTGTCCCACGATCGCGCTCACACCCACGGGGCCCGCTTTCGGGTCGACCTGCCTGTCGGATGACCGGACTCAGTCGGTCGGCTGAATGAGCGGCTCGCGTCCCGTCGGCCGTGGTGCGGTGGTCCGGCGTTCCTGGACCTGCGCGTAGGCCACCAGACCGAGCAGGACGCTCAGGAGCACGGCCGAGGACCCGGCGGTGCCGAGGTCCAGGCCGCCCTTGGCCACCGGCTTTGTCAGGAAGTCCCCCGCGGTGGCGCCCAGGGGGCGGGTGAGGACGAAGGCGATCCAGAACAGCAGCACATTCGGCACCACCGGCACCTTCATCAGGGCGACCAGCACAGCGAGCGCCCCACTCACGAGCAGCGCGCCACCGGCGTAACCGAGCCCGGAGCTGTCGGAGAGGAAGTCGCCCATGGAGGTGCCGAGGGTGTTGGAGACGAGGATCGCCGACCAGAACAGCGCCTCGCCGCGGAAGGTGACGATGTCACGGATCTGGAAGGTCATCCCGGACATCTTCCAGACGGCGAAGACGACCAGCAGGATCGAGATGAGGATCGCTGCCCCGGTGGGGTAGCCGAGGCCGAGACCCTGCGGTCCCCAGCCGAGCGAAGTGGTGCCGCCGGACAGGAACCTGGTGCTCGCGTCGCGGTTCATGAAGTCGGACATCGTGGTGCCGGCCATGCTGGTCGACAGGATCACGGTCCAGTAGAAGAACGGGTGGTAGCGGCTGGACCTCAGCTGGACGACCAAGGTCACCACGAACAGAAGGAACAGGGCGATCGTGGTGAGGAAGTAGCCGAGCTTCAGGGTCTGGGCGAAGAGATCGCCGGCTGTCTCGCCGAGGGTGGTCGCGGCGATCTTCATGATCCAGAACGCCAGCGTGACCTCGGGGAGTTTCTTCATCACCGACTTCGTCGCGCTCGCGACGTCGAGATCAGTGAACATTTCCGGTTCCTGCACGGTGGGGGGCTCCGATTCGGTCGTACGGCAGAACGCCCGCCCCCGGAGAGGGGCGAGCACCCTGTGTCACGGGGCGACCTCGAAGAGTGATCGCCGGAACCGATCTTGGCAGCGCCCACCTGAACGCATCCTGAACGCAGGCCGCGCCCGTGCTCAGGCCGCGTACCGGGCACCCGACTGCGATTGCGCCACGTCCTTGCGGGTCACCGACAGATACCCGACCAGACCGAGGATGACCGTGAGGAACAGCGCACTGGTGACGACGGTTCCCAGGCCCAGGCCGCCGTCGCCGGTGGGCTGGGACAGGTAGTCGCCGACGGACGCGCCGAGTAGCCCTTGCCGGCCAGGCCAGGACGGCGAGCCAGTAGAACGACTCCCGTCCGGTGGTGTCGATGTGGTGGATGGACAGCGTCCGCTCGCGCCGGTACCAGACCACGAAGACGATCGCGAGGAGGACCGCGAAGACGGTCGTGCTGGTCTCCAGCGGTACGCCCAGGTTGTCGGTGAGGTCGTCGCTGATCAGCGTGCCGACGACGCTGATCAGGGCGACGGCCGGCCAGTACACACCCGCACGGTAGGCGCGGGTACGGAACTGCACGACGAGGTACGACTGCCAGCAGCGCGCTCGTCAGCACCGACACGCCGGTCAGGCCGAGACCAGAAGTACGCGGTGACTTCGGGCACCTTGTTCCAGCGCGGCCGACGACCGGAAGACACTGCCTGGGTGCCGGCCGCCGAGGGCGCGGGCGTCTCTGACGTCTCGTATGTCATGAGGCCCGACCGTGCCACGGGATACCTGAACGCATCCTGACTGCGGCACGGCACCGGCTGCCACGACCGCCCCACCCGAGCCCACTGACCGGCCGGCGCTCTGGCTGCGCCGCCGACTCGGCTGGACCGTCGTGCTGTCCCATCTCGCCGCCCTCTTCGCACTGGCTCGGGCGGTCCTGACAGGGCGTCACTCAGGGCGTCGGCCCGGCTTCTGGGTCACTCCCGTTCCAGTGCGGCCAGGCGCAGCTCCAGCTGGTCGACCCGGTGCCGCAGGAGAGCGACCTGGGCTTCCAGGCTGACTTCTCGTTCCGCTCTGCGCTGGATGCGCGGTGAGGCGGCGGCGCGCTCGATGACCGCGTCCAGCTGGACCAGGCGTTGCGGCCCGTTCGGGCCGTCCACGAGCCGGGACCGGATCTCCCCATTGCGGTACCAGGACCGCAGGGCCGAGCGGGAGACGCCGGTCTCGGCCTCCGCCTTGGCCAACGTGACCCACGGCGTCTCATCCAGCCGCTCGAACAACTCCAGCTCGCTCTGCCAGCGCGCGAGCCGGTCCTCCCACTCCGACGGTGTCTCCATGAACACCCTCCCTTCGCCACGGTGACCCTGTCAATAACAGTGTATTGACAGGGCTGAGAGCATGGAGCCATGACGTTCGAGAGGTTCACGGTGAAAGCCCGCAAGGCGGTCGTCACGGCTCAGGAGGAGGCGAGGCTGCTCAAGCACACCCACATCGGCACGGAGCACATCCTGCTGGGGCTGCTCGACGTAAGTGACAGCACGGCGGCGAAGGTGCTGCGGCAGCTCGGGTACGACAAGGAGACGGCCGAAGCCGATATCGCCGCGCTCGTCAAGCCCGGCACACAGGAGCCGAGGGGCCATATCCCGTTCGCGCCCGGCGCCAAGAAGACGTTGGAGCTGGCGCTGCGCGAGGCACAGCAGCTGCACCACACCGACATCGGCACGGAACACATCCTGCTCGCCCTCGTCAAAGAGGGTGAGGGCGTCGGCGCGACGATGCTCGCCGAGCGGATCAGCCCGATCGGCAAGATCCGTGCCGCCGTGCTGGCCTCGGTGCAGGCACCGCAGGACGTCGCGACCGGGCCCTGGCCGGCCGGTACACCCGCCACCGAGGACACCGTGGCCGCCGCCGGCGCGCTGGCCGGTGGCGCGCCGGTCGGCAGCCATCACCTGCTGGAGGCCCTGCTGCGGACGGAGAACAGCATGGCGGCCAGGGTGCTGAGCGAACTCGGGGTCGACGCGGACGCCGTCGCCGCCAAGATCGACGAGCTCGATCCGGAGACGACCACGGACGCGAATCCGGAGGAGGCCGCCGCGCGCAAGATGGAGATCCGGGTGGTCGGCGACGAGCTGCACCTGATCCTTCGGGACCCGGCGACGGTCGCGACGGCCAAGGAGGTCACCGCCCTGTCCGGCGGCCCGATCCACGGCACCGGACCGGTCGCCGGTATGTTCGTCCCGCTCTGGCGGTCGGCCAACGAGCTCCTGTTGCGGTTCCAGCACGCGCTGGAACCGGAGCCCGACGGAGCGGACGGCTCCGCGGCGAGCAAGGTGGCCAAGGCCGTGCGCGCGTCCCTCGCGCCCCGGCTCCGCCGATGAGCCGACTGAGGCCCAGCCCCGGGAGTCCCGGCAGCCCCGGCAGCCCGGGCGTAGAACTGCAGATCGAGCGAGTCATCGTTGCGTCCTTCGAGAAGGTCACCGTCCATGTGCGGTGTCTGCGGGGACCGGTGCGCCGCGGTGCCCGCTTCGACCGGCTCGGCGGTTCAGAGCAGGCGATCGACCTGACGATGACGCAGGCTGTCGTCTACGGGCATCGTGTGGCGGCACTCGATACCGGGCTCACGGCCTTGGTGGCGCTACGAGGCGACGGTGTCCATCACCTCGCCTCGGGCAGCTTGGCCTCCGGTTGGCAGGTCATCCACGGCGCGAACCCCTTGCCCTGACGGCCCTCTTCCGGAGCAACGATCGGCGGTCAAAACCTTGCGACTCTCCCCTGGCATACCTAAAGTATTTTTCGCCAATCCTCGTGCTTGACGAAAGTTCTTCGGCGAACGGCTATCGAGAGTAGGTGCCGCCATGACGGTTGCTGCTGCGTCGACGGTCCACCCGGACGAAGTACACGACAGGCTCGGTCGCCATGTGCTGACCGACGGCTACAAACTGGTGCTCGACCCGCTCGCCAGTCAGGGCTCGTGGATCGTCGACGCGCGCACCGGCGAGAGGTTCCTCGACCTCTACTCGTTCTTCGCGTCCGCCCCGCTGGGCCTCAACGCGCGCGGCATCGCGGACGATCCGGAGTTCATGGCCCTGCTCGCACAGGTCGCGGCGAACAAGCCCGCCAACCCCGACATCTACACCACGCACTACGCCGAGTTCGTGGAGACCTTCGCCCGGGTGCTGGGCGATCCGGACCTGCCGAGACTGTTCTTCGTCGAGGGTGGGGCACTGGCCGTGGAGAACGCGCTCAAGACGGCGTTCGACTGGAAGAGCCGCCGCAACGAGGCCGCGGGCCGCTCACCCGGACTCGGTACCCAAGTGCTCCACCTCCGGCACGCGTTCCACGGCCGCAGCGGTTACACCCTCTCGCTGACCAACACCGAGCCCGCCAAGACGGCCCGGTTCCCGCAGTTCGACTGGCCGCGCATCGACGTACCCGCGGTCCGGTTCCCGCTCGAACGCCACCTCGCCGAGGTCGAGGAGGCCGAGCGAGCGGCCCTCGACCAGGCGCGGCGCGCGTTCGAGGACAACCCGCACGACATCGCCTGCTTCATCGCCGAGCCGATCCAGGGCGAGGGCGGCGACAACCACATGCGCGCGGAGTTCCTTCAGGCGATGCAGGCGCTCTGTCACGAGTACGACGCCCTGTTCGTCCTCGACGAGGTGCAGACCGGGGTGGGGCTCACCGGCACCACCTGGGCCTATCAGCAACTCGGCCTTGAGCCGGACATCGTCGCCTTCGCCAAGAAGGTCCAGCTCGGCGGCATCATGGCCGGCCGCCGGGTCGAGCAGGTGCCCGACAACGTCTTCCGGGTCTCCGGCCGGATCAACTCCACCTGGGGCGGCGGGCTGGTCGACATGGTCCGGGCACGCCGGATCCTGGAGATCATCGAACGGGACGATCTGGTGGCCCATGCCGCTGCCATGGGATCGTGGTTCCTGGCCGAACTGCGTGATCTGGAGGTCCGGCATGCACCGATGACGGGCAACTCCAGGGGGCGCGGGCTGATGTGCGCCATCGATCTGTCCGACACCGGCGTGCGTGACGAAGTCGTAGGCCGGCTGCGGACCGAGGAACAGGTGATCGCCTTGCCCTGCGGTGAGCGTTCCGTGCGTTTCCGCCCCGCCCTGTCCATCACCCGGGACGAACTCGGGGTGGCCCTGCGGGGCCTCGACCGAGTCCTCGCCGGCCTGCGCTGAGCCGTATCCGTATCACCGACTGATCCGCACCAGCCGACAAGGAGCCCAGCCATGGCCCGTTCCGTCGTCTCGATCGTTGCCGGCCACCCGGTCGCCGGCGCTCCCGGCGGGACTCTTCAGCGCCCCAATCCCGGCCGTACCGCCGAGCTGGTCAGCGAGGTCTCCCTCGGGGACGCCTCGACGTTCACCGAGGCCGCCAGGGCCGCGAAGGCGGCTCAGCGGGCGTGGGCCGACATCCCGGCGCCCGTGCGCGGATCCGCGATCGGCAAGATCGGCCGACTTGTCGAGGCCAACAAGGACCGCCTCGCCCGCATCGTCACCGAAGAGATCGGCAAGCCGCTGGCCGAGGCCCTCGGCGAGGTCCAGGAGATCATCGACACCTGCGACTTCTTCCTGGGCGAGGGGCGTCGGCTGTACGGGCAGACCGTGCCCTCGGAGATGCCCGACAAGCAGCTGTTCACCTTCCGCAACCCCATGGGCACGGTCGCCGTGGTCACCGCCGGCAACTTCCCGGTCGCCGTGCCGGCCTGGTACCTCGTACCGGCGCTCGTGACGGGCAACACCGTGGTGTGGAAGCCCGCCGAGTACGCCGCCGCGAGCGCCCACGCCCTCTTCGAGCTCTTCGTACGCGGAGGCGGCCTGCCCGACGGCGTCCTCAACCTCGTACTCGCCGACGGGGAGCAGACGTACGCCGGTCTGGAGGCCTCCCTCGACGCCGGTCTGGTCGACAAGGTCGGCTTCACCGGATCGACCGCCGTGGGCCAGAAGATCGGCGCCCTGTGCGGACGTCACCTGCAGACCCCCTGCCTGGAGCTCGGCGGCAAGAACCCGCAGGTCGTGACCCCGAGCGCCGACCTCGACCTGGCGGTCGAGGGGGCGTTGTTCTCCGGATTCGGCACCGCCGGACAGCGCTGCACCTCCCTCGGAACGCTCATCGTGCACGAGTCGGTGCACGAGGACTTCCTCGCCCGCTTCGACGCGGCGAGCCGCGCGGCCCGCATCGGCGACGCGTTCGAGGACGTTCTGTACGGCCCGATGCTCGACGAGCGTTTCGCCCAGCGCTACGAGACCTTCCTCGGCTGGATCAAGGACCACCACCGGACGTACGGCTCCGACGGCGTCGGGCGGATCACGGCCGACAACCCGCGCAAGGGCTTCGTGGGGGACCCCGAGGGGGGCATGTTCTACCACCCGGTGATCGTCGACGGAGTGCGCCGCGACGACGACCTGTTCCTCAACGAGACATTCGGCCCCATCGTCGGGGTGACCACCTACCGGGACTTCGACGAGGCCCTCGAACTGGCCAACGCCCACGGCTACGGGCTCTCCGCCGCGATCTACACCACCGATCCGCACGAGGTGTGGACGTACCGGCGCGGCATCTCAGCGGGCATGGTCAGCGTCAACAACACCACCTCCGGAGCCGAGGCGCACCTCCCGTTCGGCGGCAACGGCAAGTCGGGCAACGGCTCCCGGCAGTCGGGGCAGTGGGTGCTCGACCAGTTCACCCGCTGGCAGTCGATGAACTGGGACCACTCCGGGCGCCTGCAGAAGGCGCAGATGGACGTGGCCACGCTCGAACCCGACCTGTCCTTCCGCCTGTGAGCGGCGTCGAGGACCTGGACCGGCACTTCCGCGAGGCGGTGGCCGGTCCGCCGTCCGCCGCCCGGGCCGCGGGGCCGCTGGACAGCCGTACCGCGCTGGACCTGTTCGACGCCCAGCTGGAGAGCCGGCACACCGACGCCGCCGCGCGCTGGATGCAGCAACAGGGCCGCGGCTACTACACCATCGGATCGAGCGGGCACGAAGGCAACGCCGCAGTCGCCCTCGCGCTGCGCCCGACCGACCCGGCACTGCTGCACTACCGCTCCGGCGCCTTCTACTGCGCCCGCGCACGGCAGGCCGGCGACGTCGACGCGGTCAGGGACATGCTGCTGGGCGTCGCCGCGGGCGCCGACGAGCCGATCGCCGGTGGCCGGCACAAGGTGTACGGGCGCCGCGAACTGGCCGTCATCCCGCAGACGTCGACCATCGCCTCCCATCTGCCCCGGGCGGTCGGGGTGGCCTGGAGCATCGCCCGCGCCAAGCGGCTCGGCGCCGAGTGCGCCTGGCCCGGCGACGCCGTCGTCTGCTGCTCCTTCGGTGACGCGTCGGTCAACCACTCCACGGCGGCGGGCGCCATCAACAGCGCCTGCCACGCGGCCTACCAGGGCCTGCCCATGCCGATCCTGTTCGTCTGCGAGGACAACGGCCTGGGCATCAGCGTGCCGACACCGCACGACTGGGTGCGCCGCGCCTACGGCGACCGTCCCGGCCTCGCCTACTTCGCCGCGGACGGGTGCGATCCGTCCGCCGCCTTCGCCACCGCCCGCGAGGCGGTGGCCCATGTACGCAGGAGCCGGCAACCGGCCTTCCTGCACCTGTCGATGGTGCGCTTCCTCGGCCATGCGGGCTCGGACGCCGAAGCCGCCTACCGAATGCCGTCCGACGTCGCCGCGGATCTGGAACGCGACCCCCTGGTGGCCACCGCCCGGCTGCTCACGGCGACCGGCGTCCTCACCCCGCGGCAGATCCTCGACCGCTACGACGAGGTGGGCGGACGGGTGTTCGCCCTGGCCAAGGAGTCCCTGGAGAGCGAGCCCCTGACCACCGCCGCGCAGATCGCCGCGCCCATCGCCCCCCGCCGTCCCGACCTCGTGGCGGCCGCGGCACGCCGTACGAGCGACCGGCCCGCGGTGGCCGTGGGCGAGCCCGTCACCGTCGCCCAGGCCATCACCCACACCCTCGCCGATCTGCTCGGCAGCCACCCGGAGATGGTCGTCTTCGGCGAGGACGTCGGCCGCAAGGGCGGGGTCTACGGACTCACCCGGGGGCTGCAGCGGCGCTTCGGCACGGCTCGGGTCTTCGACACCCTGCTCGACGAACAGGCCATCCTGGGCCTCGCGTTGGGGGCGGGCCTGTCCGGGCTGCTGCCGGTGCCGGAGATCCAGTACCTCGCGTACCTGCACAACGCCGAGGACCAACTGCGCGGCGAGGCCGCCACGTTGCGCTTCTTCTCCCAGGGCCAGTACGCCAACCCGCTGGTGGTCCGTATCGCCGGCTACGGCTACCAGCGCGGGTTCGGCGGTCACTTCCACAACGACAACGCGCTGGGCGTCCTGCGGGACATTCCCGGTCTCGTCATCGCCTCCCCGTCCCGTCCCGATGACGCCGCCGCGATGCTGCGCACCTGTGTGGCGGCCGCGAAGGTGGACGGAACGGTCAGCGTCTTCCTCGAACCGATCGCGCTCTACCACACGCGCGATCTCCACACGGACGGGGACAACGCCTGGCTCGCCGGGTACCCGCCGGCCGGGGAGCACGTACCGATCGGCCGGGCTCGCACGTACGGCACGGGCGCGGACCTGACCCTCGTCACCTTCGGCAACGGCCTGCCCCTCTCGCTGCGGGCCGCGCGCCTGCTGGAGCAGCGGGGCATCGCGTGCCGGATCGTCGACCTGCGCTGGCTGGCGCCTCTGCCGGTCGAGGACCTGCTGCGCGAGGCCAGCGCGACGGGACGCGTCCTCGTGGTCGACGAGACCCGCCGTACGGGAGGCGTGTCCGAGGGAGTCGTCACCGCCCTGGTCGATGCCGGATTCACCGGCGCGATCCGCCGGGTCGCGAGCGCGGACAGCTTCATCCCGCTCGGGAAGGCGGCCCAGTTGGTCCTCGTCTCCGAGGCCGACGTCGAACAGGCGGCCGTCGAGATGCTCTCGGCGGTCCCGCCCGCTCACGGGTGACGGCCGGTCAGTCCGGCCGAGGTTCCAGGCGATCACCCGGCATCCAGCTCACGAGGCGGAGCGAAACGCCCGCTTCCTGAGGTCGGCCGGCTTCGTCGCCTGCCGCCGGCCCGCGGCGGCTCGCTGGGCGATCCGCACGGCCTGCGCGAGGTCGCTCCACTGCTGGCAGGCGGCGTCGCGTCCGGCGAGCCACAGCTCCCGGCGGGCGACGGTCCGCAGTGCGGAACGGTCGTCCGGCCATGACCCGGGCCATCACCTGTGCGCTCAGGCCCGAGACGGTCAGTTCGGTCTGCTCCCCTTCCCCGCCGAAGCGTGCTCGCCGTCCGAGGTAGACGCAGCGGACGGGGCTACGCCGCGCCGAGTGGGCGCACGACCCCGGCTCGCGCGGGTCGGGCCGCGACTCCCCGTCCGGGTGAAAGGAGTGGGAATGAGCAGGTAGCGGCACATTCGCCTGGCAAGATCCACATATGACCGCCCCCGCATTCGATCTCGCCGTCGGAGTCTCCTCGGGGTCCCTGGACGCTGGGCTGAAGCAGCTGCACGCCGGCCACCGGGGGCTACTGAAGGGCGACCACACGGAAGTCGTTTCCGACGTCCGGTACTCCGTCAGCTGGGACCTCCAGGAGCCGCCGAGGATCTCCCTGGGCGCTCCCGACGCCGCGCGCTGGAAGAAGACCTGGAAGCAGAAGGGCGTCAGCGCGCTGCCCCCCTCCGGTGTGGTCCAACTGGTGATGCCGCAGCTGTGGTTCAGTCTGGCCTCGAACGGTGGCACGCTCAGTGAGCTGAGCAGCAGCGTGGCGGTGCCCGCCCGGCTACTGGTCGTCGACGGTGCCGTACAGGTGGAGCTGCTGGGGGTGTGGATGGAGACTCCCCCTGCCGACGGCAACGACCGCGCAGTCCTTCGGCAGATCCTCGTCCCCAGGCTGCTCAAACTGGGCAGTGGCCTGCTGAAGGGGCTCAGGCTCCCCGCCCAAGACCTCTTCGGCCAGCAGGTGAACCTCACGCCCGTTCTCGTGGACGTCACCGACAGGTATCTGGTCTTCGCCACCTCGTCGCAGCCGGGGGCTGTCTCCGTCCCCGCCATCGGCTGGCCGCCGGGCAAGGAGGTCTTCTGCCTGGTCAGCCCCGCGCTCATGACAACACTCGTCCGCGCGGCGGCGCAGCAGGAGGCGAAGAAGCAGGAGGCCGTCGTCTATGCCAAGGAGACGCTGCTGGGGATGGCCGATGTCACGCTCGAAGCGCATTTCCGGGGGCTCAAGGACCTGAGGGTCGAGGTCCAGGACCCGACCCGGCTCTCCGCCGGTGTGGACCTTTCCTGGAAAGGCGCCGTGAAACTCTTCGCCAGTGACACCGATGAGGGCTGCGCGCTCGTCGAGGCCACCCAGAACATGTGACGGGGCATGACGACGTGACCGGATGCGATCTCGTGGTGGCCCTCGGACAGGACGCCCTCAACGGCCTTCTCACCAGCCTGGCTTCCCGCCCTGGCCTGCGTGACAGTCTGCTGACCGGCACGCTTCACGTGCCCGCGGGCGACCGGACCGTCCCGCTCGACTGGTCGTTCGGGAAACCGCCGGTGTTCTCCCTGGACGAGCCCACCGGCGAGGAGTGGCGGGCGGCGATCGGCCCGCGCGGCGTCCCACCCCGCAGGGTGGCAGGAGCGTTCACGGTGCTGGTGCCCGAACTGACCGTCAGCGGCCCCGGCATCAAGCGGGCCACCCGGTCGGTGAAGGTCATCTGCACGCTCGCCGCCCGGTCCGGGACGCTCGTCTTCACCCCGCTGGGCGTCGAGGTGGACCTGCGGAACGTCCCCGATCCCAACGATCGGGCGGTGTACCGGCACATCGTGGTACCCAAGGCGCTCCAGGCCGCGCCGGCTCTGCTGGCCGGGGCCGCGCTGCCCCGGATCCACCTGGCGGGGCTCTCCTTCGGCGACTTCGCCCTCGCCGTCGGCGCCGGCATGGTGGTGGGCGCCGCGAACACCGCCGACCGGTCCCCGGCCGGGGTTCCCGACCCGGCCGTGCTGTTCCCGCGGGCTCCCGCGTTCGAGGTACTGCTGTCGCCCTTCGCCCTCCAGCGCGCGGCTCGCACCGCCGCCGCCGACCTGGTCGGCCGGTCCGAGTCCACCCGCGGAAGCTCCGGCTTCGGGATCGGACGGGCCACGTACCAAGGCCGGGTGCGGGTGGACGCCGCCGCGGCCAGTGTCACCGGCCGTCCGCTGGACTTGGACATCGACATCTCCCTGTCGGTCCACGCCGAGGCCGGTGTGGACCTCTTCCCGGACATCGGGGAGGCCCTGAACCGCGCCGCCAAGCGCATCCGCGATCTCTTCCCCTGGTGACGGCACACCCGACCCTCCGCACCCGCCCCCCCCTCATGGAGTCCCATGGCTGACATCGGCATCTCCTACGACGCCTCCGTCGCTCCCGCACCGCTGCGGGTGCGCGTACGGCTGAGCCTGTCCGGCACCGCGATCCGGGCGACGCTGGAAGGCGTACCGCCCTTCGTCGCCGCCCTCCGCCCCGTGGGCAATGTCGGTGAACTGATCCTCTCCGGGGTCGCCTGGCCCGTGGCCCAGACCCTCGCGGTCCTGCTGCCCGCGGTCGGCCACCGGATGCTCCAGGACCAGTCCTTCGACCTGTTGCCCCTCCCCGCGCCGCCGCCGCTGCACGTGAACGGCCAGCAGCTCACCCTCCGCCTGGACGGCCCGTCCCTGAGCAGCCGCGGCGGCATGCTCAGGTTCACGGCCACGCCCAGGCTGGCCTGAACAAGCCCTCCGAAAAGACAGGACCGTCCATGGCCTTCATGAGCTTCTCAGCAAGCACCGAGCCCGACCCCCCGACGGTCACCGTCCGGGCTGTCGACGTGTCCGACGAGAAGTTGACGGTCGAGGTGACGAAGCTGACCCTCTCCGCCGTCCGCCTGAGCCCGTCGAACGACAACGCGAAACTCGTGGCGGACCAGATCGCGGGTCTGGCAGCACCAGCCGCGTCGGCGGTCAGGAACTTCTTCGAAGGCCGGACTTTCGACGTGCCGCTCGATCGGCCCCTGGAAACGTCCTTCCCCGCCGGTGACACCGAGGTGAAGGTGCGGCTCGAACAGCCCGAACTGGGCTCCCACAACGGGATGCTCATGATCAGCGGCACCGCCTCCGTCTCCTGACCCACCCCCTGTCACCCACCTCCCCGGAGCCCCCTCCCCAATGAACGATCCGCAGACCGACGGCGAGCCCTACGCCGCCGAACCCGTCCGCCTTCCCGACACGCCCGGCTTCCCACTGGCCCGCGGCGTGGACACGGCCGACATCGACACAGTCTCTTACGACACCGGCGCCCTGAGTATCCGCTTCGGTGACCTCACCCTGCGTCCCCTGGGAGCACCGGAACCGGAGGGCACCGAAGTCCTGGGCGGGATCACCAAGGTCACGTACCGCATCCCGGCCCTGTCCCTGACCGGCCGATACGCGCTCGACGCCCGGCCGGACGCGATCAGCGACATCGACGCCGGCGGCAACCCCTTCCAGCCGCTGACCCCCGAGCAGCAGCAGCCGACATTCGCCGCCGCGCCCGCCACCCACACACCCCCTCCCGAAGAGAGCCAGGAACGGTGGCACGCGCGGGCCCGCGCCCACCGCGACACCCTGATGACGACGGAGAACGGCCGGAAGCTGCTGGTCGAGTACGGCAAGCACAACGACGCGTACTGCGAGGTCTTCGCCGGTAACGACGTCGCCGGCAAAACCCTGCGAGGCATCTGGCGGAGCGGCGGTGTCACCCGCCGTATGGGGGAGCACACCTACTCCGTCACCGACCCCGGCACTTCCCCCGGTGAACAGCAACCGGTCAACGAGTGGCGGGACCCGGAGAACCCCGACATCACCTTCAACGCCCATGCCTGGCGTCAGCGGACCGCTCTGGTCACGGCTCTCGACCGGAAGGCCGCGCTGGCGGAGAAGCGCAACGACGCCGAGACCGCCGCACGCTACGACGCGGCGGCTGCCGCCGCCGAGTCCTTCACCCATGAGATCCAGCAGATGGGGAGCGGCGGCAACAACGTGGCGCCCTTGACCCAGCAGCAGATCTACCAGGAGGTCGAGGACCACCCGGGCACGGTGACGCCGCCGCCCCCGGGGGCGATGGCGCGCTACCGGCTGCCCGCGGCTCCGGAGGAGATCCTGCCGCGGGGGCGGCCCGGCGAGGTCGCCGGGACAACACCCGACGGCTGGGTGGAACTGACCGCGCAGGACCACGAGGTCATCGACTGCTTCCACCGGGCTTTCTACCAGCAGGAGGCCGCCGAGGCCGACCCTGCCGACAACACCCTGCACATGGGGCGGCTCTCGGCCCGGCTCCAGGACGTGCGGATCACCCTGCGACTGCCCGACGGGCCGGGCAGCTTCCCCACCGATCCGGAGGATGTCGAGGTCGCCCTCCCGGAATTCGGCCTCGACGTGCAGGACGAGCACTGGGAGGGCAACGCCGGGGAGGTGGCGAAAGAACGCCTCGCTGGGATGACCTTCGTCCTCGGACTGCTGCACGATTCCACGGCGGAGGCACTGCGCTACAGCGCCCTCACCGCCCTGCCCGGATACGCTCTGCCCGCCCAAGAGGCCTGACCCGTGCTCATCCTCGATAGTCGTACGGCCCCCGAGGACGTGGCCCGAACCGTCTGGGCGGAGTTGCTGGCTGAGGACCTGATCCGCTACGAAGCGGTCCTCGAAGCGGCGCTGGAGCCCCAGCAGGAATACCTCAGTGACGCGGAGTACACCATCTACCGGCGGGGCAAGAGACTTCGCCCGGCGATTCTGCTGCTTGCCGCCCGTATGGTGCACGGACCGGCCCCGCTGCCGGACAAGGTGCTCCAGGGCGCCGTCTCGCTGGAGATGCTGCACGTCGCCACCCTCATCCACGACGACGTGGTGGACGGCTCGATGCTGCGCAGGGGGATGCCGTCGGTGAACGCCGCGCGCGGGCCGGGCACGGCGGTGATCATCGGCGACCTCCAGTTCGTCCAGGCGGTCCGCGGTTTCGTTGACGCCATCGACCGGGACAGCGACATGGCGCTGGTCAAGCTGGTGCTGGACAGCGCGTTCGACACCTGCCGCGGCGAGATGGATGAGCTGCGCACCGACCTCGCCCTGGAGCCTGCCGCCCTGGTGGAACGCTACTGGCAGACCGCCGACCGCAAGACGGCCGTTTTGTTCGGGCTGGCCGCCGAGTCCGGGGTGGTCCTGGCCGACGGGCACAGCAGCGATGCCCGCCGGGCCGGCTTCTACGGACGCGGAGTCGGCCGCGCCTTCCAGGTCATGGACGACCTGTTCGATCTCGCCCGGGCCGAGGACGCGTCCGGCAAACCGTGCGGGGTGGACCTGCTGTGCGGCCGGGCCTCGCTGCCGCTGATCTACGCCATGGCGGAGCTGGGGCCCGCCCACCGGGTCAGCCGGATCATGCGCGGTGAACCCGCCGACCCGCCGGCGCTGGCCCGGGCCCTCGCGCAGGTCCGTGCCACCGGCGGCTTCGCCCGTGCCTACGCGGATGCCCGCGCCCAGGCGCTCGACGCCCTGGAGTTCCTGCGCCCCTTCCCGGACAACCGGTATCGCCGGGCCCTGCACGATCTGACCCTGCACGTGGTGGACCGGTCCCCGTGAGCGGAGCACCGCCACCCTGCCCGCCCGACGCTCTTTCCGGTCGGCTGCCTCCGGCAGCCCGGCACCCCCGAGCCCGTCTCCAGGGAGTCACCGTGGGAACCACCCTCATCAGCTTCGTCTACACCACCATGAAGAAGCGGTTGAACAATCCCGACAGCCGATACTGGCTGCCGACCTTGCTCAAGGGCGTGCAGACACCGGACGGGGGCACCCTGACGCCGCTGCGGGCTCCGAAGTGGGAGCTCGGCACGGTCGGGGGCAAGCACGGCGGAACGGTGGGCGCCACCATCGCGGACGGCTGGTGGGACGAGGTCACAGCGGCCCACGAGGTCGCCCTGGACCGCCGGAACATGCTGGTGGAAGCCGACCGGGAAGTACCGCCGGAGCTGCGGGACCTCCCCGACGACCTGGATGCCTTCACCGCCCGCCCGAGCAGGGACAGCCCGCTGCCCGTGCTGTCCTTCTCCCCCGTCGAAGTCCACCACCTCCCCAACGCCGCTGTGCGAGAGCTCACCGGGCTCATCAAGACCGCCGACGGCTACCGGGGAACGGTCCGCATCGAGTTGGGGACCTACGACACCGGTGAGTGGAAGGGCCGCAACCGGATCAGGATCGTCACCCGCTATCTGCTGAGCCAGGAAGTCGTCGCCGCCGACGACCCCGTGGACGGCTCCACCGGCCCGCTGCCCCCGACGACGACGGTGGTAGGCGGCCTGGAGGGCGTCAGCTGGCCGAAGCAGGTGGTGCAGGGGCGCGGAAAGGTCGAACTCACCGTCCGGGGCCTCGCGTTCGACGTCGGGGTCACGCTCAGTGTTCCGGGCAGCGGGCCCGGCCGCACCCTGGCGGCCCGGATCGAATCCATTGACGTCGCAGCCGGCAGCACCCCCGCGTTCTCACTGGCCGAGGAGGATCTGACCATCGAGGACGAGCGGGCCACTCCGAGAGACATCCGGCGTTGGAAGCGGGCCGCCATGGACGCGATCAACAGCCCCGACGCGGAGGCCGCGTTCCGCGTCGCGCTGCAGGACGCCCTCTCGGACCCCGCCCAGCGCGACGAACTCTCCGCCACCGTCACCCAGCAGCTCGCCGCGGTGCTCGACGGGGTACTGGGTCCCGTACCGGACGGCGCCCTGCCCACCGGGGAGTCCGACGCCGGAGCGGAGCCGGTGGAGCAGTACCTGTTCGACCGCGTGAGGTACGCGGTGAACTCGCCTTCGTCCGACTTCTACCCGCCGGCTGTCGTCCACTCCGTGCAGGACCCCGGACTCGCCCCCCTCCGGATCGCGAGCCTCGATCTCGGCGAGCAGTCCATCGACGACATCGAGCTGAGCAGCGTCCGCCTGCACGACATCACCGTCGAGGGCATCCCCAACGTGCTGATCCCGCCGGAGGACGCGCGACTGACGGCCGGCGGTATCGACGTGGGGCTGAGGTTCGGCCGTATCGCCGGCCGGCCCGACATCCCGGGCACACGCGGCCCGGACGGCTCGCCGCACCGGGTGCCCGAGCCCCCGCTGCTCCTCAGCGGCCGGTTCGAGGCGGCCTTCCCGCCGGACGACGAGGACGAGGACGAGGACGAGGACGACGTCATCCAAGGAGACATCACGGCAACCGTCCTGCGGCCCTCGCTGCTGATGGGACTGGTCTTCGACGGTCCCGACGCCGACGTCCTGCAGATCTCCGTACGCTCGCTCGACCTGGAGCTCTCCCCCGGGGAGCTGACCGTGGACGTGGCCACCGGCGACGTCTTCCGGGAGGTGATCCGCACGCTGTTCAACTCCGTTGATGTCAAGGCGAAGATCCTCCAGGAGATCCGCGCGCGGGCGACCGCCCGGAAGGACGCGATCGCCGCCGGCCTGACCGCCGCCACCCGCGACATCATCGCCGCCAACCTCACGCAATAGCCCTGCGCCGGGCAGGTGTGCGGCCTACCCCCGCCGCCCCCACCACCACCTTCCGCCCGCCGCGCTCCGCGGCATACCCTCCGGGATCCCCCCATGCACGTACAGGAACTGAACGCCCTCGTCACCCAGCGCACCACAGCCGACAGCGTCAAGCTCACCAGCGACGACTTCGGCGCTGCCGCTGCGCCGCTGGTGTCCGAATGGCTCGGCGGCGCCCTCACCGTCACCGGGGTGACACGCAACGCCCGCCCCGACGGGACCGTCGTCCTGGACGGAACCACCGACCTGCTCGGAGTGACCGGCCGGCCGGTCACCGGTATCGAGATCGGTCTCGACCCCGCCGACCAGCGGCCCTCGCTCTACCTCCCCTTCACGCTCCCCACTACGTGGACATTCCCCGCCTCCTTCCCGGAGACCAAGGACAGCGACCTGGCCCGGCTCGCCTTCACCAGGGAACCGGAGTTCCTCCTCAGCTCCACCGTCCGGCCGGCGGCTGACGGGCGACCGCCCCTGCTGCCGGGGCTGACCTTCCACGGCGCCGGGGTGACGAAGCCGGACGCACCGGAATGGCTCGGCGAGCTGCTCACCCTCGCCCAGGGCACTCTCGCACTCTCGGGTCCCGTCACCCGCACTTCCGGTCCCGAGAACAAGCGCCGGGCCCAGATCACGCTGACATCGCCGGCGCGGAGTGCCGGGGTGCTGGGGGCGTCCTTCTTCCTGTGGGCCGGCTCACGCACCATCACCGCCGACGACGGCACCAGTACGGTGACCCACCCGGTGTGCCTGCGAGCCGACCTCACACTCGACCGGGGCATGACGGCGACGGTCAGCGCGCCGCTGCCCTCCGGGAACGACAAGGTGGCCTTCGCCGCGGAGGTGCTGCCCGGCGCGCACCTGCCGGCAGCCGTCCTGGCGTCCTGGGACGGCAGTGGAAGTGCGATGCGGCAACTGACGGGCCAGGGCTTCGAGCTGGGCGACACCGTGCTGCTCACCGAACTCGGCCTCGTCATCGATCCGGAGAAGCTCGACGAAGGGTTGAAGGAGGCGGTCACCGAGGTCACCGTCAAGGCCGCCGCCAGGCCCACGGTCGCCTGGCCGGTGGCGGAGTCCGTCAAGGTGACCGAAGTGGGCGCCAAGCTCACCGTCACCCGACCGCTGACGCGCAAGCCAGGCGCCACCGTGACCGGGTACGGCACCTTCACCGTCACCCCGGCGCTCCGGATGACCGCCAGCGCCCTCATCCCGCCCGGCACCTTCCGGCTCACCCAGGACAAGGACACCACCGCCAAGCTCACCGACGTCCTCAAGGCCTTCCAGCTCAATGCGCCGGCCGGCCTCCCCGACCTGACGCTGAGCGGGTTCAGCGCATCCGCCACCCCCAAGGAGGGCGAGTACTCCCTCACGGCCAAGGTCGCCACCTCGTGGTCCCTCCCGCTGGGCGCGGCCGAAGTGACGCTCACCGGCGCCGAGCTCAAGCTCGATCGGAAGAAGAAGAAAAAGGATGAGCAGGAGGGAAAGGAGGAGAAGGACGAGAAGGAAAGAGAGAAGGGCAAGGAGGGAGCCGCGAAGGAACCGACGGACCGCCCGGACTCCACTCACGACGTCACGAGCAAGGTGTCGGCCACCGCGAAACTCGGCCGCAAGGGCAGCGACAAGACCGTCGACTTCACGGCGGCCTGGACCCACCCGAGGCCCTTCGCTTTGGAGGGGAGGCTCCCCGACATCGAACTCACCGAGTTGCTCGACCGCCTGTCCTGCCCGCTCGACCTGCCCGACGGGACTCCGGCTGTCTTGCTCAAGGGTTCCCGAGCCACGCTGAGCGCGAGCAAGGCCGTGGCCGGTCAACCAGCTGCGGACGTGCACTACGAACTCGGCCTGTCCACGACCGTCGCCTTCGGAACCGGCACCCAGCGCTCCGTGACGCTCACCGGCAAGGCCGGCCGATCCGCCGACGGCACCTTCTTCGCCGCCGCCCTCTGGCAGCAGGACTGGTCGTGGTCGCCCAAGGACGTCGAGGGCTGGGGAGACGTCCTCGGCATCCTCGGCGACCTCTCCTTCCGCAAGTCGGGCCTGGCCATCTGCACCGCGGACGGTGTCACCCTGGAAGCCGGCGCGAAGCTGCCCGACACCCTGCCCGAGAAGCTGGACCGCGGCCTGACCTTCTTCAGCGAGGTCGGCTGGGGTGAATCGCTCGCTTTCCTGGGAGAGATCTTCCCTGGCACCGAGGGCATCCGGCTCAGCGCACGACTCGCCCGCCCGATCGCCGACTCGGAGTTCACCGCCGCCATCGGCAAAGAGGACACCGGTGAGGGCTTCGGCTCCCTGAATCTGACCATCGTTCCCAAGAAGCTGAAGATCGGGCTCTCCACCATCTTCTCCCTCGATGTCTCCGGCCTCGGGTCACCGTCCGGGACCACCCTGCGGTTCGTCGTCGAGGGGGCGGTGGAGAAGGCCGCCACGGGCTGGCTCCTGAGCCTCGGCCTGGTCCTCAAGGCCGACGAAACCGGCGGCCCGGGCGTGGCCGGGCAGCTCGCGCCCGGTCAGCTGTCCGCGGTCATGCTCGACCGACCCGGGCACATCCTGCTGACCCGGACAGTCGAAGCGGGCCCCGCGCGTGCCGAAGCCGCCCTCCCCCGCACCGGCGGGACGCTCCCGGCCGTGCCCGCGGTGCCGCCGGCGGAGCAGCGGCCCACATGGCGGAACGCCTTCGGTATCGACGGCTTCGACATCGCGTACTTCTACCTGGAGATGGCCTACAGCGCCCTCAACGGGTTCACCCTGGGCGGCGGCGGCTCCGTCGACATCGGACCGGCGTCCCTCGAACTGTCGGTGCACGGCAGGATCGGCAACCCGCCGTCGATCAGCGCCTTCTACTTCTCGCTGGCCGCGACGTCCCGAAAGCGCGGGGTGACGATCCTCGACCTGGTCAAGATCGTCGCAGCCGATCCGCCGTCCGCCCTGGACCCGCTGGACACGGTGGTCGTCCGGGAACTCCTCCTGTGCGCCGTCTCCGATCCGGACGGCTGGACCAACCGGGCGACCGGGCAGCACTGGGAGCCGGGCTTCTACGCCAGGGGCGACATCTCTCTCGGCTCCGACGCCTGGGAGTTCCAGGTACGCATCGAGCCCACGAGGCTCTACGTCTGCAGCCAGGTACGGCACCCCATCGAACTGGGCGGCGTCTTCACGTTCGCCGGCAGCGACGGTACCCAAGGCCCGCAGTTCCTGCTCGACACCGGAGACCTCAGGCAACTTCGGTTGCCTGACAAGCTCTTCTACCTCTCCGGCAGCCTTTCCCTGCTCGGGCACCGCGTCCTCGCCGTCGAGGCTCTGCTGGCGCAGGGCGGCTTCGCCTTCGACCTCGCCGTGGACATCGTCACCGCCCGGGTGGCGGTCCGCTGCCGCCTCAACGAGCAGGGGCTGAAGGCCAGTGCCCGGGTCGACCTCGGCTTCGACATCACCCTGCCCCGTGACGCCCGGATCGCGGGGATTCCGCTGGGCGTCGGCCTGCTGGTCGGGGTGCACGTGAGAGGCGAGATCGAGGTCGACGTCACCACGGGGGCGATGGTCCGGCTCAGCGGCGCCTTCTCGCTGCGCGCCCTCGACACCACGCTCGTCTCCACCAGCGCGGAACTGAACTTCGGCATCCGTTCCTGGAACGACGTGGTCAACGTCCTGGAGCAGGACCCGGGGAAGGTTCTGGAGGAGGTGGTCACCGACGTTTGGGAGACCACCAAGAACTGCGCCGTCAGGACGGCCGGTGCACTGATGTGAACCCGAGGCCCGCCCGGCCGGCAACTTGACCGCCAGGTCCTCCTCCCCTGCCGCTGCCGCCAGCAGGGCGGCGGCCACCCCGACGGCCATCGCGCACCCGTCAGCCGACGAGCCGTCCTCCGCGGCGGAACCATGGCCGCACCGCAGCGATGAAGACTGCGCCCCGTCGAAGTCCTCGACCGGGC
The DNA here is from genome assembly GCF_055580085.1 of Streptomyces sp. NPDC032126. Lineage (NCBI taxonomy): Bacteria > Bacillati > Actinomycetota > Actinomycetes > Kitasatosporales > Streptomycetaceae > Streptomyces > Streptomyces sp. NPDC032126. The sequence goes on from NZ_JBVIMA010000008.1 coordinate 273,781, forward strand.
ACAGCCCAGGAGGTCCCCGCCGAAGTGGCGGGCCGGTCCGCCGGCTCACCGCCCCACGAAGGGCAGGGAGCCGTACCGCTTGCCGTCCTCGGTGTCGATCACCCGGCGAGCCACGCGCGGTGTTCGGGGATGCCCTCGGGGTCGTAACCGAAGGCGCGCAGCGTCACGAGTACCGGTACGCGCACAGGGCGCCGGACGGACACGCGTCCGCCGCCGCCGACATGGCCGATCCGACGGCCGGGCCCATGCCGACCGCGGCGATCGCCGCTCCGCTCGCCATCAGCTTCCTGAACATACGCCGATGCCCTTCCCGCCATGGTGCGCGGACGCGACGGCCGAAGCGGTCGCGCGCCCGCGGGACCGGCCCGCGGGCGCGCGTTCCCCCGCTCCCCCGCCTCCCGACCTCCGCGATCGGGAGCAGCCACAGCCTGGCTCCTCACCCGGCGGCGGATCGACGTGATTCGGTCTGGTCCGAACAACGGCATTCCCGGAGGATCGGCCGAGACCGTGCCGTAGGGGACTCGGAGGGAACAGTGGTCTACTGCATTCACTTCACGGTCGAGGACCTGGCGCGCACGAGAGTCGCGGAGACGCCGCCACCGCTGTGGGAACTGAGCATCGCCGTACGGCAGTTGCAGGAGCGCAGTCACCCGGTGCGGTTCGCGGCCTGGCGGCGGCGTGCCGTCGCCGGACTCCTTCCCCAGGCCCGGATGGTCCTCGAACTGACGCCGCCCCGGGGCTGGGTGCCGAGCTTTCTGGCCCCCTCGGACACCGGCAGCCCGCGGGAGATGCTGGAAAGGGCGCGTGCCACTCCCCGCTCGCGGATCCACAGCGGTCTGGGAGCCGCGGCCGAGCGCGGGCCCCTGCCCGCCTGGACCCGCCGCATGGCCGACGACCCCCGGCTGCGGGACTCGTTCTTCACGGGCCTGGAGAACCTCTACGACCATCTGCTGGACCCGTACTGGGATCGGATCACGGGGTTCACCGCGGCCGACCACCGAGCGCGCATCAGGGAATCGGCGGCGGGCGGCATGGAGAGGCTGCTCGCTTCCCTCAACCCGCGCCGCATCCGCTGGAGCCCGCCCGTTCTGGAGATCGCGATGGCCTCGGGCCTCGAGGGCGACCTGCTGCTGGAGGGCAGAGGGCTGCTGCTCATTCCGTCGGTCTTCGGTATCGAGGCACCGGTCATCGACTTCGAGGCCGAGCCACAGCCCACACTCACCTACCCGGCCCGCTTCGGCGACGGATCTGGCGTGCTGGCTCTGTCCGACCCGGCGTCAGGTCCGGTGTCCTCCGTGGTGTCGTCGCCGCTCGCCTCCGTTCTGGGGCGCACCCGGGCAGAGGTCCTCCATGCCATCGCCGAACACCCCGCCTGCTCGACCACACAACTAGCCGCGCTCGTGGGCATCGCGCCGGCCACGGCGAGCGAACACGCCACCAGCCTGCGCGAGGCCGGTCTGATCCACACGATCCGAAGCCGCAACACGGCCCTCCACAGCCCCACACCCGTCGGAGTCGCCCTCCTCCACGCACCCCCTGGAAACGCTGCTCCTCCGGGGTGACCGCCGCCCGTTCGGCACCGCGCGACCATGGTGCTGAGCTTCGCGGTGGCGGGGTCCGTGTACGTGGTCCTATGCCGACACGGTCCCGTTGGGTGGTGGAGTCAAGGTTGCGGTCGTGGTGCCGTCGGGGCGGACGGTGATGCCGTGGATCGCCTTTGTGGGGGTCGCGGAGAAGGTCAGGGTGTGGGCCGGCAGGAGGTGGGCCAGCAGGATGGTCGATTCGAGGAGCGCGAATTGCAGGCCGAGGCAGGCGCGGGGGCCCATGCCGAAGGGGAAGTAGGCGCCGGGGTGGGCCGGTCGGCCGTCCGGGGTGAGGAAGCGCCGGGGGTCGAAGCGCTCGGGGTCGGGCCACAGCGCGGGGTCGCGGTGGGTGAGGTAGGGGCAGACCAGGATGTCGGTACCCGCCTCGATGGCGTAGCCGGCGATGGTGTCGTCCTCGGCGGCGTGGCGGGGCAGGATCCAGGCGGAGGGGTAGAGCCGGAGCGTCTCGTGGACCAGAGCCTGGAGGGCCTGACGGCGTTGAGCTGAGCCTTCGGGGCCCGCGGCGAGAGCTTGTTCGCGGGCGGCGGGGTACTGGTCGAGGAGCAGGTAGAGCCACGTCAGGGTGGTGGCGGTGGTCTCGTGCCCGGCCACGAGCAGCGTGACCAGTTCGTCGCGGATCAGCCGGTCGGTGTACTCGGGGCGCTCGGTGGCCGCGTCGGTCAGTACGTGCAGCAGGCCCGGTCCGTCGGGCCCCACGGCCCCGCTGCGGGCGGCGGCGATGGCGTGCCGGGCGACCGCGTCGATGCGGGCGAGTTCGCCGGCGACGGCGTCCTGGGCGTCGGTGGCGTCGGCGGGCAGCGTCGGAAGGGCGGCCGCTACGGCGGTCACGGCGGCCAGTTCTCGTTCGGTCGTGTCATCGAGGGCGTGACCGGTGAGCGAGCGCCAGATGGCGTCCAGGGCGAAGCGGCGCATCTCCTGCCCGACGTCCACGGTCTGCCCGGTGCGGGCGTACGTCTCCCAGCGCCCGGCGGTGGTCCGGGCGGCCTCGGTGATCCGCTGTTCGTAGCGGCGCATCCCGGGCCCGGTGAACTGGGACTGCAGCAAGCGGCGCTGCCGCTTCCATGCATCCCCGGTGGCGGCGAGGACGCCGTCGCCGATCAGCACACGGGCGCGGTGGGAGCGCTTGACGTAGCGCTCCGGGTGCCGGGCGAGGACGTGCTGGACCGCCTGCGGGTCGGTGACGAGAACGGTCGGGCTCGGCCCGAGCCGGAACGCGGCGATCCCGCCGCACCGCTCGCGCACCTGGGACAGCAGGTCGACGAGTTCCCCTCCCCCGGACCGCCACCGCTCCACCAGTCCGGGCTCGGCCTCGGGCACGGGCCGCCCGCTTCCCCGGACGAACGGGAGGGAGCCGGGACCGGCTTCGGTGTCCATGTTCCTTCTCCCCGGGTCAACCGCTGGGCCTGGCCGCGCCGGAGCGACGACACCACGGACTGTACGGGATCGGGCGCGTGAGGTGACAGCGGCCCGGCACGCCGGCAGAAGCCCCCGGTTCGGTGCCGGAACCGGCCCGGTGCCTGCGATACGGTCGGCCGTGCCGACGCTGACCTGCATCAATTCCTCGCCCCCAGCTGCGCCGAAGGAGCAAGTGGCATGGAGATCGTGACATCGCGGAAGATCACCACGTTTCTGATGTTCGAGGGCAACGCCGAGGAGGCGATGACCTTCTACATCTCTCTCTTCGACGACGCCGAGATCGTCCACATCACCCGTTACGGCGCCGACGGCCCCGGCAAGGAGGGGAGCGTGCAGCACGCGACGTTCTCCCTCGGCGGCGAGCAGTTCATGTGCATCGACAGCCCCGTGCAACACGGCTTCAGCTTCACCCCCGCGATCTCGCTCTTCGTGCAGTGCGAGAACGAGGCCGAGATCGACCGTCTCTACGCGGCCCTGGTCGAACGCGGTACGGCGCTGATGCCGCTGGGCGACCATGGCTTCAGCGCCAGGTTCGGCTGGGTCAACGACCGTTTCGGCGTCTCCTGGCAGCTGAACCTACCCGCGTGAGCCGCCTCGGTCCGAGACGTCGGCCACCAGCAGGTGGTGATCCGAGTAGGGGGTCGGGTGGACGCGGTGCCGCAGCGGGGCCACGCCCCGGAGGAAGACGTAGTCGAACTTGCTCTGCCAGTCGGTGGTCGGGGCGCAGTCGCCGGTGGGTGAGGGACGGCAGTGGGGGTCGGTGTCCGCGGCCAGCGCCCACAGCGCGGTGAGTTCGGGAGCGTCCGGCACGGCGTTGAAGTCGCCGAGGACGATGGCGTGGTCGTACTGGGCGACCGCCGCGGCGAGTACGGCGGTCTGCCCTGCTCGCACGTTCTCCTGGCGTCGTTCGGCGAGGTGGGTGTTGAAGACACGGACGGACCGACCGCCCACCGTCGTGGTCACCGCCATGTAGCCGCGGGCCTCCGAACCGCCGTCGGGGTATTTCACGGTGACGTGGTCCGTCATCGGTGTCGCCGAGAGAATCGCCTGGCCGTAGGCCCCGGGACTCCAGGGCGCGCCCCCGCAGCGGCTCCATTTGCGCAGCACCGACCCGTACTTCACGTGGTAGACCAGCCCGTAATGGTTCTTCAGAGCGTCCCGGATGCTCTCGACGTCCCGCACGCAGGCTTCTTGCAGGCCGATGACCTGGGGTGCGTACGTGGCGATCTCCGCCGCTCTGTCGGTGTTGGACTCCTTGCAGGGGTTGCAGATGTTCCAGGTGACGACCCGGTTCGGTACGACGTGCTTGACGGCCTCGGCGGGCAGGGACCCTGCGGCCGAAGGGCCACCGCCGGACGCGTGGGAGCCGATGAGCACCACGCAGGTCACGATCAAGGCGCCCACGAGCCATCGCGTACCCCTACCGTGCACCATGGCCTCCTCACGGCGGATCCCCCGGCAACCGACCTGTCCGTCCCCGAGGTTAGGGGACGACGAGGTCAGGGGACGAGGTTGGCGAGCAGCCGCAGGTTGTCCTGGTCGGTGCTGTCCGGCTCGGCGGTCAGGGTGATCAGTTCCTGGCCCGAGCCGTCCGGCAGGACGAACCGCTCCTGGTGCAAGGTGATCACGCCGATCATGGGATGCCGGAAGCGTTTGGGTCCGTGGCTGCGCACGCTGACCTGGGCCGCGCCCCACAGTTCGCTGAACCGGCGGCTGCCGATGGACAGTTCACCGATGAGTGCGGCCAGCTCCGGGTCGCCGGGGAACTCGCCGGCCGCGTGCCGCAGATGGGCCACGGTGTCGGCGCTGCACGACTCCCGGTCGACGTAGGGCTGGCAGCGGTCGGCGTCCAGGAAGATCATCCGTGCCAGGTTGCGCTCGGGCGCGGGCACGGTGTCGAGGTCGCCGTAGAGCAGTCCGGCCAGCGTGTTGTGGGCCAGTATGTCCATGCGGTGGTTGAGGACCAGTGCCGGTATGTCCTGGACGGCGTCGAGCACCTGCCGCAGCTGGGGGCGGATCTCGGCGGGGTAGCGGCACAGGGGCGGTCGGCGGTTGCGGAGCCGGGCCAGCCGGTGCAGGTGGTCGCGCGCCGCGTCGTCGAGCCGCAGAGCGCGCGACAGCGCGTCCAGCACCTGCTCCGAGGGCTGTGTGGCCCGTCCCTGTTCGAGTCTCGTGTAGTAGTCGACGCTCACCCCGGCCAGCTGCGCCAGCTCCTCGCGTCGCAGACCGGACACCCGTCGGCGGGCGCTGACGGTGACGCCGACCGACGCCGGTGTCACCCGCGCCCGGCGTGACTGGAGAAACGCGCCGAGATCGCCGAGATCATCCATTCCCCCAGTATGCGCACCGCTCTGCCGCGGTGGCGCCGGCGACGGTGGCCCTGCCAGTCCTAGGATCACGGATCCGCGGTCAGCCATGCCTCTGGTTCGGGGCGGGCACCGGACCGAGGATCGCCGACATGAAGGTATTGATCGTTTACGCGCACCCCGACCCGACGTCACTGACCGGCTCCCTCAAGGACGTGGCGGTGGAGACGCTGCGCGGCCAGGGACACGAGGTCGTGGTCAGCGACCTGTACGCCATGAAGTGGAAGTCCGAGGCCGATTACGGCGACTTCGACGACATCACCGGTCCGGATTTCATGCGCGCCTCGGGTGAGGCGTACGCCTCGGCCCGGCTCGGCGAGGACATCCGCGCCGAACAGCGGAAACTGATGGACGCCGACCTCGTCATCCTCCACTATCCGCTGTGGTGGTTCACCGTGCCCGCGATCCTCAAGGGCTGGATCGACCGGGTCTTCACCTACGACTTCGCGTACGGTCCCGCCATACCGCGCTACGGGGACGGACCGTTCGCCGGCAAACGGGCCATGGTCGTCACCACCACCGGCGGTCGGGCGAGCAATTACACCGATCGCGGCGTCAACGGCCCCATGGAGGACCTGCTGTTCCCGATCAACCACGGCGTGCTGTGGTTCACCGGCTTCCAGGTGCTGCCGCCGTTCGTGGCGCACCGGGCGGTCGATCTGACCGAGGAACGCTTCGTCGAACTGGCCGAGTCGTACCGGCGGCGGTTGGCGGACGTCGCCACCGCCGAGCCGATCCCGTACCGGCCGGAGCGCGGCGGCGACTACGACGACACCCTCCAACTGAGGCCGGACCGCGCGGCCGGGGGCGTCTCCGGATTCGCACTCCACACGGCCGACACCACCTGAGCCGACCGCCCGCCCCCGCGTCGGTCGATCGTCAGGAGCCGCTCGTGGATTGCGCGTTCTGGTCCAGGCCGGTTGTGGCGGACCAGCTGGCGAGCAGCTTCAGGGCGTCCTCCGCGGCGGTTCCGGGGGGTGCGCTGTAGACGACCACGCTCAGGCCGCTTTCGTCCGGCAGGCTCATGGTCTCCTGATCGAGTTCCAGCTCACCGACGAGCGGATGGTTGAGGCGTTTGGTGCTCTCGCGGAAGACATGCACGTCGTGGGATCCCCACATCACGCGGAAGGTGTCGCTGCGGGTGGACAGTTCACCGATCAGGTTCGACAGTTCCCGGTCGTAGGGGCTCTTCCCCGCCTCGACGCGCAGGGCGCCCACGGCGAAGCGGGTCATGCGCTCCCAGTCGGTGTAGAACCGCCTGGCTGCTGGATTGAGGAACGCGAACCGGGCGACATTCGCCCCGCAGGCCGGGTCGGCGTACATCTCCGAGTACAGGGCCCGGCCCAGTGGGTTGGCGGCCAGCGCGTCGAGGCGGTTGTTCATCACGTATGCCGGCATCCCCGGCATGCCTTCGACGATCCGCGCCACGCTCGGCCTCACCGTCGGCCGGACCTCCCGCTGCCGTGCCCGCGCCCCCGGCGCCGACCCGGCGGCGCGGGCGAGGTCGTACAGGTACATGCGCTCGATGGCATCCAGTCGCAGGGCGCGAGCCAGGGCGTCCAGCACGCTGTCGGAGACACCTTGGAGGTTGCCGCGCTCCAGGCGCGTGTAGTACTCGACGCTGACCCCGGCGAGCGTGGCGACCTCTCCCCTGCGCAGTCCGGGCACCCGCCGCTGACCGTAGGTCGGCAGACCCGCCTGCTCGGGGGTGATCTTGTCGCGTCGGGAGCGGAGGAAAGCGCTGACTGCGTCCCGGTTGTCCATGACGCCAGGGTAGGCAGGCCACGCGAGCTGTGGGGGACCCTGCCAGTACCCCTCACAGCGGAAACTCCCCCGTCACGCTCCACTGCCGTTGCATGGTGCGTGCCCCGATCCTCTGGGGCCCGACCGGTGCGAGGACCCATGCGTCCCCGGGCCGGCCGACCTTTCCCGTCCTGGAACAAAACTGAAGGGCACGCAAGATGAGCAACCAGATGAAGACGCCGGCGGAGAGCCCGGCGCAGGTCGTGCGAGGGCTCTATGACGCGCTGAGCAAGGGCGACGTGCCGGGTGTCCTGGCCAAGCTCGCCCCGGAGGTGGTCATCGACGAGCCGACCCAACTCCCCTACGGCGGCGTGCACCAGGGCCGCGAGGTGTTCGTGCAGTCGATCCTGGGCGCGATGATGGGCTACGCCGACGTCGCCATCACCGATGCCGAGGTGTTCGAGGGCCCGACCGGCGTCGTCGGAACGCTCACCGGAACGCTCACGGCCCACACCACCGGTGAGGAGTTCCCGCTGACCATGGTCGAGATCCACCAGGTCGAGGACGGCACGGTGCGCAAGATCGACGTCTACACCAAGAACCCCCACGAGCTCGCCGCGTTCTACGCACGCGCCGAGGCGGGCACCGGCTGACGACGGCACCTCGTCAAGTGCCGGGAGGCGAGCCGTGGTTATGCATCACTCGGCGTCGAGCTGGTGGTCGGCCCAGACGTAGCTCTCGGGCAGCAGGTCGGTGATGCCGACGGTGCGCACGCGGTCGCCGTTGCCGACGATGACCTTGAGGGCCGGGAAGTAGTCGAGGAGCGCCTGCCGGCAGCGGCCGCAGGGAGGGACCACCCCTCGGTCGCGGTCGCCCACGGCGACGATCGTGTCCAGCTCGTAGACGCCCTGGGCGGCTGCCGCGCCGATGAGGACCAGCTCGGCGCAGGGCCCTCCGGTGAAGTGGTAGGCGTTCACCGCGGTGACGATCCGGCCGTCCTCGGCGCGGGCCGCGGCCGCCATGGTGTGGTTGTCACCCCGGCAGCGGGTACGGGCGACGTCCGTCGCGGCCTGGACGAGTTCGTGGTCTACGGGGTGGTGCTGCGTGGTCATCTCGTTCTCGTCGTTCTCGTCGTTCTCGTCGGCGTGTTTGGGTTCCGCCGCCCGGAACCGCGCCCGGGCGGCGTGTGAACCCGGCTACTTGCTGATCGCGAAGCGCATGAGGGAGTGCTCGTCGCCCTGCTTGATCTTCCCGGTCACGTTGATCACTTCCAGCTTCCAACTGCCGCCGACCCGCATGGCCTTGGCCACCGCGCAACCGTTGTCCTGCGTCAGCAGGCTGGGCCAGATGTCGGCGACCTGCTGGGAGCTTCCCCCGGTCGCGTCGTAGACCTTGAAGCTGATGTTGCGGGCCCTCTGGAAGTCGCTGCCCTTCTTGTAGGCGGCGGCGACGAAGACGATCGACGTGATCTGGGGCGGTATCCGGGCGAACTCGACGGTCACCGACTCGTCGTCCCCGTCGCCGTGGCCCGTGTGATTGTCTCCGCTGTGGACCAGCGAGCCGTTGCCCATGGGGTCGAGGGAGTCCAGGCCTGCGAGCCGCACCGGGTCCGTGCCCTGCATGGCGATGGCGATCAGGTCCAGATCGGTGCCGGTCTTACGGCGCAGCTTGCCGAGCACTCCGCCGCTGCTGCCCGATGTGGGGTCCCAGGACACGCCGATGGACAGATGGGTCACACCGTCCAGATCTGCCGGGCCGTCTTCCTTGGTGAGCGTGATCATGGGCCTTCCCTCTCCTGTGGTCTGCAACACGCAGAGTGTGCCCTGGATCTTGTGCGGGATGTGTGACAAATCCGCACCGGATCCGCTGCATCCCCGCGACCGGGCGCCCCCACGATCACGAAGAGGGGGTGAGCGGCAGGTCGTCCGTGTAGGCGTTGACGGGCGGGGAGACGCGTCGCGCGCTGTGGACGTCCAGGGCGGCCTCGGCCGTCCTCGTGCCGAGCGTGCCCCGGGCGTGCCAGGTGCCCGTCACCGCCAGCCAGGTGTCGGCCGGCGGGGCCTGCGTGCCGTACATCCGTACCTTGACGGACTGTGAGTCGGCCGCGCAGCAGGTGAAGATGATCCGGGTGAGGTACCAGCCGCCGCCTGTTCCGGCCGGGGTGACGAAGCCGGTCATCTGCACCGTACGGCCTTGGATGGCCCGCTCCTGGTCCTGCTGGACGCGGGTGGTGAAGTCCGTGAGGGTCATCGGCAGCGGCGAGGTCGCGGGCAGCGGGTCGAAGCCCTTGCGCTCCTCGACCGCCTTGTCGTGGGAGCGGGACGCGGTGTACGCGCCGAGTGCGGGCGGGGCGTAGAAGAGGAGGCTCAGCGCGGGGAGGAACAGCAGCCAGGCGACGCGCGGTGCGCCCGAGTGGTCGTGCTCGTGACCGGGGTGGTGGTGCTCGCGTCCCCTGTCGAGCACGGCTCCGGCCGCGCCGAGCAGCACCAGGGCCGCGCCGGAGACGATGAGGAGCGGGCGCAGCCCTTCCTTGACGTAGCGCAGATAGAGGTCGGTGAAGAGGGCGGCATGCAGCAGGCCGATGCCGGCCAGGACCAGGAGCAGCACCTGTACGGGGCGTTTCACAGCAGTGCGCCTCCGATCAGGGCGGTGACGGCGACCGCCACGACGGTGGTCGCGGTGGAGAAGCGCCAGGCGAACGACCGCCCGAAGGTTCCCGCCTGAAGGGCGATCAGTTTGAGGTCGACCATGGGGCCGACCACCATGAACGCCAGCCGGGCGGTCGGCGAGAAGCCGGTGAGGGAGGCCGCGACGAAGGCGTCGGCCTCCGAACAGACCGCCAGCACCACGGCCAGTCCGGTCAGGAAGAGCACCGACAGCCAGGGCGATCCGGAGAAGGTGTCGAGGACCGAACGCGGCACGGCGACGTTGAAGGTGGCGGCGGCCATGGCGCCGAGGACGAGGAAGCCGCCGGCGTGCAGGAAGTCGTGCTGGAAGCCGAGCCGGAACTCCGTCCAGCGATGGCCTCCGTGCTGATGCCCCAGGTGCCGGACGGCCGGCCGCAGCCACTCCGTCTTCCCCAGCCAGAGCCACAGCCAGCCCATGACGGCCGCGGTGGCGAGCGAGGCGGCCAGCCGGGCCACAACCATCGCCGGGCTGTTCGGGAAGGCGACGGCGGTCGCGGTCAGTACGACGGGGTTGATGGCGGGCGCGGAGAGCAGGAAGGCGAAGGCCGCGGCCGGAGTGACGCCCCGGCGGATCAGGCTGTTCGCGACGGGCACGGAGGCGCATTCGCAGCCGGGCAGGACCGCTCCGGCCGCGCCGGCCACGGGGACGGCGAGGACGGCTCGCTTGGGCAGGACGCGCGTGAACAGGTCGGCGGGCACGAACGCGTTGATCGCGCCGGACAGGACCGTGCCCAGGAGCAGGAACGGCAGCGCCTGGACGGTGATGGCCAGACAGACGGTGCGCCAGGCCTGGACCGCCGGATGGTCGATCCAGTGCGGGCCCGTGACCGCCAGCACCGCCGCCGCACTCAGCGCCGCCAGGATCCACGCCACGACCGGCCGGGCGACGCGGCGGCGTCGAGGTGGTCCGGCGGCCACGACCTCTACGTCGCCCGCGACCTCAACCAGCTCGTCCGTTTTTGTCATTGTTTACCCTAAATGTCGGACTTCTGGCTGACGATATTGCGAGAGCGGACGCACGGAGTCGCGCACAACACGCCGCCATGACCGAACCGTGGAATTAGGAGCACGGGATCACCACCAGGACGCCCGGTTGTCATGTTCAGGGGACCCGGCGCACGGCTCCGACCGGGCATGATGCAGGATCAGCCCCGTGAACAACACCAGCAGACGCACCGTCCTCACGTCCGTCGCGGCCGTCGCCGCCGCCCTGCCCACCCTCAACGCGGTGGTGGGCAACGGCGCCACGCCGGCCGCGGCAGCCGACCGGTACGGGTCCAACACCGAGCTGTACACGCTCACCGCGGACAAGGAGGGCACCGACTGGATGCGCCGGTTCCGCATCGGCGCGCCGCTCCAGCTCACCGACAACGCCCGCAGCACGAGCAGCGCCATCAGCAGCACGGCGGTGATCGCGCCGCACGGCGGTGGCATCGAGGCGGGCACGAGCGAGCTGTGCCTGGCCATCGCCGGGTACACGCCCTTCGACGCCAACACCGACCCGGCGAGCGCGGCGGTGCCGTCGGAGCCGCAGCGGGACTACTGGATGTTCGAGGCCCTGGCCAACTCCACCGAGCAGCACGTCACCTCCACCCACTGCGACGACCCGGCCGCCCTCGCCGTCTGCGCCGCCAACCTGTACGCCGTCGCCCTGCACGGCTTCGACGACACCACCGTCAAGAAGATCATCATCGGTGGCCGGGACGAGCGCCTGAAGCGCAACCTGATGGCGGCCTTCACGAAGTACGGTCTGACCTCTCCGTCGTCCACCACCGGCTGGGATGTGACCGTGGTCTTCGCCGGCGCCACCGACCCCATCAACGGCGACGACCCGACCAACATCGTCAACCGCACGCGCACCGGCGCCGGCGCCCAGCTGGAGCTCTCCACGGCGCTGCGCAAGGCGATGTTCGGCGACTTCTCGGGCGCCCCCAAGCGCAGGACGACGGCCGGCGTGCCGAGCGCCGAGAGCCCCTACGCCGACCACTTCTGGAACGGTTTCGTGAACGCCGTCCGCGAAGCGATCAAGAACCACGAGCTCGGCCTCGCCGCGGTCTGAACCGACGCGGCGCGGGCCCGGTGCGCGAGCGGCGGCTGAGCCGGCAGACTCGGCTCGCCGCAGCGCGCTCTCGCGCCCGGCGCCGCCCGGTCACCTGGGCGACGCGGCGGTGCGGGTGAACGTGCCCAGCCCCTCGTGGTTCAGGTACTCGACGGTGAAGGACTTCCCGTCCGGGGTGAAGGTGACCCCGGTGAGGCCGACGGCGTTCTCGCCGGCGGTCGGGAAACTGAAGGTGTTGCCGTCGTAGTGCGTCAACTTGTACGACTGCGGCTTCGGCCCCAGACGCAGCGTCAGGGCACCGTCCGAACCGGCGACGACCTGCGCCCGACCGTAGTAGTCGCTCGCGTACGTACCCGTGTAGGTGCCGGCGGCCTTCGCAGGGGCGGCATCGGCAGGCGGGTGGGCGTAATCGGTCTTCGACCGGCCCTCTTCCATCTGCTGTCGGTAGACCGCGTCGACGAGGGGGATCCAGTCCCGGACGACCTTCCCGTGCTCCGCGATGTCGAAGAAGTCGAGGGCGACGGCGTCGGCGACCCCGACCGGTGAGGCGTTGGTCAGGACGACGATGCCGAGCTGCTCGCCGGGCAGCATGGTGACGTTGGTGTGCGCGCCCAGCTCGAACCCTCCCGTGTGCGAGAGCCTGAGGCGGCCCGCGTCGTCGTAACTGACGTTCCAGCCCAGGCCGTAGAAGCCGGTCCGGCCGGCCGGGGCGTGGGGCGGGCTGGACACCGTCTCGGGCCAGTGGGTGCGCTCCAGGGCCTCGGCGTCGATGATCTGCTTGCCGTCGAGCTTGCCGTTGGCGAGCTGAAGCCGCAGCCAGGTCGACATGTCGCGGGCGGTGGAGCTGACGCCGCCGGCGGGCGACTGCGCGTCCGGGTCCCGGACGAACTGGGCCTGCCAGGTGCCGTTCGCGGTCTTGGCGTGACCCCAGGCCCGGTCGGTGGCGTTCGCGTAGTCCTCGAAGCGTGAGCTGGTGGAGTCCATGCCGGCCGGCTTGTAGAGGGTGTCCTCGGAGAGCTTCTCCCAGGGCACGCCCTTGGCGTCGGCGACCGCCTGAGCGGCGGCCGTCAGACCGAAGTTGGTGTAGGCGTAGCTCGCGCGGAACGGCGTGAGCGGCTCGTAGCGCAGGTGGGACAGGATGTACGCCCGGTCGTAGCCGAGGTCTTCGAGAAGGTCACCGGCGTGGTCGGGCAGGCCGCTGCGGTGCGCGAAGAGGTCCGCGACCGTCACATGGGAGGTCACCCACGGGTCCTTCAGGCGGAAGCCCGGCACATGCGGGGCGACGGGCTGGGACCAGCCGTCGACGCCGACGGCCCCGGCCACGACGGTCGAGGCGACGGGCTTCGAGACGGAGGCCAGCTGGAAGACGGTGTCGGCGTCGACGGCGGCTGTCTCGCCGACCTTCCGGATGCCGTATCCCTTCAGGAAGAGCACCTTGCCGTCGTGGACGACGCCGACGGCCGCGCCCGGGATCCCGGTGCGTTTCATGGCCGCTTTCACCACCCCGTCGAGCTGGCCGACGGCCCGCTGCACATCCGCGTCGTCCAGCTGGGGCGGCGGCTGCGGAGGGGGCGGCGAGGGTCCTGGCGCGTTGGCGCCCAGGAGCGCTGTCAGCCCGGCTGCGGCGATCCAACGGAAAGCGCTCATGTCTTCCATTGAAAGACCCTCGCCGAGATGTGTCGCGCGCAGCCGGACCGGCCCCGCCATCAGCGCGATAGCGGTGAGCCGCGGAGCGGACACACTCCGCGACATCGCGAGGGGTCCCCGGGCTCGACCGCGAACGCGCGCGGGCCGGTCGACCGACGAGGGGGACGGGGCGCTGAGGCCGGACCTGCTCGGCTCGGCTACTGTCGGCGCGCATGAACACGCCACCATCACCGCCTGGGGCAGGGCGGACTGACGCGCCCTCAGTGCGGATCGGCGCTCTCGCTCCGCTGACCCGGCCCGGCTGGGTCGAGGCAGGCAGGCACGTGCTCGCCGGAATCGAACTGGCCGTCGGGGAGGTCAATGACACCGGCGGGATCGGCGGAAGGCCGCTTGAGCTGGTGGTCCGGGACACCGCGGCCGATCCGCTGAAGGCCGCGGCGGCCGTGGACGACCTGGCTCGCCTGGGCGTAGCGGCCTTGGCGGGGGAATACCACAGCGTCGCCGCCCGGGCCGCCGCCGCCCGGGCCGACGCCCTCGGCCTGCCGTACCTCTGCTCGTCGGCGGTTCTCGACACGCTCACCGACCGGCCGACGGACTGGGTCGCGCGGCTCTCCCCGCCGCAGTCACGCGGCTGGCGGGTCTACGCGGACTTCCTCCTCGACGCGGGCCACACCCGCATCGCCGCGGCGGTCCAGTCGAGTGTCTACTGGACGGCGGGGACCCGCGTACTGCGGGACCACCTCGCTCAACGCGGCGGTACCGTCATCGAACTGGACATGAGCGAACTCACCCCCGCGGCCCTGTGCGACCAGCTCGTCGCCCAGGAGGCGACCGCCCTCCTTCTTCTGGTGGGCCATCCGGATCCGGCCGTTCCGATCGTCAGGTCCGTACGCCGGGACCCGCGCCTCGCCGAGATCCTGATCGGTGCTCCCGCCGGGCAGCCGGAGTTCGCCGAATGGGCGGCCTCGCTGGGCGACGACGGCACCGGGGTCCCGTTCCTGCGCTACCTGCCCGAGCGCCTCACCCCCCTCGGAACACGCGTCGACGAGGCCCTGCGCGAACGGCTGGGCGAGGCGCCCTCCTTCGTCGCCTTCGAGGGCTACGACACGGTCGCCGTCCTCGCGGATGTGCTGCGTTCTCATGGCGTGGAACGGGCGGACGTGGCCGGGGCCTGGCCGCGCGTCGCGGTCGACGGCACCCGCGGGCGGATCCGGTTCTCCCGCACGCCGGGCATCGACGTCTGGCAATGGACCTGGGCACCTGTCCAGGTCGTCGACCGTGATCCGGCGCGACCGGACCGCTTTCGCATCCTCGCCGGGACGGAACTCGCCTGAGCGAGGGGCATGGACAGGGGTGCAGGGGGGACGCGCGTCGGTGCGCGTCCGCCCCCGCACTTTCCTCGGATCGGGTGCGGGCACGAGGCTGCCGGTCAGAACTCCTGTACGAAGTACGGCTCCAGGGTCATCCAGCCGTTCGCGCGGGCTCCGTAGCGCGTTCCGCTGTCGCTCCGGGCCAGGGTGTACCAGGAGTCGACGTAATCCGGGTCGTCCGTCCACCAGTCGTTGGGGATGGCGTCCAGCACCGAGTTCACCAGCGGAATGTAGGTGCCCTGGTCGGCGACGGTGAGCAGCACGGCGGCGATCGCCTTGGCGAGGTCGCGGTAGTTGGTACTGCCGTCGTCCTCCATCATCACGGCGTCGGCCAGGTTGTACTTGTAGAACGACCAGTTGACCAGGATCTGGTTGGGGCGGTAGACCGTGCCGTCGTTGTCCAGATACGGCATGTCGACAGGGTCGACGCGGACCTTGCCGTCCTGGCCGAAACCGGTGACCAGGGTGTAGATCTCGGCGTCGCCCTTGATCCAGGGTTCCTCGTCGTCGGAGAGTTCGACCGCGGTGATGCGGGACGTCCAGAAGCCCCCGGTGGCCGCCTGGGTGCGCGAGCCGTCCGACGGGGCCTGCTTACCGGCCTCGGGTGCGATGGAGTGCACGCCGTGGCGCGCCAGTTCCTTGTTCAGTACGTCCAGGCCGGCGGCGAGCGCCTTGGCGCCGTCGAGATCGACGACGTAGACGGGGTGTGCGGGCGCCTTGCGCGCGTCGAGCGTATGCGTCCGGCCGCGGCTGTCGTAAGCGGTGACGGGCGCGGCCTCGTCGTCGGAGGTGGCCGCCGCCACCCACGGGGTGACCCCGGCGGCGAGCGCCGGGCGCATGGAGGCGTCCCCGAGGCGCAGGCGCAGCAGCGGGCCGACCTCGGCGTCGAGGCCCTTCGCCGCGGCGATCTGGCGGTCGTCCGCGGTCAGGGTGGACTTCAGGGCGGGGCCGGACAGGGTGGTGACGTCCACCTCCTCGGAGGTGAGCGCCGCGTGCTGGAGGCGGGCCCGCCAGGCGCGGTCGCCGAGCGAGTCGGCAATCGCCCGCGCGGCGTGCTCCTCCGCTGTCTGGACCGTGGACGCGGGGATGGGGGTGGGGGTGGCCTGCGGGGCCGCCGTGGCCGGCAGGGTGTCGAGGGTCTGTGCGGCACACAGAGCGAGCAGGGTCGCCGTGACGGCGCCGAGGCCGCGGCGAGTGTGACGAGGTCTCACGTGGATCGATCCTCCTGGGGCGAGTGGTCGGTGTCGCACTGTCAGGTGGAGCACGTGGAGCGTGTCTCTGTGGGTCTATGCGGGTAGAAAGTTCGGAGACAAGGATGACGGTGCCATGACACTCGGGCAAGAGGGTTCCCGGCAACGGCCGTTGAGCGGGCGCGGACCTCCGTGGGGGCGGGGCCCGCTACGCACCCACGCGAGCGCGGCGGCCTGGCACCGGCGGCTGCGCCGTTTGCGGTGTCAGGCGTTCAGTGCCGCGAGGACGACGGACCTGGCCTCCTCCTGGATCCGCCGCAGGTGGTCCGGGCCGAGGAAGGACTCGGCGTAGATCTTGTAGACGTCCTCGGTGCCCGATGGACGGGCCGCGAACCAGGCGTTGGCCGTGGCGACCTTGATCCCGCCGAGGGCCGCCCCGTTGCCGGGCGCCTCGGTGAGCACCGTGGTGACCGGCTCACCGGCGAGGGTGTCGGCGGTGACCTGGCGCGGGGACAGCCTGGCGAGCAGCGCCTTCTCCTCGCGGGAGGCCGGGGCGTCCACGCGCGCGTAGGCGGGGGCGCCGAAGCGGTCGGTGAGCCGGGCGTAGTGCTGCGAAGGGGTGCTGCCCGTGACGGCCGTGATCTCGGAGGCGAGCAGGGCCAGGAGGATGCCGTCCTTGTCGGTGGTCCACACCGACCCGTCGCGGCGCAGGAAGGACGCGCCCGCCGACTCCTCGCCGCCGAAGCCGAGGGTTCCGTCGGACAGGCCGTCCACGAACCACTTGAATCCGACCGGGACCTCGACGAGGGGCCGGCCGACGTCCGCCGCGACCCGGTCGATCATGCTGGACGATACGAGGGTCTTGCCGATCCCGGCGCCGGCGGGCCATTGGTCCCGGTGGGAGAAGAGGTAGGAGATCGCCACGGCCAGGTAGTGGTTGGGGTTCATCAGGCCGCCGTCGGGCGTGACGATGCCGTGCCGGTCGGCGTCGGCGTCGTTGCCGGTCGCGATGTCGAACCGGTCGCGCCGCTCGATGAGCGAGGCCATGGCGTACGGCGAGGAGCAGTCCATGCGGATCTTGCCGTCCCAGTCCAGCGTCATGAAGCGCCAGGTGGGGTCGGTGAGCGGGTTCACGACCGTGAGGTCGAGGCCGTGCTGTTCGGCGATACGGCCCCAGTAGGCGACCGAGGCGCCGCCCAGCGGATCGGCGCCGATGCGGACGCCGGCGGACCGGATGGCGTCCAGGTCCAGTACGTTCGGCAGGTCGGCCACGTAGGCGCCGAGGAAGTCGTGGCGGCCGGTGCCGGGGGCGGTCAGGGCGCGGGCGTAGGGGATGCGCCGTACGTCCTTCAGGCCGCCGGTGATGATCTCGTTGGCGCGGTCCTGGATCCAGGAGGTCGCCTCGGAACCGGCCGGCCCGCCGCTCGGCGGGTTGTACTTGAAACCGCCGTCGGCGGGCGGGTTGTGCGAGGGGGTGACCACGACGCCGTCGGCGAGGCCGGACGTGCGGCCGCGGTTGTACGTGAGGATGGCGTGCGAGACCGCCGGGGTGGGCGTGTAGCCGTCGGACTGGTCGATGAGGACGGTCACGTCGTTGGCGGCGAAGACCTCCAGGGCCGTGATCCGGGCGGGCTCGGACAGGGCGTGGGTGTCGGCGCCGAGGAAGAGGGGGCCATCGGTGCCCTGGGCGGCGCGGTATTCGCAGATGGCCTGGCTGGTGGCCGCGATGTGGTCCTCGTTGAACGCCGACGCCAGGGACGAGCCGCGGTGTCCGGAGGTGCCGAAGGCGACCCGTTGCCCGGGCTCGGCCGGGTCGGGATGCAGCGCGTAGTACGCCGTGACCAGGCGGGCCACATCGATGAGGTCCTCGGGTCCGGCGACCTGTCCCGCTCGCGCGTCCTGCATGTCCCCGCTCCTCCGCAAGGGTCGACCGTCAGTTACGGCCCCATTCTCCCCTGCTCGGCCGGGCTGGACGCGTAACCGGTCGGCCGAAAGGGTCAGGGCCGCGCCGACTCGGCGGGAGGCGACCGGGATGCAGCCAACAGGCCCATTGCTTCGGCGAGTCGGCGACACAAGGGTTCGGCGGGACATGGGCAGCCGCAAGCCTCCCGTGGGGAGCCGGGAGGCGCGGCGGGCCCTGCCGGCAGGACATCGCTCGGCAGGGCCCGGCAAGGGGATCCACCCGGGGGTGGCGGATCCCGTGGGCACCACGATGCACCAGATCCAGCCATGGCGATAGATATCAGCCAGGAGAATCTCGACCTTCGGGCACGCCACGTCTCGACCCGGGCCCGCGCACCAGCGGAAATTCCCTCGCGCCGCGGCGGGAACGGGCCGAGACTGCTCGCATGGCTGACATGGGGGCGTTCCGGGACGCGGTCACGGCGTGGGCGGCGGGCGGCCCCGGCGACGCGGCACGGGAGCTGGCGGCGCGACTGCCCGTCCGGGTGGCCGTCCTGCTCGAAGGGCCGAGCGATGTCGCCGCGGTCAACGCCCTGGCGGAGAGCCGCGGCCGGAACCTGGCAGCCGAGGAGGTCTGCGTCCTGGCGATCGGCGGAGCGATGAGCGTGGGCCACTACGCCCGCCTCCTCGGCCCTCCCGGCCTGGGGCTGCGGCTGACCGGGCTGTGCGACGAGGCGGAGGGCTCCTTCTACGCCCGCGGCTTCGAACGGGCCGGCGCGACGCCGCACGGCTTCTTCGTCTGCGCGGCGGATCTGGAGGACGAACTCATCCGCGCGCTGGGCGTGCCGCAGGTGGAGGAGCTCGTACAGGCGGAAGGGGACCTGCGCGCCCTGCGGACCTTCCTGCGCCAGCCCGCGCAGCAGGGCCGCGCCCCGCAGCGGCAGTACCGGCGTTTCTTCGGGACGAAGAAGGGGCGCAAGATCCACTATGCCCGCGTGCTCGTCGAGGCCCTCGGCCCGGACAACGTCCCGGCCCCGCTCGACGCCCTGCTCTCCAGCCTCTGACTCCCCCCACACATAGTGTGACGCAGGTCACATCTGCGACCTGTCACGTCGGGCGGGCGCCGTCTGTCCCCTAGGTGTCATCGGCACCACGGCCGGTGACCGACCTCGGGAGATCGAGATGAGCAGCAGCCACCACATCGTCGTACTCGGCGCCGGCTACACGGGCATGTTCACCGCTGTCCGGCTGGCGCACCGCACCCGCCGCCCCGGAGTGAAGATCACCCTGGTCAATCCGACGAGCCGGTTCGTCGAGCGGCTGCGGATGCACCAGATCGCCGCCGGACAGCAGCTCGCCGACCACCGGATCCCCGACCTGCTCGCCGGCACCGGCGTCACCTTCGTCCAGGGCACCGCCACCGCCATCGATCCGGACACCCGGCGCATCACCATCGACGGCGCCATGTCCTCGCTCCGCTACGACACGCTCGTCTACGCGCTGGGCAGCTCGACCGACATCACGAAGGTCCCCGGCGCGGACGTCCACGCGTTCACCCTGAACGACCCGGAGGTCGCCGGCCGGTTCGCCGCGCGGCTCACCGAGGTCGCCGCGGCCGGCGGCACGATCACCGTGTGCGGCGCCGGACTGACCGGCATCGAGGCGGCCACGGAGATCGCCGAGAGCCACCCCGGTGCGGCCGTCACGCTGATCGGCTCCGACGAACCCGGCGCCACGATGGGCACCAAGGCCCGCGCCCATCTCCACCGCGCGCTGGACCGCCTCGGCATCACCCGGGAGACCGGCTCCCGCGTCACCAAGGTGCTGCCCGACGCCGTCGAACTGGCCGACGGCCGGAACATCCACTCCGACGCCTGCCTCTGGACGGCCGGAGTGACGGTGCCGCCGCTCGCCGCCGACGCGGGGATCGCCACCGACGAGCGCGGGCTGATCCTGGTCGACGCCACGCTGCGGTCGGTGTCCCACCCGGAGATCCACGCCATCGGTGACGCCGCCGCGATCCGCCTGGCCTGGGGGCAGCTCCACGGCTCCTGCCAGAGCGGACTGCCCACCGCCCAGTACACCGCCGACACCATCGCGCGGCTGGTGCGCGGCAAGGCCGTCAAGCCGTTCCGCTTCGGCTACTACCACCGGCCCGTCAGCCTCGGCCGCCGGGACGCCGTCATCCAGTTCACCAGGGCCGACTTCACTCCGCGCCGGCAGTGCCTCACCGGCCGCGCCGCCGTCGTGTACAAGGAACTCGTCAGCGGCAGCCCCCTGACGACGTACCGGCTCAGCAAGCGCATGAACGTCACCACCTTCGTCTCCAAGGGCGGCCGCGCCACGCGTACGCCCGTGGCATGACCGGCACGCCGGCTCCCGGCGCCGTGATCCACGCCTTGCCGCCCGGGTCACGGCGCTGGCAGCATGAACTGGTGATCGACACCGACGCCGGGCAGGACCCGTACCTAGAACACCGCAGGCTGCTGTTCGTCACGGCCTACCGGATGCTGGGCAGCGTCACCGACGCGGAGGACGTTCTGCAGGACGCCTGGCTGAAGTGGAGCACCACGGACCGCGGCACGGTCAGCCACCCCAAGGCCTACCTCGTGCGCACGGTCACCAACCTCGCCCTGAACCGGCTCACCTCCGCGCGGGCCACCCGGGAGACCTACGTCGGACCGTGGCTGCCGGAACCCCTGCTGACGTCCCCGGACATCGCCTCGGAGGCCGAACTGGCCGACTCCGTCTCCACGGCCATGCTGGTCGTGCTGGAATCCCTCAGCCCCGTGGAACGCGCCGTCTTCCTGCTCCGCGAGGTCTTCGGCTACACGCACGGCGAGATCGCCGAGGCCCTCGAACGCCCCGAGGCGACGATCCGGCAGATCGCCCACCGCGCCCGCGCACATGTCCAGGCCCGCCGCCCCCGCTACGACACCGACCCCGACCGGCGCCGGCAGATCACCGCCCGCTTCCTCGACGCCTGCTCGGGCGGCGATCTCAACGCCGTGATGGAGCTGCTCGCCCCCGAGGTGACCGCCTGGTCCGACGGCGGCGGCAAGGTCACCGCGGCCCGCCGACCGGTCCACGGCGTCGACCACGTCGCGCGTTGGCTGGTGGGCTTCCTGACCAAGCCCCAACTGGCCGCCCTGACCATGGAACCGGCCGTCATCAACGGCGAACTCGGCATCCTGGCCACGCTCGACGGGCACACCGTCGGCGCCCTGTCCTACGACATCGAGGACGGCCGCATCCACAACCTGCGCTTCCAGGTGAACCCCGACAAGCTCAGCGGCCTGACCCCTGACAACGGCTTGGCGTGAGGCGACCGGTCCCGGAGGCGGCCAGGACGGCGTGGGGCGTCAGGAATCCGTCGTGGCCCGGTCGGACTCACTGCGCAGGACGCAGAACTCGTTGCCTTCCGGGTCGGCGAGGACTGCCCAGCCGGTGCCATCGGGGTTCCGGTGGTCGGTGACGAAGGTGGCACCGAGGCCGAGCAGCCGTTCCACCTCCTGATCGCGCGAGGTCTCAGGACGCAGGCACAGATGGATGCGGTTCTTGATCTTCTTGGGCTCGGGCACCTGGTTGAAGTACAGCACCGGACCCTCCGCCAGCAGCACCTGGGTCTCGCGGGCCCCCGGTCTGTCCTCCGGATGCAAGGGACGGCCCGTCACTCCGCTCCAGAACCGGGCCAGTTCATACGCGTCCGCGCAGTCGATCGCCACGTTCTGCACTACCGAAACCATGAGCGCGAGCCTGACCCACTTCCTCTCCCGGCGCCACCGAATTCAACCCGGGTCAGGCGGGCTGCCACAGCTCGACCCGGTTGCCTTCCGGATCGGTGACCCAGCCGAATCGGCCGACACCGTCCATGTCCTGCGTCTCCTCGGCCACGTCCGCGCCTTTGCCGCGCAGCTGCGCGAGCATCGCGTCGAGGTCGCGGACCCGGAAGTTGAGCATGGTCTGCTGGGTGCGGGACCCGAAGTAGTCGGTGTCCGACTCGAACGTCGCGAACACCGTCGGCCCGGCTCCCTGATGCCACACGCCGTTCTCATCGGCCTCAAGGCCCAGGCAGTCGCGGTACCAGGCGCTCAGGGCCACCGGGTCGGCGGCGCGCAGGAAATAGCCACCGATGCCAAGCACACGTTCCATGCCGCCATCCTGCCAGGCGTGGCCATCGGACGGGCGGGTGACACGAGCGGCCTTGTCAAGGGGGGTGGCCCCAGCGCCGATGCGCGGGGCTGTCGTACTGATCTCGGCCCGGGACCCTGGAAAGGTCGTCCGTGAGCGATCGACCGGCCCGCGCGAGACGGGCCACGACCAGGGGGAGAACAGCCATGTCCCGCACGCGCCTTGCCGCCGCGGTCCTGCTCGCCGCAACACTCACCGGGGCGTTCGCTCCGGTGGCGGCGGCCGCATCACCGGATCTGGTGCAACGGCAGTTGGATCGGCTCGTCCAACGGGACGGGGTCCCGGGCGCCCTCGCGTACGACGGTACGGCGACCCGTACCGCCGGGGTCGCGGACCTGGAGTCGGGCCGGCCGATGGTCGACGCGCACGGCCGCTTCCGGTTGGCCAGCAACACCAAAGCCTTCACCGCGACGGCCGTGATGCGTCTGGTGGCGGAGGGGCGGATCCGACTCGACGACCGGGCGGGCACCTACGTGCCGCAGCTCGCCGAACGCCCCATCACCGTACGCCAGTTGCTCAAGCAGACCAGTGGACTGCCGGAGTACGCATCACTGGTCGACTGGAGCCGGCCCGGCACGTCCGAGGACTATCTCGCTCTCGCCCTCAAGGAGCAGCCGCTCTTCGAACCGGGCACCGACTGGGGCTACTCCAACACCAACTACCTCGTCCTCGGCATGGTGATCGACAAGGCCGCGGGCGTCGACTTCCGCACCTACATCGAACGCACCGTGCTGCGTCCGCTGCACCTCGACGACACCTACTGGCCCGCGCCCGGCGAGCTGGGCCTGCGGGGGCCGCACGCCCGCAACTACGGCATCCACCCGGCACATCCGCAAGCCGGGCGAGTGGATGTGACGGAGCTTCCCGGCTATGAGTTCGGCGCGTCCGGCGGACTCGTCTCCACGCCCAGGGACCTCAACGCCTTCTGGGACGGCCTGTTCGGCGGCCGGCTCCTGCCGGGCTGGGCGGTACGCCTGATGACCCACGACACCACCGACGTCGGCGGCCGCGACGTCTACCCGGCGGGCAGCCGCTACGGCTACGGCGTCGCCTCCATCCCGCTCAGCTGCGGCGGCGTGTACTGGGGCCACGGCGGCGATCTGCCGGGCGACTCGGTGGGCGGCGGCAGGGCCACGGGCAAACGCGGCACCGTGACCGTCTACACGACGACCTGGGCCGCCGAAGGCAGCAGCCTGCGGCACCTCCAGGGGGCGGTCGACGCGGCGCTGTGCCGGCGTCGGTAGCCGGAACAAGGCCCGGTGACATCGTGCCGCCGGCGTCGATAATCGGGGCATGGGATTCGCCGTCTTCATGACCTTGCCGGGACTGGTCATCGCGCTGACCGCCGTGGCCTTCGCGGACCAGCTCCTCCTCAGGGCCGGCCGCGCCGGCCTGTTGCCGTGGCGGAACAGCGGCCGGCAGGGCCAGATATCGGCGACCGGCTTCGAGCAGCTGCACGCGAGCTTCTCGCCGGGAAAGCAGAACGAACTCAAGGAGCGGCAGTCCTCCCTGGTCATGCGGGACGACGAGGAGGACGGGGCGCCGCCGCACCGGACGACCGTGGACCTGGACGGAGGGGTCGCGGTCGTCCGGGTGCCGCAGGCGGACGAGTAGGGGACCACGGGCTCAGCGCAGTACGGCCCCCAGCAGGTCGTCGCCCAGGGTTGTCACCTCGGTCAGGTCCAGGGTGTAGCGGACGTAACGGCCGTGGCGCCGGGCCGCGAGCAGGCCCGCCCGGCGCAGAGCGGCGAGGTGGCGGGAGACCTCCGGCGGCGAGAGTTCCCACATGTGCGCCAGCTCGCTGGTGGTGTGCGGGCCACGGGCCAGGCTGCGCAGCAGCCGCAGTCGTACGGGATGCGCGAGTGCCTCCAGCCGTAGGGTGACCGTTTCCAGCGATACGGGCTCCGCCGGACGCGGCTCGGCCACGGGGTACTGCACCACGGGCTGCCAACCGGGCGCGTGGACCACCACCAGGTGGGGGCTGCCGAAGACGCTGGGGATGAAGGTGACCCCGGTGCGGTGAGCGGAGGTCGCCTTGTCCTGGAGCTTGTCCACGACGATGCAGTCGCCGTCCGGTGCCAGCGTGACCGCGCCGGAGACCGATGCGAGTGCCGCGCCGATCCCCTGGCGCTTGAGCAGGTCGTTCTTCAGGCGCAGGTCGGTGGCGATCTGCACGGCCACGTCCGTCCAGGCGGCGTCGAAGAAGGCCTCGGCGCACTGTTCGAGGGTGTGGCGCACCCGCGCCCGTACGGCGGCCGGGTCGGCGAGCAGCCGTTCCGCGAACGCCTCCTGCCGCGCGCCCCGGGCCTGGGCCAGGTCCAGGGCCCGCTCGCGGGCGGTGGCGTCGGTGAGCGGTGAGGGGGCGCCGAAGTGGACCCGATTGCTGCCGCACGTCGTGACGAGCGCGGCGGTGACGTACTTCTCGTCGTCGATCCGGTCCACCTCGTCCAGCTCCTCGGCGAGGGTCGGCCGGGGCCGGGCGGGCAGGAGGAAGTCCGCTTGTGAGGAACGCCAGAGGAAGTCCGCCTCCATGAGCCGCTCGGCCAGCTCGGGCCGCAGCCGGGTCCTGACCTCCGCGGCCCAGTCGGCGAGCTGCGGATGGTGCCCCGGCTCGGCCAACACGTGCAGCATCGCGGTCAGTTCGGCCAGCGGGGAGGCGGCGAACCGCAGTCGCTCGGACGGCAGGCCGCTGATGTCGATCCTCAACGTCACCCCTCATCATCACCGACCGCACGGCCGACGACTCCGCCGGTTGACGGTATCCGTCAACCGGCGTGGCCGAACCGGCCGCACACCGCACCGTCTGACGTCATGACAACCACCACCAAGATCCGGCCCCGTTCCCTCGTCCGGGCCTCCGGCGGCGCCCGCTACGCCGTCGCCCTGGCCGTGGACGCGCTCGGCACCGGCCTGCTGCGGCCCTTCCTGCTGCTGTACGGGGTGACGGTCCTGCGGCTGTCCGCGCCGGCGACCGGCACCGCGATGACGGTCGGCGTCGTCGTGGGTCTGGTGTGCGTGCCCGGCGTGGGCCGTTGGCTGGACCGGGGCGCACGCAGCACGGTCGTGGCCGCGTCGATGCTGGTGCGGGTCCTGGGGGTGGGGCTGCTGCTGGCCACCCCGGCCGGCCACGTCTCGCTCTTCGCGACGGCGGCGCTGTTCCTCGGCATCGGCAACCAGGCGTGGCCGGCCGCCCACGCGGCTCTCGTGGCCACCGTCGCCCACGGCCGGGAACGGGACGCGGCCCTGGCAGCGGCGCGCTCACTGCGCAATGCCGGCCTCGGTGTGGGCGCGCTCATCGCCACCGTGTGCCTGGCGGGCGGCACCACCGCGTTGCGGGCGCTGGCCGCCGTCACGGGGCTGGCCTATCTCGCCGCGGCGGCCCTGGCGGGGTCGGTCGGCCTCCGTACGGATCCGGCCGCCGCCCCGGCCCGGGACGGGGACGACGGTCGCCCACCCCGTATGCGGGCGCTGCTGGCCGCCAACGTCATCTACGTCTTCTGCCTCAACGTCCCCGAGATCGCGCTCCCTCTGGTCCTGGTGACCCAGCTGCACGCGTCCCCCGTGTGGTCGGCGGCCATCTTCGTGGCCAACACCGTGCTGGTGGTCGCCTTGCAGGTTCCGATCACCGTCGCGATGTCCCGCTTCTCCCGGCGGACCGTGCTGGCTCTCGCCGGCGTCGTCCTCACGGCGTCCTACCTCGGCTTCCTCGCCGCCACGTCACTGGGACACGGCTGGGGGACGCCGGCCGTCGCCGCCGTGTCCGTGGTCTGCACCATCGGCGAGATCATCTACGCCGGCAGCGCCACCGCACTCGTCACCGCCCTCGCCCCGGCCCACGTCCTGGGCCGCACCCTCGCCCGCTTCGAACTCTCCACGGGCTTCGGACTCGCCGTCTCCCCCGCGGTGATCACCACCCTCGCGCCCTACGGCTCCACGGCCCTCTGGGGCAGCCTCGCCGCGACGACACTCCTGTCCGCGTCGGCCGTC
The DNA here is from genome assembly GCF_055580085.1 of Streptomyces sp. NPDC032126. NCBI lineage: Bacteria > Bacillati > Actinomycetota > Actinomycetes > Kitasatosporales > Streptomycetaceae > Streptomyces > Streptomyces sp. NPDC032126. The sequence continues at coordinate 299,943 of NZ_JBVIMA010000008.1, forward strand.
GCCACGGAGGCCGATACCCCTGTCCCTCACTATCCTGTGTGACGTGACCGACTGCGCGTGGCGTCCGTTGCTGTTCCTCGACGTCGACGGCCCGCTCATCCCGTTCGGCGCGGAGCCGCAGCGGTATCCGACGTACGCGGCGGCTCTCGCTCTGCCGGAATCGGGCACGAATCCGCTCCTGACCAGGATCGACCCCGAGCACGGACCCAAACTGGCCGCGCTGGGGTGCGAGGTCGTCTGGGCCACGACGTGGATGGACGACGCGAACCAGTGCATCGCACCGCTGATCGGTCTCCCGCCGCTAAGGGTCGTGGCCTGGCCCGAACCGTCCGATGCCGATGAGCGGGACGAACGCGACGGACTGCACTGGAAGACCCGCGGTCTCGTCACATGGGCGGCGGGACGGCCCTTCGTCTGGGTCGATGACGAGATCACGGACACCGACCGGACCTGGGTCGCCGCCCACCACCCGGGACCTGCCCTGCTCCACCGGGTCGACGCGCGGACGGGGCTCACCGACGAGGACTTCGCGACCCTCGCCTCGTGGCTGCGGCAGCCGTTCGGGCCGTAGGGATTCCCCACCTGTCCGCGCGTTCACTGTCGTCCAGCGTGTCGAGGTACTCCGCGTGGAGCCCTGCGGGGTTCTGTCGCCGTACGTTCGGGCCCACAACCGCAGGGCTCCTTCCCGGTCGCCCTGCTTGGCTAGCAACTCCCCCAGCCGACCAGCGGCGTTCCGATCACCGGCGTCGGCCCGAGCCCGCAGCTCCGCCCTGTGATCCCGGTCCGGTCCACCGCTCCTCGGGGCCAGGACGAGGGTGCGAACCGATGGTCGTACAGGCCCCGTCACCCTGTGACCCACGCCACATGCGGTTCCTGTCAGGAATCGGGCCGCTGTTCCGCTCAAGCAGCGGAACCAGCCGAAGCAAGCGCAACGACAGGAGCAACGCATGAAGCACCGCATCGTCGTCCTCGGCGCCGGGTACGCCGGGGCCTATGTGGCCGGGAACCTGGCCCGCCGGCTGTCCCCGGCGGACTGCGAGATCACCGTGGTCAACGCCGAACCGGACTTCGTCCAGCGGCTGCGGCTGCACCAGCTCGCGGCGGGCCAGGAGATCGACGCTCCCCAACTCACCGACGTGTTCAGGGGCACGGGCATTCGCCTGCGCCTGGCCCGGGTCACCGCCGTCGACCCGGAGCGTCAGGTCGTCGCCGTGGCCGACGCCGGAGGCGGCGGCGAACTCGGTTACGACACGCTGGTCTACGCGCTCGGCAGCCACGTCGCCGACCACGGTGTCCCCGGCGTGGCCGAGCACGCGTTCCACGTCACCCGCCGACCCGCGGCGCTCCGCCTGCGCGAGCGTCTGGACAGCCTGGAAGAGCGGGGCGACGGCGGGCGTGTGCTGGTCGTCGGCGACGGGTTGACCGGCATCGAGACCGCGACCGAGCTCGCCGAGTCCCGGCCCGGCCTGTCGGTGACGCTGGTGGCCCGCGGCGAGCTCGCCGCTCCGCTCTCCGCCGGAGCCCGCGATCATGTGCGCGAGGCCTGCGACCGGCTGGGCATCACAATCCTGGAGCACACCTTCGTCGAAGCCGTCGAAGAGACACGGGTGTTGTGCGCCGACGGCACCGTTCTGGCGTCCGACGCGACGGTGTGGACGGCCGGGTTCGCGGTCAGTTCCATCGCCGCCGTCGGAGGACTCGAGGTCACCGGGGACGGTCGTATCGTCGTCGACCGCACCATGCGGTCGGTCTCGCACCCCACCGTGTACGCCGTCGGCGACAGCGTCCACGCCATCGGCGACAACGGCCGGGCCCTGCCGATGTCCTGCGCCTCGGCCGGCTACACCGGCATGCAGGCAGTCGCCGCGATCGTGGGGAACCTGACCGGCCGCAAGGTCCCCCACACCAAGCTGGAGTACGTGGCCAACACCATCAGCCTCGGGCGGCGGGACGGGATCCTGCAGACGGTCGACGCCGAGGCGCGGGCGAAGCCGACGTACCTGGGTGGGCGAAAGGCCGCGCGGATCAAGGCGGGCATCCTCAGGACCTCGCTGTGGGCCACCTCGCATCCGACGTTCTGCCTGCCCAAGCGCAAGCGCCACCTGGCCGCCGCAACACCGGCGTTCACCGAGAACCGCGTGGCCGCCTAGAGTGATCCGGGTGGACAGCACCGACACCGAACGCTCCGATGCCGATCGCTCTGACGTCGATCGCGCCGATGCCGATCGCTTCGACGCCAGTCGGTTCGAGGCCGGCCGGGACCGGCTGGCCTCGCTGGCGTACCGGCTGCTGGGCTCCGCCGCCGACGCCGAGGACGCCGTGCAGGACGCGTTCCTGCACTGGCAGTCCGCCGACCGGCAGCGGATCAAGGTGCCGGAGGCCTGGCTGACCAAGGTCGTCACCAACCTGTGCCTCGACCGGCTCCGCTCGGCGCGGGCCCGCCGCGAGCGCACGACCGGCGCCTGGCTGCCCGAGCCGCTCCTCGACGGGGACCCGATGCTGGGCCCGGCCGACACCTTCGAGCAGCGCGAATCGGTCTCCCTGGCCGTGCTGACGCTCATGGAACGCCTGTCACCGCACGAACGGGCGGTCTACGTGCTGCGCGAGGCGTTCTCGTACAGCCACGGCGAGATCGCCGAGATCCTCGACATCACAGAGTCCGCGAGCCAGCAGCACCTGCACCGGGCCCGGCGCCGTATCACCGCCGCGCGCCGGGGCGGCGCCGAAGTCGACCGGGCGTCCGCCCGCAGGATCGTCGAGGAGTTCCTCGCCGCCGCCTCCTCGGGCCGCACCGAACGACTGGTGGCGTTGCTCACCGATGACGCGACCGCGATCTCCGACGGGGCGGGCCTGGCCGAGAAGCTGCTGCGGTACGACACCCCGGAGCGTGTCGCCGCCGTGGCACGCGCCGGCTTCAGACCCACACCCGCGAAACGGCGATTTGTGGGCGGCGTGTCCGCCTTCCACTTCGCCCTCGTCAACGGCGCTCCCGCCCTCCTCAACGTGCGCGGCGACCAGGTCGTCGGCGCCGTGACGTTCGACCTGGCGGGCGGCAGGATCGGGACCGTGCGCGGCATCGCCGACCCCGCCCGTCTCGTCCGTCTCACCGAGGCCTGGCGGCGGCACGAACCGGAATCTCCCCTCCTCGCCGAGTGGTGACGCGAGCGGGCCTTCCACAGCGAGCGGGAGCACAACCAATTGGTGCGAGGCCGCACAGTGCGGCGAGTGGACAACCGTTCGGCGGACAACGGTGGTCTAGGGGAAGGGAGAGGCGCCCTCCCTTCGTCCGAACGTCGCGTACACCGCAAGGAGTTGTTCGTTCCATGACCCGGATCCACCAGTACGCCGCCGCCATCGCGGTCGCCGTCGCCCTGATCGGGACGCCCACGGCGGCATACGCCGCACCGCAGCACAAGGCGGCGCCGGTCACCGCCGACTCCGTCGCGCGGAAGGCCCCTTCGGCCCGGATCGTCGCCCCGGAAGAGCACGTGCAGGTGCCCGGCGGCGCCGAGATCTGGCTGACGGCGGAGGGCAAGCACTGGACGACGCCGGAGAACCCCGATCCGCAGTTCCGCAGCGTGGTCGACGGAAACATCGACCTCAGCCAGCCCGGTGTGTCGATGCAGTCGGAGGGCCTGGGCGACCACTACCTCCTGTCCGGTCTGTACTACGGCGGCACCGGCACCGCCTCGCGCGTCACGATCCGCACCACCGCCGGGGTCGTGCACGGCAACCTCCTGGAGCTCGCGGGCAAGCCCGGCTGGGGCGTCTGGTACGCCACCGTCGACCTTCCGGCGGGCCATGGCAACGATGGCCTCGACGTCTCGCGGATCACCGTCCGCGACACCCACAACAAGGTCTACGCCGAGCTGGACCTGCGCTGAACCAGGGGGACTTGGGAGCCGGAGGCCGTTCAACTCCCCCTGCTCCCAGGTCCCGACTCCCCTGCCCCACGTCCCAGCCGACGCCGCGTCCCGGTGAAAACCAGGTGACGCGCCGGGCCCGATCCCCGATGATCCCAGCGTGGCAACCATGAGCGTCGACAGGACCGAACGCGGCCCGTCCTCCCGGTCCTCCTTGACCGCGCAGGCCGCCCGTGCCTTCGGCGAGATACCGCCAACGGCACTGATACTGCTGGGAATTGTCAGCGTTCAGGTGGGCTCGGCCCTGGCCAAGCACCTGTTCACCGCGGTGGGCAGCTTCGGGACGGTCGCGTTGCGGCTGCTCTTCGCGGCGGCGGTGCTCCTGCTGATGTGGCGGCCGTCCCTGCGCGTGAGTCGTCGCGCGGGGGCCGTGGTGCTCGGCTACGGCGTGACCCTCGGCCTGATGAACCTCTGCTTCTACCTGGCCCTGGACCGCATCCCGCTCGGGATCGCGGTGACCACCGAGTTCCTCGGGCCGCTGGTGGTCGCCCTGGCCGGGTCGAGGCGCTGGCTCGACGCCTTCTGGGCCCTGCTCGCGACGGGCGGTGTGGTCCTGCTGATGGAGGGCGGCGGCGACCTCGACCTCGCCGGTTTCCTCTTCGCCCTCGCCGCGGGGACGTGCTGGGGTCTGTACATCCTGCTCGGCGCGGCACTGGGCCGCCACACCAGCGAGGGCGACGGCCTGGCTCTGGGCATGGCCGTGGCCGCCCTGGTGGCCGTGCCGTTCGGCGTGGCCGACAGCGGAACGGCCCTCGTTCAACCGTGGATCCTCGTCGCGGGGCTCGGCGTGGCGCTGTTGTCGTCGGTGATCCCGTACTCACTGGATCTCGAAGCCCTGCGCAGGATCCCGCCGCGGGTGTTCGGCGTTCTGATGAGCCTCGAACCGGCGATGGCGGCCCTCATCGGTCTGATCGTGCTCCACGAGTCGCTGCGCTGGTCGCAGTGGATCGCGGTGCTGTGCGTGGTGGCCGCGTCGGCGGGCGCCGCCCGCGACACCCAGCCGGACTAGGATCGACTCGACATTTGGCGATCACTGCACGGGGGCACTGATGACCGGTCAATGGGAGACAGTCGGCGAAGCCGGCGGCATCGAGGCGTATGTGCACCGCCCGGAGGGTGAGGTGCGGGGCGCCGTGGTGGTCTGCTCCGAGCTGTACGGCGTGAACGCCTATGTCCGCGACACCTGCGCGGAGTTGGCGGCGGCCGGATACGTGGCACTGGCACCCGACTACTACTGGCGCAGCGCCCGCCGCACCCAACTCGGGTACTCCGCCGAGGAACGCGAGAACGGCCTGGTGCTGATGCGCGCCCTGGACCGCGACGAGCTGGTGGCCGACGCCTCGGCGGCGCTGTCGGCGGCGCGCGCTCATGCCGGGGAACGGGGCGTGGCCTTCCTGGGGCTGAGCATGGGCGGCCACATCGCGGTCCGCGCGGCGACCGAGCTGCGCTTCGAGCTGGCCGCCGTCTTCTATCCGGGATGGTTGCTGAACAGCGGCTTTCCGCTGGTCGGCCCCGTGCCACCGCTGGAGACCAGCGAGCGGATCGCCGAGGGCGGGGCGTTCCTGCTGGGCTTTCGCGGCGAACTGGACCACATCATCCCGGCCGAGGAGTGGGAGCAGGCCGGGCAGCGGCTCACCGCGGCCGGGGTGCCGCACGAGCTGGTCACCTACCCGGGCGCCCGCCACGGCTTCGCCTGCTCGGACCGCCCGGCCGACTACGACCCCGAGGCCGGGGCCGACGCCTGGAAGAAGGTCTACAGCGCCCTGGAAGCGCACCTGTAGACCACGTCTCCGCCTGTGCCCGGCCGCGTCCGCGATGGCTCCGTCGTACTCCAGGGCTCCCGTCAGTCCCCGGGTGCGGTCGGTGCCTTCGCGCAGAGATAGGGGCGCGCGAGCAGCAGGCCGGTGCCGGTCAGGGCCATGCCGATGTAGACCGGCGCCAGGTGGACGAAGTCCGTGTAATGGATCACGCCGTGCACCACGACGGCCGGGAGGAAGCCGGCCGTCGCCGCCGCGGTCAGGGTCCAGAACACCCAGGCCTCACCGCGCCGCCAGCCCCACGCGCTGAGCAGCGTGATCGCCACCGCCGCGGACATGAGGGCGCCGCCGAACCCCGCGCGGTCGTGGGCGATGAACGGAACCAGCCGGGAGTTCAGGCTCTCCAGGTTCTGGGTCCGGGTCCCGAGGAAGGTCAGGTCGGTGGGCACGAAGACGCCGGTGAGGCCGACCACCGAGATCACCGCTCCACCCAGGAACAGTCCGGCTCCGGTGACGATCAGCAGCAGCTGACCGGTCAGCGCCCGTCGGCGCTCCCGCTCCGGCCCCTCGGGGGTCAGGCGCCAGCGGGGTGTGTGCGGGGCCCGCCGGACCGCGGCCACGAACATCGGGAACAGGACGACGGCGGTGGCCGTGTGCAGGGGTTCCACGAAGCCGGTGGCCAGGAAGTAGAACAAGGTGGGGAAGCCGATCGCCCCCGAGAGCAGATACACCTCGCGGGCCCAGGCCCAGCCGCGTCTGATGCCGCCCACGGCGAGGCCGGTGTACAGGGCGCCGATCGCCACCATCGTCCCGGCCATGGTGATCCGGTCGTGCTGGAGGAAGTGCACGAGATGGTGGTTGGCGGCGTGCAGTTCGTGCAGCGTCATGCCGAGGTAGTCGCGGTCGTACCAGAGCAGCACCGGCCCGAGCGTGATCGCCGCGGCACCGAGTCCGGCGACCGTCATGCCGAGCCCGACGAGCAGCGCCCACCACCAGGCGGGCCAGCGAAGGGGGTTGGCGCCGATGTCCCGCATACGCGGGGCGCGGACGGTGGGCGTGGCCGCCTCGGTGACTCGGGCGAACCAGCCGGGTCCGGCCTCGACGAGCACGCCGGGCCGGGCGAGCACCACGGTGCCCGGCTCCGCCAGCGCGGCGGCCGCGGCGGTGACCGACGGGTCGGACACCTCGGCCAGGCGCGGGTCGTCATCGCTGGTGAACCCGTCGACATGGGGTTTGAGAGCGGCCGCCGCCTCCGCGTCACGGGTGCGGACGACGACGGGGATCGAGCGGCGGGCGGCGGCCTCGCGTACGGTCTCCACGTCGGTCGCGGACACCGCCGTCACCTCCACGACACCGGCTCCGAGCGGGGGCATGGCCCGTATCGCCTCGCGGGCGAGCGACGGCGGGACGGATATCCCGAGCCGGACGGCAACGGGCACACCGGCGATCTCGCCCGCGAGCCGCTCGGGCGGATGGCGGTGGCCGAACGCCCAGGCGACCAGGCGGGCGCCGGCGGGGCGGGAGCCGACGGAGGCCAGCAGCCGCAGCGCGGCCCGCTGCGAGCGGCGACGTCCGAGGACGGTGGCGGCCGCGCCGCGCAGCGGGTGATACGTCCAGTCCGGCATCAGTGGCTCTCGCTCTCCGTCGCGGTCACCCGGGCACCGGGCGGGGTCCAGCCGAGCACGGGCGTCATGGAACGCAGCGTGGCCCGTGACGGCGTCAGCCGGGCCGCCATGTCGCGCAGCAGGACCGCGGGCGGCCAGGACAGCTGGCCGATCGCGCCGAGCCGGGCGGAGCGGCGCGTGATGGCCTGGGTCCGCGGCCGCCGCAGCAGATCGTAGGAGCGGAGCGCGGCGGTCACGTCGGGGGCGCTGTCGAGGCAGTGGGCGAGGGTGACCGCGTCCTCCAGGGCCTGGCACGCGCCCTGGCCCAGGTTGGGAGTCATGGCGTGGGCGGCGTCGCCCAGCAGCGCGACCCGGCCGCGCACGAAGGAGGGCAGCGGCGGCAGGTCGTACAGGTCGTGGCGGAGTACGGCGTCGGCCGGGACGGCGGCGAGGAGCGCGGGGATGGGCTCCGGCCAGTCGGAGAAGCGGCGCAGCACTTCGTCGTACTCCGATGAGCCCGAGGACGCTCCGGCCGGCAGTGACGCGGTCGCGAAGCAGTACGCCCGTCCGCCGGGCAGCGCCGTGTAGCCGAACCGGGTCCCGCGTCCCCAGGTCGCGGCGCCGTCCGGGGGCGGCACGGCGAGGGGCCCGGTGACCATGCGCCAGGCGGTGTAGCCGGCGTACCGGGGTCCGGCCGCCTCGGGCCACAGCGTGTGGCGGACCACGCTGCGCAGCCCGTCGGCGCCGATCACGAGGTCGGGCCGGGACTCGCCCCCGCGGTGGTCGACGGCCGGGCCGTGGCCGTCGTGGCGGACCGCGGACACCTCGCAGCCCGGCCGCAGGCTGTCGGCGGGCAGCGCCTCGGTGAGGGCCCGCAGCAGGTCCGCGCGGTGCAGGACCACCAGTGGATGGCCGAAGCGTCGGGCCAGCTCCGCGTTGTCCGTACGGGACAGCCAGCGGCCGCGCCGGTCGCGTACTCCGCCGGTGGCCTCGACGGCGCCGAGCGCGCGGACGGTGTCGGCCAGGCCGAGCGCGTCGAGTGCGTGGAGGGCGTTGGGCCACAGGGAGATGCCGGCGCCGATCTCGCTGAACTCCGGGGCTCGTTCCAGCACCTCGACACGCCAGCCGCGCCGGTGCAGGGCGATGGCCGCCGCGAGGCCGCCGATCCCGCCGCCGACGATGGTCGCGGCACGCTGTGGCATGGGTCCTCGTTCCGGAAGGGGGGCGGCCGCCCCGGTCAAGTGGTCGTCGATGGGTGCCCGAGCGGCGTACGCGACGGCGCAGGTCCGCTGACCAGCGCCTCACGGCACCATGTCGGTGGGCACATGTCAACATACCGATCGGGGGGCGGCCGGGTTCGGCGGGGGCCTGGGCCGGGGACGTCGGTGCGGTCAGCCGGCGTGGGTACAGCTCCGCGAGGCGAGGGCCGCCGTGCTCACGCGGCATCAGCCGGTCCTCGCTCGTCCGGACGACGAGCACGGGACGGTCGGAGACGAGTCACCCCGTCCAGACCCAGCCGTTCGATGAACTCCCCCAGCAGCCGGGACGACCGGTGGAATCCGGCTCCTCCCGGTCCCTACGACACGCCGTTCTGCCGGTAGCGGGCCAGCTCCCAAGGATCGTGCGCGGAGAACACCTCCACCTGGTCACCGTGGTCCCGCACCAGCTCGCGCAACCGGGCCTGCGTACCGAGGCGGAGATCCGGATGCACCTGTGAGCGGGTCTGGACGACGTCCATCAGCGGGTGCGGTTCCTTCGAGTCGTCGATCTCGCGGTGGTAGTAGTAGGCGTCGCCGCAGTGGAGAAGCCACCGCTCTCCGGTGTGCACGGCGACGCCTGTGTGGCCCGCGGTGTGCCCGCCGAGGGGGACGAGCCGGATCTCGGGCGGCAGTCCCCGCAGCGGCAGAGCGGTGAAGCCGAACCACTCCTCGCCCGGCGCGGCATCGTAGGTGACCCAGCGGGGTCCGTGTGCCCAGTGGGCCGGGCGATAGCGGAAGCTGGGTGCTTCGGCGAGCGCGGTGTCGAGTTCGGCGGCGAGCACGTGGACCTGAGCGTCGGGGAAGTCGGGGAGGCCGCCGCAGTGGTCGACGTCCAGGTGGGTGACGATGATGTGGCGCACATCGGTCGGGTCGTAGCCGAAGCCGGCGATCTGCCGGATCGCTGTCTCGTTCTCGTCGAGCGCGGGTTCCGCCATCCCGACCCACTCGGCGCCGAGTGTTCCGGCCGGGTCCCGGACGTCGTCGAGGCCCAGCCCGGTCTCCACCAGGACCAGGCCGTCCGTGTCGGTCTCGATCAGCAGGCAGTGGTTCACGGCGGGTGCGGGCTGCGGGCCGTCGTAGGTGGCCTCGATGGTGCGGACCGATCCGCAGTTCAAGTGATGGATCTTCATGGCGACTAGGCTGCTACTTGAACCGCGATTCAAGTCAAGGAGGCGCCGATGGACGGGGCGTTGCTGGACATCGCCGAGGTGGCACGACGGTCGGGGCTGGCTCCTTCGGCCCTGCGCTTCTACGAGAAGAAGGGCCTGATCGCCCCCGCGGGCCGCAACGGTCTGCGCCGCACCTACGATCCCGGCGTGCTGGACCGCCTGGCGTTGATCACCTGCGCGCGCGGCGCCGGCTTCTCGGTCGCCGAGATCCATCGGTTCCTCGTGGCGCGGCCGTCCGACGGGGACCTGCGTGTCCGCATGGCCACGAAGGCCCAGGATTTGGACGAGCAGATCGGCCGGCTCACCCGCCTGCGCGACAGCCTCCACCACGCGGCCTCCTGCGACCACGATCCGATCGTCGACTGCCCCGATTTCAAGCGGGCCATCGGCAACGTGCCCGTACCGGCTGTCGATTCGGGAACACGCTGATGGACTAGTGGTCCGCGGGGCGCGGGGACGGGGGCGGGAGCCTCAACGCCCCCTCGCGGACCGGCCGTCGCCGCCGCGCCATACGCCGAACCACTGCTCGGCGCCGAACTCATCGAACCGCTCCACCTCCGTGAAGCCCAGCTTCGCGGCGAGGCGCACCGAGCGGTCGTTGGCGGTCTGGGTGCAGAGCACCACCGGCTCGCCGGGAAGCGCCTCGGCGAACCAGTCGAGTGCCGCCGCGCACGCCTCGGCGGCGTACCCGCGTCCCCACGCCTCCGGCAGGAACATGTAGCCGAGTTCGGCCTCTCCGCCGTCCGGACGGAGGTGACCCGGTCGGTCCGCGTCGCGCCGATCGATCGAGACCGTGCCGATCATCGCTCCGTCGAGTTCGATCACGAACACGCCCGGTCGCCGCCCGGGCACCTCCGGTACCGCGCGTTCGAGCTCGTCGCGCGGCCGAGCGCCTCCGAGGTACGTGCCCACCTCCGGCGATGCGAACAGCTCGATGAACCCCCCGCGGTCCCGGGCCTCGGACTCACGCAGCACAAGCCGTTCGGTCGCTATCGGGGCTGGCGGCCAGGCAACGGGCTCGAGTTGGGTCATGGCGTGCAACCTAGCGCCCGCCGAGGAGAGTTGATCTCCCGGGGCCTCGGACGGATGTGCGGGTCCGGGACATGGGCGCCGATCCCTCGACAGCGACTCGGGGCGTCACCACGCGTGCCCAAGTAGCCGGGGCCCGCCGCTCGGTGCCGTGGGCCGGGGGGCCGGACGTGCGATATGCCTGAGAATAAGAATAGATCCCGAAAAAACGGACCAGGAATACAGGGCCAGGACAACCCGCGAGAGAGGTGGCCCGCACGATGACTGCGATGTTCAAGCTGGCAGCGGGCGGCATCGGAGTGATGCCCGACCCCGACGACAACCCGGACAACCACGACGTCCCGCACCACGACTCCGGCACCCGCGTCAGCTTCGAGGTCGCCAACGTGGGCGACGAGAACGGGATCGCCCGGGTGGGGGTCGAGGTCGACGACAGCTTCGTCGCCGAGTGGCAGTCGGACGACCTCGCACCCGGCGAGTCGGCCGTGGGGTATCAGTCCCTGGGCCGCCTCACGGAGGGCTCACACACCGTCCTGATCTACGTCAACCCGGGAGCGGGCACGGACGACCACGAGGAGAACACCTTCGACGTCGCCTGACCCCGCCGGACCGCCAGACCGTCGGACGTCACCCGACGCGCAACCCTGCGAGCGCGCCAGGCCCCCGGCTGCGGCAATCGCCATCTACCGGGTCGCGCTCGGTCTCGTCGGCGATGAGCCCGTGTGCGCCGCGCTCGCCCGGAGAGTGCTCGCCGGGCCTTGACCCGGTCGACCGGCGCCGTCTCTGTGGTTGCTTGCGTATGACGCCCCGCCGTTGGCGGGCGGGCCGGTGACGGCCGCCCCCACCACGGCGAGGATGGCGGCCAGCAGAAGTCCGGCCAGGCCGGCCGCGGTGATCAGCAGCACCTCGCCGTGGGAGCGCCGCGCCGGTGCCGGGGCGAAGCACGGGCACTCCTCCCGCGTGCCGTCGGTGGGCTCGATCCAGTGGTCGCCCAGCAGCCGCGCCCGGGTCACGACCCCGGTCAGGTCCGCCAGGTCCGTCAGGTCCGTCGTATCCATGTGCCGATCAACGACGTGCCCTCGGTCGCGTTCTCACATCAGCTGATCTGTCACACAAAGAGGGAACGTTTCGCCAAAGGGGTTTTACGAGAGCGACCCCAGGAGGTATGCCCACCGCCTGCGGCGCGCCCATCGAAGCCCGCGGCCCCGCGATGAGTTCCGGCCGGTTCGCGAGTCTCTTCCCAAGACAGCCATGGGACGACCTACGACGCCGTCCGCCGCCCGCCGTCCGACATCACGGAGGAGACCATGACGACCACGCCGAACGACCGGACCGACGCGCTGCCCGGACGCCCGCCCATCGTCGACCTGGCCGCCTGGAAGGCCGCCCGGGACGAGCTGCTGGTCCGCGAGAAGGCGTACACCCGCGCGGGCGACGCGCTCGCCGCGGCCCGCCGACGGCTGCCGATGGTGGAATTCGACGGGACGGTCGAGGTCGTCGGACCCGACGGCCCGGTCCCGTTCCTCGACCTGTTCCAGGGCCGCGACGAGCTCGTGGTCTACAAGCACATGTGGTACGACGGCGCGCCGCACCAGGGGCAGTGCGAGGGCTGCACCACCACCGCCTGGCATCTGAAGGACGCCGCCTACCTCAACGCCCGCGGCGTCTCGTTCGCCATCCTGACCACGGGCCCCTGGGACGAAGTGGCCGCCTACGTCGATTTCATGGGCTACACCCAGCCCTGGTACTCGGTGCGGGGCGTGAGCGGGCCCGCCGGCGGCCCCATGGGCTACCTCACCTGCTACCTGCGCGACGGCGACTGCGTCTTTCTCACCTACTCCACGACCGGCCGCGGCAACGAGCGGGTCAACGGGTCCCTCGGCCTGCTCGACATGACGCCCTACGGTCGCGGCGAGGCATGGGAGGACACCCCGGAGGGCTGGCCCGAAGGCGGCGCCGCGTGCTGGTCCTGGCGTACGGACGCGGACGGGAACGCGACGTGGGGCCCGACCAGCCGTCCCGTCCCGCAGTGGACCCGCCCCGGTGCGACCCCCGTGACCACCCTCGGCCGGCACGGCCCGCACCACTGAGGCTCACGCGATCGCCGCCGGAGCGTGTGATCCGGTGGCGCCTCGGGTGAGGGCCTGCCGGGCCCGGGAGAGCCTGCGGACGGCCTCGGTGAGCTGACCGGACGGAAGCGTGTAGGGCAGTCGGATGTGGCGTTGGAACGCTCCGCCGACCCCGAATCGCGGCCCGGCGGCGATGGTCACTCCGTGGTCGGGCGCGATCGCCGCCAGCCGCGAGCTGATGGGGTCGGGGAACGTGGCCCAGAGTGTCACGCCTCCGGCGGGGCGCGGTGCGTGGACGTCGGGCAGGTCCTCGGCGAGCGCTCGGGTCAACGCGTCGCGCTGGGAACGCAGTTGACGGAGCGTCTCGGGGCGCGCGGTCTGACGGTCGTTCAGGAGGATGGCGGTGGCCAGCTGTTCCACGACCGGCGTGCCGAGGTCCGTGGCGGGGCGGGCCTGTTCGAGGCGTTCCAGGAGTGCGGGCGCGGCACGGATCCAGCCGGTGCGCAGGCCGCCCCAGATGCTCTTGGAGACCGAGCCGACGCTGATCGCGGCCGACAGATGGACGGCGCAGGGTTCCGGTTGCGTGCCGTCCAGTGCCAGCTCGGTCATGGTCTCGTCGATGATCGTGGGACAGGCCATGCGGAGCCGGCGGCGCTCGTCGGCGGACATGCACATCCCCGTCGGGTTGTGGAAGTCCGGGATCAGGTAGGCCAGTTGCGCGGTGCGACCGGCCGCTTGGAGGTGCGCGACGTCCCAGCCGGACGGCCCGAGGGCGACGGGCAGCAGCCGGGCGCGCGCCTCGGTGAAGGTCCGGATCGCGTGCGGGTAGGTGGGATGGTCGATCACGACCTGGTCGCGGGGTGACAGGAGCGTGCGCGCCAGCAGGCCGAGGGCGTGCTGCGCACCGCTGGTGACCATGATCTGGCCGGGTGTGGTGGGCAGCCCTCTGCGCCCGTACCAGTCGGCGACCGCCTCGCGCAGCTCAGCGGTGCCGTACCGGTCGTAGCCGTGCCGCTCGAAGTGGCGCGGCAGCTGTTCGAGGGCCGCCGCGAAGGCGGCGTGGAGGATCCCGCCGGGTGCCGGTGGCGCGGCGAACGACAGGTCGATGGTCTCCGGTCCCCCGCCCGCCGGTGGTTCGGACGGCTTGTCGTGCGGGAGCCGCACGGTCGCCCTGGCCCGCGCCCTCGTGGCGAGGTACCCGTGCTCGACGAGCGTGCGGTACGCGGCACCGACGGTGGTTCTGCTGGTGCCGAGCGCGGCGGCCAGGTCCCGTTCGCTCGGCAGCGCCGCTTCCAGGGAGAGCCGTCCGTCGAGGACGAGCAACCGCAGGCCGTCGGAGAGGCGTTGGTGCGCCGGTCCGGGGCCGTCCTGCCAGGCCCCCAGCATGCGCGCGACGGCGTGCGAACTGATCTTCACCGGACCAGCGTAGTCGATCTGGCTATGGAATCGGAGTCCAGATGACACGGAGGGTTGCCGCTATGGCTCCTCCTGTTCCCACCGCGCACCTGTCCCTCCCCACACGTCACGAACGCCCCGTGATGACGCGCATGAACGCCCTCGCCCAACTGCGGGCGGGCCGAACGGCACGCCGTATCCCCCAGCTGCTGGTCGGCCTCGTGGGGTACGGCGCCGCCGTCATGACGCTCGTCCAATCCGATCTGGGCACCGCCAGCTGGAGCGTGCTCACGGACGGCACCGCCAAGACGCTCGGCATCTCCTTCGGCTGGGCGACGAACCTCATCTCGCTGCTGGTGCTGCTCGCCTGGATACCTCTGCGGGAACTCCCGGGTCTCGGCACCCTCCTCAACGTGGCGATCGTCGGCTTCGCAGCGGACGCCACCGCCGCCGTGCTTCCCCGCCCTCAGGGGACGTGGGCCGAGATCGGCTATCTCGCCGCCGGCCTCGTCGCACTGGCCTTCTTCGACGCTCTCTATCTCGGCGCGCGGTTCGGACCGGGGCCACGCGACGGCATCATGACCGGGCTCGTCCGGCTCACCCGCCTCCCCGTCGCGGCGGTGCGCATCGGCATCGACGTCACCGTCGCCGGAGTCGGCTGGGCCCTCGGGGGGATCCTCGGGGCCGGGACCGTGCTGGTGGCGCTGTGCACGGGGCCGCTCGTCGGCTTCTTCCTGCCCCGCCTGACCGTCCATCTCCCCGCCGCGGCGGCCCGCGAACCGGGCGGTGCGTGACCGAGGGCGCCGGTGCTCAGCCGCTGCCCGGGCTGCGGCGCAGACGTGCGGGCGCGCCCGCGGACTGCGCGCCCTCGTCGCCGAGCGCGATCGTGTCGTCGTCCGTCAGGCGGACCACGTAGATGTGTCCCTTCTCGCAGGTCAGCTGGGAGGCGGAGCGGTCGGTGGGGTGGCTGGTGACCGCTTCGAGGGTGACGGTGGAACCGCGTACACCGCGCAGTTCGAGGGCTTCGGTGCAGCCCACCTCGCGCCGGGTACCGGCCTCCGTGACATTGCTGACCTGCTTCCCGGCGAGCTCTCCGACCGTGGCCGGGTGCAGGGTCAGGGTGACCTTGAACGAGGTGGTGCGGGGCGCGAGTCGGCCGTCGGCCTCGGGATTGCCCGGGCCGGTGCCGGTCCACTCCCCCGTCCATGCCTCCGGGAGCGCCAGTGGCGTCGCGGAGGGGGACGGCGAGGGGGTCTCGCCGCCGCCCGGATCCGTTCCCTGATCGTCGTCGCGGCCGCTGAACGGATGCAACAGCGCGACCAGCAGGGCGGCGACGGCCACGGCGGCGGCCGCGACGATCCACGGGACGCGCGACGGGCGCGCCGGGGGCTGCCCGGTTCCGGTTCCCGCGAGCGGTACGCCTCCGGGACCGCTCGGGCCCGCGACGAAGGACGGGGGCGGCCCGAACGCGTTGTCGGTGCCCGGCCCTGCCGGTGGTGGAGAGGCGATGGGGGCGGCAAGCGGCGGAGTGCCGGGCATCGAGGCGGTGGGTGCCTTCACGAGCCGCGCGATCTCCGCCTGGCGGGCGGTGAGTTCGTCGCTGAGGCCGGGGGGCAGGGCCTGTCTCCAGCCGCCGTCGGATCGGCGGGGCAGCAGGTCCGTCAGTTCCTTGCTGGAGGGTCGCTCCTCGGGCTGCTTGGCCAGACAGCGCGTCACGATGGGCGCGAGCTCCGGCGGCAGGGCGTCGAGATGGGGTTGCTCGTGCACGATGCGATACAGCAGCGAGGCCGCCGAGACGTCCTCTCCCGCGTGCTGGAACGGACTGCGCCCCGTCGCGGCGAATACGACGACGCAGGCGAAGGAGAAGACGTCGCCGGCGTCGGTCACGATGCCGTGGGAGATCTGCTCCGGTGCCAGATAGCCGGGCGAGCCGATGACTCCGCCGCTGTGCGTGTGCCGGGAGTCGTCGGCCGCCCTGGCGATCCCGAAGTCGATGAGCATGGGCCGTTCGCCGCCCAGGAGGAGGTTGGACGGCTTGACGTCCCGGTGCGCCAGCGAACAGGCGTGCACGGCCGCGAGCGCGGCGGCCAGTTCGGCGGCCAGCGCCCGCACGGTGGGGGCGGGCAGCGGCCCGTGCGCCGCGACCCACTCGGCCAGCGACGGCGCCGCCACGTACTCGGTCGCGAGCCACTGGGGGCGGTGGCCGGGTGGGCTGTAGTCGACGACGGAGACGGTGAACTGCGAGCGGACGAGGTCACTGTTGCGGATCTCCCGGGCGAACCGTGCCTCGAAGTCGGGACCGGCGGCCAGATCCGGACGGACGACCTTCAGCGCGAGCGGCCGGCCCGCCGGCGTCCGGGACAGATAGACCTGGCCCATTCCCCCGGCGCCCAGGCGGCCCAGGAGCGGATATCCCGCCACGTCCACGGGATCCGCCGCCTGCAATGCTTCCATGTACCCCTCCCCCGGCTCCCCGCTTTCCCACCGCGGGCGGCCAGCAGGATACGCGGCCGGTACGACCGTGCGTCAGCGTGCGCGGCCGGGTAGGGGTGAGTCAGCTCGCCGGGGCGGCGGCTTCGAGGTCGGTGATGGTGCCCGACATGATCGTCCGGATGTGCTCGGTGATGTGCTCCGCCGGCCAGTCCCACCAGGCCACCGCCAGCAGCCGGGCGATGTCCCGGTCGTCGTACCGGCTCCGGATGAGGCGCGCCGGGTTACCGCCGACGATGCCGTAGTCGGGGACATCGGCGGTGACGACGGCGCCGGTGGCGACGATCGCGCCGTGCCCGATCCGTACGCCCGGCATGACCGTCACCCCGTGGCCGAACCAGACGTCGTTGCCGACGACGGTGTCCCCTCGCACGGGCAGGCCGGTGAGCAGGTCGAAGTGTTCGGCCCAGGAGCCGCCCATGGCGGGGAAGGGGAAGGTGGAGGGGCCGTCCATCCGGTGATTGGCGCCGTTCATGATGAACCGCACGCCCGTGCCCAGGGCGCAGAACTTGCCGATGATCAGCTTTTCCGGCCCGTAGTGGTAGAGCACGTTGCGGGTCTCGAAGGCGGTCGCGTCGTCCGGGTCGTCGTAGTACGAGTACTCCCCCACCTCGATCAGCGGGGACGTCACCAGCGGCTTGAGCAGCACCACGCGCGGCTGCTCGGGCATGGGGTGGAGGATCGTCGGATCTGCGGGGACGGGCATGGGGGCTGATTCCTCGGATCGCGGGGGGTCGGTGGGGTCAGCTCGTGATCACTACCAGAGTGCTGGGGGTGCGGGGGCGGCCGCAAACGGGTTTGCCGCCTCGGGGCCAGGGCGAGGAGGCCGGACTGGGCAAGCGGCGGGGCCGGGGGGAGCATGGAAGGGTGAAGGAGGTCCGGTATGTCAGCCGAGTCCCTTCCGTCCGCGTCCGAGAACCACGGCTACGGCGATCCTCAGCCGTCTCGAACGACCGGTCTGCTGGATGTGCTGAGCGTCGCCGCGGTGGTCGTCGACGCCCAGGGACGCATCGTGTTCTGGACGCCGCAGGCGCAGGAGCTGTTCGGTTACACCGCCGGGGAGGCCCTCGGCACCTACGCGGCGCGTCTCTTCGTCCACTCCGAGCATCTGCAGTCCGTGGTGAATCTGTTCGAGGAGGTGCTCAATACCGGCCGCAGTTGGGCGGGCACCTTCCCCATCCGGCACAAGGACGGCAGCACCCGGGTGACGGAGTTCCGCAACATGCGCCTCCAGGACGACCTGGGCGATGTCTACGCGCTGGGCATCGCCGCCGACCACGCCCTGCTCCAGCGCGTCGAGACCGATCTGGCCCTGTGCGAGCAGCTGGTCAACCAGTCGCCGATCGGCCTCGCCCTCCTCGACCCCGACCTGCGGTATCTGCTGGTCAACCCGGCACTGGAGCGCATCGACGGCGTCCCCGCAGAGGATCACGTGGGCCGGGGACTGCGGGAGACGATGCCGTTCACGGACATCGACACCATCGAGTCGGCTCTGCGGCAGGTGCTCACCACCGGCATCCCGCTGCTCGACCAGTACCACGTGGGCCGGCCGCCGGTCGATCCGGAGCACGAGCACGCCTGGTCGCTGTCGTTCTACCGGCTGGAGGATCCCGGCGGCCGGGTCCTGGGCGCGGCCACCTCGGTCGTCGATGTCACCGAGCGGCACCGCGCGGCCGCCGAGGCCGACCGGGCCAGGCGCCGGCTGGCCCTCATCGCCGATGCCTCCACCCGCGTCGGCACCACGCTGGAGGTGGAGCGGACCGCCCACGAACTGGCCGAGATCGCCGCTCCCGAGCTCGCCGACGTGGTCGCCGTGGACGTCCTCGACTCCGCGCTGGCCTGTCGCACCAGACGACGGCCGGACGACGGCCCGGAGCTGTTCCGCGCCCTCGCCCTCAAGGCCGACCACCCGACGGTGGCGCTACGGGCCGCCGACCCGCCCGGGGACGTCGCCGCCTACGAGGGTGACCGGCTGGTCACGCTGTGCGTGCACACCGGTCGGCCGATCCTGGTGCGGCACGTCGAGGACCGGGATCTGCCGCGCATCGCCCGTGACGCCGAGGCGGCGGTGCTGCTGGCGCAGGCCGGGGTCCACTCCTATCTCGCGGTGCCGTTGATCGCCCACGGCGAGGTCCTCGGCGCGCTCGATCTCAAGCGCACCCGCAATCCGGTCCCGTTCGACGAGGACGACGTCATCCTGGCGAGCGAGCTGGCCAGCAGGACGGCGGTGGCCATCGACAACGCCCGCTGGTTCCAGAGTGTGCGCAACACCGCCCTCACCCTCCAGCGCAGCCTGCTGCCCGACCACCCGCCGCACCAGCAGGGTCTGGAGCTCGCCTCCCGCTATCAGCCGGCCCAGGCCACCAGCGAGGTCGGCGGCGACTGGTACGACGTACTGCCGCTCGCCGACGACAAGACCGCCCTGGTCGTGGGCGATGTGATGGGCAACGGCATCGACGCCGCGGCCACGATGGGGCGACTGCGCACCGCCACGTGCGCCTACGCGGACCTCGACCTGGACCCCGGTGCCGTGCTCCAGCACCTGGACAAGATCACCTGCGATCTGGAGCACTACATCGTGACCTGCCTGTACGCCGTGTACGACCCGCACACCCGGCAGTGCCGGATCGCCAACGCGGGCCATATGCCGCCCGCGCTGGCCCGTCCCGGCCGGGACCCGGTGCTGCTGGAGCTGCCGCCCGGTGCCCCGCTCGGCGTCGGCGGCATCGCCTTCGAGACGACCACGGTCGAACTGGGCCCCGGTGACCTGCTGGTGCTGTACACCGACGGTCTCGTCGAGACGCGCCGGCACCCCATCGACGAGCGTCTCGGCGTCCTGCTGGGGTTCCTCGACGAACCCCAGCGCTCCCTTGAGGAGACGTGCGACCTGCTCCTGTACGGCCTGCGCCATCCCGAAGACCACGACGACGTGGCGCTGTTGATCGCCCGGGCCCTGTAGGAGCCTGCCGGGCCACCTGTCGAGCGTGCCGGACTACAGGGTGCCGAAGGGAAGGGCCCGGCCGGGCGGCAACGGCGGGGAGGACAGACCAGCCATCGTCGGCGCGGACATGATGCGGTCGAGCTCCCGCTGGATCCGTTCCGCCTCGGCGCGAACCTGCATGGGGATGTCGCCGCGCTCGGCGACGAGACGGTCGTAGATCGGGCTGGGTCTGAACACGGGGTGCCGGTGCCTTCGTTACGGAGTGGATCGACGCGACTGCACCGCAAGGCTACCGCCCCGACGTGACCGACTCCGCGTCAGCCGGATTTCGGGACGGGGCGGTTGGGGGTGCGCGCGGTGGCGATGCGCTGGGGGCGGCGCCGACGTCTTCAGCGCGGGGGGACCGGGCGGTCGTACACGTTGTCCGGGGTCACGATCTCGGTGATCGCCCGGGCGACCAGCGAGGACGGCTCCTTTCCCTGGTAGGTGATGTCGGTGTTGAGCATGAGCACCAGGGTCGCCTTCTGCGAGGGCAGATAGACGGTCACCGTCTCGTACCCCGGGATGGAGCCGTTGTGCCCGGTCCAGCCGCCACTCTCGAAGATGCCCAGGCCGTAGTTCGTGCCGGGGATTCCCGTCGGCAGGGTCTTCAGCCGCTGCGCCTGCGTCTGGGGGCTCAGCAGCGTGCCCGTGGCGACGATCTTCGCCCAGCGGCGCAGATCGCGCAGGTCGGAGATCATGGCCCCGGCCGCCCACGCCCAACTGGGGTTCCAGTCCGTGGCGTCGGCGACCCGGCCGCTCAGGGTCTGGTTGGTGTAGCCGCGGGGGTGGGGATCTGGAATTGCGGAGTTGTCCGGGAACACGGTGTGGCGCAGGTGCGCGGGGCGCAGGATCCGCCGGTCGATGACGTCGGTGAGACGCCGGCCGGTGACCTTCTCGATCACGAGGCCGAGGAGGATGTAGTTGGTGTTGGAGTACTGGAACTCCTGCCCCGGGGCGAAGGTGTTGTCGTGCTGGAAGGCGTAGGCGAGCAGCTCGTCGGGGGTGAACGTACGGCTGGGATCGCTGAACAGGTCGTGCTGGAAGGTGGGGTCGGCGCTGTAGGGGAACAGGCCGCTGCGCATCTCGGCCAGGTGCCGCAGGGTGATGTGCTCGCCGTTCGGCACATGGTCGACGTAGCGGGAGATCGGGTCGTCGAGCCGGACGCGGCCGTCGTCGACGAGCTGGAGCAGGGCGGTGGCGGTGAAGGTCTTGGTCTCGCTGCCGATCCGTACGAACACGTCGCTGGTCATGGGTCGGCCGGTGGTGGTGTCGGCGACGCCGGTCGCGCGGACGTAGCTGCCCTTGCCGGGCATCCACAGCCCGACGACGAGGCCGGGGATGCCGACCTGTCGGCGGACGTCCTCGATGGCCTTGTCGAGCCGGGCGGTCAGCTCGGGCCCCAGGCCGTGCGGCGGGCAGTCGTCTGGGTCGTAACGGTAGGCGCCGGTCGGTGCGGTGGCGGCGTGGACGGCCGTGGCGGGGGCCACCGCCACGGGGGCGAGCACGGACGCCACGAGCAGAGCCGCGGCGAACAGACGGCGGCGGGAGGGGGTACGTCGCATGACGGGGCGCCTCTTCCAGGTCACAGGGGCTTCGAACGGCAACATCACCACTCCGGTCCGGCGCGCGGGTCGCCGCTCGGGCACCCGTCCGGGCGAGTCCACTCGATCGGAGCCAGACCGGAGCCCCACGGGATCGCCGCGGCGGCCGCCCTGAGGCGGTGCGGACGTGCGCCGGTGCGCCGTCGGGCACCGGCGGCCGCCCGATGGCCACGCTCCGGTGGAGGTTCTAGCGTCGGATCATGCACTCGACCTGCGACGAGCCGGCCGAAGACACGGTGCCCGGCCTGTCCGCCGGGCCGGTCGCACTCGCCTGGCTGACGCAGTTCCTGGTGGGGACCGATCTCTTCGTGGTGGCGCCGCTGCTCCCGCACATCGCCGCCTCGTTCGACATCTCCGCCTCGAGCACCGGTCTGCTGGTCACGGCCTTCTCGATCGCCTACGTGGTGGCTTCCCCGTGCGCCGGCTGGGTCTCCGACCGGTGGGACCGCGCCACGGTCCTGGTGGTGGCTCTGGTGCTGTTCTCGGCGGCCAATGTCGGCACCGCCTGGGCCCCGGGCTTCGGTGTGCTGCTGGTGTCCCGGGTGGTCGCCGGCATCGCGGCCGCCGCGACCGGTCCCACCGTGTACGCCCTGGTCAGCACACGTGCGCGGCCGCGGGCCCGGGCACAGGTGCTGGCCGTGGTGGGCTCGGGTCTGCTCACCGCCCTGTGGGTGGGAGCGCCGGCCGGGGCGCTGCTGGGACGGTACGTGGGCTGGCGGTCCGCCTTCGTCGTGCTGGCCGCGGGCACCTTCCTGCTGGCCTTCCCGCATGCCTTCGTCTGGCGTGCCCGGCCGGTCCCGGCGGCCACGTTTTCGTCCGGGGCGCCGCAGTCGGCCGGGCCGCCCGGCACGGGGGTTCCGCCGCGGCGGGCCGGACGTCCCGGCCCGGGCGTCGCGGTGTCCGCCGTCGCGGTGACGGCGCTGTGGGCCTTCTCCGTGTACAGCCTCTACACCTTCCTCGCCGTCGCGCTGCACGCCGACGGCAGGGCCACCGCCGTGACGTGGCTGCTGGTCGTCTACGGCCTGGGCGCCGTCGTCGGCGGGCAGGTGGGCGGTCGGTTCGCGGACCGGGCCGACGCCGTACGGGTCACCCGGTCGGCGCTGGCGCTGACGGCGGTGCTGGAAGCAGTCGTGGGCCTGGTGTACCCGGTGACGTGGGCGCTGGCCTGCGCGCTGGGACTGTTCGCTCTGGCCGCCTACGCCTTCTTCCCGGCCCAGCAGCGTCACCTTGTCGACATGTTCCCCGAGCGGGCGACCGCGATGCTGTCGTGGAACAACAGCGCCCTGTTCGTGGGTCTGTCCGTGGCGGGCGCCGCCGGTGGGCGGATCGTGCACGGACTCGGCTATCCGGAGCTGCTGTACATCGGCGCCGCCGTCGCCGTACCGGCGTGTCTCGTCGCCCGCGGCCGACCGGCACGGAGGCGTGGGGCGCAGGCGTCTTCAGGGTGAAGCCGACGCGTGGGGCGGCGGCGCCGAAGGTCAGTCGGCCCTTCCCGGTACGGCCCGCCGCTCGGACGCGGGTGCGCGACCCTCCTCCCGAACGGCCTCGCTCTCGACCGCCGGTGCGCCGCCCGCTATCCGGGCCAGGTCGGTGGCCAGCGACCTGAGCCACGCCACCGTCGCGTAGTACAGCCGCGGTGCGCCCGGCGGCTCGGCGGTGAAATCGGTGCCGTCGGCGAAGTCGGTGAAGGCCGTGCCGGTCCACGGGGTGGCCGGGGTGTCGCCGCCCGGGTCCAGTGCCGCCGACAGCAGCAGCATCCGGGCGGCGACCCGCTCCCCCAGCGCGCCGACCGAGGCCGCGGCCGCTGCGGGCAGGCCGGTGAGCGGCGGTGTCAGCAGCCGTTCGGAGCCCCACAGGGTGTGGTGGCCGGCGATCAGCGCGGACTGCCAGTCCACCGGCGGCGGGGGCCGCGTCGTCCCCTCGCTCTCCTGTCCGCGGTGTGCGGGTTCGCTCTGGAACTGCGCGTAGGCGGACTCCGCGAGGATGACCGCGTGGTGCAGCGACCGGTGACCGGGTGCCGGCGACCGGGGCGCCGCCGCTGGGCCGCCCGCCATCGACGCGGTGGTCGCCACCACGATCTCCGCCGCCCTGCGCAGCAGCTCGGCGGCCGCGTAGCGCAGCTCTTTGTGGGCCCCGCGGGGCCAGGCCAGCACCCCGAAGACGGCGCCGATCGCGCTGCCGACCAGCACATCCAGCAGCCGCACCTCCGCCAGCTGCCAGGTGGAGGGTGCGAGCTGGGCGAAGACCAGCGCCACGAGCACGGTGAACAGGCCCTGGGCCCAGCCGACCCCGCGTACCGGCCCGACGGTGAAGGCGAGCAGCATCCACAGCGGCAGGACGACGGCGTAGACCGTGGTGTGGGGGCCCACGAGGGTCAGGGTGACGGCGGCCAGCAG
The DNA here is from genome assembly GCF_055580085.1 of Streptomyces sp. NPDC032126. Classification (NCBI taxonomy): domain Bacteria; kingdom Bacillati; phylum Actinomycetota; class Actinomycetes; order Kitasatosporales; family Streptomycetaceae; genus Streptomyces; species Streptomyces sp. NPDC032126. The sequence goes on from NZ_JBVIMA010000008.1 coordinate 323,618, forward strand.
GGCACCGGCCAGCGTGCCCGTCAGCGCGAGACGGATGGTGCGCCAGGTCTCGTCCAGCGTGGTCCGGGTGAGGGTGAGCGTCGCCAGGGTGGCCCAGAATCCGTGCGGCAAGGTGTCCACCCCCGCCACGAGTCGGGCCGCCGTCAGCGCCAGGGCCAGGCGCACCGCGTTCTGGAAGAGCACCGAACGGCGGCCGGCGTGTCCGCGCATCCGGTGCCACCACAGGGCGGGCGCCCGGGTCGTGGTGTACCAGAACCGGCCCGATGGCACCTCGACCGCCGTGTGCCGGCCGCGCACGGCCCGGTCGGCCGCCGCGCCCATGGCCAGCGCGGCGTCGGCGACTTCCAGCACGGCGGCGTGCTCGCTAAGGACGGCGGGCGGGAAACCGGGGCGCGGTTCCGCCGAAAGCTCCGACAGGCCGGTGCGCGCCGCGCCCAGCTCCTCGAACGCGGTCACCGGTGACGGCCCCGGCCGCAGGCAGTCCGCGCTCGCCGTGGCCAGGTTCGCCGTCGCTCGCAGGACGGCCCGCACCTCGTCCTCCGGCATGCGCGGTGGGGTGGGCAGCCGGGCCAGGCGCATGAGCAGGGTGCGGGTGGCCAGGCCCGTGTGGGCCAGGGCGCGATCGCGCACGCCCGGGCCCGCCGGGCGTTCCGCCTCGGGCACCCGCAAGGGCCGCAGTGCCCGGCTGGTCTCCTCCGCCGCTTCCCTGTCGGCGGCGGCCAGGGCGTAGGGCGGAGCGGCGAGCAGCCGGGCGCAGTGCGACGCGGTCCGCGCGGCGAGGGCGGCCCTCGCCCGGTACGTCGGCGGGACGGGTTCGGGGAAGAGCAGGGCCTCGGCGGCGATCAGGAGGGCCAGGCCGGCCGTCGTCCCGATCAGCCGTTCGCCGAGCGAATCGGGGTCGTAGGGCGGGAAGGACGGCAGCATGTACAGCAGTTGCAGGCCCGGTGCCGCCCCTGCCGGGCGTGGGCCGCCCACGGCGGCGAAGGCCAGGGCGAAGCCGACGACCAGCATGCCGACGACGGCGCTCCAGGTGCGCACCGACAGATAGGTGCCGACGACCACCAGCAGCCAGCACACCGGCAGCAGGCGTGCCACGAGCGCGGCGCGCTGTCGCCCGGTGCCGGGGACCCTGGACAGTCCGCCCAGCGCCACCACGGCGAACAGGGCGTAGGCGGCGCCGATCGGGCGGTCCAGGCCGTAGCGGAAGAGGTAGAAACCGGTGGCGGCGACCAGGGACACGCGCACCGCCCGGCGGCCCGGGGCGGCGTAGGCCGCCGGGATCCACCCGGCCGGGACGCCCCACACCCCTCCAGGATCACCCGACACCGGCCACGGGGCACGCGGTGAATGGTGGCGACGGGCCGGGTCGGGCCGCCGCCCGGGTACGGGGATCCGTGGCCGTCAGAGCTTGGTGCCGAAGTCCTGTGTCCACCACGGGCCGCCCGACCCGTTGTGCACGCCGACTCCGAGGTTGTGGAAGGAGCAGTTGAGGATGTTGGCCCGGTGGCCGGGGCTGTTCATCCAGGACTTCATCACGTCGGCGGGCGTCTGCTGGCCCTTGGCTATGTTCTCCCCGTATGTCGACCAGCGGTATCCCGCGGCGGTGATGCGCTGACCGGGGTCCGCGCCGTCCGGGTTGACGTGGTCGAAGAAGGAGCGTGCCGCCATGTCGTCGGAGTGCGCCTGCGCGGCGTCCCGCAGCCGGCCGTCCTGGGTGACGGGGCCGCAACCCGCCGCTTTCCGCTCCTGGTTGACGAGGGCGATCACCTGGGTCGCCGGGTCGGACGAGAGGGGCTGCGCGGGCTTGGGGTCCGAGGTGGCCTTGTCCGGCCGGGGCTGCGGGGTCGGGGTGGCGTGGGCCGCGGTCGGGGAGTGGCTCGCGCGCGGCGACGCCGACCCGGACGGGCTCGGGGACGCGGAGGGGGACGACGAGGTGCCGTGCGCGGTGGTGGGCGTGGGCCGGGACGACACGAGGGCCCGGGCGTCCTCGGCGTTGTGGGCGGCGACGCCGTCCTCGGTTCCGCTGCCCGGCTGCACGGCGAAGTAGGTGAAGCCGCCGCCCGCCAGGCACGCGACGACCGCCACTCCCCCGGCGGCGCGTCGGCGGGTGCGCCGCCGGCGGCGTGCCGCACCACGGGAGAGGGTCTGCTCCTTCGGCCCGCGGTGCCTGCCCGCGGGAGGGGTCTCGTCGAGGCTCGCCGCGCCTTCGGTGAGCGGGGCGGCCGAGCCGGCCACTGTCATGTTGCCCGAGCCGGCCGCCGTCATATTGCCCGAGCCGGCCGCCGTCACGGTGCCTGAGCTAGCCGCCGTCACGGTACCGGCGGCCGCGCGGATCCGCTCCAGGAGGAGGGGTGATGCCGCGACCAGCGCCAGGCCCGCGAGCAGTCCCTCGGCGGGCACCAGTCCGCTCCACCAGCCGGAGCAGCGCGCGCAGCCGCGGGCGTGCCGGGCGATGCGCTTGCGCCACAGCACCGAGGGCAGGCCGTCCCACTCGATGAGGGTGCCGCGCAGGTTCTCGCACGGGGGCTGCGCGTCCAGCGCGCGGACGACCACCCGTGCCGCCTCCAGCCGGGCCTTCATCCGCTGCATGCGGACCGCGGTGTGCTGCGGCGTCAGTTCGAGGGCCTCGGCGACCTCCGCCCGGGTCAGCTCGCCGACGGTCTCCAGCCACCACAGGGACAGCAACCCCTGGTCGTCGGGGTCGAGCCAGCGCGTGGCGCGCGCCGTCTCCTGCCGCTGGCCGGACAACTGCAACTGCACGATGGTCAGGTCGACGAAGTCCGCGCCCGGATCGGCGACGTCGGCGACCTCGTCCACGGTCTTCCGGGCGGGATCGCGGTGCTGCCAGTGGGAGCGGACCTGGTTCATCACGATGGCCACCAGCCAGGAACGGAACCGTTCCGGATCGCGCAGCGTGTCCAGTGAGTCCAGCGCGCGCAGCATGCTGTCCTGCACGACGTCGTCCACGTCCACCGAGCCGTTCAGCGCCCGGCCCACGATGTTGTAGACCAGCGGAAGGTACGCGCCGACCAGCGCGTCCTGCGCCGCCTGGTCGCCCGCTCGCGCAGCGGTCACCAGTGCCGCGGTCTCCATCGTGTGCCCTGTACTCATGTGCGGTTTCCCTGTCGTCGGCGCCGAATGGTGCTGTCCGTCGTATGGGAGATCCCCGAGGGGCCACCGCATAACGGTTTTCGGCAGAACGTGCGAAGAGAGGTTCACCGCTTCCAGGGGGTCAGCGCAAGGAAAGCGATCTCACGCACCCGACGGGCCGTCTCGTCGGGCCGTGCTACTGGCAGTGAGGGCACCACACCGTGGCGCGGCCCGCCATACGGGACCGGCGCAAGGAGGTGCCGCAGCGCGGGCAGATGGGGTCGGGGTCGTCGCGGTGCCCGGTGAGCCAGGAGCCGCGTGGGGGCACACGGCCGGCGGTGATGGCGGAGCGGAGGGTGCGGCGCATGTGGGTGTACAGGCGACGGCGGTCGGCCTCGGTGAGATCGCGCGCCTGGCAGGCGGGTCGCAGCCGCGCCCGCCACAGGATCTCGTCGGCCAGGAGATTGCCGAGTCCGGCCAGGACGGACTGGTCGGTGAGGGCCGCTTTGACGCTGCCGCGGCGTGCTGCGAGCGCGGTCTCGAACTCCGTGCGGCCGACCGTCAACGCGTCGGGCCCCTGGTGTTCGAGGAGCCGTACGACCTGGGACTCGTCCTCGGCCAGCCAGAGGCCCTGGAGCTTGCGCTGGTCGCGGTAGCGCAGCTGGCGGTCGCGGGCCACGGTGAACAGGACGCGGTCGTGCGCCTCGACCGGATCGTCGGGACGGGCGCACACCAGTTGGCCGGTCATGCCGAAGTGCAGCATGAGGGTGGGGCCGCCGGTGCGGGCGAGCAGCCACTTCCCGTGCCGCTCCGGCTCGGTGAAGCGCCGGCCCTCCAGCGCGTCCCGCAGCCGCCTTGCGCTCACGTCGTGCAGGACGCCGGTGTCGCGCACGTCCACGCGCCGGATGGTCCTGCCTTGCGCACAGGACTTGAGCACCTCGCGGAATCCCTCGACGTCCGGCAGCTCGGGCATGGCGTACGTCCTCTCTCGCGGAAGCCCGGCACGGCTCTCCCTGGAAGTCCCTCCTGGAAGTCCCTCACAGCGGGAGGCGCCATGAAACTTTGTGTGCAGATGTGTTGACCCCTGTTCGGTTCATTGTCTAGCTTTCGGAAGCCGTCCAGCTTCCTGTCTGTTTCTGCGAGTTTTCTCGAACACAACTGCTCAGAAGGGGATGTTGTGCCACGAAGGAACCACCGCCGGACAGCGTGCCTCGGCGCGCTGCTGGCCTGCGTCACGGCGTTCGGGGGAGCCATCGCCGCCCCTGCCTCCGCGTCCACCGACCCGGCCGTGCCGCCGCCCGTCAGCGACTTCCGCGGAGTCAACTGGGCCGACCCGCGCGACAATTACGCCCACGACGCGGTCGTGCCCTCGGGCCTGTCCACCTCCGACAGTTACGCCACCGTCTACGCCAAGTCCAGGGCGATCATCGGCGGTTTCGCCCAGCTGGGCGCCAATACCGTCCGGCTGCCGGTCAACCCCACGTCCGTCAACGGCCCCTTCTGGAAGTCCTACCGGGGAGCGATCGACGCCGCCACCGCCAAGGGCTTCAAGGTCGTCCTGGGCTACTGGGAGGCCGACGACGCCAAGGACGGCAAGATCGACAACCAGGCCGACTGGGACCAGATGTGGGCCCGGATCACCTCCGCCTACGCACGCAACCCCAAGGTGTACTTCGAGCCGATGAACGAGCCGTTCGGCTACACCTCCCAGGAATGGCGTGACATCGCGGCGAACTGGGTGACCACCCATCGCTTCGTGCCCCGCGACCGGATCCTGATCGGAGGGGTCAAGTACAGCGAGGACGTCAAGCCCGTGTGCGCCGACAGCCGCCTCGACGGCACCCGGCTGGCCCTGCACAACTACGGCTTCTGGCACACCGACTGGACCGGCGTCGACCAGTGGAAGGAGGACTTCCGCCAGCGCATCGGCAGCTGCGCCTCGCGCACCGTCCTCGACGAGTTCGGCGCCACGATGACCTCGGGCCTGAACTACAACGGCCCGGTCAACGGCTCCAGCGAGATCGCCTACATCCAGGCGGCCACCGACACCATCCGTGAACTGGGTCTCGGCTCGGTCTACTGGCCCGGTCTGCGCAACGGCGACACCTACTCCCTCACCACCCTCCAGGGCTCCGGCACCTGCCTCAGCCTGTCGGTGAACAACCAGAGCGGGCTGGACCGCCTGCACTGGGCCTGGCGGCAGTGACACATCTCCCCCAGCGGCGCCCTCGTGGTCGGACCATGAGGGCGCTGCGGCGATACGGGGGCCGCGGCGGTCGTCCCGGCGTCCATGACCGGCTGGACTACCGGTGCGGGACGGCGAGTTCACGGCCGCGGTAGAAGCCTTCGCGCTCCTCCACGACGTACGGCGCCATCGCCGCGCGGCGACGCGTCTCCGCCTCCGAGGTCCGCCAGGAGTCACAAGCCTCCTGGGACTCCCAGAACGACACCCCGGTGATCTCCTGTCCGTCCTCGGACCAGTAGGCGAAAGCACGGCGCAGCCCCTCAGGGCCGGGCTCCGGGCGCCACGCCCTCTCGAAGTCCTCCAGGGCGTCAGGTCGAAGGCGACGCGTGGTGACCCAGACGTACTGCTCCTCCATGGCAGCCTCCTTCGCAGGACCGGCCCAGCTGGGCGGGCCGCCTCTCCGACCACGGTAGAGGCAGACCACGGGTTGTGCCCGCGCAGCCCGTCACCCGAACGGCGGTACCGGCCGGCCTCCCCGCCACCGATCCTCCGGAGCCGGGCCCCTTGCATCAGCGGACGCGCCGGTGCGTCAGCGACCGCGGCGGGCGTTGAGCCGGGCGCCCTGGAGTGTCAGGTGGTCGCGTTCGGCGAGGTTCGGGGCCTTACGCGCCGCCTCGGCGTACAGCCGTGCCGCCGTCGCCAGGTCGCCGTCCCGCTCGTGGAGGTGGGCCGCGACCGCGGCGTAGCGGGGCAGCGAGGCGTCCAGCAGGGCGAGCTCGGCGAGGCCGGCGCGCGGTCCGTCGGCCTCGCCCACGGCGACCGCGCGGTTGAGCCGTACGACCGGGCTGTCGGTCAGACGCGTGAGTTCGTCGTACCACTCGACGATCTGCACCCAGTCGGTCTCCTCCGCGGTGGGCGCGTCGGCGTGGAGCGCGGCGATCGCGGCCTGGGCCTGGAATTCGCCCAGCCGGTCGCGGGCGAGGGCCGCCTGAAGGATCTCGACGCCCTCGGCGATCGCCCGGGTGTCCCACCGGGCCCGGTCCTGCTCGGCGAGCGGTATCAGGCTGCCGTCGGGCGCGGTCCGGGCGGCGCGCCGGGCGTGATGGAGCAGCATGAGGGCGAGCAGTCCGGCCACCTCGGGGTGGTCGATCGCGGCCGCCAGCTGCCGGGTGAGCCGGATGGCCTCGGCGGCGAGGTCGACGTCGCCGGAGTAGCCCTCGTTGAACACCAGGTAGAGGACGCGCAGCACGGTGGCCACGTCCCCGGGCTGGTCGAACCGCACGCCGGCGACGGTCCGCTTGGCCCGGCTGATGCGCTGGGCCATGGTCGCCTCGGGCACCAGGTAGGCCTGGGCGATCTGGCGGGTGGTCAGGCCACCGACCGCGCGCAGGGTGAGCGCCACCGCGGAGGACGAGGTCAGTGAGGGGTGGGCGCACAGGAAGTACAGCTGGAGCGAGTCGTCCACCCCGGTCGTCGGCCCCGGCGCCGGTTCCTCGTCGACGAGGTCCTCACGCCGGCGGCGGGCGGCGTCCGACCGGGTCGCGTCGAGGAACTTGCGCCAGGCCGCGGTGACCAGCCAGCCCTTCGGGTCCCTCGGCGGGTCGGCGGGCCAGACGCGGACCGCCTCGACCAGCGCGTCCTGCACGGCGTCCTCGGCCGCCGCGAAGTCCGCTCCGCGGCGCACGAGGACTCCGAGCACGCTCGGCGTGAGGCTTCTCAGCAGGGCCTCGTCCATCGACGAGGTCACTCCGTGATGGTGGGCTGCACGCCGTAGAACGGGCGCAGCTCCAGCCACTCGTGGATCGGCTTCCCGCCCGCGCCGGGGGCGGCCGACAGCTCCCCGGCCAGCTCCACGGCGCGCTCGTAGGTGTCGACGTCGATCACCATCCAGCCCGCGATGAGGTCCTTGGTCTCGGCGAAGGGGCCGTCGGTGACCGGCGGACGCCCCTCGCCGTCGTACCGGACCCATGTCCCCTCGGGGGCGAGCGCCTGGCCGTCGACGAACTCGCCGGTCTTCTCCAGCCGGGCCGCGAAGTCGTGCATGTACTGCATGTGCGCCGAGATCTCCTCCGGGGTCCACTGGTCCATGGGGACGTCGTTGACGGCGGCCGGGGCGCCCCGGTAGTGCTTGAGCAGCAGGTACTTGGCCATGGTGCTTCTCCTCGGTGCTGGTGCGACCCATTGTGGTCGCTTCACCACGGGGACGGAGCCGGTCACGGATTCTCGACATGGTCGGCCAAGATTTTTTTGGGGCCGTTCGGATGAGGCCGGATCCGGCGGCGGCGATGAGTCCGGGCCGCCCGGAAAGTCTCACCACTGTCATCGACAACGACAGGAGGATCCCGTGGCTGAGCAGCTACTGAGAGTCCAGAACTTCACCGTCTCCAGTGACGGCATCGGCGCCGGCGAGGACCAGACGCTGGAGCGGCCGTTCGGTCATGTGCGTCCCGAGCGGCTGTTCGCCTGGGCGGGGGCCACGGCGAGCTGGCCGATGCGCACCGCTCCCGGGGGCAGCCGGGGACTCGACGACTACTTCACGCGGGACTTCGAGCGCAATATCGGCGCGGAGATCATGGGCCGCCACAAGTTCGGGCCCCAGCGCGGGCCCTGGCAGGACCATGAGTGGCGCGGCTGGTGGGGCGACGAGCCCCCGTTCCACACCCCGGTGTTCGTCATGACCCATCACCCACGCCCTTCGTTCACGCTGTCCGACACCACGTTCCACTTCGTCGACGGCACGCCGGCCGCCGTCCTCGAACAGGCGCGGGAGGCGGCGCGGGGCAAGGACGTACGACTCGGCGGCGGGGTCACCACCATTCGGGAGTTCCTCGACGCCGACCTCGTCGACACGATGCACATCGTGGTCGCCCCGGTGAAGCTCGGCCATGGACTACGGCTCTGGAACTCCCCCGAGGAACTGCTCGACCGCTTCCACCTGGAGGCCGTACCCAGCCCCAGCGGGGTGACCCATCACCTGTTCTGGCGGCGATGACACCGTGCGCGAGGCCGGGTCGCCTCCGGAGCGGGTCACAGGTCGGTGGCTCGTTCGTGGCGGGGCTCGTACAGGCCCAGCTCGCCGCCGCCCGGGAGGCGGAACCTGGTCAGGCGCCCCCAGCGCGCATCCGTGACCGGCTGGGTGAACTCGACGCCCCTCGCGGCCAGGTTCGTCACGGTCGCGTCGACGTCGTCGCACATCAGATAGAGCTCCTGCCTCTCCGGGCCGTCCGTGGGATGCACCGCGACCTCTGCGGGCGGAAGCTTGAAGATCAGCCAGCCGCCTCCCGCGTCGACATGCGGATACTCCAGCACATCCCTGAAGAAGGCCCGGTCGGCCTCCGCGTCGCGGCTGTGGATGATGACGTGCCCACCATTGATCACGCCGGCCAGGGTAAGTCCCCGTCGCGGCCGCGCGACGCTGTGGCGCGGTTCGACAGCGGTCGGTCGTCCGAGCGGAGTCACTGGACGGTTCCGGTCCGGCGGGGCATGGGTGGGCGGTCGAGTACCTCGACGTACATGATCCGGCCGTCCACGACGTCCAGGCACAGCATGCCGCGCGAGGGCAGCAGCGGGACGCACCGGTGGCCCGGACCGTACGGCTGCCCCCGGGGGTGTGCCGCTGTCCGGAGGCTCTGGCAGAAGTCGTCGCCGCAGCCGCACTCCGCGACCAGGCGAAGATCCCACGCGCAGATGGCCAGCTCACGTTCGCCCTCGCTCTCCAGGAGGGCGATCAGCTCTGTGATGAGTTCGGGGAAGACGTCGCGGACGAGAGGGGGACGGTCCTGCTCCATGGGCGGAGGGTAGTCAGAGCCGCCGGTCGGGCGCATCGCCATAAAGGCGGCCGCCGGGCGGGGATTCAGCCGGCGTTCTTCTCGGCGGTGTGGTCGAGGACGGCGGTGACGATCGTCGCCCAGTCCGCACGCTCGACCCCGTGTCCGGCGTCCTTCAGCGTCAACAGCCGTGCGCCGGGGATCTGTTCGGCGAGCGCCTCACCATGCCGGAGCGGGAACATGGGATCGGCCGTGCCGTGCATCACCAGCGTCGGCACGCCGATCCAGGACAGGGGCGCCGGGGAGAGGTCTCCGTCGGCAAGGACATCGTGGTTGCGGACGGCGGTGAAGTCGTGCGCACGCTCGACATCACGACGGACGAGTTCGCGGGCGGCGGCCTCGTCGAACGGACGCCGTCCGCCCGCGAGGACACGCGCGTAGGCGACCAGATGGTCGATCACCGCGTCGCGAGCCGACCAGTCGACCTGCGCGGACGAGACGAACCGCGTGAACTCATCGGTCGGCGGCGGAAGTTCGCCCTCGCCGGGCACGGCGGAGGACGTGCTGATCAGGACGAGCGAGCGGACGCGACGGGCGTGGTGGAGCGCGAGGTACTGGGCGAGCGCCCCGCCTGCCGAGACGCCCACCACGTGCGCGGCCGGGATCTCATGGGCGTCCAGGACGCGGACGGCGTCAGCGACCAGGTCCGCGCCGGTGTATCGGGGGTGACCCGGCTCGTAGGTGACCGACCGGCCGGTGTCGCGGTGGTCGTAACGGATCACGAAGCGCCCGCCCTCGGCCAGCCTCCGGCAGAAGCCCTCTTCCCACCAGAGCATCGAAGCCCCCGTGCCCATGATGAGGAGGACGGGCGGATCGGCGGGGTCCCCGAACGACTCGGTGCACAACTCGACGCCGTCCGCTACGACGACACGCTCGACCATGGCCGCTCCTCCTCTCCCGCCCATGGTGCCCCTCCGCACCCCCGCACAGCGCCCGATGCCCCGCGCCGCACAATGATCGTGTCCCGCCTGCCGGCCGGTCCTCGGAGGAGAGCCATGTCCTTGCCCGCACTTCCCCAGCCCGCACCGGGCGAAGTCCTCCTGGTGTGCACGTGCTACGAGGACGGCGCGGCCCTGTGGGGCGGGCTGCTCGGCGAGATCGGCGGCCGCCGTGAAGCCGGCGTGATCGCCCTCGCCGACGGCGGCGTACGGCTGCGTCCGGTCGAGGACCCCGGGTGGGACGATCTGCGCGGCGGGAACGTCCCGGCGCTGGTCCCGGGCGGCGACCCCGTTCCACCGGTCGCCGTTCTGGCGGACATCCCCGTCGTCTACGGCGGGCACGGACCGCTGCTGGTGGATCTCGTGACGCTGCCCGGGCGCGGCGTCCGCGTTCCGCCCGCCCGGCTGGGCGAAGTCCTCGCCGCTCTGCGCGACGGCACGGTCGGCTTCGACGAGCTGGTCCGTGACATGGACCGGTGCGGCATGTATCAGGGCGACGGCGGCCGCCCCGCCTTCCCGGCTCCGGCGGCGGGGCCGTACCGGCCCTTCCCGGCCCTCCCCGCCACCGAGGCGGCCCTGCTGGTCCGCACCTGCTTCGACGACGAGGAAGGGTGGCGGGCCCTGCTCGACGAGCTGGGCGGGGCCGACGGGGACGGCTGGGTCGGCTCGGACCTGGACCCGGACGAGATCGACGTGGAGCACTACCCGTTGGCGGCGCTGATCGTCGACGACCCCGCCTTCGAGGGCCTCCAGCCGGGTCTGGTCCCGGTGCTCGTCCCGGCCGGGGAGCACACCACGCTGGTGGCGCTCGCCGACGCCCGGACCTTCGCCGAACCCGGCCGTCCGCTGACCGTCGTCGACCTGTACGACACACCGGGGCAGCCCGCGGTCCTCCCCTGCCGTGAGGTCGGCTCGCTGGCCTGCAATCTGGAGATCGGCAACATGGACTTCCATGAGTTCGTCGCCGAGGAGGGCATACGGCCGTGGTGGGAGGAAGCCCCTCTGACATGACGTTCAGAACGGGAGTCCGTCGGGCGGCTCCGGGCCGCCTTGGTCCTCCTCGGGCCGGCGAACGGCGCCCGTGCCCAGAGTGATCACGGCCCGGGGCCGCATGGGGCCCTCGCCGCGCCGGGAGAGCACCACGATCTCCTCGATCGTCGTCGTCATCGTGTCGAGCCGTACGGTGCACTCGGCGGCGAGCCCCTTCGGGTCCCGGGTGCGGCCGAGGGACAGGTGCGGGGTGTAGCGGCCGCCCCGTGACCGGCACAGCGGGAACCTGAGCTGGAGCTCCTGGTGGAGCCGGGTCCAGGGCGTCATGCCCGCCGCGGCCGGGTCGAGCCACACCGTCGCGTGGTGCCGGTGCCGGAAGTAGCGCACACCGGCCAGGCGTGCGGGGAAGGCCGTGCACCGGGCCGCCCCGGCGGACAGCAGCGGTACGGCCCGCGCGAATTCCTCCTCGGGCACGAAGCCGAAGAGCAGATTCACATGCGGGGGCCACCGCCGCACCTGCGGATCGTGCTCCCAGCGGATGTCCTGGATGGCCGACCAGAGCGCGCTCGGCGGCAGCCAGGCCACCGCTGTCCGGGGCGTCGGCGCCACGTCCAGTGCCGCCACGGGCTCGGCCTCGCCGAAGAGCGGGTTTCCGTCCACACGACCATGGTCGCAAAGGTGTGCTCCGGGGGTACGTCTTCGCAGGTCGCCAGGGTCCGGACGTGCTGCGGGATCGTGCGGGGCGCGGTCGTTGGCGGAGTTCCACGGCGGTCGGGGCCCGCCCGGTCGGCGTGCGGGCGGGCCCTGGGGTGCGGGGGTTGTCAGGCGGTGGTGCAGGCGCTGCCGTTCAGACTGAAGCCGGCGGGCTTGGCGAAGGTGCCGCCGTAGGTGCCCTGGAAGCCGAAGGTCACTTTGCCGCCGGGCGCGATCTGCGCGTTGTACGCCAGGTTGCTCGCCGTCACCGCTCCGGAGGACGGGGAGAGGCCGGCGCCCCAGCTGCTGGTGATCTGCTGTCCGGCGGGCAGGGTGAACGCCAGCTTCCAGCCGTTGACGGGCGAGGAGCCGGTGTTGGTGAGCGTGACGTCGGCGGTGAAGCCGCCCTGCCAGACGTTCGTCCCGTACGCGACCGTGCAGGCCGCCGGGGTGCCGGGGCCGCCCGGGTCGCTGCCGCCGCCGGTGTTGACCGACGAGGAGAAGGAGTTCACCGACAGGCCGGCGCCGTTCTGCCAGGGCTCGAAGCCCGCCTGCACGCTCGTCAAGTACCAGCTGTTCTGGGCCAGTCCACGGGAGACGGCCTGCCGGACGAAGTCCATGACGTCGAAGCTCCAGCTGTCGATCGTCGAGGGCGCGACGAAGGTCAGCACGTCGTTGGAGCCGTTGTTGCCGGACCACACCTGCCACTGGCGGCCGGCCACCGTCGCGGTGCCGACCTGCGAGCCCACGGGCTGGACCGGTCCGACCTTGTTGAACCAGATCATGATCTCGGTGCGGTTCACGCCGTCGGTGCGCGGCGTCGGGTCGAGCCAGATGTCGTACGCGGCGTCGTAGACCGCGCCGCTCACATAGCCGTAGGAGATGCTGGAGGGGGCGCTGGAGATGGTGCTGAGCTGGGCCGGGAGCTTGGTGCCCGGCGAACAGTTGGTGTAGTGGCAGCCGTTGAAGACGGACGGGTACGACTTCGGGCCGCCGTTGGTCGGGACCGAGCCGTCGGCCTGGGTGACGCGGAATCCCGAGTCGGTGACGTTGATGCACTGGGTCGCGCTGGTGCCCCAGCGGTTGTTCTGGACGACGTAGCGGCCCTGGATCGTGGTCGAGCCGTACTGCTCGCAGATCGTGGTGTCGGCCTGTGCCGCCGGCGTGCCCGTCAGCAGCGCCGCGGCGACGGCGAATGCGGTGAGCAGCGCGGCCAACAGGCCACGCACGGTGGGCGAATGGTGCTTGGGCGGTCGCATGCGGGTCCTCTCGGGGTGGGGAAGGAGGAGTACGCGTGGTGCTTCCGGGGTCTGCTCCCACCGGCTTTGCCATGCGCCGGTGGGAGCGCTCCCAATCACTGGTTCAGCCAGGGACTGTAGGGACGCTCACATGTCCCTGACAAGGCTGCGGACACGGGCGCGTCGAACGGATTTCGAAGCACCAGGTCAGACGAGGGAAGCACCACTCACGCGGCCGACGGACGGGACCGGCGCCCATTGGGAGCGCTCCCGAAGAACGGACGGACGCGCACGACGCGCGGAACCGCGCTCAGGCCGACTCGCGCAGCACCAGCGCTGTACGGAGGATGACGTGCCGCCACGCCAGGGCGGGCTCCTCCAGCTCGTCCAGGAGCAGCCGGACCATGGCCCGCCCGATCTCCTCCAGCGGCTGGCGCACCGTGGTCAGCGGCGGCTCGGTCCGCTGGGCGAGCGGAAAGTCGTCGAAACCGATCACAGCGACGTCCTCCGGCACCCGGCGTCCCGCCGCCCGCAGGGCCTGAAGGGCACCGGCGGCCGTGGTGTCCGAGGCGGCCAGGACGCCGTCGATGTCCGGGTGCCGTGCGATGAGTTCGGCCATCGCACGGCGCCCGCTCTCCTCGGTGAAGTCGCCCTCGGCGACCCAGGAGCGCTCCCCCGCCAGCCCGGCGAGCGCGAGGGCCTCGTGGTAGCCGCGCAGCCGACACTGGGCGACGTACATGTCCAGCGGTCCGGTGATGGTGGCGATCTTCGTCCGGCCCCGATCCAGCAGATGGGTGACCGCGCTACGGGCGCCTCCGGCGTTGTCCGCGTCGACGTAGCTCACCTGTTCGTCGCCCGAGCGGCGGCCCAGCAGGACGGTCGGCAGACGCGCCTTGGCGAGCATGTCGGGCAGCGGATCGTCGGCGTGCACGGACATCATCAGGACCCCGTCGACCCGGCCGCCGCGCGCGTACTCGACGAAACGGCGCCGCTCGGCGTCCGAGCGGACCAGTGTCAGCAGCAGCTGGAGTCCGGTGTCGGTCAGCGCGTCCCCGAGCGAGTTGACGATCTCGGAGAAGAAGGGCTCGGCGAACAGCCGCCAGTCCGGCTCGGTCATGACCAGGGCGACGGCGTCGGCCCGTCGTCCGGCGAGGGACCTGGCCGCCAGATTGGGGACGTACCCCAGCTCCGCGATGGCCTTCCGCACCGCGCGGCGCGTCGACTCCTTCACGCCGTCCGCGTTGTTGATGACGCGGGAGACCGTTCCCCGGCCGACCCCGGCGAGGGCGGCGACCTCCTCCAGCGTCGGCGTCCCGAGGTGCTGTCTGCCCATGACCACCTCCCCCAAGAGATCACCGATATTACGGCGCCGCCGCCATCGCGCACATGGCCCTTCGGCAGGGCCGACACAGCCAAAGGCGACGTGTGGGGAACAACTGCCTCCGCCTGTCCGTACCATCGCTACTCCACCGCCACTTGACGGCCGCCCGACGGCCGCTTGTCGAGGAGAGGTCAGCGCCATGTCCGAGACCGCACCCACCACCGCCACCGCCACCACCGAACTAACATCGCAGTACATCGCCCAGGTCACCGGTGACCTCGACCGCAACATCAAGGAACAGGACCGCGTCAAGGCGGAGATCGCCGCCCTCCAGGAGCAACTGGCCACCCTCCAGCGCGACCACACCGTCCTGGTGAACATGCGGCAGGCCCTCGGCGCCCCGCAGGCGCAGGACACCTCCGCGACCGAGCCGGCGCCCGAGCCCGCGCCCGCCGTGGTGCCCTCGCCGCGGAAGAGGGCGGGCGGGGCGTCCGACGGGAAGCGACGGACCCGTAAGTCCACGGCCACGAAGGAGAAGCCGGCGGTCGCGAAGCCCGCCGCGAAGGAGAAGCCGGTCACCAGGCCCGCGACCAAGGCGGTCGGGAGCGGTACGAAGTCGGCACAGCCCACCCTGGTGGAGCTCATCCGGAGTCATCTCGGCGACCACCACGAGCCGCGCTCCGCCGCGGAGATCGCCACCGCGCTCGGCCAGGCCCACCCAGAGCGCAGCTTCTCCACCAAGGTCGTACGCGTCACCCTGGAGGGACTCGTGGCCAGGAGCCGCGCCCAGCGCACCAAGCAGGGCAAGTCGGTCTTCTACAGCGCGCCCGACGCGACCGAGACGACGACGGCCGAGGCACCGGCCGACGACTCTGGCACCGAGGCACAGGGGTGATTCAGAAACGGCACTGCTGAATCCGATACGGGCGAGCTGTTGGACTTGCGGACCTGGGAGGGGCACTGTGGGGCACCGCCCCTCGAACCGGAGGGCACCCTTCACCGCACCACCCCTCACAGCACGACCGGAGAGCATCCGATGAACCACGTCGCGGACCCCGAGCGCTACAACGGCACCATGCGTTACCGGCGCACCGGCCGCTCAGGACTCGACCTGCCGGTCCTGTCCCTGGGGTACTGGCACAACTTCGGAGACGACCAGCCGTACGAGAACCAGCGGGCCATCGCCCTGCGCGCCTTCGACCTCGGGATCACCCACCACGACCTGGCGAACAACTACGGCCCGCCCTACGGCGCCGCGGAGATCAACTTCGGGCGTCTGATGAGGGAGGACCTCGCGCCGTACCGGGACGAGCTGGTGATCTCCACCAAGGCCGGCTGGGACATGTGGCCCGGTCCCTACGGGCAGGGCGGTGGCTCCCGCAAGTACGTCCTGGCCTCGCTCGACCAGTCGCTGCGCCGCATGGGGCTGGACTACGTGGACATCTTCTACTCCCACCGGCTCGACGCGAGCACGCCGCTGGAGGAGACGATGGGCGCGCTCGACACCGCCGTGCGTCAGGGCAAGGCCCTCTACGTCGGCATCTCCTCCTACGACGCCGACCGGACCCGTGAGGCCGCCGCCATCCTGCGCGAACTGGGCACCCCGCTGCTCATCCACCAGCCGTCGTACAGCATGCTCAACCGCTGGATCGAGACCGACGGACTGCTCGACGTCGCCCAGGAGGAGGGCTTCGGAGTCATCGGCTTCACCGCGCTGGCCCAGGGTCTGCTGACCGGGCGCTATCTCGACGGCATCCCGGCGGACTCGCGGGCCGCGCAGGGCACGTCGTTCGACGCCACGTGGCTCTCCGACGACATGCTGCACCGGCTGCGCGCCCTGAACGACATCGCGGCCCGGCGCGGGCAGACCCTCGCGCAGATGGCTCTCGCCTGGGCGCTGCGGGACTCGCGCGTCACCTCGCTCGTCGTCGGCGCGTCGCGTGTGGCGCAGCTCGAACAGAACGTGGCCGCGCTGGAGAACCTCGACTTCAGTGGGGAGGAGCTCGCCGAGATCGACAAGTACGCCACCGACGGCGGCGTCGACCTGTGGCAGGACGCCCGCCTCGGCAACGTCGGCTGATCGCCCTGCGGCGCGTTCGCCAAAGCCCGGATTGCCGTTCGATGCCTCGCCCCGCCCGCGATGACGACTTGAACCTGACATCAGTGGCAGGTTCTACCGTTCCGGGACGGCGCGTACACCGTCCACAACGGAGGCATCGATGAACAACCTGACCGGCAGGGTGGCCCTGGTGACCGGCGGCAGCCGTGGCATCGGGGCGGCGATCGCGAAACGGCTGGCCGCCGAGGGGGCCGCGGTGGCACTCACCTACGCCCGGGCCGCCGACCAGGCGGTCCAGGTCGCGAAGGCGATCGAGGCGGACGGCGGCACAGCCGTGGTCGTCCAGGCCGACCTGACGGCTCCGGACGCGGCGGTGGCAGCCGTGGAGCGGACGGTACGGGAACTCGGCGGCATCGACATCCTGGTCAACAACGCCGGCTTTCTCACCTACGGCCCGCTCGACGAGGTGTCCACCGACGAACTGGACCGTGTGCTCGCCGTGGACATCAGGTCGGTGTTCCTGGCCGCCCAGGCCGCCGCCCGGCACATGGGCGACGGAGGGCGGATCATCAGCATCGGGTCGTGCTTCAACGGACGGGTCCCCGGCGCGAACTTCGTCCTCCAGGCGACGGCCAAGTCCGCGCTGACCGGGCTCACCAAGGGACTTGCCCGGGAGCTGGGGCCGCGCGGGATCACCGCCACCGTCGTGGACCCGGGCCCGATCGACACCGACATGAACCCGGCCGACGGGGAGAGCGCCGACTTCCAGCGCTCCCTCACCGCGCTGGGGCGTTACGGCCGGGCCGAGGACATCGCCGACGCGGTGGCCTACCTGGCCGGTCCGGGCGGCCGCTTCATCACGGGCACCGCCCTCGCCGTCGACGGCGGGTACACCGTCTGAGAGCGGGCCGCCTTCGGCTGTGCGCCTGGGTCACGGGGCTCGGCGCAGAACTACCCGGCGGCGGGGGTGTCGTAGCTCTGGAACGAGTGGGTCTCCAGGCGGCTGGTGGGGTACCCATAGGTGGGGTCGGTGAGCATGCGGAGCAGGTATTCGCCCATGCCGCAGTCGCACTCCTCCAGCTCGCCGAACTGGCCCACGAGGACGGGCCAGTCGTCGGGATCGGCGGTGCCTGTCCGCCAGACGAAGTCGACCTCCTGCTCCGAGGACCCCCACCGCAGGAGTCCGTCCGGCTCGGGAAAGCCCTCGCTCTTGGCCCAGACGACGAGGTCCAGGCCCAGGGCTCCGGGGACCAGCAGGTCGACGTACTCGTCGAAGCCGCCCGGGCCGAAGAGATCCACGATCTCCTTGTAGTCGGTCGGGAGCGCGGTGCCCAGTTCGGCCTCGACCGCGGGCCAGTCGACGGGCGGCCGCGGCACCGGCTCCCATCCAGTGAGAGCGCGCAGCTTCTCGGCCCATGAGGCGCCGTCGGGGAACCCGGTGACGACGGGGTCCTCGCGGTGGGCGATCACCACGACCACGCGCTCGCCGTCCAGGGTGGCGACGCGGCCGCACCCGATCCAGTGCGGCCCCTGTGCCCAGGCCCGCATCTCCAGCAGTTCGTCCCCGAACGGCTCGACGAGCGGGAGCCCGGTGCGCTCGGTGAGCGTCGGGTCGGTGAAGCCGCCCATGGCGAGATTGCGGGGTCCGCCCATCCAGCCGCCCAGCTCGGAGACCAGTCCCCGCAACTCCGCGCCCTCCGGCGCCCACACGATCACCGGCCGGCCGCTCTCGACAGGCGCCTCGACGATCTTCCCGATGGCGGCCACCGCATCCCCGTCCCACATGGGACACAGTGAACCTCACGCCACTGACATTCAGCCGAGGGCCTCTCTGAGCCGGTCGCAGACCCGCTCCACGTCCTCAGCTCCGGGCACGCACCCCGCCTTCCCCATCGCCACCTGCAGCGCCGGGCCGAAGGCGTCGAACCGGGCCATGTCCCGCTTCCCCACCGGCTGCACCACGAAATGGAGGTGGCCCGGAACCCCGCCGGCATGCGACCACAGGCACACATACACCTGCTCCGGGACCGTCACCGCCGTGACGGCCGCGCTCACCCGCTGCAGCAACGGTCCCAGTTCCAGGGACTCCTGGGGCGTCAACTCGCCGACGTGCAGCACGTGTCGCAGCGGTTTGACCACCAGGGTGCCCAGCCCCAGTGGCCCCACGCAGTGCTCGACGACCCAGGACGCGGACCGGGACACGGTCCCGCCCGGCAGCGGTACCCGGCCCGCCGTCAGGTCGCACGCCAGGCACTCGCCACCGTCACTCACCGCCGCCTCCGATCATCCCCGTCTCAGCCCCGACTCAGCCCCGACTCAGCCCCGTCGAGTGGTCCGCCCGGCACGCAGAGACCCCCAGCTTCGATGAGCGTCGTACTATGGCCCGGCCGCATCGCTGTCGCCCCAAGGAGTCCCCGTGGCCCGCTCCCGTACCGCCGCTCGCACAGTGGACCACCCCGAGCTGTCCGAGGTGTCGCTGCAGCAGGTCCTGGAGGCGTTGGTGGATCCGGTGCGGCGCGGGCTGGTGACCCAGCTGGCTCGGGCCGGCGAGGACATGAGGTGCGGCACCTTCGACGCACCCGTGTCGCCCTCGACGCTCACCCACCACTTCAATGTGCTGCGCGAGGCCGGGGTGATCCGCCAGTACTACACGGGCACGGCGAAGCTGAACACGCTGCGCACCGAGGAGATGGAGGAGCGGTTCCCCGGTCTGCTGTCGGCGGTGGTGACCGCGTCCGCGGCGGAGGCCGAGGCGGACGCGGCCTGAGGCCGCCCGGCCGCCGGATCCGCTCAGGAGGCTTCGAACAGCGAGCGCGGCAGGGTGAAGCCGACGTTCCAGACACCGGCGTCCACGATCTCGAAGATCCGCAGGTCCCCGGCGACGCTGCACAGAACGTAGGCGTCCTCGGGTGTCAGGCCGTGCTGCTCGGTCACGAGGTCGATCATGCCGCGTACGGCTGTCCTGGCGCCCTGCATCAGGTCGGCGTGGATGCCCATCGTGCCGTAGTAGCCGTCGGCGTCGGTCTGCCGCCGGGCGGGCCCCGGGACGGTGAAGCGGGGGGTGGACAGGGTCTGGCGGCGGATGCCGAACCTGAGCGTGGCGCGCATGTCGGTCTCGATGGCGCTGACGCACACCTCGCCGTCGCCCTGCGCGGCGTGGGGGTCGCCGCAGGAGAACATCGCCCCGTCGCGGAAGACGGGAAGCAGCAGGGTGGCGCCCTGCACGAGGTGGCGAGTGTCGATGTTGCCGCCGCCCTGGTGCGGAGGGAACGCCGAGGCGGTGTCGATGCCGTCGGGGAGGGTGCCCATGACGCCGAGGAAGGGGTCGACCGGGATGCGCACGCCGGGGACGAGTTCGGTGACGTCGCCCTTGGTGAGGTCGAAGTAGCGGATGAAGGGGTCGGGGAAGTCCTCGGGCAGCAGTCCCATCTGAGGCATGACGGCACACCAGCCCCATGGCCCCGGGGTGAGTTCGAGGATGTCGATCTCCAGGGCGTCGCCGGGGCGGGCGCCTTCGATGTGGAGGGGGCCGAGGAGGTGGTAGAGCGTGTCGAGGTCCACGTTCATGCCCGGGTGGGGGGCGCCCTGGTCGATCTGGCCGTGGCCGGTCATTCTCAGGTCGAAGTGGACGGTGTCGCCGGGTTGTATGCGCAGGGCGGGTTCCAGGGAGGCATCCCATGTGTGGTGCACCCGGCTTGCGTCGATGATGTGTTCGCGTGGCACTCGTCGGCCTCCGGTTTCCTCGGTCACGTCGTACGGCGTGATTCCCCGATCACGGGCACAGCATCCATGAGGCTGCCCCGTTCCGGGAGTTGGAAGTCGGCCCGGTCCCGGCCCACCCACCGGCCAGCGCGTTCACCTCGGGCACACCCGTGCGACGGGGAGCCCCGAAGGAGATCACGACTTCATCACAGAAACCCCGCCCCTCGCTTCAATTGTCCTGAATAGCGACTATTTACACCAATCACCCCCATCCATAGGTCGGTTGAACTTCTCCTCTCGCTACGACCCACCACAGCCTTCGCATAAGATCCACCTCGCTTTGGATCCGAACGGCTGATCGACACCTTGGGGGTACTCCGTTCATGGCTGGAAAGAGGCGTGCCGAGCTGGGCCGCAGACGGTTCATCCGACTGGCCGGCGGTACGGCGGCAGGCGCCGCGGTCGTGGGAGGCGGGACGTTCACCGCCATGGCGACCGGGGTCCTCGATTCCCCCACCCCCGACCCGTACGCCGCCATGCCGCGCTCGATCGCGCTCAGCCTGCCCACGGGGGCGGCCGTCGAACCCACGCCGGTCACACCCCTGCCGGATCCGCTGGACGGGGCCACCGTCAGCGCGCCGAGCTCCTCGGTGCACATCCCCTACACCGGGGGCACTCCGGACCCGACCGAGACCGACGTACCGACGTCCCTGCCGTTCGAGTTCAACCGGTCCGGATACACCATCGACACCGAACTGCCCGAGGCGATGCGGCCGTGGCGCGACCGGCCCGCCACCTGGACCACCGCGACCTCCACGACGGGCGCCTACCACCCCGACGCCGACGGCGTGTGGATGTACTACGCCCCCGACGGCAAGGTGTACGACCACATCGTCGGCCAGGCGCAGTTCGGCCTCGGCTGCATCAGCAGCTACCGCGTCGCGACGGACCCCGACCGCAAAGCGTTCTTCCTCCAGCGCGCCAAGGCCCAGGCCGACCGCCTGATCTCCCGACGGGTCGAGACCCGCGGCGCCTGGTACTTCCCCTACGCCTTCAACCTCAACCACGGCCACGGCTTCTCGTACACGGCGCCCTGGTACTCCGGCATGGCCCAGGGCGAGGTCCTCGGCCTGTTCACCCAGCTCGCCGGCCTCCAGGACGGTCTCACCGACGACGAGCGCGCCCTGTACCGCACCGCAGCCGACGGCACTTTCGCCTCGCTGCTGCGCGCCGACAACGCCTCGCCGTGGGTGGTCAACAAGGACCAGGCGGGCTATCTGTGGATCCAGGAGTACCCGTTCGCCACGGCGGGCACGGGCGACTACACCTACAACGGCATGATCTACGCGCTGTTCGGCGTCTGGGACTACTACCTGCTCACCGGCAACCAGGTGGCGGCCCAGTTCTACGACGGCATCTGCACCACAGTGGCCCACTACTTCTCCCGGCTGCGCAACCCGCGCTGGTACTCCTTCTACTGCCAGACGCATCGGATCCCGGCCAACACCTACCACCAGCACCACATCGAGCTGTGGACGCAGCTGCACGAGCAGACGAACACCGCGGGCTTCGCCCACCAACTGGACCTGTTGGTCGAGGACTTCCCGGCGCCCGGGGTGAGGGCCGGCGCCTCGATCGCCATCGCCGCCGGCACCCACACCCTGTACAAGGTGGACACCGCGGCGAACGGCTCCTGGGTCAAGGAGAAGGCGGACAAGATCCTCGGCACCAAGAAGGCCACCTTCGCCCGTGCCACCGGCGCGCCGATCGACATGCGGCGGCGCATCCAGGGAGCCGGCGTCTGGTACCGGATCAGCGCCGGAACGTACAAGGGCTGGTGGATCGGGGAGGCCTACCCCAAGGCATTCCTGCGCGGTGAGCACCTGCCGGTGGACTACCGCAGCCCGCGCACCCTCACCATCGCCCCGAACACCAGCGTCGAAGCGATCAGCTTCGGCACGAACGGCGTGGCCGGCACCCTGAAGAAGCTGTCCTACGCCGAGCCGCACACCCTCCAGTTCGACCGCCGCTCCGTGGTCAACGGGCGGTCGATGCTCCGCGTCAGCTCACAGGAACTGCCCGGCTACTGGATCCCGGCCAACCAGGTCACCACCGACGGCCACTGACCGGCGGCCGCCCCGGTCCGCACCGAATATTGCGTGGCGGACCGGGGCCGCCGAAGCCCACCATGCGTCGCATGAGTGATCGACCCGAGCGATGGACCCAGGCGACCGTCTACCCCGACATGTGGGCCGACCCGGACGACGACCCCCGCAACAACGAGAGCAGTCCGGAGGGCGAACTCGCCACGCTGGACGACTTCCTGACGAACTACCGCATCACCCTGCGGATGAAGTGCGACGGCCTGGACCCAGAGCAGCTGGCCCGCCGGTCGGTGCCGCCCTCGACGATGTCGCTGCTCGGTCTGCTGCGCCACCTCGCCGAGGTGGAACGCGACTGGCGGAACTGGCTCAGCGACGACGAACCCCTGCCGAAGCTGTACGGCGCGAGGGACGCGGACTTCCACGGCGCCGTCGCCGAACAGGCCGTGGTCGACGCCGCGTACGCCGATCTGGAGCGCGAACAGGCCGCGACCGACGCCGCGTTGGCCGCCCACCCGGACCTGGGCGAACGGGTCGGGAAGGACGGCATCGCGATCCGCGAGCTGCTGGTGCACCGGGTCGAGGAGTACGCCCGTCACTGCGGACACGCCGACCTGCTGCGCGAATGCGTCGACGGTCGGGTGGGCCAGTGACGAGAGCCGGCCGCTCCGGCTGAAAACCGGGTGCGGGCACACGCCGTGACTTGGGAGCATTCCCGCATGACCCACCGTCTCGCCTCCCTGGTCATCCGGCATGCCCATCGTCTCCCCGCGCCCACCGGCGCCCCCGGGGAAGGCGCCGCCGCGGCACGGCGGTTCGACGCCGCGCTGATGTCCGTGGGCTTCAAGCTCTCGGCGGACCTGCTGGAGCATCTGTCGGGACTGTCCGAGGACGCGGTCGTCGACGCCGCCGTGCCGGCCCTGAGCACCGTGCGTGCGATGGTCGGCGACCACGTCCGGCACAACCCGTACTTCATCGACTTCCCGGCCAACGTGCCGGACACCCTCGACTTCTGGATGCGGTGCGTCACCGAGGCGCTCGCCGACGACACCGCCCGCCGCAGCACGCTCCAGCAGCTGAGCACCGGCGTGCTGAACCTGCTCACCCTGCCGTCGTACGGCACCTACCGGCACACGTACGCCGAGATGCTCGCCCACCACGACGAGCTGATCACGGCGGCGGGCGACCGGCTGACCGTGCTGCACCTGGGCGGCGCGGTGGACGACGAAATCACCGCTCTCTACCTGGCGTTGGCGGGCAGCAGCACCCCCCTGGGCGAGGAGGAGCTGCGCGACCTCGGCGACCTCGCCGCCCACTGCGCGGACGGGCCGCAGCCCGAGCAGATCCCCGTGCGGGAGAACCGTGCCGTGGTCAACCAGGCGCGGCTGATGGCCGGTGCGGGCCTGCTGCTGGACACCGTCACCGACGCGCTGCGGCTGGCCTGCGCGCTGTCGGGCGGTGACGTCGGCCTCCAGGAGCCGACGCGGTTCCGGGCGCTCCCCCGTGCCGTGCGCCGCGCGCTGCTCTCGGGCCTCGACGCCGTCGTATCGGCGGCGCCGGCCAAGCTCGCCGACGTGCACCCGCACCGCGAGATGTGGAAGCGGCTCGGCGAGCGGCTGCACCCGCACGAGTACCCGCAGTGGCCGCACGCGGCCGACGTGTTCGCCGTCGCGCGCGGCGAGAAGACGGCCCGCTCCTTCGACAGCCGCGTCGAGGAACTGCTCGCCATGAACGACATCACCGGCGCGGTCGAACTGCTCACGTCCGCGCCGGGCAAGCTGTACCGCTCCCTGGACCGGCTGCTGCGCGACGCGCTCACCCAGGACGAGCGCGACGCCGTCGTCGACGCCGCCGAGCGGGTCGCCCCGGACGTCTCCGGCCGCGTCGTGCTGTCGGTGCGCGAACACCTGCACAACCGGGCCCGGCAGACCGGCGAGCGGCGGGTCTTCGTCAACCGCCTCGGCCGTGCCTGGGTCACGGACGACACCCGCCCGCCGGTGCTGCCGCCCGAGCGCGACCGGCTGATCGCCGCGCTCGACGCGGAGCTGAGCCGCCGCCTGCCCGCCCCGGACCACCTGCTGATCGACCCGGACGTCCTGGACGTGGCGCTGCCGCTCAGCGGCAAGGCGACCGCGTCCGGGCTCGGCGTGCTGCCGCGCGGCTCGCTGTCCCCCGTCGACGGGGAGCTGCTGCGCTTCTTCGTGTACTGGAAGCAGACCGAGCGGAGCACCGACTACGACCTGTCGGCGCTGCTGTTGAACGGCGACTACGGCACCGTGTCCTGGCTGTCGTACACCCAGCTCCGGGACCTCGAGGGCGCGCACTCCGGCGACATCACCGACGCGCCCGACGGGGCCTCGGAGTTCATCGATCTGCGCCTGGGCGCCGTGCGCGGCACCTTCATCGTCCCGCAGGTCAACATCTACTCCGGGGAGGGATTCGAGGAGGTCGAGGAGTCGTTCTTCGGGTTCATGCTGCGCGGGAGCGACCAGAAGGGCCGCCCGTTCGAGCCGCGCACCGTGCGCATGAAGTCGGAGCTGCGCGGTCCGGGCCGGGTCGCCCTGCCGCTGGCCTTCCTGCGCGGGGCCGACGGCCGGTGGCACGCCAAGTGGCTGCACCTGTACCTGAAGGGCAGCCCGTCGTCGAACCGGGTCGAGGACAACCGGGTGACGGTCGCGACGCTGCTGCGCGGCATCGTCGAGCGCGAGCAGCTCACGGTCCGCCATCTCGTCGGCCTGATGACCGGCCACGCCACGACCACGACGCTGTGGGACGGCGGGACGGTCCCGGCGGGCCCCGTCACGTACATCGGTCTGGAGCGGCCCGACGGGCTGCACCCCGAGTCGCGGATCGTCACCCCCGAAAATCTGCGCGACCTGATCCCCGCGTGAGTGTTAGCGTTGGCCGCGGCGAGGCCATGAGGGGGCTTCCTTCTCAAGACTCCCTTATTCCAGCCTCCTCGCTTTCCTCGCCGCCGACCTGACGGGCCGCTGCCGTACTGGCAGCGGCCCCGTCGTTCGTGGACGCCTGTTCCCCCGCGCCGGTCGCGGCCGGGACCGGGCGCACGAGCAGGGACACCGCCGCGGCCAGCGCCGCCGCGGCGGCGGCGCCGGTGAACGCCCAGGCGTGGGAGCCGTCGTCCGCGCTGACGAGCTGACCGGCGAGGGACGAGCCGAGCGCGTAGCCGGCCCACATGAAGGTGCTCATCCAGGCGAACGCCTCGGTGCGGTACTCCTCCGGCGCCGCCTCGCCCAGCACGACCTGGTGCAGGGTGTCCCGGGGGCCACCGACCATGCCGACCAGCACCAGGACGACACCGGCCAGCACCAGGTGCGACACCTGGGCGCTGATCAGGAGCAGAACGGCCGACGCCGCGTGGTACAGGGCCAGCTGGGGCCCGGGACGTCCCTTGCGCTCACGCGCCCCGTAGATCAGCCCGCTGATCACCGCGCCCAGGGACAGCACGCTCAGCAGTACACCGGACGCTCCGCCGGAGCCGTCCCCGCCGGCCAGCGCGACGATCGCCACGACCATGCCGCCGTAGGCCAGGGTGTCGCAGACGATGATGCCCAGCAGCACCCGGACCTGGCCGTGCGCGAGGGGGCCGAGGGGGTGCCGCTCCGCGCGCGCCCGTTTCGGCTCCGGCAGACGGACCGTCAGCAGCAGGAGCACACCGCCGGCCGTGCTGACCGCCGCGAAGACCACCGCGGCGTTCGGGGACGCGAAACTCATCAGCGCCGAGACGATCAGCGGGCCGCTGACGAACATGACCTCGTTGAGCACCGCGTCCAGGGCGAACGCCGTCTTGAGCTCGTCCTCGGGCACCAGGGCGGGCCAGCTGGAGCGCACCACCGGGCCCGCGGGAGGGGTCGTGGCGCCGAGCGCGGCCGCACTGGCGATCAGCACGCCCACCGGCTCGTGCTGGGTGAGGGCCCACAGCAGCAGGGCGTACGCCCCCATGTGCGCCACGAGGTAGGCCGTCAGGACACGGCGGGGACGCAGCCGGTCCACCAGCCGTCCGGCCACCGGGACGGCGACGGCCAGCGCCGCGGCGTACCCGGAGAGGACCCCACCCGCCGAACCGTACGAGCCGAGCGAGGACTTCACCGCCAGGAGCAGGCTCAGGCTCAGCATCGGTGCCGCGATACGGCTGGTGACGGCCGAGATCGCCAGGCGGGCCACTTCCGGCCGGCGGAGCAGGGATAAGTATGCGCGCATGTCCAGTCTCCCGAAGAGTCATGCCGCACCGGCGCAGCGGGACTGGACGTCGGCGGTCCACTGGCGGAACAGCACCTGACTGTTGCTGCCTGGAGCACCCCCTGTTGCTGCCTGGAGCACTCGGCGGCCATACTCGCACAGGGCATGACCGTTTCACAGCTGGGCCTGCCGTGGCCGACGGGATTCCGGAGGCGCCGCCTCCCATGGTTCCGGGAGCACCGGGCAGGTCGTCGGAACGCACGGGCGAGGCAGGTTCGGCCGGCTACGGGGAGGCAACGGCATGGCGACGGGCGGCAAATGGTTTCTCGCTGATCCTGCCCACCGCCGACATCCCGTCCAACTCGTCTGCCTGCCGCACGCCGGCGCCGGCGCCTCCAAGTACCGCACCTGGCTGGCGGGGCTCTCCGACGACGTCGACGTGCTGCCGGTGCAGTTACCCGGGCGGGAGAACCGCATCCTCGACCCCCTTCCCGCCGAACTGTCCTCGCTGGTGGAGCAGATCGCCGAGGTCGTGCGACAGGCCGGCCTCGATCAGATCGCCCTGTTCGGGCACAGCATGGGCGCCGTCCTCGCCACCAAGGTGTGCGCGGCGCTGGAAGCCTCCAACACCCCGGTGCGGCACCTGTTCGTCTCGGGCCACGCGGGCCCCGGGATGTCCGTGCCGGCGGGATCCCGGCTGAAGGTGAGCCACCGCGACAGCGACGACGTGCTGCTGGACTCGGTCACGGCCGTCGACGCCTCCACCGAAGCGGCCCTCGCCCACCCCGAACTGCGCGCCATCTTCCTGTCCGTGCTCCGCGCGGATCTGCGGCTGATCGTCGACGCGCCGGTCGACGCCGACCGCGTGGACGCCCCCATCACCGTGCTCGGCGGGCTGGACGATCCGCTGCTGACGGGCCGCGATCTGACGGTGTGGTCCCGGATCACCTCCGGCGCCTGCACGGTGCACCGCTTCCCCGGCGGCCACCACTACCTGTCCGCCGGCGCCGAGGCCCTGCTGCCCGTGCTGCGTGCCGAACTCGGCCTGACACCACGGGAGATGGGGGTCCGATGAGCACCGTCGTCTCCAGCGTGCCGCTCTCGTCCGCGCAGCAACGCCTGTTCGCCGAGGAGCACCTCTACCGCACCCGGGCCGCCTACACCGTGGCCAGCGGCGTGCGGATGACCGGCGCATTCAGTGTCCCGGCGCTGCGCGCGGCGCTCGCCGCCGTCACCGAGCGGCACGAGACCCTGCGGACGTCCATCCAGGTGATCGACGGAAAGCCCGCCCAGGCCGTCCTGGACTCGGTGGAGCCCGACCTGGTCCACATCGACCTCGTAGGCCGTCCGGAGGCTGAACGCGCCCGGGCGGCACGGGAGTTGCTGGCCGAGGCCCAGGACCGGCCCTTCGACCTGACCCGGGCGCCGCTGTTCCGGACGCTGCTGGTGCGCGTCGCCCCGGAGGAGCACTGGCTGCTGCTGACCCTGCACCACATCATCGTCGACGGCTGGGGCATGGGCGTGCTCTGGCAGGACCTGCGCACCGCCTACGAGGCCGCCCTGACGGGGAGTTCACCGTCGTTCGAACCGCTCCCCCTCACGTACACGCGGTACGCCGAGCGCCAGCACCGCGCGCTCGGGGAGGAGCGTCTTGACCGGATGCTCGACCAGTGGCGGCGCCGCTTCGCCGGTCCGCTGCCCGGTCCCGCGCTCCCGCTCGACCGACCCAGGCCGCCCGTCCGCGAGTTCGCCGGCGCGTGCCATCTCTTCGCCCTCCCCGGCCCTCTGGTGAGCGCGGTGCGGGAGCTCTCCGTGCGCAACCGCACGACGAGTTTCGTGGTGCTGCTGTCGGTGTTCGCCTGCCTGCTCCAGCGCTACGGCGGCGAGGACGACGTGATCGTGGGCGTTCCGCTGTCCGGCCGCCATCTGCCGGGCACCGAGAACCTCGTGGGGTATCTGGTCAACCCGCTGCCGCTGCGGCTGCGACCGGCGGACGGCATGACCGTCGACGACCTCGTGGCGCAGACCCGCCGGGCCACCCTGGAGGCCATCGACCACCAGGACCTGCCGTTCGACCGGCTCGTCCAGGCGGTGGCCCCGCAGCGGGACCTCAGCGTGCAGCCGCTGTTCCAGACCATGTTCTCGGTGCAGGAGATCCCGGAGGAGGGCGCCGAGTTCCCCGGTGTGCGCACCGAGGCGCTGCCGCTGCCGGACGGCACCACCGCGACCAACGACCTCAACGTGATCTTCCACGACTCGGGGACGGGCATCGAGGCCTATCTCGAATACCGCTCGGATCTGTTCGACGCCGCCACGATCGAGCGCCTCGCCGGTCACTTCCGGAACCTGCTCGCGGATGCCGCGAGGCCCGGCGCCACCGTCGGACGGCTGCGCATGCTCGGACCGGACGAAGAGCGGCTGCTGGTGGGGGAGTTGCCCGGCACCGACCCGGCCGCCGCCCCGGCGCTCGTCCACGCCCTCGTCGAGCGGCACGCCGACCGCACCCCCGACGCGATCGCCGTACGTGACGCGGACGGCGCCCGGCTGACCTACGCGGAGCTGGACCGCCGGGCGAACCAGATGGCCTGGGCCCTGCGGGAAAGGGGCGTCGGCCCCGGCCGTCTCGTCGGCGTCCGGCTGCCGCGCGGCGCCGACCTCGTGGTGGCGCTGCTGGGCGTCCTGAAGGCGGGCGGCGCCTACCTGCCGCTCGACCCGGCGTACCCCGAGCGGCGACTGCGGCAGATCGTGGACGACGCGCGTCCGACCCTCGTACTCGACGCGCTGCCCGACCACGCGGATCGGCCGTCCCGGCGGCCGCCCACGACGGTCCGTCCGGACGATCTGGCGTACGTCATCCATACCTCCGGATCGACCGGCCGGCCCAAGGGCGTCATGATCAGTCACGCGGCCGTGGCCAACTTCGCGGCGCCGGGCCGGCCCATGTCACCGGCGGCCGACGACGTGATGGCCCTGCACTCCTCGACGGCCTTCGACGCCTCGACGCACGAGCTGTGGAGCACCCTGTGCGCGGGCGCGCAGCTCCTCGTGGCCCCCGGAGACCGCCGGCTCGGCCCCGACGAGTACCGCCGGCTCCTCGGCGAGGCCACCGCGCTCCTCCTCACCCCCGGGCTGTTCGCGGTGCTCGCCGACCACGACGGCGCCGCGCTGGGGAACGTGCGCCGGCTGAACCTCGGCGGCGACCACCTGGACCCCGACTCCGTCGCGCGGGTCCGTCACCGGCCCGGCCTGACGACGCTGAACTGCTACGGCCCCACGGAGTGCACCGTCGCGGTCGCCACCGGGCCCGCGACGCGGCGCACCCCGTTCGGCCGGGTCCCGATCGGGCGGCCCGTGCCCGGTGCCCGGCTCCACGTCCTCGACCGGCGGCTACGCCCCGTGCCGCTCGGCGTGCCCGGTGAGCTGTACGTCGGCGGGGTCCCCCTCGCCCGCGGTTACGCCGGCCGTCCCGCGCTGACCGCGTCGCGCTTCGTGGCCAGCCCGTTCGAGCCGGGCGCCCGGCTCTACCGCACCGGAGACCTGGTGCGCAGGCTGCCCGACGGTTCCCTGGAGGTCCTGGGGCGCAACGACGACCAGGTCAAGATCCGGGGCTTCCGGATCGAGCCCGCGGAGGTGGAGGAGGCCCTGCGCAGCCATCCCGCCGTCCGGTCGGCCGTGGTGGTGGCGGGCCGCGACGGGCGGGATCTCGTCGGATACGTCACCACCGCCTCGCGCCTGCCGGACTCCGGGGAGGGGATCCTCGGCCATCTGCGGGAGCGGCTGCCCGGGTACATGGTGCCCGGCGCCCTCGTCGTCCTCGACGAGCTGCCGCTGACCGTCAACGGCAAGGTGGACCGGGCACGGCTGCCCGACCCCGCCGGGGCACCCGCGCCGCCACGGCCCGCGACCGGTCTCACGCCCGCCCAGCGGCTGGTCGCCGACGTGTGGAAGGAGGTGCTGGAGATGGAGGAGATCGACCTCGACGACGACTTCTTCGAGATCGGCGGCGACTCCCTCAGCGCCCTGCGCGCGGTCGCCGAACTGGCTGACCGCGGTGTGCCGGTGTCCCTGGGCGACATCTACCGGCTGGGCACGGTGCGCGGCTGCGCGGAGCTGGTCCCGGAACGGGACGAAATCGAGCACGAGGACCGTGGGGAAGGTGGATGACCCGTGCTCAAGGTGGCCTTGGTCAACATGCCGTTCGCGGACTGGAACCGGCCGTCCTTCGCGCTGAGCCAGCTCTCCGCGCTCGTCGCCCGTGACTTCCCGCGAGAGGCCGAGGCGCGGGTCTGCTACCCGAACCTCGACCTTCTGCCGTACTTCGGCACCGACCTGTACGACGCGATCGCCGGAGGGCTCGACCATCTGCTGTCCGGTCTCGGGGAGTGGATGTTCCGGCCGGTGGCCTTCCCGGACCTCCCGGACAACGAGGACGCCTACTTCGGCCGCTACTACCGGGGGCGCCGATGGCGGGAGTTCCGGGAGCGGGTGACCGACCTGCGCGCGGGTCTCACCGAGCGCTGCGCCCGGCTGATCGACGAGCACGAACTCGCCTCCGCCGACGTCGTGGGGTTCACCTCGATGTTCGCGCAGAACCTGCCGAGCCTGGCGATGGCCCGGCTGATCAAGGAGCGCAATCCGGATGTGGTGACCGTCATGGGCGGCGCCAACTGCGAGGCCCCCCTGGGCACGGTGATCGCGGCCCATGTCCCCACGGTCGACTACGTGTTCTCCGGGCCGGCGCTGCACACCTTCCCCGACTTCCTGCGCTGCCTGCTCGACGGCAGACCCGACGCCGCGGAGCAGCTGCCGGGGGTCATCACCCGCGGCAACCACACCCAGGCCCGGTACGGCCTGGCCGTCGGGCGGGACCGGGACATCGACGACTTCTTCGCACCGGACTTCACCGGGTTCGTCACGGCATTCGACACCACGCGCGCCGGGCTGGCCGGGGACGCGGCCCGCCGCGAGCCGGAGCTGTTCTTCGAGACCTCCCGCGGCTGCTGGTGGGGCCAGCGCTCGCACTGCACCTTCTGCGGTCTCAACGGCCTCGGCATGGGCTACCGCGCGATGGCCCCGGAGACCGCCCTGCGCCAGTTCCGCCGGCTGTTCGCGTACGCCCCCTGGTGCCGCTCGTTCGCCTGCACCGACAACATCATGCCCAAGTCCTACCCCAAGGAGGTCTTCGCCCGCCTGGAGGCGCCCGCCGACGTCTCGCTGTTCTACGAGATCAAGGTCCCCGTGTCCGACCGCGACCTGGAGGCGATGGCACGGGCCGGCGTGCGCCGCGTGCAGCCCGGCATCGAGGCCCTGTCCACCAGCACGCTGACCCTGATGCGCAAGGGCACGACGGCCTTCCTGAACCTGCAGTTCCTGAGGAACTGCCTGCGTCACGCCATGACCCCCGAGTGGAACCTGCTGATGGGCTTCCCCGGCGAGCGGGCCGAGGTGTACGAGAAGTACGCGCGCGACCTGCCGCTGCTGACCCATCTGCCGCCGCCGACCGGCGCCCACCTGGTCCGCTTCGACCGCTTCAGCCCGTACCACACCGAACGCGCGAGCTACGGGCTGGATCTGCGCCCGCTGCCCTTCTACGAGCTGCTGTACCCCTTCGACAGCGCCGCGCTGGAGCAGATCGCGTACTTCTTCGCCGACCACAGCCTGTCGCAGTACACCCTCGACGCCACCCGGTGGCTGGGGCCGCTGAACGAGGCGATCGCGCGCTGGCGCCGGGCCTGGGAGGAGGACCGGCCGGTCCTGGAACTGCGCGACGGCGAGGTCCACGACACCCGGTGGGGAGAGCCGAGGCGGACCGCGGTCGACGACACCGCCGCGGCCCTGCTGCGCAGGCTCACCTCACCGGCCAGGCCGGAGCGGCTGGCGGCGGAACTGGGGCTGCCCGAGGGTCAGGTGAGCTCGCTGCTGGCGCGCTTCGACGAGCGGCGGCTGCTGTTCGAGGAGGGCGGCCAGGTCATGACGCTGGTCAGCGTCTGACCGGCCGCCGTCCATGGCGTCGCGGGGTCACCAGGTGGGCGGCCCCGCCGCGATCCGGTCACGGACGGCGGACAGCGAGACGTCCCACGGCGGCGGGGTGTGCACCCACCAGGTGACGCCCGCGGACTCGTAGCCCGCGAGGTCTCCCTCCGTGCCGCAGATCACCAGGTCGAACCCGGGCCGGTCGGCGGCTCCCACCCGGTCCACGACGTCCCGGATCTCGGCGGTGCTGAAGGGCTTCGGCTCGGCCTTGAGCGGCACATAGCCGTCCCAGGCGCGGGCCCGGCCCAGCGGCCCGGACAACGGCCACTGGCCACCGACCCACACCGGGATACGGGGCTGCTGGAGCGGCGTCGGACGGAACACCGCGTCGCGCACCCGGTGGTGCTCGCCGTCGAAGGAGAAGCGCTCGCCGGTCCACAGCCCCGCCAGGACGGCCAGCGCCTCGTCGAGCAGCGCCGCCCGGGTGCGCGCGTCGTCCGCCTCGCCCAGGTCGTCGAACTCCTTGGGGAAGGCCCCCGATCCGACGCCGAGGACGAGGCGGCCGCCGCTGAGCCGGTCCAGTGTCACCGTCTCCCGCGCCACCTTGTGCGGGCGGCGCCGGGACAGCGGTGCGACCAGCGGGCCGAACCGGATCCGCTCTGTGCCCAGCGCCACCGCCGTCAGCGCGATCCACGGGTCGACGATCTCGTCGGCGTACGGCCACACCACGTGGTCCCAGACGAAGAAGCCGTCCCAGCCGGAGCGCTCGGCGAGGCCGGCCAGCTCCGCCAGGACGCGGACGTCGGCGAATTCCCCGAACGTCGGTACGTTCACCCCACAACGCATCGCACGAACCTAGCCTTCCTGTGTCGACAGTGGAAAAACCCTGGTCCCGGTCTCACCGCGCAGCGCCGCCGCCAGAGGTGACTTTCGGTCACCGCCGCAGACGCGGACCTCGCCGACCCCGCCGGCCAGCGCCTCCTGGGCGGCCACCAGCTTGATCGCCATGCCTCCGGCGGCCCCCGGGACGGGCGGCCGGCACTGGGCCAGCACGCTGGATGGATCGTCGGGGTCGGCGAGGACGCCCGGAGCGCCCGTGACGAACACCAGACGGTCGGCCCGCAGCGCCACGGCCACGGCCGCGGCCACGCGGTCCGCGTTGGTGTTGACGGGCTCTCCGTCCTCGGCCAGGGCCGGGGGCGAGATCACCGGCACCACGCCCATGGCCAGCAGGGAGCGCAGGAACCCGGAGTCCACGGACACGATCCGGCCGCCGCGGTCGTCGCGGACGACGGTCGTACGGCCGTCCACGACGGCCCGTACGGCCCGCTTGCGCCGGGCCCGCAGCAGGCCGGCGTCGAGTCCGGTCAGGCCGACGGCCCGTACGCCGTGGCGGGCGAGCCGGCCGACCAGGGCCGGCTTCACCCGGCCGGCCAGGGCGAGCAGCAGGACGTCCAGGGTGGCCTCGTCGGTGTAGCGGGTGGTCACGCCGTCGGGCGCGGTGAGCGTGCGCAGGCGTACCCCGAGCCGGTCGGCGAGCCGGGTCATCTCGGTGGCACCGCCGTGCACCAGCACGACGGGCGTTCCACCGGCGGTCAGGTCGGCCACGTCGGCGCACAGCGCGTCCGCGTCCAGCTCCTCGCTCCCGCCGAACTTCACGACTACGGTCACGGTCTCCTCACAGCGCTCACGGCGTTCGGCGGGCGGTCACAGCGGATGCAGTCCGGGGAACTCCAGCCCGAGCCGCTCGGGCCACCCCATACGGATGTTGAGGCACTGCACGGCGTTGCCCCCGGCGCCCTTGACCAGGTTGTCCAGGGCGGCGACCACGACGACATCGCGTCCGTCGGGGCCGAGGGCGAAGCCCACGTCGCAGAAGTTCGAGCCGAGCAGCACCTTGGGGTCCGGCAGCCGGTACAGGCCCCGGCGCTGGGCCACGATCCGTACGAACGGCTCCTCCTGGTAGTGGGCGCGGTACAGGCGGCGCAGCCGGGCCTCGTCGAGCGGTGCGGACAGCCGGGTCCGGCACACGACCTGGACGCCGCGCACCGCGGGCGTGCCCGTCGCGGTCATGGTGACGTCCAGACCGGTCGCCTGGCCGACCTCCGCCTCGTGCCGGTGGCCCAGCGGGGCGAAGACCCGCAGGGCGCCGCTGCGTTCGGCGTGCAGGTTGGTCGTGGTGGCCGTCGAGCCGGAGCCGCTGGAGCCGACCCGGCCGTCCACCCACACCCGGGAGTCGACCAGCCCCTCCGCGGCGAGGGGGTACAGGGCCAGGGTGGCCGCGTTCGCGGTGCACCCCGGCACGCTGATCCGGTCGGCCTCGGTGAGTTCCTTGCGCAGGCGTTCCGGCCAGCCGGTGACGAAACGGGAGAGCAGGCGCGGCTCGGCGTGCGGCACACCGTAGTAACTCTCGTACGTCCGCGGGTCCTTGAGGCGGAAGTCGGCGCTGAGGTCGATCAGGCACGGCACCTGCGGGAGCGCCGGGATCAGCCGCATGGTCTCGCGGTGGGGTGTGGCGAGGAACAGCACGTCGCAGGACGGCAGGTCGGAGGGTGCGGTGAAGACGGCGTCGGTGGTGCCCCGCAGATTCGGGTGTGCGCCGTCGACCCGCCGCCCGGCCAGCCGGGTGGACACGGCGGTGACCTCCGCGACCCGGGGGTGGCAGAGCAGCAGCCGCAGCAGTTCCCCGCCGGTGTAGCCCGACGCGCCGAAGACGCCCGCTCGGATGCCCGCCACTACTCGCCCCAGTCCTCCTCGATCTCGGGTGCGAGCGCCAGCACCACCGGGTCGAGCGCCATCACCTCCAGCTCCGCCCGGCACTCCGGGCATTCGAGGATCTCGTGCTGCCGGACCGCGTCCGCGGGCCGCAGGTCGCTCGTGCACTCGGGGCACGTCAGGGTCATCGGACCTTCTCCGTTCGTCTGCTCGTGCGCGACACGGCGATCCGTGCCGCTGCCTCTGCTACGCGTTCCGCGGTGATGCCGGTGTGCGCCAGCAACTCCTCTTCGTCACCCACCTCGTCGACGTGGGCCGAGTCGGCGCCGATCACGGTGACCGGGCAGGGGTGGGCGCCGCACACGGTCTCGCACACCGCGCCGCCCAGCCCGCCGGCCACGACGTGGTCCTCGACCGTGACGATGCCGGCGGTCTCCCGGGCGGCCCTGAGGACGGCGGCGCGGTCCAGTGGCTGGATCGTGTGCATGTTGAGCACGCGGACCGACACGCCGTCACGTGCCAGTTCCCGGTGGGCCTCCAGGGCCGTGCGCACCGGCAGCGGCCCGCAGGCGACGACCGTGACGTCGTCACCGGCGGCGAGCTCGACCGCGGTGCCCGGGGCGAACGCGTAGGGGTGCCGGTACACGAGGGGGGTCGGCGCGCGCCCCAGCCGGATGAACACCGGTCCCGGCAGTGCGGCGGCGGCCCGTACCGCCTGGCGGGTCTCGACCGTGTCGGCCGGCACGATCACCGTCATGCGGGGCATCGTGCGCAGGACGGCCAGGTCGTACAGGGCGTGGTGGCTGGGCCCGTAGTGGCCCGCGGAGAGCCCGCCGTGGGTGGCGACGACCCGCACCGGCAGTCCCGTCGCCGCCACGTCGTTGCGCAGTTGTTCGGCGGCGCGGGCGGTCGCGAAGGCGCTCATCGTGTGGGCGAACGGGATCAGCCCCGTCGAGGCCAGTCCCGCCGCGACGCCCATGAGGTTGGCCTCCGCGATGCCGACGTTGACGTACTGCTCGGGCAGTTCGGCGCCGAAGGTGTCCTCCAGGCCGCCGGTGTCGGAGTCGACGCACATGATCCGGGAGTCGGCGCGGGCCAGCTC
The DNA here is from genome assembly GCF_055580085.1 of Streptomyces sp. NPDC032126. Lineage (NCBI taxonomy): Bacteria > Bacillati > Actinomycetota > Actinomycetes > Kitasatosporales > Streptomycetaceae > Streptomyces > Streptomyces sp. NPDC032126. The sequence continues at coordinate 359,750 of NZ_JBVIMA010000008.1, forward strand.
CAGGAGCGTGCGGCGGTACATCTCGCGGGTGCTGCCCGCGTGTTCCTCTTCCCAGGTCACCGCCCGGCTCCCTCCGCGCGCCGCAGCCCCGCGACGGCCCGCTCGTACAGCCGCGGGGTCAGGTGCACGTAGTGGCTCTTGCGGCGGTCCTCGAAGATCGGCACGCCGCGGCCCTTGACCGTCCGGGCGATGACCACGGTCGGCCGGCCCGGTGTGGCGGGCGGCGCGCAGAACACGTCGTGGAGGGCGTCCAGGTCGTGGCCGTCGACCTCGGCGCACTCCCAGCCGAAGGCGCGCCAGCGCTCCGCCAGCGGCTCCAGGGGCACGCAGTCCTCCGTCCTGCCGGTGATCTGCCAGCCGTTGCGGTCGACGACGGCCACCAGGTTGTCGAGGCCGAACCGGGGCGCCGACATGATCGCCTCCCAGTTGGACCCCTCCTGGAGCTCGCCGTCGCCGAGGACGACGAAGGCACGGAGGGGCCGGCCCGTGCGCCGCGCGCCGAGCGCGATACCGGTGGCCAGGGACAGGCCGTGGCCCAGGGAGCCGGTGGGGAACTCGACCCCGGGCAGCCGGCCGAGGGGGTGGCCGGCCAGCCTGCCGCCGTGCCGGCCGTATGTCAGGCACTCCTCGGGCGGGAAGTAGCCGTGCTCGGAGAGGACCGCGTACAGCGCGGCGGCCGCGTGCCCCTTGCTCAGCACGAGCCGGTCCCGGTCGGGCCAGTCGGGTTCCTGCGGCCGTACGCGCAGCACCCGGGAGTAGAGCACCGTGAGGATGTCCACCACGGAGAGGCTGCCGCCGACGTGGGTGCCGTGCTCGGTCGCCCCGATCCGGAGAACCGTTTCCCTCGCGCGCTGGGCGCGGGCCCTCAGCTCGCTCGTCATGACCGGCTCCGCCGCGCCAGGGAACCGAGCACGTCCAGTTGGGCCCAGACCTTGTGGAAGGCCTCGGCGCAGCGCTCCAGCACCGGCCCGGACGCCGGGTTCAGGTGCCAGCGCTGCAAGGTCAGCGAGTCCTCCAGGACCGCCTCCGTGACCGGGTGCTGTCCGGCGCGGTAGGGCCGCCGGGCGGCCAGGGCAGGCTGGGCGGGCAGGGGCACGGACTGATAGCGCTGCACCGGTACGCCCTCGGCGCGCAGCGCCCGTTGCAGGATCGACCGCATCGCCCCGGGCGCCACGTCGGCGAAGCCCATGGCCGCCGTGTCGAACCGGAATCGCAGCATGTGCCAGGCGTGGGTGCGGTCCTCGGGGCAGTCCGGCAGCACCAGGCCGGGCAGGCCGTCGAGCCGCTCCAGCAGGGATGTCACGTTCCTGGTGCGCGCCGCCGCGCGTTCCGGCAGCAGGTCCAGCTGGCAGAGGGCGAACGCGGCCTGGATCGCGCTGAGTTTGGCGTTGCCGGCGATCACCTCGGAGGCGTAGGGCCTTGGGCCCTTGTCCGGGATGCGCTCGCCGAACTGGCGCAGCAGCACGGCCCGTTCGTGCAGGGCGGGGTCGTCCGTGGTGAGGAGTCCGCCCTCGCCGGCGGTCGGCAGGTTCTTGGACGCGTTCATGCTGAAGGCGGCCATGTCCCCGAGGGCCCCGGCCCGCCGGCCCCGGTAGGTGGCGCCGTGCGCCTGCGCGGCGTCCTCGATCAGCACCAGGTCGTGCCGGTCGGCCAGGGCACGTAACGCGGCCATGTCGCAGGGCAGTCCGTGCAGATGTACGGCGAGGATCGCCCGGGTGCGGGGGGTGATCGCGGCCTCGGCGGCCGCCGGGTCCAGGTTGAGGGTGCGCGGCTCGATGTCGGCGAAGACGGGCTCGACCTGGTACCGCAGGGGCGCGGTGGCGCTGGCGACGAACGACAGCGCGGGCACGACGATCTCGGCGCCCGGTTCCAGCCCCGCGGCGGCGACGGCCAGTTCGATCGCGGTGGTGCCGTTGGCGACGGCCGCGCAGTGCCGGGTCCCGGTGAAGTCCGCCCACCGTGTCTCCAGGCGGCCGACGACGGCGCCGCCGGCGCCGACGGAGGTGAAGCCCCCGTCGTCCAGTACGCCGAGCACCGCGGCCCGTTCGGCGTCGGTGACGATCGGCCAGGTCAGCAGGGTGCGGTCCTGGTCGTCCAGGGCGACGGCCCGGCTGCCCCCGAACATCGCCAGTTTGTCGCTCATCGCTCCAGCCTTTCGAGGGCGTAGTCGACGTAGCGGCCCACCAGATCGAGACCGAGGGCGTCGGCGGCGCCGTGGAACTCCGGCGTGTGGTTGACCTCCAGCACGTACAGCCGCCCGTCGCCGTCCTCCACCACGTCGATGCCGTAGACGCCCGGTCCCAGGGCCTCGGAGGTGGCGAGCAGCACCTTGGCCAGGTCGTCGCCGACCGGGCAGGCGGAGGTCACCGCTCCCGCCGCGGTGTTGGTCCGCCAGTGGGCGGAGGTGCGGTAGACGGCGCCGAGGATCTCGTCGCCCGCCACGAGCCCGCGGATGTCCCGGCCGGGCTTGACGACGTATTCCTGCACGTAGGTGATGTGCTGCTGGGCGCCCGGCAGCGCGGCGCGGTGCTCCAGGACGGCCTCGGCGGCGTCGTCGTCGGTGAGCCGTGCCGCCAGCCTGCCCCAGGAGCCGACGAGCGGCTTGACCACGGCGGGCAGCCCGAAGTCCGGCAGTTCGCCGAGCGCGGCCTGGGGGGTCAGGGCGACGAGGGTGCGCGGGGTCGGTACTCCGGCGGCGCGCAGGGCCAGCGTGGTGAGCAGCTTGTCCCCGCACAGCGCGATCACCTCGGCGCCGTTGACCACCGGCACACCGGAGTGTTCCAGGAGGCGGGCGGCGTAGTGGGCGCGGTGGTGGGAGATCTCGCGGGCGAGGGCGCCCCGGAAGGGCGGGCGCGGCGCGTCCGGCCGGTCCAGGCGGAACGTCGCGGTCCGGGTGTCGACGATCTCGTAGGGGACGCCCCGGCGGTCGAGTTCGTGGAGCAGCAGCTTCTCCTCGACCCGGACGCGGGACGTGAGCACGGCGAGCGGCTCTCCCGTGCTCACCGCGAACGTCCCGTCACCGGGGTCCTGCGGACCAGCTGGCCGGAGATCAGTTCCAGCGCGTCGGTCAGGACGTCGACCGACGTCAAAAAGTCGGCCAGGTCGATCCGTTCCTCGTCGCTGTGGTCCAGCGTGGAGTCCCCGGGACCGTACGCGGCGATCGGCACCGGCCAGACGGAGCCCACCACGTTCATGTCGGAGGTCCCCAGTTTCACCTTCACCGCGGGCGGGCCCACGTGGCGGCGCACGGATTCCGACAGCGCGGACACGACCGGGTCCGTGCGGGTCGAGCGCACCGCGGGCACCTCCTCCAGGAAGGTGAGCGGGTCGGCGCCGGCGCGTTCGCGCAGCCAGGCGCGCAAGGCGGCGGCGTCGAAGCCGGGCGGGGTGCGGCACGCGAACACCGCCTGCGCGCGGGTGGCGTCGCCCTCCAGCGAGGTGACCGTGGCGATGGGCACGTCGAACATGCGGTCGCCGCCCGGTCCCGGTCCGCCGGCGGCTCCGGACGTCACATGGGCCAGCGCGTCATGGGCGAACTCCACGGCCACTTCGACGGCCTTGGGCTCCGGACGGCTGGGATGCATCGCGGGACGGGTGACATCGAGACGGAAGCGCAGGACGCCCTTGTAGCCGAGGACGACGGTGCCGACGCCGCTGGGTTCGCCGATGACGACGGCGTCGGGTTCCTCGCCGTCCAGCAGGTGCCGGGCGCCGGCGGAGTCGCCCTCCTCGCCGACGGCTCCCACCACGCGGATCCGCGCCGGGAGGCCGGGGCCGGCCGCTGCTGCCGCGAACAGCATCGCGGCGAGCGGGCCCTTGGCGTCGACGGCTCCCCGGCCGTGCAGAACACCGTCCCGGAGATACACGGGAAGTTGGCTGGAAATAGTGTCCATATGGCCGAGAAGCATGATCTCCGGGCTGTCCGGGGGCCCGATTTCGGCCACCAGATTACCGATTTCATCGAGCTTCCCGGCCAGCCCCAGCTGGTTTGCCACGGTGACGAGATACTCGGCCAACTCCCGTTCCTCCCCGGTGGGGGAAGGGATTTGGATCATGCGATGGAGCGTTGACGTTGGGCTTAGCCCTCCGTTCACTCTCGGCCTCGCTTCCTGGCCCGGTCGGTGATCCGCTGACCGGACAACCATGACACGCGGCTGTCCGGTTCCGCCACCCCTTGCATCAGGCATCGTCCTCTTCACAACTCGCCCCGGAGAGTGCATCCTTTATCGAGCGCATGCCTACTCACCGGCATCCCCGCCGGAGAGCGAGAGGAACTGTCGGCCGATGGGGGATTGGCAGAGATGAAGACGGTCACACTCGTCGAACTCACCGCGTTCAGCAAGATCGTGCCACTCGCCACAGCATACCTGAAAAGCTATTCCTCCCAAGACCCCGATATCACCGCCAATTTCTCCCTGGACATCTACGACGCGCCCGTCACGGCGGACCGGAACGCCATTCTCGAAGAGCTGGAGAAGCGGCACAGCGATGTCTACGCGATGAGCTGCTACCTCTGGAACATGGAGCTGGTCCGCTGGGTGGTCGAGCGGCTGTCCCAAGCCGTTCCCGACGCGCTGTTCATCCTGGGCGGCCCCCAGGTCATGCACCACGCGCACCAGTACGTACGGCCGGACCAGACCAACATCGTGGTCTGCGACGGCGAGGGCGAGCGCACCTTCCACGCGTACCTGCGCCAGCTGATGACCGGGGAGCCGGACTTCGCGCAGGTCCCGGGCATCAGCTTCTGGCGCGACGGGGAACTCGTGACCACCGAGAAGCCCGAGCGGATCAAGGACCTGTCCGAGATCCCCTCCCCCTACACGGCCGGCTATTTCGAGAAGGGGAAGTACACCTTCGCCGTCCTGGAGTCGAACCGAGGCTGCCCGTACAACTGCGGGTTCTGCTTCTGGGGAGCCGCGACCAATTCCAAGGTGAACCGTTTCGAGACCGATCGGGTGCTCGACGACATCACCTACATGAGCGAGAACGGATACACCACGATCTTCCTCGCCGACGCCAACTGGGGCATGGCGCCCCGAGACGTCGACTTCACCCGGCACATGGTGGAGTGCAAAAAGAAGAACGGGTATCCGATGATGATTTCGATGAACGCCGCCAAGAACAAGCCGGACCGCGTGGCCGACATCACCAAAATCCTTGTCGACGGCGGTCTTCTGACCAGTCAGCCGATTTCTCTCCAGTCCATGGACAAGGATGTGCTGCGCCTCATCGACCGCAGCAACATCAAGTCCGAGACGTACACCGCATTGCAGCGCACATTACGTGAGCAGAACATCAGCTCGTACATCGAGATGATCTGGCCGCTGCCCGGGGAGACGAACGAGTCCTTCAAGAACGGAATCACGGAACTGTGCCGTTCGCGGGCGGACACCATTCTCGTCTATCCGCAATTGCTACTGCACAACACCCCCATCTACGAGAGCCGTGAGGTGCTCGGGGTGAAGGTGCGCAGGGTGCCGGACGAGGTGGCCGAGGCCGACGTGGTCGTCGGGACCAACTGGATCGACGAGCAGCAGTACGACCAGGGGGTCTGGCTGTACTACGCCATGCTCTCCCTGTACAACCTGCGGGGGCTGTACTACCTCGCCAACCATCTGGACCGCACGGGACAGCGGACGTTCGGGGACCTGTTCGAGTCCGCGGTGGAATTCTTCCGGAATCGCACGGCGGAGAGCCGGGTCTGCGCGTACATGGAGGAGTCCGTGGCCGGGCTCGGAAACTACTACCTCCTCAACGCCGGGCACCTGGCGCACATGACACTCCACGCCGATCGGCCCGAATTCGACGCGCTGCTGCACGAGTTCGTCAGCGGACAGGACTTCTGGGGCGATCCGGAGAACCGGGCCATGTTCGAACTGGACCTCCTGGCCCGCCCGTACATTTACCGGGAGAAGCCCGTCCTGCCGAACCACACGTTCGAACAGCTGACGGTCGAGCCGCACGCCGGCGGTTTCCGTGTGACGGCGCCCCGCCAGGTGACCGAACTCCTCGTGGAACTGGACGTGTCGGGGCAGAACCTCGAGGGGCCTCTCCTGCTGACCCACCCGCCGCAGGACAAGCTGCCCTATCTCGCCGACCGCCCGCTGGAGGACAACATCTCCTACTGCCAGGGCATGACACTGCACCTGCGGTCGATGCTGCCCGAGTGGACGCCCCAACTGCCCGCGACGGTCGGCTGACCGTGGGCGAGCGGGGCGCCCCGCCTCCCTCGGCCGCCGGGTCAGCGGACGGTGCCGCCGGTCACGTAGAGGACCTGACCGGTGATGAATCCGGCGCCCTCGCCGGCGAGGAAGGCGATCGCGTGCGCGATGTCCTCGGGTGTGCCGACCCGGCGCACCGGTGTCTGGGCGGCCACGATCTTCTGGAACTCGGCGAAGTCCACACCGAGTCGGGCCGCGGTCGCCGCCGTCATGTCGGTGACGATGTACCCGGGCGCCACGGCGTTCACGGTGATCCCGGCGGGGCCCAGCTCGATGGCCAGGGTCCGGGTGAGTCCTTGGACGCCGGCCTTGGCGGACGCGTAGTTGGCCTGTTCGCGGCTGCCGTTCGCGGAGGTGCTGGACAGGTTGACGATACGGCCCCAGCCACGTGCCACCATGTGTGGCCGGACGGCCTGGCACAGGGCGAACGCCCCGCGCAGGTTGACGTCGAGCACCATGTCCCAGTCCTCGCGGGTCAGTTCCTCAAGGAGCCGGTCGCGCACGGCCCCGGCGTTGTTGACCAGCACCGACGGCGGCCCCAGCCGGGCGGCCACCTCCTCCACGGCGTCACGCACCTGGGCGTCCTCCGTGACATCGGCCGCCACGGCGAGGGCCGTGCCACCGGCGGCGGTGATGCGATCGACGGTGTCCGCGCAGTCCCCCGCCTTCAGGTCGACCACCGCCACCGCGGCTCCCTCGGCGGCGAGCCGCGTCGCGGTGGCCGCCCCGATGCCCCGGGCGGCACCGGTCACGATCGCCACCTGGCCGACCAGGCCGCGGCGCCGACCGTCGTCGCGCCCCGCCTTCTCCGCTGTCCCCGCTGTCCCCGCCGTCTTCGTCTCCATGGTCCTCACCTCACGCCAGTCCGCCGGCGGCCCGCAGGTTCTGGCCGCTCAGCCAGCGCCCGTCCGGTCCCGCCAGGAACGCGATCACATCCGCGATGTCGTCCGGCCGGCCGATCCGCCGCAACGGGGTCATGGCGGCGGCCATGTCGAGCGCCGCCTCGGACTGGGCGGCGCGCAACATGTCCGTGTCGACCGGGCCGGGCGAGACGGTGTTGACCGTGATCTGCCGGAGCCCCAGCTCACGGGCGGCCACCAGGGTGAACTGTTCCAGGGCCGCCTTCGCGGCGGCGTAGACGGCGATCCCCGGAGCGTGGAGCACCGTATTGGTCGAGGAGACATTGATGATGCGGCCACCGCGGCTGAGTCTGCGCGACGCTTCCTGGATGACGAAGAACGGCGCCTTGGCATTCACCGCCATGAGCCGGTCGAAATCCTCTTCCGTGGTCTCGGCGATGGTCGCGACGAGTGATTCTCCCGCGTTGTTCACGACGATGTCGACACCCCCCAGTAATTCCTCTGCGGTCGCGAAGAGCCGTCGCACCTCGGCCACGTGGGCGAGATCGGCCGGTATGGCGTGCGCCTGGGCTCCGCTACCGGTGAGCTGCTGGACGAGTTCCGCTGCCTCCTTTTCGCTGCTGCGGTATCCGAAGGCGACGGCGGCGCCGTCCGCGGCGAGCCGTTCGACGACCGCGCGCCCGATTCCGCGGGAGCCTCCCGTGACCAGTGCACGACGTCCGGCGAGAACCGGTGAGCTCTTTTCGTCATTCATTGCTCGACCGTACCAGGTAGCGTCCCGACGTTTCCAGACAGTGAGGACCCATGGTTACCGCAGAAAAAATCCACTACGATCCGTACGACGCCCTGGTGTGCGCGGACCCTTATCCTTACTATGCGCTGCTGCGGTCGCGCGCGCCGGTTTACCGTAATGAGGAACGGGATTTCTGGGCCATTTCCCGGCATGCCGACGTCCTGCGTGTGCTGCTCGACGAGTCCCGTTTCTCCAACGCCTATGGAAACAGCATAGAACCGGCGAGCTGGGGCCCGAACGCCTACAAATATGCCTCGGTTCTCGCGATGGATCCGCCCATGCACACCCGGGTCCGCTCGGCCGTCACGGGATTCTTCGGGAATCGCAGCACGGCTCGCCTGGAGCCTTTCGTCCGGAGTGCCGTGCGGGCCTGCCTCGACGAGCTGGCCGACCGGAGTTCCTTCGACTTCGTGCGTGATTTCGCCAATAAATTTCCCATCCGAGTGCTGTGCCATCTCATGGCGGGTGAGGCCGCCGATGCGGAAATGGTGCAGCGGCTGGCCGACGGGGTGGTGGAAAGGGACAGCGGGACGACGGACGCGCCGATCCAGGCCATCGAGGCGACGCTCCAGCTGATGGCCTATTTCGAGGAACTGGTCGAGCTGCGGCGCCAGGCGCCCGGAGACGACCTGATCTCATTTCTCGTCTCTGTTCCCGGCCCCGGGGAGAGGATCACGGGCGAGGAGATCGTGGCATTTCTCAATCTCCTGGCCGCGGCGGGCAATGACACGGTCATCCAATTGCTCGGAAACGCCTGGTACTGGGCGGGCCGCCATCCGGATCAGCGCAGGCTCGCCCTGGCCGGACACATCGACGGCTGGGTGGAGGAGACGCTCCGATTCGACACCCCGAACCAGTTCGCCGCGCGCGCCGCGGCCCAGGACGTCGAGCTGCACGGCGTCGTGATCCCGGCGGGCGCCCGGATCCTGCTGCTACCGGGGGCCGCCAACCGCGACCCCGAGGTCTTCACCGACCCGGACCGCTACGACCTGACCCGGCAGTCACCGGGCAAGATCACCTTCGGTGGCGGTCGGCACCGCTGCCTGGGCGCCCGCCTGGCGCGGCTCCAGGCCCGTGTGGCGCTGGGCGCGCTGGCCGAGGAGGTGGCCGAGTTCGAGATCGACGAGACGGCGGCCCGACGGGTGACGTCGGCCGAGGCACGCGGCTTCCTCAGTCTGCCCACGACCGTGCGTCGGCGCTGACCCCCCGACGTCGCCGCGACACCGAGAACGTCACACGACGAGCCCCCCGGTCACCGGCAGGATCTGGCCGGTGATGAATCCCGAGTCCTCGTGGGCCAGGAAGGCGATCGCCTCGGCGACGTCCTCGGGCGTGCCCACCCGGCGGACCGGGGCCTGGGCGGCCGCCACGCGCTGTGCCCGGGCGAAGCCCTGCCCGGAGCGGTCGGCCGTCGCCTGAGTCATCTCGGTGGCGATGTACCCGGGGGCGACCGCGTTCACGGTGATGCCCTCGGGCCCCAGTTCGACGGCCAGGGTGCGGGTGAGTCCCTGCAGCCCGGCCTTGGCGGCGGCGTAGTTGGCCTGATGGGCCGTGCCCATGGCGGCCATGCTGGAGACGTTCACGATCCGCCCCCAGCCGTGCTGCCGCAGGTACGGAAGGACGGCCCGCGACATCAGGAACGGCGCCCGCAGATTGACGTCGAGGACGAGATCCCAGTCCTCGTCCGTCATCTCCGCGAGCGGTCGATCGCAGGTCAGTCCGGCGTTGTTCACCAGCACGGACGGCGCCCCGAGCTGCCGGGCCACCGCGTCGACCGCGTCCGCGACCCGCGCCGGGTCCGTCACGTCCGCCTCGACGGCCCACGCGGCCCCACCCGCGGCGACGACCTCCCGCACGGTCCGCTCGGCCGCCGCCCCGTCCCGGTCGACAACGGCCACCGACAGCCCGTCGGAGGCCAGCCGGGCGGCCGTGGCCGCTCCGATGCCCCTGCCCGCCCCCGTGACGACGGCGACACGTTCGGCCATGCGACTTCCTCCCTAGGCTCCTGCCCGCTGCCACAACGTGGCGGGGCTTCCGCAGCGCAGCGCCTCGCGCGCCGCCAGCGTGTAGTGACGGCTCACCGACGCGTGGTGCGTCAGGCCGAACGCCCCGTGCACATGCACGGCCCACGCGGTCGTCTCCAGGGCCTGTTCGGCGGCGTACGCGAGAGCGCGGAGCGCGGGCCGGCGGGCGTCCTCGCCCCGCTCGTCCAGCCATGCCGCCCGGTGCACCAGCAGGCGTACGGCCTCCTGGTGGGCGTACTGCGCGGCCAGCGGGAACGCGATGGCCTGGTGTTCCGCGAGGGGCTGTCCGAACTGCCGCCGGGTCAGGGCCCGGTGCACCGCGAGGCGGTGGGCGCCGACCGCGAGGCCGAGCAGATAGGCCGCCTGACGGGTGTGATCGCGCCACGTCGCCCGCTCGGCGCCCCGCTGTTCCGCGTCGCGGGTCCGTGCGAGGTCGCGGTAGTCGTCCTGTGCCGCGTGCCGGCCCAGTTCCTCGCACACGACGACGCCCATGCCCAGCCCGAAGCCCAGCCCGCCCCGCTCGGCGGGCTCCTCCAGGGCGTACAGGTCGAGTTCCTCCAGGCAGCCGCGCACGTCGTCGGGGTGGGCGGCGCTGTCCAGCTTGGCGCGCAGCGCCTGCGCCAGGTCGCGCTCGGCGTCCGTCAGCTCCAGATCCACGTCAGATCCTCCGGTCGGCGGTGGGGGGCTCGGTGGCTCGGTCCCGGTCGGGGGCCGGTTCCGGTCGGGCGGGCCGGTCCCGAGCGACCCGATCCCGGTCCTGGTCCGGGAGCCGGTTCCGGTCGGGGGGCCGGTTCCGGGCAAGCGGGCCCGCCCCTCCGAGGCCCGGCGCAGGGTCAGTCCACGGCGTCCGGCAGATGCTCCGCCAAGGTCTGGAGCATCATTTCCGAGGTGCCGCCCGACAGCAGCAGGCCCGGCGCCTCGCGATAGGCGGCGTCGACCCTCGGGGGGACCTCGGGCGCGTGCCGCCGCAGCGCCCAGCCGGCCAATTCCGCGGCGAGTTCGCTTCCGTACCACTTGGCGACACTGGTGCGTACCGGATCGACCGTCGCGGACGCTTTCCAGGACAAGAGCCGGGCCGCTTCGACGCGGGCGGCATAACGCGCGGATTCCACCGCGGAATCGGGTTCCGCGGGTGCCGAGAGTGCCATGTCATACCAGCGCTCGGCCCGCATGGAGAAGTCGAATCCGATCCTTTCGAGCGGCAATGCCTCGACGAGAACGGGCCAGCCGTTCCCGACTCCGCCGACCACATCGGCCGGGACGACCGGTACGCCGTCGAGCGTGACGACGTGAAAGCGCTCGTCGGGCACGCTGTCCAACGGTGTCACATGCACATCGGCCGCATGCATGTCGACCAGAAAGAGGGTGATGCCACCGTATTTGTCGTCGGCCGATGTCCGGGCCGCGCAGAGCCCGATGTCGATGATACGGGACTTCAGTCCGAACACTTTTGTCCCACTGATGGAGAATCCTTCCGGGGTCTCCTCCGCCGTTGTTTCCAGACTCGCCAGATCCGAGCCGGACCCCGCTTCGCTGTACAGCACACCGGCGAACAATTCACCACGGGCCAGCCCCGGCAGAATCCGGTTCTTCTGTTCCTCCGTGCCCACCTTGAGAAGGAGCCGCCCGACCGTCAGAACGCTGTTCACGAAAAGCGCATCCGGCACCCCTGCGCGGACGATTTCCTCGCTCACGATCGACGTATGGGCGGACGACAGTCCCTGTCCGCCGTATTCCGTGGGCCAGTCCACGCCGAGCAGTCCGGCTTCCCCGAGCAAACGGTAGAGCGGCCGCTCGTCCGGCTCGTCGCGGTGGGCGCTGTTCACGCGCTCGATCAGGCCGCGTACGCGGGGATCAGCCAGAACCTCACCGACTCGATCACGGAAATCCGTCTCTTCTGCCGAATGGCCGAAATCCATCCGTCCCCCGATCACTGGTGGCGGCGCCGCAGCATACCAACCGCAAATGCACATGTCACCAGTGTGATGGGGTGGATCACCCGTGAGACCGGATGTAGAGTCCGTTCTCGGACTGCAGGAGCCGGGGCACGAGTGACGACAGGGGGTCCGTTGTGCGCGCGCCCGAGTTCTTACGCACCAATGATCGCCGAACACGGTTCCTCACCAGGATTCATACGGCAACGACTGCTGCGGGATCCCATTCCGAGACAGATCCGGTCAACGACTCACCGACCCGTTTTCCCCGGGCCACGGCGGTCGGGGAACCCCCCGCGCCCACCCGCGTGCGGATGAGGGAACCGCTGGCCGCGCCACCGGCGGGCGGGCTCCCCCTCGCCGCCGTCGTCGCCGCGCTGAGCGACTTCACCGGGCAGCGGGAGCTGCACTTCGGACTGGTCGAGGATCTCTCGGCCCCCGGAGCGCTGATCGAGTGCCGGGTCTCGGGCGCGGAGGGGCTCGGCGCCCTGGCCGACCGGATCACCCGGTCCCCCGCCCGCCCGGCGCGCCAGACCCCGCCCATCGTCCTTCGCGTGCGGCGCCCGTACGACGTCCTGCTCGACCCTCATCCCTGGCGCGACGCCGATCTGCTGATCGACGTCGAACAGACCCCGGACCGCCTGGTCGCCGAGTTCGACCCCGACCGCCACGAGACCGCCACCGTCCGGGCCGTACTGCGGCACGCGAGCGCGCTGCTGAGCCGTGGTGCGCGCGACCCGGAACGCCCGCTGTGGTCCTGGCCGTACGCGGACCTCGACCCCGTGCCCGAGCTTCGTGGAGAGCCGGCCGAAGGCCCCCCGCCGGCCGATGCCTGTCTCACCCGGCTCTTCGACGAGATCGTCCGCCGCTTCCCCGACCGTCCGGCGGTCACGTCCTCCTCCGGATCCTTACTGACGTATCGTCAACTCGATGCCGACGCAGGGCGTCTGGCCAACGAGTTGCGCGAGCTGCGGGTCGGTGTCGAGGACCGCGTCGGCCTTCTGATCTCCCGGGGCGATCCCCGCTGGGTCACCGCCTGTCTCGCCGTCCTCAAGGCCGGAGCCGCCTGGGTTCCGCTGGACCCCGACACCCCGGCCGCGCGAGGGGAGCGGCTCTTCCGGCAGGCCGAGGTCAAGGTCGTCGTCTCCGACGGGCGCTTCACCGCCGAACGGCCCTGGCACCTGGTCGACCTCGACCGGGACGCCCCCCGTATCGCCGCCCACCCCACCGCCTGCCCTGCGCCGCGCACCACGCCGCGCAATGCCGCCTACGGCATCTTCACCTCGGGCAGCACCGGCTCTCCCCGCCTGGTCGTCGTGGAACACGCCAACGCAGTCAACTTCGCGGCGTCGCTCCAGGACCTGTTCGCGCTCACCCCGGACGACCGCATCCTCCAGTACGCCTCCCCCGGCTTCGACGTATGGGTCCAGGAGGTCTTCACGGCGCTGCTCACCGGGGCCGTCCTGCGTCTCGTGGACGACAACGAGCGGCTGTCGGTCGAGGAGCTGTCGCGCGTCCTGCGCCGGGAACGGATCACCGTCGCCGAACTCCCGCCCGTCCTGATGGACACCATGGACCCCGGCGCCTTCCCCGACCTGCGCATCGCCTCGGTCGGCGGCGAGCCGTTCCCCGGGTCCCTCGTCACCCGGTGGTCCGCCGGCCGTCGCGTCGTCAACGGCTACGGGCCCACGGAGGCCACGGTCGGCGTCATCTACAAGGACTGCTCCGGCACCATGCGCGTCCCGCCGCCGATCGGCCGTCCGGTCCGCGGCCACCGGGCGCTCGTCCTGGACGAGCGGCTGCGCCCCGTGCCCGCCGGGGCGGTCGGCGAGCTGTACCTGGGCGGAGCCGGGCTCGCCCGGGGGTACTACGGGGACCCGGCGCGCACCGCGTCGCGTTTCGTCGCCGACCCCTTCACCCCCGGCGAGCGGCTGTACCGCACCGGCGATCTGGTCCGCCTCGACACGGGCGGCGACCTCGTCTTCGTCGGACGCGCCGACCGCCAGGTCAAGGTGCGCGGCCAGCGGGTCGAGCTGGGCGAGATCGAGGCCGCGCTCCTGGAACACGCCGATGTGCGCAGCACCGTCGTGGACCTGTCGGCCGGACCGGACGGCGGGCGGATCGTCGCCTACGTGGTGCCGGAGCCCGGCCGCTCACCGGACCCGGACGCGCTGTGGGAGCACCTCGCCGAACGCCTCCCCCGCTCCATGGTGCCCAGCCGCCTGGTGACGGTATCCGGGATACCCCTCACCGCCAACGGCAAGGTCGACATGGCCGCCCTGGCGCGCCGGAGCGTGTCGTCGTCGGCCGGGAGGAGCCCGGCCCGGCCGGCCGCGGTGACCGCTCTGGAGCGCAGGCTGTACGAACGGTGCATCGCGAAGGCCATGCCCGGGGTGGAGTTGTCCCCGGACACCGACATGTTCCGCGCGGGCGGCAGCAGTCTGCAGCTCATCCGCCTCATCGCGCTGGTCCGCAGCGAGTTCCGGGTGGAGGTGCCGGTCGCCGAGCTGCTGCGCCGGCCCACCCCGGCCCGGCTGGCGAGCGTCATCGCGGAGGCGAAGGGTGACGCGGAACCGCTGCCCCGGGCACCTCGCCAGGACGAGCTCCCGCTGTCGCCCGGACAGCGCTCCCTGTGGTTCACGGACTCGGTCATCCCGCTGCGCTCGGCCTACCACGTGCTGGAGGCCCACCGGTTGCGCGGTCCGCTCGACGGCGGGGCGCTGCGGCAGGCGCTGGACACGCTCGTGGAGCGGCACGCGGCCCTGCGCACGGCGATCAGGGTCCGCGACGGGGTGCCGTATCAGGTCGTCCTCCCGGCCACGGGAATCGACTGGGCGGAGGAAGACCTGACGGGAATCGACGGGGCGGAGGTCGACCTGACGGGGGTCGGCGACGCGAACGTCCCCGACCCCGTACGCCCGGTGCTCGCCCGGCAGTTCGCCGCGCCGTTCGACCTCTCCGCCGGTCGTCCGGTGCGCGCCGCCCTCATCCGGCTGGGCGCGCAGGACCATGTGCTGTGTCTGGTGATGCACCACCTGGTCTCCGACGGCCGGTCCACGGAGATCCTCTTCGAGGAACTGGGCGAGCTGTATGCCGCGGCCGTGGCCGCCCGCCCGCCGCGGCCGCCCGCCCAGGGTGCGCGGTACGTCGATTTCGCCTGGTCGCAGACCCTGCTGGAGCAGCGGAACGCGTACGACGAGCAGCTGGCCCGGCTGCGCGCCCGGCTCGCCGGAGCGCCCGCCGAGGCGGAACTGCCCTACGACCGGCCCCGGCCCGCGGTGCCGAGCCATCGGGGCGCCGTCGTCCGTTTCGCGATCGACGACGAGGCGGCCGCCGCGGCCCGTGAGCTGAGCAGAGCCTCGGGCGTCACCCTCTTCACCACCCTGGCCGCCGCCTGTGCGGCGCTGCTCGCCCGGTACTCCAGGTCACGGGACGTCGTCCTCGGCACACCGCTGGCGAACCGGACCCGCGAGGAGTTCGACCGGGTGATCGGCTTCCTCTCCACGATGGCCGTGCTGAGGGTCGGCTGCGCCGGCGACCCCTCGTTCCGCGAGGTGCTGACGGCCACGCAGTCCGCCGTGAACGACGCGTTCGCCGCCCAGGACGTCCCCTTCGAACGGCTCGTCGCCGAACTCGCCCCCGATCGCGACCTCAGCCGGAACCCCCTGTTCCAGGTCACGTTCCAGCTGTACCAGACGCCGGGCCGGTGGCTGCGGCTGCCCGGGATCGAGGCCGAACCGGTCCCCTTCGACAACGGCACCAGCCAGTTCGATCTGTCGTTCGTCGTGCAGGAGGAGCAGGACGGCCGCCTGACGGGATCCGTGCTGCACAGCACCGACCTGTTCGACCGCGCCACGGCCGAGCGTCTCGCCGACGACTACCGCGCCCTGCTCTCCTGCGCGGTCGCCGCGCCGGACCGCCGGCTCTCCGCCCTCGCCCTGAAGTCCGACGAGGAGCCCGCGGGACTGTCCGGAGCCCCGGTGGACACCTCGACGGACACCATCGTCTCGCTCGTCGCCGGACAGGCGCGGCGCACCCCGGCCGACGTCGCCCTCTCCTGCGGCCCCGAGCGCCTCACCTACGCCGAACTCGACGCCGCCGCACGGCGATTGGCCGGCCATCTGACCGAGCGGGGCGTGCGTCCCGGCGAGGTGGTGGGGATCTGTCTGGACCGGGGCACCGGCCTGATGGTCGCACAGCTCGCCGTCCTCATGACCGGGGCGTGCTATCTGCCCATCGACCCGGAACAGCCCTTTGAACGCACCCGTTTCCTGCTGTCCGACAGCGGCGCCTCCACCGTCGTCACCACCCGCGACAGGGCGGCGGACTTCCCCTCCGCCGTGGCGGTCGACGCCCTGCCCGCCGGGACACCGCCGCCCGGCCCCAGGGTGACCGTCTCACCCGACGACGTGGCCTACGTCATGTACACCTCGGGGTCGACCGGCCGGCCCAAGGGGGTCGCGGTCCCCCACCGGGCGGTGGTCCGGCTCGTACGGGGCCTCGCGCACCTGGACGTCGGCGCGCAGGACACCTTCCTGTCCTTCGCGCCGGCGGCCTTCGACGCGGCCACCTTCGAGGTGTGGACGCCGTTGGTCCACGGGGCGCGGCTGGCGGTGTGCCCGCCGGGCCGGGTCGGCCCCAAGGAACTCGGCGCGGTGCTGGTCGAGGAGGACGTGACCGTTCTCTGGCTGACGTCCCAGCTGACCAATCTGGTGGTGGACACCGAGCCCGAGGCGCTGCGTCCGCTGCGGATGCTCGTCACCGGCGGCGAGGCGCTGTCGGTGCCGCACATCCGCAGGCTGCGGACGACCCTGCCGGACCTCACCGTCGTGAACGGCTACGGCCCGACGGAGACCACGACGTTCGCGGCCACCTACCGGGTCGAAACGCTGGACGGGGCCCGCTCGGTGCCCATCGGCCGCCCGATCGGCGCCACGCACGCCTACGTGCTCGATTCCCGGCTGCGGCCCGTCCCGCCGGGCGCGATCGGCGAGTTGTACGTCGGAGGCGCCGGAGTCGCGCGCGGCTACGTCGGCCGGGCGGGGCTGACCGCGTCCCGGTTCGTGGCGGATCCCTTCGGCGCGCCGGGGGCGCGGATGTACCGCACCGGCGATCTGGTGCGGCTGCGCCGCGACGGGGTGCTGGAGTTCGAGGGGCGCGTCGACGACCAGGTCAAGCTCCGCGGGTTCCGTATCGAGCCGGGCGAGATCGCGGCGGTGCTGCTCGACCACCCCGGGGTGAGCGAGGCGTTCGTCACCCGGGCGGGGGACGGGTACGCGACGGAGCTGGTGGCGTATGTCGCGACCGACGGCACCGCGACCGAGGACCTGCGCCGCCACCTGGTGGAACGGCTGCCGCAGTACATGGTGCCCGGCACGTTCGTCGAGGTGCCGGCCCTGCCGCTGTCGCCGAACGGCAAGGTGGACCGCGCCGCGCTCCCCCGCCCCGACGCGCGGACGGCGGGCCGTACCGCTCCCCGGACCCCCTACGAGTCGGCCGTGGCGGACGTCTGGGCGGAGGTCCTCGGGCTGGACCAGGTGGGCGCGGAGGACGACTTCTTCCAGCTCGGCGGTGACTCGCTGCGCGCCGTGCGGGTCGCCTCCCGCACGGCCGACCGGCTCGGCGTCACGGTGCCGCTGGCCTCGGTGTTCACGTACCCGGTCCTGGCGGACTTCGCCCGGGAGCTGGCCCGGTCCGAGCCGCCCGCCGCCACCGTCCCCGACGTCGGCCGCCTGGTGCGCCCGGCGGGGCCGGCGCCGCTGTCCGCGGCCCAGCGGCGGCTGTGGTTCCTCGACCAACTGCTGCCGGGGCGGGCGACGTACAACGTTCCGCTCGTCCTGCGGCTGCGGGGCGATCTGGACCGTGACGCGCTGCTCGCCGCGCTGCACGCGATCGTGACCCGGCACGAGGTGCTGCGCTCCCGGTTCGTGCTCGGCGACGACGGCCGGCCGGTGCAACAGGTGGAACCGGCCGAGACGTTCCGTACGGTGCCGGCGCGGGCCGACTCCCTGGCCGACGCCCTCCGGCTGGCCGAGGACGACGCGCGGCGGCCGTTCGATCTCGCGGCGGGCCCGCTGATCCGCTCCACCCTGATCCGCGTCGCCCCCGACGAGCATGTGCTGGCGCTGGTCGTCCACCATGCCGTCTTCGACGGGCGGTCCGCCGAGATCCTGCTGTCCGAGGTGGAGGACCTGTACCGCGGCGGTCCGTCGGCGCTGCCGCCGCTGCCCCTGCAGTACCGGGACGTCACCGCTTCCCCGGAGTCCGGCGCCGCCGGGAGCCTGGCGTACTGGCGGGCCAGGCTCGCCGGAATGCCGCCCCTGGACCTCTCGGACGGGGCTCCCCGGCCGTCCCGGCCCTCGGGAGCCGGTGGGCTGCACCGCTTCCGGCTGCTGGACGGCGACGGCGCAGAGCGGCTCGCCGCCCTGTGCGCGCGGCACGGCACGACCGAGTTCACCGGGCTGCTGGCCGGTCTGAAGGCCGCCCTGGCCGGGTGCACCGGCAGCACGGACCTGGCGGTGGGAACCGCCGTGTCCGGCCGTACGGACCCCGCCGCCGAGGGGCTCATCGGATTCTTCGTCAACACGCTGGTCCTGCGCACCGATCTGTCCGGGGACCCCGACTTCACCGAGATCCTGGACCGGGCCCGGGACACGACGACGGGCGCCTGGGCGCACCAGGACCTGCCGTTCGACGACCTCGTGGGCGCACTCAACCCGAAACGGGACACGCTCTACTCCCCCTTGTTCCAGGTCATGTTCTCCCTCCAGGACGTGCGCGGCCGCGCCCTGCGGCTGCCGGGCGTCCGGGCGGACGTGCTGGAGGTCTACAACGGGACGTCGAAATTCGACCTGGACGTCCTGCTCACCCGCGGCGACGACGGTGTGTCCGCCGCCGTGGAGTACAGCCTCGATGTCTTCGGCCCGGACCGGGTCGAGTACCTGTGCGGCGCGTTCGTACGCGTGCTGAACACGGCTCTGCGCGCTCCGCACACTCCGCTGTCCCGGCTCGCCGGGACGTCACCGAAGGGAACCGTGTCATGAGCTCCGAAACGGGAACGCCGAACGTGGACGGTGCCGAGACCGCGACCGAGAAGACGGTCGCCGAGGTCTGGGTCGAGGTGCTGAAGAAGGACACGTTCAACGCCGGCGACGACTTCTTCGCCATCGGCGGCAACTCGATGCTGGCGACCCTCGCGACGTACAAGCTGCGGGAGAAGTTCGACAACGAGCTGCCGCTGATGCTGCTCTTCGAGAACCCGACGATCACCGAGCTGGCCAAGGCGATCGACGAGCTTGTCGCCGGTGACGAATGATCAGCTCTGACGACTATCCGCTGTGGAACAGCCCCGCGATGGCCGCCTACCTCAAGACGGTCTCCCCGGAGACGATGCTCGTCGAGGGGCGGGGCGTGCGGGTGCGGGACGGGGGCGGCCGCTGGCTGCTGGACGCCCGTTCCGGCCTGTGGAACGTCACGCTCGGCTACGACCACGCGGGCGTCAAGGCCGCCATCGCACGGCAGCTGGACCGGCTGCCGTACGCCAACCTGATCGGCTACGGGCGGCCCAGCGCCATCTCGATGGAGGCGGCGGAGGCGCTGGTGCCGCATCTGCCGCCGCACCTCAACAAGATCCGGTACTGCGGCAACGGCTCCCAGGCGGTGGAGACGGCGGTCCTGCTGTCCCGGTTCCTGCACCGGACCCAGGGGGCGCCGGAGCGCACCACGGTCTTCGGGATGTGGCGCGGATTCCACGGGCTCGGCGCGGGCGGAGGGGCGCTGACCGGCATCCCCTATGTCCACTATCAGGCCGGACCGCTCCTGCCGGACGTCATGCACGCGCCCGGTCCGTTCGAGTCGCACGGTGACGGACGGACCAGCGATCTCGAACAGCTGATGACGGACTTCGGCCCGGAGCGGGTCAGCGCCGTCGTCGTCGAGCCGGTGGTCGGCGAGGGCGGGCACGTGCTGACGCGCGAGTACCTGACCTCACTGGCGGACTTCTGCCGCCGGCACGGCATCCATCTCATCGTCGACGAGGTCACGACGGGGATGGGCAGGACCGGCGCGTTCACCCGCTCGGAGCAGCTGGGGCTGCGGCCGGACATCCTCACCCTCGGCAAGGGGCTGACCTCGGGCTATGCCCCGCTGTCGGCCGTCGTGCTGTCGGACGAGGTGTATGAGACGGTCCGGGCCCTGCCCTACGACCAGCAGTTCTTCATCGGCTCCACGAACGACGGGCATCCGCTGTCCCTCGCCGCGTCGATGGCGGTCATCGAGGCGTTGACCACCGAGGGTGTCCTGGACAACGTCCTGGCCCGCGGCGCGGAGCTGGAACGCCGTCTGGCCGCGGTGGTGAAGAGGTATCCGCAGGTCACCTCGGTGCGGGGCACGGGACTGATGTACGCGATCGAGCTGGACGAACCGGATCTGCTGCGGCTGGCCATGGAGTCGAGGGGCGTACTGGTGTCGACGCTCGCCAAGTGGCCCGCGGTGATGATCATCCCGCCGCTGGTGGTCTCCTCCGACGAGATCGAGGAGATCGTCGTGGCCGTCGACCAGGCGCTGGGCGATGTGGCGGAGTTCGCGTCATGACCAGTGCGGCCTCCTCTTCGTCGTCGAATCCCTTCGACGACGAAGAGGGGATCTTCAAGGTCCTCGTCAACGCCGAGGGGCAGCGGTCGCTGTGGCCCGAGTGGGCGGACGTCCCCGAGGGCTGGACGGTCGAGCTGGACGACGCGCCGCGCGCGGAGTGCGTGGCATGGGTGGAGGAGCACTGGACCGACATGCGCCCCAGAAGCCTGGTGGAGGCGGACCGGCAGGGCGGGACGGCGGAGCCGGGGTGAGCGCCGACGACCCGCCTTCGGCGGCTGCGGCATGATCGCGGCATGATCGTGGGTGTGACGGATCATGTGACGCTGCGGCCGGTGGCCGAGGACGATCTGACCGTGCTGGAGCGACTGACCCAGGATCCGGAGACGGCGGGTGAGTTCTCGCGGTTCGGCTGGTTCGATCCGGGCCGTCACCGGCGCCAGTGGGCGGAGAACCGGCTGATCGGCGAGGACGGCGGAACACTGATGGTGGTCCGCGGGAGCGAGTCGCTCGGCTATGTGAACTGGCGCCGCAAGCAGACGACACCGGCGGGGGCCTTCTGCTGGACGATGGGTATCGCCCTGCTCCCGCACGCCCGGGGTCGGGGCCACGGCACCGAGGCGCACCGGCTGCTGGCGCGCTATCTGTTCGCGCACACGACCGCCCACCGGCTGGAGGCGGACACCGAGGTCGACAACATCGCCGAGCAGCGGGCGCTGGAGAAGGCCGGATTCAGCCGTGAGGGCGTGATGCGCGGCATCGGCTGGAGGGACGGCGCGTGGCGGGACGGAGTCCTGTACGCGCTGCTCCGCACCGACCTGCCCGTGTGACCCCCTCGCGGTGCGGCTCATACCCCTCGCCGGGCGCCCGTCGCAGAGGGTGGCGTCGGCATGCGGGCTCCGACGGGAGGCGCTTCACTGGTTCCGGGGGCCGAGAGCGAGGGAGGCGTCATGGCCCGCTGGCCGGTGGCCGGAGCACCGCGGTACTGACGCACCGTGCCGTCCCGGGAACGAACGCTGATGCGCCAGGTCCTCGCCGACCCGCGAGGGCTGCCCGAGCACCTGGCTCTGTTCGCCGTACGGCACCGGGGCGAACCGGCCCGGCGGACGGTCGCGGCGCTGCCGCCGGACGCCGATCTGGCCGCCCGCTACCACGAGTCGATCCGCCGGGGCCGGCGCGCCACGACCATCGAGGGCTCCTTCGTCGGCGGACCGTTCCTGGTGTTCGTCCCCTTCGCGTTCTGTCTGGCCATCCTCCGTCAGGCCCGTACGCTGCTGGAGCTGGCCGCCCTCGACGGACGCGACCCGACGGACGAGGAGCGCGCGGCCGAACTGCTCGTCCTGCAAGGCGTGTACGGGGATCTGGACACCGCCCGCGCCGCGCTCACCGGCCTGCGCCCGCCCCCGCCGGTGCGCCGGCTGCGCCTGACGACGCTGTGGGACGTGACATGGCGGATGGCCCGCCTGCTCGGGCTGGTCACGCCCGCCGAGCCGACCAGTGGATCGCGGTGGCTGGCGCAGACCGGTCGTTGGCTGCTCGTCGGCGCGGTGTTCCTGGTGGGCCTGGTGGCCCCGCTGGTGTGGCTGCCGTACATGGCGGTCTCGTACGACCGTGCCACGACCCGTCTCACCGATCGGGCCGTGCGCTACTACTTCACGGACGACGCGCGCCTGCCGCCCCGTGGACGGCTGGACCCGGCCGCGCTGGCGGGGGCGGGCCAGGCCCTGCTGTCGCTGCTGCTGCCGGTGGTCCTGATCCTCGCGATCGTCTTCGCCGACCTGGAGATCGCCGGGAGCAACTGGCCGGTGCTGGGGATCGTGCTGACCGTCGGCTCGTTGGTGGCGGGTGCGGTCTGGCAGTGGCGGCGACGGCACCGGTCGGCGCGCGACTGACGCCGCCCGCCGGACCCGCCCGGGGTGCCGAGCGAGGCGGGGCCGTGCAGCCTGGAACTCCGGTGCCCCGGAGCGCGAGGAGGCGGGCGTGGAGCAGCCTGCGGCCGCGGATCTCGACGACCTCACGGCGTTCCTGGCGCGTCTGACCGGGCTGCTGCTGCGTTCCTCCGGCGAGGGCGCCCACCTCGTCGAGCGGCTGGTGGCCGAGGCCGCCCGCGCCTTCGGCGGTTCCGCGTCCCTGCTGCTGGTGCCGGAGGCGGCCGCGCTCACGGTCACCGCGGCGGACGGCCGCACCCGAGCCGTCACCGTGCACGGTTTCCCGGAGGTCTTCCGGCTCGACCAGGTCGCCGCGCTCAAGCCGCTCCTCGTCTCGGTGTCCTCGGGCCGGACCGACATCGCGCGGGCGCACCGCGCGCTGGCGGCCATCGAGGCGGCGCCGGCGCCGTACCCGTGGTGGCTGAAATTCCTCGGCATCGTGCTGTTCGCGCTCGGCTTCGCCCCGCTGATGCAGCCCACCTGGTACGAGGTGGCCACCACCGCGGTGCTGGGCGCCCTGTCCGCGGCGCTGGCCGTGACGGCCGACCGTGTGCCGCGGCTGGCCAGGATCCTGCCCCTGGTGGTGTCGACGGCCGTCTCCGTCGTCACGTTCGAGCTGTTCGCCGACGACCCGGCGCACGGCGGCCCGGTCCTGCTGATGCTGCCGGCGCTCTTCTATTTCGTGCCCGGCGACTATCTCAGCGCCGTGGCGGGACTGATCACCGAGTAGGCGAGCCGGATCGCGCCCGTGGCGCGTCTTCGTCACCGGCACGTCCACCCACGCCCTCTTCGACGTCGCCGCGGACGCGGATCTGCCCCGCTGGGCGCTGTTCCTGGCGTGGATCGTCTTCACGGCGGGCACGCTGTTCGCCTTCGCGATCCCGACGCGCTTCTGGTGGCCGCTGCTCCTGCTCGTCTACGTCACCGTCGGGGCGCAGTCGGGGTTCACCAAGCTCGTCGGGGAGACGGGCGGGACGTTCGTCCCCGCGGTCGTCCTGGCCGCCGCGACCATGCGCGGGCTGACCACGCTGGCCGGCGGCTACCCCGTCGAGGGCTTCGAGGACCTGCTGAAGCTGGTCACCATCGTGACGGCCATCGCGGTCGGGCTGGTGGTCGGCGGGACGCTGGTGCCCTCTGGCGAACACGCGTAGACCTCCGCCATCATCTCCCTGCACCGCCTGCACCGTCACCGCACCGGCCGTATGACTCATCGCAGGGAGGGCTCCGTATGAAGGCTCCGAAAGGTCTCCGTGTCCGATCGATCCTGACCGCGCTCGCGCTCGTCGTCGCTCCGGGTGCCGTCGTGATCGGTGGCGCGGGCGACGCGTTCGCCGTCACGAAGATCTCTGACGCCACCGCGAGATCCATGTTCCGCGAGGTCGGCATCACCTGGTCGTCGTCCGGCAACTGCTCCGACCGGAACACCCCCACGTGTACGTCCTTCGAGCAGCTCAACCTGGCCACCGCGCAGGGCGCCCAGACCCTGAAGCGGGCCAGTGGATGCGCGCTGAACATCACCGGCGGGACGGAGACCGGGCACGCCTCGGGCACCTACTCGCACTGGAACGGCTACAAGCTCGACTACAGCAAGTACACCTGCGTCGGGAACTACATCAAGAACAACTTCACGTACATCGGCCTGCGCGGCGACGGCGCCCCGCAGTGGCGTTCGGGCTCCGGCAACATCTACGCCGACGAGGGCAGCCACTGGGACGTCCTGTACTACAACTGCGGCGGCTGCTGAGGGGCGGCGGGCAGGCCGAACCAGGACGCCTTCCGGCCCTCCGGCATGCCGGACCGTGCGCGAGGCCCAAGACTGGTGTCGAGAGGCCGGGCCCGCGCGCGGGCGTCGGCCGGTCGGAGTGAGGCGCCCATGAGTGCGGACGTGCCACGTGTCGCCGTCGTAGGCGACTGCCCGCTTCTGCGCGGGGGCGTGGCACGTGCCGTCGAAGCCGCCGACGGGCTCGCGCTCGCCCTGGTCACCCGCTCGGCCGACGAGGCCGCGCGGGACCTCGGGCCGGGCGACATCGCGTTCGTCGACCTCCAGCTGCCGTCCGGATGCCTGGCGGAGGTGGTGGGGCGGCTCGCCGCCCGGGGCGTCTCGGTCCTGGTCCTCTCCTCCGGCCGGGACGACCACGCCGTGCCCGTCCTGCGCGCCGGTGCCCGCGGCTGCCTCAGCCGGCGGGCCGACGAGCGCGAGCTGCTGGCCGCGCTCCGGCTCCTCGCCGGCGGCTCCTCGTACATCTCCGCCGACCTCGCCATACGACCGGACACGGAGCCGTCGTGTCATGTCACGGACCGCGAGCGGCAGATCCTGGAGCTGGTCGCCCACGGGGAGACCGACCACGGCATCGCGGTCCGGCTGGGGATCAGCGAGCACACCGTGCACTCCCATCTGGACCGGCTGCGCGACAAGATCGGCTCCAGGCGGCGGGCCGATCTGACGCGCTTCGCGATCACGCACGACATCATCCCCGCGGCCACCCGGCAGGGGTAACGCTGCCCCGCACCGCCGTGGGTTCTTCTGCCCTGTGCGAGGCCCCGCGGGCCCGCCACACTGAGAACGAGCCCTCTGGCGCCCCGATTCAGGGAGATGTGTGCGATGAGTGGCATCTTCGGCGACACCCTCACCTTCGGCCAGGAAGAAGGTGACCGTGTCCAACTCGTCGCCTTCGGTGACGACAAGTACGCGCGGTACGAGACCCCCGACGGCTACTCGGTCGTCTACGACCCCGACCGCGGCGCGTACTGCTACGCGGAAACCGACCACGCCGGCGCCGCACGCCGCTTCGTCTCCAGCGGCACCCTCATCTCCGAACCGCCGCCCGAGGGACTGCCCCGCCATCTGCGAGAGGGGCAGATCTACCGCAGAGAGGTCGTCAAGCAGCGGATCCTGCAGATGGTCCCGAAGGAGGAGCGGGCCGACACCGACCCCGACACGCTCCTGACCTTCGGCCCGAACAAGGGCCTGCTGCCCGGCTTCGCCCTGACGGAGGGCGAGGTGCAGGGTCTGACGATCCTCGTGGACTTCCCCGACGAACAGACCGCGGTGACCCCCGACGACGTCTCCGCGCTGCTCAACAGCCCCCACTTCACGGCCAGCGGCAACCGCTGCTCCGTGAAGGAGTTCTTCCGCACCATGTCGACGGGCAAGCTCGTCTTCACCAACACCGTCGTCGGCCCCTTCCGCATGAGCCGGCGCCGGCTCGCGTACGGGCTGGCCGCGAACAGGGGCAAGCTGGTGCCGGAGGCGCTTCAGGCCGCCGTGGACGCCGGTGTCGACTTCAGCCGCTTCGACTCCCTCGGGCGCGGCGTCGTCGACTCCGTCTGCATCATGTACGCGGGCCGGACGGAGTTCCGCGAGGACCTCTGGCCGCACAACTCGCGTTTCCCCGCGGAGATCGACGGCGTGCAGACGGACTTCTACACCCTCACGAGCATCGGCGAGACGACGGCCGACCTGAGCATCGGCACGTTCTGCCACGAGAGCGGCCACCTGCTGTGCCGATGGCCGGACCTCTACGACTACGGCACCGTCGAACGCGAGGGCGACGACTTCACCAGCTCGGGCCTGGGCACCTACGACACCATGTCCGCCGGGAACCAACTGGGCAACGGCTTCCTGCCGTCCGCGGTCAGCGTCTATCTGCGCCGTCTGGTGGGCTGGACACGGGACGAGGACATCTCCGCGCCCGGCTCCTACGAGGCCAGGCAGGGCGAGTACGACAAGGCGCTGATCTATGAGAACCCGCAACGCCCGGGCGTGGAGTACTACTTGGTCGAGAACCGCAGCAGGCTGGGCTTCGACTCGCGGCTGACCTCCAGCGGACTCGCCGTCTACCACTGCGACATCAAGGGGTCCAACGAGTTCCAGCAGGGCACCGCGGTGCGCCACTACCAGTGCGCGCTCCTTCAGGCGGACGGCCACCTGGACCTGGAGACCGGCCGCAACATGGGCGACGGCGGGGACCTCTACGGACCGACCGCCGGCACCGCGGTCTCGCACAGCAGCCGCCCGGCGTCCCTGTGGTGGGACGGCAGCGAGTCCGGGCTCACCCTCTCCCAGATCGGTCCTCCCGGTGATGTCATCACCTTCCGCACCGGCGAACAGGCCGTCTCCGGCGCGCAGGTCAGCGGACGGTCGGCCCCGGACGCCGCGATCCCCGAGGCCATCGGCGGCCTGACCGACGAGATCGCGCTCGAAGGGCTGGGCACGGTCCGGGACCTGACGCTGAAGCTCGACATCGAGCACGGCCGCATCGGCGATCTGCGGGTCGTCCTGCTGGCGCCCTCGGGCCGCCGCGCCGTGATCCACAACCGTACGGGCGGCGACACCAAGAACCTGCGGCTCACACTGACCTCACAGCCGCCTTCGCTGCTCGCACCGCTGGTCGGCGACGCGGTGGCGGGCAACTGGCAGCTCAAGATCACGGATGCGGTCAAGCCGGCCGCCGGAACGCTGCGCAGCTGGGAGATCACCATCCACACCGGCACCTGACGGATCCCCGAGATGCGCGTGGCCGGTTCGCCATCGGTTCATCGCCCGGCGAGGCGTCGTAGCGACGCCCGGCCGGGCGGGCCCCAGGTGGGCTTGCCGCCGGAGCGGCCGCGGACGCCCGCCTCTCCGATGAGGAGGCAGGCGAGGGCCTTCAGCACCGCCCAGCCCCGGGCACGGCGCAGGGTCGCCGCGTCCGGGGCCGGCCGGTAGGCGTCGAAGAAGCGGTCGGCGGCGCCGTCGGGCAGCAGGATCCACGCGGCGGCGAGATCGCAGGCCGGATCCCCCGCGAAGAGATCCCCGAAGTCGATCACACCGCAGAAGGTGCCGTCCGCGGTGAGCACATTGGCCGGATGCAGATCGCCGTGCAGCCACAGCGCCGGCCCCGTCCACTCGGGCGCGGCGACGGCGTCCTCCCAGACCGCGCGGACGGCGTCCGGGTCGGGGATCAGCCCAAACTCGGCGGCCTCGGCCAGGCCCCGGGCAAAGCCCTCGGCCCGGTCGGCCAGCGGCCCGCCCCGGTCACGACCGGCCGGCGCCCCGTCGGGAGCGGGCCGGTGAAGAGCGGTCAGAAACGCGGCCAGGGTGTCGGCCGCCTCCGCGCCGCGCGTAACGGGGGCGCGGTCGGCGGGCGTTCCCCGCACCCAGGTGGTGACGATCCAGGGCCGTGGAAACCGCTCGGAGGGCTCACCGAGGCGCTGCGGCACGGGAACCGGGAGGGGCAGCCGCGGGGCGAGCGCGGGCAGCCAGGCGTGCTCCTTGCGCAGCAACGCGTCCGCCGACGTCGTCGCCCACGGCAGCCGGACGGCGAGGTCGTCGCCGAGCCGCCACAGCTGGTTGTCCCACCCGCGCGCCCCGAGCCTCACGGGGCGGTCGGCGAGGTCGGGGTGCTGGTCGCGCAGCAGGTCCCGGACCAGCTCCGCGGTGATCTCCGGCGCCGTGCTCATTCCGTGGTCTCCGGGGTGCCGACGGTGTAGACGTCCTTGACCTTCACCTCGGTGACACCCCGGCCCTCCGGGAAGACCGCGCGCCAGTCGCCGATCACGTGCAGTTCGTCGGTGCCCATCGCGCGGACCACCATGAGACCCTCGTCGTAGGCGCGATGCGCCTTCCACCACAGGTTGGCGAAGGCCTGCGAGCGGATGAGATGCATCCAGTCGGTGCGGTACAGCTCCCGGTTGTAGTTGGACTCCCCCAGCGTGGAGACGAACTTCGCGTACATGGCCTTCACGTACTCCAGCGTCACCTCGTCGTCCTCGGCGATCGCCCGGTCCCGGGCGTCCTTCAGGGCGACGCGGAACTTCTCCAGCAGGCCTTCCGTGGCTCCGGAGGTCCAGGACTCGTGGATCTCCGGCGGGTCGCACAGTCCGTACTTCGGTCCCGCGAGCCGCAGCAGCAGGCGCAGGGTCGGTTCGGTCACCCACAGGGGACCCGGCTCGTCCCGGCTGCCGATCGGGTTGGGCAGGTAGGCGTCGTGCTCCCAGGCGGGCGGCGTGATCAGGTGGACGCCGGCGCGACGGCGGTCGTGGTGGTCGCCGGTGGAGTGCTCCAACTGGCCCAGCGGAAGATGCGTCTTGAGCGCGGACAGGTAGGCGCCGTTGACGTCGAGCGCGGTCACCTCGTGCCGGCCGGGCGGCAGTTCGGCCCGCGACCACCTGGGCCGGGCCTCCCAGATCCGGTCGGAGCCCCGCGCCGTCTCCTTGCGCAGGATGTCGGGCAGCCAGGGGTGGGCGACGATGTCGTAACGGCCGCCCATGCGGCTGTGGTCCAACAGCGCCATCGCGTCCGGGATCGCCCGCCTCACCAGTGCCCTGGTCGCCGCGTCGACGTCGCCGGCGTGCTCGGCGAGCGCGGCCGTCACGGCGTCGGCGATCAGGTCGGGCGTGTCGGCGGTCCGCAGACGACGGCCGACGGGCACGATCTTCACTCCGCGCGCCGCCCGCTCAGGGCTGCTGCCGGCGGGAGTGGGCTCGGGCGGGCGCGCCGGTCGGGTCGTGCCGCACTCCGCGGGCTCGGGCGGGCGCGCCAGTCGGGTCGTGCCGCACTCCGCCGGGTCCAGGTGCTGAGGGAATCCCGCGACCTGCTGCCGGGCCGGCTGCCCGCACAGCACACACGGCTCGGGGCTGGGAAGGTCGTCGCCGTCGTCGTCCTGACCGAGGGCGTGCCCGGCCTCGGCCGCGCCCGCGGGCGCGGGAACGTCCTCCTCGGGCCCGGTCTCGTCCGCCGGGGCGTCCGCGGCGGCGACGGCGTCCAGTTTGGTGCGCGCTCCGTCCAGGAAGTACGCGTACTTCTCCCGCACTTCGCCGCTCGGGTCACGTCCGGACTCCCAGCCCCCGACCGTGGACGGGCTGACGTTCAACACCTGAGCCAGCTGGGCCCGGGAGACGTTCAGCTCTTCGCGCAGGGCACGCCGTTCCCCGGCGGGAGGCAGCGGGACCTCCTGCTTGGCGCCGGCGAGCAGCGCGTCGATCGCGTCGAAGTCCGTCATCGGGTTCCCCCGTCCGGTACGGCCGCGGAGCGGGCGGGGTGCGCGTGGCGGCCGGGGGCGCGGCGCCGTGGGGTCGGCAGCGCCTCGGTGGCCCGGGTCGGTCCCGCGAGGAGGTCGAGGACGTCGATGCCGTAGTGCGCGGCGACCGCTTCGCAGTCGGCCAGGCTCCAGGCGGCGGTGCCGGACTGGCGGCGGCTGACCTGCGCCTGGCCGACTCCCAGGGCGGCGGCGAGTTCGGTCTGCGACTCGCCGGTCGCGTGCAGGAGGGCCGCTACGGCGGACCGGACCCGTTCCTCAAGAGTCATGCCCATGACGGCGAATGTAGCACCCGTGACTCATGCAGTATGCGTAACACGCATGACCGCCGCTCCGGGACGTCAGCCCCGTACCACCTCGCCCGTGCGCACGGCACGCAGAGCGCGCTCGACGGTCTCCTGGTTCTCGCCGACCGGAGCCACATAGCCGAGCACATCGCGCACCGCGTCCTCCCCGAGCGTCCGCGCCAGCACCCAGGCGGCGAGGTACTGGGACGCCAGACAGCCGCCCGCCGTGGCGATGTTCCCCTCGGAATGGAAGGGCACGTCCAGCACGGTGACGCCGCACGCCTCGACGAAAGGCCGGCTCTTCATGTCCGTGCAGGCGGGCATGTCACCCAGCAGTCCGAGCCGCGCGAGCACCAGCGCGCCCGAGCACTGCGAGCCGATGAGCTGACGTGAGGGGTCGAGCGGCAGCCGGGACAGCAGCCGGTCGTCGGCCACCACGTCACGGGTCTTCACACCGCTGCCGATCAGCACCACGTCCGCCTCGGTCACGAAGTCGATCGGGCGCTGTCCGCTCACCTCGACGCCGTTCATCGAGGTGACGACCGGCGTCGGCGTCGTGATGAACGCCTCCAGGCCGTCCTTGCGGCACCGGTTGATGAGCGCCGAGGCGATGAAACTGTCGAGCTCGTTAAACCCGTCGAAGGTGACCACCGCTACCTGCATCACAACTCCTCACGTCACGTCGAACCGGGCGGCGACGACACGGCGGCCGACCGCCACGACGTGAGCCGGGGGCACATGCTAGCGCGCAGGTCAGGGGCGTCACAGAGCGTGAGTGATGCCGCGCACACGCGGACGGGGGCGGGCGGAGCGCGTGTTAGCGTCCGGCCGTGACTTCCCTGGAGCCGGACGTGTCCCCGCCGCTCGGACTGCTCGATCTGTTCGGCGACGGCTTCGTCCGCGACCCCTACCCCTGGCTGGACGCGCTGCGCGCACAGGCGCCGGTGCACTTCGATCCGGGCACCGGGCTCTGGCTGGTCAGCCGCCACCGGGACATCCGCCGTGTGCTGCTCGACCCGGACACGTTCCACCCCGACAACGCCCAGCACGCCGTCACTCCCCTGCCCGTCGCCGCGCTGCGGATCCTCGCCCGGGCCGGCGTCAGACTCGCGCCCGCGCTCGCCAACAACGGCACGGACAGCCACCCCGGACTGCGCCGCGTCGTCAACCGCTTCTTCAACGCCCGGCGCGTCGCGGCCGCCGTACCGGTGATCGAGAGGGTCGCCGACGAACTGCTGGCCCCGGCCCGGGAACGGCTCGACGCCTCCGGCAGCGGCGAACTCTTCTCCTCCTTCGCCCAGGTCCTGCCGTGCCGCGTGCTCATGGAGCTGCTGGGCATCGAGGACGTCTCCCCGGCCACGCTGATCCGGTGGAGCGATGCCTCGCTGGAGCTGTTCTGGGGCCGCCCCGCACCGGAGCGCCAGCTCGAACTGGCCGCGCTGGTGGCCGAGTTCCATCAGTGGCTGACCCGGACCGTGACCGACGGCCGTGCCTCGCCCGACTCGTTCATCGGCGCCCTGGCCGCGCACCGCCTGCCCGGCGGCGAGCCGCTCGACGTGGAGACCGCCGTCGGCGCCTGCTTCTTCGTCTTCATCGCCGGGCAGTCCACCACCGGACAGCTCATCGCCACGGTGCTGCGCAGGGCTCTGGCCGAGCCCGGCCTGTGGGCCCGCGCCGCCGGCGAAACCGGCCTGGCGGAGGCCTGGGTGGAGGAGGTGCTGCGCCGGGAGCCACCCGTCACCACCTGGCGCCGCGTCACGGCACGCCCGGTCGACCTGGGCGGCGTGCGGGTGCCCGCGGGCGCGCCGCTGCTGCTGATGCTGATGGGCAGCGGTTCGGACCCCGAGGTCTTCACCGCCCCCGAGGACATGTGCCCGCACCGGGACGACATCCGCCGGCACCTCGCCTTCGGCGCCGGCCGCCACCGCTGTCCCGGCGCCTCCCTGGCCCGCACCGAGGCGGCCGTGGCCCTCAGGGCCGCGGCCCGTCACCTGCCGGGGATCCGTCCGGCGACGGGGAAGGACAGCCCGCCGATGCTCGGCCTGCTGTCCTTCCGCGCCCCGTTGGAGGTCGCGGTGGAGCGGTAGCCTCCGCCCCGGGCGACGCGGCCCGCGAGATGCGAACTCCCCCCGTCAGGAGCAGCATTGAAGTACGGGAGGCTGCGATGACGGACGTCGTCGGAATCCATGGCATCGCGCAGCAGCAGCTCGGCCGCAACCAGTTGCTCGACGCCTGGACGCCCGCGTTCCGCGACGGGATCGAGCAGACCGTGGGCTTCGGCTCGAACCCTCCGAGTCTGGACTTGGTGTACTACGGCGACCTCTTCCTGAAGTCGGTGGAGAGGGCCAAGGGACCCGCTGTCCTGGACGAGCTGGACCCGGACTCCCTGCGCTTCCTCATCGACCTCCAGCAGGAGATCGTCGACCCCTCCGAGCCCACCGACCCGACGGTGGCCAGGAAGGGACTGAAGGAACTGCCGACGCCGGTGGCCAGGCTGGCCGCCTGGCTCGACAACCGGTTCTCGCTGTCCGGGAAGATCCTCTTCTTCGGCGACCTGATCCAGGTCCGCCGCTACCAGCGCGACGAGGACCTCGCGGCCGAGGTGTTCGAGCGGGCGAAGCGGCTCCTCGCCGCGCGCCCGAAGGTGCTGATCGGTCACTCGCTGGGGAGCGTCATCGCGTACGAGGTTCTCTGTCTGGTCCCCGACCACGGTGTCGGCACCCTGATCACTCTGGGATCCCCACTCGCGCTGCGCGGCGTGCGCGACGGGCTGCGTCCGTGCTCCCGGTCCCGCATCCCCGCGCTGCCGCCCGGTGTCGTCCGCTGGGTCAATGTCTACGACCCGCACGACGCCGTGGCCTGCGGCGGCGGCCTGCACCCGCACTGGACGGACGTGGTCGACCGTCTGGTCGGCAATGATGACGCACCGCACGCGGTCAACCGCTACCTGGGCAAGCGGGAGACAGGGCAGGCCGTGGTGGCGGGCCTCGCACCCTGACGGGCCCCGAAAGGTCGTGTGTCATGGCCGGCGACCGGGACGTCCTGCGGCGGACCTTCATCGCGATCGCCACCGGCACCTTCGACGCGAATGGCACCTACGGCGCTCTGGACGTGGAGGGCGAGGTGCGGACGCTGCGCGACTGGCTCTGCGACCCGGCCCTGGGCGATCGGCGCTTCGACCCGTCGGGCTTCGAGCCCCTGGCCCGTCAGCCGTCCGCCGACGCCATCAAGACCATGGTGACGGGCTATGTCGACGGCCGCCGCACGGCGTCGTTCCGATCCGCCGACGCGGTGGTGCTCTACGTCACCGGTCACGGACAGAGCCAGGACTCCACCCACTACACCGTCCTGGAACACAGCGTTCCGGACGATCTCCCCGCCACGGCACTGCGCACCATCGATCTGATCACCTGGCTGGCCGGGCACGACGCGCTCAAGCACGTGCTGCTGGTCATCGACCTGTGCGAGGCCGGTGACGTGGCCGACGAGGTGAAGGCGGGGCTGCGGCGCAAGTTGCAGCGCGGGTGGATCGCCCTGCTCACCACCGCGGCCGGCACCGACGCGAAGGTCGGGGCCTTCACCGACGCGGTGCGGGAGGCCCTGGCCGAGCTGCGGGAGGGCTCGGACCGCTACAACACCCCGCTCGAACCGTACTTGGATTCGAGCATCTTCATCCGGCACGTCATCGGTCGGCTCCGGGAGCGGGACCAGGACCTGGTCACCCTCGCCGACCCCTACGGCTTCTCCCACTGCCTGCCCAACCCCAAATACGATCCGACGCCGCGCGACCGGGTGGAGACCGAGCCGGCGCGGCAGGACCTCGCCGTGCTCCAGCAGGACATGGCCGCGCACTGGGGGCCGCGCGCCCTCGTCGTCCCGGCTCAGGACGGCACCGGCTGGGCCTTCGTCGGGCGGGAGCGGCTCATGGCGCGGCTCATCGCCTTCGCGACGGGACCGGCGGGGACCCTGGTGGTGGGCGGCAGCGCCGGCAGCGGCAAGTCGGCGGTCCTGGCCCGTCTGGTCACCTGTAGTGACCCCGCCTTCCGGGCGGCACAGGGCGCGTCGCTCGTCCCAGGTTCGTTGGTGCCGCCGGAAGGCGCCGTCGACATCGCGGTGCTGGCCACCGGGAAGACGCCGGAGCAGATCGCCGACCAGATCGCGGGCGCGCTGGGGGCCGTCGGGCGGGAACCCGCGCCGCTGCCGCCCGGCACGGCACGACTCGACGCGGTGATGGAGGCCGTCGAGTCCGCCCTCCGCCGACGCCAGGACCCGCCGACCGTCGTGGTGGACGCCCTCGATGAGGCCTCCGATCCGGCCGCGGTGGTCCTGTCGGTGCTCAAGCGGCTCAACCCGGCGGGTGAACGCCGTCTGCGCCTCGTCATCGGGGTCCGCTCGTCGGAGCAGGGCGAGGAGGGCGGCGCGCAGGCACAAGAGAGCGGTCCGGGCGGGGAGCTGGCGGACCTGGTCACCACGGCGCTGTCGGCCGACCGCGTCGCCGCCGACGCGGCGACGTACTGGGAGCCCGGCGACCTGGCCGCCTACGTCGCCCAGATCCTGGCCCAGGAGTCCTCGCCGTACAGCGGCCAGGAGGACCGGGTGCGCCGGGTGGCCGCCGCGGTGGAAGCCGGGGTCGGCCACTCGTATCTGCTGGCCCGGCTGGTGGCCGGCAGCCTCGTCGACCTGCCCCAGCCCATCGACGCAGGCGATCCGGCGCTGGCCCGGCTGGTCGAGGGCGGCGTGGCAGGCCTCCTGGAGCGCGACCTGGCGGCGACGCTCCCCGACCCTGCGGCCCGCATCCGTGCCGGGCTGCTGCTGTCCGCGTCGGCGCTCGCGTTCGGACGCGGCATCCCGTGGCGGGAGGTGTGGGCCACGGTCGCCGACGCCGTCGCGCCACCGGGCCACCAGGTCGGGGACGGCGACATCGAGTGGCTCATCGGGCAGCGCGTCGGGGGCTACCTGGTCCGTGACATCGAGGACGGCGTCACGGTGTACCGGCCGTTCCACGACGCGCTCCGGGCCAGTCTCACTCGCTACGTCAGCCCGGAACAGGCGGGGACGGGTTCACCCGGCCTGCACCTCACCGCCGAGGAGGCCCACCGGCTCATCGCCCGCCGTCTGCTGCCCCTGGCCCACAGCGAGCAGTGCCGGCCTCCCCCGCCGTACGTACGCCGTCACCTCGCGGACCACGCCGCGGCGGGCGGCATTCTGGACGAGACCGTCCTCACCGCTCAGTCGCTGCCGTACCTCGACGAGACACGGCTGTCCCGGCTGCTGCGGCTGACCGAGGCGCCCCCGCAGTCCCCGCTGTGGCTGCTGCTGAGCGCATGGCGCGGCATCCGGCACCGGTGGTCGTGGGACAACCCCGACGCCAACGCGGCGGCGCTGGACATGGCGCTGACCACAATCGGAGGCCGGGCCCCGGCACGGCCCACGCCGGCCACGGCGCCCGTCTGGCGGCCCCGGTGGGCGGAGTGGTCGTGGGGCGGGACCGTCGTCAGCAGCGAGGAACGCGGGCCCGCCACGCTGGCGTTCGGCACGGTCGCCGGGCGAGCGGTCCTCGCCGTCGGTGAGCGCAGGCGGGTCAGGCTGTGGGACGCGGCCACCGGACAGGCGATCGGGCTGCCGTTCGACGCCCCCGATCTGGTGCGGGCGGTGGCGATGGGCACCGTTCAGGGCGCACCGGTCGTCGTGGCGGCCCTCGACGCCGAGGACCTGGGCCTCCCCGTGTGGGACGCCGAAACGGGGCTGCTGCGGTACGAGTTGCCCACGCGGGGCGACCGCCTGCGCAGCATGGCATTCGGAGAATTGGCCGGCCGGCCGGTGATCGCCGGGGGCGGAGATCACGGACGGCTCCGGCTGTGGGACGCGGCGCGCGGTGTACCCGTCGGCAAACCGCTGGGCCGGGGCGCGCCGATACGGAGCGTCGCCGTGACGACCGAGGCGTCGGGGCACTGTCGTGTGGCCGCAGGCCGACAGGACGGCCGGGTCGAGCACTGGACCCTCACGGGTGAGTCGGTGATCCACGGGCCTGTGATCGACGCCGGGGCCGAGGTGAACGCCGTGGCGTGGGCCCCCGACAACGCCCTGGCCCTGCTGGCGACGGCCACCTCAGCGGGCTTCGCGCGGCTCTGGCTCGCCGACGCGGCGTATCCCGCCGGACCGCCGTGTCATCGCGAGGCGGAGATCCGCGACGTGGCCCTGGGCGAAGTCGGCGGAGTGCTGTACATGGCGACGGCGAGTTTCGACCACGCCGCCGTGCTGTGGGAGCCGTTCACCGGCGATCCCCTCCCTCCGCTGCCCCATCCGCTGAGCGTCCACCAGCTGGCCTTCGGCGAGGTCGACGGTCGGGTGATGCTCGCCACGGCGTGCGCGGACGGCATCACCCGTCTGTGGGATCCCGTCAGGCCGTCCGGCGCCCGGGCCGCCCAGCGCGACCGGATCAGCCAGGTCGCCCTTCTGCGTCACGGCGATTCCGTCTCTCTCACGGCGGCCGGGCACAACGGCCGGTTCTACGTCTGGTCGGCGCGGCACGGAGCCCTGGTGGCGCAGGACGTGGTCCCGGCGGGAGCGGGGTTCCGTTGGGCCAAGGGGCCGGAGCCCACGGCCCATGTCGTGCCGGGAGTCGTCGACGGCCGGCCGCTGCTCGCCGTCGACTTCGTGGGCAACGTACGGATCCACGACCTCACGGAGCGCTCCGGGCGCCTCCCGGTCGTCGCGGAGCACAGCTATCCGTTCGAGGGAGCCGTCGGGCCGCCCCACGCCCTGACCCTCGACGGGAACCGTATGCTGTTCGCCCTGGCGGCCGGCCGTCGCCGACCGGTCGAGCTGTTCGACCTGCGCCGCCCCCGGACCGTCACCAGGCTCCGGTCCAGCAAGGACGCACGCGTCGTCGCATTCCTGTCCGGCCGCGAAGGGCCGGTGCCGGCCGCGGTCTTCGCCGAGCACGTGCACCTGTACGACCCGGACACCGGTCGCCGCCGCAGTGCCGCGATTCCGGTCCCGCCATGGACGACGACGCTCGCCCTGGGCACCGTCGACGGCACCGACGTCCTCGCGATCGCCGAGACCGGGGGCGTCCGGCTCCGCGTGACCGCGACCGGCAGACCGTTCGCTCCGCTCATTCCCATGCCCAGCGTGCCGAGGTGGATCGCCTTCGCCCGTGTCGACGAGCGGGACGTGATGCTCACCTCGCACTTCGCCACCGTGCGCGTCTGGGACCCGGGAACCGGGCGGCTGATCTCCGAACTGCGCTTCGGTACGGGCATCGCATGCGTCGACGCCCAGCCCCTGCCCGACGGCGGCCTGCTGGTGGCGGTCGGCGGTCCCGGCGTCGCGGTGACCGAACTGCACGACGATCCGTCCGCGCCGGACGAGTCGAGCGCGTCGTCGGTCGGCGGCTGAGGCTCGTCCCTGGGGGCGATGCCAGGCACAGTCCACCAATGGGCCGGACAGCGCGGCAGGCGGCGACCGAACGCCCCGCCTCGGACGTCCGGCCACCGCACGAGCAGCGCCCGGGTACCTAATCGTCGTCGCGCGGTCCCACGGCGCCGACCAGTGCCTGCATCATGTCGACGGCGCTGCCGTCGTGATCGCTGCCTGCCGTGCCGCTGCTGCCCTGCTGGATGTTGGCGGCGCGGTCGATCTCCAGGACGGAGTCCGCGTGCGAGTTGTCGATCACGGTGATCAGGCTGCCCTCGGCGGCCGCCGGGACCGCGGCCGCGCCGAGCAGGGCGGCGGCCAGCGCGGTCGCGGTGCCGAGCCGGAGACCGGGGTGGCTCACACGCCCACCCGCCCGGGCTCGCCGCGCAGTCGGGCGATGTTGCGTTCCAGCAGTTCGGTCGCGGCGCGCACCCCGACGCCGTCGGCCGCGTCGACGTCGGGCAGGCGGCCGTCCGCCCGCTTGAGTCCGGCCAGCGCGGCGTCCATCGCCTCGTGGGCCGCGAACAGGCAGG
This sequence comes from Streptomyces sp. NPDC032126, assembly GCF_055580085.1. Taxonomy (NCBI): domain Bacteria; kingdom Bacillati; phylum Actinomycetota; class Actinomycetes; order Kitasatosporales; family Streptomycetaceae; genus Streptomyces; species Streptomyces sp. NPDC032126. The sequence goes on from NZ_JBVIMA010000008.1 coordinate 397,357, forward strand.
GCGTGCTGTAGATCGCCACGTCGACGCCGAGCTCGGTCAGTTCGGTCAGGGACAGCCGGGGGGACTTGCCGCCGGCGATCTGGTTGAACAGCAGGGGCTTGTCGCCCACGACGGAGCGGATCCGGCGGATCCACTCGACGCTGCGCACGCCGTCGACGAGGACCACGTCCGCGTCGGTGGCCGCCAGCGTCCCGGCCCGGTGCAGGATGTCCTGCTCGTCGGTGGCGTCGGTGCGGGCCACCACGACCAGGTCGCGCCGGGTGCGCAGCACCATGTCCAGCTTGGCGAGGTACTCGTCCAGCGGCAGCACCTGTTTGCCGTCGGCGTGGCCGCAGCGGCGCGGCCGTTTCTGGTCCTCCAGGATGACGCCGGAGGCCCCGATCCGCTCAAGGCCCTCGACGACATGGCAGGCGACCTCCGGGTCGACGTACCCGTCGTCGATGTCCACCAGCAGGTGGTGCCGCGGGAACGCGCCCCGCAGCCGCTGGACGAACGCCACCATGTCCGGCCAGGCGATGAAACCGATGTCGGGCAGCCCGTAGTACGAGGCCGCGAAGCCGAATCCGGAGACGAACATGCCGTCGTAGTGCTCGGCGGCGATCGACGCCGAGTACATGTCGTAGACGCCGATCAGCGGGGTCGTCCCCGGACGGGCGATCTGTTCCCGCAGCTTGTTGCCGTAACTCAACGTCCGGGTCCTCCAATGAGGTTGAGGGGAGACACAGCGCGCGGGAGTGCCGTACAGAGATGGCACCCCTTTGCCAAGCCAAAAGCCTCTCGTTACCGAGGCATGACTCTCCCCCTGGGCGCGCCTGCCTCACCCCAATGGCGCAACCGGTTCACCGGAGAAACGTCACTGGGACGTCAGTACGGGAAGACGACCGTCAGCAGGCGGAAGAGTTCGGCGCGCTCCTCGTCGGACAGCTGGTCGAGTCCGGTCTGCGTCTGTTCCATCCGCTCGCGGATCGTGTCGATCGCCTTCTCGCCCACCTCGGTGAGGGCGACGTTCTTCACGCGGCGGTCGGTGGCGCTGACCTCGCGATGGACCAGGTCACGCTTTTCGAGTCGGTCGATGATCCCCGTCATGTTCGACGCGTCGCAGGAGAGGGTGTGCGCGAGCGAGCGCATCGAGGCGGGCGCGCGGCGCAGCACCGAGAGGGTCTTCGCCTGGCTGGCGGTGAGGCCCATGTCAGCGGCGGCGGCCGTGAAGTCGGCGTAGTGCGTACTGACCGAGTGGGCGAGCAGCTCCATGAGCTGCGCCTTGGACGGGGTGGCGGGCATACGTCGAGGGTACCGCGAAAGCTTGAGTATCCCAACCTTTGACATTCACCAGCTCTTATTGTTTGATGTCCTCAAGTATCGAGTACCTCAAAGGTTTGGACCCTCGACCATCGTTGGTCCTCGGCCGCCCTTCGAATCGGAAAGAACACCGTGAAGTCCTCCCTTGCCACCGCGCCGGAGCGCCGCACCGGCAGCCTCACCCTCGTTCTGGTGCTGGGCCTCGCCGCCATGGTCGTGTCGATGATGCAGACCCTGGTCGTCCCGATCCTGGGCATCATCCAGAACGACCTCGGCGCCACCACGGCCCAGGTCAGCTGGGTCACCACCGCGACACTGCTGTCCGCGGCGGTCTTCACGCCGCTCCTCGGCCGCCTCGGCGACCAGCACGGCACCAAGCCGACCCTGCTCGGCGTGCTCGCGCTGATGGTCGCGGGATCCGTGCTCGCGGCGAGCACGAGTTCCATGCTGCTGCTCATCGTGGCCCGTGTGATGCAGGGCGCCGCCACCGCGATCTTCCCGCTCGCGCTGTCCGTGCTGCGCGCCGAGGTCGAGCCCGCGCGCCTGCCCGGCGCCATGGCCCTGGTCAGCGGAACGCTCGGGTTCGGCAGCGGCCTCGCCCTGGTGAGCGCCGGGCTCCTGACCCAGGGTTCGCACCCCGACTACCACCAGGTCTTCTGGCTGGCCGCCGCCCTCGCCACCGCCGCCCTCATCGCGGTCGCCGCCGTCGTCCCCGCGCCGCGTACCCGGGCGGGCGGGCGTACCGACTGGCTCGGCGCCGCCGGCCTCGCCCTGGTGCTCGTTCTGCTTCTGCTGCCCATCTCGCAGGGGCACACCTGGGGCTGGACCTCGGCCCGCACGCTCGGCCTCTTCGCCGGTGCCGTCGTCATGACCGTGGTCTGGGTCCTCGTCGAGCGCCGGGTCAGCGACCCCCTGGTCGACATGAAGATGTTCGTCCACCGCCCGGTGCTGTTCACCAACCTCGCCGGACTGCTCGTCGGATTCGCCATGTTCTCCCAGTTCATCGGCGTCTCCTACCTCGTCCAGACTCCCTCCGAGATCGCCGGTTACGGCTTCGGCGCCTCCGTCCTGCGCGCCTCCGTCGTCTACCTGCTGCCCTCCACCCTGGTCTCGCTCGTCGCCGCTCAGTTCGGAGGCGTGCTGGTACGCCGCATCGGCGCGCGTCTCACCCTCGCCACCGGCGCCGCCTTCGGCGTGATCGGTTTCGCCTGGCTGACGCTCGCCCACGGCACCACCGCGTCGGTGATCCTGGCCGGCATGGTCGTCGGCATCGCCATCAGCTTCGGCTACGCCGCGATGCCCGCCCTGATCGTGGCCGGCGTCCCGCACCACCAGACCGGCATCGCCAACGGCATCAATTCCATCTCCCGCTCCACCGGCAGTGCGATCGGCAGCGCGGTCATCACCTCCCTGCTCGCCTCCAAGACGCTCGACAACCTGCCTCCCGGCGTTCCCGCCCTGCCCGCCGAGAGCCAGTACACCCTGAGCTTCGCCCTCGCCGGCATGGCGTTCCTGCTGGTCATCGGCGTGGCCATGCTCGGCCTGGCGATCCGTCGCAGCACCCCCTCGCCCGCCGCCGACACATCCGCCGCGGTCACGCCCGCCGCGTCGCAGGACGGCGAGACCACGCCCGAACGCACGGCCGCCACGGTCTGAGTGCGCGCGGTGCCGCGGGGTGTCAGCCGAGCTGATGCCCCGCGGCCAGGTCCGCGAGAGCGGGGACGATCTCGGACGGGGCCGGCTGGGCCAGCATCTCCTCGCGCAGGCGGGCGGCGGCCGTGCGGTGTTCGCCGTCGACGAGGAGCTTCTGCGCGGCGGCCTTGATGGTGTGGGGCTCGGTCTCGTCCGACGCGAGCGCGATGCCCGCACCGGTCCGCGCCAGCCGTTCGCTGACCAGGCCCTGGTCGGCGACCTGAGGAACGGTCAGCTGCGGGACGCCGTGCAGGGCCGCGGTGAGGGTGGTCCCGGCGCCCGACTGGTGGATGATCGCGTCGCAGCTCGGCATGATCAGCTCCAGTGGCATGCCCTCGACGATCCGGGTCCGGGCCGGGAGCGTGGGGATGCGCGCGGCGTCCGCCGGTTTGACGGCGACGACGATGTCCACGTCGAGGCCGGACAGCGCGTCCAGGATCCGCGGCACCAGGAAGGACGCGTCGCCGAGGAGCGCGGTGGCCGCCGAGCCCCAGGTGACGCAGACCCGGGGCCGGACGGGGGGCTCGGACAGCCATGAGGGGGCCACCGCGGAGCCGTTGTAGGCGGTGAAGCGCATCGGGGTCCGGTTCGGCACCCCGGGGAGCTGGATGCTGGCCGGGCAGTTGTCGAGCGTCCGCACGGCGACATCGGCCCGTGGCTCGGCGCCGTACCGCTCGTAGAGCGCGGACAGTTCGGCGGGCCAGGCGGCCCGGGGGTCGTCCCGCGCGCTGACCCCGCAGCCGGGCATGACGATGTTCCGCGTCATGTCCGGACCCCACAGATGGCGGACGAGAGGCGCTCCCGCCGTGGCCGCCGCGAGCGGGGCGCCGTAGACCAGCGGATCGGAGATCACGAGGTCCGGCCGCCAGGCGCGGGCGAAGGCGACCAGGTCCCCGGCGATGTCCTCGGCCGCCCTGATGTGCGGGACCATGCGCAGGCCGAGCAGGGTGCGCCGTATCTCCGGGCGGAATTCCCCTTGCGCGTTCCTGTTGCCGGGCCGGTCCAGTTCCTGCCGGGTCCGCACGAGGTCGGCGATGCCCGCGTCGAGGTCGTACCCGCCGCCCACCGTGACGGCGATGGCACCGGTACCGGTCACCGCGCCGACGAGGGACGGGGGTACGGCGATGCGGACATCGTGGCCGGCCGCTCTGAACGCCCAGACGAGGCCGACCATTTGGTAGTAGTGGCTCGCCCAGGCGTACGGCGTGAACAGAACGCGCACGAGAACTCCCCTGTCGCTACTCGGCTGTTCAGACGGTCGCCGCCGGCTCGGCCGCCTCGGCGCCGTCGGACCCGGCCGGCTCGGGGGCCAGCAGCTCGGCCAGGTGCTCGCTGATCGCGGTCACCGTGGGCTGATGCCACAGGAGCGTCGCCGGGAGCTTGTGGCCGGACCACTTCTCCAGGCGGCGCCGGATCACGATCGTCATCACGGAGTCCAGGCCCTGCTCCACCAGGGACTTGCGCGGGTCCAGCTGCGCGGTGGCCAGCTTCATCTCGGCGGCGATGTGCGTGGCCACCTCCTCGATCAGGCGGGCCCGCAGCTCGTCGGGGGCGAGACCGGCGTAGGCACCGGCTCCGGAGTCGGCGGTGGGTGCGTCGGCCCGGGTCCGCTGGACCTCGTCGAGCAGGGGCAGTCGGTCCATGTCCGGCTCATGGGGCAGCAGGCGCAGGACGGGGTAGTGTCCGGGGCCGCGCTGTGCGGCGAAGTCCCAGGCGGCGAAGGCTTCCTGGGCGGTGATGTCGGTGACGCCCCGGGCGCGCAGTTCGCTGTCGACGACGTCATTGACGGCCATGCCCTGGCCGCGCCAGGACGTCCAGCCGAAGCTCGTGGTGTCGGGGGTCCCGCCGGTGGTGTTCCGGTGGGTGGCGAGGTGGTCGAGGAAGGCGTTGGCGGAGCCGTAGGCAGCCTGGCCGGGCAGGCCGAGGAGCTGGCCGCAGGAGGAGAACAGGACGAGGAAGTCGATCGTGCCGGGCGGGAAGAGGGTGTGCAGGGTCCAGGCGCCGTCGGCCTTCGGCCGCAGCACCGTGCGCAGGGAGTCCTCGTCGACGGCGGTGGCCATACGGTTGTCCAGGACGCCGGCGAGATGCACGATGCCGCGGATGGGCGGCAGGCCGAGGACGTCCGGGTCCAGTTGTTCGGCGGCTCGCCGGGCGTCGGTGACGTCCAGGGGGAGCACGCGGACCGTGACGCCTTGTTCTTCGAGGGCCCGGACGGCGTCGACGCGCTGCCGGGTGTCGGGGTCGACGGCCTCGTCCCAGGTGGAGCGGGGCGGCAGCCCCCGGCGGCCGGCGAGAACGAGTCGGCGGGCGCCACGCTCGGCGAGCCACTGGGCGACCTCCAGGCCGAGGGTGCCCAGACCGCCGGTGATCAGATACGTCCCGTCGGCGCGGCACTCCAGCGGGGCGCGGGTGGGCTCGCGGTCGGTGGCGGCGAGGCGGGCCACGGTCGCGGCGCCGTCGCACAGGGCGACGACGTCCTCCCCGCCGCCGGTGCGCAGGACGTCGAGCAGCGTCGTGACGTCCTCGTCGCCGGGTTCCCGGTCGATGACGCCGCCCCACAGTTCGCTGTGCTCGCCCGCGATCACCCGGCCCAGGCCCCACAGCGGGGCGTGGGCGAGCCCGGCCTCGTCGAGGCTTTCGCGGACTCCGGTGGTCAGGCACCACAGCCGGGGATAGCGCAGGGTGTCGCGGGCGGCGACGCGCTGCGCCGTGCCCAGCAGCAGCCAGGCGGCGCGGGCGGCGGCCTCCGGGATCGCGGTGTCCCCGGCGAGTGCCGGGACCACGACCACGTCCGTGTGCTCGTCCAGGTCGGTGAGGCCGTCGAGTGCGGCCGGCTCCGCCACGACCCGGACGTCGACGCCCGCCGCGGACAGGGCCGCGCGCAGCGGCTCGGCGTCCCGCGCGCCGACGAGGACGATCCGGCGGGCGGCCGTGTCCTCTCGTACGGGAGCCTCGAACGGCCGCCAGGCCGTCTCGAAGACGAGGTCCCTGGGATGCGCGGCCGCCATGGCGCCCTGGTCCATGCCGCCGTAGCGCAGGCCGTTCACCCACGCCACGACCTGTCCGTCGCTGTCGGCGACCAGGACGTGGACGGTGTTCTCACGGGTCGTATCGGCGGCGACCCGGATGGTGACCGGTCCGGTCGGCGGGGCGCCGTGGGTGACGATCTCCTCCAGGGAGGCGACCATGCGCAGGGCCGGCGGGCCGGGGATGGCGGTCGGTGCGATGGACAGCGCGGCGTCCAGCAGGGGCGCCCACGTCGCCTCGGCCCGCGCGGGCTGTTCGACACTGACGCGGGCGGTCAACACGCCCTCGCCCCGAGCGAGTTCCTCGATGGTCCAGTCGAATCCCATGGTGGGCACGCCCACCGACGTCAGATGCCGTCGTACGTCTCCCGGGTCGGCCGGGGCGAGCGGGAGGTCGGCGGACGCGGCCGCGGGCGGTGTCGCGCTGCCCGGCTCGGCCGCCGCGGCGGTGGTGTGGGTCAGCCAGGCGGCGCCCTCGTCCAGGGAACGGGAGGCCAGACGCAGGGCGGTGTCGTCCTTGACGACCTGGAGTTCGCGGCGTTCGCCGGTGATCAGCGGGAGCCGCAGGCTCATCTCGCGCAGGACGGGGCGCGTTCCGTCGGCGGTGCGGGCGGCGTCGAGGAACGTGTTGATCAGGACGGCGGCGGGGACGATCTCCGTGCCGTTGATGGTGTGACTGCCCGGGTACGGGCGCGTCTCGTCGTCCAGCAGGGTGCGCCACAGTTCCAGCGGCCGCCCCGCGACGGGCACCCGGGGGCCGAGCAGGGCGTGGGAGTCCAGGTCGTGCTGCAAGCCCTGGCCGGTGGCGGCGGAGGCGCGCTCGTGCCAGTGCGGACTGCGCTGCCAGGCCACCGGCGGCAGCCCCAGCAGGTCACCGGCCGGTTGCAGGCGCCCCCAGTCCACCGTGATGCCGTGGCAGTGCGCCGTGCCGAGGGCGGCGAGGAGGGTGGCCCGCTCGGGCTGGTTGCGGCGCAGGCAGGAGCCGGTGAAGGCGTCCTCCAGGCCGAGTTCGGACAGGGTCTCGCCGATGGAGTGCGTGACCACGGGGTGGGCGGACAGTTCCACGAACGCGCGGTGGCCGTCCTCGACCGCCGCCGTCACCGCCGCCCGCAGCCGCACCGGACTGCGCAGGTTCGCCGCCCAATAGGCGCCGTCCAGCGGTGCCTTGGAGCGGGGGTCCTCCATCGCCGTGGAGTACACCGGCACATCGGGCTCGCGCGGCGTCAAGTCCGAGGCGGCCGCCGCGAGTTCGGTGAGCAGGGGATCCATGTGCGGGCTGTGGAAGGCCACGTCGGAGGCGACGCGGCGCATCTGGATGTCCTGCGCCTGCCACTCCTCCACCAGGGCGTCGATCGCCGCGGGGTCGCCGGCGACGACGGCGGAGTACGGGGACGCGGCGATCGCGGGCACCACATCCGTACGGCCCGCCAGCCGCTGTCCGGCCTCCTCGAAGGAGATGCTCGCCATCGCCATGGCGCCCTGGCCGGCCACCCGCCGCAACAACCGCGAGCGGCGGCAGATCAGCCGCGCCCCGTCCGTCAGCGACAACGCGCCCGCCGCGACAGCGGCGGCGATCTCGCCCACCGAGTGCCCGATCACCGCCGCGGGGGCGGCACCGTAGGAACGCCAGACCGCCGCCAGCGCGACCTGTACCGCGAAAATCATCGTCTGGATGCGGTCGACCGTGTCGAAGTCGCCGTCGACCAGGGCCTGCCGGGCCGAGAACCCGATCTCCTCCCGGAAGACGGGATCGATCTCGTCGATCACCGCGGCGAACGCGGGCTCGGACGTGAGCAGTTCGCGTCCCATCCCCGACCACTGCGAGCCGTGTCCGGAGAACACCCACACCGGTCCGGCGCCGGGGTCGGAGGGAACCGTGCCGATCACGGCCTCCCGGGTCTGCTCCCCCAGCGCGATCAGCCGCAGCTTGGCGACCAGGTCCGCGCGGTCCGACGCCACCACCGCGGCCCGGTGCGCCAGCGCGGACCTGCGCAGCGCGAGGGTGTGGCCCAGGGCGTCGAGCGGCAGTTCGTCCGCCGACAGCCGGTCGGCCAGACGCCCCGCGTAGGCGCGCAGGCCCGCCCGCGAGCCGCCGGAGAGGGGAAACAGCCGCTCCTCGACGATCGCGCCGGCTCCCTCGGCGATCTCGGCGACTCCGTCGGCGCTCTCGGCGGCTCCCTCGTCGCTCTCCGTCCCGGCGGGCCGGCCCGGCTCAGGGGCCTGTTCCATCACCACGTGCGCGATGGTGCCGCCGTAGCCGAAACCGGACACGCCTGCCCGGACCGGGCGCTCCTCGCGTCGCGGCCAGGCGGTGCGCTCGGTGACGACCCGCAGCCCGGAGCCGGCCCAGTCGATCGCCGGGTTGCCCTGCGAGTAGTTCAGGCTCGGCGGGATCTCGCCCTTGCTCAGCGCCAGGGTCGTCTTGATGAGGCTCGCGATGCCGGCGGCGGCCTCCAGATGCCCGATGTTCGACTTCACCGAACCGATCAGACACGGCTCGTCCTTGGGCCGCCCGCGCCCGAAGACCGCGCTCAGGGCGCCCGCCTCCAGGGGGTCGCCGAGCCGGGTGCCGGTGCCGTGCGCCTCGACGTAGTCGATCGAGGCGGGGTCGACACCCGCCCGGCGGCAGGCCAGGTCCAGCACGTGCTCCTGCGCCGAACCGCTGGGCGCCATGATGCCGTTGGTCCTGCCGTCCTGGTTCACCGAGCTGCCCCGGATCACCGCCAGTACCGGGTCGCCGTCGCGTCGCGCGTCCGACAGCCGCTTCAGCACCAGCAGACCGCAGCCCTCGCCCCGGCCGTAACCGTCGGCGGAGGCGTCGAAGGACTTCGACCGCCCGTCCGGCGCCGTCGCGCCCGCCGCGTCCAGCGTCAGCGTCAGCCCCGGCGAGATCATCAGGTTCACACCGGCCGCGAGCGTCACCTCGCTCTCGCCCGCCCGCAGGCTCTGGCAGGCCAGGTGCACGGCGACCAGGGACGCCGAGCACGCCGTGTCCACCGCCAGACTGGGCCCCTTCAGGTCCAGCGCGTACGAGATCCGGTTGGCCGCCGCGCACATCGCGCTGCCGATGCCGGTCCACGCCTCGATGCCCGGCAGGTCCTCCAGCAGCCGCCGGCCGTAGTCGTCCGAGCCGATCCCCACGAACACACCGGCGTCCGTGCCCGCCAGTCGCCGCGGCGGAATGCCCGCGTGCTCCAGCGCCTCCCACGCCACTTCGAGCAGCAGCCGCTGCTGCGGATCCATCAACTCCGCCTCACGCGGCGACAACCCGAAGAACTCCGCGTCGAACCCCTCGATGTCGTCGAGGAATCCACCCCACCGCGTCGCCCGCCGCACCGCCGCCGCGTGATCGGGGCCGGCCTCCTCGTACACCCGCCACCGCTTCTCCGGCACCTCGCTGATGCCGTCCCGGCCCGCCAGCAGCAGGTCCCAGAACGCCTCCGGGGTGTCCGCCCCGCCCGCGAACCGGCACGCCATACCGAGGACGGCGATCGGCTCCTCGACGACGTCCGGGCTGCCCGCACGGGCAGCGTCGTGACTGTGCACGATCAAGCTCCTTGTGGTCCTTGACGCTGTCGGTGGTCAGAAGGTGGGGGCTGCCGACGGGGCCCGCAGAGTGCCGAGGTACGGGTGCCAGAGGTGCTCGGGATCGTTCTCGACCGTGGTCACGAGGTCCCGCATGGCCTTGAGCGCCTTGGGTTCCTCACCGTCGTAGAAGTCCCCCTGGAGCATCTTCAGTACGTCGATGCGGTAGCGGGGGTCCTGGACGAACGCGGTGAACAGGATGTTCAGCCGGTAGTAGACGGAGATGAACTCGTACCAGTTGCGCACCGCCCGCCGGAGCTTGTCCTCGTAGGTCGCGAAGCGCTCCTTGGCGAAGTCGCCCGCCCGGTGGGCGGCGATGACGTCCTTGGCGGCGAGCCGGGCGCTGTTGAGGGCGACGCTCACGCCGCTGGAGAAGATCGGGTCGACGAACCGCGCGGCGTCGCCGATGAGCAGGAACCGGTCGCCGCAGATCCGCCGCATGGCGTAGCTGTAGTCGCCCTCGGCCTTGAACGGGCGGATCCGCTCGGCCTTCTGGAGCGCGTCGTAGATGTCCTTGCGGCTGGAGACGATGTCCCAGAAGAACTTCTCACGGTCGGCGCTGGCGGCCTTGAACCGGTGCTTCTGGGTCACCACGCCCACGCTGGTGACGGTGTCCGAGATGGGGATCTGCCACATCCAGGTGTCCTCCAGCGGGAGGAAGTGGATGTAGATGTAGTCGCGCTTGGCGGGATCGAGGGCCATCGCCGTGCGGTCGAGTCCCTCGAACCAGGCGTGGATGGCGTACTGGTTGAAGACCGGGTCCGGGACCTTCACCTTGAGCTGGTTGCCGAGCATCGTCTGCCGGCCGGAGGCGTCGATCACCACGCGGGTCGTGAAGTCCAGCGAGCGCGGGCCCAGACGGCAGTTGAGGGTGACCAGATCGGGGTCGGTGTCGAAGTCGGCCTTGAGGACGCGGGTCTTCTGGAACACCTGGGCGCCGCGGCTCTCCGCGTGCTTGAGCAGGATCAGGTCGAACTTCCCGCGGTCGACGTGGAACGTGTAGTCGCGGTGGACACCGGGCTGGTCCCGCTCGACGAACATCACCTCGGCGGCCTTGAAGTCGTGGTCCAGGCCGGTGAATCCGTTGTGCGGCACATCGCGGGACTCGGCGGACGTCCACGCGGCCCCGTACTTCTTCGGGAAGCCCGCCGCCTCGATGTCGGGCATCACGCCGATCTCGTCGAGGACCGGCATGGTGGCGGGGACGAGCGACTCCCCGATGTGGGGGCGCGGGAACATCTCGCTCTCGAACACGGCCACGGACAGACCGGCGTCGGCGAGATAGGAGGCCATGGCCGAACCGGCCGGGCCGCCGCCGATGATCGCGGCGTCGAAATCGGGCTGCATGCTGTCCTCCTGGTCGTCGTTCAGCCGGCGTTCGCAGCGGCGAGGTCGTGAATGACGGCGACGATGGCGCCGGGCGAGGCGAAGTTGCTGCTGCTCAGCTGCTCGGGAGGAATGACGACGCCGAGTTCACCGCGTATGTAGTTCATCAGGATCGCCGTCTTGAGGGAGTCGAGAATTCCCAGCTCCAGCAGCGGAGTCGAGGCGTCCACCGTGATGTCGGAGTCTTTCGGCAGAAGGTTCTCCTGAATGAACGGGATGAGTTTCGCCGCGTATTCTTCTTCTGTCATCGCCTCTTCCTCGGTCGATGGTTGGACGGCGGGAAGCCGGTCGGGCGGGGGTGTCAGTCGCTCCAGGGGGCCGGTGCGAGAACCTTGACGACGGCGCACGAGAGCGTGACGCCCGGCCCCATGCCGAGCATCAGCATGTGGTCGCCGGGGCCCAGTTCTCCGGTCGTCACCAGCTCGTCCAGCGAGACGATCTGGTCGCTCGCGCCGAGATGTCCCAGCGTCCGGCCGAATTCCCAGGTCGAGGCGGACATCGGGAGGCCGAGGGCGGCCATGCAGCGCTGTTCGACGATCTCCCGGGAGAAGTTCATGTAGGCGACGCGGGTGATGGCGTCCAGGGTGACCCCCGCGTCGGACAGGGTCTTCTCGACGACTTCCAGGGTCCGCTGGTGCACCCGCATGAGCGCCCCCGTGCCCAGGCCCTCCGTCAGGCTCAGCTCACGGAAGGCGGCATTGCGGGAGGCGAAGTCCAGCGGGCGGCCGATCGTCGGTCCCGGGGGGAACAGCGGTTCTGCGCCGCGGTGCATCTGTTCGGCCTCGGGCACGGCCAGGGACCTCACGGCCAGCAGGCGCGCGAATCCGGGGTCGGTGGTCAGGACGACGGCACTGGCGCCGTCCCCGGCGATGTAGCCCGGTCCCGTGGTCCAGCGGTCGAAGAGCGGGGTGCCGAAGTTGTCGGAGGCGACCACCAGGGCCGAGCCCGGCCGGGATCCCGCCTGCAGGTGTGCGGCGGCCAGTTCGAGGGCGCTGAACACGCCGTTGCAGCCCTGCTGGATCGAGACCGCCAGGACGTCGCCGCCGACGAGATGACGCTGAAGGTAGTACTGGGGCTGCCAGCCGTCCGGCCCCTGGTGCCAGGAGTTGACGTACAGCAGCAGGCCGAGGTCCTCCGGCCGGTGCCCGCACCGTTTGACGGCCTGCTGCGCGGCCCACAGCGCCATGTCCGGCGCGGGGGTGTCCCCGGCGACGGCGGCACCGCCCAGTTCATGCAGTTCAGCGTTCTCGGCCGAGTAATGGCCGTGCTCGACGGCCCACTCGACGCTGACCGTCTCCGGGAGGAATCTCCCCGTCGCCTTGATGAATACGTCGGGCGTCCGCACGACCGCGCCTCCTTGGTCTGCCAGGCTGCGACGAGCGTGACGGCCGACCCTTAAGGCGGTCTAAGCACCAGCGAAGGCAACACCATCGGGTCTTTCTCGACAACAGGCGCCTTCATCGGCGCTTTCCGGGAAACAGCGAGGGGCGCATTCGGCCTTTTCGGGGCGCCAAGGAGCATGGCGCAGATCTTGCGGGTCCGCGCTGCGTCCGGTCGATACGCTGATGTGAGCAGGGCCGCATGACCCGGACGCGCCGGTCCATCCCCCTGCCCGAACCCGCGTTCCGCGGGACGACGTCCGTCCTCTCCTGACTTCCCCCGGCCCGGGTGCCGGTCGGCGACGACGTGCCGATCGCGGTCGGGGATCCCCTGTGCGCCGGCCACCGTCCGGCGAACCGCAGGACATGGCACCCGTCGCACCGCCGAACCCCCGACGAAAGGCCGGTCTTCATGGCTACCTCCGCAGCACTCCAGGACCCCAAGGTGGAGAAGGTCCTCCAGCGACTCGACCGGGAGAACGTCGACTCGTTCCGGCAGGCCCTCACCACCGGCACCTGGAGCCGGGACCCCTTCGCGCTGGCGCGACTGCCGCTGTCGGTCGGCGCGGAGACCGGCGACCTGATCTATCTGACGGCGCGGGCGGCACGCGTCACCCGGGCCGTCGACTTCGCCACCTCGGTCGGGGCCTCACTGATCTACCTCGCGGCCGCCGTACGGGACAACGGCGGCGGACTCGTGATCGGCTCCGAGCTGGTGCCGTCCAAGGTCGAGGCGGCCCGGCGCAATGTCGACGAGGCCGGACTCACGGACTACGTCGAGATCCGCGAGGGCGACGCCCGTGAGACGCTCGCCGACGTCGGCGGACCGGTCGACTACGCGATCGTCGACGGGTTCCACGCCACCGACGGCAGCTGGACCGCCGAAGGCGGCACGTCGCTGGCCCTCGATGTGCTCAAACTCCTCGCGCCACAGCTGCGTTCCGGGGCCATCCTGGTCAACGACAACGCCGAGCCCGACTACCTGGAGTACGTTCGCGACCGGCGCAACGGCTTCCGCTCCAGCTGGATCGGCGTGATGCCCCGGCACACACCGGAGGACCGCGACGAACTGGCCGCCGGCCTGAAGGGCCTGCCCGCCGACTCCCCCCTGCTGGCGCTGATGCCGGAGGCCCCCGGCCTGGAACTGTCGGTCCGCGACTGAGCCGGGGCCCGCGTCGGGTGATCCAGCGTTAGGGAGCCTTAAGGGCCGGGCGTGACAGTGGTCGCCACCGGCGGACCGGTCGGGGGCGGCCCCTGCGCTCCGCCGGAAGCCCGGTGCGTCACCTGCGGCAGAAGGCATCGGGAGAGGCGAATGAAGGTCAGCGGCATCCACGTCCAGTCGATCGGGCTGTACCACGCCACCCAGTGGATGAGCCCGGACGAGGCGCGAGCGGCCGGTCTGTGCGACGACGAGTTTCCCGAGGGCGACCTGAAGGGCGTGCAGATCGCCCCCGGAGTCCCTCCGGTCGAGATGGCGGTGGCCGCGGCCCGGGAGGCGATCGGCCGGGCGGACGTCAGCCCGCCCGACATCGACCTGCTGATCCACGCCCCGTGCTTCTGGAACGGCCCGGAGGAGTGGTCGCCCGCCGGATATCTCCTGCGGGAGCTCGGCTGTCCGGACGGTACGGGACAGGTACTGAACCAGGGCTGCAACGGGATGCTCGCCTCGCTGGAGATGGCGGCGGGCTGGCTCGCCCTGCGCGGCGGCGACTCCACGGCCCTGCTCACCACGGCGACCATGGTCGACGGCTCCCCCACCATCGACCGCTGGCGCAGCGCCGGGTACGGCATCGCGATCGGCGACGGGGCCGGCGCGGTCGTGCTGGGGCGGCGGCCGGGCCTCGCGGAGATCTCGGCCGTCAACTCCACCACCGTCCCGGAGATGGAGCAGTTCCATCGCGGCGCCCTGCCGCTGATCGAGCCCACCCCTCCGCTGCGGCCGAAGGTCGATGTGCTGGCCCGGGCCCGGGAGAACGCCGCCCTCGGCGCCCAGAGCGGGCTGGAGCTCCAGCGCCTGCAGATCCAGGCGTACCAGAAGGTCATGGCACGGACGCTGGACGACGTGGGCATCGGGCCCGAGGATCTCACCAAGGTGCTGTTCGCCCATGTCGGCGGGGCTCAGATCGACGCGATCGTCATGCAGCAGCTGGGTCTGCCGCTCAGCAGGTCCACCTGGGACCACGGCCGCTCCATCGGCCATGTCGGCGCCGCCGACCATGTGTACGACCTGGAGCACCTCATCACGGCGGGCGAGGTGTCCGAGGGCGACCGGCTCCTGCTGGTCTGCGGGACAGCCGGATTCCACATCACCAGCCTCGTACTGACGGTCGGTGACCTCTCCTCGTACGAGCGGTACCAGCGGGACACATAGCCGAGCCGGCGGCGGCGCGGGACAGCGGAGGAGGGGCCGTCCGGCCCCTCCTCCGCTGTGCCCGGCCTCCCGGGAGCAGGTGTCACAGTGCGGCCATGCTCAGACAGTTGTCGATCACCTGCTTGTAGTAGTCCGCGGGGAAGGGCTGCCCCGCCTTGCCCGCGGTCAGTTCGGACAGCTTCTCCAGGGAGATCTCGTAGCGGCTGGGGCGATCCACGAACCGTCGTTCCAGGGGACCACCGAGGCGGGTCTCCAGATGGTCGATGATGTCCTCGGCGCGGACCGCGACCCCGGAGGCGACGTTCACCACCTGGCCGCTGGCGCCGGCGCACAGCAGGGTGTCGACGCCGGACACCGCGTCGGCCACGTCGATGACGTCGCGCCAGGCGCCCCGGTGCACGTCGACGCGGCCGGCGCGCACCGCTCTGATCAGGGCCGGCAGCATTTGGTGGGCGGGCTGATGGGGGCCCAGCACATGACTGAGCCGGATGATCAGATGGCGTACGCCGGACAGCCGGACGACGTTCTCCAGCGCCAGCTTGTGGTGCCCGTAGGGGGATTGGGGGTAGACCGGCCCGTCCTCGCGGCCCTGGCTTCCGGAGCCGCCGTACATGGCGGCGGAGGCCGTCGAGAAGAAGAGCAGTGTGCGGTCCTGGTCTCGGCATCGTTCGATCACGTCGTAGAGCAGCCTCGCCTCCCGCTGGTAGGCGGCCTGTCCCACGTCGCCGGTCGTCGACACGCCCGCGGCCAGTGCCGTCACGTGGGGATGACGGCTGTCGAGCGAGGCGAGATGCCGGGCAAGGAAACCCCTGCCTATGACTTCCATGGGGGTGTGTGTCCTTTCCGTGAGCCGGTCGGGCGGCGACGCGGCTGTCGCCGCCCCGGCTGCTTCAGTCGGCGACGCGTCGCGCGCTCACCCTGATCTCGTCGGTCAGGGCCGCGTGCCGAAGCAGGGTGGCCTCGTAGGGGCGGCGGTCGTGTCCCTCGCGCACCGCGTCGGCGAACGCCCGCACGATGTGGGCCAGTTGGTCGTCGGGCGCGAGCGAGAGCTCCTCGTAGTGGTCCTGGCGCTGGACCCTGAGCACCGGCCGGTGCGTCGCGGGCGGGGTGAAGGCGCGGTCGAGGGACAGCCGGCCCTCGCTGCCCCAGACCGCGTACCGGGAGCGGTAGCTGCGGTCGAAGCCGAAGTCGAGGGAGGCGGTGCGCCCGTCGGGGGTGTGCAGCAGCGCGGAGCCGGCCAGGTCCACGCCCCGGGACCGGTCCATACGCAGGACGGATCCGGCGACGGCGAGGTCGTCGCCGAACACGAGCTGGGCCGCGCGCACGGTGTAGACGCCGACGTCGAGCAGGGCGCCGCCGCCGAGTTCGGCGCTGTAGCGCACGTCGTCGTCCGGGCGGGGCGGGATGCCGAAGGCGCCGGAGAACGCCCTGGGTTCGCCGATGCGCCCCTCGGCGATCAGCTTGGCCACGGCGGCGTGCTGGCTGTGGTGCGGGAAGGAGAAGCCGTCCCGGAGCACCCGGTCGTGGGCGCGGGCGAGCCGGACCAGGTCCTCGGCCTGCTTGACGGTGGCGGCGAGCGGCTTCTCGGCCCAGACGTGTTTCCCGGCCAGCAGCGCGCGGCGTGCCCAGGGGTGGTGCAGCGCCGTGGGCAGTGCCACGTAGACGGCGTCCACGTCGTCCCGGGCGAGAAGGCCGGCGTACCCCTCAAGGGGGGTGCCCCCGAACCGGTCGGCGAAGGCGCGGGCCTTGGCCAGGTCGCGGCTGGCGAGGGCGGTGAGCCGCACTCCGGGCGTCCTGAGGATCGCGGGCAGGGTGTTGCGCCAGGCGATGTCGGCGCAGCCGAGCACGCCGACGCGCAGCGCCGTGGCACCCGTGGTCGGGTTCATGGTCCTGGTTCCCTTCGCTTCGCGGTTCCCGGTCATCGCAGGCTGTGCAGGCAGGCGAGCAGGCTGCGGGCCTCGATGTTCAGGTAGTGGCCGTGCCGCACCAGTTCCATGAGCTGACGTACCGTCATCCAACGGTGGCTGTCGCCGACTTCGAGCGGACGGTCGGCCGGTACCTCGATCACCTGGTAGCGGGTCAGCGCGTGGTGGAAGCGGCCGCCCTCCTCGGACAGCAGGGCGTCGAAGCGGATGTTCCCGCGGTCGGCGGACAGCACGTCCTTGAGGTAGGGCACCTCCTCGTCGGCGGTGACCGGCGGTGTGCGGACGGTGGGCGCCAGCTCCACGTGCTCGAGCAGACCGGGTTCGTAGCGCGCCTGGACCAGGACGTACAGCGTGTCGCCGGCCCGCCGGACCAGGAAGGCGGCCAGGCCCTCGTCCCGGGGCGCCAGCAGCGGCTGGGTCCATTCGGGGACCTCGCGGCTGCGGGAGCGCACCCGGACCGCGATGATCCGGAACCCCGAGCCGTCGTCGGCGCCGATCTCGTCGCCGCTCCGGGTCCAGCCATGGGTCTGGTTCAGCGGGATCAGCCGGGTGGTCCAGCGGCCCCGGCCCTTCACATCGAGCAGCCAGCTGCGCGCGGCCTCACAGCCGGCATCGCTCTCGTACGAGCGGCGCAGCGCCGCGGCGAAGGCGTCCGTTCGGCGGTGCTGGGGCAGCAACTCCCTCGGCAGACAGCCCAGTACGGTCCGCGCGTCCATGTTGACGAGGTTGTCGCTGTGCAGCAGGGACAACAGCTCGGGAAGCGCCACCCAGCGGAAGGCCTCGTGCACGGGGACCTCGCCGTCCACCTGGACGATCATGTTGCGGTTGCGTTTGTGCCAGAACCACGCGCCCTGTTCGGACTGCAGGACGTCCACGAGCACCCTGCCGCGTCCCGCTCCCCAGAAGTGCTCCAGATAGCGGGTACTGCCGCCGCGGTGCACCCGCAGGTAGTTGCTGCGGGTGGCCTGCACGGTGGGTGAGAGCTGGACGGTGTTGAGGTTTCCGGGCTCCATCTTGGCCTGCATCAGGCAGTGCACGACCCCGTCGAACTCCTTGACCAGGATGCCCAGTACGCCGATCTCCGGCTGGTGGATGATGGGCTGGCGGTACGGTCGGCCGTCGTCGGGCTCGATGCGCAGGCCCTCGACGGTGAAGAACTTCCCGCTCGTGTGCACCAGGTTCCCCCCGTGCGGTTCGAAGCTCCAGCCGTCGAGCTCCTCGAACGGGATGCGTGTCACCTCCGACCGCTGGGCCGACGCTCGCTCCCGCCACCATGCGCGGAAGGGGGTATCAGCTGCTGCTTCAGTCACCCAGAGCCTCCTGAAGGGCCTGCCCGGACATTCACCGGCAGCTCAACAGCGGCCGCTGAAGGGGGGATTGCGCGCCGCCAAAACAGCGGGCGGGGCGGGCGGCCGGCGGCGAGCGGCGTTGCGCATGCGGTGCGGTGGGCGCGCGCACCGGGCGGCCGGGGGCCCGTACAGCGTGCGCGCCGGGTGACGGCGCCCGCGCACCGGGCGGTGGGCGCGCCCCCTTCGCGGGTCAGGCCGCCGATCGCCAGCTGTGGGCCACGGGAAAGCCGCCGTCGCGTTCCAGGCGGCGCCAGACCGCCCGGTCCGGGGCGGCGTCCGCCGGCGCCGGGCCGGACCGGGCGCTGCGGGCGAGCAGTACGGCGGTGACGGCGGCGAGTTCCTCGGGGTCGGGGTGGCCCTTCTCGACGCGCAGGATGTCGGCGGCGCTCATCTGCTGTTCCCTTCGCAGAACTACTGTGGGGGGTTGCCGTGCTTGCGGGAGGGCAGGTCGGCGTGCTTGCTGCGGAGCATGGCCAACGCCCTGACGAGGGTCTCGCGGGTGCGGGCGGGGTCGATGACGTCGTCCACCAGGCCGCGCTCGACGGCGTAATAGGGGTGCATCAGCTCGGCCTTGTACTCCTTGACCATGCGGGCGCGCATGGCGTCGGGGTCGGGCGCGGCGGCGATCTGGCGCCGGAAGACCACGTTCGCGGCGCCTTCGGCGCCCATCACGGCGATCTCGTTCGTCGGCCACGCGTAGGTGAGGTCGGCGCCGATGGACTGGCTGTCCATGACGATGTAGGCACCTCCGTACGCCTTGCGCAGGATCAGGGAGATCCGGGGCACGGTCGCGTTGCAGTAGGCGTAGAGGAGCTGCGCACCGTGCCGGATGATGCCGCCGTGCTCCTGGTCCACGCCCGGCAGGAAGCCCGGGACGTCGATGAGCGTGATCAGCGGGATGTTGAAGGCGTCGCACATCTGCACGAAGCGGGCGGCCTTCTCGCTGGCCTCGATGTCCAGGACACCGGCGAGGGTCTGCGGCTGGTTGGCGATGATGCCGACGACCTGACCGTCCAGCCGGGCCAGCGCGCAGATGATGTTGCGCGCCCAGCGCTCGTGGACCTCCAGGTAGTCGCCGTCGTCGACGATCTCCTCGATCACCTTGACCATGTCGTACGGCCGGTTGCCGTCCGCCGGGACCAGGTCCAGCAGCACGTCCGAGCGCCGGTCGGCGGGGTCGGTGGACTCCACCCGCGGCGGGTTCTCCCGGTTGTTCTGCGGCAGCAACGACAGCAGGTAGCGCACCTCGGCGATGCACGTCTCCTCGTCGTCGTAGGCGAAGTGGCACACGCCGGACGTCTCGGCGTGCACGTCCGCGCCGCCCAGGCCGTTCTGGGTGATCTCCTCGCCGGTGACCGCCTTGACCACGTCCGGGCCGGTGATGAACATCTGCGAGGTCTCACGGACCATGAAGACGAAGTCGGTCAGCGCCGGGCTGTAGGCCGCACCGCCCGCGCACGGGCCCAGCATCACGCTGATCTGCGGGATGACACCCGACGCCCGGGTGTTGCGCTGGAAGATGCCGCCGTAGCCGGCGAGCGCCGAGACGCCCTCCTGGATCCGGGCGCCGGCGCCGTCGTTCAGCGACACCAGCGGGGCACCGGCCGCGATGGCCATGTCCATGATCTTGTGGATCTTCGTGGCGTGGGCCTCGCCCAGCGCGCCGCCGAAGATACGGAAGTCGTGCGCGTAGACGAAGACCGTCCGGCCCTCCACCGTGCCCCAGCCGGTGATCACACCGTCCGTGTACGGCTTCTTCGCCTCCAGACCGAAGCCCTGCGCGCGATGCCGGCGCAGCTGCTCGACCTCCTGGAAGGAACCGGCGTCCAGCAGCAGCTCGATCCGCTCCCGGGCGGTCAGCTTGCCCTTCGCGTGCTGCGCCGCGGTCGCCTTCTCACCCGGCCCGGCCAGCGCCCGCGCACGAATCTCGTGCAACTCGGCGGTGCGGCCGCGCAGTCCGTCGTCCGCCTGACCGGGCGCGTCGGCGGGTCCGTCGTCCCGGGCCCTTTGTGTAGGTGCCATGCACCTCATCGTTGAATCCGGCTCTTAAGCAGGGCTAAGGACCGGATGGTGCGGCCCGGCCCGTCCGCCCGAGCCGCGGTGTCGTCCGGACGCTTGCACCGCCGACAGATCTCTGTAAGCATTTACTGCATGACAGGAAGTAGGGCTCGACTGCTCGCGGCAGCCGCTGAAGAGTTCGCCCAGTACGGCCTGAGAGGCACGCGCATCCAAGCGATCGTCGACCGGGCCGGCGTCAATGAGCGGATGATCTATCACCACTTCGGCAGCAAGGAGGGCCTCTACAAAGCCGCTCTCGAAGACCAGATGAAGGCACTGCACGACGCCTGGCATCCAGCGCTGCAGCGAGCCGCGGAGCTGCCGCCCTACGACGGCATGGCCATGGCGCTCACCGCCCTCGCCGACGCCCTGGCCAGCCTGCCCTCCCTGGTGGGCCTCTGGCTCCATGAATCGCTGAACGACTGGCAGACCCTGCCCCTCCCGTCGGCGGACGCCCTCCCCACCGAACTGCAGAAGCTCTACGAGCGCGGGCAGGAGGAAGGAGTGTTCCGCGCGGACTGCCCCTTCGAGATAGCGCACGGTGTCGCCATGAGCGCCCTCATCGGCAGCGCGATCCTGGGACCGCGCGGAGACGCACTGATCAGCAGTCAGACCGCCGGACTCGGCGTGGAGAAGACCCGGGAGCTGACGCTCGGGCAGCTCCTTGACGGCATGACCGGCCCCGCACCCATCGCGTAGCGCCGAACCGGCGACATCGCCCGCCGTTGGGTCCCGGACCATCCGGGGCCCGGTCACCCCACCACCCCACCCTTTTACGGACGATGCACCTACACACCCTTTGCGCAGTAAACATTTACCGCACATTATCGATGGCGAAGGAGATCGCGCGATGAGCGCATCCACGGAAGTCAAGGAGGCAGCGGGCGATCGCCTACCGCCCCGGCTCATCAGCCTCATGATCACGGTGGCCCTCGGGTCGATCATGATGCAGATGGACGCGACAATGACCAACATCGCCTACAACACCTTGCTCAAGGAGTTCGACACCACCCTGCTCACCATCCAGTGGGTCACCACCGGATACCTCCTGGCGATGGCCGCCGTGATGGCGCTGTCCGGCTGGGCCATGGAGCGCTTCGGCGCCCGGACCATGTGGATCACCAGCATCAGCCTCTTCCTCCTCGGGTCCGTGCTGTGCGGTGCCGCCTGGGACGCCCACAGCCTCATCGCGTTCCGGGTCATCCAGGGCCTCGGCGGCGGCATGGTGCTCCCCCTCGGCATGGCGGTCCTCGCACAGGAGGCCGGGCCGGGCCGGCTGGGCCGTGTCATGGGCGTCCTGGGCATCCCCTCCGCGCTGGGACCGGTGCTCGGCCCGGTGGTGGGCGGCGCCATCGTCGACGACTGGAACTGGCGGTGGATCTTCTTCATCAACGTGCCGGTGTGCATCGCCGCCATCGCGATCGCCTGGCGGACCATGCCCTCGCGCAAGTCGCCGACCGCCGGCCGCCTCGACGTCCTCGGTCTGCTGCTGCTCTCCCCCGCCTGTGCGGTGGTCGTGTTCGGACTCACCCAGGCCAGCAAGTACGGGTCGTTCGCCGACCGTCATGTGGTGATCCCGCTCGCCATCGGGATCGCGCTGCTCGCCGCGTTCGCGGTGCACGCGCTGCGCACCGAGAACCCGATCCTGGACCTGCGGCTGCTCAAGGTGCGCAGCTTCCTGTCGTCGTCGGCCGTGCTGTTCTTCGCGAGTGTGGCCCTGTTCGGCGCGGTCGGTGTCCTGCCGCTCTACTTCCAGCAGGTGCGGCACCACAGCGCCCTGGAGGCCGGCCTGCTGCTCGCTCCGCAGGGCGTCGGCATGGCCGTCTCGCTGCTGCTCGTCGGCAAGGTCGCGGACCGGACATCGCCGCGGCTGCTCGTCATCGGCGGACTCGCGCTCACCGCGGTCGGTGCGCTGGTGTGCACACAACTGGCGGCGGACACCAACGTCGTGCTCCTCGGCGCCGCGCTCGCGCTCAGCGGTGCCGGTACCGGCATGGTCATGGCGCCCGCCATGGCCGGAGCGATCCGGGACATCCCGGGGCCGGTGATTCCACGGGCCAGCGCGGCCAACCGGATCATCATGCAGATCGGCTCGTCGTTCGGTTCGGCCGTGCTCATCCTGGTGGCCCAGAACCGCATGGACCATCTGATCGAAACGCGGAACCTCACGCCCGACAGCCTGGCCGGCGCCTACGGCACCACCTTCTGGTGGGTCATCGGGTTCGTGATCGTGTCCGTCCTGCTGGCGCTGTTCATCCCGTCCCGCAAGCCGACACAGCAACAGCACGCCGGGGAGGCGTCGGTCCCCGTCCTCTGACCGGAAGGGAGGGGTGTGTATCCCCCGTCGCGCCCCTCCCTTCCTCTCTCCAGGGTTCGCCTCTCCCCCACTCGA
The DNA here is from genome assembly GCF_055580085.1 of Streptomyces sp. NPDC032126. Lineage (NCBI taxonomy): Bacteria > Bacillati > Actinomycetota > Actinomycetes > Kitasatosporales > Streptomycetaceae > Streptomyces > Streptomyces sp. NPDC032126. The sequence goes on from NZ_JBVIMA010000008.1 coordinate 419,819, forward strand.
CCTGCCGGTACTTGTGGGGGGACTCGGCGTGAGGAGGAGGAAACGGAGGAGCAAGGGCGGTCATGGGTCACGGGGTCGAGGAGGTCGTCATGCCGGGGCGGATCCGGATGGGACGGGGGTCAGCGCTCGGAGCGGGCCGCCGGCACCGTCATCAGTCTGTTGTCCCCGGCGAGGATGGCGCGCTGCAGCTCCTGCAGCGCACGGCCGGGCTCCAGACCCAGTTCGTCCTTCAGCGTCCGGCGCGCCGCCTGATACACCTTCAGCGCGTCCGCCTGCCGCTCCGACCGGTACAGCGCCAGCATGAGCTGGCGGTAGAAGGTCTCACGCATCGGGTTCTCGGCGGTGAGCGCGTAGAGCGTGCCCACGGTCTCCCGGTGGCGCCCGACATGGAGTCGGCACTCGGCGAGCATCTCCTGGCATTCCAGGCGGGTTTCGGTGAGCCAGGTCGAGAATCCGTCGATGATCGGGCCATGGGCGTCCCGGCCGTTGCCTCCCGGGCCCAGGAGCGGCCCTCGCCACAGGTCGAGCGCCTGCTCGAAGCACCGCGTGGCCTCTTCGTACCGGCCCTGCCTGAGGAAGGACCGTCCCTCCTCGACCCGTTGGGGGAAGACATGGGCGTCGATCTCGTCGTCGCCGATGTGCAGCACATAGCCGGGGGCGCGGGTTTCGACGGGACTGCCGGAGCGGCCGGGGCGCTTCAGGAACTTGCGCAGCTGCGAGATGTACACATGAAGCCCCGCGGTGGCCCGCCGCGGCAGGTCCTCGCCCCAGATCTCCGCCATCAACTGCTCGGAGGAGACGACCTGTTCGGCGCGGATGAGAAGGACCGAGAAGAGGATCTCCACTTTACGCGCATTCACAAACGAACACCGGGTCCCGTCCACCACGCGGAGCGGACCAAGCATTTCGTACCTCATCGTCCGTTGCCTCCAAGCCTTTCCATCGGGCGGGCCACGCGCTCCAGCACCTCGGAGACGACGTCGGCAACGCCTCGCCGGTGGACGTCCAGGTAGAAGTGGCCACCGGGGAAGTCCCGCAACGTGAAGGCACCGGTGGTGTGTTCCCGCCAGGCGGCCGCCTCGTCGAGGGTGGTCTGCGGGTCCTGATCACCGACCAGGACGCTGATCGGACACATCAGGGGTGGCGCGGGGGTCCACCGGTAGCTCTCGATCGCCCGGTAGTCGTTGCGGATGACCGGGAGGATGGTGTCCAGCAGTTCCTGGTCGTCGAGGAAGGCGGGGTCGGTGCCGCCGACGCGGCGTAGTTCTTCGACGAGTTGGGTGTCGGTGCGCAGATGCACCGTTCCGCTGCGGAAGCGGGACGGTGCCCGGCGCCCGGAGACGAGCAGCCAGCTGGGTTCGCTCTCCGCCCGTCGGGCACGCAGGCGGCACGCCACTTCGTAGGCGAGGGTGGCGCCCATGCTGTGGCCGAAGAGGACGAGGGGGCGGTCGGCCAGCGGCGCCAGGGCGGCCGTGACACGGTCGGCGAGGAGGGGGACGCTGTCGACGAATGGCTCTCTGCGGCGGTCCTGCCGGCCGGGGTACTGCACGGCGAGCACCTCGGCCCCCGGAATCTCCGCGAGTGAGTGGGCCAGGGGGTGGTAGTAGGTGGCCGATCCGCCGGCGTGGGGGAAACACACGAGCCGGACCGCGGCGTCAGCGTGGGGCCGGAGAGGCCGCATCCAGGATTCTGTTGCGTCGGGGGTAGGAGACAACTCTTATCCCTCCGTCAGAAACGCATGACAACGATGCCGCCCTTCGTCCGGCGGCATCTTCCGGAGAAGATCACCGGGGGCGACCGTTGTGCGGGATCTCCGTCGACCACGCGCGGTATGCGCTCCTGCCCCCGGTTCGGCGAGCGGGCCGCTACCACGGCCGCCAAACGCCTGTGCGGTAAATACTTACAGAGTGGCGACCTTGAACACAACAACCCCCTCCTTCCACGGGCGCCGGCGTGACGCTTCGGCCAGGGCGGCCATCGGCCACACGCACACCCGTTCAGGTCGCCGGGAAATATGTTTGGTCCTTACAGGATGATGCACACGACGGAGATCGAAGAGCAACAGCCCGCACTCCAGGCAACCCGGACTTCAGCAATCCGCTTACCCGTCCATTACCTCACCGAGCTGGGCATGGAAGAAGCGCGCAACAGGCGTGAAATCGATTGGACTCGATTCCAAAAATACCAAACCTTTACATGCCGCCATCGCGCCGCACTCGCGGCAGGGTCACGCCAAAGAAGCCGTCGATCCCATGAATGGCCAGGTCAGAGCACCACGGCGAGCGGGCGAGCGATTCCGGTGCGCACCGCGCACAATCGGGTCGGTCACCCCGAACATTATCCGCGCCCGGCGGGCCGCGATCGGATGGCGGCGCGATCTCCACGGGCGCATCCAGCGGCACTCATCACAACTTCCCCACATATCGCGGGTGACGATAAGGCCCGGGCAGTAATTGAAACAAAAAGCGCCTTCCCGAGATCGACGAACAAGCCACGGAAGGTGGCCGGAAAAAGGCGAGGGAAAACGGCCGCTCGACCGGTTCTCTATCTCAACAACGGGCCGCGGCTGCGGTAAGGGCGACCGCACCCGCGACCCGTGGCCGGAGCGATTCGGTTCAGGCGGGCAGGGCCGCCCGCGCGCGCAGCGGCTCCCACCACGCCCGGTTGTCGCGATACCAGGCCACCACCTCCTCCAGCCCCTCGTCCAGCCCGATGCGCGGTGTGAAGCCCAGCTCCTCACGGATCTTCGACGTGTCGACCGAGTACCGCTCGTCGTGGGCCGTCCGGTCGGGTACCTCGCGCACCCGGCTCCAGTCCGCCCCGCAGAGCGTGAGCAGACGGTCCGTCAGTTCCCGGTTGGTCAGCTCGGTTCCGGCGCTGATGTTGTAGATCTCGCCCCCGCGGCCGTCGGTGAGCACCAGGTGCAGGGCCCGACAGTGGTCCTCGACGTGCAGCCACTCCCGCACATGGTGGCCGTCCCCGTAGAGGGGTACGTCCAGGCCGTCGAGCAGATTGGTCACGAACAGCGGGATGACCTTCTCGATGAACTGGTGGGTGCCGTAGTTGTTGGAGCACCGCGTGACAGAGACGGCGACATCGCTGGTACGCCAATAGGCACGGGCCATCAGGTCGCTGGCCGCCTTGGACGCCGCGTACGGCGAGTTGGGCTCCAGGAGCGTCTCCTCCGTCCAGGAGCCGTGCCGCAGCGAGCCGTAGACCTCGTCGGTGGAGACATGGACGAACCGCGGGACACCGGCGCGTGCGCAGGCGTCCAGGAGGATCTGGGTGCCGAGCACGTTCGTCGTCACGAAGGGCGTGCCGTCGGCGAGCGAGCGGTCGACGTGCGACTCGGCGGCGAAGTGCACCACGGCGTCGTGTCCGGGCAGCAGGTCCGCCAGCAGGGCCGCGTCGCAGATGTCGCCCCGTACGAAGGTCAACCGGTCGTGGTTCAGGGGCAGGTTGTCCAGGTTGGCCGCGTAGGTCAGCTTGTCCAGGACGGTGACCTCGCAGTCGGCGGTACCCGGGAAGGCGCCGGCGAGCAGGGCGCGCACGTAGTGGCCGCCGATGAATCCGGCCCCGCCCGTGATGAAGTACTTCATGGTCCGGTGCCCTTCACGCGGGAATCTCGATACGGCAGTCGTCGCCGACCATCAGCCGGTGCCTGGGGACGGGTTCGGAGCACAGCCGCACCTCGCCGCCCTTGCCGACGATGGAGTCGTACAGGGTGCGGACTCCGCGGACGGCGGCGTGGTCAAGGATGATCGACGACTCCACGCCCGCGTCCTGCAGCCGGCAGCCCCGGCCCAGCGAACTGAAGGCGCCCACATAGCTGTCCTCGACGATGCTTCCGGCGCCGATGACGGTGGGACCGACCAGGACCGAACGCTCGACGCGCGCGCCGGGCTCGACCACCACGGGGCCGTACACCCTGCTGAGCGTGTCGACGGTGCCCTGGACGCCGGGCTCGACGGCCTCCAGCAGGACGCGGTTGCAGTCGAGGAGGTCGTGCAGGGTTCCGGTGTCCTTCCAGAAGCCCGGATACACCGTGCCGCGCACCTCACGGTCGTGGTCCACCAGCCACTGGACGGCGTCCGTGATCTCCAGCTCACCGCGCCAGCTGGGTTTGGTGTTGCGTACGGCCTCATGGATCTCCGGTGTGAAGCAGAACGCGCCGGTGACGGCGAGGTCGCTGCGCGGCCGGGCGGGCTTCTCCTCCAGGGCGGTGACCCGGCCCTGGCCGTCCAGCTCCGCGATGCCGTACGCGCTCGGGTTGGACACCTTCGACAGGACGAGCTGGGTCGCGGGCCGCTCACGGCGGAAGGACTCCAGCTCCTCGACGATGCCGGAGCCGAAGATGTTGTCGCCGAGATACATGACGAAGTCGTCGTCGGCGAGGAAGTCACGGGCGATCATCACACAGTGCGCCAGGCCCTGCGGGGACTCCTGGGGCAGATAGGTGACGGTCATCCCGAAGCGCGCGCCGTCGCCCACGGCCGCCGGGATCGCGGTGTTGCCGGCGTTGATGACGATGCCGGTCTCGGTGACGCCGGCGGCGGCCAGTGCCTCAAGGGCGTGGAAGAGCACGGGCTTGTTGGCGACGGGCACCAACTGCTTGGGCATGCTGTGGCTGAGCGGACGCAACCGCGATCCGGTGCCGCCCGACAGAACGAGGGATTTCATCGGGGTCTCTCACACCAATCCTTCGGAGACGGGACGATCTGTGCCGGGGCGGGCCGGTCATGATGTCCCGCCCGTCGGGCTCTGTGGTGGGCCACGGGCATGCGCGGGGCGGGTCACTCCCGTGCGGCGACCAGGTCCGCGATCACCCGGGCGACCTCGGCGGGGGTGGTCTGGGCGGCGTTCTCGTCGCGCAGCTTTTGAGCCGCCTCGGACCAGTGGCGTTCGGCGAGCAGGTCCTGGACGGCCGCGCGGATCGGTGCGGGTTCGGTCTGCGGGCCGCGGAGCAGGGTGCCGGCGCCGACGGCGGCCACGGTCTCCGCGTTGCGCAACTGGCCCGGCTCCTGGGGCAGCATCACCTGGGGCACTCCGGCGGCCGCCACGGTCAGCAGGGTGCCGGCGCCCGCGTGATTGACCGCGACGGAACAGGTCGCGGCGATCAGGTTGAGCGGCAGCCCCTCCTCGACGCGCACGCCCGGTGGGACGGGGCCGAGCGCCGCGCGATCCTGTGCGGCGGCCATGACCACCACGTCGGCGCCCAGGCCGTCCAGGGCCTCGATCACCACGGCGAGCGGCGGTTTCTGACCGACGAGGTGCGCGAAGTTGGAGACGCTCCACGAGACTGCGACGCGCGGCCGCCCCGGTGGGGTGCGCAGCCAGTCGGGGACCACCGTGGAGCCGTTGTACGGCACGAAGCGGCTGACCAACTGGTTGGGCAGCTCATGGACATGCAGGCTCGGCGGACACGGGTCCACCGTGAGCACCCCGCCGACGGCGCGCGGCGTGGCCCCGAACCGCTCGTACAGCGCCCGGAGTTCGACGGGCCAGGTCTCCACCGGTGCGCCGTGGCCCGGGAAGCGGACCATCGCCGGCAGCTGCGGCCCCCACGCCTGGTAGACGAGGGGGACGCCCAGGACCTCGGCGACCAGCGGGCCCACCAACGCGACCACGTCGCCGACGATCACATCGGGGCGCCAGTACCGGGCGAAGTCGATCAGTTCGTCGGCCATCGCGACGGCGGCGCCGATGTGGGCCGCGTTGCGCTGGGCGACGTAGCGCCTGCGCACGTCCTCCGGAATGGCGGCCATCTCGCCGAATCCGACGAGGCTGCGGCCGGTCTCCTCGCGCAGTACCTCCTGGGCCTTGCCGAGTCCGGCGAGCAGGTCGTAGGAGGCGCCGACCGGGCAGACCGGCATGCCGGAACGGACCACGGCGTCGGCGACGCCGGGCTGGGCCGCGACGCACACCTCGTGGCCCGCGGTCCGCAGCGCCCACGCCAGCGGCACCATCGGGTAGTAGTGGCTGGCCGCAGCCAGGGGAATGAACAGCACGCGCATGGGTTACTCCGTGTCCCCGCCGGTGGCCGGCGCCGGATGGTGCCCCGTCCGTGGCCGCCGGGCGCACGGTGAGGGGAGTGCTGAGCGGGCTCCATACGATCCGCCGCGACTGAATCCGCGCCAAAGCGCTGCTAATCGGCTCCCGTCGGGGTGTGTCGAGCCGGGCCGTCGGGGGTGTCGAGGCCAGGTCGTCGGGGCGTGTCGAGGCCGGCCCGTCGGGGGGTGTCGAGGCCCGGTCGTCGTCGGATTCGTGGCCTGGTGTTCGCCACGACACGCCCTGGGGACGAGCCCCGGCGCCAAGGCGAGCCCTAGAGCGTTTTTAGCGGCGCTGCGGAGCATGCGGGGAACTGACAGCCCCGACAGAAAGCGGAAGACCCCGATGACTTCAGACGTCGTGGTGGTCGGCGGTGGCCCGACGGGGCTGATGCTGGCCTACGAGCTGGCCCTGGCCGGAGTGCGCCCCATCGTCCTCGAACAGCAGAGTGAGCCGCGGACCGAGCCCAAGGCGAACGGGCTGGTCGGCCGGATCGTGCAGCTGCTCGACTACCGGGGCCTGCTCGACCGGTTCGCTGAGGGGTCCCGGCACGTGGGTCCGGCCCCCTCGTTCTATTTCGGCGCGGTCCCCCTCAACCTGTCGGTCCTGGAGCACAATCCGCTGCATCTGCTGGTGATCCCGCAGCCCCGTCTGGAGAGTCTGCTGGCCGAGAGCGCGGTCGCGCTGGGCGCTGAGATCCGCCGCGGACAGCGCGTGGTGGCCCTGTCGCAGGACGCCGAGGGCGTGACGCTGGAGACCCAGGGGCCCGGCGGCAACGGGGCTCTGCGCGCCGCCTACGCGGTCGGCTGCGACGGCGCGCACAGCACCGTGCGCAAGCAGGCCGGCATCGGCTTCCCGGGGTCGACCGGCTCACTCGTGACGCGCATCGGGCATGTCTCGCTGCCCGCGTCCCTGCTCGTGCCGGAGACCGGCGAGGTGGAGGTGCCGGGCGCGGGACGGCTGCGGCTCGGCTGGACGTACACGGAGCGCGGCAAGATCGGGCTGATGTCGTTCAAGCCCGGTGTGCATGTGGTGACGGCGGCCGAGAACGACCGACTGCCCGTCGACGCCGGTGCGGCGATGACCCTCGGCGAGCTGCGCTCCAGCGTGCGCCGCATCCTCGGCGCGGACCTGCCGATGAGCAATCCCCTGTGGCTGTCGCGGACGGTGGCGAGCAGCCGGCTGGCCGACCGTTATCGGGCGGGCCGGGTCATGGTGGCCGGCGACGCCGCCCATCTCTTCCCGGCGGGCGGCTCGGCGCTCAACACCGGGATGCTGGACGCGGTGAACCTGGGCTGGAAGCTGGCCGCGCAGGTCAACGGGACGGCACCGGAGGGCCTGCTGGAGACGTACCACGACGAGCGGCACGCGGTGGGCGAGCAGGTGCTGGCCCACACCAAGGCGCAGGCCGTCCTGATGGCCGTGGGCGAGGAGTCCGCCGTACTGCGCGATCTGTTCGAGGAGGTGCTGCGGCTGCCCCGGGCGATCCAGCACCTCGCGGAGCGGCTGCACGGCGAGGACGTACGGTACGGGGGCCACGCGCCCGACGGCGAGGCGCATCCGCTGCTCGGCCGGTGGGCGCCCGACCTGCCGCTGCGGACCACGCAGGGCCCGGCCCGGCTCGCCGAACTGCTGCACGCCGGACGGCCCGTCCTGCTCGACCTCGGGGGGAACGGGCCGCTGCACGACATCGTGACGGAGGGCTGGAAGGACCGCGTGGACGTGGTGGCCGCGCGCACGGAACAGCCCGCTCCCCCGGCCGACGCCCTGCTGATCCGGCCCGACGGCCATGTGGCGTGGGCGATGTCGGCGCCGGGGCCGGCGTCGCCGCCCGCCCGGGACCCGCGGCAGGGGCTGCGCTCGGCGCTGACCAACTGGTTCGGCGCGCCTTCCAAGGCGCTTTAGCCCTGCGGGCACGGCGCTCGGGAGGCTTGGTCTGGAGGCTGGCCCAGGGCGCTTCAGCCGCTGGGGCTCCGGCGCTCCGATGCTCCGGCGGCTTCGTCCAGGGCGCTTTAGCCGCTGCAAAGGGCCCGGTTAGGCCCGTCGGTGAGCGTGTGAGAACGATCAGGATGTGTGCGGCCGCCGCGCGCTCGCTCTCCGTCCGAGTGGCACCGGCCGGCACACGGGGACAGAAAAGGTGGCGCACAAAGCGATGTCGAGCCTCGGCAATCACACGTCATCCGACGCGGACGGACCTTCCCGTGCCATCGCGGTCGTCGGGCTGTCCTGCCGCCTTCCCCAGGCACCCGACCCACAGGCGTTCTGGCGGCTGCTGTCGACGGGGTCGAGCGCCGTCACGCGCACCCTGGGCGCGCGCTGGACGGACGAGACGGGGCTCGCGCCCGGCACCGAGGCCACCGCCGCCGCCGGTATCGAACACGGTGCCGTCCTGGACCGCGTCGACGGATTCGACGCGGGCTTCTTCAGCATCTCCCCGCGCGAGGCGACGGAGATGGACCCCCAGCAGCGGTTGATGCTCGAACTGAGCTGGGAGGCCCTGGAGGACGCGGCCATCGTGCCGGGCACCCTGCGCTCCGGGACCGGCGCGGTCTTCGTCGGTGCCATCGGCGACGACTACGCGGCCCTGCTCGCCCGTCACCGCGACGGCGCGTTCACCCCGCACTCGCTGCCCGGCACCAGCCGGGGACTGCTGGCCAACCGTGTCTCGTACGCCCTCGGTCTGCGCGGCCCCAGCTTCACCGTGGACGCCGCCCAGTCCTCGTCGCTGGTCGCCGTCCACCTGGCCTGCGAGAGCCTGCGCGGCGGCGAGTCCGACCTCGCCATCGCCGGTGGCGTCAACCTCATCATCGGCCCCGAGAGCACCGCCAGGGCCGCCGGTTTCGGCGCCCTCTCGCCGGACGGCCGGTGCTACACGTTCGATGCCCGCGCCAACGGATACGTACGCGGCGAGGGCGGCGCCGTGGTGGTGCTCAAGACGCTGTCGCGCGCGCTCGCCGACGGCGACCGGATCCACTGCGTGATCCGGGGCAGCGCGGTCAATAACGACGGCGCGTCCGAGGGGCTGACGGTGCCCAGCAGCCAGGCGCAGGCGGACGTACTGCGCCTGGCCTGCCTGCGGGCCGGGATCACCCCGGACGAGGTGCAGTACGTGGAGCTGCACGGCACCGGAACACGGGTCGGCGACCCCGTCGAGGCGGCGGCCCTCGGCGCGGTCCACGGCACCGGGCGCACCCCGGACACGGCGCTGAGGGTGGGATCCGCGAAGACCAACGTCGGTCATCTGGAGGGCGCGGCGGGCATCACCGGCCTCGTCAAAACAGTGCTGAGCATCGCGCATCGGCGCCTGGTGCCGTCCCTCAACTTCCGTTCGCCGCATCCCGACATCGACCTCGACGCGCTGGGGCTGCGCGTACAGACGGAGGCGGGACCGTGGCCCGCACCCGAGCTGCCGCTGGTCGCGGGCGTCAGCTCCTTCGGCATGGGCGGCACCAACTGCCATGTCGTCCTCGCGGAGGCGCCGGCGGTGGGGGGCAGTGATCGGGCTCCGGCCGACGACTCGACGGGGATGGTGCGGGGCGCCCCTCTGCCCTTCGTGGTCTCCGCCCGGGACACCGCCGCCCTGCGCGGGCAAGCGGCCGCTCTGGAAGGCTGGTTGCGGGAGCGGCCCGAGGAGCGGCTCGCTGACATCGGCTGGTCGCTGGCCTCGACGCGTACGGCCTTCGAGCACCGGGCCGTCGTACTGGGCCATGACCGCGAGGGGGCAATGGCGGGGCTGCGGGGCCTGGCCGAGGGTGCTCCCGGGGCGGCCGTCGTACAGGGGCGGACCGCCGAACAAGGCGGCCTGGCCGTGCTGTTCACCGGTCAGGGCAGCCAGTACCCGGGCATGGGCCGCGAGCTCCATCGCGCGCATCCCGCCTTCGCGCAGGCCTTCGACGAGGTGTGCGCCCACCTGGACCCGCTGCTCGAACGGCCGCTGCGGGACGTGGTGTTCGCGGACGAGGGCAGCGTCGAGTCCGGTCTGCTGCACCGGACGGCCTATACGCAGGCCGCGCTGTTCGCCGTGGAGACCGCGCTGTTCCGGCTCTTCGCGCACTGGGGGGTCACCCCGCAGGTCGTGGCCGGCCACTCCATCGGCGAGCTGACCGCCGCTCACGTCGCCGGAGTGCTGTCCCTTCCGGACGCCGCCACGCTCGTGGCCGCGCGCGGACGGCTGATGGAGGCGTTGCCGGAGGGCGGTGCCATGGTCGCCGTCGAGGCGGCCGAGGAGGAAGTCAACGAGGCCGTCTCCGAGCACACCGACGAGGTCTCGATCGCGGCGGTCAACGGCCCCCGGTCCGTGGTGATCTCCGGCGACGAGGAGACCGTCACGGCGCTGGCCGCGCACTGGCGGGAACGGGGCCGCAAAGTGCGGCGTCTCCAGGTCAGCCACGCGTTCCACTCCCCACACATGGAGCCGATGCTGGCCGAGTTCGAGCGAATCGCGCGGGAGCTCGACTACGCGGCGCCGCGCATTCCCGTCGTCTCCAACCTCACCGGACGGCTCGCGGTCGCGGGGCAGGTGGACTCGCCCGCGTACTGGGTCCGCCATGTGCGCGAGGCGGTGCGGTTCCACGACGGCGTCCTGGCCCTGCGGGAGTTCGGCGCGACGGCCTGTCTTGAGCTGGGCCCCGGTGGTGTCCTCACGGGGATGGCCGGCGAGTGCCTGGCCGGCCAGGACGGTCCGGCCGATTCCGGCACGCTGCTGGCCGCGACCTTGCGCCCCGGCCGGCCCGAACCGGAGGCGGTCCTCGCCACGCTCGCCCGACTCCACGCGCACGGGGTGCCGGTCGACTGGCGGCCCGTCTTCGCCCCGTGGACCCCGCGCCGGGTCGCCTTGCCGACGTACGCGTTCCAGCGGCGCCGGTTCTGGCCGGAGATCCGAAGGGAGGCGGTGGGATCGGCGGGGTCGGCTGGATCGGCGGGGCCGGCTGCACCGATGGGGTCGGCGGGGCTGCCTGTCGGCGCGTCGGCGGCCCCCGTCCTCTCCGAAGCGGCGGCCCACCCGGAGTCCGATGCCCCGTACGCCGCGGAGCCCGATGCCCCGTACGGCGCGGACGCCGGCGTCGAGGACGGCGCGGCCTCCTGGCGCCACCGGCTCGCGGACATGCCCCCTCAGGAGCGCGAGCGGTTCCTCCATGAGCTGGTGCGTACCCAAGTGGCCATCGCGCTGGGGCACTTGACGTCGGATGCGGTCGACACGGGCCGTACGTTCAAGGACCTCGGCTTCGACTCGATGTCGGCGGTGCAGCTGCGCGACCAGCTCGGCGCGGTCACCGGCCTGCGCCTGCCCACCGCCCTGCTCTACAACCACCCCACGCCCCGCGCGCTGGTGGACCGGCTCCAGGCCGAACTCGACGCCTCCGACGCGCCCAGCGCCCTCACGCCGGCGGCACCCGCCGAGGTGGCCGACGACCCGATCGTCGTCGTGGGCATGGCCTGCCGGTTCCCGGGCGGCGTGGGCTCGCCCGAGCAGCTGTGGGACCTGGTGGCGCAGGGCCGGGACGCGATCGGTCCGCTGCCGGACAACCGCGGCTGGGACCTGGACGCGCTCTACGATCCCGACCCCGAGACCCCCGGCACCTCCTACGTACGGGAGGGCGGCTTCCTCTACGACGCCGACCTGTTCGACCCGGCTTTCTTCGGCATCAGCCCGCGTGAGGCCGCCGCGATGGACCCGCAGCAGCGGCTGCTGCTGGAGACGTCCTGGGAGGCGCTGGAACGCGCCGGCATCGATCCGCGGACCCTGACGGGCACGGCGGCCGGAGTGTTCGTCGGCGCCACGGCCCAGGAGTACGGGCCCCGTCTGTCCGAGGGTGCCGAGGGGCTGGACGGCTATCTGCTCACCGGCACGACGACCAGCGTCACCTCCGGCCGGATCGCCTACACCCTCGGGCTGCGCGGCCCCGCCGTCACGGTGGACACCGCGTGCTCGTCATCGCTGACCGCGCTGCATCTGGCGGCGCAGGCGCTGCGCCAGGGCGAGTGCTCGCTGGTGCTGGCCGGGGGTGTCACGGTGATGGCCGGGCCGGGCATGTTCGTGGAGTTCAGTCGCCAGCGCGGGCTGTCTCCCGACGGCCGCTGCAAGGCCTTCGCGGCGTCGGCCGACGGCACGGGGTGGGCCGAGGGCGCGGGCATGGTGGTGCTGGAGCGGCTCTCCGACGCGCGGCGCCAGGGCCACCGTGTCCTGGCCGTGGTCCGGGGATCGGCGATCAACCAGGACGGGGCGAGCAATGGCCTGGCGGCTCCCAACGGCCCCGCGCAGGAGGACGTGATCCAGCAGGCGCTGGCCGCGGCGGGGCTGGCCGGCCCCGAGATCGACGTGGTGGAGGCCCACGGCACCGGTACGAAGCTGGGCGACCCCATCGAGGCGGAGGCCCTGCTGGCCACGTACGGTCGCGGCCGCGATCCCGAACGTCCCCTGTGGTTGGGGTCGTTGAAGTCCAATATCGGTCATGCTCAGGCGGCGGCCGGGGTGGGCGGGTTCATCAAGATGGTCATGGCCCTGCGCCATGGTGTGCTGCCCGGAACCCTCCACGCCGACGAGCCCACGCCGCACGTCGACTGGTCGTCGGGGGCGGTCCGCCTGCTCACCGAGGCCCTCCCCTGGCCGGAGACGGACCACCCGCGCAGGGCCGCGGTGTCCTCGTTCGGCATCAGCGGCACCAACGCCCACCTCATCGTGGAACAGGCACCAGGGGCGGAGGCAGAAATCCCGGCTGCCACGGACGAGGCGTCCGGGGGGCTCGCCTCCGCGAGGTCGGTCTCCACGCGATCGCTTACCGCCTGGCCGGTCAACGCGTGGCCGGTCTCCGCGCGGTCCGAGGGTGCGTTGGCCGCGCAGGCCGGGCGGCTGCGTGATCTGCTCGACGCCGATCCGGGGCTCGCCCCCGCCGACGTCGGCCTCTCCTTGGCCACCACGCGCACGGTGTTCGAGGAGCGCGCGGTGATCGTGGCGGCGGACCGTGCCGGATTCTCGGACGCCCTGACGGCGCTCGCGCGGGGCGAGTCCGCACCCGGTGTGGTGCGGGGCCGGGCCCGCGCGCTGGGCAAGACCGTGTTCGTCTTCCCCGGACAGGGTTCGCAGTGGGCCGGTATGGCCCTCGAACTGCTGGACAGCGCCCCGGTGTTCGCCGACCGTGTCGAGGAGTGCGCGGCGGCGATGTCGGCGTACGTCGACTGGTCGCTCGTCGATGTGCTGCGGGGCCGCGAGGGAGCTCCGGGCCTGGATCGCGTCGACGTGGTGCAGCCGGTGCTGTTCGCGGTGATGGTGTCGCTCGCCGAGCTGTGGCGTTCCCTCGGGGTACGACCGGACGCCGTCGTCGGCCACTCGCAGGGCGAGATCGCCGCGGCCTGCGTCGCCGGGGCGCTGACGCTCGACGACGCCTGCCGCATCGTCACGCTGCGCAGTCAGGCGCTGGTCGCCCTCGCCGGGACCGGCGGCATGGTCTCCGTGCCGCTGCCCGCCGCCGAGGTCCGCGCCCTTCTGGGCGGCTGGCCGGGGCGGCTGGGCGTCGCCACCGTGAACGGGCCCGCCTCCACGGTCGTATCGGGTGATCCTCAGGCGCTGGACGAGCTCCTCGCGCAGTGTGCGGCGGACGGGGTGCGGGCGCGCCGGATCCCCGTCGACTACGCCTCGCACTCGCACCATGTGGAAGCGATCCGGGAACGCCTGGCGGACCTGCTGTCCGGGATCGCGCCGCGCTCCTGCGACGTCGCCTTCTACTCCACGGTGTACGGCGAGCCGGTCGACACCGGGGAACTCGACGCCGACTACTGGTACCGGAATCTGCGGGAGACCGTGGAGTTCGAGCGTGCCACCCGGGCCCTGCTCCGCGACGGGTACGGCGTGTTCGTGGAGTCGAGCCCGCATCCCGTGCTCACGGTGGGCCTCCAGGAGACGATCGACGCGACCCAGGGGGCGGCGCCGACCGTCGTGACGGGCTCGCTGCGCCGGGACGAGGGCGGCCCGCGGCGGCTGTTCGCCTCCCTGGCCGAGATCCATGTCAACGGCGCGGACGTGCCGTGGCACACCGTCTACGACGGCACGGCGCGCGTCGTCGATCTGCCCACTTACGCCTTCCAGCGCGAACGACACTGGCTCACCGCGCCGTTGGCGGCCGGGTCGGCGGCGGGCCTCGGTCTGTCCGACACCGGGCACCACCCGCTTCTCGCCGCCGCCGTCGAGATCGCCGACGAGGACCGGGTCGTACTGACCGGACGCCTCTCCCGCCGCACCCACCCCTGGCTGGAGGACCACGCGGTGTCCGGGACCGTGGTCGTGCCGGGCACCGCCTTCGTCGAACTGGCCCTGTGCGCCGCCGGGCACACCGGCTGCGACCGCCTCGACGACCTCACCCTGGAGAGCCCGCTGGTACTGCCCCAACAGGGCGAGATCTGGCTCCAGGTGGCAGTGGGCCCACCGGACGAGTCCGGGCGGCGTCCGCTCACCGTGCACGCCCGGCCCGAATCGGCCGCCGCCGGGCAGGACCCGGCCTGGACCCGGCATGCGACGGGGGCGCTGACCGCGAGCGGGCGGCGGCCCGTGGAGCCCGGCGAGGCATGGCCCCCGCCGGGTGCGACGGCCGTCGCGATCGACGACCTGTACGAGCGGCTGATGGACGAGGGCTACGAGTACGGGCCGGCGTTCCAGGGGCTGCGGGCCGCCTGGCGGCACGGCGACAGTGTGTACGCGGAGGTGGCGCTCGCCGAGGAACTACGGTCGGACGCGGCACGGTTCGCCGTCCATCCCGCGCTGCTCGACACCGCCCTGCACGCACTGGCCCTCGGCGACGGCCCTCTTCGCGCGGACGCGACGGGCCGCCTCCGGCTCCCCTTCTCCTGGACCGGCGTCACCCTGCACACCGCCGGACCACAGACGCTGCGGGTCCGCTGGACGGCGACCGGGCAGGACACGGACACGGTGACCCTCGACCTCGCCACACCCTCGGGCGTGCCCGTGGCCACCGTCGAGGCCCTGGCCCTGCGCCCCGCCGCGGTGGACCGGCTCGGCGACGGGCGGGGCGCGCGCGCTGGTGGTCTGCATCGGGTGGTGTGGTCGCCGGTGGAGGGTTCCGTGGTGCCGCCGCCTTTCGGGGCGGAGGACGTCCTGTTCGTCCGGGGAACGGAGGGGCTCGCCGCTGTCTTGGAGGCCGTCGAGGGGGGTGCGGCGGCGCCGGCGTACGTGTTCGCCTCGCCGTCGGCGGAAGAGGACGCGGCGTCGGCGGACGAGGGTGCGGCAGCGGCGTACCGCTCCTTCGCGCAGTCACGGACCGCCGCCCATCAAGCCCTCGGCCTCGTCCAGGAGTGGCTGGCCCACGAGGAGTCGCTGCGCAGGTCACGGCTGGTGTTCGTCACGCAGGGCGCGATCGGCACGGCGGGCTACGACGATGCCCTCGATGCCGGGGACGCCTCGGCCGTACGAGGACCGGTCGAGGCACCCGTGTGGGGGCTGGTCCGCTCCGCGCAGACCGAACATCCGGGCTGCTTCGCCCTGCTGGACGTCGACGGGCCATGGGACGCGGCACACCTGCCGGTGGTGGCCGGCGCGCTCGCCGCCGGGGAGTCGCAGCTGGCGATACGCGGGGGCGTGCCCCTCGCCCCACGGCTCGCCCGGACCGACCTGCCGCAGGACAACGCCCTCACCGAGCAGGACGCCTCCGCGCCCGGCGCCGGCGCCGGATACACGAACGGCACCACTCTGATCACCGGCGGCACCGGAACCCTCGGCAGGCTCCTCGCCCGGCACCTCGTGATCGAACACGGCGCCCGGCACCTGCTGTTGGCGAGCCGACGGGGCTTCGCCGCCGACGGTGTCGAGGAACTCGTCGCGGAGCTGACGGAACTCGGCGCGCGGATCACGGTGGCCGCCTGCGACACGGCCGACCACGGCACTCTCGCCGCGCTGCTGGCGTCCGTGCCGGACGAACACCCGCTGACCGCGGTCGTGCACGCGGCCGGCGTCCTCGACGACGGCGTCATCGGCTCCCTCACCCCGGAACGCCTCGACACCGTCCTGCGGGCCAAGGCCGAAGCCGCCTGGCTGCTGCACGACCTCACGCGGTCTCTCCCCCTCACCGAGTTCGTGCTCTTCTCCTCCGTGATCGGCACCATCGGCGGCGCGGGCCAGGCCAACTACGCCGCGGCGAACGCCTTCCTGGACTCGCTCGCCCACCACCGCCGCGCTCTGGGCCTGCCCGCGCGCTCACTCGCCTGGGGCCTGTGGGAGGACTCCTCCGGCATGACCGCCGGGATGAGCGACGCCGACCGTACGCGCATGGCCCGCACCGGCCTCGTACCGCTCTCCGCCGAGGAGGGGCTGTCC
The DNA here is from genome assembly GCF_055580085.1 of Streptomyces sp. NPDC032126. NCBI lineage: Bacteria > Bacillati > Actinomycetota > Actinomycetes > Kitasatosporales > Streptomycetaceae > Streptomyces > Streptomyces sp. NPDC032126. The sequence goes on from NZ_JBVIMA010000008.1 coordinate 436,188, forward strand.
CTCTTCGACGCCGCGCACACCACCGACCAGGCCGCTCTCGTCGCCGCGCGCCTCGACGCCGGTGCGTTGCGGGCGAGTTCGGCGGCCGGAACGCTGCCCGACGTGCTGCGCGGCCTCGTACGCACCGTACGGCGCACGTCGGCCGGCGCGCCCACCGGCGCGAACGCCCTGCGCGCCCGCCTGGAGGGCCTGCCGGAAACCGAGCAGGAGGAGACCGTCCTGACGCTCGTCCGAGGACAGATCTCGGACGTGCTGGGCCACGGCGGCGCCGACAGCATCGCCGACGAACGGGCCTTCAAGGACCTCGGCTTCGACTCGCTGACCGCGGTCGACCTGCGCAACCGGCTGGCCGCGGCCACCGGAGTACGGCTGCCGGCCACGCTCGTCTTCGACCACCCGACGCCCGGCGCGCTCGCCCGTCACCTGCACGCCGAACTCACCGGCTCCCCGGCACAGGCCACCACGTCGACGCGGTCGGCGACCACCCCTTCTTCCGACCCCATCGCCATCACGGGCATAGGCTGCCGCTTCCCCGGCGGGATCGGCTCCCCCGAAGAACTGTGGCGGCTGGTCGCGGAGGGCGGCGAGGCCCGCTCGGGCTTCCCGTCAGGCCGGGGCTGGGACCTGGACGCCCTGTATGACCCCGACCCCGACCACCCGGGAACCGTCTACACCCGCGTCGGCGGCTTCCTCGACGACGCCCACCACTTCGACGCCGACTTCTTCGGCATGAGCCCGCGAGAGGCCCTCGCCACCGACCCCCAGCAGCGCCTCCTCCTGGAAACCGCGTGGGAAACCCTGGAGCGCGCCGGTCTCGACCCCCGATCCCTGCGCGGCAGCCGCACCGGCGTCTTCACCGGCATCATGTACGGCGACTACGGCGGCCGGCTCCAACGCGCACCCGAGGAACTGGAGGGCTACCTCCGCAACGGCAGCCACGGCAGCGTCGCCTCCGGCCGCATCGCGTACACCTTCGGCTTCGAGGGCCCCGCGGTGAGTGTCGACACGGCTTGCTCGTCGTCCCTGGTCGCCCTGCACCTGGCCGCCCAGGCACTGCGCAACGGCGAGTGCGATCTCGCCCTCGCGGGCGGCGTCACCGTGATGGCCACACCAGCGACGTTCATCGAGTTCAGCCGCCAGCGCGGCCTGTCGGCGGACGGCCGCTGCAAGGCGTTCGCCGCCTCGGCCGACGGCACGGGCTTCGCCGAGGGCGTCGGCCTCCTCCTGGTGGAGCGCCTGTCGGACGCCCGCCGAAACGGTCATCCGGTCCTGGCGGTACTGCGCGGCTCCGCCGTCAACCAGGACGGCGCCAGCAACGGCCTCACCGCACCCAACGGCCCCTCCCAGCAACGCGTCATCCGCGCGGCCCTCGACAGCGCCCAACTGACCGCCGATCAGGTGGATGCCGTCGAGGCACACGGCACGGGGACAAGTCTGGGCGACCCGATCGAGGCACAGGCGCTGCTCGCCACTTATGGTCAGGACCGGGATGCCGAGCGGCCGCTCTGGCTGGGCTCGATCAAGTCGAACATCGGCCACGCACAGGCCGCAGCCGGCGTCGCCGGCGTGATCAAGATGATCCAGGCGATGCGACACGGGGTACTGCCGCAGACCTTGCATGTCGACGAGCCGACTCCGCATGTCGACTGGTCGGCGGGAGCGGTCGCTCTGCTGGATGAGCAGCGGGACTGGCCGGAAACGGGCCGGCCCAGGCGAGCGGCGGTGTCGTCGTTCGGGATCAGCGGGACCAACGCCCACGTGATCCTGGAGCAGGCACCGGAGGAGGAAGCCGCGGCGGCCGGGGTGACGCCCTCGCCGGGTGGGCCGGTGGCGTGGGTGCTGTCCGCGAAGACCGAGGGTGCGTTGCGGAAGCAGGCAGCCCGGGTAAGGCAGTTGGCGAGCAGCGACCTCAGGCCCGCAGACATCGGGTTCTCCCTCGCCACCACGCGGGCGCATCTGGAGCAGCGGGCCGCAGTCGTAGCCGAGGACCGGGACGACTTCCTGTCCGGACTCGACGCGCTGGCCGACGGGGACGAGCATCCCCGGCTCGTACGAGGATCAGCCACCGGAACAGGCAAGACCGCGTTCCTCTTCGCCGGACAGGGCAGCCAACGCCTGGGCATGGGACGGGAGTTGTACGACAGCCAACCCGTCTTCACCCAGGCCCTCGACGCTGTGTGCGCCCTGCTCGACCCGCACCTGGACATACCCCTGAAGCACGTCATGTTCGCCGATGACGACAGTGAGGAGGCCGGGCTTCTTCAGGACACCCTCTACACCCAGCCCGCCCTCTTCGCCCTGGAGACAGCCCTCTTCCGCCTCCTCCAACACCTCGGCGTCACACCCCACTACCTGATCGGCCACTCCATCGGCGAGATAGCCGCAGCCCACGCCGCCGGCATCCTCACCCTCGACGACGCCTGCACCCTCGTCGCCGCCCGCGCCCGCCTCCTCCACGACCTCCCGACCGGCGGCGCCATGACCGCCATCCAAGCCACCGAAACAGAAGTACTCACCGCACTCGACGACCACGACGGCGTCACCATCGCCGCCCTCAACACCCCCAACAGCACAGTCATCTCCGGCGACGCCGACGCGGTCGCCAAGATCGCGGCCGTATTCGCCGAGCAGGGCCGGAAGGCAACACCGCTGCACGTCAGCCACGCCTTCCACTCGCCCCACCTCGACCCCATCCTCGACGACTTCCACGCCGTCGCCGAAACCCTCACCTACCACCAGCCCCGCATCCCTGTGGTCTCCACCCTCACCGGAGAAGCGGCCGGACCGAACGACCTCACCACCCCCGACTACTGGACGCGCCAACTCCGCGAAGCGGTCCGCTTCCACCCCGCCATCGAGCAGCTCAAGGCCACCTACATCGAACTCGGCCCCGACAGCACCCTCACCACACTCACCCGGACGACCACCGACGCCGTCGCCGTCCCCCTCCTCCACCCCCACAAACCCGAAGACCACACCCTCCTCACCGCCCTCGCCACCGCCCACACCCACGGTGTTCCCGTCGACTGGTCCACGATCTACACCCCCCATCACCCCACCCGCACCGAACTCCCCACCTACCCCTTCCAACACCACCCCTACTGGCTCCACCACACCCCCACCCCCACCAACGCCATCCACCTCGGCCAAACCCCCACCACCCACCCCCTCCTCCCCGCCACCACCGAACTCCCCAACGACACCCACCTCTTCACCGGCCGCCTCTCCCTCAACGACCACCCTTGGCTCGCCGACCACACCGTCCTGGGCACGACGATCCTCCCCGGCACCGCCATCCTCGACCTGGTCCTCCACGCCGCCGATCACATCGGCCATCACCACATCGAGGACCTCACCCTCCACGCGCCCCTCGCCCTCCCCGAGCAAGGAGCAACCCGGCTCCGTCTCACCACCGCCCCCACCGGCGACGGCGACGACGACAAGACGACGTTCACCCTGCATTCCCAGCCCGAGAGCTCCACATACGGCTCCGAGTGGGCCCTCCATGCCACGGGGACCCTCACCACCCCGCCCACCACTCAGCCACTCGACGCGGGCGACAGCGGCACCGCCTGGCCGCCGAGCGACGTCACGCCGGTCGATGTCGAGGAGCTGTACCGGCATCTCGCCGATCTCGGACTCGGCTACGGCCCCGCGTTCCATGGGATGAGCGCCGCCTGGCGGCAGGGCAGCACCGTCTATGCCGAGATCCGCCTCCCCGACGAACTCTCCCCCGGCGGTCATCTGATCCACCCCGCGCTGCTCGACCCCGCGCTGCACACGGTCTTCCTCAGCACCGGGGAGCAGGCCCCGCAGATCCTGCTGCCGTTCTCCTGGAGCGGCGTGACGCTCCACTCCACTCGGCCTTCCACCCTCCGCGTGCGACTCACGGCCGGCGAATCCGCCCAGTCCACCGACGGCGCCGAACCCGCCGTATTCTCTCTGGAGTTGACCGATACGGACGGTCGGCCGGTGGCGACGGTCGAGTCGTTCGCCGTACGTCCGGTCTCGGCGCAGCAGGTGGCGGCGGCCTCCGCGAACCTCGGGGCCGGCGCCGAGCTGGCCCGTATCGACTGGACGCCGTTGGCGGAGACCTCCGGCACGGGGGACACGAGGATCACGGCGGCCGACCTCACTCTCCTCACCGCCGCTTCCGCGGCTCCGGCCGACGACTCGCCCGTAGCGGAGACCCATCGGCTGCTGCACCGGACACTCGCGCAGGTACAGCAGTGGCTCGCGAAGAGCGACGACCCGTCGCCAGGCCGTCCCGAGGAGCGTCTGGTGGTCGTGACCCGGGGAGCCGTGTCCACCGGGAGCGAGGACGAACTCCGGGATCTGGCGGCCTCCTCGGTGTGGGGTTTTCTCCGTGCGGCCCAGACGGAGCACCCCGGCCGCCTGGTCCTCGTAGACCTGGACCCCGAGGACGGCCCTGACGCGCCCGGCCGTCAGGACCTGGAGCGGCTCGTCGATGCCGTGGCGAGCGGCGAGTCCCAGCTGGCAGTGCGCCACGGAAGGGTTCTCGTTCCCCGGATCGTGCGTTCCGCTGTGGGCGCTTCTTCGGACGAAGTCGCGGGCGCGAAAGCCCCGTTCGACCCGTCGGGGACCGTACTGATCACCGGCGGCACCGGAGCCCTCGGCGGCCTGCTGGCCCGTCATCTGGTCACGGAGCACGACGTACGCCATCTGCTGCTGGTCAGCCGACGGGGCGAGGCCGCCGAGGGGGCCGCCGAACTCGTGGCGGAACTGACCTCCGACGGTGCTGTCACGGTGTCCGTGGTGGCCTGCGACGCCGCTGACGCGCAGGCTCTGCGCGCGGTCGTCGACGCGATACCGCCCGAGCGCCCCCTCACCGCGGTGATCCACGCGGCGGGCGTGCTGGGCGATGCCACCGTCGGCACGCTGACTCCCGAACGGGTGGACGCGGTCCTGCGTCCGAAAGCCGACGCGGCCTGGAATCTCCATCACTGCACGGCGCACCTGGATCTCACCGCCTTCGTTCTCTTCTCGTCCGCCGCCGGAAGCCTCGGCACGGCGGGTCAGTCGGCTTATGCGGCCGCCAACACATTCCTCGACGCCCTCGCCGAGCACCGCAGGGCGCAGGGCCGACCGGGCGTGTCCATCGCCTGGGGCCTGTGGGAGCAGGAGAGCGGTATGGCCGCGGCTCTCGGCGGCGTGGACCGCGACCGGCTCGCTCGGTCCGGTCTGCTTCCCATGAGCAGCGACGCGGGGCTCGCGGGATTCGACGCGGCACTCGCGCCGGGACAGGGCCTACCGTTCGTCCTGGCCGCGCGCTGGGATCTCGCCGCGCTTCAGCGGCAGGCCGCATCCGGCGACCTGCCTCCGCTGCTGCGCGGCCTCGTCCGCGCCCCGGCACGTCCGAGCGCCGCCCCGGCGGCGGCGGACGGGGCGGCCTCGGCGCTCCGGGAACGGCTGGGCGCCCTGTCGGAGGAGGAGCGCGTCGAGGCCCTGCTCGACGTGGTGCGGACACATGCCGCGGCGGTCCTGGGTCTCGGTTCGCCCGCCCTGGTCGAGGCCGGGCGCGGCTTCCTCGACATGGGCTTCGACTCGCTCACCGCGGTCGAACTCCGCAACCGTCTGATCACGGCCACCGGACTGCGCCTGCCCACCACGCTCCTCTTCGACCACCCGGCACCGGCCTCGCTCGCCAGGCATCTGTACGAGGCGTTCGGACCCGGAGAGTCCACGGCCCATCACGCCGTACTCACCGAGCTCGACCGTCTCGACACAGCACTTGACACCTTGTCAGAGGACGCCCGGACGGCACTCACCATCCGTCTGCAGGACGCCCTCCTGAGGCTCAACGAGGCCGCCGAGTCCACAGCCGAGGACACCTCGGACTCCACCGTCACGACACGCATCGAGTCGGCGAGCGACGACGAGGTCTTCGCCTTCATCGACAACGAGCTCGGAATCTCCTAATGTCCCCCGCCACACCGGAGAGCCAACGCCCCATGACGAACGAAGACAAGCTTCGCGACTATCTGAAGCGTGTGACGGCCGAGCTCCACCAGACGCGGCAGCGGCTCCTTGAGGCGGAGTCGGGTGCGTCGGAACCCCTCGCCCTCGTGTCGATGGGGTGCCGGTACCCGGGGTCGGTGCGCTCCCCGGAGGACCTGTGGCGCCTCGCCGCCGACGGCACGGACGCGATGTCCGGCTTCCCGACCGAACGCGGCTGGGATCTCGACGCGCTCTACGATCCCGACCCGGACAAGGCGGGGAAGATATACATCCGCGAGGGTGGATTCCTGCACGACGCCCATGAGTTCGACGCCGAATTCTTCGGCATCAGCCCGCGCGAGGCCCTGGCCGCCGACCCCCAGCAGCGCCTCCTCCTGGAGACCGCCTGGGAGACCTTCGAACGCGCGGGCCTCGACCCCGAGTCCCTGCGCGGCAGCCGCACCGGCGTCTTCACCGGCATCATGTACGGCGAGTACGGGTCCCGGGTGATGCATCAGGTGCCCGCGGGGTTCGAGGGCTACCTCGTCACGGGCAGTTCGCAGAGCGTCGCGTCGGGGCGCGTCGCCTACACCTTCGGCTTCGAGGGCCCCGCGGTCAGCGTCGACACGGCGTGCTCGTCATCCCTGGTCGCCCTGCACCTGGCGGCCCAGGCGCTGCGCAACGGCGAGTGCGACCTCGCCCTCGCGGGCGGCGTCACGGTCATGGCCACCGCGGCCGGCCTCTTGGAGTTCAGCCGCCAGCGGGGCCTCGCCCATGACGCCCGCGTCAAGTCCTTCGCGGCTTCGGCCGACGGCACCGTGCTGGCCGAGGGCGTCGGCCTGCTGCTGGTCGAGCGCCTGTCGGACGCCCGGCGCCACGGCCACCCGGTCCTGGCGGTGCTGCGTGGCTCCGCCGTCAACCAGGACGGCGCCAGCAGCCAACTCTCCGCACCGAACGGGCCGTCCCAGCAGCGCGTCATCCGCGCGGCACTGGCCGACGCCCGCCTCACCGCCGACCAGGTGGATGCCGTCGAGGCACACGGCACAGGGACGAGTCTCGGCGACCCGATCGAAGCACAGGCGCTGCTCGCCACCTATGGCCAGGGCCGGGATGCCGAGCGGCCTCTGTGGCTGGGATCGATCAAGTCCAACATCGGCCACACGCAGGCCGCGGCGGGTATCGCAGGCATCATCAAGATGGTCCAGGCGATGCGGCATGGAACCCTCCCGCAGACCTTGCATGTCGACGAGCCGACCCCGCATGTCGACTGGTCGGCGGGCGCGGTGGCTCTGCTCACCGAGGCCCGCCCGTGGCCGGAGACGGGCCGGCCGAGGCGTGCGGCGGTGTCGTCGTTCGGCATCAGCGGGACGAACGCCCACGTGATCCTGGAACAAGCACCGGAGGAGGAAGCCGCGGCGGCCGGGGTGACGCCTACGCCGGGTGGGCCGGTGGCGTGGGTGCTGTCCGCGAAGACCGAGGGTGCGCTGCGGGAACAAGCGGCGCGGGTACGGGAGTTGGCGTTCGGCGACCTCGGGCTCGCGGACATTGGGTTCTCGCTGGCCACCACGCGGGCGCACCTGGAGCAGCGGGCCGCAGTCGTAGCCGAGGACCGCGACGACTTCCTGGCCGGACTCCAAGCACTGGCCGACGGGGGCGAGCATCCCCATCTCGTACGAGGATCAGCTGCCGGTGCAGGCAAGACCGCGTTCCTCTTTGCGGGGCAAGGAAGCCAACGCCCCGGCATGGGCCGGGAGTTGTACGACACCCAGCCCGTGTTCGCCCAAGCCCTGGACGACGTCTGCGCACTGCTCGACCCGCACCTGGACATACCCCTGAAGCACGTCATGTTCGCCGATGACGACAGTGAGGAGGCCGGGCTTCTTCAGGACACCCTCTACACCCAGCCCGCGCTCTTCGCCCTGGAGACAGCCCTCTTCCGACTCCTCCAGCACTTCGGCGTCACACCCCACTACCTGGTCGGCCACTCCATCGGCGAAATCACGGCCGCCCATGTGGCCGGCATCCTCAGCCTTGCCGATGCCTGCACCCTCGTCGCCGCCCGCGCCCGACTCCTCCACGACCTCCCGACCGGCGGCGCCATGACCGCCCTCCAAGCCACCGAATCAGAAGTACTGGCCGCACTGGAAGGCCACGACGGCGTCACCATCGCCGCCCTCAACACCCCCAACAGCACCGTCATCTCCGGCGACACCGACACTGTCGCCCAGATCGCGGCGGCGTTCGCCGAGCAGGGCCGGAAGGCCACATCCCTCCACGTCAGCCACGCCTTCCACTCCCCCCACCTCGACCCCATCCTCCACGACTTCCACGCCGTCGCCGAAACCCTCACCTACCACCAACCCCGCATCCCCATCATCTCCACCCTCACCGGAGAAGCCGCCGGACCTGACGACCTCACAACCCCCGACTACTGGACCCGCCAACTCCGCGAAACGGTCCGCTTCCACCCCGCCATCGAGCAACTCAACGCCACCTACATCGAGCTCGGCCCCGACAGCACCCTCACCACACTCACCCGCACGACCACCGACGCCACAGCCGTCCCCCTCCTCCACCCCCACAAGCCCGAAACGCATACCCTCCTCACCGCCCTCGCCACCGCCCACACCAGCGGTGTTCCCGTCGACTGGTCCACGATCTACGCCCCCCACCACCCCACCCGCACCGACCTCCCCACCTACCCCTTCCAACACCACCCCTACTGGCTTCGCCCCACCGGCGCCCACAACGTCACCGCCGCCGGACTCTCCCCCACAGCCCACCCGCTTCTGGGCGCGATGACGGAACTCCCGGACGACGCCCACCTGTTCACTGGCCGCCTGTCTCTCGACTCCCATCCTTGGCTGGCCGAACACACACTCCAAGGCACTGTCGTCGTCCCCGGTACCGCGCTCCTCGACCTCGCTCTCCACGCCGCCCACCACACCGGCCACAACCACATCGAGGAACTGACGCTTCAGGCACCCCTCCTCCTTCCCGAGCAAGCCGGCGTGCGCATCAGGGTGACGGTCGAGGGCTCCGGCGACGACGCACGTCACTCGCTCACCATCGACTCCCAGGCTGAGGGAGACCACCCGGACTCCGGTTCCGAGTGGACGCGGCACGCTGTCGCGACGGTCACTACTCTTGCCGAATCCGCTGCGCCCGATACGGCCTTCCAGAGCTCCGCTTGGCCGCCCGCGCAGGCCACCCCCATCGACACCACGGATCTGTACGGCACCCTCGCGGATCGTGGATACGAGTATGGCGAGCTGTTCCAAGGAATTCGCTCGGCCTGGCGGGCCGGGGACAGTGTCTACGCGGAGGTCGGACTGCCGCGCGAGGTCGAAGCCACGGGGTACGGCGTGCACCCCGCCCTCCTGGATGCCGCGCTGCACGCCGCCGCGTTCACCGAGCAGGCCGACGGCGACCTACGGCTGCCCTTCGTCTGGTCGGGTATCACCCTGCACGCCACGGGCGCGACAGCCCTGCGTGTGCGGCTCACGGCCTCGGCGCCCAACACCCTGTCCCTCAGCGTGTCGGACCCGCACGGCCTGCCCGTCGCCACGATCGAGTCACTCACCACGCGCCCTGTCGGCGACACCCTGCACGCCGCCACGCGACATGCGCACCGCACTTCCCTCTTCCAGGTCACCTGGAAGGCCGTCCCTCGCCCCGACGCGGCGGCAGCCGGCGGCGCATGGGCGCTGGTCGGCAAGGGCACCGGTTCGCTCGTCGCCACCGGGGACGATGACCCGTCGCCGGTCAATGCACACAGCGACCTCCCGTCGCTCATCGCGGCGATCGGCGACGGGAGCCCGGCTCCTTCCGCCATCGCGGTGGCGTCGCTCCCACAACGGGACTCGGACCCGGTGGCATCCGCTCACCGCTCGTCGGAGGACATCCTGGCCGTTCTCCAGGATTTCCTGAGCACCGATGCTCTGGCGTCCACACGGCTTCTCGTCATCACGCGCGGAGCCGTCGCCGCCGACGGGAGCGGAAGTGTCCATGACCTGGGTGCGTCCGCCGTCTGGGGCTTGGTCCGCGCGGCTCAGTCGGAGAACCCCGACCGTCTCCTGCTTCTCGACGTCGACTGCGCCGAGATCCCGGTCGGGCTTCTCGACACTGCTGTAGCGGCCGGGGAGCCCCAATTGGCGCTGCGCGACGGCGCCCTCCTGGTTCCACGCCTGACTCACGCCGACATTCCCGCCGGCTCCCGTCCCCTCGACCCCGACGGGACCGTCCTGATCACCGGCGGAACCGGCACCCTCGGCGCCCTCACCGCCCGCCACCTCATCACCCACCACAACGCCCACCACCTCCTCCTCACCAGCAGAAGCGGACCCAACGCCCCCGGCGCCACCCAACTCCAAGCGGACCTCACTGACTTGGGAGCCCAAGTCACCATCACCGCCTGCGACACCAGCAACCCCGACCAACTCGCGGACCTCCTCGCCCGCATCCCGGCGGAACACCCCCTCACCGCCGTCATCCACACCGCCGGCATCACCGACGACGCCACCCTCGCCACCCTCACCCCCGACCAGCTCCACACCGTCCTCCAACCCAAGGTCGACGCCGCCTGGCACCTCCACCACCAGACCCAGCACCTCGACCTGGCCGCCTTCGTCCTGTACTCCTCCGCCGCCGGCGTCCTCGGCAACCCCGGCCAAGCCAACTACGCCGCCGCCAACACCTTCCTCGACACCCTCGCCCACCACCGCCACACCCAAGGACTCCCCGCCACCAGCCTCGCCTGGGGACCCTGGGCGGAAACCAGCACCATCACCGCCACCCTCGACACCACCAACCGCGCCCGACTCAACCGCAGCGGCATCCACCCACTCCCCACCCACCAAGCCCTCACCCACCTCGACACAGCACTCACCACTCCCCACCCCCACCTCGTCCCGGCGCTGCTGGACATGGCCGCCCTCCGCGCCCAGGTGGATCAGCTCCCCACGCTGTACCGACAGCTCGTCCCGGCACGCCCGAAACTCGCCACGGTGTCCTCGCCGTGGGTCGACCAACTCACCGCCCTCCCCCAGGAGGAACGGACCCAGGCACTCTTGGACCTGGTCTCCGCCCACACCGCCACAGTCCTGGGCCACGCACAGGGCCACACCGTCGACCCCCTCGCCGCATTCCAGTCCCTCGGCGTGGACTCCCTCACGGCCATCGAACTCCGTAACCGCCTCACTGCGGCAACCGGCCTACGCCTACCCGCCACCCTCGTCTTCGACCACCCGACGCCGACTCGTCTGGCCCACTACATCGCCACCCAGCTCCCCATGTCACCCGCTCAGAAGCAAGTCGGCGCCCGGCAGCCGACCGCCCTGCGCGCCACCCCGGAGCAAGACCCGATCGTCATCGTGGGCATGGCCTGCCGCTACCCGGGCGGCGTGACATCGCCGGAGCAACTCTGGCAACTCGTGGCCGACGGCACCGACGCCATCACCCCCTTCCCGAACACGCGCGGCTGGGACCTCGACACCCTCTACAACCCCAACCCCGACCACACGGGCACCAGCTACACCCGCCACGGCGGCTTCCTCCACGACGCCCACCACTTCGACCCCGACTTCTTCGGCATGAGCCCGCGAGAGGCCCTCGCCACCGACCCCCAGCAGCGCCTCCTCCTGGAAACCGCCTGGGAAACGCTGGAGCGCGCCGGGCTCGACCCCCAATCCCTGCGCGGCAGCTGCACCGGCGTCTTCACCGGCATCATGTACGGCGACTACGGCAGCCGCTTCCAGAACCACATCCCCAAGGACTTCGAGGGATACCTCGGCATCGGGGCCTCGGCGAGTGTGGCCTCTGGTCGTGTCGCTTACGCCCTGGGCCTGGAGGGGCCCGCCGTCACCATCGACACCGCCTGCTCCTCCTCACTCGTGGCCCTGCACCTGGCCGCGCAGGCATTGCGCAACGGCGAATGCGACCTCGCCCTCGCCGGCGGCGTCACCGTCATGGCCACCCCCTCCACCTTCATCGAATTCAGCCGCCAACGCGGACTCTCCCCCGACGGCCGCTGCAAGCCCTTCGCAGCCGCCGCCGACGGCACCGGCTGGAGCGAAGGCATCGGCCTCCTCCTCGTCGAACGCCTCTCCGACGCCCAACACCACGGCCACCGCATCCTCGCCGTCCTCCGAGGCAGCGCCGTCAACCAGGACGGCGCCAGCAACGGCCTCACCGCCCCCAACGGACCCTCCCAGCAACGCGTCATCAGGGCGGCCCTCGACAGCGCCCAACTGACCGCCGATCAGGTGGATGCCGTCGAGGCACACGGCACGGGGACGAGTCTGGGCGACCCGATCGAGGCGCAGGCGCTGCTCGCCACTTATGGTCAGGACCGGGATGCCGAGCGGCCGCTCTGGCTGGGCTCGATCAAGTCGAACATCGGCCACACCCAGGCCGCAGCCGGTGTCGCCGGCGTGATCAAGATGATCGAGGCGATGCGACACGGCGTATTGCCACAGACCCTGCACGTCGACGAGCCGACTCCGCATGTCGACTGGTCGGCGGGAGCGGTCGCTCTGCTGGATGAGCAGCGGGACTGGCCGGAGACGGGCCAACCCAGGCGGGCGGCGGTGTCGTCGTTCGGGATCAGCGGGACCAACGCCCACATCATCCTGGAACAGGCGCCCGCTCAGGAAACGCCGACGCGGGAAGCGCCCGGTGGGCCTGCGGCATGGGTACTGTCCGCCAAGACCGAGAGCGCGCTGCGGGAACAGGCGGCGCGGGTACGGGAGTTGGCGAGCGGCGACCTTCCGCTCACGGACGTCGGGTTCTCCCTCGCCACAACCCGGGCGCATCTGGAGCGGCGGGCGGCCGTCGTAGCCGAGGACCGGGACGACTTCCTGGCCGGACTCGACGCGCTGGCCGACGGGGGCGAGCATCCCCATCTCGTACGAGGATCAGCTGCCGGATCAGGCAAGACCGCGTTCCTGTTCGCGGGGCAAGGAAGCCAACGCCCCGGCATGGGCCGGGAGTTGTACAACAGCCAACCCGTCTTCGCCCAAGCCCTGGACGAGGTCTGCGCCCTGCTCGACCCGCACCTCGACATACCCCTACGCCAGGTCATGTGGGCCGAGGAAGGCACCGAACAGGCAGCCCTGCTGGAAGACACCCTCTACACCCAGCCCGCCCTCTTCGCCCTGGAGACAGCCCTCTTCCGCCTCCTCCAGCACTTCGGCGTCACACCCCACTACCTGGTCGGCCACTCCATCGGCGAGATAGCCGCAGCCCACGCCGCCGGCATCCTCACCCTCGACGACGCCTGCACCCTGGTCGCCGCCCGCGCCCGCCTGCTGCATGACCTCCCGACCGGTGGCGCCATGACCGCCCTCCAAGCCACCGAAACAGAAGTACTCACCGCACTGCAAGGCCACGACGGCGTCACCATCGCCGCCCTCAACACCCCCAACAACACCGTCATCTCCGGCGACACCGACACCGTCGCACGCATCGCGGCCTCATTCGCCGAGCAGGGCCGGAAGGTCACATCCCTCCACGTCAGCCACGCCTTCCACTCCCCCCACCTCGACCCCATCCTCGACGACTTCCGAGCAGTCGCCGAAACCCTCACCTACCACCCGCCGACGATCCCCATCGTCTCCACCCTCACCGGCCAGGCGGCAGAAGCAGACGACCTCACCACCCCGGAGTACTGGACGCGACAGCTCCGCGAAGCAGTCCGTTTCCACCCCGCCATCGACCACCTCAACGCCACCACCTACATCGAACTCGGCCCCGACAGCACCCTCACCACACTCACCCGCTCCACCACCGACGCCACAGCCGTCCCCGTGCTCCACCCCCACAAACCCGAAGACCACACCCTCCTCACCGCCCTCGCCACCGCCCACACCCACGGCGCCCCCATCAACTGGACCACCCTCTACACCCCCCACCACCCCACCCCCATCGACCTCCCCACCTACCCCTTCCAACACCACCCCTACTGGCTCCACCACACCCCCACCCCCACCAACGCCACCCACCTCGGCCAAACCCCCACCACCCACCCCCTCCTCGGCGCCATGACCGAACTCCCCGACGAGGCAGGTCACTTGTTCACCGGAAGTCTCTCCGCCGCCGCTCACCCCTGGCTGGCCGATCACGGGGTGCACGGCGTCACGGTCGTCCCCGGTACCGCGCTCCTCGACCTCGCTCTGCACGCCGGTGAGCAGACCGGCGCGCCTCACATCGAGGAACTCACCCTGCACGCTCCCCTGACCCTCTCCGACGACCAAGCCGTCCACCTCCACGTCGCCGTCGGTACGCCTGAGGAGAGCGGGGCCCGTTCCCTGACCATCCACTCGCGGCCACGCCCCGCAACAGCAGCGGACGGCCCTAGCGCCGACGTAGAACGTCCTTGGGTCCTCCACGCGAGCGGCACCCTCACCACCACGGAGAACACCGAGGCGCGGACGGACGCCGGATTCACCGCCTGGCCCCCGGCGCCCGCGTCTCCGCTGGCCGTCGACGAGGTCCATACGCATCTGGCGGGGCTCGGCCTGTCGTACGGGCCGGCCTTCCAGGGCCTGACCGCCGCCTGGCGTCACGGCGACGACCTCTACGCCGAAGTCCAGCTCCCCCACGACCTCGACGCCACCGGATACGGCGTCCATCCCGCCCTCCTCGACGCCGCCCTCCATGTCAGCGCGTTCATCGACACCGGGGAGGAGGCGGCGCGGCTGCCGTTCTCCTGGTCCGGGGTCTCCCTGCACTCCACGCGGCCGACGGCCCTGCGCGTCCACCTGGCCGTCACCGGTCAACAGTCCGTGTCGCTCGATGTCACCGACTTCGACGGCATTCCGGTGATCAGCGTCGCGGACCTCACGACCCGTCCGGTCTCCGCCGAGCAGGTCGTGGTGCGGGACGGCGGCGGCCAGGATTCCCTGCTGCATGTCGCCTGGGAGCCGATCGCTCCCGTCGACGACGCCCTGCTGCCGAAGGCCCTCGCTCTCGTCGGTGACGGCCTCGACTTCACGGGCGGCGACGCCTCCGTGGACGCGTACCCGAGTCTGGACGCGTTGGTCGCGGCGATCGACGCGCGGGCAGCCGTCCCCGAGACCGCCGTCGTACTGTGCGCCGACCCGGACACCTCCGCGGAGCCCGGCACGGCCGCGCACCGGGCCACCCACGCCGTCCTGGGGCTGCTCCAGCGCTTCCTCACCGACGACCGGCTCGGCGGCACGCGTCTGGCACTGGTCACCCGGCGCGCCGTGGCCGCCCGTGACGACGAGGACGTGCTCGATCTCGCCCGGTCGGCGGTGTGGGGGCTGGTCCGGACCGCCCAGACCGAGAACCCGGATCGTTTCCTCCTGATCGACACCGACCACACCCCCACGCCGGACACCGGTGCCGACGCCGGCCACCCCTCAGCCACCGCAGCGGACCCGACCCACCTCCTGCTCCTCGCCCTCGCCTCCGCCGAGCCCCAGACGGCGATCCGCGACGGGCAGGTCCTGGCCCCCCGCCTGGCCCGCACCCCGGCCGCCGGGGGCAGGGACGACGGTGCCACCGCCGCGCCGCTCCTCTCCGGTGCCGTGGCCGACCGGGCCTGGCGGCTGGCCGCCGCCGGGACCGGCACGCTCGACCGGCTCGTGTACGAGGAATGCCCCGAAGCCGCCCGGGAGTTGCTCCCCGGTCAGGTGCGGGTCTCGCTCCGGGCGGCCGGTCTCAACTTCCGGGATGTGCTCATCTCGCTGGGCATGCTGCCCGGGCACGACGCGGTGATCGGCGGCGAGGGCGCCGGTGTGGTGGTCGAGGTCGGGCCGGAGGTGACCGGGTTGGCGCCGGGCGACCGGGTGATGGGGCTGTTCACCACCGGGCTCGGTCCGGTCGCGGTGGCGGACCAGCGGCTGGTGTGCCGTGTTCCGGCGGGTCTCGACCTCGTCGCGGCCGCGTCCCTGCCCGTGACCTTCCTGACCGCCTACTACGGCCTGTTCCGGCTGGCCGGGCTGCGGGCGGGGCAGCGGCTGCTGGTGCACGCCGCCACGGGCGGCGTCGGCATGGCCGCCGTACAGCTGGCCCGGCATGCGGGGGCCGAGGTGTTCGCGACCGCCAGCCCGCCCAAGCAGGACGTGCTGCGCGCCGACGGCTTCGACGACGCCCACATCGCGAACTCCCGCACCCTCGACTTCGAACGCGCCGTCCTGGACGCCACGGACGGCCAGGGCGTGGACGTCGTACTGAACTCGCTGGCCCATGAGTTCGTGGACGCCTCGCTGCGCACCCTGCCCAAGGGCGGTCATTTCCTGGAGATGGGCAAGACCGATCTGCGGGACGCCGAGGAGGTGGCGGCCGACCATCCCGGGGTGAGCTACCGGGCGTACGACCTGTTCGCGATGGTCGGCACCGATCCGGATCTGATCCAGGAGATGTTCGCCGAGCTGGTGGACCTGTTCGAGAGCGGTGTGCTCGTGCCGGCGCCCCTGCGCACCTGGGACATCCGCCGGGCGGGGGAGGCGTTCCGGTACCTCAGTCAGGCACGGCACATCGGCAAGCTCGTGCTGACCGTCCCCGCGCCGCTGGACCCCGACGGCACCGTGCTCGTCACCGGCGGCACCGGCACCCTGGGCGCGCTGACGGCCCGTCATCTCGTCACCGAACACGGCGTACGGCATCTGCTGCTGACCAGCCGTCGCGGGCCGGACGCCGAGTCGGCCGCCGAACTGTCCCGGGAACTCAGGGCCCTTGGCGCCGACATCGAGATCGTCGCCTGTGATGCGGGAGACCGGCGGGCGCTCGGTGACCTGCTGGACGCGATTCCCGACGACCGGCCGCTGACCGGTGTCGTCCACACGGCCGGAGTCCTGGACGACGGCATCGTTCCGTCACTCACTCCGGAGCACCTGGATCGGGTGCTGCGGCCCAAGGCGGACGCGGCATGGAACCTGCACGAGCTGACCAAGGACAGGGATCTCGCCTTGTTCACACTGTTCTCGTCGGCCGCCGGTGTGCTCGGCAACGCGGGGCAGGGCAACTACGCGGCCGCCAACACCTTCCTGGACGCGCTCGCCCAGCACCGCCGCGCCCAGGGCCTGCCCGCCCAGTCCCTCGCCTGGGGACTGTGGGCGCAGACCAGTGGACTGACCGGCGAGCTCGACGGCGCCGACCGGGCGCGCATGGCCCGCAGCGGTGTGCTGCCGCTCGCCACCGAGGAGGGCCTGGCCCTGTTCGACGCGGCCTGCGCCTCGGAACGGGCCTCGCTCGTCCCGGCCCGGCTGAATCTGCCGGCGCTGCGCGGCCAGGCGTCCGGCGGGGCGGCCGTACCGTCGATGCTGGGCGCGCTGGTGGGCCCGCGTACGCGGCCGGCGGCCGCCGCGGGTTCCGGTCCCGCCGCGGCGACGCTGCCGCAGCGGCTCGCCGGAAAGAGCGCGGCCGAGCGCGGCCGGCTGCTCCTGGACGCGGTGCGCGGCTTCACCGCGTCGGTGCTCGGGCACAGTGGGGCCGCCGATGTGGAGGAGGCGAAGGCGTTCAAGGACATCGGATTCGACTCCATGTCCGCGGTGGAGCTGCGCAACCACCTCAGGACGGCCACGGGACTGAGGCTGCCCGCGACGGTCGTCTTCGACCATCCGACACCGGCCGCCCTCGCCGCCTATCTGGGTGAACGGCTCGCCCCCGAGGAGGACATGGCGGAGGCCCCGGCCCTCGCCGAGCTCGCCCGGCTCCAGTCGGCCGTGCTCACCGACGACCTCGACGCGGCCACCCGCGCCAAACTCGCCTCCCGGCTGCGGGAGTTCCTCTTCCGGCTGGACGGCTCCGACAGCTCCTCGGCCTCGGACCCCGCCTCGCCCGACCCGCGCGACATCTCCGACCGGATGGACACGGCCTCGGACGAGGAGATCTTCGACTTCATCGAGAACGAGCTGTGAGACCCCTCTGAGACACGCCGTTCCGGCGCACACCGCAGAACGCACCATCGGGCCCGCCGGGCCGGCCACCACCCCGCCCCACCGAGAGAGGCAAGGACATGACCGACAGCGAAGAGATCATCATCGAAGGACTCCCGACCGCCCGGAGCTGCCCCTTCAGCCCGCCCGACGCCCTCGGCGAGCTGCGCGAGAAGCGCCCCATCGCCCGGATGTCGTACGCCGATGGAACCCTGGGCTGGCTGGTCACGGACCACGACCTCGGCCGTGAGCTGCTCACCCACCCCGACTTCAGCTCCCGGCACGAGCTCAGGAGCTCCCCGGTGCCCATGGCCATCAAGCCCATGCCGGCCCCGCCGGGCATGTTCATCGGCATGGACCCGCCGGAGCACACCCGCTACCGCAAGCCGCTCAACCGGCACTTCACCGTGCGCCGGGTGCGGCAGCTCGAACCGGCCATCGAGCGGATCGTCGCGCGGCACATCGACGCCATGGAACGGCAGGGACCGCCCGCCGACCTGGTGGGCTCCTTCGCGCTGCCCATCCCGGTGCAGGTCATCTCCGAACTCCTGGGCGCCGACCCGGGCATCAGCGAGGAGATCTCGCGCCTGCGCGCCCTCACGCTCGACCCGGCCACGCCCCCGGAGGAGGCCGGCGCGGCGGTGCGCGCCACCAACGCCGTCATGGCGGAGCTCGTCCGCGGCAAGCACCGCGATCCGTCGGACGACCTGCTGAGCGTGCTCATCGCCGACGGCGAGATGACCGACGAGGAGCTGACCGGACTGGCCTTCCTCATGTTCGTCGCGGGCCATGAGACGACCGCGAACATGTTCAGCCTCGGCACGTATCTGGCGCTGCGGGACGAGAAGGTCCGCGCCGGCCTCACGGGCGTCACGGTCCTCTCGGACGAGGCGGTCAACGAGTTCCTGCGCTATCTGTCCATCGTGCAGTTCACCTCACGGGCCGCACTCGCCGACATCGAGATAGGCGGCGTCCTCGTCCGCAAGGGCGAGACGGTGACGCTGTCCATCTCCGCCGCGAACCGTGACGCCCGGCGTTTCCCGGACCCCGACGTATTCGACTTCCACGGTACCGAGAACAGCCATCTCGCCTTCGGGCACGGAATCCATCAGTGCATCGGACACAACCTGGCCCGCGCCGAGCTGAGGATCGGCCTTCCCGAGCTGTTCAGGCGCCTTCCCGGGCTTCGACTCGCCGACGATTCCC
Source organism: Streptomyces sp. NPDC032126 (assembly GCF_055580085.1). Taxonomy (NCBI): domain Bacteria; kingdom Bacillati; phylum Actinomycetota; class Actinomycetes; order Kitasatosporales; family Streptomycetaceae; genus Streptomyces; species Streptomyces sp. NPDC032126. The sequence goes on from NZ_JBVIMA010000008.1 coordinate 455,255, forward strand.
AGGACATCGCGACACGCGTGGGACACAACACCTACGGTGTACTGGAATTGCCCGTCGCCTGGTAATCCGGTCCCCCGAAAAACAGTCCCACAACACATCGGAAATAATCCTCCCAACACCCCATAAGGCCCAAACAAGAGCCACTTAAGACGTCTTCTCGACCATGAATGCTCCGACCACCAATCCACTGGTTCGTGACCGACCGGTAGGCATTCGAGAAGGCTGGGCGTCACATGGCGAACGAGGACCGGCTCCGCGGGTATCTCAAGCGCGTCACGGCAGACCTGCACCAGGCCCGTCAGCGTCTGAACGACATCGAGTCCCGCAACCACGAACCCATCGCGGTGGTGGGCATGGCCTGTCGGTTCCCCGGCGACACACGGTCCCCCGAGGACCTGTGGAACATCGTCGCAGGCGGCACGGAGACCATTTCCGAATTCCCCACCGGACGCGGCTGGAACCTCGCCGAACTCTACGATCCCGACGCGACCACCCGCGGCAAGTCGTACACGAACCTCGGCCATTTCATCCACGACGCCGATGAATTCGACGCCCATTTCTTCGGCATCAGCCCCCGCGAGGCACTGGCCATGGACCCGCAACAGCGGCTCCTGCTGGAAACGGCGTGGGAGGCCGTAGAGAACGCCGGGCTCGCCCCCACCGCCCTGCACGGCACCGACACCGGCGTCTTCGCGGGCGTCGCCGGACAGGAATACGTCTCCCTCCTCCAAGAGGACGCCGGCGCCTCCGAGGGCTACTTGCTCACCGGAATGATCGCCAGCGTCGTGTCCGGGCGCCTCGCCTACACCCTCGGGCTCGAAGGGCCGGCGGTCAGTGTCGACACCGCCTGCTCCTCTTCCCTCGTCGCGATGCACCTGGCCGTCCAGGCACTGCGCAACGGCGAGTGCGGGATGGCGCTCGCCGCCGGTGCCACGATCATGGCGACGCCCGGCATCTTCGTGGAGTTCAGCCGCCAGGGCGGTCTGGCCCCGGACGGCCGCTGCAAGTCGTTCGGCGCCGGCGCCGACGGCACCGCCTGGGGCGAGGGCGTCGGCGTCCTCGTACTGGAGCGCCTCTCCGAGGCCCGCAGGCAGAACCATCGCGTCCTCGCGGTCATCCGGGGCAGCGCCATCAACCAGGACGGCGCCAGTAACGGCCTCACCGCGCCCAACGGCCCCTCGCAGCAGCGGGTCATCCGCGCCGCCCTCGCCGACGCCCGGCTCACCCCCGACCAGGTCGACGCCATCGACGCGCACGGCACCGGAACCAGTCTCGGCGACCCCATCGAGGCACAGGCGCTGCTAGCGACCTACGGCCAGGACCGGGACCCGGAACAGCCGCTGTGGCTGGGCTCCATCAAGCCGAACATCGGCCACACGCAAGCCGCGGCGGGTGTGGCCAGCGTGATCAAGATGATCGAGGCACTGCGCCGAGGAGAGCTGCCCCGCACACTCCACGCCGAGGAACCCTCGGCCGAGGTGGACTGGACGGCGGGCGCGGTCTCCCTCCTCACCGAGGCCCGCCCGTGGCCGGAGACGGGCCGGCCCAGGCGTGCGGCGGTGTCGTCCTTCGGGATCAGCGGGACCAACGCCCACGTCATCCTGGAACAGGCACCAGAGGAGGAAGCCGCCGCGGCCGGGGTGACGCACTCGCCGGGTGGGCCGGTGGCGTGGGTAATGTCCGCCAAGAGCGAGAGCGCGTTGCGGGAACAGGCGGCGCGAGTAAGGGAGTTGGCGGGCGGAGACCTCCCGCTCACCGATATCGGGTTCTCCCTCGCCACCACTCGGGCGCATCTGGAGCAGCGGGCCGCCGTCGTAGCCGAAGACCGCGACGACTTCCTGGCCGGACTCCAAGCACTGGCCGACGGGGACGAGCATCCCCATCTCGTACGAGGATCAGCTGGCGGTGCGGGCAAGACGGCGTTCCTGTTCGCGGGGCAGGGAAGCCAACGCCTGGGTATGGGTCGGGAGTTGTACGACAGCCAGCCCGTGTTCGCCCAGGCCCTCGACGAGGTGTGCGCACTGCTCGACCCGCACCTCGACACGCCTCTACGCCAGGTCATGTGGGCCGAAGAGGGAACCGAACAGGCAGCCCTGCTGGAAGACACCCTCTACACCCAGCCCGCCCTCTTCGCCCTGGAGACCGCCCTCTTCCGACTCCTCCAGCACTTCGGCGTCACACCCCACTACCTGATCGGCCACTCCATCGGCGAAATCACGGCCGCCCATGTGGCCGGCATCCTCAGCCTTGCCGATGCCTGCACCCTCGTCGCCGCCCGCGCCCGCCTGCT
>NZ_JBVIMA010000009.1:0-136490 GCF_055580085.1 Streptomyces sp. NPDC032126
ACCCTCTCGGGCTTTCCTCCGGGCGCTTCCCTTCGGTCTTGCGTTTCCGACTCTATCAGATCTTTTCTCGATCCGATTTCCTCGGTGCTTTCCGGGCTTCCGCTTTTGTTTCGCGGTTTCCCTTCCGGCGGTTCCGACTTTATCAGAAGTTCTGGGCCGGTCTGACCGGCGGCCATTCATTCCCGATTCATCGGAGGAGGCTTCTGCGGAATCGATACTCCGAGATGCCGATAGATTCTCACTGTCGCCGACCGGGTCACGCCCAGTTCCAGGCAACTGTTCGAATCTACCTCCCCGCTTGATCCGTGTCAACGGCTCTTGCGGGGCGAAGAGGAGACTAGCAGCTCAGCGGCCGTGTCCGCACATCAAGCGGCTGTCGGCAGCGTGGCGCTGCGTTCCGCGGCCTCGACGTCACCCGTCTCGCCGGTACGGACCGCGCGTCCGCCCAGGACATAGACGTAGGCAAGGAAGGCGAGCTCGGCGAGGACGCCGATGGTGATGCGGGACCAGGTGGGCAGGCCGGACGGGGTGACGAAGCCTTCGATGGCGCCGGAGACGAACAGGACCAGGGCCAGGCCGATCGCCATGCCCACGGCGGCTCGGCCTTCCTCGGCGAGGGCGATGCGCCGGGTGCGTGGGCCCGGGTCGATGACGGTCCAGCCGAGGCGCAGGCCGGTGCCGGCGGCGACGAAGACCGCGGTCAGTTCGAGCAGGCCGTGCGGGAGGACCAGGCCGAGGAAGGTGTCGAGGCGTCCGGCCGAGGACATGAGGCCGATTCCGATGCCGAGGTTGAGCATGTTCTGGAGCAGGATCCAGAGGACGGGCAGGCCCAGGAAGACGCCCAGAACCAGGCACATCGCGGCGGCCTGGGCGTTGTTCGTCCAGACCTGGGCGGCGAAGGCGGCCGCGGGGTGGCTGGAGTAGTAGGTCTCGTACTCGCCGCCGGGGCGGGTCAGTTCGCGCAGTTCGCTGGATGTGGCGATGGTGGACTGCACCTCGGGGTGGGTGCCTATCCACCAGCCCAGGACGACGGCCACGGCAGTGGACACGAGTGCGGTGGGTACCCACCAGTGGCGGGAGCGGTAGACCGCGGCGGGGAATCCATGGGTGAGGAAGCGGGTGACGTCGCGCCATGAGGCCCGGCGGGTGCCGGTCACGGCGCTACGCGCGCGTGCCACGAGTTGGCTGAGGCGGCCGGTGAGTTGTGGGTCGGGTGCGCTCGACCGGATCAGGGAGAGGTGGGTCGCGGTGCGCTGGTAGAGGGTGACGAGTTCGTCTGCCTCGGCGCCGGTGAGGCGGCGCCTGCGCAGCAGGGCGTCGAGCCGGTCCCACTCGGCGCGGTGAGTGGAGACGAAGACGTCGAGGTCCATCGGGGTGCCTGCTCCTCGGCTGTTCGTGTCAGCTTTTCGTACCGCGGCGCGATGTGTCCTCAGCTTGGCAGACTGGCCGTTCTTGGGGCAGGTCAGGGAAGGGGCGGCGGACGTGAGTGAGCTGGTGACGGGTGAGGCGGTGGCGCTGGAGCTGAGGCCCGCCAGGTTGCCCAGCAGGGCGCTGGCCGTGTTGCTGGATCTGACGTTGGCTCTGACCGTCTATGTGATCGTGACGATCGGGTTGGTGGTGGCCACGGCTTCTTTGGACGAGGCGGTGCGGTTCGCGTTGTCGATCGCTTCGTTCCTGCTGGTGCTGGTGGGTGGGCCGGTCGCGGTCGAGACGCTCAGTCATGGGCGTTCGCTCGGGAAGATGGCGTGCGGGTTGCGGGTGGTGCGGGACGACGGGGGGCCGATCCGGTTCCGGCACGCGCTCGTGCGGGGGGCGATCGGGGTGGTGGAGATTCTGCTGACGGGCGGGGTCGTGGCGTGTATCGCCTCTTTGGTGTCGGCGCGGGGGCGGCGGCTCGGGGATGTGTTCGCGGGGACGCTGGTGGTGCGGGAGCGGGTGCCGGTCGCTCGGGCGGGTTTCGCGCCGCCGCCTCCTCCGTGGCTGGCGGGACGTTTCTCCGGGCTTGATCTGTCGGCGGTGCCGGATGGTCTGTGGTTGGCCGTGCGGCAGTACCTCGGTCGGATGCATCAGCTGGATCCGCAGGTCGGCTGGAGCATGGCGGAGCGTCTGGCGGGCGATCTCGCGGCGCGGACCGGGGTGCCCGTGCCGCAGGGGGTGCCTCCGGCCGCGTATTTGGCCGCGGTGGTTCAGGAGCGGCAGGGGCGGGAGGTGCGACGGGCTGGTGGGGGTGCGTCGGTGGGCGGTGTGTACGGTCCGGCGGTGAGCGGTGGTGGGGGTGTGGCCGGGGGTGTGGGGGCGGGCTCCGGGCCGGTGGCCGGTGAGGACGAGCGGCGTCCTGCGTCGTCTTCGGGGGATCGGCCCGCGACGGGGTTCGTGCCGCCGGCTTGATGCGGCCCGGCTCGGGTGCGGGTGGGGCTGGTGGGGCCCTCCCCTGTCCGGCTGCGGGGCCCGTGTCTCAGGGGAACGTCGACGGGGGTGAAGCGAGGTCCTCCAGCTCGATTCCCGGGGCTGCCAGGACCACGTCCCCGGCGATGTGGACGGTGTGCTGTTCTCCGGTGTCCAGGGCTGTGACCTGGTATTCGTCCACGGTCAGGGGGCCGTTGTCAGTGGCGTGTGCTTCTCTTTCCAGCAGGGCCCAGGACTGGTCGACGGTGCGCGGGGCGAGGACCGGGTCCGTGAAGGTCACGAGGCGTACGCGGGTCGCGGAGGCGGAAGGGGTGAGGCGCAGGAGACGGGTGGTGGCGATGAGGAACGCCGGGGAGGTGCCGGTGAAGGCGTGGGCGCGCACGTTGCCTTCGGTGGCATGGACCCCAGTGGGGTCGGTACGGACCCAGGTGACGCCGTCCAGGGCGGCGCCGCGGACCTGCCAGCCGCCCGCGTGGAGTTCGAGGCGGATGGGGCGGCCGAGGTCGTCGAGGGTGAGGTCGACGGAGCCGCGGTGATCGCCGCTGGGGGTGGTCAGTTGGGAGACGTAGCGCCAGCCGGAGGGGCCCGGGGCGCACTGGAAGTGTTCTTCCGCGAGAGGGGTGTGATCGTGCGGATCGTGGAGCGAATAGCGGCCGCGGGGCATGGGGGTCCTGAGGTCTGACGAGCTGGTCGGGCGGGTCCGCCGGCGCCCTGCTGGGTGCGGTGGTCCGGTCGACGGGCCCAAGGGGCAGGCCCCCGACACGGGGGTGCGGGGGCCTGCCTCTGAGGTTCTGCCGTCACTGGCCCGACGTGGTGCGGGCGGGGGGCTCAGTAGCGGTAGTGGTCCGACTTGTACGGGCCGTCGACCTCGACGCCGATGTACGCGGCCTGCTCGGGGCGCAGCTTGGTGAGCTTCACGCCGAGCGCGTCCAGGTGGAGGCGGGCGACCTTCTCGTCCAGGTGCTTGGGCAGCGTGTAGACGCCGGTCGGGTAGGCGTCGGGCTTGGTGAACAGCTCGATCTGGGCCAGGGTCTGGTCCGCGAAGGAGTTGGACATCACGAACGACGGGTGGCCGGTGGCGTTGCCCAGGTTCAGCAGGCGGCCCTCGGACAGGACGATGATGACCTTGCCGTCGGGGAAGGTCCAGGTGTGGACCTGCGGCTTGACCTCGTCCTTGACGATGCCGGGGACCTTGGCGAGGCCGGCCATGTCGATCTCGTTGTCGAAGTGGCCGATGTTGCCCACGATGGCCTGGTGCTTCATCTTGGCCATGTCGGCGGCCATGATGATGTCCTTGTTGCCGGTCGTGGTGATGAAGATGTCGGCCTTGTCGATGACCTCGTCGAGGGTTGTGACCTGGTAGCCGTCCATCGCCGCCTGGAGGGCGCAGATCGGGTCGATCTCGGTGACGATGACGCGGGCGCCCTGTCCGCGCAGGGACTCCGCGCAGCCCTTGCCCACGTCGCCGTAGCCGCAGACGACCGCGGTCTTGCCGCCGATGAGGACGTCGGTGGCGCGGTTGATGCCGTCGATCAGGGAGTGGCGGCAGCCGTACTTGTTGTCGAACTTCGACTTGGTGACGGCGTCGTTGACGTTGATCGCCGGGAAGAGGAGGACGCCGTCGCGCTGCATCTCGTACAGGCGGTGGACGCCGGTGGTGGTCTCCTCGGTGACGCCGCGGATCTCGGACGCCAGCTGGGTCCACTTCTGCGAGCCGTCGGTGATGGTGCGGTGCAGGAGTTCGAGGATGACGCGGTGCTCGTCGGACTCGGCGGTGTCGACGGAGGGGACCTTGCCGTCCTTCTCGTACTCGACGCCCTTGTGGACGAGGAGGGTGGCGTCACCGCCGTCGTCCAGGATCATGTTGGGGCCGCCGGTGAGGCTGTTCGGCCAGGTCAGGGCCTGCTCGGTGCACCACCAGTACTCCTCCAGGGTCTCGCCCTTCCAGGCGAAGACCGGGACGCCCTGGGGGTTCTCGGGCGTGCCGTTCGGGCCGACGGCGATGGCGGCGGCGGCGTGGTCCTGGGTGGAGAAGATGTTGCAGGACGCCCAGCGGACCTCGGCGCCCAGGGCGACCAGGGTCTCGATCAGGACGGCGGTCTGCACGGTCATGTGCAGGGAGCCGGTGATGCGGGCGCCGGCCAGGGGCTGCGCCTCGGCGTACTCCTTGCGGATCGACATCAGGCCGGGCATCTCGTGCTCGGCGAGCGTGATCTCCTTGCGGCCGAAGGCGGCGAGGGAGAGGTCGGCGACCTTGAAGTCCTGTCGGTTGTCGACAGTGGTCATTGCGGGCTGCTCCTCGGGGTTGGGGCGAGGTGTGGGTAGGGCTGGTCTGCGCGGCGGCGGACACAGGGGTGCCCTGAGGGGACACAGGCATGCCCGCGTGCGCGCAGCGCAGTCCGTCGGAGGCCCTCTCTCCCTCGGTCGGTCCGTGTCGGGACCGCCCGACCGCCATCAGCAGCGACGTCTGGCTCCGTTCAAAGCTACACGCTGGTCGCCGTCGTCCCCAGTCCGCGTCCGAACAGATCGCGCCGATTACGGGGGGTTGGTCGTGCGGTGGGCGGGTGGGGGCCGGGTTCGGTCGGGTGAGTCAGTGGTCGGCGGCGTGGGGGGTCGGGCCGCCGGGGGTGGCTTGGGGGTCGGGGCCCTGGGCGGCCGCTGCCTCGCTGTAGATGTCCGGCTCCAGGTAGATGACGCGGGCGATGGGGACGGCCTTGCGGATGCGGGCCTCGGCGGCGTCGATGGCGGAGGCGACCTCGGTGGCCGTGTCGTCGTGCTGGACGGCGATCTTGGCGGCGACCAGGAGTTCCTCGGGGCCGAGGTGGAGCGTGCGCATGTGGATGACGCCGGTGACGGTGTCGCCGTCGACGATCGCGGCCTCGATCTTCTTCACCTCGTCCAGGCCGGCGGCCTCGCCGAGGAGCAGCGACTTGGTCTCGGCGGCCAGGACGAGGGCGATGAGGACGAGGAGGATGCCGATGAAGAGGGTGCCGATGCCGTCCCAGACGCCGTCGCCGGTGATCAGGGCGAGGCCGACGCCGCCGAGGGCGAGGACCAGGCCGATGAGGGCGCCGAAGTCCTCCAGGAGGACGACGGGCAGCTCGGGGGCCTTGGCGCGGCGGATGAACTGCGACCAGGAGAGCTTGCCGCGCAGTTCGTTCGACTCCTGGATGGCGGTCTTGAACGAGAAGCCCTCGGCGATGATCGCGAAGACGAGGACGCCGACCGGCCAGTACCAGTGCTCCACCTCGTGGGGGTGCTTGATCTTCTCGTAGCCCTCGTAGATGGCGAACATGCCGCCGACGGAGAAGAGGACGATCGAGACGAGGAAGGCGTAGATGTAGCGCTCGCGGCCGTACCCGAAGGGGTGTTGCGGGGTGGCCTCGCGCTGCGCCTTCTTGCCGCCGATCAGGAGGAGGAACTGGTTGCCGGAGTCGGCGAGCGAGTGAACGCCCTCGGCGAGCATCGACGAGGAGCCGCTGAAGGCGAACGCCACGAACTTCGATGCCGCGATCGCGAGGTTGGCGCCGAGTGCCGCCACGATCGCCTTGGTGCCGCCTGACGCGCTCATGTGTCCGCGTTGTCCCTTCGCCTTCGTACGTATCGCCTTCGTACGTATCGCCTTCGTGCGTACGCCGTCCGGGGTCCAGCCTCGTCGTGGCTTTGCCCGTCCTTTGCCGGTGGGTCATTCTTGCAGCCCGCCCGGGCACGGGCGCGTCAGGTGTCCACAGGTCCGGTCATACGATCACAGTGGCCCGGAAGAGTGTTCCCGTGCCGGACACCCGGGCCGTCTCGCCCGCCGGGACGAACACCGACCGGCCGGGGGTGAGGTCGTACTCCCCCGCCCGGACGGCGCCCGCCGTGCACAGCAGGATCTGCGGGGCGGGGCGGGTGAGGTCGTGGGCGGCGGTGCCCGCGGGGAGGACGTACCGGGACAGCCGGAACTCGTCGATGGGCGTCTCGTAGACCTCTTCGCCGTCGGGGGACGCCTCGGGGCGCAGTACGCCGGGGTCGCCGGGTTCGAAGCGGACGACGCGCAGGAGCTCGGGGACGTCGACGTGCTTGGGGGTCAGGCCGCAGCGCAGGACGTTGTCGGAGTTGGCCATGATCTCGACGCCGAGGCCGTTCAGGTACGCGTGCGGGATGCCTGCGCCGAGGAAGAGGGCCTCGCCGGGTTGCAGGCGGACGTGGTTGAGGAGCAGGGCGGCGATGACGCCGGGGTCGCCGGGATAGTGGTGGGCGATGCCGGCGTAGGGGGCGTAGGGGCCGCCGAGGCGGTCGCAGGCGGACGCGGTGGCGGCAACGGTGTTGGCCATCTCCGTGCGGTCGGCGGTGAGGACGGCGGTGAGGACTTCCCGCAGGGCGGCTTCCTCGGGGTGGGCGCGCAGCAGGTCGGCGTACGGCTTGAGGGAGTCGACGCCGAGTCCTTCGAGGAGGTCGGCGGTGCGGGCGGGGTCGCGGAAGCCGCACAGGCCGTCGAACTCGGTGAGGGCGCAGATGAGTTCGGGTTTGTGGTTGGCGTCCTTGTAGTTGCGGTGGCCGGCGTCGAGGGGGATGCCGCGGCGCTCTTCGTCGGCGTAGCCCTCCTTCGCCTGTGTGAGGTCGGGGTGGACCTGGAGGGAGAGGGGGGCGCCGGCGGCGAGAAGCTTGAGGAGGAAGGGCAGGCGGGGGCCGAACCTGGTGACGGCGCGGGGGCCGAGTTCCTGCTGGGGGGCGGCCCGGATCACCTCGTCGAGGGTGCCGCGGGCGGTGCGCGAGGGGGCTCCGGGGTGGGCGCCCATCCACATCTCGGCCTGCGGCTCGCCGGTCGGCTCGACGCCGAGGAGGTGCGGGATCGCGGTGGGCGAACCCCAGGCGTAGGGGCGGACGGTGTTGTCGAGGCGGTCCATGCGCTTGTCTCTGCCTGCTCTCTCTGTCGTGCGGCGCGTACGACGCTCAGGGATGGCCCAGAGGGTTACACCAGCCTCGTCAAGCTCCCGTGGCGAGCGCGAGGTAGATGGCGGCGAAATCCGTGATGGCGATCAGTTCGGCGAGGGTCTCGAGTTCGTCGCCGGGTTCGGGTTCGAGTTCGCTGATCGGCGTGTCGTGGCTGAGGGCCAGCTCACGGGCGGCGCGGGCGGCGGTGAGGCCCTCGATGGGGCGGTCGCGCAGCAGCACTACGCGCGCGTGCAGGGCGGGTGCTTCCTCTACGCGGTCGCGGAAGAAGTCGTCGGGGTCGGCGCTGGCGGCGAGGGGGCCGGCGAGGAGGGCGCTGTGTTCGGCGAGGGCCTCGGGGAGTTCGGCGACGAGGGCGGGGCGGCCGGCAAGTTCCGCGAGGGCGGCGGCGAAACGGCGGCCGGCGGGGCCGGCGGAGACGCCTTCGGTCCATACGACGGGCAGCGCGTCGGCGAGTTCGGCGGCGAGGGTCTTGGCGGGGTTGCTGTAGGTCGCGATGGCGGGGCCGCAGCGCTCGGCGATGTGGTCGAGGCGGTCGGCGACCTTCTCCAGGGCCTCGGTGGGGGCGGAGATCAGGGTGATGCGGTCCAGGAGGGCGAGCAGGGGGGTGAGCAGGGCCCACAGTACGCCGGGGGCGGACGCGGTGGGGGGTTGTTGTTCGTCGTGTTCGTAGGGGGCGGCCGCCATCGGGACGAACAGGCCGTGGGCGACGCCGGAGGACTCCGTGAGGGGGGAGCGGGCGGGGGCGACGGCGACGACGGTGCAGCCTCGGCGGTACGCCTGCTCGGCGAGCAGGGAGAGGCCGGGTTCGGTGCCGTCGGGGGTGGCGATGAGGAGAAGGTCCACGGAGCCGGCCCAGCCGGGGAGTTCCCAGCGCAGGGCGCCCGCGGCGGGGGCTACGCCGGTGGGGGCGAGGCGGGTGACGGGGCAGGCGGCGCCGGCGAGGGTGCGGAGGAGGTCGGCGACGCAGGCTGCGGCGGCGCCGGGGCCGGCGATGAGGATGGCTCGGGGGCGGCCGTCCGGTTTCAGTTCGTGGACGCCGGCCTCTGTGGCGTGGCGGGCGGCGGTACGGACGCGGGCGCCGGCTTCTGCGGCGCCGCGGAGCAGGGCGCGGCGGTCGGCCTCGGCGAGGGCCTCCGGCGTGTCCAGCAGCGATTCGTCGAGCATGGGGTCAGTCTCCGGTCGCCGGGGGTCGGGGGGTAGGGGTGCGGCGGGGTGTGCGGTACCGGGGGGCTGTTGGTGGTGAGGTGCGGGTGGGCGGGGGTGGGCCGGGGGTGGGTTGCGCAGCCCGGCGCCGGCGGGGTGCCGCCCGCGCCCACCCGTGCCGCCCCAGCGGCACGATTGCCCGCGGAGGGGCGGATGGGCGGATGCGGCTGACGGGAGCCGGCCGCGGAGGGGCGGGCACGGCTGACCGGGAGCTGGTCGGCGTCTGACGGACGCGCCGGTCGACGGCAGCTGCCCGCAGATTGACGGCCGCAGATTGACGGGCGCGGCTGATCGGGAGATGGCCGCTCTTTGACGGAAGCTTCGCGGAGCGGCTGTCGGTTGGGGCCGGCAGGGCTGAGTGGCCGTGGCGGTGCCGCGCCGGGGCGTCGGTGGTGGGGAGGGCGTGAAGGGGTGCTGCCGGGCGGGAGGGAGCGCGGCTGGGGGTGGGTGGGCGCCCTGTGGTCACGCCGGGCGGCGGGCCTCGTCGACCAGGAGGACGGGGATGCCGTCGCGGACGGGGTACGCCAGGCCGCAGTCCTGACCGGTGCAGATCAGCTCGGCGTCCTGCTCCTTGAGCGGGGCGTGGCAGGCCGGGCAGGCGAGGATCTCCAGGAGGCCGGCTTCGAGCGGCATGGGATGTCCCTTCGGGGTGGTGGTGCGGTGTGCGGTTGTGCGCGGGCGCGCCTGGTCAGCGTACCGCCGGGAAGGGGCCCGGCGCGGGTCGGCCGGGCCACGGGGACGGGGCGGTGACGTACCCCGCCGGCCTTGGGGAACGGCCCGGTTCAGGCGCGGATGAGGTGCAGGATCTCGTCGCGTACCTTCGTCATCGTCGCCTCGTCCCTGGCCTCCGCGTTGAGGCGGAGGAGGGGCTCCGTGTTGGAGGGGCGGACGTTGAACCACCAGTCGGCGGCGCTGATCGTGAGGCCGTCGAGTTCGTCGACGGTGACGTCGGCGCGGTCGGCGTACGCCGCCCTGATCGCGGCGAGGCGGGCCGCCTGGTCGTCGACCGTGGAGTTGATCTCGCCGGAGCCCGCGTAGCGGTCGTACTGGGCGACGAGGCCGGAGAGGGGACCGTCCTGGCCGCCGAGGGCGGCGAGGACGTGGAGGGCGGCCAGCATGCCCGTGTCGGCGTTCCAGAAGTCCTTGAAGTAGTAGTGGGCGGAGTGCTCGCCGCCGAAGATCGCGCCGGACCGGGCCATCTCCGCCTTGATGAAGGAGTGGCCGACGCGGGTGCGGACCGGTGTGCCGCCGTTCTCCTTCACGACCTCCGGGACGGTCCAGGACGTGATCAGGTTGTGGATGACCGTGCCCTTGCCGCCGTTCCTGGCGAGTTCGCGGGCGGCGACCAGGGCGGTGATCGCGGACGGTGAGACCGGCTCGCCCCGTTCGTCGACGACGAAGCAGCGGTCGGCGTCGCCGTCGAAGGCGATGCCGAGGTCGGCGCCCTCCTCGCGCACCCGGTGCTGAAGGTCCACGATGTTGGCGGGGTCGAGGGGGTTGGCCTCGTGGTTGGGGAAGGTGCCGTCGAGTTCGAAGTACATCGGGACGAGGGTGAGGGGCAGGCCGGCGAAGACCGTGGGGACGGTGTGGCCGCCCATGCCGTTGCCCGCGTCGACGACGACCTTCAGGGGGCGGATGGCGGTGAGGTCGACGAGGGAACGCAGATGCGCCGCGTAGTCCTCCAACGTGTCGCGGCGCGTGACGGTTCCCGGCGTGGCCGTCGGCGCGGGCGCGCCCGATGCGAGCCACTGCTCGGCGAGTTCACGGATCTCGGCGAGGCCGGTGTCCTGGCCGATCGGGGCGGCGCCGGCGCGGCACAGCTTGATGCCGTTGTACTGCGCCGGGTTGTGCGAGGCCGTGAACATGGCGCCCGGCAGATCGAGCGCGCCCGAGGCGTAGTAGAGCTGGTCCGTCGAGCACAGGCCGATCTCGGTGACGTCGACGCCCCGGGCCGACGCGCCGCGCGCGAAGGCGGCCGCCAGGCCGGGTGACGAGGGCCGCATGTCGTGGCCGATCACGATGGCCGACGCGCCGGTGATCCGGACGAACGCCGCTCCGAACAGTTCCGCGAGCGACTCGTCCCACTGGTCCGGGACGACCCCGCGTACGTCGTACGCCTTCACGATCTGCGACAGATCAGCAGCCACGGCCAACCCTTCTGAAAGTCCTGTGGTTCGGCCCAAAACTACCCGTCCGGTCCGGCACTCCGCTGTGGGTCCGCTGGGTGGACTTCCAGACGTAACGTCCAGGTCAAAAGGCGCCCGCAAGGGGTCCGCCCAGGAACGGGCGGGGGGAATCAGTTGTCCGGCGAGCGCAGGACGCGGAGGTGTCCCCGGCGGGCGACCTCCATCGGGTCGGCCGCGCGGCTCCCGCCGCCGGCGCCCGCCGCCCGCTCCTGCGGACGGGCCGCCTCACGGACGGCGTTGGCAAGCGCTTCCAGGTCGTCGCCGCTGGGCCGGGCCGGGGCCGAGCCGTCGAGGAGGCGGACGACCTCCCAGCCGCGGGGCGCGGTGAGGCGCTCGGAGTGCTCGGCGCACAGGTCGTAGCAGTGGGGTTCGGCGTAGGTCGCGAGCGGGCCGAGGACCGCGGTCGAGTCGGCGTAGACGTACGTCAGCGTCGCGACGGCGGGTCGGCCGCAGGCGGTTCGCGAACAGCGACGTACAGGGCTCACGACGTTGGACGGTACCGCACTCTTGAGCGGGCCGCGACGACTCTCCACCAGGTCACTCCACCGTGTCGTGTTGTGAAACGCCTCACGGGCACCTCCTGTCATACCCCGCTGACCTGCATGAACGCCAGTCTTTAGCGAAGGCTTCGGGGATGGATCCGGTCGCCTGTCGGGACAAACGCCCTCAATTGCCATGAGCTTGCCGGTCTCGGAGAGATACGGAATCGAGCCCAACCTTGGCTGGAATGGTCATCCTGCGACACGCGGTGATCAGTGGCCGGACGGTGACGGTGATGGCGCGTGGGGCGGGGCGCCGGGGCGTGCCGGGGACTACGCTTCAGTAGTGATGGACAACCCCGTACCGCCCCGTGCCGCAGGCCCCGGGCCCCGCCGTCGTGATCGACACGGTCGGGGCATGCGGGGGCCCATCGCGCCGCCCCAGGTGCCGTTGGCGGCCAGCCGGGCGGAAGCGTTTGCTGATCTGGTGCAGGACTCCGTGGAGCGGCTGGAGCGGCGGTGGCCGCAGCTGGCCGAGATCGACTTCCTGGTGCTGGAGGTGCCTCGGCTGGACGGGGCGGCGGGGCGCGGGCCGTGGAACGACGAGGCGGTACCCCTCGGGGGGACCGTGGCGGCGCGGGACGGGCGGCGGGCTCGGGTGGTGGTGTACCGGCGGCCGGTGGAGATTCGTACGAAGGGGCGGGACGAGCGGGCCGCGTTGGTGCATGAGGTCGTGGTCGAGCAGGTTGCCGAGTTGTTGGGGCTTACTCCGGAGACGGTGGATCCTCGGTACGGGGAGGACTGAGCCGGTCGTCGCGTGGTGACCGGTGTTGGGCTGGGCCGGGGGTGGGTTTCGCTCGCCAGCGCCGGCGGGGTGCCGCTGCTCCCACCCGTGCCGCCCCAGCGGCACGACTGCCCGCAGCTACGGCGACAGAAGTGCCATCACTTCTGGAGTACCTCCAGGTTCTCGTCCGCCACCGGTACCGACACCGTTCCCCTGTCGTTCGGGAGGGTTTGGATCGTGAAGCCCGGGGTGTCCTTGTCCGTCGAGGTCAGGAGGCGGGAGGCGTAGACCGGGGTGTCCGTCGTCTGTTCCACCGTCAGGGCGTAGGTGCCTTTCAGGCCCGCGGGGACGGGCGGGGTGATGTCCTGGGTCGTGCCGGCCTTGATCGTGTACGTCTTGGACGTCGTCGTGCCCGCCTCGGTGCCCGCCGAGGCCGTGATCTTGATCTGGGCGGTGCCCGTGGGTGCCGTCAGGGAGAGGGTCGTGCCCTTGGCCGTGTTGGCCACGACCGACGCGCGCGGGCCGACCGCGGCCGTGGCCGGGATGAAGGCCGACTCCTGGTTGTCGCCCTTGCCACGCACGATCCGGACCGCCGCCACGACCGGCGTCTTCCCGCCCGTCGGTGTGAGGACCAGGGAGCCCGCCTCGCCGCGCGTGACGTCGCCCAGGTCGACCGCGGTGGTCATGCCGGCCTTGAGGTGCAGCGTCTCGTGGCCGGCCGGGGTGATCAGGCCGCTGGCGGAGGCCAGTTGGATCTTGAGGTCGGCGTCGGCGTCGCCCGGCGCGAAGGCGATCAGGCGGGCGGAGACGGCGTCCTTGGGGATGCCGGGGATGACCAGGCTCTCCGCCGGGTCGCCGGCGGCGGCCAGCCAGTCGCCACCCAGTTTGGCGTCCAGGGCCTGGACGGCGGCGGCCACGCGCCCGCTGCGCACGTTGACGTGCACGGTCAGTTCGTCGAGCTTCTCGCCGGTGAGCGTGGACAGCAGGATGGGGTCGGTGGAGTGCGGCTTGACGGTGATGTTCTCGCCGACCGTCGTCGCGATGGCGCCGTCCTTGCCGTAGAGCTCGATGTCGACGACGGCGGCGGAGTCGTCCGGGTTGGTGAGGTGGACGTAGTCCGTGCGGTCGGCGGCCGTGCTGGCGCCCGGGAACCAGAACTCGGCGTCCGGGGCGGTGCAGTTGACGCCGAGCAGGCCGCGGCCCGTGCCCACGGCGACCTCGGTGGTCTCCTGCACGGTCCAGCCGGGCGCGTACCCGCCCTCGGCGGTTCCGATGAACGCGGGCGTGTCGCCGCCGCTGGTGGATCCGGTGGCCGGGGTGCCGGGCGCCTTCGGGGTGAGGACCGGCTTGGCCGGGGTCTTCTTCTTGCCGCCCTTGCCGGACTTGGCGCCCTTGGCGGCCGTCGGGTCCGCCGACTCCTCGGTGGCGGCGGTCAGTTGGGCGGTGCCCTTGCCGCTCGCGCCCCGGACGACGGGTGTGAACGACGTGTACGCCGTCTCCGCGATCTCGGAGGTGCTGGGCGCCGGGCAGACCAGGCTGGTGCGCTCCACGGGCATCTCGGCGGCCGCCTTGGCGGTGGCGGTGCCGGTGGTGTCGGGGGCGGTGAGCACCGCGAGTCCGGTGACGGCGGTGAGCGCGGCCGTGCCGGCGATCAGGGACAGGGTGGTGCGGTTCACTGCTGGCTCCCGTCGGGGCGCTCGCTGCCGGTGCCGTGGGGGTGGTGCTGCGCCGGGTCGTAGGAGGGGTCGTAGCCCTGGCCGTACGCCGGGTCGTAGGGCTGCTGGTACGCCGTCTGGTCGTACGAGGCACGGGTCCCGCCCTCGTACGCGTAGGGGTCGTACTGGCCGCCCTGGTAGGGGTCGTACGTCTGCTGGTCGTAGCCGCCGGCCGGGTACTGCTGGGCGCCCTGGTACGGGTCGCCCGCGTAGGTGTCGTAGCCGGCGCCGGCGTAGTCCGGGGTGTCCCAGTCGCCGTAGGGCTGCTGCTGCGGGACGGCGGCCGGGGGCCGGTCCGGCTCGGGGGACTGCGGGTCCTCCTCGCCGGCGGGCTCCTCGGCCTCGGCGCGGTCGCGCAGGCGGCGGGCGCGGCGGCCCTCGCCGCCGACGGCCTGGGCGGGCAGGGGCTGTTCCTCCTCGGGGAGGTCGTCGTCCACGTCGCGGCGGCGGCCGGGCAGGGCGAGGACGACGAGGACGAGGGCGAGGAAGCCCTGCGTCCACAGCCAGGCGGTGTGGGTGAACGGGTCGTCGTAGACGACGTCCAGCCTGCCGCCGGAGGCGGGGAGTTCGAAGCCCTGGGCCCAGCCGTCGAGGGTGGTGGCCTTGAGGGGCTTGCCGTCCAGGGTGGCCGTCCAGCCGTCGGCGGCGGTGTCGGCCAGGCGCAGGACGCGGCCGTCGGTGCCCTCGGGGATCTCGGTGTGGATCTCGACGGGGCCGGCGGCGACCGCGGTGGTGGTGCCGGAGCCGGAGGCGGGCACGATGGCCGCGCGGGAGACCTCCCGGTCGACCGTCCACAGGGCGCTGCCGCCCTGCTGGCTGAGCCGCTTCAGGCCGGGGGTCGCGTCCAGGACGCGGGCGACCTCGCGGGGCGCGCCCTTGTGGACGAGGACGTAGGCGACGGCGAACTTGCCGAGCTGGTCGGCCTGGTCGGCGCCGGAGCCGGCGACGAGGTTGGCGACGACCTTGTCGAGCTGCCCGTTCTCGCCGTCGGCGGTGGCGAGTTCGGCGTCGCCGAGGCGGGCGCCGGAGCCGCGCACCAGCATGTAGTCGACGTGGGCGGTGGAGTCGCTGTCGAGGACGAGGGTGCGGGCCTGGTCGCGGTTGCCGGCCTCCTCGGCGACGAACGCGGGCACCTGGACGGGGTCGCGGCGCTCCAGGGGGCCGTCGGCGCCGCCGATCATCCAGCCGGCGGCGACGAGCAGCGGGCCCGCGGCCGAGGCGAAGGCGATCAGGGCGGCGACGGGCTGGCGCCAGCCGAAGCTCTGCTCGGCGACGCGCGCGCGTGCCCCGTCGGCGCCGAGGACGGCGGCGGCGATGAGGGCGATGCCGTAGACGAGGGTGGCGGGGCCGGCCCAGGTGGAGCCGTTGGACAGGGCCGCGAAGACGAGGCCGACGAGGGCGATCGCCCAGGCGATCCAGATCGCGTACTGCCGCTGCGATCGCAGGAGGGCGGCGAGGGCGGCCAGGACGACGCCGATGAGCATCAGCCCGTCGACCGTGCCGGGCCCGCCGGGGCTGGCGCCGAGGAGGTCGAGGGCGCCGGCGGCCGAGGCGCCGTAGTCGAGGCCGGCCTGGGTGAAGAAGCCGAGCGGCAGCAGGGACAGCGACCAGGGCGCGAGGACCAGCAGCGGGGTGCCGAGCTGGGCCAGGAAGCGGGGGCCGTAGCCGATGAGGTCGGTGCGGCGCAGGGCGAGGACGGCGAGGCCGAGGGTCAGGGCGATGGGCCAGACGATCGGCGTGAACGCGGTGGTGATCGTCAGTAGCAGTGCGTAGGCCCAGGTGGCGCGCCAGCTGCCGCGGGCGCCGGGGCGACTCGTGAGGCCGCTCGCGGCGATGCCCGCGCGCGCGATGAGCGGCAGCAGGACGGCGAGGACGGCGGTGCCGACGCGGCCGCCGGCGAGGGCGCCGGTGGCGGCGGGCAGGAAGGCGTAGACGATGGCCGCCCACGCGCGCAGCAGGCGGGATTCGACGAGCGGGCGGGAGGCGAAGTACGCGGTGCATCCGGCCAGCGGCACCGAGCAGACCAGCAGGACCGTGAGCGCGAGGCCGGTCGAGCCGAACAGCAGGGTGGCGAGCGTGGCGATGATCGCGAGGTAGGGCGGCGCGGAGGGGGTGCCGCCGGCGCCGACGGGGTGCCAGGCGTCGAGGTAGCGCGACCACAGGTCGGAGGCGTCGGCCGGGGCGGGCAGCAGGGCGCCGCCCGCGAGCGCGCCGCCGCCCAGCAGGTTGCGGCAGGCGGCGAGGGAGACGAGCAGCAGCACCAGGAAGAGCACCGGTCCCGGCTTGCGGGCGATGCGCTTGAGGCGGGCGAACTGCTCGACCTCCAGGAAGTCGGCGTCGTCGCCGCCGGGCCCGGACTCCAGTCCGCCGCCGTGTCGTCCGGCCGCGGTCGACTCGGTGTCGGAGCCGCCGAAGACGTTGCCCGCGGCCTGTTCGAAGGTGGCCCGCACGGTCGCGCCGGGCGGCGGGAACAGGGCCCGCAGCTCGTCCTTGTCGATGGCCGGGCGGCCGCGCCTGCGCCGGCCGGCGATGATCCGCTCGGGGCGCAGCAGGGTGCCGAGCAGGCCGCGGATCTCGTCGACGGCCTGTCCGGGGACCTTGCCGACGAGGTAGGCGAGGGTGCGCAGGAGGGTGCCGAGGACCACGCGCAGCAGCACCCAGGGCAGGGCGGCGGTGCGCGTGTTGACGAGCAGGGTGTAGACGGCGCCCGCCTTGTCGACCTTGTGCGGGGAGGCGGTGGTGCGGCCGGCGCAGTCGACGGCGCGGCGCTCGCGGGAGGCGGCCTCCGCGTGGCGGACGACGGCGTCGGGGGCGATCAGGACGCGGTGGCCGGCGGCGTGGGCGCGCCAGCACAGGTCGACGTCGTCGCGCATGAGGGGCAGCCGGCGGTCGAAGCCGCCGAGCTGTTCGAAGACGTCGCGGCGGATCAGCATGCCCGCGGTGGACACCGACAGCACCGAGCGGACGTGGTCGTGCTGGCCCTGGTCCTGCTCGCGGCGGTCCAGGCCGGTCCAGCGGCGGCCGGAGGAGGCGATGGTGACGCCGACCTCCAGCAGCTGCCGGCGGTCGTACCAGCCGCGCAGCTTGGGGCCGACGACCGCGACGTCGTCGCGGCCGAGGTCGGCCTCGGTCTCGACGACCCGCAGGAGCTCGGCGAGGGCGTCGGGTTCGGGGGCGCAGTCGTCGTGCAGCAGCCACAGCCACTGGACGGGCTCGCCGTGCGGCAGCTCGGGCAGGTCGTAGGCGTCGTCGCGCCAGGTGCGCGTGACGGGGTCCCAGCCGCTGGGCCGCTTCAGGTACGGCAGGTCGTCGGGGGTGAGGACCGGCGCGGTGCGGTTGGCCTCCTCGACGGCCTGGCCGAAGCCGGTGCGGCGGGCGAGGTGCAGCACGCGGTCGTCGCCGAGGGCCTCGGTGACCAGTCGCGCGGAGTCGTCGGCGCTGCCGGTGTCGGCGGCCATGACGGACTGGACGGGTCGCTCCTGGCCGAGCAGCCCGGCGAGTGCGTCGGGCAGCCAGCGGGCACCGTCGTGGGAGACGAGGACCGCGGTCACGACATGACGCGGAAACTCTGGTGTGGCAGCGGCTTCGTGATGCCCTGCCGGGTGGCTGTGCACGGTCATCGAGGTACGGGCCCCGGTTCGATGGACTGCGGTGGACGCCTGTGCCATATGGGGGTGGCGGGGCGTCTCGGACGAGCGACCACACTATCGGCTGGGCATGACCGCGGCCCGCCGCCTGTGGATAACCCACCTGCGACGGGCCGTTCGAACGTCTTTCGAAGACGGTGGACGGGGGCCGGGGTGCCCCCTCGGGTCGGACGGCGACCTGCTTCGGACCGCGGCTCTCTTCAGACCGCGACTTCCTTCAGACGGCCGCCTTCTTCAGACGGCGGCGTTCCCGTTCGGACAGGCCGCCCCAGATGCCGAAGCGTTCGTCGTTGGCGAGGGCGTATTCGAGGCACTCGGAGCGGACCTCGCAGGCGAGACAGACCTTCTTGGCCTCGCGGGTGGAGCCGCCCTTCTCGGGGAAGAAGGACTCGGGATCGGTCTGGGCGCACAGCGCGCGCTCCTGCCAGCCGAGTTCCTCGTCCGCGTCGTCGACCAGCAGTTGCTGCACCAGCTCGGTCATGTGCGCCCCTCGTCTGTCTTTCGCGTCCCCGTGACGTGGCCGTTACCGATTTCGGCTGAACGACACGAGTGAAATTACAAGTGTGCTGCTCCGGGCGAGTCAAGCCGAGATCTGCTATTGGGCCCCTTATTCACTCTGCGGAACCAAGGCCGTGCGGAAAGTGTTCAAATCGGCATAAACCTTGACACGCAGAGGGAGCCCTGGAGGGCCTCCGGCCCCGCACAGGGCCTGTGCAGGGGAGGACGCCCAGAAGGTCGATCTCGTTCCGACGCGCGCGTCGTGGCCATCCGGATCACGGTCCGATCACGGGATCACAACGAGGCTTGCGCGCCCGGCTTGTGCGCCATGTGTCCGGGCCTGCGGATGAACAAACCTTTCGCCGCCGAGATGAACCGGATGAGGTGAACCATGTCCCACATGGCGGGCGTCGAGTTGACACTCCGGGTGTGAACCGCTGTCCTTGTGGGCATGCTCGCGAATCAGGCACTCACCTCGACCCGCACCGCCGGGTCCCACGGTGCTGCCCGCGCTCGCTGTCGCTGTCGCTGTCACAGCTGTTGAGCCACACCCGCTCCAGCTGTGGGCCGAGCCTCCCGTGACTCGGCTTACGTTCCCTCTGACCTTTCTTTCACTGAGGAACCACCGCACCCCATGAACAGCGACAGCGACCTCCAGATCGCCGGCGACATCCTCGAAGTCCCCCACCTGCTCCAGATCCCGCGCGAACACCCGGCCACCGTCGCCGAGTTCGTCGGACTGGCCCGCTCCATCGCCGCCGACCGCGCCCAGTGGGAGCACCTGGTGCGCTATGACGCGGTCAGTCGCTGGTACCACCGGCTGCGCACCGGCCCCGGCTACGAGGTGTGGCTGCTGTCCTGGGTGCCCGGTCAGGGCAGCGGGCTGCACGACCACGGCCGCTCCTCCGGTGTGCTGACCGTGCTCGACGGCACGCTGACCGAGCGGACCGAGCGCGGCACGCGCGCGCTGGGGGCGGGCGCCGAGCGGGTCTTCGCGCCCGGCTATGTGCACGAGGTCGTCAACGACACCCTGGAGCCGGCGGTCAGCCTGCACGTCTACCACCCCGGCCTCACCGAGATGCCCATGCACACGGCCCCGCACTGCGAGGCCCGTCCCGAGGCCGGCGTCGAGGCGCGTTCCGTGACTGCGTGACGCGTTGTCGTACCCGCCTGCAAGACTTGGCGCATGCGCATTGTGGTTCTGGCAGGCGGCATCGGCGGTGCCCGGTTCCTGCGCGGTCTGAAGCAGGCCGCGCCGGACGCGGACATCACGGTCATCGGCAACACCGGGGACGACATCCACCTCTTCGGGCTGAAGGTCTGCCCGGACCTCGACACGGTGATGTACACGCTCGGCGGCGGCATCAACGAGGAGCAGGGCTGGGGGAGGGCCGACGAGACCTTCCATCTCAAGGAGGAGCTCGCCGCGTACGGCGTCGGGCCCGAGTGGTTCGGCCTCGGCGACCGGGACTTCGCCACGCACATCGTGCGGACCCAGATGATGGGCGCGGGTTATCCGCTCAGCGCGGTCACCGAGGCGCTGTGCGATCGGTGGCAGCCGGGCGTGCGGTTGATCCCGATGACCGACGACCGCGTCGAGACGCATGTCGCCGTCGAGCTCGACGGCGAGCGCAAGGCGATCCACTTCCAGGAGTACTGGGTGCGGCTGCGCGCGTCCGTGCCGGCCGAGGCGGTCGTGCCGGTGGGCGCCGAGCACGCCAAGCCGGCGCCCGGTGTGCTGGAGGCGATCGCCGCGGCGGACGTCGTGCTCTTCCCGCCGTCCAACCCGGTCGTCTCCGTCGGCACGATCCTCGCCGTGCCCGGCATCCGGGAGGCCATCGCGAACGCGGGCGTGCCGGTCGTCGGCCTCTCCCCCATCGTCGGGGACGCGCCGGTGCGCGGGATGGCCGACAAGGTGCTCGCCGCGGTGGGCGTGGAGTCCACGGCGGCGGCGGTCGCCGAGCACTACGGCTCGGGGCTGCTCGACGGCTGGCTCGTGGACAGCGTGGACGCGGGCTCGGTGGAGCGGATCGAGGCGGCCGGCATCCGCTGCCGGGCGGTACCGCTGATGATGACGGACCTCGACGCGACCACCGAGATGGCCCGCGAGGCGCTGGCACTGGCGGAGGAGGTGCGGGGGGCGTGAGCGGGGCAGCGGGAGAGGGCCATGACTATCGGGTCTGGGCCGTGCCGGGGATTCCCGAGGTCTCGGCCGGGGACGATCTCGCCAAGTTGATCGCCGCCGCCGAACCGGGGCTGGCCGACGGGGACGTCCTGCTGGTCACCTCGAAGATCGTGTCCAAGGCGGAGGGACGGATCCTGCGGGCCGCCGACCGGGAGGCCGCGATCGACGCCGAGACGGTACGCGTGGTGGCCCGGCGCGGCACCCTGCGGATCGTCGAGAACCGCCAGGGCCTGGTCATGGCCGCCGCGGGCGTCGACGCCTCCAACACCCCCGCCGGAACCGTGCTGCTGCTGCCCGAGGACCCGGACGCGTCCGCGCGCGCGATCCGCGAGGGCCTGCGCGCCCTCCTCGGCGTCACGGTCGGCGTCGTGGTCACCGACACGTTCGGGCGACCCTGGCGCTCGGGGCTCACGGACGTGGCGATCGGCGCCGCCGGCGTGCGCGTCCTGGACGATCTGCGCGGCGGCACGGACGCGCACGGCAATCCGCTGAGCGCGACGATCGTGGCGACCGCGGACGAACTGGCCGCCGCCGGCGATCTGGTGAAGGGCAAGGCGGCCGGCCGGCCGGTCGCCGTCGTGCGCGGGCTGCCGCACGTGGTGGCCGAGGACGACGGCGAGGGGGCCCGGGCCCTGGTGCGCACCGGGCACGACGACATGTTCCGGCTGGGCACCTCCGAGGCGGTACGGCTCGCGGTCACCCAGCGCCGTACCGTACGGGCCTTCACGGACCAGCCCGTCGACCCCGGTGCCGTACGACGCGCGGTCGCGGCGGCCGTGACCGCGCCGGCGCCGCACCACACCACACCGTGGCGGTTCGTGCTGCTGGAGTCCGAGGAGTCGCGGGTGCGGCTGCTGGACGCCATGCGTGAGGCGTGGATCGCCGATCTGCGGCGCGACGGCAAGAGCGAGGAGTCGATCGCCAAGCGCGTGCGCCGCGGCGATGTGCTGCGCAACGCGCCGTACCTGGTGGTGCCGTGTCTGGTGATGGACGGTTCGCACACCTACGGCGACGCGCGGCGGGACGCGGCCGAACGGGAGATGTTTGTCGTGGCGGCGGGGGCCGGCGTGCAGAACTTCCTGGTCGCGCTGGCCGGGGAGCGGCTGGGGTCGGCGTGGGTGTCGTCGACGATGTTCTGCCGCGAGGTGGTGCGCGAGGTGCTCGGGCTGCCGGCGGAGTGGGATCCGATGGGCGCGGTCGCCGTGGGGCACGCGGCGGAGGAGCCACGGGCGCGCGGGGAGCGCGGGGTGGAGGGGTTCATCGAGGTGCGGTGAGCGGGTGACGGCCTACGTCCACCCCCTACGCCTACCCTCGTAATGCCCTCCCTTCTTCGCCGGAACCCCGAGGACCCCGCTCGTGGCAGGACGTTTCGCTCCCAAGCCCACGCGTACGACCGTGCGCGGAGGGCATGTCGTCGTGCCCGCGGGCGTGCCCCGGCAGGGCTCCCCGAGCACGGCGGCGGTGCGGGTGCGGACGTATGTGCCGGACGGGCCGCTCGATCTCGGGCTGGTGCTCGGGCCGCTGAAGCGCGGTCCCGGCGATCCGACCTTCCGGGCGACGCCCGACGGATCCGTGTGGCGGGCCTGCCGCACCCCCGCCGGACCCGGGACGCTACGGGTCGCGGCCCACGGCGAGGAAGTGCGCGGCGAGGCATGGGGGCCGGGGGCCGAGTGGCTGCTCGACGGGCTGCCCGAACTGCTGGGCGGCGCCGACGACCCGTCCGTCTTCGTGCCCCGGCACCGGGTCGTGGCGCTGGCCCGGCACCGGCGGCCCGGGCTGCGGCTCACGCGGACGGGGCTGGTGCTGGAGTCGTTGATCCCGTCGATCCTGGAGCAGAAGGTCACCACCGATGAGGCGTACCGGGCGTGGCGGTTGCTCGTACGGAAGTTCGGGGAGCGGGCGCCCGGGCCCGCGGGGCTCGGTGAGCGGCCCCTGTGTGTGATGCCGGGACCCCGGGAGTGGGCGTTGATCCCCTCCTGGGAGTGGCATCGGGCCGGTGTCGACAACAAGCGGGCGTCGACGATCCTGCGGGCCGTGCGGGTCGCCGCGCGGCTGGAGGAGGCGGTCGGGATGGGGGCGGAGGAGGCTCGGGCGCGGCTGGAGCTGGTGTCGGGGATCGGGCCGTGGACCTCCGCGGAGGTGGTGCAGCGCAGTCATGGGGCGGCGGACGCGGTGACGGTGGGGGACCTGCATCTGCCGGGGATCGTGGGGTTCGCGCTGGCGGGGGACCGGGACGCGGACGACGCGGAGATGCTGCGCCTGCTGGAGCCGTATGCGGGGCAGCGGCATCGGGCGGCTCGGTTGATCCTGCTGAGTGGGCGGGGGCCGGCCCGGCGGGCGCCTCGGATGCCACGGGGGGACATCGGGAAGTTGTAGGCGCGTCGTCGTCGAACGCCGGACGGGGTGACAAACGGGGTTGCCCGTCCGGCGTTCTCCGGGAGACCCCTTACTGGTCCGACGAGAAGCGGACCGCGCCCGCCGGGATGCGGGCGTCGCACCAGACTCTCGCCCCGTCCCGGAGTTCGTTGTCGGGGCCGATGATCGCACCGTCGCCGATGACCGTGCCGGTGAGGACCGAGCGTTCGCCGACGCGGGCGCGGGTGCCGATCAGGGAGTCCGTGATGACCGCGCCGGGTTCGATGACCGCGCCGGGGAGGATCGTCGAACCGAAGACGCGGGCGCCCTCGGCCACGAACGCGCCCTCGCCGACCACCGTGCCGCCCGTCAGCTTCGCGTCGGGGGCGACCCGGGCGGTGGGCAGGACGAGGCGGTCGCCGCAGCGGCCGGGGACCGCGGGCGACGGGGCCCGGCCGAGGACCAGATCCGCCGAGCCCCGTACGAAGGCCGCCGGGGTGCCCAGGTCCAGCCAGTAGGTGGAGTCCACCATGCCCTGGAGGTGGGCGCCGGCGGTCAGCAGGTCCGGGAAGGTCTCGCGTTCCACCGAGACCGGGCGGCCGGCCGGGATCGTGTCGATCACCGAGCGGCGGAAGACGTAGGCGCCCGCGTTGATCTGGTCCGTCACGATCTCCTCGGGCGTGGTCGGCTTCTCCAGGAACGCCAGCACCCTGCCTGTCTCGTCGGTGGGGACCAGGCCGTAGGCGCGCGGGTCCGTCACCTTGGTGAGGTGGAGGGAGACGTCCGCGCCCGTCGACGCGTGGGTCGCCACGAGCCTGCGGATGTCCAGGCCGGTGAGGATGTCGCCGTTGAAGACCAGCACCGGGTCGTCGGGGCCCGAGTGGAGGCGGGCGGCCACGTTGCGGATGGCGCCGCCGGTGCCGAGGGGTTCGTCCTCCGTGACGTACTCGATGTGGAGGCCGAGGGACGAGCCGTCGCCGAAGTACGGTTCGAAGACCTCCGCCAGATAGGACGTGGCGAGCACGATGTGCTCCACGCCCGCCGCTCTCGCCCGCGCCAGTTGGTGCGTGAGGAACGGCACCCCCGCCGCCCTGACCATCGGCTTCGGAGTGTGCACCGTGAGCGGGCGCAGCCGGGTGCCCTTGCCGCCGACCAGGAGGATCGCTTCTGTCACCTTGTCGTCTCTGCTTCCTGCCGGGACCGGCCGAACTGTCTTTCGGCCGGTCAGTGTATGCAGACCGATGTGTGGCGCCTTCTGCGGCCGTGCGGTGTCGCCTCTGCGGTCGTGGTCGCGCGGTGTCCCGTGGCGGTCCACGACCGTCCCCCCGACGGCGCGGTGAATGTGCCCCCCACTGACCGTGTCCCGGGTCTCAGCGCCCCTGGTAGCGCGCCGCCGTCGAACGGGCCGAGCCGAGCTTGCCGTAGAGCTGCCGTCCTGGGCATTCCGTGGCGAAACCGTCCCGGTGACCGGAGATCACGTTCAGTCGTACGTTCTTTCCTTTTCGGTAGAGATTGCCACCGCCCGACTTCAGGTATGTCTTTCCTTTGGGATTGACCCCGTAGAGACCGAGCTTCCAGGCCGTCAGGCGCGCGATGGCGTTGACGGCCGCGGCGGGCGGCTTCGAGGAACCGAACGTACCGATGACGGCGATCCCCATGCTGTTGGTGTTGAAACCGAGGGTGTGGGCGCCGAGGACCGGCTTCGCCACTCCCCCGGCTCGGCCCTCGTAGATGTTTCCGCATCGGTCGACGAGGAAGTTGTAGCCGATGTCCCGCCAGCCCATGCTCTTGACGTGGTAGCGGTAGATACTGCGGATGACCGAGGCGGCCTGTGAGCACTGGTACTTGTTGCCGCTGGCGGTGTGGTGGACGAAGGCCGCCTTCACCTTCTTCGTGTAGACGAAGTTCTTCTCGCGCAGCGACTCGTCGGCGCCCCAGCCGCGGCGGGTGACGATGCGGGGGCGGGGGCCGATGTACGGCTTCGCGCGCTGACTCGCCGTCAGCTCCGGGCCGCGCAGGGAGAAGAGCTCGCTGACGGTGCCGGCGCGGTCCAGGGCGGGGATCTCGGCGGCGTCCAGGGGGGCCAGGTCGGCGTTGGCGGCGGCGGCCTGGGTGCGGGCGTCGGGGGCGGTCACCGGGCCCGGGAGCGCACGGGAAGCGGAGGCGCCGGGGAAATCCGGGAAGCCGGGGATGCCGGGGATGTCGGGGTTCTCGGGGCCCGTAGGGGCTTCGGGGATGCCGAGGGTGTCGGGATTCTCGCGGCTCTCGGGGTTCTCGGGGGCCGCAGGGGCTTCGGGGACGTCGATGGCTTCGGCGGATTCGTGGGCACCGCCCGGGTCGACGAGTTCCAGGCGGAGGCCTGCGGGGAGGCCGGGGCGGGCGGACGCCGTGCGCGGGCCACGGGCCGTCTCGTCGGTGCGGGTGGTGGCGGGGCGGTCCTCGGGGTGGACCCGTACCTCCACGCCGTCCGAGTCGCCGACCCAGAGGGGGGCGGTGGCGCCGCGCAGGTGCGGGGAGGTGGCTTCGGGGGTGTCCGGGTCGGCGCCGTGGTCGGCGTTGTGGGTCTCCACGTCCTGCCAGCCGGACCAGTGGGTCGTGCCGGCGGTACGGGTACGGACCTGGACCCGGCCGTGGAGTTCGGCGCCCGGGTCGTCCCAGACCACGCCGAGGAGGGAGAACGGGTGCACACCCCGGCGGGGCAGGCCCTGGTCGGCGGAGCCGCCGAGGGCCCGGTCGCGGGCGAGGGGGGAGAGGGGCAGGGACTGGGTGCTGCCCGGGAGGTCGGGGGCGGCGGCGGTGCCGGGGGCGCCCGGGGTGTCCGGGACGGCCGGCCGGGACGCGGCCCGGGCCGTGGCGGCCGCCGCCTGCGCCATGGGGGCGGGCGGGGCGGGCGCCGCGACGGCGGGCGGGGCCAGGGGGAGGGCCAGGGCGGCCGCACAGGTGACACCGAGTGAGGTAGCAAGCAATCGAGGCATGCCCCTGATCCTGGACATAGTCATATAAATCTGTCCATTGGGGACTTGACGGGGCGTCGGGAAGGGTTGGGCCGAAACGGTGGCGCGGGGAGCGGGCGGGTTCCGCCGAACCGGTGGTGCGGGGTGGGGGCGGTGCGGAGTGGGGCGGGATGGGCGGGCGTACGCTTCGCGCGTGACTGCCACCGATCGCACCCCTGCCGACCTGCTGCGTTCCGCGCTCGCCGCGGACCCCTCGCGCCCGCTGGTGACCTTCTACGACGACGCCACGGGGGAACGTGTCGAATTGTCCGTGGCCACCTTCGCCAATTGGGTGGCCAAGACGGCGAATCTCCTTCAGGACGGGATGTCCGCGGAGCCCGGGGACCGGGTCGCGCTGCTGCTGCCCGCGCACTGGCAGACGGCGGTGTGGCTGATCGCGTGTTCGTCGGTGGGCGTGGTCGCGGACGTGGGCGGGGACGCCGGGCGGGCGGACTTCGTGGTGGCCGGGCCCGGGGCGTTCGAGGAGGGGCTGGCGTGCCGGGGGGAGCGGTACGCGCTGTCGCTGGCGCCGCTGGGGAGGCGGTTCGTGCCGGGGCCGCCGGAGGGGTACGCCGACTACGCGGTGGAGGTGCCGTCCTTCGGGGACCGGTTCGTGGCGTACGCGCCGGTGGATCCGGAGGAGGCGGCGCTGATCGTGGCCGGGGCGGAGTTCACCGGGGCGGAGCTGGTGGAGCGGGCTCGGGGGGATGCGGAGGGGCTGGGGCTCACGGGGCCGGGGTCGCGGCTGTTGTCGGGGCGCGGGTACGACACGTGGGAGGGGTTGAGCGCGGGGTTGTACGCGCCGTTGGCGAGTGGGGGGTCGGTGGTGTTGTGCCGGAACCTCGATCAGCTGGGGGACGAGGGGTTGGCGAAGCGGATCGAGGACGAGAAGGTGACTGCTACGGCGAGGTGAGCGGGGGTTTGTGCGGCGGGTGCGGGTCCGCTGGTGCCGACCGGGGGTGGGTCGCGCGGCCCGGCGCTGACGGGGTGCCGCTGCGCCCACCCGTGCCGCCCCAGCGGCACGACTGCCCGCAGCTAGGCGGACATGCGACGCGCGTGACCGGGCCTACCTGAAAGGGGCGCGGGGAACTGCGCGACCAGCCCCCGCCGGCCCGCAGCCGGTGAACTACCCGGCACCCCCGCCCCCCTCCCCATTCGGCCCACCCCACCCCGCGACAAGCCCCCTCCCCCGGCATCCTCATAAGTGCACAGCCGTGATGCGTTCGGGGCGGTGGGAGGGTGGGCGGTGGCGTGAGTGGGAGTGCGGGCAGGGTGGCCGGGGTGTCCGGTGCCGGGGCCCGGGCCAGTGGGGTCGGGGTCGGGCGCCGGCGGCGACGCCGGTGGGTGTGGGGCGCCGGCATCGGTGCCGTCGTCCTCGTCCTCGCCCTGGGTGTCGTCGGTTCCGTGCTCTACGCCAAGCTCAACGCCAACATCACCCCGGACCAGGCGGCCGCCGCCGAGCTCGCGCGGTACGAGAAGGAGCGGCCCACCGCCCTCGTCAAGGACGCCCAGAACATCCTGCTCATCGGCTCCGATTCCCGCTCCGGCGACGGAAACGCCCGGTACGGGAGGGATTCCGGGACCGAGCGGTCCGACACCACGATCCTGCTCCACCTCAGCGGTGGCCGGCACAGCGCCACCGCCGTGTCGCTGCCCCGCGATCTCATGGTGGACGTGCCGGGCTGCCGCCGCCCCGACGGCTCCCGCACCGGGCCCGCGTTCACGATGTTCAACCACGCCTTCGAGACCGGCGGCTCCGCCTGCACCATCCGGACCGTCGAGAAGCTCACCGGCGTGCGCGTCGACCACCACGTCGTCGTGGACTTCAGCGGCTTCAAGGAGATGGTCGACGCCCTCGACGGGGTCGAGGTGTGCCTGAGCGAGCCCATCCACGACAAGGCCGCGAAGCTGAGCCTGCCCGCGGGGCGCGTCACGCTGAACGGGGAGCAGGCCCTGGGGTTCGTGCGGGCCCGCAAGTCGCTGGGCGACGGCAGCGACACCGACCGCATGGACCGGCAGCAGCGTTTCCTCGGCGCCCTCGTCAACAAGGTGCGCGGCAATGACGTCCTGCTGAACCCGGTGAAGCTCTATCCCGTGCTCGACGCCGCCACGTCCTCCCTCACCACCGACCCGGCACTGGCGAGTCTGCACGGTTTGTACGATCTTGTCCGGGGCCTGCGGGACATCCCCACCGACCGCGTACGGTTCCTGACCGTGCCACGGGAGCCGTACGCCTACGACGCCGATCGCGACCAGCTCGTGGAGCCCGCCGCGCGGGAACTCTTCCGGCGGCTGCGCGTCGACGCCCCCATCAGCGTGCGCCCCGAGGACGCGCGGG
This sequence comes from Streptomyces sp. NPDC032126, assembly GCF_055580085.1. NCBI lineage: Bacteria > Bacillati > Actinomycetota > Actinomycetes > Kitasatosporales > Streptomycetaceae > Streptomyces > Streptomyces sp. NPDC032126. The sequence continues at coordinate 27,728 of NZ_JBVIMA010000009.1, forward strand.
CGACGCCCGGAAACGGCACCGCGACGCGCGCCGCGCGCGCCCCCTCTCCTGAGCCGACGTTCAGCGGTCGTACGGCCGCTCCGGACTCCTGCGGGTAAAGCGCGCCCCAAACCGGCCCGCCCGGCGAACTTCTGTTCAAGGAAATAAGACGGATTGCCCGGTTGTAGGGACGTGGAATTTGTCACCGCCGTCGCTCCACGCCGAAGTGGGCGGATAGTGTGAGCGATCCGGTGCACCCGGCCGCGAGGTCCGACCTGGCGTCGTGCACCGAGTGACGAGTGACTGAGTGACCGAGACGACCCGAGCGCCTTTTGAAAAGAGGGGGAAGGCGCCGCGTGGCCCCGACGGAGGATTCGGACAACCGTGGACGCGCAAGGCCGTGGGCGGGCGGACAACATCGACCCCGCAGACCAGTGGGTGCTCAATCCGGACACCGGCGAATACGAACTGCGACTGACCCCTTCCGGACCGCAGTCGCCGGTCCCCGGACCCCGCCGAGCCGGTTCCCGGGGCGCCGGGTCCCGTAGCGCCGGATCCCCGGGCGCCGGGCCCCGTAGAGCGGCGACACCGGCGGAGGCGGGGCCGCGCGGCCGTACCGCCGCCCCCGAGCGGGACGCGCCCGGAACCGACGCACCCGACGTGCCCGGCCCGCGCCGGCGGCGGGGCGCGCCCGCCGACGAGCCACCGCCGGGACGGCGCGGGCGCCGGCCGGTGAAGAAGAAGTCACGGGCGAAGAAGATCATCCTGTGGACGGGCGGCGTCATGGCCTTCGTCCTGGTCGGGACCGCCGGCGCGGCCTACCTGTATCTGGAGCACCTCAACGGCAACATCAAGTCGGTCTCCGACGACGGCGCGAGCACCGGTGGCTTCAACAAGGACAAGGCCATCAACATCCTGCTGATCGGCACCGACAAGCGCACCGGCGCCGGCAACGAGGGCTACGGCGACGCCGGCAGCGTCGGCCACGCCGACACCACGATCCTGCTGCACGTCTCCCAGGACCGGACGAACGCCACCGCGCTGAGCATCCCGCGCGACCTGATCGTCAACGTCCCGGACTGCCCGACGCAGCAGGAGGACGGCACCACCAAGGTGATCCCGGGCAGCGACGGCGTCCGCTTCAACACCAGCCTGGGCCAGGACGGCCGTACGCCCAGCTGCACCGTGCGCACGGTCACCGAGCTGACCGGCATCCAGGCCGACAACTTCATGGTGGCCGACTTCAACGCGGTCAAGACGCTGACCACGGCGGTCGGCGGGGTCGAGGTGTGCCTCGCGAAGGACATCGACGACAAGGACTCGCATCTGAAGCTGCCCAAGGGCACGCACAAGATCGAGGGCGAGCAGGCGCTGGCCTTCGTGCGCACCCGGCACTCGGTGGGCTTCGGCGGCGACCTGAGCCGGATCCAGATCCAGCAGCAGTTCCTCAGCGCGCTGATGCGCAAGCTGAAGTCGAACGACACCCTCAGCAGCCCCACCAAGATGATCAAGCTGGCGGAGGCGGGCACCAAGGCCCTGACGGTCGACTCCCAGCTGGACAGCATCGACAAGCTGAAGGATCTGGGCATGGAGCTGGGCAAGCTCAACACCAAGAACCTGACCTTCACCACCGTGCCGGTGGCCGACAACCCGGCCGAGAAGGTCAAGGCCACCGTGGTGCTCCAGGAGGCCGCCGCGGCCTCCGTCTTCCAGATGATCAAGGACGACGTCTCCTTCACCGAGGTCAAGCAGAAGGCGCAGGCGTCGAAGAACGCGGCCGCCGCTGCCGCCGCCGCCCGGTTGAAGGGCCCCCAGTCCGCGGCCTCGGAGGTGCGGGTGCGGGTCATGAACGGCGGGGCCGCGGCCGGCAGCGCACAGTCCACTCTCAGCTGGCTGCAGAATGATGAGGGCGTGACGAAGTCCGAGAACGCGGGCAACGCTCCCGCCGCGCTGGCCAGGACGACGCTCGAGTACGCGCCGGACCAGGCCGACCAGGCACGCAAGCTCGCCGCCATCATGGGACTGCCCGGGACGGCGCTGAAGCCGGGCAAGAGTGTCACCAACGCCCAGGGCCTGCCGACGATGACGCTGACGCTGGGCAAGGACTTCAAGGGTGCGGGTGTCTCGCTGACGGCTCCGGCGAAGGTGCCGGACTCGGTCCAGAAGTCCACGGCGGACAAGGTCGCTTGCGCCAAGTAGGTCACGGCCAGGTCACGAATTGTCGTGAACCAGACGTGAACTGAGCACCACAAGTGACGCGGTGAACCCGTCACACGTCTTGTACAACGTGAGGGCGGGCCCGTGCGTCTGATGAACGCGGGGGTACCCGCGCGTGGCGCACGCCGGGGAGGGCAAGTTGGCGCAGAGCAGTGTGCGGGGGGAGGTTCCCGCGGTCGAGGACACGATGTCCCTCACGCCGCAGGAACCACGGACACCCGAGACGGAGGGCCGGCCCACCGGCCGCAGGACATCGCGCGGGCGACGCGTCCTGCGCTGGTCGGCGAGCGTGCTCGCGATGGTGATACTCGGCACCGCGGGCGCCGGTTACCTCTACTACGAGCACCTGAACAGCAACATCAAGAGCGAGGACCTGAACCTCGGCGACGCCAAGGACCGGGCGGCGCAGACCAAGGCGAACGCCGCGGGGCAGACCGCCCTGAACATCCTGCTGATCGGCTCGGACGCCCGTGACACCGCGGAGAACCAGAAGCTCGGCGGCGCGAAGGACACCTTCAACGGCACTCCCCTCGCGGACGTCCAGATGCTGCTGCACGTCTCGGCGGACCGCAGCAACATGTCGGTGATCAGCATGCCGCGCGACACCCTGCTGCAGATCCCCAAGTGCACCGACCCGGACGACGGCACGGTGTACCAGGCGAGCAGGGGCCGGCTGATGGCCAACGAGTCGCTCGGCCGCGGCGGCCCCGGCTGCACGGTGGCCACCTGGGAGAAGCTCACCGACATCCACATCGACCACTTCATGATGATCGACTTCTCGGGTGTGGTGTCGATGGCCGACGCCGTCGGCGGTGTCCCCGTGTGCGTGGACGCCAACGTCTGGTCGCACACCTCCAGCGGCAAGGGCTCCGGCCTGAAGCTGAAGAAGGGCACCACGTACATCAAGGGCACGCAGGCCCTCCAGTGGCTGCGCACCCGCTACGGCTTCGAGGACGGCAGCGACCTCGGCCGGGCCAAGGCCCAGCACATGTACATGAACGCGATGGTCCGCGAGCTGCGCGCCAACGCCAAGCTGACCAACCCCAACAAGCTGCGCAAGCTGGCCGAGGCGGCCACCAAGGCGATCGTCGTGGACGACGGCCTGGACACGGTCAAGAAGATGTACGACCTGGCGGGCGAACTGAAGGAAGTGCCCACCGACCGCATCACGATGACGACGATGCCCAACCGCTACGTCGGCGCCCGGGTGGAGCCCACGGACGACGCCGAGCAGCTGTTCCGGCTGGTGCGCGAGGACATCGCGCTGGACGGCAAGGACAAGAAGAAGACCACCGCCCCGGCCTCGGCGTCTCCGGCCGTGGCGGACCCGGCGGCGGCGAACGACCAGATCGCGGTGCAGGTCCTCAACGGCACCGCCACCGACACCCAGGCCGCGGCCCGCGGGCGCGCGAGCACGGTGGCCGAGCAGCTGACCGGCAAGGGCTTCACCAAGGCGGTCGCGGACCGGTCGGCGGCGACCTCCTCGCCGACGACGGTGGTGCGGTACCCGAGCGCCGATCTGCAGGGCGACGCGCTCGCCGTCGCCAAGGCGCTCGGCATCCCGGCGAGCGCGGTGAAGAAGTCCACCGACGTCTCGGGCGTCACGGTCGTCGTGGGCGCGGACTGGCGCGGCTCGGGGGACTACAAGGTGCCGGTCAAGGACGACACCACGCCGGACACGGCCCAGGCGATGAACGCCTCCGACACCGGCCAGTGCATGCACGTGAACCCGGGCTTCACCTGGTAGCCCGGGTTCCGTGGGAGCGCGCCGTCAGCGGGAGCTGAGCACCGCCGGGCGGCGCGAGGCGATGACCTTCCTGGCCAGCGACTTCGGGCTGGTCAGGAAGCCCCATCCCCACGACATGTGCATGGTGGCGAGGGCGACGGGGATCCGCAGCCGCGCCGCCACCGGCAGCCCCTTGCCGGCCGGGAGCGACCCGGCGACGATCGCGGCGAGATAGCCGGCGGGGATCACGAAGCCCAGCGGGGTGAGCGCGGCGCCGACGACGAGACCTGCCGCGATCGCGCACACCGCGGTCGGCGGGGCGAGGTAGCGCAGGTTGATGGAGCCCTCGTGGTAGCGGGCGACGACGTGCCGCCAACGGCCGTAGTCCTTGTACTGCTTGGCGAGCGCCTTCACGTTCGGGCGGGGCCGGTACGACACCTTCAGCTCGGGCGAGAACCAGATGAGCCCGCCGGCCTCCCTGATCCGGAAGTTGAGCTCCCAGTCCTGGGCGCGGATGAACTCCTCGTTGTAGCCGCCCTGTTGCTCCAGGGCCTCGCGCCGGAAGACGCCGAGGTAGACCGTCTCCGCCGGGCCGGCCTGCCCGCCGGTGTGGAAGGCGGCGTTGCCCACGCCGATCTTCGAGGTCATGGCGGCGGCGACGGCGTGCTCCCAGTCGTTCTCGCCCTCGGCGTGCATGATGCCGCCGACGTTCTGCGCGCCGGTCTCCTCCAGGAGCCGTACGGCGGTGGCGATGTAGTTCGGGGAGAGCATGCCGTGGCCGTCGACGCGGACCACGATCGGGTGGCGGGAGGCCTTGATCGCGGCGTTGAGGGCAGCGGGCGTGCGGCCGGTCGGATTGGGGACGGTGTGCACGCGAGGGTCTTCGGCCACGAGCTCGGCGGCGATCTCGTCCGTGCGGTCCGTGGACGGACCGAGGGCGATCACGACCTCCATCTCGCCGGCGTACTCCTGCGCGAGGATCGCTTGGACGGCTCCGCGCAGATGCCGCTCCTCGTTGAGGACGGGCATGATGACGGACACGGCGGGGAGCTGCACGTCGGACTTGGCGTTCATAGGGGGCTCACGTTACCGCGAACGGGGGACACGCCGACGCCCGCCGGGTGCGCTGCCGCCGGTCGACGATCGTATGGGCCTACGGTTCACACGGCTCCCCCCACGCCCGGCCGTTCCGGAGGTGTCCCCCATGCCCACCACCCCTCCCCGGTCCCCCGCCCGCCGGCCGTCCCGTCCGCCCGCGCGCCGGACGCCCGTACGGAGGAAACGGCCGCGCTGGGCCCTTCGGGCGGCGACGACCGTGTCGGTGGTGGTGCTGGCGGCGGCCGGCATCGGGCACTCGCTGATGGCGAGCCTCGACGCGGACATCGCGCGGATCGACCCCTTCAAGGACATGAAGAACCGCCCTCGGGCGGGCCACGGCATGAACGTGCTGCTGGTCGGCACGGACGGCCGGGAGCGGATCTCCGAGACCGAGCGCCGCCGCTACCGGCTGGGCGGCGCGCCCTGCCACTGCACCGACACGATCATGATCGTGCACATCTCGGCGGACCGGGAGCGGGCGAGCGTGGTCAGCCTGCCGCGCGACTCCTACGCCGAGACGCCCGCGCACACCGACCGGATCACCGGCGAGGAGCACCGCGGGCACCCGATCAAGCTGAACGCGGCGTACGCGGAGGGCGGGCCGCAGCTGACGGTCCGTACGGTCGAGAACATGACCCATGTGAAGATCGACCACTATCTGGAGGTCGACTTCACCAGCTTCATGAAGACGGTGGACGTGCTGGGCGGGGTCGAGATCTGCACGGCCGAGCCGCTGAAGGACGCCTACACCGGCCTGGATCTCGCGCCCGGCCGGCACACGCTGGGCGGTGGCGAGGCGCTGCAGTACGTCCGCTCGCGGCACACGGACGGCTCCTCCGACCTGGGCCGGATGAAGCGGCAGCAGCGCTTCCTGGCGGCCCTGGTGGACCGGGCGACCTCGTCGGGGATCCTGCTGAACCCGTTGAAGTTCCGGGACGTGACCCGGGCGGTGCTCGGCTCGGTGCGCGCCGACCGCGGCTTCGGCACCGACGAGCTGCTCGACCTGGGGCGGGCGATGCGCACCTTCTCGCCGCGGTCGAGCGAGTTCACGACCGTGCCGATCGGGCAGATGGGGTACGTCGTGAAGGGCATCGGCTCGACCCTGAAGTGGGACCCGGTGAAGGCGCAGCGCCTCTTCGCGTCCCTGCGCGACGACGAGCCGCTGGCCGTGGCGGGCGTCAAGCCGCGGCGTGAGAACGCGCGCGTGGTGGAGGTGGCCCCGGCGCGGATCCGGGTCCAGGTGGAGAACGGGACGCGGACGGCGGGCCTGGCGCGGCGGGTGGACGCGGGGCTGGCGGCGACGGGCTTTCGGACGACACGGCAGCCGGTCACCTCGGCGAGCCATGACGTGCGGCGCACGGTCGTGGTCTACGACCCCCGCTGGGACCGCTCCGCCAGGTCGCTCGCGGCGGCCCTGCCGGGCAGCGAGCTGCGGGCGGTGAAGGGGCAGGGGCCGACGCTGCGGGTGATCGCGGGGGCCGACTTCAGGGACGTACGCGCGGTGCGGGCGGAGGACCCGGCGCAGGGCGGCTCGGCGGTGGTGCGGGGCGACGAGGTGGGGTGTTCCTGAGCGGCTTCCCCACGGCGGGCGGTGCTCCGGAGGCGCAAGTTGCTCAAGTGGCCGCCAGGGACCGCCACTTGTGTCTAGTTTGGGTCGCATCACGATCAGCGCTGCCCGAAGGAGACCTGACGCCATGTCCGACCTCTCGGCGTCCCGCGACGAAGGCGTCGCCCGTGCCGCCCGACTCCGTAGCGACGTGTCCCATTCCGCCCGGATCTGGAACTACTGGCTGGGCGGCAAGGACCACTATCCGGTCGACGAGGAGGTCGGCGACCAGATCCTCTCGTTCGTCCCGGCCCTGCCCCGCTCCGCCGTCGCCGACCGGCAGTTCCTGGCGCGGGCCGTGCGCTTCCTCGCCGGAGAGGCGGGGGTGCGGCAGTTCCTGGACATCGGCACCGGACTGCCGACCGCCGACAACACCCACGAGGTCGCCCAGCGCGTCGACCCGTCCGCGCGGATCGTCTACGTCGACAACGACCCGCTGGTCCTCACCCACGCCCACGCGCTGCTCACCAGCACGCCCGAGGGCGTCACGGACTACATCGAGGCGGACGTCCACGACCCCGAGGCGATCCTGCGGGGCGCGGCCGCGACCCTGGACCTCGACCGGCCCGTCGCGATCACCATGCTGGGCATCCTGAACTTCGTCATGGACACCGACGAGGCGGTCGGCATCGTCCGCCGTCTGCTGGACGCCGTGCCGTCGGGCAGCTATCTGGTGGTCTCCCACCCCACCACCGAGGTGGACGGCGAGGCCATGACCCAGGCCGTGGAGTACTGGAACGGCCAGGGCTCGGCCCCGATGACCCTGCGCACCCGCGATGAACTCCTGCGCCTGTTCGAGACCACCGAACTGCTGGAGCCGGGCGTGGTGTCCTGCTCGCGCTGGCGCCCGGAGGGGCCCGCCGGGGAGATCGCCGAGGTGACGCACTTCGCCGGGGTCGGACGCAAGGCGTAGCTCAGGCGAGCAGCGGCTCCAGGGCCCGCTCCAGGTCGGCCGCCGCCCGGAAGTGCACCGTGCGCATGCCGAGGGCGGCCGCCGCCTCGACGTTCTCCAGGGTGTCGTCGACGAACAGGCAGCGGTCGGGCCGTACGCCCGCCCGCTCCGCCGAGAGTTCCAGGATGCGCGGGTCGGGCTTGGCCAGGGCCACCCGGGCGCTGCTGACGACGTCGTCCGCGAGGTCGGCCAGGCCCAGCTGGGCCAGGTCGGCCTCCAGGCCGAGGGTCGCGTTGGTGACGAGGACCAGGGGGACGCCGCGGGCGCGGACCCGGCGCAGCAGGGCGACCACCTCCTCGTCGGCGTGGAAGGGCGCCTGGAGCAGGGTGGCGCCGAGCTCCCAGGCGAGGTCCTCGTCCGCGACCAGGCCGGCCAGGCCCCGGGCGATGGACTCGACCCACTCCTGCTCGGTGATCCGGCCGAGCAGCACCGGCAGATCGGTCTCCGGGGCGAAGGCGATCTTCATCGTGGTGCCCTCGGCGAGCCCGGCGGCCCGCTCCAGCGCGGTCACGGCGGAGGTGTCGTAGTGCCGTATCACGTTGTCGACGTCGCACAGCACGGCGTCGAAGGGCGGCCGGGCGGCCCGGGAGCCGTCACTCACCCGACACCGTGACCTTCTCGTCGTTGTTGAGCTGCTCGACCAGCTTCTTCACCTTCGCCTTGTCCCAGACGAGGTTGCCGCCGGTGGAGCCGGAGATCGGCATGTTCATCGAGGTGCCGTCGCCGCTGTTGACGCCCTTCATCGCGAAGAACATCGAGCCCAGGTCCCACAGGCCCATGTCCTTGTCGACGATCAGGGAGTCCAGGCCGGCGCCCATCACCGGGTAGAACTTGAAGGGGTTCAGCACGGTCGACGGGGTCGCGACCTGGTGGGCGAGGGCGGCGAGGAACTTCTGCTGGTTCTTCGTGCGCTGGAGGTCGGAGGCGGCGAACGCGTGCCGGGTGCGGACGAAGGCCAGGGCCTCCTCGCCGTTCAGGGTCTGCTTGCCGGCCTGGAAGTCGGCGCCGGAGTACTTGTCCTTGAACGCCTTGTCGATGGTGATGTCGACGCCGCCGACCGCGTCCACGATGCTCGCGAAGCCGTTGAAGCCGATCTCGACGTAGTGGTCGATGTGCAGGCCGGTGTTGTACTCGATGGTGCGCACCAGCAGCTCGGGGCCGTCCATGGCGTAGGCGGCGTTCAGCTTGGTGTGCCGGCCCGTGCCCTTGTACGTCTTGCCGGACTCGGAGCCGACGAACGTCGGGATCTCCACGTCGGAGTCGCGGGGCAGCGATACCAGCGTGTCGCCGTTGTCGCCGACGTGCAGGATCATCATCGAGTCGGTGCGCTTGCCCTCGGCGGAGCCCGTGTGCAGCTCCTTCTTCTCCTCGGCGGACATGCCCTCGCGGCTGTCCGAGCCGACGATCAGGTAGTTCGTGCCGTCGCCGGCCTCGGGGCGGTCGATGACCTTGCTCAGGTCGACCTCGCGGCGCAGCTTGGAGTCGGCCCAGAAGTACGTGGCGACGGTCGTGACGACCAGCACCGCGGTCACGGTGATCGCGGTCCACTTGATGCGGCGGCGCCAGTTCGGCGCGGGGCGCGAGCCGCCGACGGGGCCTTCACCGCCGGGTCCGGCGGGGCCGCCGGGGGTGCCGTAGACATGGCCCGTGTTGTAGCCGCTGTCGTAGCCCGTCTGCTGGGCGTTGGTGTAGTCACCGTGGCCCTGGCCGCCCGCGTACGACGGCTGCGGCGGGACGCCGGGACCCTGCGGCGGGGCGGCCGGGCCACGGCGGACCTGCCGCATGACGCGGGCGCTCTCCGGCTGCGCGCCGGCGCTGCCGCGTCCGTAGCGGTCGCCGCGGTTGTCGTCGGACCATCCCTGGGGCCAATCGTTCATGGGCCCCAGTGTGCCGGGCGCGGCTGTGGACCTTACAAGGGCCGTCGGGGAATCAGGGCCGCGCTGTTGCCAACCTGACACAAAGTCCCGGCTTGTCCGGGGCGGCATAAGGTGGAGGTCATGACAGACCAGGTCACCGCAGCAGACCGGGGCGTACCGGACATCTCGGACAAGCCCACGTCCGCGTCCCGCACCACACTCAGCCACATCATGACCCACAACGACACCAACCTGCTGGGCACGGTGCACGGCGGTGTGATCATGAAGCTCGTGGACGACGCGGCGGGCGCGGTCGCCGGCCGGCACAGCGGGGGCCCCGCCGTCACCGCCTCGATGGACGAGATGGTGTTCCTGGAGCCGGTCCGGGTCGGCGACCTGGTCCATGTGAAGGCGCAGGTCAACTGGACCGGCCGCACCTCCATGGAGGTCGGCGTCCGCGTCCTCGCGGAGCGCTGGAACGAATCCGCGCCCGCCACCCAGGTCGGCTCCGCCTATCTGGTCTTCGCCGCGGTCGACGCCGACGGCAAGCCCCGCCCGGTCCCCCAGGTCGTCCCGGAGACGGAGCGCGACAAGCGCCGCTACCAGGAGGCCCAGATCCGCCGCACCCACCGCCTGGCCCGACGCCGGGCGATCCGCGAGCTGCGGGAGAAGCGCGCGGCGGAGGGCATCGAGGACTGACGCCCACGTCACGCGCGGGTCCGTGATCCGACGGTGCGGGGCCGGGATCGGCGGGGACGCGCGTTTCACCCGGCGGTGCGCGGCTTGTGACCGGAACGTCGAGACGCGCCCCTCGACCCGGTGAGAGACGCGCTCCCCCGGCGCCGTGAGATACGCGCGTCGCCCCCCGTCCGGCCCCCGAAGCGGGGCGGGACGGGGGGCGACGGGTGGTGGCCGCGGGGGTGCCTTACGGCAGGTTGCGGGCCATCACGATGCGCTGGACCTGGTTCGTGCCCTCGTAGATCTGGGTGATCTTGGCGTCGCGCATCATGCGCTCGACCGGGTAGTCGCGGGTGTAGCCGTAGCCGCCGAGGAGCTGGACCGCGTCCGTGGTGACCTCCATCGCCACGTCCGAGGCGAAGCACTTGGCCGCCGCGCCCTGGAAGGTGAGGTCGCTGTCGCCGCGCTCCGACTTGGCCGCCGCGGCGTACGTCAGCTGGCGGGCGGCCTCGATCTTCATCGCCATGTCGGCGAGCATGAACTGGATGCCCTGGAAGTCGGCGATCGGCTTGCCGAACTGCTTGCGCTCCTGGACGTAGCCCTTGGCGTAGTCGAAGGCGCCCTGCGCCACACCGAGCGCCTGCGCGGCGATCGTGATGCGGGTGTGGTCGAGGGTCTTCATCGCCGTGGCGAAGCCGGTGCCCTCCTCGCCGATCATGCGGTCGGCGGGGATGCGGACGTTGTCGAAGTAGACCTCGCGGGTCGGGGAGCCCTTGATGCCGAGCTTCTTCTCGGGGGCGCCGAAGGAGACACCCTCGTCCGACTTCTCGACGACGAACGCCGAGATGCCCTTGGAGCGCTTCTCCGGGTCGGTGACGGCCATCACCGTGTAGTACTCGGACTCGCCGGCGTTGGTGATCCAGCGCTTCACGCCGTTGAGGATCCAGTGGTCGCCGTCGCGGACCGCCTTGGTCTTCATACCGGCCGCGTCCGAGCCGGCGTCGGGCTCGGAGAGGCAGTACGAGAACATCACGTCGCCCTTGGCGAGCGGGCCCAGGTACTTCTTCTTCAGCTCCTCGGAGCCGGAGAGGATCACCGGGAGGGAGCCGAGCTTGTTCACCGCGGGGATCAGGGAGGAGCTCACGCAGACGCGGGCCACCTCCTCGATCACGATCACGGTGGCGAGGGCGTCGGCGCCCGCGCCGCCGTACTCCTCGGGGACGTGCACGGCGTGCAGGTCGTTCGCGACGAGGGCGTCGAAGGCCTCGCGCGGGAAGCGGGCCTCCTCGTCCACCGCGGCGGCGTGCGGCGCGATCTTCGCCTCGGCCAGCGAGCGGATGGCGTCGCGGAGCATGTCGTGCTCCTCGGACGGGCGGTACAGGTCGAAGTCAGCCGATCCGGCCAAGGTCTCTCACGCTCCAATAGACACTGTGACGCTGACGCTAATTACCGTTAAGTAACTCAAATTTTAGAGCTCCGCCCAGCAAGCGCATACGTGACCTTCGCGACAAGGGGAAGAGAGGGGGAGCGGCGGGGAACGGCAGGGCCCGGAGGCGCGGGAAACCGCCCGGTGAGGGGCCCCGGCACGCCCCGGCTATGCTCGGGCACCGCAGCGAACGACGTCCAGTTCAGGAGCACCCATGGCCGCCGCCCCCAGGATCACCGTGATCGGCACCGGGTACCTCGGCGCCACCCATGCCGCCGCCATGGCCGAGCTGGGCTTCGAGGTGCTCGGGCTCGACGTCGTCCCCGAGAAGATCGCGATGCTGGAGCGCGCCGAGACCCCGATGTACGAGCCGGGCCTCGAAGAGCTGCTGCGGCGGCACGTGGCCGGCATCGAGGGCTCCAGCGGGCGGCTGCGCTTCACCACCGACTGGGCCGAGGTCGGCGCCTTCGGCGACGTCCACTTCGTCTGTGTGAACACCCCGCAGAAGCACGGCGAGTACGCCTGCGACATGTCCTACGTCGACGCCGCCGTCGCCTCCCTCGCCCCGCACCTCACCCGGCCCGCCCTGGTCGTCGGCAAGTCGACCGTGCCCGTCGGCTCCGCCGAGCGGCTCGCCGCCTATCTGGCCGAGCACGCGCCGGCCGGCGAGGAGGCCGAGCTGGCCTGGAACCCGGAGTTCCTGCGGGAGGGCTTCGCCGTGCAGGACACCCTGCACCCGGACCGGATCGTCGTGGGTGTGCGCAGCGAGCGCGCCGAGCGGACCCTGCGCCAGGTCTACGCGACCCCGATCGGCGAGGGCTCGCCGTTCGTCGTGACGGACTTCCCGACCGCCGAGCTGGTGAAGACCTCCGCGAACTCCTTCCTCGCCACCAAGATCTCCTTCATCAACGCGATGGCGGAGGTGTGCGAGGCCGCCGGCGGCGATGTCGCCAAGCTCGCCGAGGCCATCGGGCACGACGACCGGATCGGCAGGAAGTTCCTGCGCGCCGGGATCGGCTTCGGCGGCGGCTGTCTGCCGAAGGACATCCGGGCCTTCATGGCGCGCGCCGGTGAGCTGGGCGCCGACCAGGCGCTGACCTTCCTGCGCGAGATCGACTCCATCAACATGCGCCAGCGCGGCCAGATGGTCGAGCTGGCCCGCGAGGCCCTCGGCGGGGGTTCCTTCCTGGGCCGGCGGGTCGCCGTGCTCGGGGCGACCTTCAAGCCGGACTCCGACGACGTCCGTGACTCGCCCGCGCTGAACGTCGCCGGGCAGATCCACCTCCAGGGCGGCCAGGTCACGGTCTACGACCCCAAGGGCATGGACAACGCCCGCCGTCTCTTCCCGACCCTGGCGTACGCCGACTCGGCGCTGGAGGCCGTACGGGGCGCCGATGTCGTGCTGCACCTCACCGAGTGGCGCGAGTTCCGCGAGCTGGACCCGGCCGCGCTCGGGGAGGTCGCCAAGGCCCGCGTCGTCCTCGACGGCCGCAACGCGCTGGACCCGCAGCTGTGGCGCAAGGCGGGCTGGACGTACCGGGCGATGGGGCGCCCCACGGCGTAGCAAGGCCGGACGCCTCCGGGCGACGAGCAGGACGACGCCGGTTCGGCCGAGGCTCAGTCGGCCGAACCGGCGTCTTGTTGCATTCTGCACCACGTCGGTGCGGCTCAGGACCGCTTCGCCCGGTAGCGCCGCATCTTGGCGCGCGCCCCGCACACCTGCATCGAACACCAGCGGCCGCGCCCGGCCGGGCTGCGGTCGTAGTACGCCCAGTGGCAGGTGGGCGACTCGCACGCCTTCAGGCGGCTCCAGGTGCCGGCGACCAACGACTCCGCCACGGCGGCCGCGATCCGGGACAGCAGCGGCGGGGTCGCCTGGACGGCGGCGGGCCGGAGTGCCGCGGAGCCGTCCCGTTCGTCGACCGCCACGTACAGGGGTGCGCCCGCGAGCAGCTCGCCGAGCGGGGTGACCTCGCGGTGCGGCGGATGACCGGCGTGGGCCAGCAGGACCGCCCGCAGCGACTCGCGCAGTACGCGCGCGGCCGCCAGCTCCGCCTCGGTCAGTCCGAGGCGCGCCCGGCCGTCCGCCGTGTCGAGCGTGTCGGCGCCCGACTCGATGTCCAGCGTGTTCACCAGGGACTCGACCAGCGCGAGTCCTCCGGGGGCGGCCGATCTCTCACTCATGCCCGCGACCTCATGCTTGCGACGTTACCTCTGATGGGGCAGCATGCAGTAACCGTTACCGGTGGCCCGTCTCTACGGGTAACCCGAGGAGGTAGTCATGGCTCTCGCCAAGCTGGGTGTCGTCGTCCTGGACTGTCCGGACCCGCGCGCGCTCGCCGCGTTCTACGCCGAGGTGCTGGGCGGCACGGTCGAGGGGGACGGCGACTGGGTGGACCTGAAGGTGCCGGGCGGTCAGGCCCTGGCGTTCCAGGCGGCCCCGGGATTCGTACCGCCGCGGTGGCCGTCGCCCGAGCACTCGCAGCAGTTCCACCTGGACCTGGTCGTCGACGACCTCGACGAGGCCGAGCGGGGAGTGCTGGCGCTGGGGGCGAAGCCGCTGGCCGAGGAGGGCGGCAGCAGCTTCCGGGTTTACGCCGACCCGGTCGGGCACCCGTTCTGTCTCTGCGCCTGCTGACACCGGGAGACCCCATGACCGCGATCGCCCGCCTCCGCAACGTCGTGATCGACTGCCCGGAACCGCTGCCGCTCGCCCAGTTCTACGCGGCGGTCGCCGGGGGCACGCCCGAGGTCCAGGACCCCGACTGGGTGGTGCTGCGCATCCCCGACGGGCCCCGGCTCGCCTTCCAGCGGGCGCCCGGCCTCACCCCTCCGGAGTGGCCGCGGGCGGACCGCAACGCTCAGCAGTTCCACCTCGACTTCGACGCCGGGGCGACCTGGGAGGAGGTCGACCGGGCCCATGAGCGGGTGATCGCGCTGGGGGCGAAGCCGCTGGACATGAAGGGCCGGGACAACGGCGAGGACTTCCTGGTGTACGCCGACCCGGCCGGTCATCCCTTCTGCCTGTGCCGGATCTCGTGAGCCGCTAGGGCCTGTCCGGCGGATCATGCCGCAGACGCGGGGCCTGGCACGCCCATCTGCGGCGTTGTCGTCGCTTGCCGATGCTCCGCATCGCCGCGCTCCTCCGCCTTGCAGCTGGCCGCACCAGGCCCCGCTCGCCTGCGCTGACGAGGTCCCGCCGATATCCTGCGACCTGATCCGCCGGACAGGCCCTAGCCGTCCAGTTCCGCGATGCTCGCCGTCGACGGCTCCCTGCGGTCGCGGCTCGCCCGGGAGAGGAAGTCCGCGCTGCGCAGCACCCGCTGGACGTTGCCCCAGGTCAGCAGGGCGATGTCGGGCTCCGGCCAGCCCCGGCGGAGCAGCTCGGCGATCAGCCGGGGATAGCCGGAGGCGTCGGCGAGGTCCTGGGGATGCGCGGCGCCGGAGTCGTAGGTGCCGGACAGGCCGACGGACTCGGGGCCGGCCAGCGCGCGCACATGGTCGAGGTGGTCGGCGACGTCGCGCACGCTCGGGCCGGTCTGCTCGGCCGTCAGCGGCACCAGGCACAGGCCCTTGGCGGCGCCCAGCTGGGTGAGCAGTTCGTCGGGCAGGTTGCCCGGGTGGGGGCGCAGGGCGCGGGCGGCGGCGCGGGTGCACAGCACGGGTGTCTTGGACAGGGCGAGGGCGCGGGCGACGGTGGCGTCGGAGGCGCCGGAGAGATCGGCGAGCACGCCGAGCCGGTTCATCTCGCGCACGACCTCCTCGCCGAACCGGGTCAGCCCGGCCTCGCTCGCCCAGGACGTGCCGGCCAGCGTCAGCACCCGCAGTCCGAGCGAGTGCAGGACGCGCAGGATGCCGAGGGAGTCGTCCAGCGCGGCGGCGCTCGCGGGGCCGAGGAGCACGGCGACGCGGCCGCAGTTGCGGGCGTCGATGACCTGCCCGGCCGAACGGGCCAGCCGCAGCCCCTCGGGGTGGGAGTGGATCACCGAGCGGACCAGGTCCAGCTGTTCCAGGGTGGCGCCCACGGCCCGGTCGGCGGCCAGTCCCTCGGGCAGGTGCAGCGCCCAGAACAGCGCGCCGACATGGCCCTCGCGCAGCCGCGGTACGTCCGTGTCGACGGCGCTCTCGCCCAGCTCCAGGTCGTACCAGGGCAGATGGCGCAGCGCCCAGGGCAGTCCGCTGTAGCCGTCGGCGACGGGGTGCGCGTCGAGGAGGGCGTGGGCGCACTCCAGGGCGCTCCGGGGTTCGGTGGGCTCCGGCGCGGGCAGGTCGCGCAGCTCCGGGAAGGAAGCGTCCAGCGGCAGCTCGCCGACCTCGGTGGTGGGGTTCAGTTCGTCCTGGAGGTCGGCCATGGCGGTCTCCGTACGTCGTGATCGGCGCCGTGATCAGCAGTACGGTCACCGTCGCACGGAGACGGGGCGGCTTCCTGGTGGGTGGGGCGTTCGGGTGCCCCGCCCACCAGGACGGGTTCAGCCGTCCAGGGACGCGATCGTCGCGTTCGACGCGGTGCGCGTGGTCTGGAGCTCGCGGGCCACGTCCTCCGCCGCGCCCAGCACCCGTACGGCGTTGCGCCAGGTCAGCTTGGCGAGGTCGGCCTTCGACCAGCCGCGGTCGAGGAGCTCGGCGATCAGGTTCGGATAGCCGGAGACGTCGTCGAGGCCCTCGGGGGTGAAGGCCGTGCCGTCGTAGTCGCCGCCGATGCCGAGGTGGTCGATGCCGGCGGCCTCGCGCATGTGGTCGAGGTGGTCGGCGACCGTGGAGACCGTGGCGATCGGGCGGGGGTTGCGCTCCTCGAAGGCGCGGTGGATCTTCATCGCCTCGGCGGTGGTGTCGAGGTGGTGGAAGCCGTGCGCGCGCATGTTCTCGTCGGCCGCGGCCGTCCAGTCCACGGCCGCCTGGAGGACGAACTTCGGCACGAAGGTCACCATGGCCATGCCGCCGTTGGCGGGGAGGCGTTCCAGGACGTCGTCGGGGATGTTGCGCGGGTGGTCGCAGACGGCCCGGGCGGAGGAGTGGGAGAAGATCACCGGCGCGGACGAGGTGTCGAGCGCGTCGCGCATGGTCGTCGCCGCGACGTGCGAGAGGTCGACGAGCATGCCGAGCCGGTTCATCTCCCGGACGACCTCCCGGCCGAAGGCCGTGAGACCGCCGGCGCGCGGGGTGTCGGTCGCGGAGTCCGCCCAGTCCACGTTGTCGTTGTGGGTGAGGGTCAGATAGCGCACGCCGAGCCCGTACAGGCCGCGCAGGGTGCCGAGGGAGTTGGCGATGGAGTGCCCGCCCTCCGCGCCCATCAGGGAGGCGATACGGCCCTCGGCGCGCGCGGCCTCCAGGTCGGCGGCGGTCAGCGCGGCCCGCAGCCGCTCGGGGTGCCGTTCGATCAACTGCCGTACGCAGTCGATCTGTTCGAGGGTCGCGGAGACCGCGTCCGGCAGGTCCGAGCGCACGTAGACCGACCAGTACTGCGCGCCGACCCCGCCCTCGCGCAGCCGGGGCAGGTCGGTGTGCAGATGCGGGGTCTGGCGTACGGCGATGTCGCGGGCGTCGAGGTCGTAGCGGACCTGTTCGCGCAGCGCCCAGGGCAGGTCGTTGTGCCCGTCGACGACCGGGAACTCCCGCAGGAGTTCCCGGGCCCGGTCCAGCGATGTCGCGGGGGGCGTCACTTGCCGAACCCGAAGCCGCCGGAGCCGTCGACCTTCGCGCGCAGCCGCTTGCCCTTCTCGGTGGCCTGGTCGTTGAGGTCCTGCTGGAAGTCGCGCATCCTGCCGAGCAGTTCCTCGTCGTGGGTGGCGAGGATGCGGGCGGCCAGCAGACCGGCGTTGCGGGCACCGGCGACGGAGACGGTCGCGACGGGCACACCGGCCGGCATCTGCACGATCGACAGCAGGGAGTCCATGCCGTCGAGGTACTTCAGCGGCACGGGGACGCCGATGACCGGCAGCGGGGTGACGGAGGCGAGCATGCCCGGCAGGTGGGCCGCTCCCCCGGCGCCGGCGATGATCACCTTGAGTCCCCGGTCGGCGGCCTGCTCGCCGTAGGTGATCATCTCGCGCGGCATGCGGTGGGCGGAGACGACGTCGACCTCGTAGGCGATCTCGAACTCGTCCAGGGCCTGGGCGGCGGCCTCCATGACGGGCCAGTCGGAGTCCGACCCCATGACGATGCCAACAACGGGGCTCATTCGGTGATCGTGCCTCTCAGGTAGCCGGCTGCGTGGCGGGCGCGCTCCAGCACCTCGTCCAGGTCGTCGCCGTAGGTGTTGACGTGGCCGACCTTGCGGCCGGGCTTCACGTCCTTGCCGTACATGTGGATCTTGAGCTGGGGGTCGCGGGCCATGCAGTGCAGGTACGCGGAGTACATGTCGGGGTAGTCGCCGCCGAGGACGTTGACCATGACGGTCCACTTCGCGCGCGGGCGCGGGTCGCCGAGCGGGAGGTCGAGGACGGCCCGGACGTGGTTGGCGAACTGGGAGGTGATCGCGCCGTCCTGGGTCCAGTGGCCCGAGTTGTGGGGGCGCATCGCCAGCTCGTTGACGAGGATGCGGCCGTCGCGGGTCTCGAACAGTTCGACGGCGAGGTGGCCGACGACGCCGAGTTCCTTGGCGATGGTCAGGGCCATCTCCTCGGCCTTCAGCGCCAGCGTCCCGTCGAGGCCGGGGGCCGGGGCGACGACCGTGTCGCAGACGCCGGCGACCTGCCGGGACTCGACGACCGGGTAGGCGACGGCCTGGCCGTGCGGCGACCGTACGACGTTGGCGGCGAGCTCGCGGACGTAGTCGACCTTCTCCTCGGCGAGGACGGGGACGCCGGCCCGGAAGGGCTCCGCGGCCTCCTCGACGCTGTCGACGACCCACACGCCCTTGCCGTCGTAGCCGCCGCGGACGGTCTTCAGGACGACGGGGAAGCCGTCGCCCTCCTCCGCGAAGGCGGCCACGTCCGCCGGGTCGCTCACGATCCGGTGCCGTGGGCACGGCACCCCGATCGCGTCGAGCCGCGCCCGCATCACGCCCTTGTCCTGGGCGTGCACGAGGGCGTCGGGGCCGGGGCGCACGGGGATGCCGTCCGCCTCCAGAGCCCTGAGGTGCTCGGTGGGTACATGTTCGTGATCGAAGGTGATCACATCGCAGCCCCGCGCGAACTCACGCAGCGTGTCGAGATCGCGATAGTCGCCGATGACGACATCGCTCACGACCTGCGCCGCGGAATCCTGAGGGGTGTCACTGAGGAGCTTGAACCTGATGCCCAGCGGGATGCCCGCCTCGTGTGTCATACGAGCGAGCTGGCCACCGCCGACCATGCCGACTACCGGGAACGTCACGCCCCTAGGGTATCGGCCGCGCCAGGAAGGCCGGATTCCGTGCCGTCCGCGGCCGGATTCCGGGCTTTGCGCGGCCGGATTCCGGGCAGTGGGGCCGACCACAGGAAACCTTCGAGGGGGGTGGTTAGCATGGCTGGGTTGACACAACCGAGACCCGAACGGGGGCCCGTACGACCATGGGACATGGCGGAGGTGCCTCGGGGCTGCGCCGGCTCGTGCAGGAGCTGGCCAAATTCGGCGCGGTGGGCGGAGCGGGACTGCTCGTCAACCTCGCCGTCTTCAACCTGGTGCGGCATCTCACCGATCTCCAGGTGGTGCGGGCGAGCGTCATAGCGACGGTCGTGTCGATCGTCTTCAACTACATCGGGTTCCGCTACTTCACCTACCGTGACCGCGACAAGAGCGGGCGTACGAAGGAACTGACGCTGTTCCTGCTGTTCAGCGCGGTCGGACTGGTGATCGAGAACGGCGTGCTGTTCGTGGCGACGTACGGCTTCGGCTGGGACAGCCAGCTGCAGAGCAACGTCTTCAAGTTCCTCGGCATCGGCGTCGCGACCCTGTTCCGCTTCTGGTCCTACCGCAGCTGGGTGTTCCGCGCGCTTCCCGCCCGGGAGGCGGTGGCGGACGCCGAGGCCCTGCTGCTGGCGGCGGAGGCCCAGGCACAGGATCCGACGGGGGCCCAGGCGGGCCGCCCGAAGCAGCGCCAGAAGCAGCGCCAGCGCGTCGGCTGACACCCCGCCCGCCCGACGGTCCGGCCGTCCTACCTGACCGTCGGCTCCTCGTCCCTCGGCCGCTTCGTGGGCTGGGTGCGGGAGAGGAACAGACCGAAGACCGGGGGCTGGGTCTGGAGCATCTCCAGACGGCCGCCGTCCGCCTCCGCGAGGTCGCGGGCCACCGCGAGGCCGATGCCCGTCGAGTTGCGGCCGCTGATCGTCCGCTCGAAGATGCGCGCGCCCAGGTCCGCCGGGACGCCGGGCCCCTCGTCGGTGACCTCGACGACCGCCTGGTTGCCGGTGACGCGGGTGCGCAGGGCGACCGTGCCGCCGCCGTGCATCAGGGAGTTCTCGATCAGCGCCGCCAGGACCTGGGCGACCGCGCCGGGCGTGCCCACCGCCTGGAGGTGCCGCTTGCCCGAGCTGACGATCGCCCGGCCCGCGCTGCGGTACGCCGGGCGCCATTCGGCCAGCTGCTGCTGGATGACCTCGTCCAGGTCGAAGGAGACCGCGGAGCCCGTCCGGGGGTCGCGGGAGTTCGTGAGCAGGCGCTGGACCACGTCGGTGAGCCGCTCCACCTGGGTGAGGGCCACATTGGCCTCTTCCTTCACCGTGTCCGGGTCGTCGGTGAGGGTGATCTCCTCCAGCCGCATGGACAGGGCCGTCAGCGGCGTACGGAGCTGGTGGGAGGCGTCGGCGGCCAGGCGCCGCTCGGCGGTCAGCATGCGCGCGATCCGCTCGGCGGAGGAGTCCAGCACATCCGCGACCCGGTCCAGCTCGGGGACGCCGTACCGCTTGTGGCGCGGGCGCGGGTCGCCGGAGCCGAGGCGTTCCGCGGTCTCGGCGAGGTCGGTCAGCGGGGACGCCAGCCGGTTGGCCTGCCGGATGGCCAGCAGCACCGCCGCCACGACCGCCAGCAGCGCCACCAGGCCGATGATCAGCAGGGTCCGCCCGACCTCCCGGGTCACGGTCGAGCGCGGCTCCTCGACGCGGACCGTCTCACCGCCCTCCCCGCGTTCCTCGGCGTGGATGACGTCCCCGCCCGGCCGGGTGCCGACCTCGATGGGCGGGCGGCCGGGGACGCGGATGACGGCGTAGCGGTCCTGGGTCACCTGGTCGCGGAGGATCTCCGCGGTGACGTCCTCGGAGCCGAGCAGCCGGCTGTCGACGATGCCGACGATCCGCACCGCCTCGGAGTCCACCCGCTCCTGCGCGCTGTTGCTGATCGTCCGGCTCTCGACGATGACGAGGGAGACCCCGAAGACCGCGATGACGACCAGGACGACGGCGAGGGTGGACTGGATCAGACGGCGACGCATGGACCCGTACTACTCAGCTCTTCTCGAAGCGGAACCCGACACCGCGCACGGTGGCGATGTACCGGGGGTTCGCCGCGTCGTCGCCGAGCTTCTTGCGCAGCCAGGAGATGTGCATGTCGAGGGTCTTGGTGGACGACCACCAGGTGGTGTCCCAGACCTCGCGCATCAGCTGGTCGCGGGTGACGACCCGGCCCGCGTCGCGGACGAGGACCCGCAGCAGGTCGAACTCCTTGGCGGTGAGCTGGAGCTCCTCCTCGCCCATCCAGGCGCGGTGCGACTCGACGTCGATGCGCACGCCGTGGGTGGCGGGCGGCTGCGTGGGCTCGGCGGCGCCGCGCCGCAGCAGGGCCCGGACCCGGGCGAGCAGTTCGGCGAGGCGGAAGGGCTTGGTGACGTAGTCGTCGGCGCCCGCGTCGAGACCGACGACGGTGTCGACCTCGTCGGCCCGCGCGGTCAGGATCAGGATGGGTACGGCGTGGCCTTCGGCGCGCAGCCGGCGGGCCACCTCCAGGCCGTCCATGCCGGGCAGCCCGAGGTCCAGCACGACGAGGTCGACGCCGCCCTGCATTCCGGCGTCGAGCGCGGTCGGTCCGTCCTCACGCACCTCCACCTCGTACCCTTCCCGGCGCAGTGCGCGGGCCAGCGGCTCCGAGATGGACGCGTCGTCCTCGGCGAGCAGTACACGGGTCATGAGCTGATGGTAGTCCGCGCCGTCTTACGGCCGAGGGGTGATCGGACGTGCCGTTTCTTACCCGGGGACACACCGGACAAGCCACCGGGCCCGGCGCCTCGCCGATTCGCTCTCGATCTTGGTCTGGACCTATGGTTCCACGGGTGCCACCCCCCTGGGGACCTTCGACACAGGGCCAACGGTTCCATGATCACCTGTGATCCGTGTCTCAAGTCCTTCCATATCCGGCAGTGTCCTGCCGTATGGTGAAACAACGCCTCTAGCAGCACGGGGACCTTCGGCGACGACTTGACGCTGAGGGTCTCTTTTGTGTGCGGGCCGGCCCGTCGGCCGGCCCGACAAGGAATGACCTGTGGCCGGGCCTCCCGCGCGTACGACGCGCGCCGAGGCGTGGATCCCGGTGGTCGCCGTCCTTCGCTCCGCGATCCGGAGCGGACTCCCCCCGGGCGTGGGTGGACGAGCCGATCGGCCGGTGCCGGCCGACCCACCGGGCGACGCAACGCTCCAACCGCGCGTCCCGACCAGCAAGGAAACGACCCATGGCGTCCAGCCTGACGAAGGACTCGGTCCGTCCGGCCACCCCCGGCTCCGGGAAGACCTTCTTCGGCCACCCCCGCGGCCTGGCCACCCTCTTCATGACCGAGATGTGGGAGCGGTTCTCCTACTACGGCATGAAGGCCCTGCTCCCGCTCTACCTGGTGGCTCCCGGGGGCCTGCACCTCAGCGCGTCGACGGCGACCGCGATCTACTCCGTGTACCTGTCCCTCGTCTACCTGCTCGCCCTGCCGGGCGGCTGGTTCGCGGACCGGGTGCTCGGCCCCCGCAAGACCGTCGCCGTGGCCGGCGGGATCATCATGCTCGGTCACCTCACCCTGGCGCTGCCGTGGGCCGGTTCCTTCTACGGGGGCCTCGGTCTGGTCGCGATCGGTTCCGGTCTGCTCAAGGCCAACATCTCCACGATGGTCGGCCAGCTCTACGACGGCCCCGACGACCCGCGCCGCGACGGTGGCTTCACCCTCTTCTACATCGGCATCAACCTCGGTGCCTTCGCCGCCCCGCTGGTCATCGGCACCATCGGTGAGAACGTCAACTGGCACTTCGGCTTCGCGCTCGCCGCGCTCGGCATGTCGCTGGGTCTGGCCCAGTTCCTGCTCGGCAGCCGCCACCTGAGCAGCCGGTCGGACGTCGTCCCGACCCCGCTGACCGCCGACGAGAAGGCGGCCACGCTGCGCAAGGCGGGCTTCTGGGCCGCCGTCGCCGCGGTGTTCTACGTCGTCGTGGGCGTCTCCGGCGTCTACACCCTGAACTGGCTGCTGGTCCCGATCACGATCGCCGGCCTGGTCATCCCGGTCCTGGTCATCGCCCGGATGAAGCGGGACAAGGAGCTGGACCGCGCCGAGCAGTCCAAGCTGAGCGCGTACATCTGGTTCTTCGTCGCCGCGGCCGTGTTCTGGATGATCTACGACCAGGGCGGCTCGACCGTGTCGCTGTTCGCCGACTCCTCGGCGGAGAACACGATCTTCGGCTGGGAGTTCCCGGTCTCCTGGTACCAGTCGGTCAACCCGGTCATGATCATGGCGCTGGCCCCGCTGTTCGCCTGGGCCTGGCTGGCCCTGGCCCGGCGCGGCAAGGAGCCCAGCACCGCGGTGAAGTTCGCCATGGGTCTGGTCATGATCGGCGCGTCCTTCTTCCTCTTCCTCGCGCCGCTGTCGATCGCCCAGGACGGGCACAAGGCCGCCGCGCTGTGGCTGGCGGCGATCTACTTCGTGCAGACCATCGGTGAGCTGACCGTCTCTCCCGTGGGTCTGTCGGTCACCACCAAGATGGCGCCGAAGAAGTACGCCTCGCAGATGATGGGCGTCTGGTTCCTCGCGGTCACCGCGGGCGACGCCACCACCGGTCTGCTGTCCATCGCCGGGGTCGACCTCAACAAGACGGGGATCGTGGCACTGGAGGCCGTGCTGGCGGTCGTCGCCGGTGCGGCGGTGTGGATGTACCGGAACAAGGTGAAGGAACTCATGGGGGACGTGCACTGACGTTCGTCTGAGATACGCGGAGAGGGCCGTTGCAGGCGCGTGTGTCTGCAACGGCCCTCTGTGCGTCGGCGTGTGGGTGGGTTACCTCGTCCGGCGTCTCGGCATGAACGTGAAGACCGCCGCTCCCAGCAGGATCGTCGTGCCTGCCACCAGGCCCAGGGCCTTCAGGGCGCCGTGGTCGCCCGAGCCGGTCTCCGCCAGGCCGCCGCCGGTCGACGTACCGCCGGAGGAGGAGCCGGAGCCGCCCGACGCGCCGCCCGCCTGCTCCTGCGTGTTCAGGGTCAGGGAGACCGACGTCCTGTCGGGGTGGCAGGTCGTCGTCGTGCCCAGGGCCTTGATGACCAGGACGCCCGGGGAGAGGGTCGACGCGCCCGACGCGCCCGGCCTGTAGGTGCCCCTCAGGTCGGGGATCTGTATCGGTTCGCCCGACTTGATGGGCGCGGAGTTCATCGCGCCCTCGGTGTGGACCGTGCCCTTGTCGGCACCGCCCAGGGCCACCTCCATCGACGGCTTGACCGAGTTCGCGGGGATGTCGGCCGGGCTGTTCATCACCGACTTCTTGAACTGCACGGTGATCGCGTAACTCCCGCCGCTCTTCTTGGCGTTGATCTGCACCGGCGAGGTCGCCTTCTTCTCGCCGAGGGGCGACTGGCAGGTGTACGGGATCTCCACGACCTTGCCGGTGAAGTCGGTCTGGCCGCCGGTGCCGCCCGTGTCGCCGCCTCCGCCGTCACCGCCGCCGCCGGTCTGGCTCGCGGACGCGCTCGGCGTACCGGACGACGACTGCGAGCCCGTCGGACTCGGCGTGGAGGTCTGCGAGCCCCCGCCTCCGGCCGTCACGGTGATCGTCGCCGCCTGCTGCACGGTCTGCGTCGGCGCGCACGTCGTGTTCGTGCCCATGGCGTTGACGACGTACGTGCCCGGTGTCAGCGTCACCTGCCCGGCCGTAGTCAGTTTCAGCGTGCCCTTCATGGAGGACAGCACCATCGTGGCGCCCTTGGGGATCGCCGGGTTCTCGCGCGGACCCTGCATCGCGATGTCGGCGGTCTGCGCCCCGGCCGCCTTCAACGTCCCCGACGGCTGCACCGAGTTGGCGGGCAGATCGATGATGTCGGGGTTCTTGGACGCGGGCTGGGTGAACTTCCAGACGATGTCCACCGTGTCGCCGACCTTCGCCGTGGCCGGGGCGGTGATCTCCACCTTCGTCGTGCCGTCGACGGGGTCGATGCCCGCGGGCGGCACGCAGTGGGTGGCGTAGGACACCTCGGCGGCCTGGGCCGGGCCGACGGCCAGGCCCAGCAGCGTGGCCGTGCCGCCGACCAGGACGGCCGCCGTCGCCGCCGCCAGTCCCCTGCGTACGGGAGTGGCTCTCTCGCGCTCGCTCACGTGGTTCCCTTCCTGCCGGGAGTCGTGGGACTCGTCGGATCGTCGTCGTGCGGTGCGGAGAGCCGGCCCGCCGTGCCCGGACCGGCGTCCGGGGTGAACCACGGCAGGGTCGTCGATGTGGTGCCGGGCGACACCGGTCCGGCGGCCGCGGCACGGCCGGGAAGGCGCCGGCCGACGAAGAGGCGGCGGGGCAGGCCGGGACGGCGGGCCGGACGTGCGGGGCGTGCGGGCCCGTGGTGGCGGGCCGGGCGGGGGCGTATCCGGTCCACGACGGCCATCCCGACGCGGAACACCGCGGCCGGGACGACCAGCGCGAGCAGGATCCAGAACAGGGTCACGCCCCAGGGCCGGCCCACGCCCCAGGGCTGCTGGGCGAGGACCTTGCCGTCGTACTTCAGCGCGACCGTGTAGTCGCCGTGCGCGCCCGCGTCCAGTTCCACGGGCAGTTCGACGCGCGCCTTGCCTCCGGGGGCGACCGTGCCGTGCCACCGCCGCTCCTCCCACTGCGGGGCGAACACCCCGTGGGAGGTGCCGACCTGGAAGACCGGGTCCTTCACGGGCTGGGTGCCGACATTGCCGACGGTGAAGGCCAGCGTGCGGCCGGGTGGTGCGCCGAACCAGGTCAGCAGGCCGCTGGAGCCGGTCAGGCGGGTGTCGCTGACGACGGACAGCCGCCCCTCGGACGCCTCGGCGGGCAGCGGCTCGACGGGGTGCCCGGCCACCTGGAACACCGCGTCCGCCTGCGCCTTCGCCCCGGTCGCGGTCGCCGCGTGCACCACGCAGGGGCAGGGGACGGGCGGCTCGGCGACCGGCAGCGGGTGGCTGAAGCGGCCGTCGGCGTCGGTGGTGACGGCCCGGCCGTCCGCGTTGGCGCAG
Organism: Streptomyces sp. NPDC032126; assembly: GCF_055580085.1. Taxonomy (NCBI): domain Bacteria; kingdom Bacillati; phylum Actinomycetota; class Actinomycetes; order Kitasatosporales; family Streptomycetaceae; genus Streptomyces; species Streptomyces sp. NPDC032126. The sequence goes on from NZ_JBVIMA010000009.1 coordinate 53,601, forward strand.
GAGTTGGTGCCGCCGATGACACCCCGGGCCGGTGTCGCGCGCCCGCAGACCAGCAGCATCAGCAGGGTGTGCGCCCGCCATCCGCTGCCGCTCACGGTGACGGAACTGCCGGTGCCCGCCTGGGAGACGGAGACCGAGACAGCGGGCCGCGCATCGGCCGAGGCGGCCACCCCACCCCAGGGCAGCAACAGCCCGACCACCACCCCGACGACGACCACACCCCAACGCCCGCTCACCTCAAGCCCCCTGCCGACTCGATTTCCGGACGCGGGACTTGGGGGTCGGTGGGTCGGGATTGGGGGTGCCTGGAGCGTCGTAGGGTCAGGGTCGCCGCCGTGGCCGTCAGTGTGGCCGCCGCCGCGAGCGCGAGCGTGGTCCACGGGACGAAGGTCGCCGAGGTCTCGGCCGTGGCACGAGGGGCCCCCGGGGCCGTCACCGTCAGGCGGACCCGCACCGCGTCCAGGGCGGGGCGGTCGCTCCACGGCTCGGTGAGCTCGACGCGGCGGCCCGGCGGCACGGTGACCGGCAGCGGGCGCTCCGCACGGTCCAGGACCGGGCCGAGGAGACCGTCGGCGTGCACCGCGAGACGCGGGGCGAGAGCGGTCGTACCCCGGTTGACCAGCTCGTACGTGATCCCGCCGGAGCGTACGGACATATGCTCCACCGTCAGTGCGGCGAGCGCCGGCCCACCGGTCCGCAGCAGCAGTCGTACGGCGCTCTCGTGGCCCTCCGCGTCCCGTACGACGACACGGCCCGTACGGTCGCCGGGGACCGCGTCCGCCGGGACCGTCACCGTGAACGGCACCTCGGCGCGCGTGCGGGCGGGGACCCGGAGGGTCGGTTCGGCGAAGGCGACGGGCAGGCCCGTGCCGCTCAGGCGCACGGTGAGCGGGCGGGTGCCCCGGTTGGTGACGGCGACCGTGTCCTCGAGCACCGTGCCGGGGGCGCCCTCCGCGTAGAAGGACGGGCGCCCGCCGCCGGACGGCGCGGCCGACCAGCCGCCGTCGGCAGCGGCCGGCGCGGCGGCCGACAGCAACAGCGGAAGGACCGGCAGCAGGACACGGGCGGCGTACGGCATCGGCGACTCCGGCGAACGATGGCGGTCGATGACGGTCGATGGCGGGCCACGGGGGCGGCCGGTGAGGGGCTGACGGGGGCTCAGTGGGGGGCGCGGGCCGTGCGGTTGCGGCTCGTCTGGTTGCGGCGGGTCAGCCACAGGGCGCCCGCCGCGCCCGTGAGCAGGACCGTGCCGCCGAAGGTGGCGAGGGCGACGGCCGAGTCCTCGGGGCCGGTCCGCGGAAGCTCGTTCCCGGTGCCGCTGTCGTTCCGCGTGCCGCCGCTGCCGCCCGCCGCGGTCACGTCGAGGGTGAGGGACGGCCCCGGCTTCCTGGTGGGCGTGCACCGGGTCGTCGTACCGAGCGCCTTGATGGTGAGCACACCGGCCGTGAAGGTGACCTTGCCGGTCTCCCTCGGGGTGTACGTGCCGCTCAGGTCACTGATCTTGATGGGGGTGTCGGCCGGGATGGCCTCCTGGTTGGCGGGACCGGAGACGGTGAGCGTCCCCTCCTCCGCGCCGCCGAGCTCGATGGTCGCGCTCGGGCTCATCGCCCCCTTGCCCAGCTCGACGGGGCTGGACGAGACGCCCTTCTGCCACGACATGGTGATCCGGTAGCCGCTGCCGCTCTTGACGCCCTTGATGTCGATGGGCGACACGGCGCTCTTGTCGCCGATCGGCGTCTTGCAGGCGTAGTTGACGTCGACGACCTCGGCCCGGGCCGTCGGCGCGGTCAGCACGACCGCTGCTCCGGCCAGGGCGGCGGCCGACGCGAGAGCGGCGGTTCGCTTCTGCTTCGACACGGCCTCGTCCCCTCGTTCCTGACGGCACATCAGATCGGGCCGTCAAGGTACGCCCGGCCGTTGGAGGAAGGAAGACAAAGGAAGTGTTGGAAATGTGCGGACGGGTGAAGCGGAATCTAGGCGGGCGCGCCCAGCTCGGCCCACACCGTCTTGCCGGCGACCCCCGGGGTCCGCACGACTCCCCAATCCAGGCAGAGCCGCTGCACGATGAACATCCCGTGCCCGCCCGGACGGCCGGCCCGGTGCGGCGTACGCGGCGCCGGCTGCCCGCCGCCCTTGTCGGCGACCTCCACCCGGATCACCTTGTTGTCGCAGCCCAGCACCATCTCCTGCGGACCCTCCGCATGCAGACACGCGTTGGTGACCAACTCGGAGACGACGAGCAGGACATCCTCGGCCGCGGCCCGCTGATCGGCGGTCGCGGCGGGCAGCCAGCCCCAGTCGTAGAGGGCCTGCCGGGCGAAGTCGCGGGCCAGCGGGACGACCCCGCTCGCACCGTCGAAGCCCAGTCGGCGGACCTGGCCCGCCGACGGCTCTGAAGCGCCACTCGGCTCCGGGGAGCCCGGCGAGACAGGCCGGGTGGTGCTCATCAGCGCTTCACCTCACCCGATTCGCGGTTCACAGAGTGCAAGATCGTTCCCCCGTTGCGTACTGTCCGTGTCGTCCGTGCCGTCCGTCCTGTCCGCACCATCCGTACTGTCCGTACATACCGTCCGTACGTGCTGTCCGTACTGTCCGTACATGCCGGCGACATGTTCCTCAGGCCTCCGCCCCTGTCTCCTGCCCGACAGGACGGACGGAACACCCCCCACACGCGCCTCCGCCCACAGCCAGGGACGCGGGCTGCGCGCCACGGCCGTCGACGGAGGACCTCAGCCGTCCTCGTCCGCCAGGGCCGCCTCGACCGAATCGTGCACGGTGAAGACGGCGTCCGCGCCCGTGATCTCGAACACCCGGGCGACGACCGGCAGCATCCCCGCCAGATGGACCCCGCCCCCGGCGGCCTCCGCCTTCAGACGGGCGCCGAGGAGCACGTTCAGCCCGGTGGAGTCGCAGAACTCCAGCCGGGAGCAGTCGATGACGAGGCGGCTGAAGCCCCTGGCCAGGCTGGCCTCCAGCGGTTCACGCAGCAGATCGGCGGTGTGGTGATCGAGCTCACCGGCCGGTGTCACCACGGCACTGGAGCCCTCTTCGCGCACCTCCACCAGAAGCCGGCCCGACTGTGCGCTGCCGACCGTCCCGTGGTCCATGTGCCGTCTCTCTCCCGAGGTCGTTCACTGCGTGCTGACGCCCTCGAACATTACGCCTTCGCCACGTGCTCCGACACCCGAACAAGCACCCACAAACAGACATAAGCCACCAGAGTGTACTTGCGGTGGGCTCGGTAAAGCGGGTAGGGCTAGTAGAGACACGTAACCGACACGGCCGGCTTTGGAGGCGCCGCACACCGCAGTGCACGTACCGGCTTCGGCAGCCTTATGCCGAGAACGATGGAGGACATCATGTCACCGCGGCTCGACGCATCGCACACCAGCAGCGCGACGTCGACACCCTCTCCGGAACATCTGGATCCCATCGAGAGCGATGCCCCAGACGACGTGGACGCCCTTGCCGGGCTCCCGGAGATCCCCCCGTACGACGAGGTCGGACCCGTCGACGCGCGGGCTCTGTCCAAGACCCTCTTCGCGCGGCTGGAATCCCTCGAGGAAGGCACGCACGAGTACTCGTACGTCCGCAACACGCTCGTCGAACTGAACCTGGCCCTGGTCAAGTTCGCCGCCTCCCGCTTCCGCTCCCGCAGCGAGCCGATGGAGGACATCATCCAGGTCGGCACGATCGGCCTGATCAAGGCGATCGACCGCTTCGAGCTCTCCCGTGGCGTGGAGTTCCCCACCTTCGCGATGCCGACCATCGTCGGCGAGATCAAGCGCTTCTTCCGGGACACGTCCTGGTCGGTCCGGGTGCCGCGGCGGCTCCAGGAGCTCCGGCTCGACCTGGCCAAGGCCGGTGACGAACTCGCCCAGAAGCTCGACCGGGCGCCCACCGTCGCGGAACTCGCGGAACGGCTGGGGATCAGCAACGACGAGGTCGTCGAGGGGATGGTCGCGTCCAACGCGTACACCGCGTCCTCGCTGGACGCGCAGCCCGAGGAGGACGACACCGAGGGTGCGCTGGCCGACCGGATCGGATACGAGGACCACGGCCTCGAAGGCATCGAGTACGTCGAGTCGTTGAAGCCGCTCATCGCCGAACTCCCGCCCCGGGACCGGCGGATCCTGTCCCTGCGGTTCGTGGCGGGCATGACCCAGTCGGAGATCGGGGAGGAACTCGGCATCTCGCAGATGCATGTGTCGCGGCTGCTGTCGCGGACGCTGGTGCGGCTCCGCAAGGGGCTGATGGCCGAGGAATAGGCCTCGCGGGGGCGGTTTCCCGGTTTCCCGTCTTCCGGGTTACCCCGGGAAACCTCCCCAGGCGTCCCTCCCGCCACTATGGTCACCCCCACCCCAGACTGACGAGTAGGTCAGCGCCCGGTGAGGAGATCAGTCATGCCCCGTGCCGACGGGAGGGACGGGAGCGGCTGGGCTCCCGACCCCGCCGGTGTCCCCGACACCCGCCTCGCCGAACTGCTCGGCGCGGCCCCCGCGCGCGCGTATCCGGCGCTGCGCGAGCTGCGCGTCCGGCACGAGGCGTCGGCGCTCGCCTACGCGCGCCTGTGCGCGGCGGACGAGCCGGCCGCGCAGCGGCTCGCGGCCCAGGCGTTCTCGCGCGCGGCCCGGGAGGCGGCCCGCGGCAGCGACCCGGGGCTGCCGTGGCGCCATCAACTCCTCCTCCTGATCGGCCGGTTGACCGAGGAGTGGTCCCGGGACGAGCGGGCCGCCACGCTGCACCCGCAGCTGCTGCGGGGACTCCCGTCCGCCGAACCGCCCCTCCTCCCCGCCTTCCGCTCCCTGTCCTCGCGCGCGCAGGGACTGCTCTGGTACGGCGTGGTCGAGCGCGAGCCCGAGGCGCGGACGGCGTCGCTGCTGGGGGTGACCGACGAGGACGTCACCTACGGCACCGGACCGGCCCTGCGGGTCCTGAGCCGCGCGAGCCTGCGGCTGCGCCTCGCCGCCTCGGACGATCCCCGGTGTACGGACTTCCAGCGGCTGATCGAGGAATCGGTTCGCCCGGACACTCCACGCCACAGCCCCGACCTCACCGCCCACACGCGCGCGTGCGCCCACTGCGCCGCGGCCGTGGAGGAACAACAGGCCCTGCGCGACACCCCGCGCGAGGCACTGGCGGAGGGGCTGCTGCCGTGGGCGGGGGCTTCGTACGCGGGCGTGGCGGGCCGGGCGGTGGACCGGGCGGTGGGCGGTGCGGGTGCGGACACGGGTGCGGGTGGGGGTGCGGCGGGGGCTTCGTACGGGGGTGAGGTCGGCCGGGTGATCGGCCGTGCCGGGGACGTGGGGCTGAACGTTTCTCCGTACGGCGGGGGCGAGCCCGAGGTGAGCGACTCCGGCGACGGCGGGCCGGGGATGGGCCGCTTCCACGTCGTCGGTGGCGCCGAGGTCTGGCCTCCCGCTCGGCGGTCCGTGCTGGTGTCCATGGCCCTCGGGGTTGCTCTGGTGCCGCTGCTCGTGGTGCTGCTCGCGCCGGGTGGCGGGACGGATCAGCGGGCGGCCGGTGCGGCGGTCAGCGTTCCGGCGAGCGTGCCCGTGGTGACGGTGACGACCACGGTGTCCGTGACGCCGTCGGTGTCGGCTTCCCCCTCGCCCTCGCCCTCCCCGACCAGCGCCTCCCCGACCCCCAAGCGCAGCACGCGCCCCTCGCCCACCGCGCGCCCGGCACCGGCGCCGAAGCCGGCCCCGAGGCCCACCCCCGCCCCGACGCGCCCGCCCGGTGGGTCGTACGCGCAGGTGGTGAACCTGGGCACCGGCCTCTGCCTGGACGTGGCGGGGTGGTTCGACAACGGCACGGACGTGATCGCGGCACCGTGCTCGTCCGCCCCGACCCAGCGCTGGCGCTACGACGCGGCGCTCGGCGTGCTCCAGTCGTCCGCCGACCCGGAGTACTGCCTGGACAGCAGGGGCTCGGTGGACCGGGGCGTGGGTGTGTGGACCTGCTCGTCGGTGTACGGCCGCAACGGCCGCAATCTGACGTTCATGATCGACTCCGACGGCACGATCCGCCCGGCCATCGCCATCGAAACGGCCCTGACCGACGAGGGCTACGACGACCTGTGGCTCGACCCCCTGGACGGCGACCCGACCCAGCGCTGGCGGGCCGGCGCGGCCTGAACCCGGCCCGTCCGCTCCTCCCCTCCCCTCCTCCCCCGCTCACCTGGTGGAACTCGGCGGACACCGGCGTCTGCCACGGCTACAGTGACCGGCTCCGTGCCGTCCCGCTCGCTCCGAGGAGTTCGATGCCCGTCGCCCGTGCCAGCCGCCTGGCCGATCTCCCCGTCCTGCTCGTGGCCGCCGTCTGGGGCTCCAGCTACCTGGCCGCGAAGGGGGTGACGACCGGGAACACGGTGCTCGCCGTGCTGGTGCTGCGGTTCGCCGTCGCGCTGCCGGTGCTGGTGGTGGCCGGATGGCGGCGGCTGCGCGCGCTGAGCGCCGTACAACTGCGCGGAGCCGGCGTGCTCGGGCTGATCCTCGCCGGGATCTTCCTGCTGGAGACGTACGGCGTCGTCCACACGTCGGCGACGAACGCGGGCCTGATCATCAGCCTGACCATGGTGTTCACCCCGCTCGCGGAGAGCCGGGCGCGCGGGGTGCGGCTGCCCGGCGCCTTCCTGGCGGCGGCCGGTCTCTCGGTGCTCGGGGTGGCGCTGCTGACGCAGGGCACGGGGTTCACCGCGCCGACCACCGGCGATCTGCTCATGCTGGGCGCGGCCGTCGCCCGTACCGTGCACGTGCTCGCCATGGCCCGGATGGAGTCGGCGCGCGGCGCGGACGCGCTGTCGCTGACGACGGTTCAACTGGGCGGCGCCGTGGCCGTGTTCGCGGTGCTGGCGGCGCTGCCGGGGACGGGCGCGGCACCGTGGGCGGCGGCCGCACGCTTCGGCGCCGGGGACTGGCTCGGGCTGTTGTATCTCTCGTTCTTCTGCACGCTGTTCGCGTTCTTCGTGCAGATGTGGGCGGTCCGCCGCACCTCGCCGTCCCGGGTCAGTCTGCTGCTGGGCACCGAGCCGGTGTGGGCGGCGGCCGTCGGGATCGCGCTGGCCGGGGACCGGCCGGGCCCGCTGGGGTACGGGGGCGCGGTGCTGGTGCTCGTCGGCACGGCGTGGGGCCGGTCGGTGGCCGACCGGGAGCGCCGGCCCCACGCGGCGGAGGCGCCTCAGACCACGCGGACGCCCGCGCGCCACACCCCGGACACCAGCGGCACGCCCGGCCGGTAGGCCAGGTGGACGTGGCTGGGGGCGTCGAGGAGAGTGAGGTCGGCGCGGGCGCCGGGGGTGAGCCGGCCGATGTCGGTGCGGCGCAGGGCCGCCGCGCCGCCCGCCGTGGCCGACCAGACCGCCTCGTCGGGGGTCATGCGCATGTCCCGTACGGCGAGGGCGATGCAGAACGGCACCGACGAGGTGAACGACGAGCCCGGGTTGCAGTCCGTGGAGAGGGCCACGGTGACGCCCGCGTCGAGCAGGCGGCGGGCGTCGGGCCACTGGGCGCGGGTGGAGAACTCCGCGCCGGGGAGCAGGGTCGCGACGGTGTCGCCGCTCGCCAGGGCGTCCACGTCGGCGTCGGTGAGGTGGGTGCAGTGGTCGGCGCTGGCCGCGTCCAGTTCGACGGCGAGCTGGACGCCGGGGCCGTAGGAGAGCTGGTTGGCGTGGACGCGGGGGTGCAGGCCCTTCGCCCGGCCGGCGGTGAGGATCGCGCGGGCCTGGTCGCCGTCGAAGGCGCCCTTCTCGCAGAACACGTCGATCCAGCGGGCGTGGGGCGCGCAGGCGTCGAGCATCTCGCCGGTGACCAGGGCGACGTACGCGGCCGGGTCGTCGGCGTAGTCGGGGGACACGATGTGGGCGCCGAGGTAGGTCACCTCGTCGGTGTGGCGGGCGGCGATGCGCAGGGCGCGGGCCTCGTCCTCGACCGTCAGGCCGTAACCGGACTTCGTCTCGAACGTCGTCGTGCCCTGACGCAGGGCCTCGTCCAGGAAACGGGTGAGGTTGCGCTCCAGTTCCGCGTCGGTCGCGGCCCGCGTCGCCGCCACCGTCGTCCGGATGCCGCCCGCGCTGTAGGCCCGGCCCGACATGCGGGCGTTGAACTCCTGGGTGCGGTCGCCCGCGAAGACGAGGTGGGAGTGGGAGTCGACGAAGCCGGGCAGGACCGCGCGGCCGCCCGCGTCGACCCGATTGTCAGTGGCGGGTGCTTTGCTTGATTCACCGGTCCACGCGATGCGGTCGCCGTCGATGACGACGGCCGCGTCCTGGATCAGTCCGAGGGGGGAAGAGTCACCGAGGGAGGGGTCGTTGGTGACCAGGGCGGCGATGTTGGTGATGAGCGTGCTGGCGGTGCTCGCGGAGGTGGCGGGGCTGACGTTCGTCGCGTTGCTCATGGCGTCCTTGCTGGCCTGGTCGGCGGTGGGGTCGGGTTCTCGTGCGGGGGGCGGCCGTGCCGGGGTCAGTCGCGCAGTGCCGCGACGGCGTCCGCGAGAGCGCGCGGCACATCCGGTACGAGGGTGTGCGCCCCGTCCCGTACGACGTGCCGGCCTGCCACGACCGTATGCGACACGTCCGCTGCCGACGCGGCGAATACGGCCGTCTCGGCCCCGAGCCGCGGAAGCGGCCCTGCCGTCCTGACCGAGTCCAGCGCGATCGTCGTGAAGTCGGCGAGCGCGCCGGCCTCCAGGACGCCCGCGCCGTCCCAGCCGAGGGCCGCGTGGCCGTCGGCCGTGGCCGCCCGCAGCAGGGCCGCCGCCGTCCAGTGACCGCGCGTGCGCGTGCGCAGCCGCTCGTTCAGCTCCATCGCGCGGGCCTCTTCGAGCAGGTCGATCACGGCGTGGCTGTCGGAGCCGAGGGAGAGCGGTGAGCCCTCGTTCTGCAGGGCGACGGCCGGTCCGATGCCGTCCGCGAGGTCCCGCTCGGTCGTCGGGCACATGCAGGTGCCGGTGCCGCTGCCGCCGATGAGGGAGATGTCCTCGGCGGTGAGGTGGGTGTTGTGGACGCCGGTGGTGCGCGGCCCGAGGACACCGTGCAGGGCGAGGAGCTGGGTCGGGGTGCAGCCGTGGATCTCCCGGCAGGCGTCGTTCTCGGCGGTCTGCTCGGACAGGTGCACATGGAGCGGGGCCCGCCGCTCCTCGGCCCAGCGGGCCACGGTCGCCAACTGGTCGGCGGGCACGGCCCGTACGGAGTGGATGGCGGCGCCGATCCGCGCGTGATCCCGTTCCTTGAGAAGTGAACAGCGTTCGGCCCAGGTCTCCGCGTCCCCGTCGGAGAAGCGGAGCTGGTGGCGGTTGGGCGCCTGGCCGAAGCCGGAGGAGAGATAGGCGGTGTCGAGGAGGGTGATGCGGATGCCGGCGTCGGCCGCGGCGGCGACGAGCGCCTCGCCCATGGCGTTGGGGTCGGCGTAGGGGGTGCCGCCGGGGGCGTGGTGGACGTAGTGGAACTCGCCTACGGAGGTGATGCCGGCCAGGGCCATCTCGGCGTACACGGCGCGGGCGAGGGCGTGGTAGGTCTCGGGGGTCAGCCGGTCGGCGACGCCGTACATGACCTCTCGCCACGTCCAGAAAGTGCCCGAGCCGACCTGGACGGTGCCGCGCAGGGCGCGGTGGAAGGCGTGGCTGTGGGCGTTCGCCAGGCCCGGCAGGGTCAGTCCGCGCAGGACCTCCGCGCCGGGCGGCGGGGTGTCGACGCCGGTGCGGACGGCGGTGATGCGGCCGTCCCGCACGTCGAGGGCCACGCCCGGCTCGACGTGGGTGTCGAGCCAGGCGTGCTCCAGCCAGTACGTCCGAGTCACGCGCGGACCAGCCCTTCCAGTACGTCGGCGAGTGCGTGCACCCCGGCGAGGCAGTCGTCCTCGGCCGCGAACTCGGCCGGGGAGTGCGAGACGCCGGTGGGGTTGCGTACGAACAGCATGGCGGTCGGGATGCGTCCGGAGAGGATCCCGGCGTCGTGTCCCGCGCCGGTGCCCAGGACGGGGACCGTGAGGGCGGGGTCCTTGTCCTTGCCGAGGATGCGGGCGAGTTCGTCGCGCAGGGCGTGGTCGAACTCGACGACGGGCGTGAAGGACTCGCGGACGACGTCCAGGTCGACGCCGTGGGCGGCCGCGTGCTCCCGGGCCGCCTTCTCGATGCCGGTGACCACGGTGTCGAGAGCCGTCTGGTCGGCGGCGCGGGAGTCGAGCCAGCCGCGCACCAGGGAGGGGACGGCGTTGACGCCGTTCGGTTCGACGCCGATCTTGCCGAAGGTGGCGACGGCGCCCGCGAGCTCGGCCTCGCGGCGGGCGGCGAGCACGGTCTGGGCGTACGGCAGCATCGGGTCCCGGCGGTCCACGAGCCGGGTGGTGCCGGCGTGGTTGGCCTCACCGCGGAAGTCGAACCGCCAGCGGCCGTGCGGCCAGATGGCACTGGCGATGCCGACGGCGTCGCCGGACAGGTCCAGGGCGCGGCCCTGCTCGACGTGGAGTTCGACGAAGGCGCCGATGCGGGCGAGGCGCTCCGGGTCGGGGCCGATGGCGTCGGGGTCGTAGCCGGCGGCTTCCATGGCCTGCGGGAGGGTGATGCCGTCGCCGTCGGTGAGGCGGTGGGCCTGCTCGACGGTGAGCTGTCCGGCGGTGAGCCGGGAGCCGACGCAGGCGAGCCCGAACCGCGCGCCCTCCTCGTCGCCGAAGTTGACGAGGGCGAGGGGCCGCGCGAACGCGGTGCCGCGGGCGCGCAGTTCGTCGAGGGCGGCGAAGGAGGACACGACGCCGAGGGGACCGTCGAAGGCGCCGCCGTCGGGCACGGAGTCGAGGTGCGAGCCGGTGACGACGGCGTCCCCGGCGTGGGGATCTCCGAGCCAGGCCCACTGGTTGCCGTTGCGGTCGACCTCGTAGGTCAGTTCCCGGTCCTCGGCCTGCTGGCGGAACCAGGCCCGGCAGTCGGCGTCGGCGCCGGTCCAGGCGTAGCGGCGGTAGCCGCCGGAGGCGGAGTCACGGCCGATCGGCAGCAACTCCGCCCACATGCTGTGGAAGCTCAACGCTCGTCACCCTCGCGCATGGGCACGCGCACGCCCCGCTCCGCGGCGACCGACTCGGCGATGTCGTACCCGGCGTCGACGTGCCGGATGACGCCCATGCCGGGGTCGTTGGTGAGGACGCGGCGGATCTTCTCGCCGGCGAGCGCGGTGCCGTCGGCGACGGTGACCTGGCCGGCGTGGATGGACCGGCCCATGCCGACGCCACCGCCGTGGTGGAGGGAGACCCAGGAGGCGCCGGAGGCCACGTTGACCATGGCGTTCAGCAGCGGCCAGTCGGCGATGGCGTCGGAGCCGTCGAGCATGGCCTCGGTCTCGCGGTAGGGGGAGGCGACGGAGCCGCAGTCGAGGTGGTCGCGGCCGATGACGATGGGCGCGGCCAGCTCACCGCTCGCGACCATGTCGTTGAACCGCTCGCCGGCCTTGTCGCGCTCGCCGTAGCCCAGCCAGCAGATGCGGGCGGGCAGGCCCTGGAAGTGGACCCGCTCGCCGGCCATCTTGATCCAACGGGCGAGGGACTCGTTCTCCGGGAAGAGGTCGAGGATCGCCTTGTCGGTCTTGGCGATGTCGGCGGGGTCGCCGGAGAGGGCGGCCCAGCGGAAGGGGCCCTTGCCCTCGCAGAAGAGGGGGCGGATGTAGGCGGGGACGAAGCCGGGGAAGGCGAACGCGCGGTCGTAGCCGGCGAGCTGGGCCTCGCCGCGGATGGAGTTGCCGTAGTCGAAGACCTCGGCGCCGGCGTCCATGAAGCCGACCATCGCCTCGACGTGCCGGGCCATGGACTCGCGGGCGCGGGTGGTGAAGCCGGCCGGGTCCTTGGCGGCCGCGTCGGCCATGTCCTCGAAGGCGATGCCGACGGGCAGGTACGCCAGCGGGTCGTGGGCGGAGGTCTGGTCCGTCACGATGTCGATCGGGGCGCCCTCGGCGAGCATCTGCGGGACGAGTTCGGCGGCGTTGCCGAGCAGGCCGATGGAGAGCGGCCGGCGGGCGTCGCGGGCCTCGACGGCGAGCTGGAGGGCGTGGGCGAGGCTGTCGGCCCGCACGTCCAGGTAGCGGTGCTCGATGCGGCGCTCGATGGCGCGCGGGTCGACGTCGATACAGATGGCGACGCCGTCGTTCATCGTCACGGCGAGCGGCTGGGCGCCGCCCATGCCGCCGAGGCCGGCGGTGAGGGTGATGGTCCCGGCGAGGGTGCCGCCGAACTTCTTCGCGGCGACGGCGGCGAAGGTCTCGTAGGTGCCCTGGAGGATGCCCTGGGTGCCGATGTAGATCCAGGAGCCGGCGGTCATCTGGCCGTACATGGTGAGGCCGAGGGCCTCCAGGCGGCGGAACTCCTCCCAGTTGGCCCAGTCGCCGACGAGGTTGGAGTTGGCGATGAGGACGCGCGGGGCCCACTCGTGGGTCTGCATGACGCCGACCGGGCGGCCGGACTGGACCAGCATGGTCTCGTCCTGCTTCAGCCCCTGGAGGGTGCGGACCATGGCGTCGAAGGAGCGCCAGTCGCGGGCCGCCTTGCCGGTGCCGCCGTAGACGACGAGCTTGTCGGGGTGTTCGGCGACCTCGGGGTCGAGGTTGTTCTGCAGCATCCGCAGGGCGGCTTCCTGCTGCCATCCCAGGGCGCTCAGTTCCGTGCCGCGCGGCGATCGGACGGGGCGGGGTCCTGACATGGGGTGCCTCCCAGGGTCTGTTACTGCGGATATTCACATCCTGCGGTTCTGAATAGAACTAGTCAATAGGGCGCGGGGGCGGACACCCGCCCGCACGGGTGTTTGGCTGGATCCATGGGCGCGGGCTCCGACCGGACGGGGAATGCTGTGGTGGGCAACGGCGACCACACGGGGGATCACGTGAACTACCTGCACGAGGGCGACGCCGAGCGTGCGGCGCGGCGGCACGACGCGGTGCGGGCCGCCGTCGAGCAGGGTCTGCTGGGCCCGGACACCCCCCTCGTCGCGCTGCTCGACGTGACCGGCATCCGGCAGGCCGCGGCACAGCTGCGGTCGGCGTTCGACGCGGTCGTCGCACCCGGCACGCCCGTGCTGCACGCCTTCGCGGTGAAGGCGACCCCGCTGGTGCCGGTGCTGCGGCTGCTGCGCGAGGCGGGCCTGGGCGCGGAGGTGGCGAGCCCCGGCGAGCTGGCGCTGGCCCGCGCGGCCGGACTGGAGCCCTCGGCCACGGTCCTCGACTCGCCCGCGAAGACCCCGGTGGAGCTGCGCCAGGCCCTCGCGCTGGGCATCGCCGTCAACGCCGACAACCCGCAGGAGCTGGCCCGCATCGACGCGCTCATGCCGTCCGGCCCGGTCGCCGCCCCGGTGGGCATCCGGGTGAACCCGCAGGTCGGGGCCGGTTCCATCGAGGCGCTGTCGACGGCGCGGGCGACGTCGAAGTTCGGGGTGGCGCTGCGCGACGAGGGGGCGCGCGCCTGGGTGACCCGGGCGTACGCCGAGCGGCCGTGGCTGACCCGGCTGCACGCGCACTCGGGCTCGCAGGGCGTGCCGCTGTCGCTGATGGTGCGAGGGGTGGCGGAGGTCTACGCGCTGGCCGAGGAGATCAACGAGCGCCTCGGTCGCCGGCAGATCGACACCATCGACATCGGCGGCGGGCTGCCGGTGAACTTCGCGTCCGAGGCGACGACACCGACGCACGCGCAGTACGCCCGGCTGCTGGCCGAGGCGGTGCCGGGCCTGATGGACGGACGGTACGGGCTGGTCACCGAGTTCGGGCGGTCGCTGCTGGCCAAGCAGGGCACGGTGGTGGCCCGGGTGGAGTACACCAAGAGCGCCGGCGGGCGGCCGGTGGCGGTCACGCACGCGGGCGTGCAGGTGGCGACCCGGACGGTGTACGCGCCGGGGGCGTGGCCGCTGCGGATCGCCGCCTACGACGGGAAGGGCCGCCCGAAGGAGGGCGCGCCGGTGATCCAGGACGTGGCCGGTCCCGCGTGCTTCGCGGGCGACCTGCTGGCGGAGGGGCGGGCGCTGCCGCCGCTGGAGCCGGGGGACTACGCGGCGGCGCTGGACACGGGCGCGTACTACTTCGCGCACCACTACGGCTACAACTCCCTGCCGCGCCCGGCCATCCACGGCTTCACGCCGGACGGGCGGGGCGGCGTCGCCTTCGCCACGGTGCGCGCGGCGCAGACGCCCGACGAGATCGTGGCCGAGTCCGGAGGGGCGCACGCCGAGGCGCTCACCACCCTGCCGGAGCCCGGGCGCGGTTGACGCACGCCGATGGACCGGGTGTTCAACAGGGGTGTGGACAGGGCCGGTTGAGGCACCTTAGCGGTTCCGCGCATGTTCCACCGGAAAATGCCAGAACACTCACTCGTCGAACACACTCTGCGTAGCGTCCTCCTCACTCAGCAGCGTCTCGGTGGGAGGGGAGCCACGGTGCCCGGAATCGACGAGTGCCTTCTGGAGGCCATGCGGCTGCCCGGCGCCCGGGGAGCCGCCCTGGTCGACTGGACCAGCGGACTGGCCCTCGGCACGGTCGGGGAGTTCCCCGGCGGCGACCACGAGGCGGCCGCCGCCGAGGCCGCCGAACTGGCCCGGCTGGCCGCCGAGCAGCGGTCCCTCGCCCCGGACGACGGCGCCGACGCGGCCGACCCGCCGCTGGAGGACCTGATCATCAGCAACCGGGACAGCTACCACCTGCTGCGGTTCGTGCCCACCTCCTTCGACAGCAGCGTGTTCCTGCACGTGTTCCTGGGCCGGGCAGAGGGCAATCTCGCGCTGGCCCGGATCCGGCTGGGCGAGATGGCCGGACGGCTGGTGCTGGGATGACCGTGACGAGGGCGGCCCCGGCACCCCGGCTGCCGGTACGCGACCGGGCCGCGGCTCGCGGGCGCGCGGACAGCGGGGTCTCCCCCATGCTGACCCGGCTGGCCGCCGAGCGGGCCACCGGCGTCCTGGAGCGCGAGCACGGCACGCTCCACCTCGCCGACGGCCGCGTGGTGCACGCCGAGAGCCCGTTCGCGCCCGGCCTCGACACCCTCCTGCTCGCCCACGGCACGCTGGACGCCGGCACCTGGCGGCATGCGCTGACGGAGGCGGACGGGGGGCCGTACACCGACCCGCACGGGGATCCGTACCCGAACCCGCGCGGGGACACCGGCGAGGAGGGCGGCCCGGGGGACCAGCCGCACCCCGCGACCCGCCGACTGCTCGGCACCGGCCGTATCGCACCCGGCGCCCTGGAGCTGTGCCACCTCGGCGCGCTCTACGACGCCGGGTACTTCGCCCTCGCCCCGAGCAGCACCCCGGGCCGCTTCCGCTACGGCGCCCCGCACCCGCTCGGTGTCCCGCACCCGGTCGCCGTGGCCGACCTGGAGCGCGAGACCCTGCGCCGCCGGGCGCTGCTGCACCGCCTCTGGCCGCAGGCGCTCACCGACACCGCGCCGCTGCTGCGGACCGGGGCGGCCACGGCGCCGGTGCCCACCGCCGGGCGCCGGGCGGTGCTGGCCCTGGTGGACGGCGAGCGCACCGCGTCGGACATCGCCCGGGCGCTGGGCCGGCGGGCCTTCCCCACGCTGGCGGACGTCCGGCGTCTGGCGGCCGCCGGCCTGGTCTCCCCCAAACCCCCGCCGCCCGGCCCCGTCCCCGATCCCGGCCCCGACTCCGGTTCCGTCCCCGACTCCGGTTCCCGTTCCGTACCCGATCCCGGGCGGGACCCGGCCCCGCCCCGGCCGGGCCTGGTCCTGCCCCACGTCAACGACCCCGACATCACCCTGCTGAAGAGGCTCAGGGATGCGCTGGAGGCCCTTTGAGCGGCGACGACCGTACGCCGAGAGGAGAGATCTGATGGCGGACGAGACCGGGATACTCGACGAGCTCCGGCGGCTGCGCGCCCGCGTGCCCCACCTGACCGGAGCGCTCGCGGCGAGCGTGGACGGTCTCGTCCTCGCCCACGACACGCCGGGCGTCGAACCGGAGGGACTGGCCGCGCTCACCGCCGCCGCGCTCGGCGTGGCGGTGCGCACCACCGACGCCACCGGCCAGGGCGAGTTGCGCGAACTGCTGCTGCGCGGCCAGTACGGCTACGTCGCCACCTACGCCGCCGGCGAGCACGCCGTACTGACACTGCTCGCCCAGGACCGCGTCAACGTCGGCCGGCTCCACCTGGAGGGCCGCAGGGCGAGCACGCGCATCGGCGACCTCGTGGAGATCGCCGCACCCGCCCCGACCCCCGCCCCCGCCCCATCCGCGACCCGGCCGGCCGCCAAGCCGCCCTCCCGGGCCAGAGCGGCGAGCCGTACCACCGCACCTACGACCAACACCCGTACCACTACCGATAGTTGAGAGGAAACGCCGTCATGGCCAACACCGAAACCGCGCTCAAGGAAGCACTCGCCTCCATCGAGGGCGCGACCGGAGCCGCGCTCGTCGACTACACCAGCGGCATGGCGCTGGGCACGATCGGCGGCAGCAAGAGCTTCGACCTGACCGTCGCCGCCGCCGGCAACACCGATGTCGTCCGCGCCAAGATGCGCACCATGGAGCACCTGGGGCTCAAGGCCGAGATCGAGGACATCCTGATCACCCTGAGCGACCAGTACCACCTGATCCGGCTGGTCGGCGGCCGCGGCGGCAGCGGGCTCTTCCTGTACCTGGTGCTGGACGCCAAGCGGGCCAACCTGGCCATGGCCCGCCACCAGCTGAAGCGGATCGAGGAGACCCTGGAGGTCTAGAAGAGGGAGACCCTGGAGGTCTAGCACCCGAAAGCCGGCCGCGACGAGATCGAGGCCGGAGCGTCACACCAGCGCGGCGGTGCGGCGGCGGGACCCGCCCGGGGCCGCGTCGCCCGCCGCGAGACCGGTGCCGCGATACGCCTTGACGGCCTTGCCGGCGGGGCGTCCGCCGCGCCGGTCCAGCCAGTCCACCCGCACCCACAACAGGGTGTCGGCGTCCCGTTCGCGCCGCCCGAGCCAGGCGGCCTTCAGCCGCAGCCCGGCCCCGCAGCCGGCGAGCAGCAGGCCCCCGGCCGCGGGCACGGCGAGGGAGGAACCCAGGGCGGCAGCGGCCGCGAGGAGCAGCCACCAGCGGTGGCCGCGCCGCCAGGTGCGGACGGTCACCCGCCGGTCCTGGAGCACGTCGTACTTGCCCGCCCGCGCGGCGCCCCGGGCGAGGGCCGCGAACCTGCGGCGCCCGCGCACCGCCACCACGGCGGCGGCCACGATGAACAGGGCAGCGCCCGCCGGCACCCCGATCCGCCGGCCGGTGACGCCGGGCACCAGCAGCCCGACGCCGGCCGCGAACAGCCCGCTCCACCACAGCGGGGCGGCCCCCGCGCGTACGACGACGGCCACCCGGGCCAGTCCCAGACCTCCGCGTGCCACGTTTCCGCCTCCTTGTCCGGCACACCTTGTCGGGCGGGCAGGTTAGCGGGGAAACGTGAGACGAGTCTGAGAGTTCCGACGGCTCGGAGAAGGCCCGAGACCCGAGGCTCACTCCACGAACAGTCCGCGGGCCGCCGCCCGGGTGTCGAACTCCTCCAGGCGGGCCTGGGCGTCCGGCAGGTCGTCGCACATCGCTTCCAGCAGCACCCGGCCGAGCAGCATCGGGGCGCACGCCGTGTCGAAGGCGAGCCCGGTGCCGACGGCGGCCGGCAGCAGCAGGTCGGACACCTTGGCGACGGGCGCGAACGCGGAGTCGGCGACGGTGACGACGGTCAGCCCGGCCTCCTTGGCGTAGCCGAGGGTGTCCAGCACCTCGCGCGGATGCCGGGGCAGCGCGAAGCAGAGCAGTGCGGTGGCTCCGGCGCGGACGGCCGCGTCGAGGCGGTCGTGGACCATCGAGCCGCCCTCGTGCAGCAGCCGCACGTCCGGGTGGACCTTGGCGGCGAAGTACGCGAAGCCGTAGGCCTGCGAGGCGGCGGCGCGCAGGCCGAGCACCGGCAGCGGGCGGGACGCGGCGAGGACCCGGCCGGCCTGCCGCACCGGGCGCGGGTCGGCGAGGATGTCGGCGAGGTGGCGCAGGTTCTCGATCTCGGCCTCGACGGCCTGCTGGTACTCGTTGAGCGAGCCGGCCTCCGCGGCCTGGTCGGCGGGCGCGACCTCGCGCAGATGACGGCGCAGCGCCGGGTAGCCGTCGAAGCCGAGGGCGACGGCGAAGCGGGTGACGGAGGGCTGGCTGACGCCGGCGAGTTCGGCGAGCTCGACGCTGGACAGGAAGGGCACGTCGGCGGCCCGGCGGACCATGCTGTGCGCGATCCGCCGCTGGGTCGGTGTCAGCCGGTGCCCTTCGAAGAGCGTCTGCAGCCGCGCGGCCGGGCTGTCGGTCATGACCTGCTCCCCCTCTGTTTATTCAGACACCTAGAACTCTGCATGACCTCATGCAGGGCGGGCAAGGGATCGCCGCGGTGTCACCCGCGAGAGGGGGGCTAACCCCAGTGCGGCGGCCGCCCCGGCTCCGTAGCGTGGAGGGCATGACGGGATGGGAGACGACCATGGACGCCGCGCGCGACGCCGACCTGAAGAAGGAACTCGACGCCACCCTGCACGCCCGCAGGGAACTGGGTGAGGAGTACGACTCGGCGCTGGTCGAATCCTTCCTGGAGAAGGTCGACCAGCGCATCGACGGGGCGGTGGAGCGGCGGGTGCGGCGGCAGCTGGCCGAGCAGCAGATGGTGGTGGCCCGCGACTCCCGCTCCCCGAAGGCCACCGATTCCTGGGGCGAGCGCTTCGGCTTCGGCATCGTGTCGCTGGTGCTGGCGATCCCGCTCTCCGCGATCGGCGCGGGCACCGCGCATCTGCCGGGACTGCTGGTCTCCTGGGTCGGCATCGTCGGCGTGAACGCGGTCCAGGCGGTCCGGACGAACCCGGGCGTGTTCCGCCGCCGGGGGAAGCCGTCGAAGGACGGCGACTGGGAGGGCTGACCGGGAAGGGTCCGCACGCGGAGAGGTTGCGCGGGAAGGGTCCGCACGCGAAGAGGTTGCGCGGGGACCGCCGCACCCCCGTTACCGGGGGGCGGGACGACGGCGGTCCCCGCGAGGGACGCGGGCCGGGTCAGGCCGGGCCTCGCGTCCATGGCGTCCTTGGAGGTCCGGGAGCCGCTCCGGAGGTCCTTGGCGCCGTTCGGTGCCGGCTGGGGCGGGGAGCCGCTCCCGCCCTGCCGACATCCACCAATGTGCCGGACCCGTGTTAAGCGTGTGCTGCGTGAACGTGACACCCTCGTACCACTTCCGCGACGCGCCGATCGGTTCAGGTCACCGCACGTTCGCCGCGTTCAGGCCCCGTTCACCGCGGATTCGCCGCTACTTCCCGCTCTTGGCGAGGAAGGACAGCAGGTCCTGACGGCTGACGACGCCCGTCGGCTTGCCCTCGACCAGGACGATCGCCGCGTCGGCCGTGCCGAGCACGGACATCAGGTCGCCGACCGGCTCGCCGGAGCCGACCTGCGGCAGCGGGGCCGACATGTGCTTCTCCAGCGGGTCGTCGAGCGACGCCTTCTTGTTGAAGAGGGCGTCCAGCAGCTCGCGTTCGACGACCGACCCGACGACCTCGGCGGCCATCACGTCGGGGTGACCGGCGCCCGGCTTGACGACGGGCATCTGGGAGACGCCGTACTCGCGCAGCACCTCGATGGCCTGGCCGACGGTCTCCTCGGGGTGCATGTGGACGAGGGACGGGATGGCGCCGTGCTCCTTGTCGTTGAGGACGTCGGCGACGCGCGCGCTCGGGCCCTCGTCCTCCAGGAAGCCGTAGTCCGCCATCCACTCGTCGTTGAAGATCTTCGAGAGGTAGCCGCGGCCGCTGTCGGGCAGCAGGACCACCACGACGTCGTCCGGGCCGAGGCGCTCGGCGACGCGCAGGGCGGCGACGACGGCCATGCCGCAGGAGCCGCCGACGAGCAGGCCCTCCTCCTTGGCGAGGCGGCGCGTCATCTGGAAGGAGTCCTTGTCGGACACGGGGACGATCTCGTCGGCGACCGTACGGTCGTAGGCCGTGGGCCAGAAGTCCTCGCCGACACCCTCGACGAGGTACGGACGCCCGGAGCCGCCGGAGTACACCGAGCCCTCGGGGTCGGCGCCGATGACCTTGACCGCGCCGTCGCTGGCGTCCTTCAGATAGCGGCCGGTGCCGGAGATGGTGCCGCCGGTGCCGACGCCGGCGACGAAGTGGGTGATCTTCCCCTCGGTCTGCTCCCACAGCTCGGGGCCGGTGGAGTGGTAGTGGGAGAGGGGGTTGTTCGGGTTGGAGTACTGGTCCGGCTTCCAGGCGCCCGGGGTCTCACGGACGAGCCGGTCGGAGACGTTGTAGTAGGAGTCCGGGTGCTCCGGGTCCACCGCCGTGGGGCAGACGACGACCTCGGCGCCGTAGGCGCGCAGCACATTGATCTTGTCGGTGCTCACCTTGTCGGGGCACACGAAGATGCACTTGTAGCCCTTCTGCTGGGCCACGATCGCCAGCCCGACGCCGGTGTTGCCGCTGGTCGGCTCGACGATGGTGCCGCCCGGCTTGAGCTCCCCGCTCTGCTCGGCGGCCTCGATCATGCGCAGGGCGATGCGGTCCTTCACGGAGCCGCCCGGGTTGAAGTACTCCACCTTGGCGAGGACGGTCGCCTGGATGCCCTGGGTCACGCTGTTGAGCCTCACCAGCGGGGTGTTGCCGACGAGGCTGATCATCGAGTCGTGGAATCGCACCGTTGTCTCCGGTTGCTTGCAAAAACAGTGGTCGTAGTGGTGCAGCCAGCCTAAGCCGTGGGCGGGGCGTTCACTCCCCGTCGCGATTGGGCGGCGGTGCGTACGGGGCAAGGAGTGGGTGTACGGCTGAGAGGAGGTGGCGACGAGGCATGACGAGCACGTCGAGGGCGAGAGTGGCCCGGCGCATCGCGGCCGGCGCGGCGTACGGCGGCGGCGGTATCGGCCTGGCCGGGGCGGCGGTCGTCGGACTGCTGCTGGCGGAGGCGCGATTGGCCCGGCGCCAGGTGAACGGACACGGGGCGCAGGCGCACGTCCCGCACGCGGACGGGCTGTACGGCAGGGCGTATCGCGCGCCGGGCGCCGAGCCGCTGCGGCTGGTGCTGCTGGGCGACTCGACGGCCGCGGGGCAGGGGGTGCACCGGGCGGCGCAGACCCCGGGGGCGCTGCTGGCCTCGGGGCTGTCGGCGGTGGCGGAGCGCCCGGTGGAGCTGCGCAATGTGGCGCTGCCCGGCGCCCGCTCCGACGACCTGGACCGCCAGGTCGCCCTCGTCGTCGGGGACTCCGATCGGGTGCCCGACATCTGCGTGATCATGATCGGCGCGAACGACGTGACCCACCGGATGCCACCGACCCGCTCGGTGCGCCATCTGGCGTCGGCGGTACGACGGCTGCGCACCGCCGGTGCGGAGGTGGTCGTGGGCACCTGTCCCGACCTGGGGACGATCGAGCCGGTGCAGCAGCCGCTGCGGTGGCTGGCCCGGCGGGCGTCGCGGCAGCTGGCGGCGGCGCAGACGATCGGGGTGGTGGAGCAGGGCGGGCGGACGGTGTCGCTGGGGGACCTGCTGGGCCCGGAGTTCGAGGAGAACCCGCGGGAGCTGTTCGGGCCGGACCAGTACCACCCCTCGGCGGAGGGGTACGCGACGGCCGCGATGGCGGTGCTGCCGACGGTGTGCGCGGCGCTGGGCCTGTGGCCGGCGGAGGAGGAGCGGCCGGACACGAGTCGGCGCGAGGGCTTCCTGCCGGTGGCGCGGGCGGCCGCGGAGGCGGCGGCGGAGGCCGGTACGGAGGTCGCGGCGGCGATGCCGACCGGGCCGCGCGGTCCCTGGGCGCTGCTGAAGAGGCGCCGCAGGAGGCGGGTACCCGAACCGGACGAGGCACCCGTGACGTGACCCGCGACCGGGAAAAGCAAGCGCTTAGAAAGATGCGGCCAGGGTCACACCCCAACCCCCGTGACCTGAACCATACGTACAGGTAACTTCCCAACCAGCCGTGCCCGGAAGACCCCCTATGCCAATGGAGCCGTGATGCCCGAAGCCGTGATCGTCTCGACCGCCCGCTCCCCGATCGGCCGCGCTTTCAAGGGCTCCCTGAAGGACCTGCGCCCGGACGACCTCACCGCCACGATCATCCAGGCCGCCCTGGCCAAGGTCCCCGAGCTGGACCCGAGGGACATCGACGACCTGATGCTCGGCTGCGGTCTGCCCGGCGGCGAGCAGGGCAACAACCTCGGTCGGATCGTCGCCGTACAGATGGGCATGGACCACCTGCCCGGCTGCACGATCACCCGGTACTGCTCCTCGTCCCTCCAGACCAGCCGCATGGCCCTGCACGCCATCAAGGCCGGCGAGGGCGACGTCTTCATCTCGGCCGGCGTCGAGACCGTCTCCCGCTTCACCAAGGGCAACTCCGACAGCCTCCCGGACACCCACAACCCGCTCTTCGCCGAGGCCGAGGCCCGCACCGCCGCCGTCGCCGAGTCGACCGGCTCCACCTGGCACGACCCGCGCGAGGACGGGCTCGTCCCGGACGCCTACATCTCGATGGGGCAGACCGCCGAGAACCTCGCCCGCCTCAAGGGCGTCACCCGCCAGGACATGGACGAGTTCGGCGTCCGCTCCCAGAACCTCGCCGAGGAAGCCATCAAGAACGGCTTCTGGGAGCGCGAGATCACCCCGGTCACCCTCCCCGACGGCACGGTCGTCAGCAAGGACGACGGCCCGCGCGCCGGCGTCACCCTGGAGGGCGTCTCCGGCCTCAAGCCGGTCTTCCGCCCCGACGGTCTGGTCACCGCCGGCAACTGCTGCCCGCTCAACGACGGCGCCGCCGCGCTCGTGATCATGTCGGACACCAAGGCCCGCGAGCTCGGTCTCACCCCGCTCGCCCGCATCGTGTCGACCGGCGTCTCCGGCCTCTCCCCCGAGATCATGGGCCTCGGCCCGGTCGAGGCGTCCCGGCAGGCCCTGCGCCGCGCCGGTCTCACCATCGACGACATCGACCTGGTCGAGATCAACGAGGCGTTCGCCGCCCAGGTGATCCCCTCCTACCGCGAGCTGGGCATCGACCTCGACAAGCTGAACGTCAACGGCGGCGCCATCGCCGTGGGCCACCCCTTCGGCATGACGGGCGCCCGCATCACCGGCACGCTGATCAACTCCCTCCAGTGGCACGACAAGCAGTTCGGCCTGGAGACGATGTGCGTGGGCGGCGGTCAGGGCATGGCGATGGTCATCGAGCGCCTGAGCTGAGTCTCTCCGTAATCGGCGGGCCACTTGTGGTCACGTATTGGCCCGGAATTCGGAATACCCCCGAACTCCGGGCCGATTTGTGATCCAATTTCGCCCAGAGTGTGACCTATCTCGCTCGCGATGGGGAACGCGCAGATCAGAGCGGTTTCATCACCCAACCCCAGGCCCAAAGTCCTGTCCGTTTCGTGACGTTACGCACTGACAGCTGGATAGTCCACCCTTCAAGCTGATGTAGGAAGTCGGGGGTCGACTTTGAACCGGGAGTGAGTCAGTGAGCGCCATGCCGATCGCCCTGCTGGTCACCACGGCCGCCACCGGCGCCGTGGGCGTCGCCGTTCTGCGCACCCTTCTGCAGCTGCGCCGACAGGTCGCCGCCCTGCACGCCGAGTTCGCGGGCGGCCACGCCGCGACGGCCCATGGTCTGGTGCCCGCCGCCCGTACGACCGCGGACGCCGACGAGATACGCGCCGCCGTCGCCGAGGCCCTCGCCGAGGAGCGGGAGCGGGAGCTGGCCGAGGCGCGGGCGTTCTGGGCCGCTCAGGAGGCGCGTGACGCCTCCGACGCGCCCTCCCTGCTGGGTCTGTCCGACAGTGAGCTGTTCCTGCCCCGGCAGGCCGATTTCGTCGGCCTGGAGCCCCTGGAGCCGGTGACGGAGCCGACCTCCGACGCCGACGAGTTCGCCGGGGACTCCCCCGAACTCGCCGCGGCCCGTCGCCGCCACCCCTCCCACCCGGACTTCGTCCCGGTCCAGTCGCCGATCGTGAACGACCACGAACGCACGGTGGCGGCCCTGGAGGAACTCGCCGCGTCCCGCACGGAACTCACCGACGTCCGCCCGGGCCCCCTGGGCACCCTCGACGTCTATGTCTTCGCCGACGGCACGACGCTGTGCATGACCCCGGGCCACCGCGAGACCGCGGAACGCCTCGCGGCCTCCCTCACGGCGGGCGAACCCCCCGTCCTCCTGGGCGGCTCCGGCATCTCGGGCGCCTACACCCTGACCTTCGCGTGCGGCGAGGAGAACGTGTACATCCTGGCGGACCGCGTCATCGCGAGCCTGTAGCGCGAGGCTGCGGACCGGCCACACCGCACCCGCATCCGCCGGCGCCCCTCAGACCCCCGCCCGCTTCTGCGCCTCCTCCACCAACCGCACGGCTTCGGCCACCTGGCCCTCGTCCGACAGCACGAGGGCCAAGTCGTGGACGGCGACGGTGATTTGATCGGCGGCCGCGAACATCCCCGCGTCGGGCATCTCGCGCGGCTCGCACCCCGGCGCCTCGACAACCTGCGCCCACCGGGCCAACTGCCTGGCCAGCGCCAGCGCCTCCGCGGCGGCCCCCCGTTGAAGACGGGACTGCGGCGCCGCCCGCAGCCGATCGGCGAAGTGATCAACGGCGCGGGTGAGAGGAGTCGTATCAACCACGCGGCGAGCGTACCCGCACTGTTGCCAACAGCCGAACGCTCAGGCACGGTGACCTGAAGAACCGGCTTACACCATGCGTTCGGAGGCGCCGGATGTCCCAAGTCTTCTCCGAGGAGACCCACCGCAACCTGCTCGCCCGCATCCCCCACTGCACCGGTCGTGAAGTCTCCGACTGGCTGCGCACCGTCGAAGAAGGCCCCTCTCTCTTCCGCTTCGAGGAGAAGGTCAGCTGGCTGCGCCACGAGTACGACCTCGCGTACGGCCACGCGAAGGCGATCGTCCACGAGTACGACCTGAGGAGGGCGGCGCGCAAACTGCTGTGAGCGCGCGGGGCAAGGACACCCACGGAGAAGGGCCCCGGAACGAACTCCGGGGCCCTTGTGCCGACCCTCACCGGGAGGGGCGGACCGATCAGTCGTCGCCGCTGAAGATGGCGACCAGCCGCAGCATCTCGACGTAGATCCACACCAGGGTCATGGTCAGGCCGAACGCGGCCAGCCAGGACTCCTCGCGCGGGGCGCCGTAGGCGATGCCGTCCTCGATCTGCTTGAAGTCGAGGGTCAGGAAGAACGCGCCGAGCACGATGGCGATGATGCCGACGATCGCGCCGAGCGGGCCGAAGCTGCGCAGTCCGCCGTCGTCGGCGACGCCGAAGGCGACCAGCAGCAGGTTGACCGCCATGACCAGGATGAAGGCCAGGGCGATGGCCATGCCGATGCGGGCGTAGCGCGCGGTGACGCGGACCCAGCCGGCCTTGTAGACGAACAGCGTGGCGGCCGAGACGGCCATGGTGCCGAGCACGGCCTGGAAGGGCGCGCCGGACCAGCGGCTGTTGTACATCTCGCTGATCACGCCGAGGAAGACGCCCTCGAAGGCGGCGTACGAAAGGATCAGCGCCGGCGAGGGCGTGCGCTTGAAGGACTGCACCATCGCCAGGACGAACGCGATGAGCGCGGCGCCGACGGCGAGGCCGTAGCTCGTGGTCGACACCGGGAGCAGGGCCCACGCGAGGACCGCGCCGACGGCGACGGTGCCGAGCGTCATGGCCGAGCGCATGACGACGTCGTCCATCGTCATCCGGCCGGTGGTGACCGGGGCCTGCGGCGGTGCGCCGTGCTGCACGCCCTGCTGGGCGTAGGGGTTCTGCGCGTACGGGTTCTGGGCGTACGGGTTGCCCGCGGGCGCGCCGTACGGGTTGCCCTGGGTGCCGACAGACCCGGCCTGCGGCGCGGTGTTGAAGCCCGCGTAGCCGTTGTCGCGGCTGAAGCCCCGTCGCGAGAAGACCGGGTTGCTGCTCCTCATTTCACTCCTCCATGGCCGCACGTCGCGGACCTTGGCTCAAGAGTAATGGAAAGGCAAAGGATCGGCCCTACTACCTGCGGAGGATCTTTCCCTCACCGTGCTGCGCAACACGCTACGCGTCCGCGTGATTCCCCAGCACCGGAGGGCCTCCTTCCCGGTTCGTCAGAAGGCGAACCCGGTGTATCCCTCCGCCAGATCGGTCTCGGCCGCGCGGGAGGAGGCGATCCGCTCCAGCCGGGCGAGCTGCAGCCGGTCCTCGAAGCCGGTCGCCCCGGGAGCGCGGTGCAGCAGCGTCGTCATGTCGTACGAGAACCGCTCGGCCTGCCAGACGCGGCCCAGGCAGGTCTGCGAGTAGGCGTCGAGCAGCTCGGGCGAGCCCGTCTCCCTCTCGTACGCCAGCGCCCTCGCGAAGGTCACCACGTCCCCGACGGCCAGGTTCAGGCCCTTCGCGCCGGTCGGCGGGACGATGTGCGCGGCGTCGCCGGCGAGGAAGAGGCGGCCGTGGCGCATGGGCTCGTGGACGTACGACCGCATCGGGGTCACCGACTTCTGGGTGATCGGGCCGCGTTCCAGGCGCCAGCCGTCGGCCGTCTCGAAGCGGCGCTCCAGCTCGTCCCAGATCTCCTCGTCGCCCCACGCCTCGGCGTCCGTGCCCTCGGGGACCTGGAGATAGAGGCGGGAGACGGAGGGCGAGCGCATCGACAGGAGGGCGAAGCCGCGGTCGTGGCGGGCGTAGACCAGCTCGTCGTGGGAGGGCGGGACGTCGGCGAGGACCCCGAGCCAGCCGAAGGGGTACGCGCGCTCGAAGACCCGGCTCAGCCCCTCGGGGACGGCCTTGCGGGACACGCCCCAGAAGCCGTCGCAGCCGACGACGTAGTCGCACTCCAGGACGTCCTCGACGCCCTCGTGCCGGAACCGCACCCGGGGGCTGTCGGTCTCCGCGCCCTCGACAGCCAGCGCCTGCGCCCCGAACAGCAGCGGTCCGCCCTCCTTCAGCCGGAGGGCGATGAGGTCCTTGCACACCTCGGTCTGCGCGTACACCATCACGGACCGTCCGCCGGTGAGGGCGGGGAAGTCGACGCGGTGGCGCTTCCTGTCGTAGCGCAGCTCGATGCCGTCGTGGCGCAGGCCCTCGCGGTCCATGCGCTCGCCGGCGCCGGCCGCGCGCAGCACGTCCACGGTGCCCTGCTCCAGGATCCCGGCGCGCTGGCGCCGCTCGACGTAGGCGCGGTCGCGGCTCTCCAGGACGACGGAGTCGATGCCGGCCCGGTCGAGGAGGCGGGCCAGGAGGAGGCCGGCCGGGCCGGCGCCGATGATGCCGACGGTGGTGCGCATCGGGCGATCCCTTCTCGCGTTCGCACAGTGAAGTTTCTTTCACCAAGAGGTGGCGAGTCTCCGCCCGTCGGAGTCGGCTGTCAATGGGTGCGGCGCACTGCCCATAGGTGCGGCGCCCCGTCACTGGGTGTGGCGCATCGGAAAGTGCCCAGAGCCGGACTTGAACCGGCACGCCCACGAAGGGGCAGCGAGGTTTAAGCTCGCCGTGTCTGCATTCCACCATCTGGGCAGGCCAAGGGCTCCGCGTCGCGGTTCAGAGCCTATCGGGACACATCCCTCGAACAGCGGGGGGAGAGCCCGATGTTGTCTTATTTTATTGGCGTCTGAGGGAGCATCAGCCCCGGGAACGCGCCATCCGCACTTGCCAACAGCCTTCCTTGCGGGGGTCGCTCGTGTATACGGAATGACGGAATTTCACCGCCCGAACGAGGGTGCTCCACCGGTTCTTGACACTTTTCGCCCCACGGCGCGGTAGGGGCGCCTGTCATCCCCAGGTATGACACGGCCCCCTCCCGTCCGACCGAAGTCGCCCCCCGGAACCAGAACTGCGGCTGACTCCCCGCCACGCGACGGCCGGGACGATGGTGAGCGAACCCCCGAGAACACGCCGTCGTCCCGACAGGAGCATGCCCCCGTGACCACCAGCCCCCTCGCCGCCGCCCGGACCACCTCGGTGGCCGCCCGCGCCACGGAGCTGTCGAAGATCTATGGACAGGGCGAGACCCAGGTGGTCGCCCTGGACCGGGTCTCCGTCGAGTTCCAGCAGGCCGAGTTCACCGCGATCATGGGGCCCTCGGGCTCCGGCAAGT
This sequence comes from Streptomyces sp. NPDC032126, assembly GCF_055580085.1. Classification (NCBI taxonomy): domain Bacteria; kingdom Bacillati; phylum Actinomycetota; class Actinomycetes; order Kitasatosporales; family Streptomycetaceae; genus Streptomyces; species Streptomyces sp. NPDC032126. The sequence goes on from NZ_JBVIMA010000009.1 coordinate 81,639, forward strand.
CGACCCTGATGCACTGCGTGGCCGGGCTCGACACCTTCTCCTCCGGCTCCGTGCGCATCGGCGACACCGAGCTGGGCTCCCTGAAGGACAAGCAGCTCACCAAGTTGCGCCGGGACAAGATCGGCTTCATCTTCCAGGCGTTCAATCTGCTGCCGACGCTGACCGCGCTGGAGAACATCACCCTCCCGATGGACATCGCCGGCCGCAAACCGGACCAGGAGTGGCTGGAATCCGTCATCGGGATGATCGGACTGAAAGACCGGCTCGGCCACCGCCCCTCGCAGCTCTCCGGCGGTCAGCAGCAGCGCGTCGCCGTGGCCCGCGCGCTCGCCTCCCGGCCCGACATCATCTTCGGCGACGAGCCCACCGGAAACCTCGACTCGCGCTCGGGCGCGGAGGTCCTGGGCTTTCTGCGCAACTCCGTGCGGGAGCTGGGGCAGACCGTGGTGATGGTGACCCACGACCCCGTCGCCGCCGCCTACGCGGACCGCGTGATCTTCCTCGCGGACGGACGGATCGTCGACGAGATGTACCGCCCCACGGCCGACAACGTCCTCGACTTCATGCGGCATCTTCCTGGGGGGAACCCCCAGACCCCCGAGTTCGACGCGAAGGGCCGCACCAGCTGATGTTCCGCACCGCCCTGCGCAACGTCCTCGCGCACAAGGCCCGGCTGCTGATGACCGTGCTCGCCGTCATGCTCGGCGTCGCCTTCGTCTCCGGGACCCTGGTGTTCACCAACACCATCTCCGACGCCTACCAGAACAGCTCCGCCAAGGGCTTCGACCAGGTCGACGTCGCCGTACGGCCCAAGTCCCAGGAGGACCGGGGCGACCGCATCGGCAAGACGCCCGAGCTCACCCAGGCCCTGCTCGACCGGAGCGGCAAGGTGCCGGGCGCCGCCTCCACGATCGGGGTCGTCCACGGCTTCACCGCGATCGCCGACAAGGACGGCAAGCTCATCGGCGGCGGCTGGCAGTCCGAGGGCGGCAACTACTGGGGCACCGACGACCCCCGCTACCCGCTGAAGCAGGGCACGGCCCCGCACGGCGCCGGCCAGGTCGCCATCGACTCCGAGACCGCGCGCCGCGCCGGCTACCGGGTCGGCGACACCGTGCGCCTCTCGGTCGACGGGCCCGTCCTGTCCCCCGAGATCACCGGGATCTTCACCACGGACGACGGCAATGTCGCCGCCGGCGGCAGCCTCGCCCTGTTCGACACGGCGACCGCGCAGACGCTGTTCGGCAAGCCCGGCACCTACGACGAGATCGATGTGCGGGCCGCCTCCGGTACCTCCCAGACCGCGCTGAAGTCCGCCCTCGACCGGGCGCTGCCCGGCGGCCTCGTGGAGACCACAACCGGCAAGAAGCTCGCCGACGACCAGGCCGAGGCGATCTCCTCGTCGATGAGCGGTCTGAAGCAGGGCCTGCTGGTCTTCGCGGGCATCGCGCTCTTCGTCGGCACCTTCATCATCGCCAACACCTTCACCATGCTGGTCGCCCAGCGCACCAAGGAGCTGGCCCTGCTGCGCGCGGTCGGCGCCTCCCGCCGCCAGATCACCCGGTCGGTGCTGGTCGAGGCGTTCTTCGTCGGCGCGGTCGCGGGCGTGACCGGGCTGGTCGCGGGCATCGGCATCGGCGCCGGGCTGCGGTCCCTGATGGGCACGCTCGGCGCGACCGTCCCCGACGGCCCGCTGGTCATCTCGCCCGGCACGGTCGTCGCCGCGCTCGCCGTCGGCATCGTCATCACCATGCTGGCCGCCTGGCTGCCCGGCCGGCGCGCCGCGAAGATCCCGCCGGTCGCGGCGATGAGCAGCGTGCACGCGAAGGCGACCACCAAGTCGCTGGTGCTGCGCAACACGCTGGGCGCGCTGTTCTCGGCGGCGGGCATCGCCGTCGTCCTCGCGGCGACGTCGATGTCCGGCTCGGACGGCCAGGCCCCCATGGGGATCGGCGCGGTCCTCCTCATCGTCGGCGTCTTCATCCTCACCCCGCTGCTGTCCCGCCCGCTGATCGCGGCCGCCGCGCCGGTCCTGCGGATCTTCGGCATCTCCGGAAAGCTGGCCCGCCAGAACTCGGTGCGCAACCCGCGCCGCACGGCCGCCACCGCCTCCGCGCTGATGATCGGCCTCACCCTCATCACCGGCATGACCGTGATGGCGGGCAGCCTGCAGACGTCCATCGACAAGATGGCCTCCTCGGCGATCCGCGCCGACTACGTGGTGTCCATGGCGAACGGCAACGCGCTCTCGCCGGACGTCGAGCGCAAGCTGGAGGGCGTCGACGGCGTCACCGCGCTCAGCCCGATGCGGGGCGCGCCCTCCCGGATCGACGGCGAGACCGAGTACCTCACCGGGGTCAACGGCTCCGCGATCGGCGAGCTGACCGACCTGAAGGTCGAGAACGGCTCCTTCACGGTCGGCGGCGACCGGGCCGTCGTCGACGACGACACCGCCAAGGCCCACGGCTGGCGGGCCGGTTCGGTCTTCTCCCTCGCCTACGAGGACGGCCGCAAGCAGCGTCTGACGGTCTCCGGGGTCTACGAGGGCAACGACCTGATCAACGGCATCCTGCTCGACAACGCCACCCTCACCCCGCACCTCGACGACCCGGCCGACATGCGGGTCATGGTCAAGACGTCCGGCGGCGCCTCCGACGGCACCAAGGACCGCCTGGAGAAGGCCCTCGGCGTCAACCCGGCCATCAAGGTGCAGAGCAAGCAGGACCTCTCCGACGACATCGCGAAGATGTTCACGCTGATCCTGAACATGCTCTACGGCCTCCTCGCCATGGCCGTGATCGTGGCGGTGCTCGGTGTCATCAACACCCTCGCGATGTCGGTGTTCGAGCGCTCCCAGGAGATCGGCATGCTGCGGGCGATCGGCCTGGACCGGCGCGGCGTGAAGCGGATGGTCCGGCTGGAGTCCCTGGTGATCTCCCTGTTCGGCGGGGTGCTCGGCATCGGTCTCGGCGTGTTCTTCGGCTGGGCGGCCGGCGAGCTGCTGGGCGCCACGATGCCGACGTACGAGCTGGTTCTGCCGTGGACCCGGATGGCGGTCTTCCTGCTGCTGGCCGGCACGGTCGGCGTCCTGGCGGCCCTGTGGCCGGCGCGGCGCGCGGCGCGGCTGAACACGCTCCAGGCCATCAAGGCGGAGTAGGCGGCCCACGCGCGCGTGAGGGGCCCGAGTCACCGGTGACTCGGGCCCCTCACGCCGTCGCGGTCAGTTCCAGGTGCGGGTGCGCAGCGGCAGTCCCGACTCCCCCGACGCGGGGGTCCGTACGGCGAGGACCTGGTTGACGCCGATGCGGTTGCGTTCGAAGGCGACGGCGGAGGCGGCCATGTACAGCCGCCAGACCCGGGCCCGGCCGGGGCTGGAGAGCACCACCGCCCGGTCCCAGTCGGCCTCCAGCCGGGCGACCCAGCGACGCAGGGTGAGGGCGTAGTGCTCGCGGAGGGACTCCACGTCGCGCACCTCGAAGCCGGCCCGCTCCAGCTGGGTGACGGTGGTGCCGAGGGGGGCGAGTTCGCCGTCCGGGAAGACGTAGGCGTCGATGAACTCGTCGACGTTGTACGACGTCTCGTCGCGCTGCGGGCGGCGGGCGATCTGGTGGTTGAGCAGCCGTCCGCCGGGGGCCAGCAGCCGGTGGAGGTCCCGCGCGTACTCCAGGTACCGTTCGCTGCCCACGTGTTCGGCCATGCCGATGGAGGAAATGGCGTCGTAGGGCCCGTCGGTGACGTCGCGGTAGTCCTGGACGCGGATCTCGATCCGGTCGGTGAGCCCCTCCTCGGCGACGCGTTTGCGGGCGTAGGCGGCCTGTTCGTGGGAGAGCGTGATGCCGACGACGCGCACGCCGTGCTCGCGGGCGGCGTGCACGGCCAGCGAGCCCCAGCCGCAGCCGACGTCGAGGAGCCGCTGACCCGCTCTCAGATCGAGTTTGCGGCAGACGAGTTCGAGCTTGTCGCGCTGGGCGGTCTCCAGGGTGCTGTCCGGATCGGGCCAGTAGGCGCAGGAGTACACCATGGAGGGCCCGAGGACGAGGGCGTAGAAGTCGTTGCCGACGTCGTAGTGGTGGCTGATGGCGCGGCGGTCGGTGCGGCGGGTGTGGAGGTGGCCGCGGCGACGGACCTCCTCGGGGGGCGGGGCGGGCGGCAGCGGCGGCCCGGCGAGCCGGAACAGCCCTCGGACGGCGGCCCGCGCGCGCGGATCGCGCAGCGTCCGGGCGAGCGTACGGGAGTCCTCGCCGCGCTCCCAGATCAGTCCGGAGAGCCGGTCGAGCGCGATGTAGAGGTCGCCCTCGATCTCCAGGTCCCCGGCCACCCAGGCGCGGGCCAGGCCCAGTTCGCCGGGCTTGAACAGCAGTCGGCGCAAGGCCCGCCGGTTGCGGACGACCAGGGTGGGGGCGTCGGGCGGGCCCGCCTGCGAACCGTCCCAGGCGCGTACGCGGACCGGGAGCGGGACTCCCAGCAGTTCTTCGAGCAGGCCCAGCAGCCGCGACGCGGCGTCAGCCATGGCGCGCACCTCCGTGACGGTGAACGATCCCGGTGTCCAGTGACCACGTAGACACCAGGATGCCCCCGACATCGTCCCCTGAGGGGTGACGACCCGTCGGAAGCCGGGAGGAAACGCCGAAGGACCTCCCGCACCACGGATGGCGGGAGGTCCTTCGGTCGGCTGCTCAGTGACCGGTACCGGTCAGGAAGCCTTCACCTCGGTCTTCTTCGGCTCGGCCGCCGGCACGGGCTTCGCGGCCTCGTAGAACTCCTCGCGCGGGGTCTCCAGGGCGCCGAGGGCGACCACCTCGCGCTTGAGGAACATGCCGAGCGTCCAGTCGGCGAAGACGCGGATCTTGCGGTTCCAGGTCGGCATCGCGAGGCCGTGGTAGCCGCGGTGCATGTACCAGGCGAGACGGCCCTTGAGCTTGATCTTCATCTTGCCCATGACGATCATCGCGACGCCCTTGTGCAGGCCGAGGCCCGCGACCGCGCCCTTGTTGGCGTGGCTGTACTCCTTCTGCGGGAAGCCCCGCATGCCGGAGACCACGTTGTCGCCGAGGACCTTGGCCTGGCGCAGCGCGTGCTGGGCGTTCGGCGGGCACCAGGCGTTCTCGTTGCCCGCCTTGCGGCCGACGAGGTCCGGGACCTGGGCGTTGTCGCCGGCGGCCCAGATGTAGTCCGTGCCCTGGACCTGGAGCGTGGCCTGGGTGTCCACGTGGCCGCGCGGGCCGAGCGGAAGGCCGTAGCGGGACAGGACCGGGTTCGGCTTGACGCCGGCGGTCCACACGATGGTGTTGGAGTCGACCTCCAGGCCGTTCTTCAGCACCACGTGGCCGTCGACGCAGGACTCCATCGAGGTGGAGAGGTAGATCTCCACGCCGCGGCTCTCCAGGTGCTCCTTGCCGTACTGGCCGAGCTTGGGGCCGACCTCGGGAAGGATCTTGTCGGCGGCGTCGACGAGGATGAAGCGCATGTCCTCGCGGGACACGTTCTTGTAGTACTTGGCCGCGTCGCGGGCCAGGTCCTCGACCTCACCGATGGTCTCCGCGCCGGCGAAGCCGCCGCCGATGAAGACGAAGGTGAGCGCCTTGCGGCGGATCTCCTCGTCGGTGGTGGAGTCGGCCTTGTCGAGCTGCTCCAGCACGTGGTTGCGCAGGCCGATGGCCTCCTCGATGCCCTTCATACCGATGCCCTGCTCGGCGAGGCCGGGGATCGGGAAGGTGCGGGAGACCGCGCCGAGCGCGATCACCAGGTAGTCGAAGGGCAGCTCGTACGCCTCGCCGACCAGCGGGGCGATCGTGGCGACCTTGCGGTCCTGGTCGATGGTGGTGACCCGACCGGTGAGGACCTCCGCCTTGGGCAGCACGCGCCGCAGCGGGACGACGACGTGGCGCGGGGAGATGTTGCCGGCGGCGGTTTCGGGGAGGAAGGGCTGGTAGGTCATGTACGACCGGGGGTCGACGACCGTGACGGTCGCCTCGCCGTAGCGCATCTTCTTGAGGATGCGCCGAGCTGCGTACAGGCCTACGTACCCACCGCCTACTACGAGGATCCTGGGACGCTCCGTGGTGCTCATGCCATCGAGTATCCACCCGCCCCAGGGGGGTGGCTCGTGCGCCCCTTCACAAGCTTCGACAGGGTGTGTGCTATCCTCCGCGACCCGCGTGATCCAGATCATGGTGCGGGGTGGGAACCGGCGTCCGGTCCGACCCGTTGTCAATGCCGCGTGAGCTGCCTCTCCGGGCCTCGGCGGGCCCTGTGAGGGGGTCCCGGATCACCTCCGTGACACCTGCACGCAAGGCCACTGTAGCCCTGTTTTGAACACGTTCATACGGGTGCTGACCCCCCGGAAGGGCCAACCGGCCCCTCTCCGGCCCTCCTGCGGGCCCTTTTCCTTGTGAAGAACTTCACGAAGTTTTCCGACGGGACGTCATCAGGGGGCCCCGAAAGGCCCCCTGGAGTAGCTCAAACGTTATCCGTACTGCTCAGCGGAGTGCTACCCGCCAGTAACAAAAGAGACCTACGCCACCGACCACGCGATGCCGTCGAGGATGTCGTGCTCGCTCACGACCACCTCCCGGGCGCCGATCCGCTCCATGACGGACAGCAGGACGAGCGCGCCCGCCGCGATCACGTCCACCCGGCCCGGATGCATCGAGCCGATCGCCGCGCGCTCCGCGTGCGTGGAGCCCAGCAGCCACTCGGTGATCTCCCGGACCCGCTCCACGGACACCCGGGAGTGGTGGATCGCCGCGGAGTCGTACGCCGGCAGCTCCTGGGCGATCGCCGAGACGGTCGTGACGGACCCCGCGAGGCCCACCAGGGTGCGCGCCTCGTGCAGCGGAACGCTCCGCTCGGCGAGGTCGAGCGCGGCCGCGATGTCGGCGCGCATCGCCGCGATCTGCTCCGCGGAGGGCGGGTCGGTGACGGCGCCGTCCACGACCAGGTGCCGCTCCGTCATCCGCACACAGCCGACGTCCACGGACCGGGCCGCCCGCACATGCTCCTCGCCGACGACGAACTCGGTGGAGCCGCCGCCGATGTCCACGACGAGGTACGGCGGGGTGAGGTGCCCGCGGCCCGCGAGCTCCTTGGTCGCCCCGGTGAAGGAGAACTCCGCCTCCTGGTCGCCGCTGATGACCTCGGGCTCGACGCCCAGGATGTCCAGCACCCCGCGCACGAACTCGTCGCGGTTCTCGGCGTCCCGGGAGGCGGAGGTGGCGACGAAGCGCAGCCGCTCGGCGCCGTACTCCTTGATGACGGCCGCGTACTCACGGCAGGCGGCGAAGGTGCGCTCCAGCGCCTCGGGCGCGAGCCGGCCGGTCCGGTCGACGCCCTGTCCGAGCCGCACGATCGTCATGCGCCGGTCCAGGTCGACGAGCTCCCCGGTGGCGGGGTCCGCGTCGGCGACGAGCAGCCGGATGGAGTTGGTGCCGCAGTCGATGGCGGCGACGCGGGTCACTTCTCGTCCTCCTTCACGGACGTCACGTCCCCGTCCTTCTCGGCCTTCTCGGCCTTCTCGTCCTTCTCGGCCTTCTCGTCCTTGCCCGACGTCACACAGGTGCCCTTGGCCCACCACTCGGGGAGCATCGCGAGCGCCTCGTCGCCCAGGGGGTTCACGCCCGGCCCGGCGGCCAGCGAGTGCGCGACCAGGACGTGCAGGCACTTGACCCGGTCGGGCATGCCGCCCGCGCTCGGGAAGCCCGTCAGCTCCTCGATCTCGTCCCGCCGCCGGATGTAGTCCTCGTGCGCGGCCCGGTACCCGGCGGCCAGCTCCGGGTCGGTCTTCAGCCGCTCGGTCATCTCCTTCATCACGCCGTTCGCCTCCAGCGTGCCGATCGCGGAGTTCGCCTTGGGGCACGTCAGGTAGTACAGCGTCGGGAAGGGGGTGCCGTCCGGCAGCCGCGGCGCGGTCTCGACGACGTCCGGCTGCCCGCAGGGGCACCGGTGGGCGATGGCGCGCAGCCCGCGCGGCGGCCGCCCGAGCTGCTGCTTGAACGCCTCCACGTCGGCGTCGGTGGGCTCGGTGCGGGGCGTGGTCGGCGGGGGCGTTTCCATCGTTCCTGAGGGTGTCTTTCTGCTATCGGTCATCGGTCGGAGGCGTCGGACTGGTCGACCCCGTCCCAGACGTTGGAGTACCAGGGGCGGTCGGCCGCCCCCAGGTCGGCGCGGGCCTGCTTCGCCGCCTCGGGGTCGATGACGACGTAACCCGTCTCGCCCGGCAGCACATAGTGCAGCCGCAACCGGATCTGCTGCTCGGCGTAGGCGTCGTCCTGCCAGCGCGCCTTGAGGTCGCGCAGGTCCTCCACCCGCTGCCGCGCCTGCTCCCGCTCCCGTTGCAGATCGGCGATCTCGGCGCGCTGGGAGACGTACTGGCGCATCGGGTAGGCCAGGGCGACGATCAGCGAGCACAGCACCAGCGCCAGCAGCGCGGCCCGGCCGGTGAGCCGGGAGCGGCGGGCCTGCCGGCGGGTCTGGGAGCGGTAGACACGGGCCGCGGTCTGCTCGCCGAGCAGCCGGATCCTGGTCGCGGTGGAGAAACGGTCCCGGTCCTTGACGGCCATCTCTCACTCCCGTTCTCACACGCGCGTACGTCCCCGCACACGGTACGGGACCGAGTACGGGGACGTACGGACGACGCCTCTTTGTGCGGCTACGGCTCAGCCCTGTACGGCTACGGCTCAGCCCTTGAAGCGCGGGAACGCGCTGCGGCCGGCGTACACCGCGGCGTCGTCGAGGATCTCCTCGATGCGCAGCAGCTGGTTGTACTTGGCGACGCGCTCGGAGCGGGCCGGGGCGCCGGTCTTGATCTGGCCGCAGTTGGTGGCGACGGCCAGGTCGGCGATGGTGACGTCCTCGGTCTCGCCGGAGCGGTGCGACATCATGCACTTGAAGCCGCTGCGCTGGGCCAGCTCGACGGCGTCCAGGGTCTCGGTGAGCGAGCCGATCTGGTTCACCTTCACGAGCAGGGCGTTGGCGGTGCCCTCCTCGATGCCGCGGGCCAGGCGCTCCGGGTTGGTGACGAACAGGTCGTCGCCGACCAGCTGGACCTTGTCGCCGAGCTTGTCGGTGATGACCTTCCAGCCGGCCCAGTCGTCCTCGAACAGCGGGTCCTCGATGGAGACGAGCGGGTAGGCCGCGACGAGCTCCTCGTAGTACTCCGTCATCTCGGCGGCGGAGCGCTCCTTGCCCTCGAAGAGGTACTTGCCGTCCTTGTAGAACTCGGAGGCGGCGACGTCGAGCGCGAGGGCGATCTGCTCGCCGGGCGCGTAGCCGGCTTCCTTGATCGCTTCGAGGATGAGGTCGAGGGCCTCACGGTTGGAGCCGAGGTTCGGGGCGAAGCCGCCCTCGTCACCGAGGCCGGTGGACAGGCCGCGGCCCTTCAGCACCTTCTTGAGGGTGTGGTAGACCTCGGTGCCCCAGCGCAGCGCCTCGGAGAAGGACTCCGCGCCGATCGGGGCGATCATGAACTCCTGGATGTCCACGTTGGAGTCGGCGTGCGAGCCGCCGTTCAGGATGTTCATCATCGGCACCGGCAGCAGGTGCGCGTTCGGGCCGCCCAGGTAGCGGAAGAGCGGGAGGTCGCTGGCCTCGGAGGCGGCGTGGGCGACGGCGAGGGAGACGCCGAGGATGGCGTTGGCGCCGAGCGAGCCCTTGTTGTCGGTGGCGTCCAGGTCGAACATGGCCTGGTCGATCAGGCGCTGCTCGGTGGCGTCGTAGCCGACGAGCTCCGGGCCGATCTGCTCGATGACGGCGAGGACGGCCTTCTCGACACCCTTGCCCTGGTAGCGGTTCGGGTCACCGTCGCGGAGCTCGATGGCCTCGAAGGCACCGGTGGAGGCGCCGGACGGGACGGCGGCACGACCCGTGCTGCCGTCGTCGAGGCCGACCTCGACCTCGACCGTGGGGTTGCCTCGGGAGTCCAGGATTTCCCGGGCTACGACGACGTCGATGGACGGCACGAGCATCTCCTTCTGGGATGTGACGCTGAGAGAGTGCGGGGCCCGAGGGCCTTGCGACTAGAGCCTAACCGCCCGAGGGGCGTCGGCAGCCGACCGACCGCCCTGTGGACGCACTGACGGTACACATTGTTCCTGCCCGGAACAAAGGGGGAGTGCTCAACAGGCACACGGGAGTGGTCGACCGGCACAAAGGAAAGTGGCCACCAGGCAAAGAGAAACCCCGCCCCGGTGCGTACGGGGGGAGACGCACCGGGGCGGGGAGCCCGTGGGGACGGGGGGTCGCCCTCATGGGTCCTCACGGGGGAAGACCCGGACCTGAGGGCGGTGTGGTCCGACGGGACCCGGGGGTCACTTCAGGTGCAGCTGCTGGCCCGGGTAGATGAGGTCGGCGTCCTGGACGATGTCCTTGTTCAGCTTGAACAGGTGCTGCCAGCCACCCTTGACCTTGTGCTTCTGGGCGATGGTGCTGAGGGTGTCGCCCTTGACGACCTTGTACTCGCCGTCGCCCTTCTTGACCTTCTTGCCGGTGGGCGTGGTGACCGTCTTGCTCGACTTCGGGGTCGTGGCGGCCGGGCGCTCGGTGGAGCGGGAGGCGCTCTGCTCGGTCGAGCGGGTGGTGGTCGTGGTGTTCGACGCGGTGCCGGAGCCGCCGGTGTACGTGGCGCTCGACAGGCCCGTGCCGCAGACCGGCCAGGCACCCTTGCCCTGGGAGGCGAGGACCTTCTCGGCGATCTCGATCTGCTGCGCCTTGGTGGCCTGGTTGGCCTGCGGGGCGTACGCGGTGCCGCCGTACGCGGCCCAGGTGGAGGCCGAGAACTGCAGACCGCCGTAGTAACCGTTGCCGGTGTTGATGGACCAGTTGCCACCGGACTCGCACTGGGCGACCGCGTCCCACTCGGAGGCCGTGGCGGCGGAGGCGCTGCCGGCCGCCATCAGCGGGGCGGCGACGGCGGCGGTGGTGACGCCGGCGATGGCGATGGCGCGGGTGGCCTTGGACGGACGACGGTGCTTGCCCTTGCCGGAAAACAGCATGGATCGATCCCCTCACCGACGCCTGCGAGGTGAGCTGTCGGGTTCGGGCCGGTTGAGTTGCCCGGTCGCACACCCTGCGGTGCGCGACTTCACCCCAAGCCGGTCCAGCGTGAACTGCTGGGCCCGGCACTTACCTTGGGTCCCCCGCTCCTGCCTACGGCGCTTGACGCGACGACTGTTCCCGGGCGGCCGCTGGCAGGATTCGGCGTTGCGGCAGCCGGGGCTCGGGTTGCCGAGCGGTCACGACCGTAGACACGCGCTCCGCGGAATTTCAAAGACGATCAGGGCTTCTGAGACTCATCCCACACTTTCACCAAACCGGACATTCCGGAGTGAAGTGGGACGCTAACTCCCCTGATTCCGCGCGGTGTTTCCGCCCTATTTGCCCGCGACGGACAGGGTCTGACCGGGCATGATGGCGCTGGGGTCGGCACCGATGACGCCCTTGTTCTGCTCATAGAGGGCATTCCATCCGCCGCTGACGCCAAGGGAGTCGGCGATGGAGGCGAGCGTGTCCCCGACGCGCACCGTGTACGAGCCGGCCGCCTCCTGGGCGCGGGCGCCGGCCTCGGCGCTCTCGTCGGCACTGGCCCCGCGATGCTTGCCGGTGCCGATGGCGCCGGTGTCCACGAGGCTCCAAGAGCCCGCTTCCTGGCCCGACTTGTCCGAGTTCTCCGCTTCCGGGCTCGCTGTGGGCGAGCTGTCCGGCGCCTGCGCGCCACCCTTTCCGGTGGACGCTCCGGGCGTACCGGCGGTGCCGGTCGCGGCGGACGAAGAGGGCGAGGGGGACGCGCTGTTCGCGCCGGCGGCCGGGTCGGTGGAGGCACCGGTCGAGGAACCGGACGAGGGGGAGGAAGTGGAGGAACCGGACTTGCCGGACGAACCCTTGGACAGATCGGACAGTCCGGAGGAAATGGACGAGTCGGACGAACCATCGGCCACGCCGGTGTCCACGTCGAGCGCGCCATTGGCCTGGGTGAGCCCGGACGTCAGCCCGCAGGTGCCCCACGCGCCGATCCCCTCGGCGGCGAGGACCTTCTGCGCCACGGCGATCTGCTGGTTGCGGCTGGCCTGGTCGGCGCTCGGCGCGTAGTCGAGGCCGCCGTACCGCTCCCAGTCGTCCTGAGTGAGGCTCAGCCCGCCGTACTCGCCCTTGGCCGTATCGGTGGCGCTCCAGGAGCCGCCGGTCTCGCACTCGGCCACCTTGTCCCAGACCGTGCCCTCCGCCGCGTTCGCACCGGCGGCGCCGAGGAGCGGAATGGCGATGGCGGATCCGGTCACTCCGGCCGCGACGAGGAGCGCCGGAGCCTGACGGGGGCGACGGTGACGACCGTTCCCGGAGAGCATGCGGAAGCCTTTCTCACGACAATCCTGACCGCGCGACGGGCACGACAGGCACGATGAACCGGCGCGGCCCGCCCGTCACACTGACGAGTGAACGTAGCGGCATACGATCACTTGTCACAAGTTCATGCCGCGTAGATCACGTGAAGATCACAGAGTTGAACGCGCGTCATCTTCGCGTGGGCGGACAGGTGCTGGGTGGGGCGCATTTCCGGTCAGGTCCCCGCAGGTGTGAACTTCACGGGCAGAGTGCGCAGTCCGCGCATGATGAGCCCGCCCCGCCACCTCAACTCCTCCGGATCCGCCGCCAGTTCGAGATCGGGGAGTCGGGTGAGGAGGGTGGCCAGCGCGGTCTGGCCCTCCAGGCGGGCGAGCGGGGCGCCCAGGCAGTAGTGGATGCCGTGGCCGTACCCGAGGTGCTGGTTGTCTCGGCGGGAGAAGTCGAGGGTGTCGGGGTCGGAGAAGCGGGCCGGGTCGCGGTCGGCCGCCGCCAGGACGACGAGCACGGGATCGCCGGGGGCGATGTCCTGCCCGCCGAGGGTGATGGGCTCGGTGGCGAAACGCCAGGTGGCCAGCTCGACGGGGCCGTCGTAGCGCAGGAGTTCCTCCACTCCCGTCTCCAGGAGGGCGCTCTCCTCGCGCGCGAGGGAGGCCTGGAGCCGGGCGCGCTGCTCGGGGTGGGTGAGCAGGGCGTAGGTGCCGTTGCCGATGAGGTTGACGGTCGTCTCGAAGCCGGCGAAGAGAAGGATGAAGGCCATCGCGGCCGCCTCGTTCTCCGTGAGGTGCTCGCCGTGGTCGGAGGCGCGGATCAGGCCCGAGATGAGGTCCTCGCCGGGTGCGGGCTCGGCGGGGAGCTCCTCGCGCTTGCGGTGGATCAGGTCGGACAGATACCCCCGCATCTTCTTCACCGACCGCGCGACCCCGCCCCGGGGCCCTCCCCCGTGCCGGATCATCATCCCCGCCCAGTCCCGGAAGTCGTCCTGGTCCTCGCGGGGGACGCCGAGCAGGTCGCAGATGGCGTAGATGGGCAGCGGGAAGGCGAACTCATGGATGAGGTCGGCGCTGCCCTTCTGCGCGAACCCGTCGATGAGACGGTCGGTCAGCTCCTGCACCCGCGGGGCGAACTCGGCGACCCGGCGGGGCGTGAACGCCTTGCTCACCAGCCGCCTCAGCCGGGTGTGGTCCGGCGGATCGATGTTCAGCAGATGCGTCATCAGCTCGGCCTTGCGCTCCCCCGGGATCCCTGTCCTGCCCCTGGCGTGGGCGGGCTCGTCGTGATGCTCGGGATTCTTGGAGAGCCGCTGGTCCGCGAGGGCCTGCTTGGCGTCCGCGTACCGGGTGACCAGCCAGGCCTCCACACCACTGGGCAGAGTGGTCCGCCGCACGGGCTCGTGCTCCCGCAGCCAGGCGTAGGCGGGGTAGGGGTCGGCCGCGAACTCCCAGGTGAAGAGGTCGGGGGCGGGTGGGGTTGAGGGTGTGGGGGCGGCGGGGGTGGAGCTGGAGGCAGGGCCGCCGGGAGTGGGGGCGGGGGTGGGGGTGGGGGGCGTGGGCTGGTCGGTCACTCCTCGACGGTATCCGGGGTCCCGGCGAGGAACTTCTTCGCACCCGGGTGCCCGAGGTCGGCGGCCCGTTCCGTACTAACCCCGCGCGCCCTCGGCTGCCCGTATCGCGTCCCGGTAGGTACGGGCCGCCGCTCTCAGGGCCGCCTCCGGGTCGACGCCCTCCGACTCGGCGCGGGTCGCCAGCGCCAGCAGCTCGTAGCCGATGCCGTCCGCTGCCGGGAGCGGCACGTCCAGGCCGGCCGTGCGGACGCGGGAGGCCAGCTTCGCGGCGAGGGCCAGGCCCGGCTGGTGGAGGGGGATGCCGTCCGTCACCGACTCGCGGCGCTTCTCCACGGCCTTCGTGCGCAGCCAGTGCTCCTTGACCTCCTCGGGGGTGGTGGCCGTCGCGTCACCGAAGACGTGGGGGTGGCGGTGGATGAGCTTGGCGACGATCGTGCCGGCCACGTCGTCGATGGAGAACGGCGCGTCCTCGTCCTCCTCGGCTATGCGCGCGTGGAAGACGACCTGGAGCAGGACGTCCCCCAGTTCCTCGCGCAGCTCGTCCCGGTCCCCCTCCTCGATCGCCTCGACGAGTTCGTACGCCTCCTCGATGCCGTACTTGGCCAGGCCCTTGTGGGTCTGCTGGGACGACCAGGGGCACTCGGCGCGGATGCGGTCCATGACCTGGACGAGGTCGAGGAGGCGAGCGCCGGGGAGGTCGTAGGAGGCGGGGAGCAGTTCCAGCTCGGGCATGGCCACCCGGCCGGAGCCGGCGAGGCGCGCCAGGCCGTCGGTGAGGGCCGGTTCTCCCTCGCCGGTGGCGACGACGACCACCGTGCGCCCGCCGGAGCAGGCGGCGACCAGTTCCTCGGCGGTCGGGGACGCGTCCTCCACCCGTATCCCCGCTTCGCGCAGATAGGGCAGCTGCGGGTGCGTGCCGTCGGCGCACAGCACGCGGTCGGCCGCGCCCAGTGCCTGCCAGGCGGGCCAGGACAGCAGGCCCGGGGCGACACGGTGGCTGGTGGTGAGCAGGACGACTCGGCCGGGGGCGGAGTCCGTGGCGCCGGGAGCGGCGTCCGGAGAGTCGGGGGCGGAGTCCGGGGAGGCGGATGCGGTCACATCGTTCACGCTTCGAACGTAACGCACACCGGCGATCGGCCCTCGCGGTTATCCACAGGCGGGCCGCGCGGTCATATTTTCACCACGCCCCCGCCTTCCTGAGGCGTCCCCTGGCCCCCTGAGGCCCCCTGAGGCGTCCTGAAGGCGTCTGTCAGGCCGTCCGGTCGGTCTTCGTCGCCGTGACCTCCCGCACCCACGGCGTCTTGGCGTCCACCCGGCCGACCTTCTGCACGTCCCAGCTGCCGTAGCGCGGGTTGAGGTCGACGCCGAGGTCCTTCGACGCCTTGGACAGAGCGCTCCAGAAGGCGGGCTGGTTGGTGTCGGTGCCGAGCCGCTGCGCGAGCTTCTGGGCCTGGAGCTGGAGGCGGAGGTTCTCGTCGAGGCGCTGCGGCGGGACGCCGTACTGCTGGAGCCACGCCGCTTCCAGTCCCTTCGCGCCGCCCGCCTGCGCCTCCAGGCCGGCCCTCATGTCCTGGACCTCCTTGCGGCTGACGGTGACGCCCGCGTCCTCGGCGGCCCGCTGGAGCACCTGGTCGAGGACCATGCCGTGCAGGGTGTCCCGGGTGAGGCTGCCGGTCTGGGCGACGGCCTGCGCGTACTGGGTGTCGTCGGTGACGGCCGCGCGCTGGGCGTCCCGCACCTCGCTCACCCGGCTCTCCAGCTGCGAGACGGTGATCCGCTCGTCGCCGACGACGGCCGCCGCACCTGGGTGGGCGTCGTTGGCGCAAGCGGTCAGGAGAGGGGCCGCCGCGATCGCGGCGGACAGCAGGAGCGCGGTGCGACGACGGCGGTGCAAGGGAACCTCCCGAGGAGATTGTGCGACGGTGCACAAAGTCTTGCGGTGATCGATGGTAGGCAGTGGTACGCCTGGGGCCAAGCCATTCGACCAACGATTCACCACGACTTCGGGCACCGCCGCGCTCTCGGGCGGACCGGACTCACCCGACGATGGCGACCGGGGCGTCCCAGGCGTCGCGGTCCACGGTGATCGTGTACCCGCCGCGGGTCTCCTTGCTGTTCACCTGGTACTGGTGGCCGCGGCTGTGGTTCGTGAACTGCGTGGCGCCCCACGGCCAGTCGGCGGTGGTCGTGTACTGCTTGTCCCACAGCGCGTACCAGAGGTTGCCCGGCAGGTCCGTCTTGTCGGTCGCGGTCGCGATCGCCTTGGCGCTGGAGCTGCTGAAACCGTAGAAGCCGCCGCGGTAGACCTTGGCGCGCAGCGTCTTCGTGAAGGAGCGCACGTACGTGAGCACGGCGTCGTTGCACGCCTTGTTCGTGATGTCGTACGGCTCCATGTCGAGGTAGATCGGACTGCCGGCCTTCATGCCGAGCGCCGACGCCTTGGCGACCGCGTCCGTGGCGTCGGTGACGCCGAGGGAGGCGGCCGTGGAGGCGGTGAGCTTCTCCGGGTTGGAGCCGGTCTGGCAGGGCGGCTGGGCGCCGACGTAGATCGGGACGAGCTTCCAGCCGACCGCGTTGACGGACTTCACCCAGGACGCGGTGAGGTTGGGCTGGGCGCAGCCGCGGTTCTTGCCGCCGATGTAGACGGCGGCGCCGCCGTAGTAGCCGTCGGTCTTCCACGCCTTCATCGCGGCGAGCGAGGGCGCGGTGCAGGCGTCGAAGGCACGGCCGGTGAAGGTCCTCTGGGCGGGCCAGGTGGTGGCCGCCATGGACTGCTGCGCGGCGATCCCGCCGCCGGCGACGACGGCGGCCCCGGCCACGGCCCAGGCGATGTACCGACGCTTCTTGGACTGCCGGTGCTCGGCCATCCCCACCCCTTGTTCACCATGACAGCGCGGTGCGCGCGTGGAGCGTGCCCGCGTCGACGACGAGATGCGTGTTCCGGAGCGGCGCGTTCGGCGTTCCCTGGCGTTCCTGGCGTCCGGAGCGGTTCGCACCGTATCCGACAGGTCGCTCCCCTCGGACATCCGCCCTCCCCGATCATCACAAGAATCACTCAAGCCACGGCAAAGCTTCGGGTCGGGGCGGATGCCTTGACCGGCGTATGGACGATCCGAGATCGCTACGTGACCGATCTGTCCGTACGGTCTCCGCGCCCCCCTCATCTCGTCCTCACCTCGTCCTCACCTCGTCCTTTCTCCGTTCCACGTCTCCGTTCCACGCAAGGATTTCGATGCGTCTCCCGTCCCGCGCGCGTACCGCGCTCGCCGTCGCGACCCTCCCCCTGGCCCTCGCGGCCTGCTCCTCCGGCACCGCCGACTCGTCCGCCTCAGCGCCCTCCGGGGCGAACCAGGCGAAGAAGGACCCCGACGCCGGTCTGCTGACGGGTACGCAGCTGAAGGGGGCGCTGGCACCGGCGTCGTACTTCCCGGCCGGGTTCACGGCCGTCTCCGACGGCACGGTGGACAGCGGCGGCGCCCTCCAGGAGCCGTCCGGCAAGAACGCGGCGAAGCCCGACTGCGCCAAGCTGGAGGGCACGGCCTGGATCGCCGTCACCGGCCTTGCGGGCGGGGTGTCGTTCGCGCAGGACGAGTACATGAACGCGGATCAGAGCGAGGAGGTCGCCCAGGAGATCGACGTCTTCCGGGGCACGGCCGCCCCGTCCGTCATGCGGGACCTGCGCACCGTCGCCACCACGTGCGCGCAGTTCACGGACACCGACGCCCACGCCAAGGTGAAGGTCACCGGCGAGGACACCGCCGGGCTCGGCGACGAGGCGTACACCATGACGCTGAGGAGCGGCGCCTGGGAGAGCGGCACGACCCTGATGGCCGCGCGGGTCGGCAACGCCGTGGTCAGCGTGATCTCCACGGTGAGCACGGACGACGGCGCGCCCGCCGCGCGGAAGGTGACGACGCGGGTCGTGGCGGCGCTGAAGGGAAAGACGGACCGGACGTCCTAAGGGCAGTCCTCGCCCCCGCTACCCCCCATCCCGAATCACTGATTCCCTAGTCCCGGAGTCCCCCATGGCCCTCAACTCCCGTCGCGCCAGACAGCTTCTGGAAGCCACCGCACCGGTGCTGCTCCCGGGAGAGCAGGTGCAGTTCACCAGCCTGGCCGGCGTCGGCTCGGTCTCCGTCCGCAGGCAGGCGGTCACCGCGGCCGTGGTCGGCGTCCTGAGCGCGGGCACGGTGATGGCGGCGGTCACGCCACGCCCCCTGTACGTGGTCGTGACCGACCAGCGCATCCTCTTCTTCGACGGCAACCGGGGCGGGAAGCCCGGCCGTCTCGAACTGGACCTGCCGCGTGCTTACGTCTTCACCAGCGGCCTGAAGAAGGCCTTCCTGGGACTCCAGTACGCCACGCACCTGATGGTCGCCGGCCAGGAAGGGGCGCTCAAGGTGACGTTCCCGGTCCAGCACCGCGGCGACGGCCCGCGGTTCGCCTCGCTGCTGCCGGTGGGCAACTGACCCGCGCGCGTCGAGGAACGCGGAGCCTAACCCCGCACCTGCCCGAGCCACTGCAGGGTTCTGCGGACCTCCGCCGCCAGCGGGTGGCCGGGGCCCTGGAGGCGCTCCACGTCGTGGAGGAGGCGGATCAGGGTGTCGTGGGCGGCCGGGCGGTCGCCCAGGGCGAGGAGCAGTTGGCCGATGCGCCGGCGCACGTCGTGCGCGAGACCGGGGTCGCCGGCCACGTACTGGTTCTCGTAGTACGGCAGGAGCGCGCGGTACTCGGCGAGCGCCGCCGCCGGTTCGCCGAGCTGCTCCAGGCACTGGGCCACGTCGTAGC
Organism: Streptomyces sp. NPDC032126; assembly: GCF_055580085.1. NCBI lineage: Bacteria > Bacillati > Actinomycetota > Actinomycetes > Kitasatosporales > Streptomycetaceae > Streptomyces > Streptomyces sp. NPDC032126. The sequence goes on from NZ_JBVIMA010000009.1 coordinate 100,321, forward strand.
GGAAACGCAGGGACTGCGGGTCGGCCTGGCCGGCCTCGGCGGCGCGTTCGTCGGCGAGCCGGCGCAGTTCGGGCAGCGCGCGCCGGTACTGGCCGTCGTCCATGAGCGTGGCCGCGTACTGCTTGCGCAGGGTCCGTACGACCGGGGAGTGCTCGCCGTGCTGTTCGGCGGCGGCCGGGAGGATCGCGCTGAGGATGTCGACGGCCTGGGTGATGCGGCCCACCCCGAGGAGGCGCTTGACCTCGTCCACGGCGTCCGCGACGTCCGGCTTGCCCGCCGTGCCCGGCACGGGCGTGGCGGGGGCGGGCTGGGGCGCGGGCGTGCGCGCGCGGTCCGGCCAGGGGGCGTGCGGGCGCAAGAAGGGGCGCGTGGGGTCGAGGGGCGCCCCTGTGGGCGTCCCGCGCGGCGGCAGGAGCAGCGCCAGGTCCTCGTAGACCTCCTGCGCGGAGGCGGGCCGGTGCTGCGGATCCTTGGCGAGCAGGCGCAGGACCAGCGTTTCGAGTCCTTCGGGGACCTCGGGACGGACCCGGCGCACGGGCACGGGGGGCTCGTAGAGGTGGCGGTGCAGCACGCCGAGCGCCGTGGAGCCCGCGAACGGCACGTCACCGCTGAGCAGTTCGTGCAGCAGCACCCCGAGCGCGTACAGGTCCGTGTACGGGCCGACCGCGCCGCCCATCGCCTGCTCGGGCGCCATGTAGGCGGGCGAGCCGATGGGGGAACCGGTGTGGGTCAGCCGCGTCGTGTCGCTGTCCATGACGGACGCGACGCCCAGGTCGAGGACGGTGACCGTGCCGTCCTGCTTCACCATCACATTGCGCGGCTTGAGGTCGCGGTGGACGATCGGCACGGCGTGCACGGCGCTCAGCACGGCGCACAGCTGCGCGGCGACCGCGACCGCCCACTGCCACGGGTACGGGTCGTGCTCGGCGAGATGGTCGGAGAGGTCGGCCCCGTCGACGTACTGCATGACGAGGAACAGCTCCTCGCCCTCACTGCCCGCGTCGTGCACCGTGACCAGGCCGGGGTGGTCGACCTGCGCGGTCACCCGGCACTCGCGCAGGAAGCGCCGGCGCAGTTCGTCGGCCTCCGCGCCGGCCACCTTGTCGGGGCGCAGCAACTTGACCGCCACGCGCCGGTCGAGCCGGCGGTCGTAGGCCGTCCAGACCTGGCCCATGCCGCCCTGCCCGATAAGCGTGGACAGTTCGTACCGTCCGGCGACGACGCGTCCTGTCGCCACGGTCACCTTCCGCCCTCGTGGCCGCCGTCGGGCCGGCCTTCGTGCTGGCGCAGATAGTCGCTGAGCTCGTCGAGTTCGGCGCGCACCTGGTCGATGCGGGCGGGCGCGGGGCGCTGCGGCGGCGGCACGTGGCCGGGAGGCGGCGGGGTCCGGTCCAGCGGCGGCCGCGGGATCGGCGTGTGCGGGCCGGGCACGGGCGGCACCGGCGTCTGCTGTCCAGGCCCGAGCGTGGTGGCGTACGGCGACGGCGCCGGCGTGTGCGGCGTCGGCGGGCTGGGCTGCGGATAGCCGTAGGGCGCCTGGACGGTGGTGGTCGCCTGGGGCGGCGCGTAGCCGGTGAGCGGCTGCGGCGGCAACTGCTGCTGCCGGCGGCCCAGCTGGACGTCCACGGTCACGAAGTAGGCGGCGCTGAAGGCGCCCAGGATGAGCACCACGGCCAGCGCCATGTCGCCCCGGTGGTCGGACTCCGGCACCGAACCGACCACCGCCAGCCCGGCGATGGACAACGGCAGGCTCACCCAGGCCGCCGTCCAGTCGTACCACCGGCCGCGCAGGTGGGCGACCCGGAACAGCGGCACGCACGCGAGCAGACCGCACGAGAGGAAACCGGCGGCGGCGAACAGCACGCGCAAAGTGATGACGGTTCCCGCGCTGCGCGGGGGCGGCATCGTGCCGTGGCCGTACATGACTGCTCCTGGACCGGGGTTGGCTGAGATCGGCGTGAGGGTTCGAGCGTATAGGCCGACAAGGACAACGGGTCCCGGGTTGTACCGAACTGTTGTCGCACTGATCACTTCACGCGCTCCGCAGGTGAGCGGAACGGGACGGTCCGGGCGCGGAAGGGGCTCGGTCCGGGCGCGGAAGGGGCTCAGTCCGGTGTGATCGCGCCGTCCGTCAGGCCGTCGTACATCCCGCGCACGAGCTGCTCCCCGAACCGGCTCGCGCGCCGTAGCGCCCGCTCGAACTCGTCGAGTGCGCGGAAACGCGCGCCGTAGCGCCGTTGTTCGTCGAGCGGGAGCCGGGGCAGTTGGAGCCGGCGCACGTCGAGGCGCGTGGCCGTGGACGCGTAGCTGCTGGCCTGCCGGTTGTTGGCGGTGCCGCGCAGGAACCCGGCGAGGAACCACGCGTCGAGCGCCGCGGGCTCCGGGCGCAGAAGCACGAGGTTGCGCCCCAGGGCGGCGCCCCCCGTCGCGTCGTCGATCACGCGCGCCACCGCGCCCCCGCCGAGCACCGGCACGACCACGTCGCCCGGCTGCGTGAGCACGGCCTCCTCGTCGCTCTCGGGGAGCGTCCCCGAGGGGGCGGTTCCGGCCAGCACGTCGTGGTCGGTGAGCACGGGCACGCGCGCGTGGCCGCCGTTGCCGCCGGTGCGCATGGTCAGCGCGCCCCCGCGCGCGAGCTCGCCGATCGTGGTGAGCGGCCAGCGCGCGAGCCGTGCGGCGACGGCGGGCGGGGGCGTGAGGTCGGCCGTCAGGCGCAGGGTCTCGCCCAAGCGCTCCCGTACGGCCATGAGCGCCTCCGCGCCGTCGGCGACCGCCGGGGGCGGCAGATGACGGGCGGGGGCGAGGTCGACGTCGTCGTCGAGGAGGTCGATGACGGGCAGGGTCCGGGCCAGGCCGGGCCGTTCGTCGAGGGTGCCCGCCCGGTCGGCGGTGCGCCAGGCGTCGAGAACCGCGCCCCGCACGGCCTCCCAGTCGGGCCCGCCGCGCCCCTCACCGGCGAACCGCCCCGCGTCCACCAGCAGCACCTCCGGCCGCGCGGGCGCCTGGTCGGGCCGGCGCAGCACCCACAGATGGAGCGGGATGTTGTACGGCGGCGCCGCGCCCACCGGCAGGGCGATCACGGCGCGCAGGGCGCCGCGGCGCAGCAGGTCGGCGCGGATCCGGCGCCCGGAGCGGCGGGAGGCCGAGGCCGGCGGCATGAGGACGACCGCGGTGCCCCCGTCCCGCAGCCGCGCGAGCGCGTGCTGCACCCAGGCCAGCTCGGACTCGGTGCGCGCCGGGAAGCCGTACTCCCAGCGGGCGTCGTAGGCGAGTTCGTCATGGCCCCAGTTGCGCTCGTTGAACGGGGGGTGGCACAGGACGGCATCGGCGCGCAGGCCGGGGCGGGCGTCGGCGCGCAGGGTGTCACCGGCGGCGCCGTGCACGCCGGCGGGCGTGGACAGCGCGAGCCGGAGCACGGTCAGCGCGGCGAGCTCCGGGGAGCTGTCCTGCGCGTACAGCTCCTGGTCGGGGCGCGGGGCGACGGCTCGCAGGAGAGCGCCGGTGCCGCAGGCCGGGTCGAGGACCGTGCGGGCGGGGCCGGCCAGGTCGGCCATGAGGCGGGCGAGTTCGGTGGGGGTGAGCGTGTACTGGCGCGGGTTGGCGTCCAGGTGCCGTCCGATCAGGAACTCGAACGCCTTGCGCGCCCCGAGCTCGGCCGCCAGCTCGGCGACGCCGCGCAGAAGGGGGGCGGAGGGGAGGAGTTGGGCGGCGGTGGGGGGCTGGAGGGCGGGGGTGGTGTGAGCGGCGGGGTGCGCGCCGGTGTGGAGATCGGGACGTGCGCCGGGCGGGCTGTGAACGTCGTCCGCCCCGCTCGTGCTGTGAACCTCGCCCGGGGTGTTCACAGCGTCGGTGTCCCGTACCGCTCCCCCGAGCCTCGGCGCGAGCACGTCCCGCAGCGCCGACGGGAGCGACGCCGCGAGCTGTTCGTCCGTTCCCGCGCTCCTCTCCAGCCAGACCGTCGGCCGGTCATGGATGAGCAGTAGGACGCAGCCGGCGTGGATGAGCCCGGTGACCGGGCCATCGGGGTGACCGGCGAGTTGCTGCCAGACGCGTTCACGCAACGGGACCTCGGCGAGTTTGCCCTGGTCACGGAGCCATGCCTCGACCTCGGCGAGCGCGAAGGAGGGGCTGGTCTCGGTGCCCCCGACCGGCTTGGGGAAGTCGGCGTGACGGCGGCGCCAGTTGCTCACGGCGGCTCGGCCGACACCGGCGAGCCGAGCGATCCCGGCGGCGGTCACCTCCGTCGCGTTGTCCTGCACCCGCCCGCTCCCCTCGTGCCGTACGGCCCCCGTACCCAACGTGTGACGCCGAGCATACCGGCGAACCCGGGATCGACCCCTTCACGAGCGTGTACACACCTCAAACCGTGAATCGTGTTGACTCGGTTCACAGTCTCTGCTCTTATTGACCCAGCGAACGAGCGACCGCCGGACGGCGGTCGCGACGCACGGGGAGGGAAGGCGCCCGCCCCGCCTCACCGCGCCACCCCGTACACCTCATCTCCACCCACATCCCCATCGAGGAACCGCCATGCGCCGTACCGCACTTGCCGCTCTCTGCCTCGCCGCCGCGGCCACCACCGCACTCACCGCCTGCCAGTCCGACAAGGACTCCGCGGACAGCACCTCGCGGGCCGGCACCACCGACTCGGGTACGTCGGCCAAGGGGACGGCCGAGAAGAAGGAGCCGTTCGCCGGCCTGAGCGGCGGGCAGATCGCGGACAAGGCCATGACGGCCACCAAGGGCGCCTCGTCGCTGCGTCTGAAGGGCGATGTCCCGGACGACGAGAGCGGCGGCATCATCTCCGTCGACATGGCCCTGAACAAGAAGGGCGAATGCGCGGGCACGCTCGGCATGAACGGCCAGGGCAAGGCCGATCTCATCAAGACCGGCGACACGGTCTACATGAAGTACGACGAGGCCTTCCTGCGCGCCCAGAGCAAGGGCTCCTCACCGGACGAGGCCGACGCCGTCGTCAACATGCTCGCCGGCAAGTGGACCAAGACGGCCGCCACCGGCAAGGACGCCATGGACATCTCCGGCTTCTGCGACCTGGACAAGGTGCTCGACGGCACCGATGAGGGCAGGTCGGCCGCCACCCGGGGCACGACGACCACCGTCGACGGCCGACCCGCGATCACCGTCACCGAGAAGGACGGCAAGGACACCTACGTCCTGTACATCGCCACCGAGGGCCAGCCCTACCTGCTGCGCGTCGACGCCAAGACCGCCAAGGACCCCGGCACCCTCACCTTCACCGACTTCGAGAAGCCGGTCCCCGCGCAGAAGCCGAGCGGCAAGATCGTCGACCTCGACAAGCTGGGCGGCTGAGACTGGGCCGCCCGCACCGCCCAGCCCCACCACTCGGCCACACCGCTCAGCCACACCGCCCCGCTCACAGCGGGTGCCGCATCCACACATTGGGCTCGACGTACACCGCGTAGTCCCGCTCCGGTTCGCACCGCACGGGTACCAGCGCACCGGGGACCTCCACATCGCCCCGGGTGTCGAACGGCAGCCCGGTCCAGCGGCGCCAGTCGTCGAGCGGGGCGGAGACGGTCATGGACGCGGGCGCGATCCGCTCGATCGTCGCTCCGGCGCGGGCGTGCACCCGCAGCCACGGGTCGTACGGCAGCCCGTCGTCCCGGACCCGGCGGGAGTACTCCTCGATGGGAGTGTGCGGTTCGCGGTGCTTGGCGTTCGGCCGCACCGGCGCGACGACCTCACGGAATCCCCTCGCCCGCGCGTTGTCGCGCATCGCCGTGAGCATCCGGCCGGACAGCCCGAGCCCCTGGGCGTGCGGGGCGACGACGATCGACACCGCGCTGACCGTGTCGGGGCTCACCCCGCGCCGCAGATCCGCGAAGGCCCACAGCAGCATCTCGTCCCAGCCGCGGGCGGGCAGCGCGCCCCGCCCCTCGGCGTGCAGCCGGACCGGCACGCTGTAGGCGTGCGCGAGCACCTCGCCCCGATCGTCCTGCGCGAACATCACATACTCGGGGAGTTCGAGCGGGATGCGCGGGTAGTGCGCGGTGCCCACGGGGTCGTGGGTGGTGAACTCCGCCCAGGTGTCGGGCATGCCGAGGATCCGCTCCAGCATGTCGGGACGGTCGGCCAGGGTCGCGATGGTCAGGTCCATGCCGTCACGGTAGGGCGGGCGGACCCGGGCGGGAAACACGTTTTCCGTGGTCAGCCCGCGTGGAAGCGCTCCGGCGCCTTAGTCGGGTTGCCGCCGGTGGGGAGTTTCTGGCCGGGGCAGGCGGACAGCACCTTCTCCATCGCGGACTTCTCGGCGGCCGTCACCCACAGCGCGTACTTCTTCTTCACGGCCACCTGGGCGGCGACATACGAGCACCGGTACGTCTTGTTCGGCGGCAGCCAGGTCGCCGCGTCGCCGTCGCCCTTGGACCGGTTGGTGCTCGCGTCCACGGCGAGGAGGTTCAGCGGGTCGTTGGCGAGCGCTATGCGCTTGCTGTCGTCCCAGTACTTGGCGCCCTTCTGCCAGGCGTCGGACAGGGCCACGACGTGGTCGATGTCGACCTGGCTGCGCCCGCGCCGGTAGGTGACGTCCTGACCGGAATAGGGGTCCGACTCCAGTACGCCGTACGACACCTTGCAGGTGCCGCCGCCGGTGAACTTCACCTCCTCCAGGTCGCGTTTGAGTATGTCGTCGCGGGTGTCGCAGTCGTTGGAGTCCGTGTCGGCCCACGGCGTACCGAACGCGTCGCGCTCATAACCCGTCTTGGGCGCCCGACCCTTCACCGGCAGCGATCGTGCCGCCGCGAGGGCCGCTCCCCCGCCGGAGGCGGTGCCACCCGGTCCGGTGGTGCCCGATCCCGTGGACACGTCCGTGCACCCCGCGGTCACGGCGCACATCAGCACCACGGCGACCGCCGCCCCGCCCCTCAGCCGCCTCACGCCAGTCCTCCCCCTTTTCGCCCGACCCGTGTCCGGTGTCCGGTGCCCGCCCCGCACAGGGGCGTCTTCCCCCGGCGGATGCGCCTATACCGTAACGAGGGGGCGCACGGTGGCTGTCGGGAGGTACGGACCACAACCCCTCTCCGGTGGGCATTCTTCTCGACTCCGACATATCGTCAGTGGTGAGTCACCTCCGGAAGGAGCTCTGGATGGGCATCTTCGACAGGTTCAAGAGCAACCGCCACATGCAGGACAAGGCCAAGGACATGTCCGACACGGCGGAACGCAAGGTCAACGAGAAGACCGGCGGCAAGTACGAGGACCAGGTCGACACCGCTCAGCGGAAGGTCGAGGGCCAGATGGGCATGGACCGCGACCAGCCCGACAAGCCGTAGGGCGGACCGCCGGCATCACCAGCCCCGGAGGAACGGGTCCGGCGGGGACGCGTGGAGCCGACCGCGCCCCACCGGGCCTCTTCCCTTCCCTGGAAGCTCACCTCAAGCCTTCCGTCTCGCACACCCACCGGAAGCCGTCCGCGCATCGCCGCGCGGGCGGCTTCAGCCGCTCAGACCTTCCCCATCCCCGGCGTCGTCAGACCTTGCCTATCCCCAGCGTCGACTCCGAGGGCAGCAGGCCTGAGCCGATCGCCGCGACCCAGTAGTCGCCGAGGAGATGAGCCAGGCGGTCCGTGGCGTCACCGCCGAGGGCCTGCCAGGGGCCGACGGCCAGGCGGTCGGTGAGCTCCTCGACGGTGCGGCGCAGATCGCGGCCCGCCTCCGTCGCCGTACCGTCCCGCCCGTCCACCAGACCCCGGGCCGCCAGCCGGTCCCGGGCGGCCGACCACTCCTCCGGGCTCCAGCCCCTGCTCTCGAAGCGCTCCACGGAGGCCGCGCCGACCGCGGCGAACGACACCAGCGCCTCCGTCGGGTCGAGGCCGGCCGTCAGCAGGGCGGCCAGGTGGCCGTCTCCTCGGTGCTCGCGCAGGATCGTGGCCGCCTGCCACAGCTGCAGGTGGGGTTCCCGCGGCCACTCCAGCGCGGCGTTGGCCGCGGCCATCGGGCGTCCCGCCGGGTTCGCCGCCTCGGCCGCGCGGCGAGCGAGGGCCGCCGCCTCCGCCAGCTCGGGACTGTCCACACGGTCGCCGAGGAGCCGGCGGTACACACGATCCATGCCCCGCAGTCGCGCCGCCAGCACCGCTTCCGGGCGCGCCGTCGCCCACGCCCGGTCCATGTAGGTGTCGACCATGGCCGGACTGAAGCTGTAGAACGCCGAGGTCACGACCGTGGCGTCGACCGGACCCAAGGGCGCGGCGCGCAGCGGGAAGTAGCTCCACCAGCGCTCCTGCGTGTCATAGCCGAGAGCGCCCAGCTCTTCGAAGACCTCCGGCGCGTAGTACACCAGCGCGTGCAGCGGTTCCAGCAGGTGCCACAGCTGCCGCGCCCGGCCGGGTTCCACCTGCTCCGCTTCCTCCACCTGCACAGACATGCGTCTCCCCCTCGTCCCGTGCAACCATCGCCACAACTTGACACTGACAAGATTGCCCGACCCTCCCGAACTTGTCAATGCCTAGATCGGGCGTACGCTGCTGTCCATGACCCCCGCACAATCCGCCCCCCACCGCCCGTACCACCACGGCGATCTGCGCCGCGCGATCCTCACCGCCGCGCTCGACGTCATCGCCGCCGACGGGCCCTCGGCGCTCAGCCTGCGCGACCTCGCCCGTCGCGCCGGTGTCTCCCATGCCGCGCCCGCGCACCACTTCAAGGACCGCACGGGACTGCTCACCGCCATCGCCGCCGAGGGCCACGGCCTGCTCGCGGAAGCGCTCGCGCAGGTGACAGACCTGCGGGAAGCGGGCGTTCGCTACGTGCGCTTCGCACGCCAGCACCCCGCGCACTTCCAGGTGATGTTCACCCCTCAACTCCTGCGCGCCGACGACCTGGAACTGACGACCGCCCGCGCCCTCTCCGCCGCCGCTCTCACCGACGCCATCGCCGCCCAGGCCTCCGACGCCGACCCCCGCCTCACCCGCGTCGCCGCCTGGTCCCTCGCCCACGGCTTCGCCACGCTGCTCCTCGGCCACAACCTCGACACCCTGATCGGCGACGACGATCCGGAGGACGTCTTCCGGGCGCTGCCGATGCTGCTGCTCCCCAGTGACTGACCGGCTCGACCGAACGGGAGGGCCGCCCGCTTGACCTTGACACCGGCGTCAGGGTCCGAGCATCGCCGCATGAGCGAAACGAACAGCCCCCGAACCGCCGGAACCGGGCACGCCACCCCCGGAATCCCGCGCGTCGCCCTCGTCACCGGTGCCGGCACCGGCATCGGCCGTGCCACCGCCCACGCCTTCGCCGCCGAGGGCGCGCACGTGATCGCCGTCGGACGCCGGCCGGAGCCCCTCGCCGAGACGGCCTCCCACGACACGGCGCGCATCACCCCGCTCGCCGTCGACATCACCGCCGACGACGGCCCGGCGGTCGTCGTCCGTACGGCGTTGGAGCGGCACGGCCGCGTCGACGTGCTGGTCAACAACGCCGCCGTCGTCACCGCCGACTCCCTGCGCACCTACACGCGCGCGTCCGTCGAGCCGCAGCTCGCCACCAACCTCCTCGCCCCCGTCCTGCTCACCCAGGCCGCGCTTCCGGCGCTGGAGGAGAGCCACGGCGTCGTCGTGAACGTGACGACGGCCATCGGACAGCGCGGCTGGCCCGGCAACTCCCTCTACGCCGCCGGGAAAGCGGCTCTCGAAGTGCTCACCCGCAGCTGGGCGGTGGAGCTGGCGCCGCTGGGCATCCGGGTCAACGCGGTGGCGCCCGGCGCGATCCAGACGCCGATCGGCGACCACGCCGGCTACACCCCCGAGCAACGCGCCGCGATCCGCGCGTGGCAGCTCGCGCACACCCCGCTCGGCCGGGTGGGCCGACCCGAGGAGGTCGCCTGGGCCATCACCCGACTCGCCTCGCCCGACGCCTCGTTCGTCACGGGCGCGGTGCTGCCGGTGGACGGAGGAGCGGTCGTCGCATGAGACTCGCCCGCATGGACACGCCACAGTCGGCCGGGCCGCCGCTGCGCATCGGCCGGCTCTCCGCCCTCACCGGCGCCTCCCCGCGCGCCCTGCGCCACTACGAGCAGGCGGGGCTCATCACCTCCGAACGGACCGCCAACGGCTACCGCTGCTACGACCCGGCCGTCGCCGTCCGCGTCCGCAACATCCGGAAGCTCGTCGACGCCGGGCTCACCCTGGACGACGTACGCCTGTTCCTGCCGTGCCTCGACGGTGACGTCACATCGTCCCCGCCGACCGGCCGGACCCTGGAGGTCGCGCTGCGGCGCCTCGCGGTCATGGACGAGCGGATCGCCGCCCAGATCGCGGTCCGCGACCGCCTGGCAGCGGTCCTGCGCGAGGCCACCGGGGGACGCGTCCGACCGGTGGCCTGAGCGCACACGCGCGCGACCGGACGCGTCCGACCGGTGGTCCGAACGCACCCGAGCGCGACGGCCGTACGGACCAGCGCCCTACGACCCCAGCACCGACGCCAGGAACTCGCCCACCCAGCCCAGCAGATCCCGTCCGACCAGCGGCTTCCCGCCCACCTTGGCCGTCTTCGGGCGCGGTACGAGGATCTGGTGGACGGTCGGCTTGATGACCGAGCCCGGGTACAGGCGCTTCAGGCGCAGTTCCTGCGACTCCCTCAACTCGACCGGCGCGAAACGGATGTTGGTGCCCTGGAGGACGATCTCGCCGACGCCACACGCGCGTGCCAGCATCCGCAGGCCGGCCACCAGCAGCAGGTTCTCCACGGGCTCGGGCAACTTGCCGTAGCGGTCGGTCAGTTCCTCCCGCACCGCCCTGATGTCCTCCTCCGTGTTGGCGGAGGCGATCGCGCGGTACGCCTGGAGGCGCAGGCGCTCGCCGGGCGCGTAGTCGTGCGGGACGTGCGCGTCGACGGGCAGCTCGATCTTGACTTCGAGCGGCGGCTCCTCCTCGATCTCGCCGGTCTCCAGCTGGCGCCGGTAGTCCGCGACCGCCTCGCCGACCATGCGCACGTACAGGTCGAAGCCGACGCCCGCGATATGGCCGGACTGCTCGCCGCCGAGGAGGTTTCCGGCGCCGCGGATCTCCAGGTCCTTCATCGCCACGTACATGCCCGCGCCCATCTCCGTGTGCTGGGCGATGGTGGCGAGACGCTCGTGGGCGGTCTCCGTCAGCGGCTTCTCCGGCGGGTACAGGAAGTACGCGTAGCCGCGCTCGCGGCCACGGCCCACGCGGCCGCGCAGCTGGTGCAGCTGGGACAGGCCGAAGGTGTCGCCGCGCTCCACGATCAGCGTGTTCGCGTTGGAGATGTCGATGCCCGACTCGACGATCGTCGTCGAGACGAGCACGTCGAACTTCTTCTCCCAGAAGTCGACGACGACCTGCTCCAGAGCCGACTCCGACATCTGGCCGTGGGCCGTCGCGATCCGTGCCTCGGGGACGATCTCGCGCAGGCGCGCGGCGGCCCGGTCGATCGACTCGACCCGGTTGTGGATGTAGAAGACCTGGCCCTCGCGCAGCAGTTCGCGGCGGACGGCGGCGCCGATCTGCTTCTCCTCGTAGGGCCCGACGAAGGTCAGCACCGGGTGGCGCTCCTCCGGCGGGGTGGTGATCGTCGACATCTCGCGGATGCCGGTGACCGCCATCTCCAGGGTGCGCGGGATCGGGGTCGCGGACATCGTCAGCACGTCGACGTTGGCGCGCAGCTTCTTCAGCTGCTCCTTGTGCTCGACGCCGAAGCGCTGCTCCTCGTCGACGATGACCAGGCCGAGGTCCTTGAACTTCGTCTCCGACGAGAACAGGCGGTGGGTGCCGATGACGACGTCCACCGAGCCCTCCCGCAGGCCCTCCAGGACGGCCTTCGCCTCCGTGTCGGTCTGGAAGCGGGACAGCGCCTTCACGCTCACCGGGAACTGCGCGTACCGCTCGGAGAACGTGCCGAAGTGCTGCTGGACCAGCAGTGTCGTCGGGACGAGGACCGCGACCTGCTTGCCGTCCTGGACCGCCTTGAAGGCGGCGCGGACCGCGATCTCCGTCTTGCCGTAGCCGACGTCGCCGCAGATCAGACGGTCCATCGGGACCGACTTCTCCATGTCGTCCTTGACCTCGGCGATGGTGGTCAGCTGGTCGGGGGTCTCCGCGTACGGGAACGCGTCCTCCAGCTCGCGCTGCCAGGGCGTGTCGGGCGCGAAGGTGTGGCCGGGGGCCGCCATGCGCGCGCTGTACAGCTTGATCAGGTCGGCGGCGATCTCCTTGACCGCCTTCTTCGCGCGTGCCTTCGTCTTCGTCCAGTCCGCGCCGCCGAGGCGGTGCAGGGTGGGCGCCTCGCCGCCGACGTACTTGGTGATCTGTTCCAGCTGGTCGGTGGGGATGTACAGGCGGTCGCCGGGCTGGCCGCGCTTGGCGGGGGCGTACTCGACGACGAGGTACTCGCGCGTGGCGCCCTGGACGGTGCGCTGCACCATCTCGATGTAGCGGCCGACGCCGTGCTGCTCGTGGACGATGTAGTCGCCCGCCTCCAGGGTGAGCGGGTCGATGGTCTTGCGGCGGCGGGCCGGCATGCGGGCGCCGTCCCGGCCGGCCGCCTTCTGGCCGGACAGGTCGGTCTCGGTGAGGACGGCGAGCTTCAGCGCCGGGTCGACGAAACCGTGGTCGATCGAGCCGCACGCCACGTGCACGACCGACGGGCTCAGCTCGGTCAGGTCGGCGTCCAGGCGGGCGGCGATGCCCTCGCCGCCGAGCACCTCGACCGTGCGGGCCGCCGGGCCGTGCGCCTCGGTCACGAACACGGTGCGCCAGCCGTCCGCCAGCCAGCCCTTGGTGTCGGCGAGCGCCTTCGCGGTGTCGCCGCGGTACGTCTCGGGCGCGTGCATGGCCAGCTTGAGGGTGTCCGCGTCCAGTTCCTCGTCGGCGGCGAACGGCGACACCGACCACCACATCATGTCCAGCTCGCGCGCGCGGTCGCGGACGTCGGCGATGGACCACAGGGAGGCCGCGCCGACGTCGATGGGCGCCTCGCCGCCGCCCGCGGTGGCGGCCCAGGACGCCTGGAGGAACTCCTGCGAGGTCGCCACCAGGTCGGTGGCACGCGTGCGTACCCGCTCGGGGTCGCACACCACGGCCATCGCGCCCTTGGGCAGGACGTCGATCAGCAGCTCCATGTCGTCGACGAGGACGGGCGCCAGGGACTCCATGCCCTCCACGGCGATCCCCTCGGCGATCTTGCCCAGCAGCTCGCCCAGCTCCGGGTGCTCCTCGGCGAGGGCACGGGCACGCGCGCGTACGTCCTCGGTGAGGAGCAGCTCGCGGCAGGGCGGCGCCCACAGGCCGTGTTCGGCGACCTCCAGGGAGCGCTGGTCGGCGACCTTGAAGTAGCGGATCTCCTCGACGTCGTCGCCCCAGAACTCGATGCGCAGGGGGTGTTCCTCGGTGGGCGGGAAGACGTCGAGGATGCCGCCGCGTACGGCGAACTCGCCGCGCTTCTCGACGAGCTCCACGCGCGCGTACGCCGCTGCCGCCAGGGCTTCCACGACGTCGTTCAGGTCGGCCGTCCGACCCGTCCTCAGCGCGACCGGCTCCAGGTCGCCCAGGCCCTTGACCTGCGGTTGCAGCACGGACCGGACGGGTGCGACGACGACCGAGACCGGGCCGGTCTCCGGGTCGTCCGGGCTCGGGTGGGCCAGGCGGCGCAGGACGGCCAGGCGGCGGCCCACGGTGTCGCTGCGCGGGCTGAGGCGTTCGTGCGGGAGGGTCTCCCAGGAGGGGTACTCCACGACGCCGCCCTCGGGCAGCAGGGAGCGCAGGGCGGCCGCCAGGTCCTCTGCCTCGCGGCCGGTCGCCGTCACCGCCAGGACCGTGCGGGCCGATTCGCGGGCCAGGGCGGCGATCGCGAAGAGGCGGGCCGCCGGCGGGCCGACCAGGTCGACGTGCATGCGGTTGCCGTCTGCGGCCGCCTTGATCGCTTCCGCGAGGGCGGTGTCCTTGACGACGGCGTCGAGCAGACCGTGCAGGCTCATGGAGCGGCTTTCTCCAGGGTGGGCGAGGGGTGGGCAACACGAAGGGCCCGACGCGGATCCCGCCGGGGGTGTCCAGCGTACGACTTGGCCGCGCCGCTTGCCGGGGGCTGTGGACAACGCCGGTTGCTGATGGGGCCCGGCGTCTGGGGCGCCGTACCAGGACTCGCGAAAAGCAACCCGGCGCCGACGAGTCCCCCAAGACTCGCCGGCGCCGGGTCGTCCCCCGCAACCCCCGTATGCGGTGGTCGTGGCCCCCCAGACCCCCTAGTCGGTCGCGATGGCGTTCAGGACGTTCATGCGGCCCGCGCGGAACGCCGGGATCAGTGCCGCGAACAGGCCCACGAAGGCCGAGCCGATGAAGACGCTCGTGATCGTGCCCCAGGGGATCTCCAGGACCGTCAGGCCCTCGAGGGCGAGCAGCTTCTGGGCCGTCGCGCCCCAGCCCATGCCCAGGCCGAGGCCGAGGAGGGCGCCGAAGAGGGCGATGACCACGGACTCCATGCGGATCATGCGGCGCAGCTGGCGGCGCGAGAGACCGATCGCCCGCATCAGGCCGATCTCGCGGGTGCGCTCGACCACCGAGAGGGCGAGGGTGTTCACGACGCCCAGGATCGCGACGATGATCGCCAGGGCCAGCAGGCCGTAGATCAGGTTCAGCAGCTGGCCGACCTGGTCCTTCAGGTTCTGCTTGAAGTCGGTCTGGTCGCGCACGGTGTACTGCGGGTAGTCGTGCAGGGCGGACTTCAGGGAGGTGTAGGCCGCGTCCTGCTGCCCGTCCTTCGCCTCGGCGAAGACGATCTCGTCGAGCGGCATCTTGTCGGCGGGCACGTACTTCGCCATCGTCGCGATCGACGTGTACATCGCGCCCTGGTCGATCACCACGTCACTGCTGGTGATCGCGCGGACCGTCAGATGGGCGGTCCGGCCGTTCTTGAAGGCGACCTTGATGGTCGAGCCGAGCTTGATGGCGTGGTCCTTGGCGAACTCCTCGTGCACCGACATCGAGTCGGGCCGGTAGGCGTCGGCCAGCTTGCCGGCGACCGTCTCGGTGTTCAGGTCCGTCGCGTAGGTCGGGTCCGCGCCGGTGATCGCGGTGTCCTTCAGCGTCTTGCCGTCCGGGGTGGTGAAGTCGGCCTTGTTCCACTTGTACTCGGTGACGTGGTCCAGACCCGGCGTCTTCTTGACGGCCTGCACCGCCTGGGGGGTCACCAGCTGCCCGCTGTCCGACTGGATGATGAAGTCCGCGCCGACGCTCTTGTCGAGCTGGTCGGTCGCCGACGCCACCATGGAGGAGCCGACCACCGACAGGCACGCGACCAGCGCGAGGCCGATCATCAGGGCGGCGCCCGTGGCGCCCGTACGGCGCGGGTTGCGCAGGGCGTTGCGCTCGGCCATCCGGCCGACCGGGCCGAACATCCGCAGCAGCACGGCGCCCAGGACGCGGACCACGCCCCCCGCGAGCAGCGGGCCGACGACGACGAAGCCGATCAGGGTGAGCACGACGCCCAGGCCCAGCCACGCGGAGCCGTCCTTGGCCTTGTCGGCGTTCGCGGCGACGAAGAGGGCGTAGGCGCCCCCGGCGGTCAGCAGGAGCCCGAGGACGGCGCGCACGGCGCCCGCCTTGGCGTCGGCGGGGGCGTGCGCGTCGCGCAGCGCGGCCATCGGGGAGACCTTGCCGGCGCGACGGGCGGGCAGGTAGGCGGCCAGGACCGTGACGACCACGCCGAGCACCAGGCCGACCACCGGGGTGGACCAGGCGACGGTCAGATCGTCGGTGGACAGGTTCATGCCCATCTGGCCCATGAGCTTCATCAGGCCGATCGCGATGCCGACGCCCGCGCCGACACCCAGGACGGAGCCGACGAAGCCGAGCAGCAGCGCCTCCACCAGGACCGACCGGTTGACCTGCTTCCGGCTGGAGCCGATGGCGCGCATCAGGCCGATCTCACGCGTGCGCTGGGCGACCAGCATCGAGAACGTGTTGATGATCAGGAAGATGCCGACGAGGAAGGCGATCCCGGCGAAGCCGAGCATCGCGTACTTCATCACGTTCAGGAAGTCGCCGACGTCCTCGCGGTTGGCGTCGGCGGTCTCCTTGGCCGTCTGCACCTTGTAGGCGCCGCCGAGCGCCGCCGTGACGTTCCGCTTCAGCTGCTCGTCGCTGACCCCGCTCGCGGCCGTGACGTTGACGTTCGTGTACACGTCCGGCTCGCCGACCAGGGTCTGCTGGGCCGTCTTCGTGTCCAGATAGAAGATCGCCGCGCCCGGGTTGGTGACCTGGAAGGCCGCGATGCCGGAGATCTTCGCGGTGTGCGTGCCGACCGCGCTGATCACGCCGATCTCGTCGCCGAGCTTCAGGTGGTGCTTGTCGGCGGTGTCCTCGTCGACCATGACCTGGTCGGAGCCCTTAGGCGCCGCGCCGGAGGTGATCTTCATGGTGCGGGCGTCGTTGCCGTTCCAGCTGCCGACGATGGTCGGCGCGCCGCTCTTCGGCGACAGGTTGTCCTTGTCGGCGTCGACGACGGTCACCGAGGTGGAGAAGACGGTCCCCTCCGCCGACTTCACGCCCTGCGCGCCGCGCACCTTCGCCACCACCGACGCCGGCATGACCGGCGGCTTGCCGTTGTCGGCCGTCGTCTCACCGGTGTCCGAGGCGTCCTTGGAACTCACCGTCACATCGGAGGACGTCGCGGCGAACAGCTTGTCGAACGTCGTGTTCATCGTGTCGGTGAACACGAGCGTGCCGCACACGAACGCGACCGACAGCAGCACCGCCACGGCCGACAGGGCCATGCGTCCCTTGTGCGCGAAGAAGTTGCGCAGCGAGGTCTTCATGACGGTCATGACGTGCGCCCCCGGGCGTCGAAGTCCTTCATGCGGTCCAGAACCGCCTCAGCGGTCGGCTTGTACATCTCGTCGACGATCCGGCCGTCGGCGAGATACAGCACCCGGTCCGCGTACGAGGCCGCCACCGGGTCGTGGGTGACCATCACGATGGTCTGGCCGAGTTCGTCGACCGAGCGGCGCAGGAAGCCGAGGACTTCCGCACCCGCGCGCGAGTCGAGGTTTCCGGTCGGCTCGTCACCGAAGATGATCTCGGGGCGCGCGGCGAGGGCGCGCGCGACGGCCACGCGCTGCTGCTGACCGCCCGAGAGCTGCGTGGGACGGTGCTTGAGCCGCTCGGCGAGCCCCACGGTCTCCACGACCCGGTCCAGCCACGCCCGGTCCGGCTTGCGGCCGGCGATGTCCATGGGCAGCGTGATGTTCTCCAGCGCGTTCAGCGTCGGCAGGAGGTTGAACGCCTGGAAGATGAACCCGATCCGGTCCCGGCGCAGCTGGGTGAGCTTCTTGTCCTTCAGGCCGGTGATCTCGGTGTCGTCCAGATAGATCTGGCCGCTCGTCACGGTGTCGAGACCGGCGAGGCAGTGCATCAGCGTGGACTTGCCGGACCCCGAGGGGCCCATGATCGCGGTGAACTGGCCGCGTGCGATGTCCACGTCGACGTGGTCGAGGGCGACGACACGGGTCTCGCCCGAGCCGTACGCCTTGACGACCTGCCGCGCCCGCGCGGCAACGGCCGTCTGCCCTCCAGTGCCCCCGTGCCTGGGAATGGTCACAGCCGATGTCACGGTAAGTCTCCTATGTCGGTCAGCAAATGAGACGCACCGGTCCCGGTGCGGTGGTGGTCGCCGTGATGCGCGTGGTGGTGCGTCGCTACGTCCATGAGTCTGGCGGCGAGGAGGGGTCCCCCGCGCTGGTGCTCGGGCCCCTCTTTCCGGGGGGTTAACCCCACCCCCCGCGCCGGGGGCTGTCCGCACCCCCGCCTCGTCGAACGGCGTAAAGCCAGGTTAAGGACGACCTCCCCCGCATCTCCTCCTCCGGCGGTACGAACCCTCCCCGAGCCCTAGTACGGAGATACCCCTAGGGGATCTCCACCGCCGGGTGGAGACCCCCTCGGGGTCCGGCTCCATCCCCGGGCGCAGCGAGCCTCCACCCTCACGTCGCGTGAAGGTCAACTCTCGCCCGTTGTCGGACCCGGGTGAGAAGCTGGACAGCCGATGGGCGCATGAGGCACGGGACGAGGGGGGGCCTTGCGGTGGGGAGTACGCGACCGGCGACACGGCAGACCGCGCAGCGCGCCGCGCCCCACCGGCGGGGGGCCGTGGTCGCCGCGCTGATGCTCGCCATGGCGCTGGCCGCCCTCGACGCCACCGTCGTCTCCACCGCCGTCCCGCAGATCGTGGGCGACCTGGGCGGCTTCTCCGTGTTCTCCTGGCTGTTCTCCGGCTATCTGCTGGCGGTGACGGTCACACTGCCCGTCTACGGCAAGCTGTCCGACACCTACGGCCGCAAACCGGTGCTGGTGGCCGGCGCCGCGCTGTTCCTGCTGGGCTCGATGCTGTGCGCGCTGGCGTGGAACATGGGCGCGCTGATCGCGTTCCGGGTCGTACAGGGGCTGGGCGGCGGGGCGTTGCAGGGGACGGTGCAGACGCTCGCCGCCGATCTGTACCCCCTGGAGGAGCGGCCGAAGATCCAGTCGAAACTGTCCACGGTGTGGGCGGTGTCGGCGGTCGCCGGACCGGGCCTCGGCGGGGTCCTGGCGGCCTACGCCGACTGGCGATGGATCTTCCTCGTCAACCTGCCCATCGGCGCGATGGCGTTGTGGCTGATCGTCCGTCATCTGCACGAGCCGGAGCGGGCGTCGCGCACCGCGCCGTCCTCGGCGTCCTCGTCCCGCACGCGTACGCGTGTCGACTGGGCGGGCGCGCTGGCCGTGTTCGCGTGCGGGGGTGTGCTGCTGACGGCGCTGGTGCAGGGCGGGGTCGCCTGGCCGTGGCTGTCGGCGCCGTCGCTCGCCCTGTTCGGCGCGGGCCTCGCCCTGGTGGCGGTCGTGGTGCTGGTGGAACGGCGGGCGGCGGAACCGATCATCCCCGGGTGGGTGTGGCGCCGCCGCACGATCGCCGCCGTGAATCTCGCCCTCGGCGCGCTCGGCCTGCTGATGGTGGCACCCACGGTCTTCCTGCCGACGTACGCGCAGTCCGTGCTCGGCCTCGCCCCCGTGGCCGCCGGGTTCGTGCTGTCGGTGTGGACGCTGAGCTGGCCGGTGTCGGCGGCACTGAGCCAGCACGTCTACCGGCGTCTCGGCTTCCGCGACACCGCCCTGCTCGGCATCGGCACGGCCACGCTGATCCTGCTCGCGTTCCCCTTCCTGCCGTATCCCGGCGCGGCCTGGCAGCCGGCGCTGCTGATGCTGCTGCTGGGGGCCGCCCTGGGGCTGTTCCAGCTCCCGCTGATCGTCGGGGTGCAGTCGACCGTCGGCTGGTCGGAACGGGGCACCACGACCGCCTCCGTCCTCTTCTGCCGGCAGACCGGCCAGACGATCGGCGCGGCGGTCTTCGGCGCGGTCGCCAACGGCGTGCTGTCCGCCCGGCTCGGCGGCGCGCACGACCTCGACTCCGTGACCCGCGGCCTCGACGGCGGCGGCGCCGTGCCGGAGGCGACCCGCCACGCGGTCGCGGACGCGGTCCACGCGGTCTACCTGGGCGCGGCCTGCGCCGCGGCACTCGCCTTCCTGGTGCTGCTGTTCGTGGCGCCGCGTCGGTTCGCGGTGTTGGGGGGTTCCGGGGAGTGAGGGAGGGTTGACTAACCGGGGGTAACACCCCAGGTCAGGGCGGGAATCGAATAGTAAGCGCATACCGACCGCTCAGTTTGGAGAAAAGCTCGCGCAGGTCTCCTACCCCCGAGTAACGTGCGTGGCTCGCACCCCCCCACCTCCCTGCGGTCCGCCGCCACGGACCCGAGCCGCGCAAGGAGTTCGGGATGACCCACACCCCGTTCCCGCCCCCGCACCAACCGCCTCGACAACCGTCGTACCCCGCGTACGACCCCCACTTGACCTACCCCTGGCAGCCCGCCGAGCCGCTCACGCCCGAACCGCCCCGCCGGCGCCCGCCGCACTTCGCCCCCCTCGGACAGCATCGCGACCTACGGCTGCTGCGCAGCGCCTACCGGTGGCAGCGGCGCGTGGCCACGCTCACCGCGCTCGGCTACTTCACGGTGTTCCTCGTCCTGTCGGCGTGCGCGCCGTCCCTGATGACGGCCCGGGTGAGCGGCGGCCTGCCCACGGGCCTGCTGCTCGCCCTCCTCCAACTCCCCGTGACCTGGCTCGCCATCGCCGTCTACGAGCACACCGCACGCCGCCATGTCGACCCCCTCGCCCACCGCATCCGCCGCCAGACCGAGGTGGACGCCAAACGGGAGGCGGGCCGATGAACAGCGCTCAAGCACATGTCGCGGGACTGGAGTTGAGCGGCGACGCGCAGACCATGTCGCTCGTCGCCTTCACCGCCGTCGCCACGATCACCCTGCTGCTGTGCGTCATGACCGGCCCGGACCGCGACGACCTCGACGAGTTCTACACCGGCTACCGCTCCCTCTCCCCGCTGCGCAACGGCATGGCGATCGCCGGCGACTACATCTCGGCCGCCACCGTGCTCGGCACGACCGGCGTGATCGCGCTGTGCGGGTACGACGGACTGGTCCTCGCCCTCAGTACGGCGCTGTCGCTGATGCTGCTGATGTTCCTGCTGGCCGAACCCCTGCGCAACGCGGGCCGGTTCACCATGGGCGACGCGCTCGCGCGCCGTATGCCGGGGCGCGCGGTGCGCATCACGGCGTGCGCGGTGACCCTCGCCGCACTGCTGCCGATGATGCTGGTGCAGCTCGCCGGCACCGGCCAGCTGCTCGCGTTCATCCTCGGCTTCTCCGGCGACTCGGTGAAGACCGCCTGTGTCATCGGCATGGGGGTGCTGATGATCAGTTACGCGGCGATCGGCGGCATGAAGGGCACCGCGCTGATCCAGATGCTGAAGATCGTGACGCTGCTCGGATCGGGCGCTGTGGTCGCCGTCCTGGTGCTCGCCCGCTTCGACGGCGACCCGGCCGCCCTCTTCGACGCGGCCGCGCGCGGGAGTGGGGTGGGGGACGCGTTCCTGCGCTCGGGCCTGGAGTTCGCGGGCGGCCCGTACCCCCGACTGGACATGATCACCTCGCAGCTGTCGGTGGTCCTGGGCGGAGCGTGCCTGCCGCACATCACCATGCGCATGTACACCGCCTCCAGCGCGCGGCAGGTGCGGCGCTCGCTGTCGTGGGCGGTGTCCGGCGTGGCGCTGTTCGTGCTGGTGATCACGGTCGTCGGGTTCGGCGCGACGGCGCTGATCGGCCGCGCGGTGATTGCCGGCGCCGACCCGCGGGGCAACACCGCGTATCTGTTGGGCTCGCGGGCCGCCTTCGGCACGGACGTCTCCACCGGCGAGGCCCTGCTGTTCACGACGGTCACCACGGCGATCTTCCTGACCGTCCTCGCCTCGGTCGCCGGAATGATCCTCGCCTGCGCCAACTCCCTCGCCCACGACATCTTCGCCACCTGCGCGCGGGACGTCTCCCCGCGCCGCGAGATGCTCGTGGCCCGGCTGTCCGCCCTGGCGGTCGGTGTCCCCACGGTGCTCCTCGCCGCCCAGGTGCAGCACCGCAGTCTCCAGCCGCTGATCACCCTCGGCTTCTGCCTCGGCGCCTCCGCCCTCGCGCCCGCCCTGATCTACAGCCTCTTCTGGCGCCGCTACACCCGAACGGGCCTGCTGAGCACCCTCATCGGCGGCACCCTCGCCGTCCTCGCCCTCATGCCCGGCACCAACCTGGTCTCCGGCTCCCCCGTCTCGGCCTTCCCGCAAGCCGACTTCAACTGGTTCCCCTTCACCACGACCGGCCTGGTCACCATCCCCCTCGGCTTCGCCTTCGGCTGGCTGGGAACGGTCCTCTCGGGCCGCGCCAAGGCGGAGGAACAACGACGGCAGTACGAGGCAGTGGAGGGGTGGATCCTGGCGGGGGCGGCGCGGAGGGGGAACTAGGGCCCGGGGGGCGGGCGGGAGTTGAGCCGGGGCCCGGTGTCCGGGGCGGGGCGCTGGGCGCTGGCGTGCACTGGTGGGGCGCGCGGGGCGTACCGACGGAGTGCGCCGGCGGAGCGCGCGGGGCGTACCGACGGAGTGCGCCGGCGGAGCGCGCGGGGCGTACCGACGGAGTGCGCTGGGCGCTCCAGCCGACCGTGCGCTGGGGTGGGCGTCGTGCGCGCCGGGCCTTTCGCTGGCGCCGGTGCGGCCTGCGCGCGGAAGAACGCGCCCGCCCCGGCCGCCTCGCCTCGCCCCGCCGCAGCCGCTACTCCACCACCCGGCCGGTGAGTGCGGTCAGGCTGGTGCGGACGTGGTCCATGTGGGCGCGCACGTCGTCCCAGCGCTCGCTGTGTTCGCGCAGGACGCGTTCCGTCTCGCGGGCGATGCGCTCCTCGCGCAGGCGTGCCTCCGCGAGGAGTTCGGCGGCACGCGCGCGTGCTTCCTCCTGGCGGCGGCGGGCCGACTCCTCGGCCTCCGCGAACGCGCGCTTCGCCTCCGACAGCTCGGCCTCGGCGCGCGTGACCCTTCGGGCGTGGTGGGCGTCGAGGGCGGCGGCGCGTTCGGCGGCCTCGCGCTCGGCGGCGGCCCACCGTTCGGCGTGCTCCTTCTCCTGCTCGGCGAGGAGGGCGCCGGTGCGCAGGCGCATCTCGCGGAGTGCGGCGAGCGCCTCGCTGCGGGTCTCCTTCACCTCGCGGCGAGCCGCGACGCGCACCTCGTCGGCCTCGGCGCGCGCCGCGAGCGACCGGCGGCGGGCGCGTTCCTCGGCGTCCGCGCGGAGCGTGTCCGCCTGTTCCTGGGCCGCCCGGCGCACGCCGTGGGCGTGTGCCTCGGCCTGCGCAACGTGCTCCTGCGCCGCGCGCCGCGCCTGATCGCGGACGGCCGCCGCCTCTTCCTCCCCGAGCTGGAAGATGCGCCGTGCGCGCTCCCCGAGGGTCTCGTACGTCTGCGGCGTGAGCCGGGCCACGGACTCCCGCAACCGGTCCGCCTCCGCCTGCATCTCCTTGGCCAGCACGGTGAGGCGGGCGACGCGTTCCCAGGCGGCGTCCCGTTCGGCGGAGAGCGCGGCGGAGCACGCCTCGACCTGCCGGGGCCTGTACCCACGCCCACGGACCGTCACGAACCCGTACGGCGACACCGATGCGCTGCTCATCCTGGAACCCCTCTCCGCCGGACCCACACGGAATCCCGCACGCCGGCGCGTACGAACAGATTCCGAACGGTGTCGCGCACATCTTGAGGGATCAGACAGAAGGGTTCATAACGCGACACTCCGGGCGGAGGTCACGGGCGGGGCCACGACACGCGAAAGGGCGGGGCCGCCCGATCGCACGACCGGGCGGCCCCGCCCTTTCCACACCACCGTCAGCGGAACGCCCACCTCACAGCAGGCCGTCCCACATCTGCTCCAGCAGCACCGACCACCAGCTCTCCGGCGACCCCAGGGCCGCCGGGTCCAGGGAGGCCAGCTGGGCCTGGAAGTCGACGGTCCAGCGGCCCGCCTGCTCCTGGTTCAGGCCGAACCGCAGCCGCCACATCCTGCCCAGCAGGGACAGGCAGCGCTGGAACTCCAGCAGCCCGGTGTTCACGAACTGCGGCGGCACCGGCGCACCGCCCGGGCCCGCCTCCACCGGCACGGCGACGATGTTCGCCGTCCCGTACTGCACGCAGATCGCCCGGCCGAAGTCACTGCCCATGACCAGGTACGAGCCCGCGTCCGACGCCGGCTGCACCCCGCGCTCCTGCGCCAGCTCCGCGAGCGTCGGCACCGGTCGGCCCGGCTGCGCCTGCGCCCAGAAGAACGGGCCCATGTCGGTCGGCAGGCCCGCCACCACCAGCGTGTGCGCCACGATCGGCGGGACGCCCTGCCGGGACACCGCCGCCTGCTCGAACCGGAACACCCCCGGCCCGAACGCCGCCGCCAGCTCCTGCGCGATCGCCTCCGGCGGAACCGGCGGCGTCGGCTGCACCGGCGGCAACGGCGCGCGCACCGGCGCGGGCCGGGCGGGACCGTCCGCCACCTGGTGCAACTCGCCCTGGTGCGCCAGCAACTGCTGCATCCCCTGCTGCCGGCTCGCGTGATCCGTGCCGTAGGGCGCGATGCTCGTGATCCGCGCCTGCGGCCACTGCTCCCGGATCATCCGCGCGCAGTACGCGCCCGGCAGCTCGCACGACTCCAGCTCGGTGTGCAGCTCCAGCACCTGGTCCGGCGGCACGTTCATCGCCCGCAGCTCGTGGAAGATCTGCCACTCCGGGTGCGGCGTGCCCGGCGCCGAACGCCGGATCACCTGCTGCTCCGAACCGTCCTGCGCCCGGTAGCGCAGCACGGCCTGGTAGCCCGGTCCCACGGTCGGCTGACCGCTGGGCTGCGGATACCCGTACGCCGGCGGCTGTCCCGGCCCCGGCATCCCGGGCGGCGGCACCGCACCCGGCGGCATCGGCTGGGGGGCGCCCGGGGGCATTCCAGGGGCGCCCGGAACACCGGGCACGCCGGGGGCCGGCGGCGGCGGAGGCGCGCCGGGGCCGCCCACCGGGGGCGCGGCCAGCACGGTCTCCGCGTGATGCACCGCCCCACGCCCGCCACCCGCTCCCGGCCCGCCCGGCGTACCGGGGGCCCCGGGGGCACCCGGGGGCTGCGGCGCGCCCGGCGCGTGCGGAACGCCCGGGGCGTGCGGAGCCTGTTGTGCGCCCGGAGCGCCAGGCGGGTGCGGAACACCAGGTACGCCCGGAGCCGCCGGTGCGCCCGGGGCGTGCGGAGCACCCGGCGCGCCAGGCGCATGCGGCGCATTCGGGGCCCCCGGCACTCCCGGTGCGCCCGGCGCATGCGGAACGCCTGGGGCGCCTGGCGGGTGCGGCGCGCCCCCACCCGTGCCCATGCGGCCCGGGTCGGCAAGCATCGTCGCGGCGTGGTGGACACCGCCCGGCGGTGTGCCTCCCGGCGTGTTCTGCGGAGCGGGCGGACCAGGCGGAGTCGGGGCGCCGGGACCACCGGGCGCGCCCGGCGTGTTCGGCGTACCCGGGGCGCTCGACTGACCGTGCGCGCCCGGCATGTTCGGTGCGCTCGGAGCACCCGGTACGCCCGGCGCGCCCTCGGGGCCGTTCGGGCCCAGCGCCGACACCAACTGCGTGGGTACGTACCCACCCGCCGCACCACCGGGCGCACCACCCTGCGCCCCCGGAGCCGACGGCGCAGGAGGCGTGCCGCCCGCGCGCGGGGCGCCCGGAGCACCCGGCGCGCCCGGCGGAGGCGGCGGCGTCGCACCACCGCGCGGCCGGCGCGGGGGAGGCGCGGCCTTGCTGGTCGCGGCGTCGGCGATGTCACTGGCGTTCGGCGCGAGGGGCCGGCCCGGGGCGGGGGCGCCCTGGGGAGCGGCCGGCGGCGGAGTACCGGGGGCGGCCGGAGGGGGCGAGCCCTGCGGGTAGCCGTACGACGGGGCCGGCGGCGGGGTGTTGCCCTGCGCCGGGCCCGGGACGCCCGGTCCGGCCGGGGCCTGAGGCTGGGCATACGGCGGCGTACCGGCGGGCGGCGGGGGCGTGTGCCCCGGCGCGACGGGCGGTACACCCGCACCTTGCGCGCCGGCTTGCGCGCCGCCCTGCACGCCGGGCGCCCCAGGGACGTTCGGGTCGTTCAGGGCGGGCGCGACCGCCGTGGGCGGGAGTTGGCTGCCGCCCGTCATCAGGGCCGTCTTGGCGTCCGGCGGCGCGACGGGCGGAGTCGGGGCCTCGTCGTCGGAACCGCTGAGCGGCGGCGCGAAGACGGTCGCGGGAAGGGGTACGGAACGGTCGTCGCCGGAATCGGCGTTCGTGTCCGTCCCCGTCCAGGGCGTAGCCCCCGCGGGCGCGGCAGGCGGGACCGGCGCGGAAGCACCCGCCCCACCGACACCAGCACCCGGCGCCGGAGCCGGGGCAGAACCCGTCCCCACCCCACTCCCCGGCACCCCGGCCTGCGTCCGAGGCAACGACGGATCAGGCGTCACAGCACCGACGCCACCGGCCCCAACCCCGGCCCCCGAGCCACCGACCCCAGCACCAGCACCCGTACCAGCACCGGTACCGACACCGGCACCCGCACCCGCAGAGCCCCCAGAGCCCCCATCCCCCCGCCGATCAGGAATCCCCAGCTTGTCCGCCGCCTCCTGCAACCACTCCGGCGGCGACAGCAGGAACGACGTCTGGTTCAGGTCCACCCGTGCCGCGGGCGCGGCCGGGGCGGGCGGGGCGTCCTCCGGTTGGCCGTACTCCTCCTCGTACCGCCGGATCACCTCGCCCACGGGCAGCGCGGGCCACAGCGTGGCCTCCCCGCTGTCCCGGGCGATCACCAGCCGCAGCGCGCCCCCGTCCGACCGCGGCCCGTCCGACCGGTCCTCGGCCCACACCACGAACCCGAGCTCGAACTCCCGCACCAGCACCTCACGATGCTGGTAGGCCGGCACATCGCCGTTGATCCACTCTTCCGCGCGCTCCTGCGCCTGCGCGAACGTCACCATCGCTACAGCTCACTCCCCGCCCGCGGAAGAAACGGAAGAAACCGGAACGGCACGCGCGAAGCCGCCGTCCACCATCAGATTGGCCACCGTCTCCAACTCCGGCGGATTGCCCGCCAGTCGGGACAGAAAGGCGTCGAAGTCGTCACCGCACGGCAGCAGCAGCCGCCCCGTGCGCTCCGCCGGCGACCACGAGGGATCCACGTCCCGCGCGTCGTCGTAGGCGCAGAACCAGACGGAACCGATCCCCTGGCCCTTCACCTTCACCGCCAGCAGACCGCCCTGGACGAAACCGACGCCCAGGTAGTCCTTCGTCAGATGGTCGCGCAGGCACTTGTTCACGTAGACCAGGTCGTTGACCGCCGCCTCGTCGCGCACCGTGAAGAACGGCTGGTCCACCAGCAGTCCCAACTCCGCGTCCAGCGCGGCACCCACCGGAGCACACCCGCCGGCCGCCTTCAGGAAGGATCGGTACGCGCCGGGCAGTCGGTAGCCGAGGTCCTCCTCGACCCCCTGCACCTGCGACTCCGTCACCGCCACACCCGACTTCGGCAGTCCGATGTGGGCCGGCCGCGTCTCCTGAAGCGGGCGCGTGCCCCGCTTCAGGTGGTCGACGTTCGCGGTCGCGATGCCACCGTGGTGCCGCAGCAGCGCCTTCACCTCGACCGGAACCAGCTCCAGCCGCCGCGAGCCCACCACGTGATGCCATGTCCAGCCGTGCGGCGTCGCCACTGCCGGCACCGTGTCCCACAGCTCGTGGCCCGACGCCGCGAGCGCCGCGTTCGCCGACACGTAGTCCGTCAGCCGCAACTCGTCGACGCCGAAACCCTCCGGCGGATCGGCGATCTCCGCCGCCGCACGGGCGTACGCCGAGAAGTCGGGGTAGCCGCGCTCGTCCACCCGCACCCCTCTCGGGTGACGGGTCGCCCGAACCGGATCCGGGAAGTGCACGACCTGCCCGGCGTAAGCCGCGTTCGGCGGCGCGGCCTGCTGCCCGAGCCGACCTGTCGTCATGGCGGTTGCCCCCTGCGGCACTCTGTACGACCCCCGGCACACCCGTTCCGCTTGCGGAACCGGCACACCGGCGCCCGTATTCGACTGTCTCCAACGGCACCGACGCGCGTTGACCGCACTGTCGCGGTGCCGACAGCCTATGCGGTACGGCGACACCGGTCACCGGGCCTCCGTTCGAAGGACGCCGCCCGCCCTCCGCTTCCGTGACCAGCCGTCACCCCGCCGTGACAGCCCGCCCAAACCCGGGCGTGTCGCACCGCCCCAGCTTCCGCACCAGCCACGCGATTTGGCACCCTGGGTCAGCCGGGGGGATGCTCAGGAGGGGATGACGATCATGAGCGCGACACAGACGGGGCCGCAATCGGGACGGCGCACGACGCCGCAGAGCGAGCCGAACACGCCCGCACACCACACCGCCCCCGCCGACGACCCCCGCATCGGCTGGAGCACCAACGAAGCCCCGCACGCCCCCACCCTGCGCCACCGCCGCGACGGCATACTCCCCACCGTCGCCGCCGCCCTCTCCGTCCGCGGCGCCACCCTGACCAGCACGGCCGCCCGCAGCGATCAGGCGCCCGCGCTGCACCCTTTGGTCCAGGACTTCCTCGACACCCTCACCAGCGCCCAGCGCGACCGCTTCACCGGCCGCTGCGCCGAGACCATCCTCATCTCCCGCCACCTGGCCGCCGCGGACGCCGCCCGCAGCAAACGCGCCGCCCGCAAACCCATGACCAACGGCGAAGCCCGCAAAGCGCTCAAACAGGCCAAGCTCACCGCCCGTCGCATCCGCGAGGACGGCGACCCCCTCCACGGCAGCTTCGCCGCGCCCTGCCGCGCCTGCACCGCGCTCAGCGCCCACTTCGGCGTCCGCATCGTCGACCCCGCGACCCCCGACGACTGATCCCCACGCTTCCCCTCTCCCTCTCCCCCGCCCCCGGCCTCCGCCCCTCCTCCCCAACACCTCGACGAACCAAGGGAAGATGCACACCGACCGCACCTCCACCACCCGCTTCCCCGTTCCCGTCGACGCCGCGCTGCGTGCCGCCGGCTGGCAGCCGGGACGCTGGGACATCAAGCAGGCGGAAATCTGGGCCGACATCCTCCGCGACCACACCTCGCCCGCCGGCCACCGCCACGCCGTCTTCCCCGCGGCCGTCGAGGCGTGGGCCGAATTCGGCGGTCTGCGCATCACCCCGACCGGGCCCGGCCGCCAGATCGCCCCCGCCGGCCTGCACCTCGACCCCCTGCACGGCCTCCACCTCGCCCGCACCCTCGGCGACCTCGGCCGCGCCCTCGACACCGAGCTCAGCCCGCTCGGCGCCGAGACCGACACCCAGGCGCTGCTCGCGATCGACACCGAAGGGCGCGTCTACGCCCTCGACCACACCGGCGACTGGTACCTCGGCCCGGACATCGACCAGGCCCTCGGCGCCCTCGTCTCCGGCATCACCCCCGCCCGCCTCACCGCAGGCTGACCCCCGAAACCCACCCCCGAGGCGCCCCCTAAGACGCCGGAATCACCGCCGACACCCGGAAGCCGCCCGCGTCCGTCGGTCCCGACACGAAGACCCCGCCCAGTGCCAGCACCCGCTCCTTCATCCCCACCAGCCCGTTCCCCCCCGACGGCAGCCGTGCCGACGAGGCGGAACCCACCTCCGGCGGCGGGCCGTTCTCCACCTGCATCGCGATCTCCGTCACCCGATGCGCCAGCCGCACATACGTCTTCGCCCCCGCCGCGTGCTTGTGGACGTTCGTCAACGCCTCCTGCACCACCCGGTACGCCGTCTGCTCGATCTCCGCCGCGTACGCCCGCACCTCGCCCTCCACCGACAGATCCACGACCATCCCCGCGGCCGCCGACTGCCCCACCAGCTCGTCCACGTCCGACAGACACGGCCCCTCCGCCGCCCCCTCCTCCTCCACGGCCCGCGACGCCGCCGCGGCCGCCGCGACGCGCACGGCCGCGAGCGGCACCGCCGACCGCTCCCGCCGCTCACCCTCCCCGCTGCGCAGCACCCCCAGCATCTCCCGCAGCTCGGTCAGCGCCTGGCGCCCCATGTCCCCGACCAGCGCCGCGTTGCGCACCGCCTTCTCGGGGTCCTTGCGCGCCACCGCCTGCAACGCCGCCGCGTGCACCACCATCAGGCTCACCCGATGCGCGACCACGTCGTGCATCTCCCGGGCGATCCGCGTCCGTTCCTCGTTCCGCGCCCACTCGGCCCGCTCCTCGGCCCGCTCGGCGAGCAGTTGAAGCTCCCGCTCCAGGCTGTCCGCCCGTTCCCGCAGGCTCTCCATCAGCCGGCGCCGGGCACCCACGTACAGTCCGAGCAGGACGGGGGGAGCGGTCAGGCCGAGCGACGTCGTGACCGCGGCGAAGGGTACGAACCAGTCGCCCAGGGTCAGATCGCCCCGCGCCATGTCCTGCCGCACCCGCACGAACGTCACGATCATCGTCCCGACCAGGGACATTCCGGCCAGCGAGGCGATGATCCGGCGGGGCAGCTCGGACGCGGCGAGGGTGTAGAGGCCGACGATGCCCATCAGGAAGCCCATCTGGGCCGGTGTGATCGCGATGGACACCAGGACGACGGCGATGGGCCATTTGCGGCGGAACAGCAGCACGCCGCCCGCCAGCGCGCCGAAGACCACCCCCATGGCCGGCGGAATCCCCGCGTCCCGCGCGAACGGAATCCCCTCCACCGCGCACTCCAGCGACGACGCCACCGCCAGACTTCCGTCCAGCAGGGCACTGCGCCACCTCGCCCACCACCACGGCCCTGACCGGGCCGCCTCGTGGTCTTCCCCCGTCGTGGTCATGCATCCAGCCTACGGGCGTCCACCCCGGCTTTTCCGGCGAGTTTCTGCGCCCGGCGGGGACCACACTCCGTAATCGAATAACTGCGAAACCGCCCGGTATCACTCGAACCGCTGAACAAGGTCCGGGGTGCCGATTTGTACCGTCGCGGCGAGGGCGGCCGGTACGGCATAGTAGGGGCTGCGCCTGCCGCCGATCTAGAGAATCGGACGCAACAGGCAAACCCTCCCGGGTCGTCTAATGGCAGGACAAATGGTTTTGGTCCATTGAATGAGGGTTCGATTCCTTCCCCGGGAGCTCAGCCCGTACGGGCCCTGACAGGACAGTCAGGGCCCGCACTCATGTCGGTCGAGAAACGCCCCGGTATCCTGCGGATGTCCACCCCCACTCATCCAAAGCCGAAGGGCAAACCCCGTGAGCGCCATTCGCCCGGCCGCCGTCGTCGTTCTCGCAGCGGGTGAGGGCACCCGTATGAAGTCGACCACACCCAAGGTCCTGCACGAGATCTGCGGTCGCAGCCTCGTCGGTCATGTTCTCGCCGCCGCCCGCGAGTTGGACCCCGAGAACCTCGTCGTGGTCGTCGGGCACGCCCGCGAGAAGGTCGCCGCGCATCTCGCCGGGATCGACCCCGCCGTCCGCACCGCCGTCCAGGAGGAGCAGAACGGCACCGGGCACGCGGTCCGCATCGCCCTCGAAGAGCTCGGCGGGACCATCGACGGAACCGTCGTCGTGGTGTGCGGGGACACCCCGCTCCTCACCGGCGAGACGCTGACCCGGCTGGCCGGCACGCACGCCGCCGACGGCAACGCGGTCACCGTGCTGACCGCCGAGGTGCCGGACGCCACGGGGTACGGGCGGATCGTGCGCGACGAGGTCTCCGGCGCCGTCACCGCGATCGTCGAGCACAAGGACGCCACCGAGACGCAGCGGGCGATCCGGGAGATCAACTCGGGTGTGTTCGCGTTCGACGGGGCGCTGCTGGCGCAGGCGCTGAAGCAGGTACGGACGGACAACAGCCAGGGCGAGGAGTACCTCACCGACGTGCTGGGGATCCTGCGGGAGGCCGGTCACCGGGTGGGGGCCTCGGTGGCCGGTGACCACCGGGAGATCGCGGGGATCAACAACCGGGTGCAGCTGTCGCAGGCGCGGCGGATCCTCAACGACCGGCTGCTGACGGCCGCGATGCTGTCGGGTGTGACGGTCGTGGACCCGGCGAGCACCTGGGTCGATGTCACGGTGACGTTCGAGCAGGACGCGGTGATCCACCCGGGTACGCAGCTGCACGGCGCCACACATCTGGCGGAGGGGGCCGAGGTCGGCCCGAACACGCGGCTGACGGACACGACGGTGGGCGCGGGGGCGCGCGTGGACAACACGGTGGCGGTGAGCGCCGTGGTGGGTCCGCAGGCGTCGGTGGGCCCGTTCGCGTATCTGCGGCCGGGTACGCGCCTGGGGCTGAAGTCCAAGGTGGGCACGTACGTGGAGACGAAGAACGCGTCGATCGGCGAGGGCACGAAGGTGCCGCATCTGTCGTACGTCGGCGACGCGACGATCGGCGAGTACTCGAACATCGGTGCGGCGAGCGTGTTCGTGAACTACGACGGCCAGGAGAAGCACCACACGACGGTCGGGTCGCACTGCCGCACCGGTTCGGACAACATGTTTGTGGCTCCTGTCACGATCGGGGACGGCGCGTACACCGCGGCCGGCTCCGTGATCACCAAGGACGTGCCGCCCGGTTCGCTGGCCGTGGCCCGTGGTCAGCAGCGGAATATCGAGGGCTGGGTGGCTCGTAAGCGTCCGGGCAGTGCGGCGGCGAAGGCCGCCGAGTCGGCCTCCCGCGAGGGCGAGAGCGAAGACTGACCGGAATCGGGTGCGTCGAACACGGCGTACCGTGATAAGTGCACATCCAGCTGCGAACCTCTGAGGAGACAGTGCTGTGACCGGGATCAAGACGACCGGCGAGAAGAAGATGATGTTCTTCTCCGGCCGCGCCCACCCCGAGCTTGCCGAGGAGGTCGCCCACCAGCTGGGTGTCGGGGTCGTCCCGACGAAGGCCTTCGACTTCGCCAATGGCGAGATCTACGTCCGCTATCAGGAGTCGGCGCGTGGCGCGGACTGTTTCCTGATCCAGAGCCACACCGCTCCGATCAACAAGTGGATCATGGAGCAGCTGATCATGATCGACGCGCTGAAGCGTGCTTCGGCGCGGTCGATCACGGTGATCGTGCCGTTCTACGGTTACGCACGGCAGGACAAGAAGCACCGCGGCCGTGAGCCGATCTCGGCGCGACTGATCGCGGACCTGATGAAGACGGCGGGTGCGGACCGGATCCTGACGGTGGATCTGCACACGGACCAGATCCAGGGCTTCTTCGACGGTCCCGTCGACCACCTCTTCGCCCTTCCGCTGCTGGCGGACTACGTGGGCGCGAAGGTCGACAGGGACAAGCTGACGATCGTGTCCCCGGACGCCGGCCGAGTGCGGGTGGCGGACCGTTGGTGCGACCGGCTCGGCGCGCCGCTGGCGATCGTGCACAAGCGGCGTGACAAGGACGTGGCGAACCAGGTCACCGTCCACGAGGTCGTGGGTGAGGTCAAGGGCCGCGTGTGCGTCCTGGTCGACGACATGATCGACACCGGTGGCACGATCTGCGCCGCCGCCGACGCGCTGTTCGCGCACGGTGCGGAGGACGTCATCGTGACGGCGACGCACGGTGTGCTGTCCGGTCCGGCCGCCGACCGGCTGAAGAACTCCCGGGTGAGCGAGTTCGTCTTCACGAACACGCTGCCGACGCCGGGTGAGCTGAGCGACGACCTCGACAAGATCACGGTGCTGTCGATCGCGCCCACCATCGCGAGCGCGGTGCGTGAGGTGTTCGAGGACGGCTCGGTGACCAGCCTGTTCGACGAGCAGTAAGCGGTTAAACGCTTCTGCATGATCGCCCGCGCCCGAGGGCGCAGTGATCGATTTTTCCGTGGCCTCTCTGGCCGAGTAGACTTCTGCAGTTGCTCGGCGAGGGAGGCCACGCCTCCGTTATCGACGCGCTCTTCGTAGCAGGCCGTTCGTGGCCGGGTGACCCCGTCCGTTTCCGCTTCCTACGAGGAGTGATTCATATGTCCGAGGTCAAGCTCACCGCCGAGACCCGCACCGAGTTCGGCAAGGGTGCCGCTCGTCGTATCCGTCGTGACAGCAAGGTTCCCGGTGTCCTGTACGGCCACGGCTCGGACCCGCTGCACCTGACGCTTCCCGGCCACGACCTGCTGCTCGCGCTGCGTACGCCGAACGTCCTGATCTCCCTGGACATCGACGGCAAGACGCAGGAGCTGGCGATCCCG
The DNA here is from genome assembly GCF_055580085.1 of Streptomyces sp. NPDC032126. Lineage (NCBI taxonomy): Bacteria > Bacillati > Actinomycetota > Actinomycetes > Kitasatosporales > Streptomycetaceae > Streptomyces > Streptomyces sp. NPDC032126. The sequence continues at coordinate 133,887 of NZ_JBVIMA010000009.1, forward strand.
AAGTCCGTGCAGCGCGACCCGATCAAGGGCTTCCTGGAGCACGTCGACCTGCTGCTGGTCAAGCGCGGCGAGAAGGTCACGGTCGAGATCCCGGTGCACGCCGAGGGCGAGCTGGCCCCCGGTGGCAACCTGCTGGAGCACGTGCTGAACGCGCTTCCGGTCGAGGCCGAGGCCACGCACATCCCCGAGGCGCTGACGGTGTCGGTGGAGGGCCTGGAGGCCGGTGCCTCGGTGCTCGCCAAGGACATCGCGCTGCCGAACGGCGTGACGCTGGCCGTCGACGAGGACGCGGTCGTCCTCCAGGTGCTGGCCGCGCAGGCGGAGGAGGCCCCCGAGGAGGGCGCCGAGGGTGAAGAGGCCGCCGAGGCCTGATCCTCGCTGTCATCGTTTTCGTCAGCCGCTGTTCCCGGTCGGGGGCAGCGGCTGGCGCGTATCAAGGAGACATGGACGTGACGACCCCCGCCAATGACCCCTGGCTGATCGTCGGGCTGGGCAATCCCGGCCCTGAGTACGCCGGCAACCGGCACAATGTCGGCTTCATGGTCGCCGATCTGCTGGCGGAGCGGATCGGGGGCCGGTTCAAGCGCGCCGGCAAGGCTCAGGCGCAGGTCGTGGAGGGGCGGATCGGGCCGCCCGGACCGGCGAACCGGCGGGTGATCCTGGCGAAGCCGATGTCGTACATGAATCTGTCGGGCGGGCCGGTGAACGCGCTGCGGGACTTCTACAAGGTGCCCCTCGGGAACATCGTGGCGATCCATGACGAGCTGGACATCGACTACGGGGTGCTGCGGCTGAAGGTCGGCGGCGGTGACAACGGGCACAACGGGCTGAAGTCGATGACCAAGGCGATGGGCGCGGACTACCACCGGGTGCGGTTCGGCATCGGGCGCCCTCCGGGACGTATGCAGGTCGCCGATTTCGTGCTGAAGGACTTCTCGTCGGCGGAGCGCAAGGAACTGGACTACTTCGTGGACCGGGCCGCCGACGCCGTGGAGTGCCTGGTGATCGAGGGGCTGGAGCGGGCGCAGAGCACGTACAACTCCTGACGCGGACCCGGCCGGGGGTTGACCGTCCGCGCGGGCATGGCGAATGATCCCGGCCATGCCCGCCACCGCTCTCTCCTCCCGTCGGACCCCGGCCGCCGCGCTGCGGCTGGGACGGCTCGCGGCGATGGGGACGCTCGCCGTGCTGATCCTGATCGCGGGGGTGTGGGCGTCCTGGGGCAGCGCGCAGCACGTGATGCTGACGAAGGGGCGTGAGCGGGGCACGGTCGAGGTGACGGGGTGCGGGGACGACGTGTGCACCGGTCCCTTCACGCCGTCGTCGCAGGGCGCGTCGGCCCGCGCGCGCGTGGAGATCGAGAACACGGTGGCCGTGCGGAAGGGCGAGACGTACGCGGTCGTCGTGAAGCCGGACAGCGATGACGTGGTGCGGTCGGGGCCGGCCGGGGTGCTCTACGCCTGGGTTCCGCTCGGCGGGGCGCTGCTGCTGGCGTCGGTGGTGGTGGCGGGCGGGCTGCGGCAAGCGCGGTGGGCGTGGGTGCTGGCGGGGTCGGGAATCGCCTTGCTGACGACGGCTTTTCTCGTGATCTGAGCGGGAACCGACCTATTTCTCCGAAGGAATTTTCGGCGCCGGACCTGAGTGTTGCCTGTTCGTGATTGACCAGGTTTCAGCCATGGCTGGATGCTGAGCTGCCCCCTCCACATCTTCCCTTTCGTCACTCGAAGATGGATTGCCCCATGCGTACCCTCACTCGCGCCGGTGTCGTCGCCGTCGCGTCCTCCGCCGCGCTGCTGTTCGCGGGCGCCGGCGCGTTCGCCGCCAAAGGCGACAACGGCGATGTGAAGACCCACAAGTCCACGACCGACGAGACCGACCAGCGCGACGAGCCGAAGGTGTGCTCGTTCTACCTGGACGCGTTCAACTTCGACGGCCTCCAGAAGGTCGACTGGCACATCGATGCCTGGGCGAACAACGACGCCGAGAAGGGCGAGACGGTCAAGTCCGGCTCGATCACCCTCGACGGCAACGGTCACGGCCGTACCCAGGACCTGACGCTGCCCGACGGCCAGTACAAGCTGTTCTGGAACTTCGACGGCGAGAAGGGTGCCGCGAAGCACAAGGTGTTCAAGGTGGAGTGCGAGGACGAGGGCGGCACCGGTTCGTCGCCGTCGCCGAGCTCGTCCGAGTCCTCGACCGCCTCGCCGAGCGCCTCCGCGTCGGCGACCCCCAGCTCCTCCGAGTCGGCTTCCAGCACCGCCCCCGGCGCCACCTCGGCGCCCAGTGAGCAGGGTGGCGGCGGCGGTCTGGCCGAGACCGGCAACGGCGCCCCGGTGGGCCTGCTGTCGGCGGTGGCGGCCGCGCTGGTGGCCGGCGGCGGCTTCCTGGTCTTCCGGCGCCGCAAGGGCGCGCACCAGGGCTGACGTGATCTCAAGGGCCGTATGACGGCCCGGTGACCAAAGGGCGGTGGGGGGGGGGGGGGGGGGGGGGGGGGGGGAGGGGGGGGGGGGGAGGAGGGGGGGGGGGGGGGGGGGTGGCCTGTTCGCCGATGTGCAGCATCAGTTGTCGCACCCGCAGGGCCAGCCACTCGATGGAATAGCCGGC
>NZ_JBVIMA010000009.1:136499-212572 GCF_055580085.1 Streptomyces sp. NPDC032126
TTCCCCCCCCTCCCCCCCCCCCCCCCCCCCCCCCCCCCCCCCCCCCCCCCCCCCCCCCCCCCCCCCCCCCCCCCCCCCCCCCCCCCACCGCCCTTTGCCGACGGGGGCGTCACCGCCCCGTCGGGTCGTGCGTCAGCCGGTGTTGCGCAGGCCCGCCGCCACGCCGTTGACCGTGAGGAGCAGGGCGCGGGAGAGCAGCGGGTCGGGCTCCTCGCCGGCGGCCGCGGCGTCGCGCTGGCGCTTGAGCAGGGTCACCTGGAGGTAGGAGATGGGGTCCAGGTAGGCGTCGCGGATGCCGAAGGTCTGCCGCAGGACGGGCTGGGCGTCGAGGAGTTCGCTCTCCCCGGTCACCTTGAGGACCTCGGCGACGGTGAGCGCGTGCTCGGCCTTGATGGTGTCGAACACGTGCTTGAGCTCGTCCGGCACGAGGGTGTCGACGTAGTGCTGGGCGATGCGCAGGTCGGTCTTGGCGAGGGTCATCTCGACGTTGGAGATGAAGTTGCGGAAGAAGTGCCACTGTTCGTGCATCTCGTCCAGGACGGTGTCCAGACCGGCCTCGCGCAGGGCCTTCAGACCGGAGCCGACGCCGAACCAGCCCGGGACGATCTGGCGGGACTGGGTCCAGCCGAACACCCAGGGGATGGCGCGCAGTCCGTCGAGGGAGACGCCGGAGCCGGGGCGGCGGGAGGGCCGGGAGCCCAGGTGCAGGTCGGCGAGCTGGTCCACCGGGGTGGAGGCGAGGAAGTACGTCGGCAGGTCGGGGTCCTCGACCAGGCGGCGGTAGGCGGCGTGGGCGGCGTCGCTGACGACGTCCATGGCGGCGTCCCAGCGGGCCAGGGCCTCGTCGGACTGGCGGGGTGCGGTGTGCAGGGCGGACGCCTGGAGGGTGGCGGCGACCGTCAGTTCCAGGTTCTCCCGGGCCAGCGAAGGGATGAGGTACTTGTCGGAGATGACCTCGCCCTGCTCGGTGACCTTGATCTCGCCCTCCAGGGTGCCCCAGGGCTGGGCGAGGATCGCGTCGTGGGAGGGGCCGCCGCCGCGGCCGACGGTGCCGCCGCGGCCGTGGAAGAGCCGCAGCCGCACCCCGTAGCGGTGGGCCACGTCGCGCAGGCGGCGCTGGGCGCGGTGGATCTCCCACTGGCTGGTGGTGATGCCGCCGAACTTGGAGGAGTCGGAGTAGCCGAGCATGACCTCCTGGACGTCGCCGCGCAGGGCCACGAGCCTGCGGTACGACGGGTCGGAGAGCATGTCCTCCAGGATCGTGTCGGCGGCCTTGAGCTCGTCGGTGGTCTCCAGGAGGGGGACGATGCCGATCTTCGCCCAGCCGGCGTGCAGGTCGATCAGTCCGGCCTCGCGGGCGAGGACGGCCGCCGCGAACACGTCGTCCGCGCCCTGACACATCGAAATGATGTACGACTCGATGACCTCGGGGCCGAAGACCTCAAGGGCCCGCTTGACGGTCTGGAAGACGCCGAGGGTCTTCTCGCCGGCCGCGTCGACGGGCGCCGGGGTGGGCGCCAGCGGGCGGCGGGAGCGCAGCTCCTTGGCGAGGAGCTTGGCCCGGTACTCGCGGGGCATGTCGGCGTAGCGCCAGGACTCCTCGCCGAGGCGGTCGAAGAGCTGTCCGAGGGCGTGGTGGTGGGCGTCCGCGTGTTCGCGTACGTCCATGGTGGCGAGCTGGAGGCCGAACGCGGCGAGCGTGCGGATCGTCCGGTTCATGCGGCCGTCGGCGAAGAGACCGCCGCGGTGGGCGCGCAGGGAGGACTGGATGAGCGTGAGGTCGGCGAGCAGCTCACTGGTGCCGAGGTAGTCGCGGCCGGGGGCGTGCGGGATGCCCTTGGCGAGGCGCTGCTTGGTGTTCTCCAGCTTCTGGCGGATGCAGGTCGCCTTGAGCCGGTAGGGCTCCTCGGCGTTGAGCCGCTTGTAGCGGGGGCTGATCTCGGGGAGGTTCTCCAGGTCGGCCTTGAGGGACTCCAGGAGCTCCTCGGTGGCGCCGGTGTAGCGGATGGAGTTGGAGAGGAAGCCGCGCAGCTCGTCGATCATCTCCAGGGCGTCGTTGATGCCGTGTTCGTGCTGGAGGATGAGGACGTCCCAGGTCACCTGGGGGGTGACGTTGGGGTTGCCGTCGCGGTCGCCGCCGATCCAGGTGCCGAAGGTCAGCGGGCGGGTGTCGTCGGGCAGCTTCACGCCGACCCGCTCCAGCTCGGCCGTGAGGTCCTCCAGGACGTCGCCGACCGCGTTCGCGTGCAGCTCGTCGAGGTAGTAGATGGCGTTGCGGGCCTCGTCGGCGGGCTCGGGGCGCACAACGCGCAGTTCGTCGGTCTGCCAGACCAGGTCGATGTTCTCGGCCAGCCGGGTGTCGTGGCGGCGGCGGTCGGCCTCGATGACGGGGGTCTCCAGGAGCGCGGCGACGCGCCGGAGCTTGTTGAGGACCGACCGGCGCGCGGCCTCGGTGGGGTGCGCCGTGAAGACCGGGCGCACGTTGAGGTGGCGGACCGTCTCGCGGACGTGCTCGGGGTCGGCGTCCTTGAGGCGGTCGGCGGTGCGGGCGAGGAGGCCGCCCTCGGCGGCGCGGCGGGCGCGCAGCTCGCGGCCGCGGTGCACCTGTTCGGTGACGTTGGCGAGGTGGAAGTAGGTGGAGAAGGCGCGGACCAGCTTGGCCGCGGTGTCGAGTTCGATGCCGCGCAGCAGCTCGGCGGCGGCCTCGCCGTCCTCGCGGGTCAGGCGGCGGACCTTTTCGACCAGTTCGAGGAGCTCGGGGCCTTCCTGCCGGACGAGGGTCTCTCCGAGAAGGTCACCCAAACGGCGGATGTCGGCGCGCAGCTCACTGCCGGTCGTCGTGGTCTGGTCGTCGGCACTGCTCACAGGTGCGGCTCCTTGCAGTGGTGAAGCTCGTCTGGGAGGGAACCCGGAGTTCCAGCCTCGCGCGGCGGGTGCCGGTTGAGGGACGGGCATCCGGGAAGGAATCAGAGCGGACCGCGCTGTCCGACCGAGTCCAAGGATAGGTGCCGGGTGGACGCGCGGTCCCACGGGCTCTTGCCGCCGGGCTGCGCACTGCCATACTTACGACGCCGTAGGTTACGGAACCGTAGGAAGGACGGTCGGTTCCGCCCGCCCGGCACTCATCTCTACTCTCGACCCCACAGGGGACGCCCATGACCACGAGCTCCGATGTGATCGACGACGCCCCGGAGGCGACCGACAGCGCATCCGTGTCTTCCGCGACTCTCGGCGGCGAGCAGAAACGCTCGCTCGAGCAGATCACCCTTCTGCTCTTCATCATCGTCCCGTTCCTCGCGCTGCTGACGACCGTGCCGCTGGCGTGGGGATGGGGTGTGAGCTGGCTGGATCTCGGCCTGCTGGTCTTCTTCTACTACCTCGGCTGCCATGGCATCACGATCGGTTTCCACCGCTACTTCACGCACGGTTCCTTCAAGGCGAAGCGGCCCCTGAGGATCGCGCTGGCGATCATGGGGTCGATGGCGGTCGAGGGGCCCCTGGTGCGCTGGGTGGCCGACCACCGCAAGCACCACAAGTTCTCCGACGCGGAGGGCGACCCGCATTCGCCGTGGCGCTACGGCGAGACGATCCCGGCCCTGCTGAAGGGGCTGTGGTGGGCGCACATCGCCTGGATGTTCGACGAGGAGCAGACGCCGCAGGAGAAGTACGCGCCGGACCTGGTCAAGGACGGGGCGATCCGCGCGATCTCCCGGCAGTTCGTGCTGTGGACGGCCGTGTCGCTGCTGCTGCCGGCGCTGATCGGCGGGCTGGTGACGATGTCCTGGTGGGGCGCGTTCACGGCGTTCTTCTGGGGCTCGCTGGTGCGCGTGGCGCTGCTGCACCACGTGACATGGTCGATCAACTCGATCTGTCACGCGGTGGGCAAGCGGCCGTTCAAGTCGCGGGACCGCTCGGGCAACGTGTGGTGGCTCGCGGTGCTGTCCTGCGGGGAGTCCTGGCACAACCTGCACCACGCCGACCCGACGTCGGCGCGGCACGGGGTGATGCGCGGACAGCTGGACTCCTCCGCGCGGCTCATCCGCTGGTTCGAGAAGCTCGGCTGGGCGTACGACGTGCGCTGGCCGTCACGCTCGCGTATCGATTCGCGCCGCAATACCGGTGAGGACGGCTCCCGGCGGCGGACGGCGGGTGCCGACGCGGCATGATGGACGCCGTGGCGACCGATCCCAGCAGTACCCCCAGCAACGACAAGCCCCGGCGTGTCCGCCGTACCCGGATGACCGGTGCGGAGCGCCGCCAGCAGTTGCTGGAGATCGGTCGCACCCTGTTCGCCGCGAAGGGCTTCGAGGGCACCTCGGTGGAGGAGATCGCGGCGAAGGCCGGGGTCTCCAAGCCGGTGGTGTACGAGCACTTCGGCGGCAAGGAGGGGCTGTACGCGGTGGTGGTGGACCGCGAGATGCGGCGCCTGCTGGACATGGTCACCGGTTCGCTGACGGCCGGGCATCCCCGTGAGCTGTGCGAGCAGGCGGCCTTCGCGCTCCTCGACTACATCGAGGAGTACACGGACGGTTTCCGCATCCTGGTCCGTGACTCCCCCATCCCCCAGTCGACGGGGTCCTTCGCCTCGCTGATCTCGGACATCGCCACGCAGGTGGAGGACATCCTGGGCCGCGAGTTCAAGTCCCGCGGCTTCGATCCGAAGCTGGCGCCGCTGTACGCGCAGGCCCTGGTGGGGATGGTCGCGCTGACCGGCCAGTGGTGGCTGGACGTGCGCCGCCCGAAGAAGGCGGAGGTGGCGGCGCATCTGGTGAACCTGGCGTGGCACGGCCTGGACGGCCTGGAGGCGAAGCCGCACCTGATAGGGCGCCGCAAGTCCTAGGCGGTGTCCTGGGCGATGGGTTCCAGGAACTCCAGGCGGTTGCCGACGGGGTCCGCGGAGTAGAAGCGGCGGTGGCCGGGGAGGTCGGTGTCCCAGGCGACCGCGGCACCCCGGGCCAGCAGCCGGGCGGCGTACGCCTCGATGCCGGTGACCCTCAGGCCCGGGTGGGCCTTCCTCGCCGGGCGGAAGTTCTCTTCGACGCCCAGGTGGAGCTGCACGGCCGCCGCCCGGAACCAGCACCCTCCGCGCGCGGCGAGCACGGGCGGCTTGGGGATCTCCGTCATGCCCAGCACCTCGGTGTAGTACGCGCGCAGGGCGTTCTCGGAGCCGGGTGGCGCCGCGAGCTGGACGTGGTCGACGGCGGTGAGCATCAGACCTCCTTGCGGGCGACGGCGAAGAGCCGGCGGAAGGGCAGGACGGTGCCGTAGGGCGCGGGCGGGTAGGCGGCGCGCAGCAGGTCCCGGTATTCGGTGACGAAGGCGTCCCGGGCCTCGGGGTCGTCGGCGAGCGCGGTGAGGGCGGGGCGCAGGCCGGTGCCCTTGACCCAGTCGAGCACCGGGTCCTCGCCCTGAAGGACGTGGTGGTACGTCGTCTCCCACACGTCGGTCGCGCAGCCGAGGCGGGCGAGGCGGTCGAGGTAGACCTCGGGGGTGTGCACGGAGTCCTCGTGGCGCAGGACGTCGCCGAGGAGGTCCTTCCAGCGCGGGCCGGCGGCGAGTTCGCGCATCAGGGCGTGCAGGGGCGCGTCCATGTTGTTCGGGATCTGGAAGGCGAAGGTGCCGCCGGGGGCGAGTCCGTCGATCCAGGTGGCGAGGGCGTCGAGGTGGCCCGGGATCCAGTGCAGGGCGGCGTTGGAGACGATCAGGTCGTACGGCTCGCCGGGCGCCCAGGTGCGCAGGTCGCCGTAGGCGAAGTCGAGGCGGCCGCCGCCGGGGGTGGGGCCCTCGAAGTCGACGTGGGCGCGGTCGAGCATCGGCTGGGAGTTGTCGTATCCGGTGATGTGCGCGGTGGGCCAGCGCTCGGCGAGGACCGCGGTGACATTGCCGGGGCCGCAGCCGAGGTCGGCGACGCGGGGCGGGTCGCCGGGCAGCTCGGGGATGCGGGCGAGGAGGTCGCCGAAGGGCCGGGCGCGGTGGCCGGCGTGGCGCAGGTACTGGGCGGGATCCCAGGTGGGCATCGTCATGGCTCCACTCTCCCGCCCCATATATCTTGATGTCAAGAGACTTGATGTCGAGGGATTCACTATGGAGAGACTTGAACTCAAGAGACTTCACATCGACACAACCACTACACTGATCGCATGGAGGACGAGGTCGATCGGCTGGTCTCCGCGTGGCGCCGGGAACGCCCGGACCTCGACGTGGAGCCGCTTGAGGTGCTCAGCCGGGTGAGCCGGCTGGCCCGGCATCTGGACCGGGCACGGCGGCTGGCGTTCTCCGAACATCAGCTGGAGCCCTGGGAGTTCGACGTGCTGACCGCGCTGCGGCGGGCCGGCGCGCCCTATCAGCTCTCCCCCGGCCAGCTGCTGACACAGACTCTGGTCACGTCGGGCACGATGACGAACCGCATCGACCGGCTCACGAAGAAGGGTCTGGTGGAGCGACTGCCGGACCCCAGTGACCGGCGCGGTGTGCTGGTCCGGCTCACCGACGAGGGGCGCGACCGCGCGGACCAGTCGCTCGCGGGTCTGCTCGCCCAGGAGCGGGCGATCCTCGCCGAGCTCTCCCACGCCCAGCGCGGCGAACTGGCCGCCCTGCTGCGGCAGTTGACGGCACCCTTCGACAACATCCCGGGCTGACACGGCCGTTCGCCCGCTCCCTGAACCGACCCCTGAACCGACCGCCGGGCCGACGCGGGGCGCCCGTTCAGGCGCTGTTGCTCTCCCGTGGTCCGAGGCGGCCGGCCGGTCCCAGGTCGACCGGTCCGACGCCGGCCCGGCGGGCGAGGGCGACGGCGGCCAGGGTGGAGTGGACGCCCAGCTTCCCGAGGACGTTCTGCATATGGGTGCGCACGGTGTGCGGGGAGAGGAAGAGCCGCTCGGCGACGGCCTTGCGCCCCAGGCCCGCGACCATGCAGCGCAGCACCTCCCGCTCGCGCGGGGTGAGGGACTCCACGAGCCGCTCGCTCTCGGTGCGGTGCTTGCGGGCCGCGGTCAGTTCCCGCAGGACACCGGTGAGCAGGGCGGGCGGCAGATGGGTCTCCTCGCGCAGCACCCCTCGTATGACGGTGAGCAGGCGCGACAGGGAGCAGTCCTTCGCCACCCACCCGGACGCACCGGCCTGCAGGGCGAGCGCCGCGCGGCGCGGGTCGTCCTTCTCGGCGAGGACGACGACACGGACCTGCGGCTGGGCGGTGCGGACCCCGGCGACGAGCGATATCCCGTCGACGAGCCCGTCCTCCGCGGCCTCCTGCACCGGCACGGCGGGCCTCAGGCCCGGGACGGTGCCGCCCAGGACCGTGCCGCCCAGGTCGGCGTCGACCAGCAGGACGTCGAAGCGGCGCCCCTCGGCGGCCGCGCGCTCCAGGCTGCGCAGGGCCGCCGGGCCACTGCCGGCCGCGGCGACGTCGACGTCGGGCTCGGCGGCCAGTGCCGCGGCGAGCGACTCGGCGAAGATACGGTGGTCGTCGACGACCAGGACTCGGATGCGAACCACGAAACCCCCTTCCCCGAGCTCCTCGTGGGAGCAGGGGATACCCCAGGTCCGGAGAACGGCGACCGGCGCGGATACGGCGCCCGGGGATGGCGTGAACCGCACGGCCGCCGCCGTGCTGTCATCGCTACCCCCACCGCGGGCGCCGTACCCGACTTGTCTCGCCCCCTGATCAGCACCGGCCCCCACCGGTGCTGTTCACAGGGTAGGGCTGGAGGACCGGAGGGGAAGGCAATTTACAGAACTGCCCATCCGTCGCGTTTATGGTGAGGCGCATGTTTCGTCTTGAGACAGAAGTCGACAGAGCCAGACGCGATCTGCTGCGTTCCCGGCTCCGTGACGCCGACACGGCGGCCTCCCCGGTACTGCGCGCGCTGCGCGGCACCCCGGCCGAGCACGAGTCCCCGCTCCATGTGTGGGCCCTGGACGAGACGGGGGACCTCGCGGGCGGGCTGGTCGGCCACACCTGGACGACCTGGCTGCACGTCACCTATCTGTGGGTGGCCGAGCACCACCGGGGCCGGGGCCTGGGCGCCCGTCTGCTGTCCCGCGCGGAGCGCATCGCGCGCGAGGAGCGCGCCTGCCACGCCGCGCGCCTGGAGACATGGGACTTCCAGGCGCCGGAGTTCTACACCAAGCAGGGCTACGAGGTGAGATGCGTGATCCCCGACTATCCGCCGGGGATCACCGAGTACCTGCTGACGAAGCGGCTCAGTCCAGCCGCCGCGCCCCCGCTGCCGGGACCGCCTCGAAGACGCGCGGGGCCGTGAACGCCGCCGTCGCGAACGCCTCCTCCACCGCCTTGGTGATCGTCTCGACGTCGGTGGCCTCCGCCAGGACGATCGCCGAGCCGCCGAAGCCACCGCCGGTCATCCGGGCGCCCAGCGCGCCGGCGGACAGCGCGGTGTCCACCACCAGGTCCAACTCGGGGCAGGAGATGCGGAAGTCGTCGCGCAGCGAGGCGTGGCCCTCGACGAGGACCGGGCCGATCGCGCGGGTCTCCCCCGACTCCAGCAGCGAGATGATGCGTTCGACGCGCTCGTCCTCGGTGACGACGTGCCGCACCAGACGGCGTACCTCCTCGTCGTCGCCCAGGCGGGCCAGGGCCGCGTCGAGCTCGCCGTAGGGGATGTCCCGCAGGGCGTCGACGCCGAGCAGGGCGGCGCCCTTCTCGCAGCCGGCGCGGCGCTTGCCGTACTCGCCCTCGCTGTGGGAGTGCTTGACCTGGGTGTCGACGACGAGCAGGCGCAGTCCCTCGGCGGCGAGGTCGAAGGGGATCTGCTTCTGGGAGAGGTCGCGGGTGTCGAGGAAGAGCGCGTGGCCCTCCTGGCAGCAGGCGGACGCGGTCTGGTCCATGATGCCGGTGGGCGCGCCGACGTAGACGTTCTCGGCGCGCTGGCACAGGCGGGCCAGCTGCCAGCGCTGGAGGCCCAGGTCGAACAGGTCGTTCAGGGCGAGGGCGACCACGACCTCCAGGGCCGCCGACGAGGACAGGCCGGCGCCCGTCGGGACCGTCGACGACAGGTGGATGTCGGCGCCGGTCACCGGGTGGCCGGCCTCGCGCAGCGCCCAGACGACACCCGCCGGGTACGCCGTCCAGTTCTTGTCCGCGCCGGGGGTCAGGTCGTCCAGCCGCAGCTCCACGACCCCGCCCTCGATGTCCGTCGAGTGCAGGCGCAGTACGCCGTCGGTGCGGCGGGAGACCGCGGCGGTCGCGGTGTGCGGCAGCGCGAAGGGCATCACGAAGCCGTCGTTGTAGTCGGTGTGCTCACCGATGAGGTTGACGCGGCCGGGCGCGGCCCAGACGCCCTCGGGTTCGGCCCCGTAGAGACCGGCGAAGCCGTCCCGTACTCGCTGTGCCGCCAACTCAGCTCTCCCTTGCGATCTTCTGCGCGAACTCCCAGGCGTCCGCGACGATACCCGCGAGGTCCGAGCGGGACGGGTGCCAGCCCAGCTTCTCGCGGGCGGCGGCCGCCGAGGCGACCAGGACGGCGGGGTCGCCGCCGCGGCGGGGCGCCACGACCTCGGGGATCGGGTGGCCGGTGACCTGGCGGACGGCCTCGACGACCTGGCGGACGGAGAAGCCCTCGCCGTTGCCGAGGTTGCAGATCAGGTGCTCGCCGGGGGTGGCGGCCGCGACGGCCAGCAGATGGGCCTCGGCCAGGTCCGCGACGTGGATGTAGTCGCGTACGCAGGTGCCGTCGGGGGTCGGGTAGTCGTCGCCGTAGACGGAGATGGCGTCCCGGCGGCCCTGGGCGACCTGGAGGACCAGGGGGATCAGGTGCGACTCGGGCTGGTGGCGCTCGCCGTACGCGCCGTACGCGCCGGCCACGTTGAAGTAGCGCAGGGAGACCGCGGCCAGGCCGTGGGCGGTCGCCTCGCCGGTGATCATGTGGTCGACGGCGAGCTTGGAGGCGCCGTAGGGGCTGGTGGGCTGCGTGCGGGCCGTCTCGACGATGGGGACCTCGTCGGGCTCGCCGTAGGTGGCGGCCGTGGAGGAGAAGACGAGCCTGCGCACGCCCGCCTCGCGCATGGCGCCGAGCAGGGCCATGGTGCCGCCGACGTTGTTGTCCCAGTACTTCTCCGGCTTCACCACCGACTCGCCGACCTGGGAGGACGCGGCGAAGTGCAGGACCGCGTCGTAGGAGGCGTCGAGCCACTTGGCGGCGTCGCGGATGTCGCCCTCGACGAAGGCGGCGCCGGCCGGGACGCCCTCGCGGAAGCCGGTGGAGAGGTTGTCGAGGACCGTGACCTCGTGGCCCGCCTCCAGCAGGTGCTGGGCCACGACGCTGCCGATATACCCCGCGCCGCCCGTCACCAGGTACTTCATGAAGTCGTCACCTCTCGCAGTCGCTCGGCCGCGCGCTCCGGCGGCACGTCGTTGATGAACACGCTCATGCCGGACTCGGAACCCGCGAGGAACTTCAGCTTGCCGGAGGTGCGGCGGATGGTGAAAAGCTCCAGATGGAGCGCGAAGTCGTCGCGGTTGACGCCGTCGAACTCCTCCAGCTGGCCGAACGGCGCCTGGTGCCAGGCGGCGATGTACGGCGTCGGGGGCTCACTCTCGCCGAAGATCCGGTCGAAGCGCCTCAAGAGTTCCAGATAGACCTGGGGGAACTCTGTGCGCGCGTCCTCGTCGAGGCCGAGCAGGTCGGGGACGCGACGCTTCGGGTAGAGGTGGACCTCGTAGGGCCAGTGCGCGGCGTACGGCACGAAGGCCACCCAGTGTTCACCCTCCAGGACGACCCGCTCGTCGGCGAGTTCCCGCTCCAGGACGGCATCGAACAGGTTCTCTCCGCCGGTGGCGTCCTTGTGCGCGGCCAGTTGACGCAGCATCAGGGCGGTGCGCGGCGTGGTGAAGGGGTACGCGTAGATCTGCCCGTGCGGGTGACCGAGGGTCACACCGATCTCGGCGCCCCGGTTCTCGAAGGGGAACACCTGTTCAACGGAGGGCAGATGGGACAGTTCGGACGTGCGGTCGGTCCACGCATCGAGCACCAGGCGCGCGTGTTCCTCGGTGAGGTCGGCGAAGGACGCGTTGTGGTCGGAGGTGAAGCAGACCACCTCGCAGCGGCCGGAGTCGCCGGCCAGCGAGGGGAAGCGGTTCTCGAACACCACGACGTCGTACGACGAATCCGGGATCTCGCTCAGCCGGTCGCCCTGGGACGGGCACAGGGGGCATTCGTCGGCCGGCGGGTGGTAGGTGCGGCCCTGCCGGTGCGAGGCGACCGCGACGGCGTCGCCGAGCAGCGGATCCCTGCGTACCTCCGACGTGGTGACGGTGGGCTCCAGCGGACGCCGGTCGACCGCGTCGCGTACCGCGTCGTCGCGCAGGTCGTAGTAGATGAGCTCACGACCGTCGGCCAAGCGCGTCGAGGTCTTCTTCACCGCGACTCTCCATTGCCAAGTAAGAACGCCACTGACTTCAAACAGAACCGAACACATAGAAACATAAGCGCGCGCGCGAAGAAACCCCCACAACCAAACAAAGACCACCAGACAAGGTGAGCTGACGGATGCAGACCCCCACAGACCCGGTCCACCTGGACGCGCCGTCCCTGGCGGCCGAGCTGCGCCTCCCCACGAACGCGCTCGACTACACGATCCTCGCCATCTACTTCGCCGTCGTCCTGGGCATCGGCTTCGCCGCCCGCAGATCGGTGCGGACCAGCCTCGACTTCTTCCTCTCCGGGCGCTCCCTGCCCGCCTGGATCACCGGTCTCGCCTTCATCTCGGCGAACCTGGCCGCCACCGAGATCCTCGGCATGGCCGCCAACAGCGCGCAGTACGGCGCGTACACCGTGCACTGGTACTGGATCGGCGCCATCCCGGCCATGGTCTTCCTGGGCCTGGTGATGATGCCCTTCTACTACGGCAGCAAGGTCCGCTCGGTCCCCGAGTTCCTGCTGCTGCGCTTCGACCGGAGCGCGCACCTGCTGAGCTCGCTGCTCTTCGCCTTCGCGGCGATCCTCATCGCCGGGGTGAACCTGTACGCGCTCGCGATCGTCGTGGAGGCGCTGCTGGGCTGGCCGCAGTGGGTGGCGATCGTGGTCGCCGGCTTCTTCGTCCTCGCGTACATCACGCTCGGCGGGCTCTCCTCGGCGATCTACAACGAGGTGCTCCAGTTCTTCGTGATCCTCGCCGCCCTCATCCCGATCGTGGTGCTGAGCCTGAAGAAGGTGGGCGGCTGGGACGGACTGTCCGACAAGCTGACCGCGAGCCACGGCGACGACTTCGTCACCGCCTGGGGCGGCACCGGCATCGGCAGCGACAACCCGCTCGGCGCCAACTGGCTGACGATCGTCCTGGGCCTCGGCTTCGTGCTCTCCTTCGGCTACTGGACGACGAACTTCGCGGAGGTCCAGCGCGCCCTGTCGGCGAAGAACCTGTCGGCGGCCCAGCGCACCCCGCTGATCGCGGCCTACCCCAAGGTCTTCATCGTCTTCCTGGTGATGATCCCGGGCCTGGCGGCAGCGGCCCTGGTCCCCGGCTTCGGCACCGAGGAGTCCGGCTACCAGTACAACGACGCCATCCCGTACCTCATGGAGGGGCTGCTGCCCAACGGCGTGCTGGGCATCGCCGTGACCGGTCTGCTCGCCGCCTTCATGGCGGGCATGGCGGCCAATGTGTCGTCCTTCAACACGGTGTTCACCAACGACATCTGGGGGAAGTACGTGGTGACGGGCCGCGAGGACGCCTACTACGTGCGCTTCGGCCGGCTGATCACCGCGATCGGCGTGCTGGCGTCGATCGGCACGGCGTTCCTCGCCTCGTCGTTCTCGAACATCATGAGCTATCTGCAGACCCTGTTCAGCTTCTTCAACGTGCCGATGTTCGTCGTCTTCATCGTCGGCATGTTCTGGCGGCGGGCGTCCGTGAAGTCCGGCTTCTGGGGTCTGCTGGCCGGCACCACCGCCGCGATGATCAACTACTTCGTCCTCTACAAGAAGGACGTCATCTCCCTCCCCTCCGACCAGGGCGCCAACTTCGTGTCGGCGATCGCCGGCTTCGTGGCCGGCGCGGTGGTGATGGTGGCGGTCTCCCTGTTCACCGCCCCGAAGCCGGCGGAGGAACTCCAGGGCCTGGTCTACGGCACGCGGTCGCCCGGCATGGCCGAGCCGCCGGCCGCTGGGGACGACGCGTGGTACCGGCGGCCGGCGCTGCTGGGGTGGGGCGCGGTGATCCTGGCCGCCGCCTGCTACATCCCGTTCTCGTTCTGAGGCCTTCGACGACGAGGAGACAGACATGTCCGAGCACGAACCCCGGCGTCGCGAGCCGCGCCACTACTCGGAGGAGGAGGTCCAGCGCGAGGTCACCGAACTGGAGGGGAAGTCGGCGACGGCGGCCCGCATCTTCGACCTGCGCCGCATCATCGGCTGCCTGTTCGTCCTGTACGGCGTGATCCTCATGATCACGGGTCTGACCGACAGCGACGAGACGATCGACAAGGCCGAGGGCGTGAACATCAACCTCTGGACGGGGCTGGGCATGCTGGCCCTGGGGGTGTTCTTCCTGGTGTGGCTGAAGCTGCGTCCGGCTCCTCCGCCGGCGCCGCCGCTGCCGACGGCGGAGCCGGACGAGGAGTAGCTCAGTTCAGCTTGGCCAGCTGGGCGTCGATCACGGCGGACGGCACGGAGGCGCCGCTGAGGTAGGCGACGGCGTCGCCCTTGCGCAGGACGACCACCTTCACGGGCGTCTTCTTCCCGGCCCGCTCGACGACCGCGCCCAGGCCCATCGCCTGGTCCGCGCCCTCGGGGGCGAGCTGCGGGGCGACCTTCCCGAAGGACCGCTCCTCACCGGAGACGGTCGCCGTGAACCCGTCCGCGCACTCCTGGACGGCGGTCGCGAGCGCGTCCATCGCGGACTGGGCCTGCCCGCCCGCGTACTGCGCGAGGACCACGTCGACCACGGCACTGTCGCCGTTCGCCTGCCGGACGACGGTGGTCGCGGGCTTGCCGATCACCGTGCCGGACAGGGCGTAGGCGGCCGGGAGGCAGGGGTCCTTCGCGACGCTGACGTCCCGCTGCCCGACCGGCTCGTCGGCGGCGGTCACCGTGAAGCCCTTGGCCTCCGTCCCGGCGAGCGCCGCCTTGGCGACGCCGCCGGGGAGGGCGGTGGCGCCCGGCCCGGCGGTCGGCTTGAGCAGACCGTCGGTACCACCGGCGCCGCCGCCGCTCGCCACGTCGCACGCGGACAGTGCGGCCATGGCCAGCACCGCCAGTGCACCAGCGTGTACACCCCTCATATACCGGTCTCCTCCCAAAACACCCATGGGCCCGCGTGACACAATGTTCGGATGATCAATCCCGCCGCCCTTCATTTGCCTGACTTCCTGCGTACCTGGTACGGCCCCCCGGACTTCGCGGCACGTCCCCTGCCGGATTCTTGTGCCTGGCTTCCGGATCCTCTGCAGGAATGGCATGTACTGGCTGCGCAATGGGCGGCCCCGCTCACGGCCGTGAAAGTCATGATTCCGCCGACCGAAATCGAGGTGGTCGACGGAAAGGCGGTCTTCATGACGGATGCCACCGGCGACTGGTGCTGGTCCTTCGATCCCGAAAACCCGGACATCGTATGCGACGGAGAGTTCGACGAGGAGCCGGAGCGCGGCACGGAGAACCTGCGTGAGGTCCTCACGCACAGCGCTGTGAACGAGGCGGTCTTCACCGCCGCGGCGCTGTACCGCGCGTTCGACGTGGAAGACCGGCTGCTGGACGACATCCTTGCCCCTTTGGAAGAGGTGGCGTTCGGCGCGTGGCGTTGGCCCTCTGTCGGCTACCGACTGTTCATGGGTGACGCGTTGGTGGCCGATGTGATCGCGACCGGCGACGGATTCTCACAGGTGCAGGTGGCCAGTCCCGTCCCGTCCCGGCTCACCTATCTCGACGCCGTTTCCGAGGCGAGATGGAGAAGGCCTCGCTGAACCGATGAGGGGCCGGACCCATGTCCACCGCAGGTCCGGCCCCCATCACGGATTTACTTCAGAGTGCATTCCCAACGAATGGGATTCTCTGAACAATGCCCTTCTTGTCCCTGAATATCACTGTCAGTGTCGCGTCCTTCGGCAACATGTCCGCCAGTGAACTCGAGCAGGCGCCGCAGATGTAGTCGCCGCTGATGTACAGGTTCGCTTCCTGGACCTCGAACTTACGCATGAGCGCCGCGGCCTGGGCTTCCAGGTGGTGCTCGTAGCCGTTCACCGTTCCCGGTGCGGGGCTCGTCGCCACGGCCGGGTGGATGTTGCGGTTGCCGGTGCTGAGGGCCTGCCAGCCCTCGTCCTCCGACCACAGGGCGCCGCTCATCTTGCCAGGCCGTTCGAACTGGCTCGACGCCCGGTTCGCCGCAGCAAGGCCGGCCTCATCGGTCGGGCAGCTTCCCGAGTTGTGGACGAGGACCGAGGTGGCCCCGGCGAGCACGTAGTACGTGTGCAGGTCGCTGACGGTGAGGTTGTGGACCGTCGCGCCGGACGCGGTCCACCGCTCGATTGCCGTGACCTGGACGAGGGTGCCCGCGCCGGTGCGCAGCCATTCACCCGTCCGCAGGTCGGTGGCATCGATCCACTTGCCCAACTGCGGAACCCAGAACGGGTGTCCGTCGGTGGCCGTCACCTGGGCGGTCTTGTCCTTGCCGGTGGCGATCGTGACCTTGACCAGATGCTTGACGCCCTTGCCCGTGATCTCGGCCGTCACCGTCTCCACGGCGGTCTCGCCGGTCTCCGGGTCAGTGGCCAGGACCTTGTCACCGTTCTTGACGTCCTCGATCGGCTTCGCGGTGCCGTCGGCCATCAAGACCTTGGTGCCGGGCAGGAAGCTGTTGCACTGGCCGCCGTCTCCGCCGCCGCCGCCGTCGCCCTCGCTCTTGCCCTTGCCGCCGCCTCCGGAGGATTCGTCCTTCGCCTTGGCCTGCCGAGGCTTGGGCTCCGCCTTCCTGGCAGCCTTGGCCTTCGCCTTCTGGACCGTGTTGCCGATCTTCTGCGCAGCCTTCTTCCGCTGCCGGGTCAGCGCCTCCTTGGCCTTCTTCCTCAGCTGCGCCGCCCTCTCGGCGGCCTTGCGCTTGAGTTCTCTCGCCTTGCGCGCCAGCTCACGGGCCTTCTTGGCCAGCTCGATGATCTTGCGGGCCTTCTCCTTCGCCTTCAGCCACGCGCTGACGGCCTTGGCGATGCGGTACGCCGCCTTCGCCACGGAGGGGATCTTCATGACCTTGGTCCACGGAATGGCTCCGATGAACAGGCTTCCGCAGGCCCACAGGTCGCCCCGGGAGAAGCAGCCCATGACGTCGTCCCAGCCGACGAACTCCTTCAGCGCGGCCCAGCCGACCGAGAGGATCACGGACGCCAGCGAGGAGTGGAGCATCTTGTTCGCCCACGCCTCGGCGGACGCCGAGGGACCGCCGAAGTCCGAGGAGCCGCCGTCCGACGCCAGGCCGGTGGGGTCGGCGAAGGTGACCGGGTTGTTCTCGCAGTACACGTACCCGTTCATCTGGACGGGGTCGGCGAGGTCCAGCACCGGGTCCGGGGAGAGGAAGCGGCCCGTGTTCGGGTCGTACTCCCGCGCGCCGAGGTGCACCAGGCCGCTGCCGGCGTCCTCGTCGCCGCCCACATAACCCTGGTGGGAGCGCCATGTCGACGACTGCGCGCGCTTCGCGCCGAACGGGTCGGTCTTCTCGAACTTGACCTTGTTGCCCGACGTCAGCGCGACGTTGACGTACGCCGTGCCGTTCTGGTCGGCCACCTGGACCGACAGCTCCGCCGTCCCCGAGCCCTGCGCGTGACGCATGACCGTCGGGGCGCCCTGCTGCGAGTAGTAGCGCTCGGTGTAGGCCGGGCCGCCGGCCGCGTTCACGGAGATCGTCGACTCGCCCAGGTACAGCGTGCGTTCGGTCGCCGAGATCGCCATCAGGCGGCTGCCGTCACCGCCGTAGATGTACTTGGTCGCCTTGTCGGGCGCCCAGGTCTGCGCGGTCGTGCTGTTGCAGGTGTACAGCTGGAGGTCGGTGCCGTCGGTCGAGTTGGAGCTCGGCACGTCCAGGCACTTGCCGGAGGTGACGTTCTTCAGCGTGTTGGTGGACGTCGCCGTCCACTTCTGCGCCTCCGAGCCGTTGCAGTCGGCGAGGACCACCAGGGTGCCGTTCGCCGTGCCGTTGTCCTTCGGGGCGACGCACTTGCCCAGGATCTTCAACGCACCGGTCGACGGGTCCGTGGACGACGCCGAGTCGATGCGAAGCTTCTGCGCACGGGAGCCGTTGCAGGTGTACAGCTGGAGTGCCGTCCCCGCCGTCGTCGAACCGCCGGCCAGGTCAAGGCACTTGTTCGCCAGGCCCAGCCACGCGCCCGAGCCGTTCTCGCCGAAGCCGGTGACCGTCTCGACCTGGCCGTCCCAGGTCCAGGTCAGCGCCTGCTCCGAGCCGTCGTACGCGCGGGTCTGGGTGTTGCCCGCCTTGTCGTACGTCAGCGCCGTCGTCTTCGTGACACGGGCGCCGGAGTCCGCGGTGAACGTCGACGTCATACCGGTCAGCGTGTGCGGCTGGGTGCCGTCCGCCTTCCCGTACGCGTAGTCGGTGGTGGCGTCCTTGGCGGTGTTCAGGCCCGGGTCGTGCTCGGTCAGCTTCTTGCGGTTGCCGAGCGCGTCGTAGTCGTAGGTCTGCCAGTAACCGCTGTTCGCCGCCGTGACGTTGGTCGTGCCGTCCGAGTACTTCGGGGCGGGCGTGGTCTTGCCCGTCGCCGTGCAGGACGTCGGGGCGGTCCACGCCTCGGTCAGCTGGCCCAGCGCGTCGTACGTGAAGCACTGGCGGTCGGTCGTCGAGTCGACGGCGTCCGCGATCGACGTGACGTTGCCGGCCGGGTCGTAGGCGTAGGTGCGGGAGTTGACGCGGTGGCCGGTGACGGCCGTCGTGTCGCTGGTCGACTCACGGTCGACGATGCTGCGGGTCAGCTCGCCCGTCGCCTCGTCGAACAGGTTCGTCGTCCACACCCGGTTGGGGTTCTCGCCGTTGACGGTACGCAGCACCTGGCCGTACGGCGAGTACGAGGTCTGCGAGGTGTACCAGGACAGGCCCGAGGTGGAGACCGGCAGGCCGTCCTCGTTGTAGCGGATGACCAGTCGCTCGGCGGGCAGGGTGCCCACCGACGGCAGGTTGACCGCCTCCATCTTGCCCGAGTTCGAGTACTCGAAGCTGTAGGTGTAGTCCGCCATCAGGCCGTAGGACTGCGCCACCGATGCGGGGATGCTGATCTTCTGACCGGTCGGCTGGTAGTCGGCCGTGTAGCCGGTCACCGCCGTGGTGTACGGAAGGTCGTCGGTGTAGCGGGTTTGCGAGGTCGGGAGGCCCACACCGCCGATCAGCGTGTCGTACACCGTCTGGGTCAACAGCTTGCCCGTGGCGGAACCGAGACGCTGCTCGGTCGCCCGGGACAGCGCGTCGTAGACCGTGTAGACGGCCGCGGACTCGTTGGTGACCAGCTCGGGACGGTCCAGGACGTCATAGGTGGTCGTGGTCGTGCCGGCGTCCGGGTCGACCGCCTTGGTCTGCCGACCGCGGGCGTCGTACTCCCAGCTCCAGACGTTGCCCTGGTTGTCCTTGGCCTCCATCTGGTTGCCGCGCGCGTCGTACTTGTACGTGGTCGAGCGGTACGCGGCGCGCAACGCGTCGGTGAACGTGTCGACACGGACCGTGCGGCCCATGGCGTCGGACCAGGTGCGCTGGGCGGCGCCGCCGTTCGGCTCGATCACCGTCGAGTAGTCGTAGCCGTACTCGTTGCGGGTGGCCTTCGTCGGGACCTCGGTGCCGTTGAGGTACGGGGTCTCCGTGAGGGTGCGGCCCAGGCCGTCGTACGCGTAGAGCGTCGCGTTCGGCACCTGGAAGTCCGAGGCCAGTTCGAAGAGCTGGGAGCTCGGCTCGCCCTTGTCGTAGTACGCGTTGTTGGTCTGCTTGATGGTGCCGTTGGCGCTGTACAGGATGTCGGTGATCAGGCGGCCACCGCCGACCGCGGGCTCCTGCTTCTGGCGTTCCCGGCCGAGGCCGTCGTAGATGACCGTGGAAGGCTCGTACTCGCCCTCGTCGTTCAGCGATTCAGTGGTGATCGAGACGGGCTGGCCGATGGTCGTGTCGTACGTGACCTTCATCGACGGCGTCTGCGACGTCGACCGGGTCGGGGCCCACATCTGGGTGGTGCGGCCGAGCGAGTCGTAGGTGTACGTCGTCGTACGTGCGTTGACGTCGCTGTCGGTCAGCGCCACCCCGCGGCCGGGCTCGACCACGGTGGTCTCGCTCTGCTGCTTGGGGTTGGTCGTGGTGATCTCGTAGACCTGGCCCTTGTCCGGGACATAGGTCGTGGTGCTCGTGTTGCCCTTGGCGTCCTTGGTCCACGTGGTACGCCCGTACCCGTCGTAGCCGATCTCACCGTCCTTCACCCAGCCGCCGCCCGTGCCCGTGGGGGCCCAGGTGATGGTGGCGTTGGGGGAGGACGGGACGGCGGTGTCGCTGTACGTGGTGGCGTTGTCGTAGCCGACGCGGGAGCCGTCGATCCACTCGGCGGCGGTCGCCGAGGGGGCGTGGGCGCAGGTGCCGGCCGTGGTCAGGGTCTGCGCGGGCAGGCCGATGAGCCACTTGGCCGTGTTGTGGACGTACGACATGACGGTGCACGACTCGTCGCCGGTCACACCGGTGTCGCCCTGCGTCTCGACCTGGGTGAGCAGGCCGTAGGTGCTCTCGTAGGTATTGACCGTCTTGAGCGTGCGCCAGGTGCGGGTGTCGTCGCCCGTGCCGGAGGATCGCGTGACGGAGATGCTGTGGTCGTCCAGGACGCGGTAGGCCTTCAGGTCCGGGATGCCGCCGCCGCGGGTGCGGGTGGCCAGGACCGTGGACGACGGGTAGTCGACGGTCCGGGTCAGCAGGTCGCCGCCGTTCTTCGTGTACGTGAGCGTCTCGGCGACCCGGCCCGCGTACTGCTCATCGTCGTCGGCGACCGGCGCGCCGGTAGAGTCGGTCGTCGTGACCGACCGCGTCCCCCCGCCCGGCAGCGGATCACCGTCCATGCCCCGGAAGTACCGGGTCTCCGTCATCCCCTTCTGGGTGGACATGTACGGGGTGGCGGAGTCCGCGCCGGTGATCGTCTGCACGCGCGCGTAGCCGCGCCACTGGTCGTAGGTGCGGGTCTTCTTCTTGGAGAACTCGGCCTGGTTCAGCGCCCAGGCGGCGCCGTCGAGGTACTTGTACTCGGTGGTGACCGGGTCGACGCCGGACAGGGCCGGCTGCTCCTGGACGGAGGCGACCCGGTACTTGTAGAACCAGTCGATCTCCTCGACGTCCGGATCCGCGTTCCAGTACGCCGGGAAGCACAGGCCCGTGTTGTTCTCGGGCTTGGGGAAGGCCCCGTTGACCTTGCAGTCGTCCGACGGGTCCTCGTAGGTGACGAGGGTCTCGCCGCCGTACTCGCTGACGACCCGCTGGATGCGCAGCCGGTCGAAGACCGGGTTGGGGTCGGAGGAGCCGCGCTTGACGCGGTTGGGCATCGAGACGCTGTTGGCGAGGAACTGCACCGGGTTGAGCGTCTGGGGCTCACCGTCGACGGCGTAGCCGGTGCGGGTGATCGACTCCAGCCACAGGGCGGTGCCCTCGTCGGTGAGGTCGGCGGGCAGCGACTGGCCCAGCGTCCAGCTGTCCAGCTTGGACAGCGCGGTGGAGCCGCGGGTGCGCTGCGTCCAGGTGGTCACCTGCGCGAGGCGCTTGCGGGACCAGAAGGTGGGGACGGGGACGTAGCACTCCTTGCCGGCCGCGCAGTACAGGTCGGCGGGGGTGTCGTACCAGATGCGGTTCTTCGCGAAGTCGCCGGAGGCGAAGTTGTCGTTCGTGTCGCCCTCGGAGGTGCAGGCGATCTCGCCTTCCTTGAAGCAGCGCTCGTCGACGTCGAAGGTGACCTTGGAGATGGGTGCGGCGTAGGGGTTGGCGGAGGTCAGGCCGTACTCGATGCGCTTGAGGTAGCCGCCGCGGTCGTAGGCGACCGGCGTCTTGTAGACCTGGTTCTTCGCGTAGTGGTTGGTCTCCTTCTCCCAGTACAGCGTCATCGCGTTGCCGTCGGTGTCGACGACGTAGTCCAGGTTCCAGCGCCAGGCCTCGTTGCAGAAGGAACCCGCGAAGTCACCCGCCTTGTAGCAGGGTTCGCCGCTCTGGTTGCTCGCGACGGGCACGGTGAACACGGAGTTGGTGACCGGGTCGCCGGTCGCCCAGGTGTCGGACAGCTTGTGCTTGCCGAAGTAGTACTGGGTGCCGTCGCGGGTGGTGACGCGCCAGTACTCGCCGTCCTGGTCGCCGTTGCCGAGGGCGGTGTTCTTCAGCAGCTCGACGCGCGAGCCGTCGCCGTTGGCGGTGACCCAGTTGCTGCCGTACGGGTTCGCGTTGGTCGGCAGCACCAGCTCGGTGGTGCTGCCGCCGAGGGTGAGGGTCGCGTTCCACGAGCCGAAGCAGAGGTCGCTGGTCTTCTTGGTGTTGTTGCCGTTCGTCATGTCGTCACGGCACGTCTTGTACGTGCGCGTGATCGACCCGGCGTTGTACTCCCAGCCGTCGCCGATCCAGGACGGCTGGTTGTTGGACGCGGACGTACGGCCGTCGACGATCTGCGAGTTGTAGCTGAACGCCACCGACGGCGAGGGGCCGCCGGGCACGCTCGGGGTCTGCAGGGCGTACGAGTACGTGAACGCGCCCGAGTTGCCGCCCGCGCTCCACGAACCGGCGCTGACCAGCGGAGACGCTCCGAAGTCGCCCTTCGAGCCGGAGCCGGAGTCGGTGGCGAGGAGGACCGAGGAGCCGGAGCCGGAGGCGGCCGCCGCGAGGGACGCGAGGCGGGTGCCGGACCGCGTCTTGGACGGGCGGTAGACGCCGTCGTTGATGACGCCCTTGTCCGTGCTGGACGCCGGCGTGGTGGTGGAACCGCCGGACGCGAGGGCGGCGGCGTCGACGGTCGCGAGGATCTTGCGCTCGTAGACCGGGTTGCCGTTGGTGTCCGTGCCGGTCTGCTCGACCACGTTGTCCGTGGTGACCTCGGTCGGCTCCGAGCAGCCCGCGGTGTCCGGGGTGGTCAGGAAGCACGCCGGGTACTGCACGAAGGACAGCCGGTCCGCCCAGTTGGCGCCGTACAGCTCGGAGAAGTCCGAGTAGTCGAGGGCGACGACCGCGTCACCGGTGGCGGTGGCGGGCGGGGTGACCGTGAGGGCCACGCCCTCGATGGTGGTGGCGGCGAGTTCCGTCTGGCTCGCGACGGAGACCTTCCAGGAGCCGTTCAGGGCGGACGCCTCGGTCGCCGTGGCGTCCGTGGGGGCGCCGACCTCGACGGGCAGGCTGGTGCCGTTCTCGCTGACCGGCACCATCTGGCCCGGCGTCAGACCGCTGATGTTCTCGGTCACGGTGCCGCCCACGGGGGCGGCGACCTTGCTCGGGTCGTACTCGGCGGGCGGGTCGGCGTCACTGGTCGTCAGGTCGGCGAGCGCGCCGCCGTCCTCGCCCTTGGCGTCGGGGGAGGCGGGCAGGTCGACCAGGTCGACGCCACTGCGGTCGTCGCCCGGCGGCAGCGCCGACGCGGTGGGCGCGACACCCACCACCAGCGCCACGGCGAGCGCGCCGATCACTCCGGCTTGCATCCGTGTCCGTCTGCGGCGCTCGGCACGCGTCAGCACGCGTTCCCGTCTGCCGCTCCAAGACAGCGATCCCCACACAGCGGCAGCCCCCGCACACAGTTCTGTCAATTGAGAGCTCGAATGCTGGGGCACGCATTCACAGAAAGTCAATACAAGTGATTTGGCTCACGGAACGAATTCCCGCAGCTCACTCAAATGATTTCGGAGGCATTTTTTTCAGCCAAGATCACCGCAAACGGAGCTTAACCGTCCGCCAACTATGGGCAAAATGTGACCGTTTCGCACCAGGTGCCCGGGAAGCGAAGTGCCAGGTCAGCTCACCTTGTAAGACGAGCGAGGGAGCCGCCCCGCTCCCTTGCCCAGGTCACGGAAAGGCAAAGGCGAATGGCCGATGTGGCGCAATCTCTCGGCATCGGTCATGCTCTGTGCTCGCTTTCCCCGGTGCCGCACGCGCGCGCCCGGGACGCGGCCAAGGAGCTCATAGAATTCCGGGGAATTCCGGGATTTCAGGGGGAGGGGACCTAAACCCATGGAACGTCGTCGCTTCGGCCTGCCCGGATCCGGGCGAGGTCGAGCGGGGGTGGCCGCCGCGGTCGCCGGTGCGCTCGGCCTCGGCCTGCTCGCCGTACCGCTGCTCGACGGCCCGGACTCCCCCTCCGGCTCCCCCCGGACCAAGAAGTCCGCGGCCGGCCCGCTCGACCAGGACACCGCCCAGGCGCGGGCCGTCTCCACCGGCAAGCGCGTCGAGGTGACCGCGCTGCGCGACGAGACGTCCACCACGTACGCCCGCCCCGACGGCAGCTTCGAACTGGTCGCCTCCGGCGCGCCCGTCCGCACGAAGGTCGGCGGCGCCTGGCGGCCGATCGACACGCGGCTGGCCCGGACCGAGGACGGGTGGGCGGCCAAGGCGGCCGTGGATCCCGTGGTGTTCTCGGCGGGCGGCGCCAAGGGCCCGTCCAGGAGCGACGGCAGCACGTCCGTGAAGCCGGCCGTGTTCACCGTGAGCCGTGACGCCCGCGCCCTCCAGGCCGCCGACGAGACCGCCGGCTACACCGAGTTGGCGAGGATGACCAGCAACGGGCACGAAGTCACGCTGAGTTGGCCGGGCACGCTGCCCGCGCCGACGATCAGCGACTCAAGTGCCCTGTACCGCAACGTCCTCGACGGCGTCGACCTGCTGCTGACGGCGCAGGCGAGCGGCTTCAGCCATGTGCTGATCGTGCACAGCGCCGCGGCCGCCGCCGACCCCGCGCTGGCGAAGCTGAGCTACGGCATCTCCTCCCCCGACCTGACGTTCAACCTGGACCCGGTCACCAAGGTCGTCTCGGGCGTCGACCGCGACGGCAACGAGATCGCCGTGTCCCCCACGCCGTACATGTGGGACTCCGCGGGCACGTACGCGACCACCGAGGGCGCCGACCCGGAGCCCGCCGAGGAGCCCGCCGAGCCCGCGCCCCCCTACTCCGAGGAGCCGGGCGCGCCGGTCCCCGCGGAGAAGCCCGTGACGGGCGACGGCGCGGACACCGCCGCGCCGAGCGCGGAGCCGTCCCCGAAGCCGTCGGCCGAACGGCCCGGCGCCGAGGACGACTCCGGCGTCGAGGTGGAGGACACCGCGGCACCGACCGTCGACCCGGCCGCCTACCGCAGGCGCACGAGCCGCACCGGCGGCGCCGTGTACCGCGAGGCGTCCTACCGGAGCGCGGCCCTGAGCGACAGCCAGGTCCTCGCGCTGCCCGGCCTCGCCGGCGCCGACCGCGGCAGCCATCTGGCCGTCGCCGGCGCCTCGCTCAGCGCCCCCGGCGCCGCGTCCACGGCCCTGTCGATCGTCCCGGACACCAAGCTGCTGACCGACGACAGCACGGTCTACCCGGTCTTCATCGACCCCACGATCTACGGCAAGACCAAGAACTGGACCACCGCGTACAAGAAGTACCCGAGCTCCAGCTTCTACGACGGCGCCAACTACAACACCGGCACCACCGAGGCCCGCGTCGGCTTCGAGTCGACGACCTGGGGCCTGTCCCGCTCCTTCTTCCGGCTCGGCTGGTCCACCAACATCAAGGGCGCGCACGTCTCCTCGGCGTCCATCAAGGTGCGCGAGTCGTACTCCTGGTCGTGCTCCGACCGCGAGATGCAGATGTGGCTGACCGGGAGCATCTCCTCCAAGACCACCTGGAACAACCAGCCGGACTGGAAGACCCGCATCGGCACCAAGTCCTTCGCGCACGGCTACAACTCGTCCTGCCCGGACGCCTACGAGGCGTACGACGCCAAGTCGGTGGCCCAGGACGCGGCCGACGGCGGCTGGTACTCGATGACCATCGGACTGCAGGCCTCCACCGAGGACTCCGCGTACTCCTGGAAGAAGTTCACCGCGGAGGGCGAGTCCGCGCCCAAGCTGACCCTGGTCTACAACCGCAAGCCGAAGACGCCGAGTTCGGTGCTCCAGACGCCCGGCAGCGTCTGCGACAAGACATCGCCGTACATCCACGTCGGCAAGCGCGACGTGGTCCTCTCGGCCGCGTCCTCCGACCCGGACGACACCAGCACCCGGCAGGACCTGCAGTACCTGGACTTCGAGCTGTGGCACACCGGCGACGGCGACCACAAGATCCTCGACAAGAACGTCGCGGTGACCAGCACGGGCAAGGCGTCCGCCACCGTCACCAAGGACAAGTTCACCAACGGCTGGACGTACTCCTGGCGGGTGCGCGCGATCGACTCCAGCGGGGCCGCCTCGGCGTACGCGCCGACCAGTGACCCGTACGTGTGCCGGTTCATCTTCGACAGCGGCAAGCCCAACGAGCCCATCGTGACGTCGACCGTCTTCCCCCCGGCCGACGACGACGGGTCGGTCTGGTCCACGGTGAAGTTCGGCACCTCCGGCAGCTTCACGTTCGCGCCGGACGAGGACACCGACGTCACCCGCTTCGAGTGGTCCTTCAACACGACGACGTTCGCGGACGGCGGCAAGAACGTCACCGCCGGCGCCTCCACCAGCGTGTCGCTGTCCCCGCCGATGGCCGGCCCCAACGTGCTGTACGTGCGGGCCAAGGACAGCGCGGGCAACCCGTCGCTCGGCGCGAAGTACCTCTTCTACGTCACCCCGCGCGACAGCGCCGACAAGCCGGGCGACATGACCGGCGACACCATCCCGGACCTGCTCGCCATCAGCTCGGGCGGCAACCTGTGGATGTACCCGTCCACCGACCAGGGCGACCTGCACGTCTCGCTCGCCGCGGCCCACGACCACGGCATCGGCCTGCTCTCCGAGCCGGACGGAAAGGGCGATCTCTACAAGCCCGGCTACTGGATGGGCGCCGACGGCAAGCCCGCGCTGATCGCGCACGGCGGCGACGTCATCGGCGCGGACGGGGTCGGCGACGTGTTCGCCCGGATGCCCGACGGCAAGCTCTACGTCTACCCCGGCGACGGCTACGGCAGCGTCGACATCTCCCAGCGGCTGGCCCTGCGGATGCCGGCCGGCGCGCCCGACCCGGCGACGTTCGACCAGATCATCGTGGGCGACTACGACCTGGACGGCCGCCCCGACCTGTTCGCCACCGCCACCGGCGGCGAGCTGTGGGCCTTCGAGGGCTACACCGGCGGGACCTTCCTGACCCTCACCAAGATCTCCTCCACGGCGTGGGCGGACCGCGACCTCGTCTCGGTCGGCGACCACGACGCGGACGGAGCGCCCGACCTGCTGTGGCGCTCGCTCTCCTCCAACCGCCTGTACCTGCGCCACGGCATCAAGGACAGCGCGGGGACCGGCTCGACCATCGCCTCCCTGTCGACGGCCGCCGGCTCCAAGACCGGAGCGGACGAGGTCTACGCCGAGGGCTGGGACGCGACGAACACGCCGATCACCCATGTGCGGGGCACGGCCGATGTCAACAAGGACGGCATCCCCGACCTGTGGGCGCTGAAGTCCGACGGCGCGATCTGGTTCTACAAGGGCGGCGCGTCGGTCCTCGGCACGGGCACCCCGGTGATCAGCTCGGACAGCGAGTGGAAGACCACGAAGCTGCTGCTCGGCTGAGGTCCCCGGTGACGTCCGGGACACACTGAAGGGGCCGGAGTTCCACGGAACTCCGGCCCCTTCGCCGTGCGTTCAGACGTCCGAGGGCCGGGGGGCCGCGTGGGGGAAGGCGCCGGCGCGGTCCAGCAGGCCCGTCCGGGCCGCGAGGGCCGCCGCCTCCAGGCGGGAGCCGACGCCCAGCTTCATCAGGACGCGCTGGACGTGGGTGCGGGCCGTGGAGGGGGCGATGCCCATGCCGGCCGCGATCAGCCGGGTGTCCTCGCCGTCGGCGACCCGGACCAGGACCTCGACCTCGCGCGGGGTGAGCATCTGCAGCAGCCGCTGGCCCTCGTCGTCGGGCTGGGCGACGGGGTTGAGCAACTCGCTGAAGGCGCCCTGGAGCAGCTGCGGCGCCACCGCCGCCTCCCCCGCACGCGCCTTCATGATCGCCCGCTCGACTCCCTCGATGCGCTCGTCATGCCGTACGTAACCGGACGCCCCGGCCGCGAAGGCCGCCGCGATGCCGCGCGGGGACGGCACCGGGCCCAGCACCAGGACCGCCACCTGCGGACGCTCCCGCTTGATGCGCACCACCGGGTCGAAGATCCCCGGCTCGGCCGGTGTCGCCGTCCCCAGCAGGCACACCTCGGGCGCCCTGGTGATCACCAGCTCGGCGGCGCCCGCGGCGGGCGCCGCCGCGGCGAGCACCCGGTGCCCGCGCAGCTTCAGGGCCGAGGCCAGCGCCTCGGCGAGCAATCGGTGGTCGTCGACCACCATGAGCCGAACTCCCATCGAGCAACCCCCCAGTCCCCCCATGGATGCCCACCACGGATGACCCCGGAAGCTACACGCTTGTTCGACGTTGCGCTCCCCCTACTGGTGAGAAGTGCCCCGGATCGACGGACTTTTTGGCATTCCTCGCATTCGAGAGGTTCTGTGTGATCGTTTCGAGGGGGTGCGGGTGATCAACTCGTGCCGAAGGCGATCGCCAGATACTTCTTGTCACCGGCGCCGCGCGGACCGTCGGCGTACACGTCGGCCATGTACAGCCGCCCCTGGGAGAAGAGGATCTCGGAGTACTCGGGCGAGAACTCCTGCTCCAGGTCCGACACCGCGTCCGTCGCCGGGTTCTCCAGCAGCACGGTCTCCTTGAACGAGCCGCCGTCGATGCTGACGATCTGCCCGCCCTTGTCGTACGGCGGCTCCTTGTACGCGATCACGTTGCCGCCGTCCATGCGCAGCGGGGTGATGGTGTAGCCGTCGCCCGCGTCGGCGCGCTGGCCGGTCTGCTTGCCGGTGGCGAGGTCGAAGGCGACGACCTCGTTGCTGGAGCCGTGGCCGCCGGAGGAGTCGTGCTCCTCGGTCGGCAGGTACAGCCGGTCGTTGCCGACGGCGATGCCGGTGCAGTCCTCGACGTGGGTGATGCCGTCGCAGTCGGCCGCGTACGCGTCGCCCGGCGCCGAGATGCGCGTGCGCAACTGGCCCGTCTTGTTGTCGATGGAGAAGAAGTCCGAGATACCGCTGCCGTCACCGGCGCTGTCGCCGACGTCGGCGGCCACCACCAGCGGGTCGGTGGACACGACGCTCGCGTACTCGATGTCCTGGGTCATCTTGTACTCGGAGAGCACCTTCCCGGAGACCGGGTCGATGGTCTGGATGTGCAGCTGCTGCGCGTCGTAGCTGCCGCACTTGCGCACCGCGACCAGCTTCGCGCCGCCGCCGTACCCGGCGTCGTGGCAGGTGTCGGACGTCTTCGGGGACCACAGGACCTTGCCGGAGGCGATGTCGAAGGCCGCGCCGCCGTCGCTGCTGCCGACCGCGACGGTGTTCGCGCTGACCGTGATGTTGTCGAAATCGATCGGCTGGTCACCGGTGTTGACCGTCTTGGTCCACAGCTGCTTGCCGGCGGCGAGGTCGAGCCCCGCGACCTGGCTGCATCCGGCCGTGGAGTTCTTGGCGGGCATCGCCGGCTGGAAGACGATCGCGGTCCGGTAGTCCTTGGTGAGGTGCGGTGTCGCCTCGCACACCGGGCCGGGCAGCTTGATCGTCCACAGCTTGGCGCCGGTGTCGCGGTTGTAGCCGGAGACCTCGGCGACGCCGCTCTTCACATACGCCTTGTCCGTCATCCAGGAGCCGTCGACGGCCACGCTGTCGTCCTTGGCGACGGCGGGCATCGGCAGCTGGAAGAGGGCCTTGGAGGTCGGGTCGGCGGGCACCTTCTCGGAACCGGCCGCGGTGCCGCCGTCCTTGCCGTCCTTGCCGTCCTGACCGCCGGTGGTGCCGCCGGAGCTGGTGCCCTTCTTGCCGCTCTCGTCGCCGGACGACTGGGAGTACCAGATGCCGCCGCCGACGATCAGCGCGATCGCAACCACGGCCGCGACGATGATGAGGATCTGGGCGTTCAGACCACCGCGGCCACCGGCCGGGGCGGCGGGCTGCGCCTGGAGGGGGACGGTGGGCTGGCCCGGGTAGCCGTAGGCCGGCTGGGCCGGCTGGGCCGGATAGCCGTATCCCGGCTGGCCCGGTTGGGCGGCCGGGGCGGGGGCCGGGTAGCCGTAGGCGGGCTGACCGCCGTAGGGGTTGGGCTGCTGGGGCGCCTGCTGCGGCTGAGGCTGCTGCGGCGGCTGGGCGTACGGGCTGGGCTGGGCGGGCTGCTGGGGGGCGCCGGGGTAGCCGTAGCCCGGCTCCGGGGCCTTGGCGAAGTGGGGGTTGTCGGCGGGGGCGGGCGGGGCCGCCGGAGGAGCCTGGGGCGGGGTGGGCGCAGGGGCCGCCGGCGGCGGGGTCTGCGGCGGCTGGGGCGCGCCGAAGCCGGGCGGCTGCTGCGGCACCTGGTCCTGAGACGGCGTGCCGAGGCCCGGTCCCTGCGGGGGCTGGTGGGGCGGCGGAGGCGGCGGGGTGCTCATGGCGTGGGTACCTCGGAAAAGCTCGGAAGAACGGGGCGGGGACGGGGTTGGGGGGCGCGGGCGCCAGCGCCAGCTCGGACGTCGGCTCGAGCGTCGGCGCGGGCGTCGGCTCGGGCACGGGCGTCGGTGCCGGCAGCGTGCCTCACTTGCCGTAGGCGAGCATCAGCTTCTCCTTCGCCTCGTCCCCGCCGTCCAGTTGCGTGCTGGAGATGTAGAAGCGGCTGTCGACCCAGGCGAGGTCCCGGCTGTAGAAACCGCCCTCGATCTTGAGCGTGCTCGCGGGCAGTTGCAGCAGCTTGGCCGGCGTGTGCGCGGTGCCCGCCGTCGGCACGGACACCACCTGGCCTGCGGCGTCGTACGACGGCTCGACGTACGCCACGAGGTTCCCGCCCTCGACCCTCACCGGCAGCATCGACTCGTCGGCGGGGGACTTCACGCGCCACTTCTCCTTGCCGGAGGCGAGGTCGATCGCCACGACCTCATTGGGCCCGCTGCTCGCGTCGGTCGGCAGATACAGGGTGTTGGCGTCCGCCGCGACACCCAGACAGCCCGTCAGATCGCGGTGCAGGAACGATCCGAGGCCGCCGCAGTCCGGGGCGAACTTCTCGTTCACATGGACCTGGGAGCGGATCGTGCCGGTGGGAGTGAGCGTGGAGATGTTCCAGGTGTTCTTGTCGTCGTTGGTGCTGTAGACGACCAGCGGGTCGACGGAGAAGGTCTTCTCGATCTCCCAGCCCTTGTCGACCGCCCAGGTCCACTTGACCTTGCCGGTCGCCGGGTCCAGCTCCTGCATCTCGTCGTGCTCGTTCGCACCGGTCGCGTCGCAGGACGACACCGCGATCAGCCGCGAACCGCCCGCGAAGGCGCTGGGGAAGCAGGCGTCGCCGTACCGCTTCTTGTCGTACAGCTTCTTGCCCGTGCGCACGTCGTACGCCGTCCCCGACTGCGAGCGGCCCACCATCAGCGTGTTGCCCGTGACCGCCAGCTCGATGTCGGACGTGCTGTCGAACAGCTCGCCGTCCGCGACCTTAGCCGTCCAGCCCTTCGCGCCGGTGGCGAGGTCGACCTGCTGGAGCTGGTTGCACGTGGCGCGCTCGCTGACACCGCTCATGTACGCGACGACGATCTTGTCGTCGGCCGTCTTCTGTGGAGTGACCGCGCAGATCTCGTAGGGGAAGGTGATGGCGGGCCAGGTCGGCCTGCCGTCGCCGACGTTGTAGGCGACCAGCTCCTTGTAGGCGGCCTTCACCGCCGCCTTGTCGGTGATCCACATGCCGGGCGCGTCGGCGCCGGAACCGGGGGCGTCGGGCGCCTCCTTGTACCAGAGCACCTTCGCCTCGCCGGCCTTGCGGCCCTCGTTGAAGTTCTCCGGGTCGTCGCCGCCGTCGCCGCTGCCGTCACCGGGGTTGACCGGGGCGTCGGAGGCGGACGCCTTGTCGTCGTCGCTCTTCTCCGCGACCGGCTTCTTGTCGTCGTCGCTTCCGCCGCTCGTCACGGCGAACACGACACCGCCGACGACGAGCAGGGCGGCCACGGCGGCCCCGATGAGCACGGCGGTCCTGCCCTTGAAGGGACTGCGCGAGCCCGCGCCCGGCGCGGCCCCGGGTGCCCCCGGGAACTGGGCCTGTGGCGGATAGCCGTAGCCGGGCTGCTGTCCGTACGGGCCGGGCTGCTGGGGCTGTCCGTAGGGCGCGCCGTAGGGACCGGGCGCGGCGGGGGCACCGTACGGGCCGGGCTGCTGCGGTTGCCCGTACGGGCCCGGGGCGGCGGGCGCACCGGGCTGCTGGGGCGGGGCGTACGGCCCGGAGGCGGCGGGCGCGCCGGGCTGCTGCGGATAGCCGTAGCCGGGCGCGGGCGGTGCCTGAGGCGGCTGGGCCGGCATCTCGGGCGCGCCGAAGCCGCCGGCGGCGGGCTGTTGCGGCTGGTCCTGGGGCGGCTGATGCTGCGGTGCTCCGAAACCGCCTTGCTGCGGCGGCTGGTTGGGCGGCTGAGTCATCAGCGTCTTCCCCCTCGTTCACTGATTTTTAGCCACACCCTGAGGTTCGTGTGGGACCGGAGTCGTCTACAGACAGTTCTCAACAGTTGTCAGACGGCTCTTTCTATCACCCGGCACCGACACCGCACGGGCCCGGATCTGCCCCTGTACCCAAGGGAAAACCGCCCCGTGATACCCCCGTTACGCGCCTCCACGCCCCCTTCACACACCGCACGCCCCTCCCCCGCGCACCGACGAAGAGAGGGTGCGTGGAGAGGGGCGCGCAAGCCATCCTCAAACCCGCGGACGAACGGGTGCCTACGCCTCCTCGGCCAATTCCAGCCACCGCATCTCCAGTTCCTCCCGCTCCCCGGCCAACCCACGCAGCTCGGCGTCGAGTTCCGCGACCTTCGCGAAGTCGGTGGCGTTCTCGGCGATCCGGTCGTGCAGCTTGGTCTCCTTCTCGGAGATACGGTCCAACTGGCGCTCGATCCGCTGGAGTTCCTTCTTGGCGGCGCGCTGGTCGGCGGCGCTCTTCTCACCCTTCTCCGCCGCCGGCTTCACCGCCGCCGGAGCCGAGGCCGCCGCGGCCTCCTCCATGCGCTGCCGCCGCTCCAGGTACTCGTCGATACCGCGCGGCAGCATCCGCATGGTGCCGTCGCCGAGGAGGGCGTACACGCGGTCGGTGGTCCGCTCGACGAAGAACCGGTCGTGGGAGATGACGATCATCGAGCCGGGCCAGCCGTCGAGGACGTCCTCCAGCTGGGTGAGGGTCTCGATGTCGAGGTCGTTGGTGGGCTCGTCGAGGAAGAGCACGTTGGGCTCGTCCATCAGCAACCGCAGCAGCTGGAGGCGACGCCGCTCACCGCCGGACAGGTCCCCGACCGGCGTCCACTGCTTCTCCTTGTTGAAGCCGAACGTCTCGCACAGCTGACCGGCGGTCATCTCGCGCCCCTTGCCGAGGTCGACGCGCTCCCGCACGCGCTGCACGGCCTCCAGCACCCGCCAGGTGGGGTCGAGTTCGGCGACCTCCTGCGAGAGGTAGGCCAGCTTGACGGTCTTGCCGACGACGACGCGCCCGCCGACGGGCTGGGTCTCGCCCTCGGTGCGCGCGGCCTCGGCCATGGCCCGCAGGAGCGAGGTCTTGCCGGCGCCGTTGACGCCGACGAGGCCGATGCGGTCGCCGGGGCCGAGATGCCAGGTGACGTGCTTCAGCAGGACCTTGGGGCCGGCCTGGACGGTGATGTCCTCCAGGTCGAAGACGGTCCTGCCGAGCCGGGAGGACGCGAACTTCATCAGCTCGCTGCTGTCCCGGGGCGGCGGCACGTCCTTGATGAGCTCGTTGGCCGCCTCGACCCGGAACCGCGGCTTGGACGTGCGCGCGGGCGCCCCGCGCCGCAGCCAGGCCAGCTCCTTGCGGACGAGGTTCTGCCGCTTGGTCTCCTCGGTCGCGGCGATCCGCTCCCGCTCGGCCCGCGCGAAGACGTAGTCGGAGTAGCCGCCCTCGTACTCGTGGACGGCACCGCGCTGCACGTCCCACATGCGCGTGCAGACCTGGTCGAGGAACCACCGGTCGTGCGTCACGCACACGAGCGCGGAGCGCCGCTCCCGCAGGTGGCGGGCGAGCCAGGCGATGCCCTCGACGTCGAGGTGGTTGGTCGGCTCGTCGAGGACGATGAGGTCCTGCTCCTCGATGAGCAGCTTGGCGAGCGCGATACGGCGCCGCTCGCCGCCGGACAGCGGTCCGATGACGGTGTCGAGCCCCTTGGGGAAGCCGGGCAGGTCGAGCCCGCCGAACAGCCCGGTCAGCACGTCGCGGATCTTGGCGTTGCCCGCCCACTCGTGGTCGGCGAGGTCGCGGATGACCTCGTGCCGCACGGTCGCGGCCGGGTCGAGGGAGTCGTGCTGCGTCAGCACGCCCATCCGCAGGCCGCCGGAGTGCGTGACGCGCCCGCTGTCGGCCTCCTCCAGCTTGGCGAGCATCCGGATCAGCGTGGTCTTGCCGTCGCCGTTGCGTCCGACGACACCGATCCGGTCCCCCTCGGACACCCCGAGCGAGACACCGTCAAGGAGCGCACGGGTGCCGTACACCTTGCTGACGTTCTCGACATTGACCAGGTTGACGGCCATTTCACTCCTGTGCGCGGGGGTGGATCAGCCTTCAAGCGTAGGCCCTGCGGGGGTGGAGGCGGGGCGCGAGGGGGTTGTCACTCTTTGTGATGACGTGATCGGGACGCGGCGGTTACCGTGGGGGGCAGGCAGCAGGATCCCGTCCATGGGAGGAACCATGACCGCCGAGTCCGTGTCGCAGCACAGCCACTGGCACGTGCCGCCCAAGGACGGCTACACCGTGGACGACCTGTTCACACTGCCCGATCTCCCGCCGCACACCGAGCTCATCGACGGGAGCCTCATCATCGTGAGTCCGCAACGCAACTTCCACGCAGACGTGATCGACCTGCTGGTCAGCGGCCTCCGGCAAAGCGTGCCGAAGAAGTTCAGGGTGAGGCGGGAAATGACCGTCGTCCTCGACCGGCGCAATGCCCCGGAACCCGATGTGAGCGTGGTCCTGGCCGATGCGGTCAACGGCCCGGACCAGACGAGCTACCAGGCGCGGGACGTGCTGCTAGCCGTGGAGGTAGTGTCCCCGGAATCGGAGTCCCGGGACCGCACGACCAAGCCCCACAAGTACGCCGCCGCGGGCATTCCCAATTTCTGGCGCGTCGAACGCGACGGAGCCAACGGCGGCCCGCTCATCCACACCTATGAACTCGACCCGCTCACCAAGGCGTACGTGCACATGGGCATGCACCGGGACTGCATCAAGGTCTCAGCGCCGTACGACATCGACATCGACCTGACCGCCATCGACGAACTCTGAGCCACTCCAGGTCAGAGAACCGTCGCCCCCGCCACCGGCCCCGCCGCCACCCGCACGCTCCGGCACGTGCCCGACGCCCGCAGCGCCGCCGCCACCTTCTCCGCCGACGCCGCGTCCCGCGCGAGGAAGGCGGTGGTCGGGCCCGAGCCGGAGACAAGTGCCGTGAGCGCCCCCGCCGTACGCCCCGCGTTCAGCGTCTCGGCAAGCTCCGGGAAGAGGGAGAGCGCGGCGGGCTGGAGGTCGTTGGAGACGGCCGCCGCCAGGGCCTCGGGATCGCCCTTGGCGAGCGCCTCCAGCAGGTCCGGCGATGGCACCGGCTCCGGAATGTCCCGCCCCTCGGCGAGCCGATCGAACTCACGGAAGACGGCCGGCGTCGACAGCCCGCGCGCGGCCATCGCGAACACCCAGTGGAAGGTCCCGCCGACCTCCAGGGCGGTCAGCTTCTCACCCCGCCCCGTACCGAGCGCGGCCCCGCCCACGAGACTGAACGGCACGTCGCTGCCCAGCTCGGCGCAGATGTCGAGCAGTTCGCCCCGGGACGCGCCCGTGCCCCACAACGCGTCGCACGCCAGCAGCGCGCCCGCGCCGTCCGCGCTGCCGCCCGCCATGCCGCCGGCGACGGGGATGTCCTTGGCGATGTGGAGGTGCACATCGGGCGTGCGCCCGTACCGCTCGGCGAGGGCGATCGCCGCGCGCGCGGCCAGGTTGCTGCGGTCCAAGGGGACCTGGGCGGCGTCCGGGCCCTCGCAGGTGACGCGGAGCTCGTCGGCCGGGGTGACCGTGACCTCGTCGTACAGGCCGACCGCGAGGAAGACGTTCGCCAGGTCGTGGAAGCCGTCCGCGCGGGCCGCACCCACGGCGAGCTGGACGTTGACCTTGGCGGGCACGCGCACCGTGACGCTCACTTGCCGGACTCCTCCCTCGGGGGTGCGGGGGTCGTCTCCCGCTGTGACCCGGCCTCGGCGATGCGGGCGAACTCCTCGACGGTGAGGGCCTCTCCGCGCGCCTGCGGGGACACCCCGGCGGCGACGAGGGCCGCCTCGGCGGCCGCGGCGGAGCCCGCCCATCCGGCGAGCGCCGCCCTGAGCGTCTTGCGCCGCTGCGCGAACGCCGCGTCGATGACGGCGAACACCTCCCTCCGGGAGGCGGTGGTCTTGATCGGCTCGCTGCGGCGGACCAGCGAGACGAGCCCGCTGTCCACGTTCGGCGCCGGCCAGAAGACGTTGCGGCCGATGGCGCCCGCGCGCTTGACCTCGGCGTACCAGTTCGCCTTCACCGAGGGCACGCCGTACACCTTGTTGCCGGGCGAGGCGGCCAGGCGGTCGGCGACCTCGGACTGCACCATCACCAGCGTCCGCTCGATGCTCGGGAAGGTCTCCAGCATGTGCAGCAGGACCGGCACCGCCACGTTGTACGGCAGGTTCGCGACCAGGGCCGTCGGGGGCGGGCCCGGCAGCTCGTCGACGTGCATCGCGTCGGAGTGCACCAGCGCGAAACGGTCCGCCTTGTGCGGCATCCGCGCGGCGATCGTGGTGGGCAGCGCGGCGGCCAGCACGTCGTCGATCTCGACGGCCGTGACCCGGTCGGCGACCTCCAGCAGCGCGAGCGTGAGGGAGCCGAGCCCCGGCCCGACCTCCACGACCACGTCCTCGGGCCGGATGTCCGCGGTCCGGACGATACGGCGGACCGTGTTCGCGTCGATCACGAAGTTCTGGCCGCGCTGCTTGGTGGGACGCACACCGAGGGCCGCCGCCAGCTCACGGATGTCGGCGGGGCCCAGGAGGGCGTCGGGGGTGGGGCTGCTGCTCACGGGACAAGACTACGGGGACCCACCGACAGCCCCGGACATCACGGCCCGGGCCGCCGGGGGAACGGACACCACAGGACCGTGATCCCCGGGACCGACGGCTGCCGGCGGCCGCCGTCGGTCCCGGGCCGCCGACCCGCAGCCGTGCCGCCCTCAGCCGTCCGCCGACCTCAACCGCGCCGCCCCTCAGCCACCCGCCGACCTCAGGTGTCCGCCGACCCTCAGCCGCCCACCGACCTCAACCGTGCCGCACCTCAGCCACCCGCCAGGCCTCAGCCCTGCGGCCGGCCCCAGCCATCCGCCGCCGGGCCCCAGCCATCCGCCGCCGCCCCCAGCCATCCGCCGCCGCCCCTCAGCCATGCAGCCGGGCCCCGCAGTGCGGCCAGGGGCTCGCGCCGCGCCGCAGGTAGAGCTTCTTCGCGCGGTACGTCTGCTCGGCCGCCGGAGCGTCCTGCGGGCGTCCGCTGCCCCCGAGGCTGTGCCACGTGCGCGTGTCGAACTGGTACAGCCCGCCGTACGTCCCCGACGCGTCGACCGCGTTCGGCCGCCCGCCGGACTCGCACGTCGCGAGCCCGTGCCAGTCGAGGTGATCGGCGCCTCCCACGGACCTCGGCAGCGGCTTGGTGCCCACCTTCACCACCTGCGCGCGCGGCTCGCGCACGATCTCCGTCCGCACCCGCCGGGGCCGCTGCTTGACACCGTTGACGGTCCGCAGCGCGTAGGTCACCCGTCTGAGCCCCGGCTGCCCGGCCCGCTCCACGACCTCCGTGCCCTTGAACAGCGACGGGTCCTCGGTGCGCCGCACCTCGAAGGCGATCGGCTCCTCGCGCACCTCCTTGGTGCCGGTGATCCGCAGCACGGTGACCGTCTGCCCGTCCCGGGGGAAACTGTCCGGCGCCACCGAGGTGGTGTCCTGGCCGTGCAGCGTGATCCCGGCCTCCTCGACCGCCTCGCGCACGGTCGCCGCGTTGGTGCGGACGGTGCGGGCGTGCCCGTCGGCCATGATCGTCACGGAGCGCTCGGTGCGCACGTCCAGCGCGAGCCCCTCCCGTCCGATGCGCCGGGAGCGCAACGTGGACACATACGCGCCCTCCGCGCGCACCCCGAGCTCCCTGAGCGCCCCCTCCACCGTGTCGGCCGTCGTCCACAGC
This sequence comes from Streptomyces sp. NPDC032126, assembly GCF_055580085.1. Classification (NCBI taxonomy): domain Bacteria; kingdom Bacillati; phylum Actinomycetota; class Actinomycetes; order Kitasatosporales; family Streptomycetaceae; genus Streptomyces; species Streptomyces sp. NPDC032126. The sequence continues at coordinate 173,857 of NZ_JBVIMA010000009.1, forward strand.
TCGTGCCGCTGCCCGTCCAGCGTGAGCCGCACGGGCCGCCCGTAGCGCACGGCGACCTCGTCGCCGCTGCTGAGATCCGTACCGGGGGCGGGCGTCACCACGTCGTGCGCCCCCACCCGCACGCCCTCCTCCGCGAGCAGCTCCGTCACGTCGTCCGCGAAGGTGTGCAGCGTGCGCGGCGAGCCGTCGACGGTCAGCTCGATCGCCTTGTCCTTGGCGACGAAGGCGGTCGTCCCGCCGGCCAGGAAGGCGACGACCAGCGCCTGGGGCAGCAGCCGGCGCACGGTGGAGTCGGAGCGCTCGGCGTACCGCACCTTCCGCCGGCGCGCACCCCGCCTCCCCACACCGGCGCGCACACCACCTTCGGGCGCCCCCTCCCCCGCCGCGCTCCCCGCCTGACGCGGAAGCACCGGCGCGGGCGACTCGTAAGCGGGGCGATAGGTGTCCACGTACGCCCCGTAGGCGACCGTCTCCGCGCTGTGCAGGTCGGCGCCGGCGCTGACGGCGGCGCCGGGCGGGTCGTAGGGCTCGTGTACCGGGTGGTGGGCGTAGTGCGCGTTGCGCGCGTAGGGGGAGTTGCTCACGCCGACACGCTCCAGGGGTCCGGTGGGTCCAGAGGTGGGCCCGGATCGGGCCCCCAGAACCTAGCGGGTCGGCGGTGACTCTCCCAAGCGACGCGGCTACGCACGGTCGCGATCGGGCCCAGGCGAACCCTTGGTGAGCGTTATCGGACGGTTACGAAAGGCATACTGTCAGTAGCCGAACGCGCGGGCCGTGTTGGCGCCCAGCGCCGTCGCCAGCGTGTCCTCGTCGACGCCGCGCACGGCGGCCATGGCCCGCACCGTGATCGGAACGAGATAGGGGGCGTTGGGCCGTCCGCGGTACGGCGCCGGGGTCAGGAAGGGCGCGTCGGTCTCCACCAGCAGCAGCTCCAGCGGCGCGACGGCCACCGCGTCCCGCAGGTTCTGGGCGTTCTTGAAGGTGACGTTGCCGGCGAAGGACATGAAGTATCCGGCGCGGGCGCAGATCTCCGCCATCTCGGCGTCGCCGGAGTAGCAGTGGAAGACGGTGCGCTCGGGCGCGCCCTCCTCCTTCAGGACGCGCAGCACGTCGGCGTGGGCGTCGCGGTCGTGGATGACGAGGGCCTTGCCGTGCCGCTTGGCGATCTCGATGTGGGCGCGGAAGGAGGCCTCCTGCGCCTCCTTGCCCTCGGGGCCGGTGCGGAAGTAGTCCAGTCCCGTCTCGCCGACGCCCTTCACCTGGGGGAGCGCGGCCAGGCGGTCGATCTCGGCGAGCGCCTCGTCGAGCGCCGTCGCGCCCCCCGGTTCACGCGCGCCCTGCCGGGACCAGCCGTCGGGGTCGCCGTGCACGATGCGCGGGGCCTCGTTGGGGTGGAGGGCGACGGCCGCGTGGACGCTGTCGTACGCCGCCGCCGTCTCGGCCGCCCATCGCGAGCCGCGGACGTCGCAGCCGACCTGCACGACCGTCGTCACGCCGACCGACGCGGCCTTGGCGAGGCCCTCCTCCACCGTGCCGGACTGCATGTCGAGGTGGGTGTGCGAGTCGGCGACGGGCACCCGGAGGGGCTCCGGGAGCGGCGGTGCCGCGTTCTTCTCGGCGTTCTTGTCGGCGCTCTTGTCGGCGTTCGAGGACATGCCCCGATCCTACGGAAGGGGCATGCCCGGCCCCGTCGCGCGGTCAGCTCGCCCGGCGCTGGAAGGGGTGCAGGAGATCGGACAGGTGCCAGTGATGCTGCTGCCCGGACTCCGCGTCCCGCACGTCACCCGTGCCGGCGTCACCGGCGGCACCGGCCACCTCGGGCACCTCCACCGGTCCCGCGGCGGGCACGCGGTGCGGCTTGCGGGACGCGCCGAGCACCGACGACACCTGACCGGCGCGCATGATGCGCACGATGTGGCCGTCGCAGTTCTGGCAGGCCGGGCGGCTCAGGGGGGACGGCACGATACGGCCGTCCGCCACGTAGACGACGAACTCCTGGCCATCGCCGTCGACGTGGTGCTCTATCTCGTACGACTGCTCCCAGCCGTGCCCGCAGCGCATGCACGCGAAGGAGTACGACTCGTTGACGACAGCCGTCGCGCCGCCGCGCAGGCCGGTCTGCCCTGCGATCTCACTCATGCCAGCTCCTCTTGTCCGCTGGACAAGCGCCCCGTGGGACGAGGGACGGGTGCGTCCCTGCACCCAGTGGACGCCTCGGCCGGCGCGAACGCATCAGCCCCTGTCGACTGTTGGACCTGATTTGGACGTTCCTTGCCAAACCGGCCCGCCGCCCGGCTTCACCCTTTGCATTCCAAGACGGACCTTGACCCCCACATGGGGCGCCCGCGCCCCGAAGGGGGCGCGGGGAACCGCGCGACAGGCCACAACGCAACCCGCACCCCGCATCGGACCGGAACGGAACGGCGCGCCCCGTAAATCTGGCCTCACCCAGCGGAGCGCTTCGCCGCGACGACCGCGTCGAACACCTCCCGCTTGGGCACCCCCGCCTCCACGGCCACCGCCGCGATCGCCTCCTTGCGCCGCTCCCCGGCCTCCTCCCGGATCCGGACCCGCCGCACCAGCTCCTCCGCGTCGAGTTCCTCCGGCCCCCGCGCGGGCGCGCCGGAGACGACCACGGTGATCTCGCCCCGCACCCCCTCCGCCGCCCACTCCGCGAGCTCGCGCAGCGGCCCGCGGCGCACCTCCTCGTACGTCTTGGTCAGCTCCCGGCAGACGGCCGCGCGCCGGTCGGCACCGAACACCTCGGCCATCGCGGCGAGCGTGTCGTCGAGGCGGTGCGGGGCCTCGAAGTAGACGAGGGTGCGCGGTTCCTCGGCGACCTCCCGCAGCCGCGACAGCCGCTCGCCCGCCTTGCGCGGCAGGAACCCCTCGAAGCAGAAGCGGTCGACGGGCAGCCCGGACAGGGCGAGCGCGGTGAGGACGGCGGACGGGCCGGGCACGGCGGTGACGCGGACGTCCCGCTCGACGGCCGCGGCGACCAGCCGGTAGCCGGGGTCGGACACCGACGGCATCCCCGCGTCGGTCACCAGCAGCACGCGCGCGCCGGCGAGCAGCTCGTCGACGAGTTCGGGCGTGCGGGCGGACTCGTTGCCCTCGAAGTAGGACACGACGCGCCCCTTGGGGGTCACGCCGAGCGCCTGGGTGAGGCGGCGCAGCCGGCGCGTGTCCTCGGCGGCGACGACGTCCGCGCCGGCGAGTTCCTCGGCGAGCCGGGGCGGGGCGTCGGACACGTCACCGATGGGCGTGCCGGCGAGGACCAGGGTTCCGGGCGTAACTGTCACGTTTCCATCCTCGCAGGGGCGAGGCACGGGACTCACACAGATGGGTTCCCTACGATGGCGCGGTGACCAGTACCGCGTCCTCCATGGACTCCACGGACCACCGGCAGGGCCACGCTCCGCACGACGAGCGGACGCCGTGGCAGCAGCGGCTGCGCCGTTTCGGATACACGGCGGACCCGGCGGCCGGCGACGTCCGGGAGCGCCTGGTGCCGCCGTACGCCGAGCCCAGTCCGCGGCTGTGGCACGCGCTCGGCGTCCCGCGCGCGTGGGCGGACCGGGTCACCCGCTGGTCCGGCTGGGGCGGCCCGCTGCTGGTCGCGCTCCTGGCGGGCGTGATCCGGTTCTGGAACCTGGGCAGCCCCAAGGCGGTGATATTCGACGAGACGTACTACGCCAAGGACGCGTGGGCGCTCGTGCACCGCGGTTTCGAGGTCAACTGGGACAAGAACGCCAACGACCTGGTCCTCAGCAGCGGCGGGCACCTCACCGTCCCGTCGGACGCGGCGTACGTGGTGCATCCGCCGGTCGGCAAGTACGTCATCGGTCTGGGCGAGCTGCTCTTCGGGTTCGATCCGTTCGGCTGGCGGTTCATGACGGCGCTGCTCGGCACGCTGTCGGTGCTGATGCTGTGCCGGATCGGGCGGCGGCTGTTCCGTTCGACCCTGCTGGGCTGTCTGGCCGGCGCGCTGATGGCGGTCGACGGTCTGGCCTTCGTGATGAGCCGCACCTCGCTGCTCGACGGGGTGCTGATGTTCTTCGTGCTGGCCGCGTTCGGTTGCCTGGTCGTCGACCGCGACCACGCGCGCGTGCGGCTCGCGGCGGCGCTCCGGCCGGACGCGGAGGGGCGCCACCGCCCCGACCCGGGGGTCGGCGACACCCTGCGTCTGGGCCTGCGCCCGTGGCGCTGGCTGGCGGGCCTGATGTTCGGCCTGGCCATCGGCACGAAGTGGAACGGCCTGTACATCATGGCCGCGTTCTGTGTGATGGCGCTGCTCTGGGACGTCGGCAACCGCAAGGTGGCGGGCGCGCGGCACCCGTACCGGGCCGTCCTCAAGTACGACCTGGGCCTCGCGTTCCTCGCGACGGTCCCGGTCGCGGTGGTCACGTACATCGCCTCGTGGACCGGCTGGATCCTGTCGCCGTCCGACGGCTCGGGCGGCTACTACCGCAACTGGGCGGCGACCGACGGCAAGGGCGGCAGCTGGACGTGGCTGTTCCCCGACTGGTGGCGCAGCCTGTGGCACTACGAGCACGAGGTGTACGAGTTCCACACGCACCTGACCTCGCCGCACACGTACCAGTCGAACCCGTGGAGCTGGATCGTCCTGGGCCGCCCGGTGTCGTACTTCTACGAGTCGCCCGCCCCCGGCACGGACGGCTGCCCGGCGGACGCGGGCGAGAAGTGCGCGCGGGAGGTGCTGGCGATCGGCACGCCGCTGCTGTGGTGGGCGGCCTGCTTCGCGATCCTGTACGTCCTGTGGCGCTGGGCGTTCCGCCGCGACTGGCGCGCGGGCGCGATCGCCTGCGGCATCGCGGCCGGCTATCTGCCGTGGTTCCTGTACCAGGAGCGCACGATCTTCCTCTTCTACGCCGTCGTCTTCCTGCCCTTCCTGTGTCTGGCCGTGGCGATGATGCTCGGCGCGATCATCGGCCCCCCGGGCTCGACGGACACCCGCCGGGTGGCGGGCGCGACCGGCGCGGGCGTCCTGGTCCTCCTGATCGCCTGGAACTTCATCTACTTCTGGCCCCTGTACACGGGCACGGCGATCCCGATCGACGAATGGCGCCAACGCATGTGGCTGGACACCTGGGTCTAGGGCCTGTCCCGGCCGAACCGCGTAGCGGCTCCGCCCGGTCTCCGTTCGGACACCTTCCCGGAAACTCGGGCCACAGGAGCCCCTTGGTCCGCATACAGTGCGAGAGCGGCCGGTCGTTCTGAACGCGTTCAGAATCGCGGGGACGACCGGCGGACCACGGGGAAACGGGGAGGACCACATGCACAAGGGAGCCAAGGCGGCGATCGTCGGATCGGTGTTCGTCGTCATGGTGGGCGGCGCCGGATTCGGCGCCTACAACATCCTGTCCGCGTTAAACGGTGACGACGGTACGGGGTCGAGCGGACCGGCGGCCGTGCGGACCGGGCCGCCGAGCGCCGACGAGGTGAGGGACACCAGCGGCGAGTTCCTCGCGGCCTGGGCGCGGGGCGAGTCGGCGGTCGCCGCGTCGTACACCAACAACGCCGAGAAGGCCGGGCCGCTGCTCGCCTCCTACAGCCAGGAGGCGCACATCAGCGGCGTACACATCACGCCCGGCGCGGCGACCGGGGCCGGCGTGCCTTTCACGGTCAAGGCAACGGTGTCGTACGGCGGGAAGTCGAAACCCCTCGCCTACAGCAGCCGGCTGACGGTGGTGCGGGGCGTCACCACCGGCAAGGCGCTGGTGGACTGGCAGCCGTCCATCGTCCACCCCCAGCTGAAGAACATGGACGACACGCTCGTCACCAGCGAGTCCTCCGCCCCGGCGATCGAGGCCGTGGACCGCGCCGGGAAGGTCCTGACGAAGGACAAGTACCCCTCCCTCGGGCCGATCCTGGACGAGCTGCGCGCCAAGTACGGCCCCACGGCGGGCGGCACACCCTCCGTCGAGCTGGCGATCCGCCACGCCGACGCGAGCGCCGCCGCCACCCCGCTGCTGACCCTCGCCGAGGGCCGGCCGGGCAGGCTGCGGACCACGCTGAGCGCCTCCGTGCAGGCGGCGGCCGAGAAGGCGGTCGCCCGGTACGCCGAGTCGTCCGTGGTGGCCGTACAGGCCGGCTCGGGCGATGTGCTCGCCGTCGCCAACCACCGCGCCGACGGCTTCAACGCCGCCTTCCTCGGCAAGCTGGCCCCCGGCTCCACGATGAAGATCATCAGCGCGGCCACCCTCATCGACAACAAGCTGACGACGGCGACCGGGCCCGCGCCCTGCCCGCCTGACGCCCTGTGGGAGGGCCAGACCTTCCACAACCTGAAGAACATGAAGCCGAACGAGCACGCCACGCTCTCCGAGAGCTTCGCCCGCTCCTGCAACACGGCCTTCATCAAGTTCACCGACGACCTGAAGACCGAATCGCTCACCCAGGAGGCCCAGGAGCGCTTCGGGCTCGGGCAGAACAACTGGAAGACCGGCATCCCGTCCTTCGACGGCGCGGTCCCGGCCACCGGCGGCCCCGACATGGCGGCCGCCCTGATCGGCCAGGGCCAGGTCCAGATGAGCCCGCTGAACATGGCGTCGGTGACGGCCACCGCCATGACGGGCGTCTTCCGGCAGCCGGTGATCGTCCCGCGCGGCCTCGACGACCGCGAACTGGCACACGCGCGTGGGCTGCCGTCGAGCACCGTGCAGCAGCTGCGCGCCATGATGAACCGCACCGCGACCAGCGGCACGGCGGCGGGCGTGATGTCCCGGCTGGACGGCCGCATCGGCGCGAAGACCGGCTCCGCCGAGGTGGACGGTCAGGCGAAGTCCAACAGCTGGTTCACCGGCTACCGGGACGACGTCGCCGTCGCGGCCATGGCCCAGGACGCCGGTCACGGCAGCGACGCGGCCGGCCCGATCGTCGCGGCGGTGCTGCGGGCCGGCGGCTGAGACCGGCGGGGCCCGGCGTCGGCCTCCCGTAGGTCACGACCGTGCCACGACCGTGCCGCACCGGGGCGGTTTCGGGGTGGTTGACGTCACAGCCGCATCACCCGCACAGGACGGGACCCTAGGCTGGTCGCCGTCGTTGGGGTGAGCGAGGGCAACGAGGGCTACGGGGCGTGTGGGGGCCCCTGGGGATCGCGGAGGACACAGGAGTGGGCAAGAGAAGACGCGCCGGCGAACGGCGCAGCAGAAGGCCCGCCGTGGTCGGCGGGACGGTCGGTGCCGTCGTCGTCGGCGCCGCCGTCGGCGTGTACGCGCTCTACGGCGGCGGCGCGGCGGCCGAGGACCGCACGGCCGCCGCCGACCACAAGGCCCACGTCAAGACGGGCCCCCTGTCGGCGACGGAGGTCACCGGCACCGCCACGGCCTTCCTCACGTCCTGGCAGCAGGGCAAGGTCGCGCAGGCCGCCGCCGTCACCGACGACTCCGTGGCCGCCGCCGCCCTGCTCACCGGCTACACCAAGGACGCCCACATCACCGGCGTCACGCTCACGCCCGGCACGCGCGCGGGCGACAAGGTGCCGTTCTCCGTGAAGGGCACGGTGACCTACAAGGGCGTCAGCAAGCCGCTGGCGTACGCCGGCGCGCTGACCGTCGTACGGCGCGCGGCGGACGGCAAGCCGCTGGTCGACTGGCACGCGGCGGTCGTCCACCCCGATCTCGCCGACGGCGACACCCTGGTGACCGGCGAGTCGGGCACGCCGCCCATCAGGGCGCTCGACAAGCACGGCGGCGAGCTGACCGCCGAGAAGTACCCCTCGCTGGGCACCGTCCTCGACGGTCTGCGCGAGAAGTACGGCAAGACGGCCGGCGGCAAGGCGGGCGTGGAGCTGCGTGTCGTGCGCGGCAAGGAGTCGCAGGCGAAGAAGTCCTCCGACAAGACCCTGCTGGAGCTCAGCAAGGGCACGCCGGGCACGGTGAAGACCACGCTCAGCCCGACCATCCAGGCCGAGGCCGAGCGGCTGGTGGCGGCCCGGGCGCGCGCGTCGGTCGTCGTCACGCGCGCGTCGACGGGCGAGATCCTCGCGGTCGCCAACAGCAACCCGGGCTTCAACACGGCCTTCCAGGGCTCTCTCGCGCCGGGCTCCACGATGAAGGTCATCACTTCGTCGCTGCTCATCGAGAGGGACCTGACGGCGGCGGACAAGACCCATCCGTGCCCGAAGACGTTCACCTTCGGCGGGTGGAAGTTCCACAACGACGACGACTTCGAGATCAAGGGCGGCAGCTTCAAGGCGAGCTTCGCGCGCTCCTGCAACACGGCCTTCATCAGCCAGGCGCCCAAGCTCGACAACGACAGCCTGACCAAGCAGGCGCAGCAGGTCTTCGGGCTGTCGATGAACAACTGGGCGGTCGGCGTGCCCACCTTCGACGGCGCGGTGCCGGTGCAGTCGGCGGCCCAGATGGCGGCCTCGCTGATCGGTCAGGGCGGGGTGCGGATGAACCCGCTGAACATGGCGTCGGTCGCCGCGACGGTCAAGTCGGGCACCTTCCACCAGCCCTACCTGGTCTCGCCGGAGGTCGACCACCGCACGCTGGCCCATGCCTCGCGCAGCATGTCCGCGGCCACGCTGGGCCAGCTGCGGGAGCTGATGAACTACACGGCGGCCCACGGCACGGCGGCGGAGGCGATGTCGGGTCTCGGCCCGGACTACGGCGCCAAGACGGGCTCGGCGGAGGTCGACGGGCAGTCGAAGCCGAACGGCTGGTTCACCGCCTATCGGGGCGACCTCGCGGCCGCGGGCGTCGTGCAGGCGGGCGGCCACGGCGGCGACACGGCCGGCCCGATCGTGGCCGCGCTGCTGCGGATGGGCTGAGCCGCCGGACCGGGGTCACCGAACCGGTGTCAGTGGGGCACGGGTTCCGCGGCCAGGTAGGTGCGGCGCAGGAAGCGGGTGAGCGTCTTCGTCTCGAACTGCACGACGGAGACGCCCCCCGCGGAGTGGAACTCCACGACGGCCTGCACCCTCCCGCACGGCCACACCCGGACCTCTCCGCTGCCGACGGGGGCGCGCAGTCCCTGTTCGAGCAGCGCGCGGGAGAAGGTCCACTCGTGCCGGTCGGGCAGTCCGACCCGCACCGCGCGCGGGTCGTCGTCCGGGTCGTACCTCAGGACGACAGGGACGGCCGACTGTTCCTCCTCGACCGGGTCCTCGTCCGTGACGATGTGGGCGCGCGCGTACTGCTCGACTACGGACATCGGACGGCCCCTTACGCTGAGTGACCTGTACGGAAGCTGTGCATCCGCTTCCCTTTCAATGTCCCATATTTTCTGGATTATGCCTTCAGGCCATCAACTCGCTCTTGCAAGTGATTCGCAACAAGCGACTATCATCGAACAGTGCACGTACCCGACGGATTCATCAACGCCCCGACCTCCGCCGTGACCGGAGTCGTCGCCGCGAGCGCCATCGCCGTGAGCCTGCGCGGCGCACGCCGGGAGCTCGACGAGCGGACCGCGCCGCTGGCCGGTCTGGTGGCCGCGTTCATCTTCGCCGTACAGATGCTCAACTTCCCCGTCGCCGCGGGCACCAGCGGCCATCTGCTGGGCGGCGCGCTGGCGGCGATCCTGGTGGGCCCGTACACGGGGGTGCTGTGCGTGTCCGTGGTCCTGCTCATGCAGGGCATCCTCTTCGCCGACGGCGGGCTGACCGCGCTCGGCGTGAACATCACCGACATGGCCATCGTGACGACGGTCGTGGCGTACACCGTCTTCCGCGTCCTGGTGAAGCTGCTCCCGCGCTCCCGGCGCGGCGTCACCGTGGCGTCCTTCGTGGCGGCGCTGCTGTCGGTCCCCGCGGCCGCGGTCGTCTTCACCTTCCTCTACGCGGTCGGCGGCACCACCGACGTGTCGATCGGCAAGGTCGCCGCCGCGATGATCGGCGTGCATGTGCTGATCGGGATCGGTGAGGCCGCGATCACCGCGCTGACCGTGGGCGCCGTGATCGCCGTGCGCCCGGATCTCGTGTACGGCGCGCGCGACCTGCGACAGCGCCTGAAGTTGCGCGTGAACGGCGAACTCGTGGACGCGCCCGCCCCCCAGGGAGCGCGCACGGCGCCCGTCGCGGCGCGCACCTCCCGCCGCGCGCTGTGGGCGACCGGAATCGTCACCTCGCTCGTCCTGGCCGGCTTCGTCAGCTACTACGCCTCCTCCAGCCCCGACGGCCTGGAGAAGGTCGCCCACGACCAGGGCATCGACCGGAAGGCCGAGAAGCACGCCTCCAGCGACTCGCCGCTCGCCGACTACGGCGTCAAGGACGTCCAGGACGCGCGCCTGTCCGGAGGGCTCGCGGGGGTGATCGGCGTGGGCGTGACCGCCGTCGCGGGCAGCACCGTCTTCTGGGCCGTGCGCCGGCGCCGTACGCACGACGCGTCGCCCACCGCCACGACGGTGGAGAACGTCTGACATGGGCGCCGGACACGCGCACCGGCTCTACCGGCACGGGCACACCCGCGTGCACGCGCTGCCGCCGCACACCAAGCTCGCCGCCGCGTTCGCGTTCGTCGTGGTCGTCGTGGCGACGCCGCGCGAGGCGATGTGGGCGTTCGGGCTGTACGCCGCGCTGCTCGCCCTCGTCGCGTACCACGCGCGCGTACCGGCCGGATTCCTGCTGCGGCGGCTGCTGATCGAGGTGCCGTTCGTCGCGTTCGCGGTCCTGATGCCGTTCGTCGCGGAGGGCGAGCGGGTGGACGTGCTGGGGATGTCCCTGAGCGTGAGCGGCCTGTGGGGCGCCTGGAACGTCCTCGCCAAGGGCACCCTGGGCGTCGCCGCGTCGGTGCTGCTCGCCTCCACCACGGAACTGCGCGAGCTGCTCCTCGGCCTCCAGCGCCTCAAGCTCCCGCCGCTGCTCGTGCAGATCGCGTCCTTCATGATCCGCTACGGCGATGTCATCACGGACGAGATGCGGCGCATGCGGATCGCGCGCGAGTCGCGCGGTTTCGAGGCGCGGGGCGTACGGCACTGGGGGGTGCTCGCGAAGTCGGCGGGCGCCCTGTTCATCCGCTCCTACGAGCGCGGGGAGCGCGTGCACCTGGCCATGGTGAGCCGGGGGTACGCCGGGTCCATGCCGGTGATCGACGAGGTGACCGCGTCCCGGGCGCAGTGGTCGTACGCCCTCGCGCTCCCCCTCGCCGCCCTCGTCGTGTGTCTGCTGGGATGGACCCTGTGAGTACTGCTTCCCTGGAGGTCTCCGGCCTCGCCTTCGCCTACCCCGACGGCCACCAGGCCCTGTTCGGCGTGGACTTCTCCCTCGCGCGCGGGGAGCGGGTCGCGCTGCTCGGCCCCAACGGCGCCGGCAAGACCACCCTCGTGCTGCACCTCAACGGCATCCTCACCGGGGGCGCCGGCACGGTGACCGTCGCCGGACTGCCCGTCGGCAAGCGGCACATGGCCGAGATCCGGCGCAAGGTCGGCATCGTCTTCCAGGACCCCGACGACCAGCTGTTCATGCCGACCGTGCGCGAGGACGTGGCGTTCGGTCCTGCGGCCGCCGGGGTCAAGGGCGCCGAGCTGGAGGAGCGGGTGGACCGCGCGCTGGCGCGGGTCGGCATGGCGGACTTCAAGGACCGTCCGCCGCACCATCTGTCGTTCGGCCAGCGGCGGCGGGTGGCCGTGGCGACCGTGCTGGCGATGGAGCCGGAGATCCTGGTCCTGGACGAGCCGTCGTCCAACCTGGACCCGGCGTCCCGCCGTGAACTCGCCGACATCCTGCGCTCGCTGGACGTGACCGTGCTCATGGTCACGCACGACCTGCCGTACGCGCTGGAGCTGTGCCCGCGCTCCCTGATCCTCAGCGAGGGCGTGATCGCGGCGGACGGGCGCACGGCCGATCTGCTCGCCGACGACGCGCTGATGCGCGCCCATCGGCTGGAGCTGCCGTTCGGCTTCGACCCGCGCTCGGTGACAATGGGGGCGTGACGCGTCAAGACGACGACCTGGCGTACGGGTCGCTGCTGCTCGACCAGCAGCTGTGCTTCGCGCTGTACGCGGCCCAGCGCGCGGTGACGGCCGCGTACCGCCCGGTCCTCGACGAGCTGGGGCTGACCTACCCCCAGTACCTCGTCCTGCTCGTCCTGTGGGAACGCGGCGAGACGACGGTCAAGGAACTGGCCGCCGCCCTCCGCCTCGACTACGGAACGGTCTCGCCGCTGCTGAAGCGGCTGGAGGCGGCGGGGCTGATCCGCCGGGAGCGCGCGCCCCACGACGAGCGCTCGGTGCTGATCGCGTGCACCGGGCGCGGGGAGGAACTCAAGGGGCGCGCGGCGCGCGTGCCCGGCGCGCTGCTCACGGCGACAGGGCTGGAAATGGCGGAGGTCGCGAGGTTGCGCGAGGAGTTGTGGGGGCTCGCGGAGAAGGCGCACGGCGCGGCGGACCGCGCCCGGTAGCCCACGGCGCCCCCGCCGGCGCGCGCTGGCCCACCTGGCGCGCGGTGCCCACCGCGCCCCCCGTTACCCGCAGTTACCCCCTCCCCCACCGCTTTGCCCCACCTACCGGTCGGTACCTTGTGCGCGATGTACTTGTGCACACTTGTATGAACGCTGCCCTGGGGAGGTCCCGTCGTGGTCGAAGCTGCTGGGGTCGAGAGTCCCGTCGACACCCGTCCCACGAAGATCATGTATGTCGCCGAGGCGACCGCGCACGGGGGCCGGGACGGCCATGTGACGAGCCAGGACGGGCAGATCCATCTGAAGGTGGCGATGCCGCCGGCCCTGGGCGGGGACGGCAACGGGACGAACCCCGAGCAGTTGTTCGCGGCCGGCTACAGCGCCTGCTTCCACAACGCGCTGATCCTGGTGGGCAACCGCGCGGGCTACGACCTGACCGGCTCCACGGTGGCCGCCAAGGTCGGCATCGGCCCCAACAAGCACCGCGGCTACGGACTGGCCGTGGCACTGAGCGTGTCCCTGCCGGTGCTGGACGCGCAGATCGCCGCCCAGCTGGTCGACGCGGCGCACGAGGTGTGCCCGTACTCCAACGCCACGCGCGGCAACATCGATGTAACGATCCTTCTCGGCTGACGGGACGAAGGAATCGCAGGCGCGGCGCCGACGTTCCCCCACGGTCGAAGGCGAGCCGAGAGGACGTACGGACGTGGATGTGAACGGCACGGTGGCCGGCGGCTTCGAGCCGGTCGGGGAGGCGTTCCTACGCAACTTCGAGACGCTCGGCGAGCGGGGCGCGGCCGTGGCCGTCTACCGGGACGGGCACAAGGTCGTCGACCTGTGGGCGGGGACGCGGGACGTCGACGGCACGGCCCCCTGGGAGCCCGGCACCGCGCAGATCGTGCGCTCGGCCACCAAGGGCGTCGCCGCCGCCGTACTCCTGCTGCTGCGTCAGCGCGGGGAGCTGGACCTGGACGCGCCGGTGGGGACGTACTGGCCTGAGTTCAAGGCGGCCGGCAAGGACCGCGCGACGGTGCGCGACCTGCTCGCCCACCGCGTCGGCGTGCCCGCGCTGGACCGGCCGCTCACGCCCGCCGAGGCCGCCGACCCCGAGCTGGGCGCGGCGGCGGTCGCCGCGCAGGCGCCCGCGTGGGAGCCGGGCACGGACCACGGCTATCACGCGCAGACGTACAGCTGGCTCACCGGGGAACTGGTGCGGCGGGTGACCGGGCGGTCGATCGGCGCATGGATCGCCGAGGAGATCGCCGGGCCGGCCGGCGCCGACTTCTGGCTCGGGCTCCCGGCGGCGCAGGCGCACCGGGTGGGGCGCGTGGGCCAGGTGGAGGCGCCGGCGCCATCGGGCGCGCTGCGCACGCGCCCCAAGCGCTCCGTCGTCGACGCCTACGCCGACCCCGCCTCGCTCACCCGCCGCGCCTTCGCCGCGATCACCCCGCTGCCCGACGAGAACGACCCCGCGTACCGGGCGGCGGTCCTGCCCGCCTCCAACGGCATCGCCACCGCCGACGGGCTCGCGCGCGTGTACGCGGCGCTGATCGGCGACGTGGACGGCGGGACGCGGCTGTTCACGCCGGAGACGGTGGAGCTGGCGCGCGGCGAGCGCTCGGCGGGGCCCGACCGGGTCCTGGTGGTCAACACCCGTTTCGGGCTCGGCTACATGCTGCACGGAGCGGCCTCCCCGCTCCTGTCCCCGGCGTCCTTCGGCCACCCCGGCCGCGGCGGCGCGCTGGGGCTCGCCGATCCCGAGTCGGGGATCGCCTTCGGCTATGTCACCAACGGCTTCCGCACGAGCGTGACGGCGGACCCGCGCGCGCAGGCGCTGCTGCGCGCCGTACGGACGGCGATCGCCGGCTGAGGCGCGACCGCCGCCCCGGCGGAGCCCTCCCTCACACGTTGATCGGGTGCGACGTACGGCCCGAAGCCTGGTCGATCTCGCCGTGCGCCTTCGTCAGGAGCTGCATGGCGATCTCGTTCAACGCGCGGGCGCCCGCGATCTCCTCGCCGACCCTTGGCTGATTGGAGTCCGTGTGGTGGCGGCTGGCGTGGCCGTGGGCCCGTACCTCGGTGCCGTCGGGCAGGCGTACCAGCGCCACCGCGGTCGTGTGCGTCTCGTCCTCCCTGAACTCCAGCTCGATGTGCCATCCCACTGCGGTGTGCATCATGACGATCACCTCCGGAAGACTTGCTTCCAGGGTGCTCCTCCGGGCGGACGGCCGCACCCAGTATGTTGATCCGACCATGCATCAGACAGAAACGGCGGAGGGGCGCGTCGAGAGCATGGCCGCGGACTCCCCCGACTCCACGCGCGCGTGGCCGCGGCACTGGCCCCTGCTCCTGCTGGGCGCGGCCGTGCTCCCCGGCACCCTGCTCGTCCTCGCCACGCGGGGCATGGACACGCCCGCGATGCAGGCGTGGCGGACGGTCTGTCTCGCCGTCACCGTGCAGGCGCTGCCCTTCCTGCTGCTCGGCACCGCGCTGTCGGGTGCCATCAACGCCTTCGTGCCCGCGTCCGTGTTCCACCGGCTGCTGCCGAAGCGGCCCGCGCTCGCCGTGCCGGTCGCCGGGATCGCGGGCGTCGTGCTGCCGGGCTGCGAGTGCGCCTCCGTGCCCGTGGCGCGCAGCCTGATCGGGCGGGGGGTCACCCCGGCCGCCGCCTTCGCCTTCCTCCTGTCCGCGCCGGCCGTCAACCCGATCGTCCTCACCGCCACCGCCGTCGCCTTCCCCGGCCGCCCGGAGATGGTCGTGGCCCGTCTGGTCGCCTCGCTGGCCGTCGCCTCGGTCATGGGCTGGCTGTGGCTGTGGCGGGGCCGGGAGGAGTGGCTGCGGCCGGTCGTGCGGCACACCGGGCACCGGCCGGGGCACAGCCGCTGGGCCGAGTTCCGCGACGGCTTCCGGCACGACTTCCTGCACGCCGGCGGCTTCCTGGTCGTGGGCGCCATGGCGGCGGCCACCTTCAACGTGGCCGTCCCCCGCTCCGTCCTCGACACCTTCGCCGGGTCGGTGTGGCTGTCGGTGCTGTTCCTGGCCGCGCTCGCGATCCTGCTGGCGGTGTGCTCGGAGGCGGACGCGTTCGTCGCCGCCTCGCTCAGCGGGTTCTCGCCGGTGGCGCGGCTGACGTTCATGGTGGTCGGGCCGATGGTCGACCTGAAGCTGATCGCGCTGCAGGCGGGAACGTTCGGGCGGGCCTTCGCGATCCGCTTCTCCGCCGCCACGACCGTCGTCGCGATCCTGTGCGCCGCACTCGTCGGAGGGATCCTCCTGTGAAACGTCCCGCGCAGGCCCTGCTCCTCGCGCTCAGCGGCCTCGGCCTGCTCCGGACCGCGCTGTTCACCGACGTCTTCCTCCGGTACGTCAAGGAGGGGATGCGCCCGCTGCTGGTGACGTCGGGCGTCGTCCTGCTGCTCCTGGGACTGGCGGAGGGCTGGTCGTGGTACAGGTCGGCGTACCGGAACCGGGGGGACGCGCGCACGCACGCGTACGTCGAGGGCGGCGGGGACCACGATCACGACCAGGACGACGACGGCCACGGTCACGACCACTCCGCCCCGCCCCGCGTGGCCTGGCTGCTCTTCCTCCCCGCGCTCAGCCTGCTCCTGCTGGCCCCGCCCGCCCTCGGCGCCTACACCGCCTCCCGCGAGTCCGCCCAGGTCGTCACGACCGATCAGGAGGACTTCGACCCGCTGCCCGCCACCTCCCCGCTCCCCCTCACGCTCGGCGACTTCACGCGCCGGGTGCGCCAGGACCGTACGAAGGCGATCCAGGGGCGGACGGTCCTGCTGTCCGGCTTCGTCACCCCGGGCAAGGACGCGGACGACTGGTACGTCACCCGACTGATCCTCAACTGCTGTGCGGCGGACGCCCAGTCGGTGAAGGTGACCGTGCACGGCGTGCCCGCGCCGAAGTCCGACACGTGGGTGTCGGTCACCGGCACCTGGCACCCCGGCGGAACCCTCGGCACGAGCTCCGCCGACGTGGCCCTGGACGCCCGTACGGTGACGAGGATCGACCGCCCGACGAACGGCTACACGGACGCGCTGCCCCTCGCCGCCGGCCCGTGA
Organism: Streptomyces sp. NPDC032126; assembly: GCF_055580085.1. Classification (NCBI taxonomy): domain Bacteria; kingdom Bacillati; phylum Actinomycetota; class Actinomycetes; order Kitasatosporales; family Streptomycetaceae; genus Streptomyces; species Streptomyces sp. NPDC032126. The sequence goes on from NZ_JBVIMA010000009.1 coordinate 190,298, forward strand.
TCACCCGGCGTGCAGCATCAGCCCGATGCCGACGACCAGCAGCCCGGCGGCGGCGATGCGCGGCGCCCCGAACCGCTCCTTGAAGAAGACCGCGCCGATCGCCGCGCCCACCAGGATGGACGACTCGCGCAGGGCGGCGATCGGGGCGAGTTCGGCACGCGTCTGCGCCCACAGCACCAGCGCGTACGCGCTCACCGACAGCGCGGCGCCGAGCAGGCCCACGGCGGCGAAGGGCCGCAGCCGGGCGACGGTCCCGCCGCGCCAGCGGTACCAGGCGTACAGCGGGATCACGAAGCCCTCGATCGCCATCAGCCAGGCGATGTACCCGAGGGAGGAGCCGGAGGCGCGCACACCGAGCCCGTCGACGACGGTGTACGCGGCGATGGTGAGCCCCGTCGCGAGCGCGGCGCCGATCGCCGCCCAGTTCGGCCGCCGGCCGCGCAGCCCCCACACGGCGACGCCGGTCAGGCCCACGCAGGACAGGGCGATCCCCGCGGCGGCCCAGCCGTCGGGCACCTCGTGGGCGAACAGGGCGGCGAGGAGGGTGACGACGAGGGGCGCGGACCCGCGCGCGATGGGGTAGGCCTGGCCGAAGTCGCCGAGCCGGAACGAGCGCATGAGCAGCAGGTAGTAGGCGACGTGGATGACGGCGGAGGCGACCAGGTACGGCCAGGCGCCGGCCGCCGGGACCGCGGTGAAGGGCAGCAGCGCGAGCCCGATGAGCGTCCCGCCGCCCGCGATGAGCGTGAAGCCGACGAGCTTGTCGTCGATGCGGTGGGCGAGGGCGTTCCAGCCGGCGTGGGTGACGGCCGCGAGCAGGACGGCCGCGGTGACGAGGGGGGTCACGCGTCGCGCTCGCGCACGTCCACGAGGGTCGCGCCGGCCCGCTCGACGAGCGCGGCGGGAGCCATGGGGAAGACGGCGTGCGGATTCCCGGCGGCCGCCCATACGACGTCGTGCGCGAGCAGTCCGCGGTCCGCGAGCACACGCGTGCGCGTGCGGTGCCCGAACGGGGGCACCCCGCCGATGGCGTACCCGGTGGTCTCCCGTACGACGGCGGCGTCCGCCCGCGTCACCCGCTCGACGCCGAGCGCCTCCCGCACCAGCTCCACGTCGACGCGGGACGCCCCGTCCATGAGCACCAGCACGGGCACCCCGTCGGCGGCGAAGACCAGCGACTTGCAGATCTGGCTCAGTTCGCACCCGATCGCGGCGGCCGCCTCGGCGGCGGTACGGGTCCCGTCCGGGAACCGCCTTACCCGCGCCACCACCTCCCCCAGCTCCAGGTCACGCAGGGCTTCGGCGAAACGGGGATGAGCACCGGTCGATGTCATGCCCGCACGGTAGCGGTCGGTGTACGGGGCAGGCGACCGGGTTACGCCGACCGGCCCGGCCCGCGCTCAGCCCGTCGCGATCCACGCGTACCCGGCGACGGCCACCGTCGGGGAGGCGAGGAGTCCCAGCAGGAGCAGGCGGGTGGCCGCGGAGAGACGGCGCACGCCGGGCGCGAAGGCCAGGGCCGTCAGCAGGAGGGCGCCGGCGAGCAGGGCCAGGAGGTACGGGAGCACGACGTTCCCGACCTCCGACCAGCTCGCCCCGTCCGCCCGGGACCACACCGCCACGAGGCCGACCAGGGCGGTCAGCCAGCCGATCGAGACGTAGATCAGCGTCCACAGCACGCCGGCCGCACGGCTACTCATCCGGCGCTAGGTGCGCGCACCGTGCGCCCAGTGCGCCCCGTGCGCCCCGGGGGGCCAGCAGGCGCGGTGCGCGCGTGCGCGAAGAAGCCGGTGAGGGTGCCCCGTCCCCACGGATCCCTCACCGGCCGTCCTTCACAGGAGCTCGCGCGTCACGCGCGGACCAGCTCCTTGTCGCCGTCGCTCTCGGCGCCCTTCAGGCGGTCGGCCTCCGTGCGCAGGCCCTCGCCCTCGACGTCGACGTTCGGCAGGGCGCGGTCCAGCCACTTCGGCAGCCACCAGGCCCGCTTGCCGAGCAGCGCCAGGACCGCCGGGACGATCGCCATCCGCACGATGAACGCGTCGAAGAACACCGCGACCGCGAGGCCGAAGCCGATCATCTTGATCATCGACTCGGACGAGCCGATGAAGCCGGAGAACACCGCGATCATGATCACGGCCGCGGCCGTGACGACCCGCGCGCCGTGCTTGAACCCGGTCACCACGGCCTGGCTCGGACTCTCGCCGTGGACGTACGCCTCCCGCATCCGGGTCACGAGGAACACCTCGTAGTCCATGGCCAGGCCGAAGACGACACCCACCATGAAGATCGGCATCATCGACATGATCGGGCCGGTCTCCTCGACGCCCATGAGGCCGGACAGCCAGCCCCACTGGAACACCGCGACCACCGCGCCGAGCGCCGCCATCACGCTGAGCAGGAAGCCGAGCGCCGCCTTCAGCGGAACCAGGATCGACCGGAACACCACGATCAGCAGGAGGAAGGCCAGGCCCACCACGAGCGCCAGGTACGGGATCAGCGCGTCGTTCAGCTTCTGCGAGAAGTCGATGTTCATCGCCGTCGTGCCGGTGACCAGGACGTCGGCGTCCGTGCCGGACTTGATGTCCGCGCCCTTGTCGCGGATGGAGTGGACCAGGTCCTCGGTGGTCGTGGAGGACGGCTTCGAGGACGGGATGACCGTGATGGTCGCCGTGTCGCCCGCCTTGTTCGGTGCCGCCGGGGTCACCGTCACGACGTTCTTCAGGCCCTTGATCTCGTCGTCGACCTTCTGGAAGGCCGCCTTCGGGTCGTCGCTTCCCTTCGCGTCGACCACGACCATCAGCGGCCCGTTGAAGCCGGCCCCGAAGCCCTCCGACAGCAGGTCGTACGCCCGCCGCTGCGTCGTCGACGTCGGCTGCGAGCCGTCGTCCGGCAGGCCGAGTTCGAGGGAGCCCGCGGGGATCGCCGCCGCGCCCAGGCCCACGACGCCGAGGAGCAGGACGGCCACGGGGCGCCGTACGACGAAGCTCGCCCAGCGGGTGCCCATGTTCGGGCGGTCCTTGCCCGCACCGTCCTTCTTCCGCGCGCGACCGCCGCCCAGCAGCTTGCTCTTCTGGCCCGCCGGCATCACCTTGCGGCCGGCGAAGCCGAGCAGCGCCGGGATCATCGTCAGCGCGATGAGGACCGCGATCGCGACCGTGCCGGCCGCCGCGACGCCCATCTTGGTCAGCATCGGGATGTTGACGACCGACAGCCCGACCAGGGCGATGACGACGGTGAGACCGGCGAAGACCACCGCCGAGCCCGCCGTGCCGACGGCCCGGCCGGCCGCCTCCTCGCGTTCCCGGCCCTCCGCCAGCTCGGCGCGGTACCGGGAGACGACGAACAGGGCGTAGTCGATACCGACCGCCAGACCGATCATCGAGGCGAGGGTGGACGTGGTGGAGCCGAGGTCCAGGGTGCTCGCGAGCGCGGTGATCGACGAGACGCCGATGCCCACGCCGATGATCGCCGTCAGCAGCGGCATGCCCGCCGCGATCAGCGAGCCGAAGGTGATCACCAGGACCACCGCGGCGACCGCGATGCCGATGATCTCCGTGGCGCCGGTCTCCGGGGTGGTGTTGAGGGCGTCACCGCCCACCTCGACGGTCAGGCCCGCGCTCCGCGCGTCCTGCGCGGCCTTCTCCAGGGCGTCCCGCGAGGCGTCCTCCAGCTCCATGCCGGAGACCTTGTACTTCACGGACGCGTACGCGACCGAGCCGTCCTTGCTGACGGCGTGGCCGGTGTAGGGGTCGGCGACGGAGACCACCTCGGAGCCGTCGGACAGCTCCTTGACGGTCTTCTCGACGGTCGCCTTGTTGTCGGCGTCCGTCATCTTCTCGCCGGCCGGGGCCTTGAAGACGACCCGGGCGGTGGCGCCGTCGGCGCTCATCCCGGGGAAGCGCTGTTCCAGCAGGTCGAAGGCCTTCTGGGCCTCCGTACCGGGGATGGAGAAGGACGAGTTGCCGGCGGCGGGCGCGCTGGCGGCGCCGACGCCTGCGAGCGTCAGCAGCGCCACCCAGATCAGGGCGACGACATGCCGTCGCCGGAAGGCGAACCGGCCGAGGCGATAGAGGAACGTGGCCACGAGGGCGTACTCCCGGTCAGGTCGTGGGGTGTTCAGGGCAGGGGTGATCAACCCGCTGGGTGGCAGGAGTGATCGGCCCGACGACGTGAGCGGTGCGCGTCAGGTGCTACGGGGTGGTGCGGGGTGCTGCGGGTGCCGGGGGCTCAGGCGGTGGGAGCGCCGAGGGCGGGGAGGACCACGGCGTCGATGTACGAGAGGAGGAAGTCCCGGGTCGGCGGCAGCTTGTCGATCATCGTGCGCGCGGCGAAACCGCCGATCATCATGTGCATGATGTAGTCGATCGCCGGGTTGTCCGGGCGGACCTCGCCCCGGTCGACGGCCCGTTGCAGCACGCGGCGGAACTCCGCCATCTCCGGTTCGATCAGATGCTCCCGGAACGCGTTGAGGAGGTCCGGGTTGCCGTGGACCGCCATGGCCAGACCGCGCATCAGTGCGGCGTTCTGCTCCATCTCGCAGTCGTCCGAGCGCATCGTGAGCGCGTGCAGGTCTCCCTTGAGCGAGCCCGTGTCGACCTCGCCCAGGTCACCGCCCGGCTTGTTGTGCCGCACCGCCTTCGCGACCAGTTCGGCCTTGCCGCCCCACTGGCGGTAGAGCGTGGCCTTGCTGGACCGGGTACGGGCGGCGACGGCGTCCATGGTGAGGGCGTCGTAACCGACCTCGCGGAGCAGGTCGAGCACGGCCTTGTACAGCTCGGCCTCGCGCTCGGGGGTGAGCCGACTGCGACGCGCCACGGCGACCTCGGTCATCCCACACTCTCCTCTCCGCGTCACCCGTAGGTGCTTCGTACAGAGACGACGATACCCTGGCCCTCAAAGAAACGAAACAGTTTCGTACGTGCGCTGGGTCACGTATGTGAAGGGGACATAAGGAGGGCGCGATGGGCCGGGGTGACGGGGCGTGCGCTCCGCGCCGTTCGAAGCGCCGTACGAGTTGCCCGGGGCCTCCGGGCGGAAAAGCATGGGGAGGTGAGCTATCTGCGCCTGCCGCACATCAGCGGCGACCTGCTGTGCTTCGTGGCGGAGGACGACCTCTGGCTGGCCCCGCTGGACGGCCCCGGCCGCGCCTGGCGGCTCACCGTGGACCGCGCGAAACTGGGCCACCCCCGCCTCTCCCCCGACGGCGACCGGATCGCGTACACGAGCTGGCGCAGCCTCGTCCCGGAGATCCACCTGGTCCCGGTGGACGGCGGCCCGAGCAGCCGGCTGACGTACTGGGGCAGCCCGGACACCCAGGTCTGCGGCTGGACCCCCGACGGCGACATCCTCGCCGTCGCCTCCCACGGCGAGCCCTTCTCGTACTTCACCTGGGCCTACAAGGTCACCCCCGACGGCGACCCCGGCCGCAAGCTGCCCTGGGGCCCGGTCTCCGACATCCAGGTCGCCGACGTCGAGGGCGAGCGCCGCACCCTCCTGCTCACCGGCACCCCGCCGCACGAACCCGCGTCCTGGAAGCGGTACCGGGGCGGCGCCACGGGCCGGCTGTGGCTGCACGGCGAACGGCTCCTCGAAGACATCGACGGCCACCTCGCCTCCCCCCTGTTCGTCGGCGACCGGATCGCCTTCCTCTCCGACCACGAGGGCGTCGGCAACCTCTACTCCTGCGCGTACGACGGATCCGACCTGCGCCGCCACACCGACCACGACGCCTTCTACGCCCGGCACGCCGCCAGTGACGGCACCCGCGTCGTCTACCAGTGCGCCGGCGACCTCTGGATCGTCGACGACCTCGCCGCCGACTCCGAGCCGCGCCGCCTCGACGTACGGCTCAGCGGCCCGCGCGCGGGGCGGCGGCCGTACCAGATCCCGGCCGCCCATCACATCGACGGGCTGTCGGTCGACGAGACGGGGCGGGCCAGCGCCGTCGTCGTGCGCGGCAGTCTGTACTGGCTGACCCACCGCGACGGCCCCGCCCGCACCCTCACCGACACGCCGGGCGTACGGGTACGGCTCCCCGAGATGCTCGGCTCGGGCGGCCGGGTCGCCTACGTCACCGACGCGGACGGCGAGGACGCGGTCGAGATCGCCCATCTCCCCCGGGCCACCGGCCACCGCCCCCCGCGCCGGCTCGCCTCCGGACGGCTGGGACGGGTCCTGGAGATGGTGTCCGACCCCCAGGGCGAACGCCTCGCCCTCGCCTCGCACGACGGACGGCTGCTGCTTCTCGATACGACGGAGGAGGCGGATGGGGAGGAGGGTGAGGAGGGCTCCGGCGGTGAGGTCGACGAGCTGATCCATTCCGTCAACGGGCCCGTGCGGGACCTGGCCTTCTCGCCGGACGGCGCCTGGCTGACGTGGTCGCATCCGGGGATCGGGCGCTCACTGCGGCAGATCAAGATCGCACGGATCGGCTCCACGGGCGGCTCCAACGGCTCCAGCAACCCTGACGGCGGCTCCCCCGCCCCCGGTGACGGCGTTTCGGCCGAGCGGCTGATCGTCGATGTCACCAACGGCCGGTTCGAGGACGAGAACCCGGTGTTCACGCGGGACGGCCGCTTCCTGGCGTTCCTGTCCTGGCGCGGCTTCGACCCGGTGTACGACGTCCACACCGGCGACCTGTCCTTCCCGCTGGGCTGCCGCCCCTACCTCGTGCCCCTCTCCTCCGCGACGCCGTCCCCCTTCGCGCTGAACCCGGAGGGCCGGCCGGCCGCCGGGGGCCTGGACCCGCTGGAGGACGAGGGCGCGGACGGCGCGGTCACCGTGGAGATCGAGGGCCTGGAGAGCCGCGTCACGCCCTTCCCGGTCAGCGCCTCCAAGTACTCCGCCCTCCACCCCGTCGCGGGCGGCGGCCTGGTGTGGCTGCGCTGGCCGATCTCCGGCGCGCTGGGCGAGACCTTCGCCAACCCGGACGACACCAGCGGCCGTCCGACCCTCGAACACTTCAACATCACCAAGGCGCGCAAGTCCGAACTCGTCGACCATCTCGACTGGTTCGGGGTGAGCGGCGACGGCACCCGGCTGGTCGTCGTCGACGAGGGCGACCTGCGGGCCGTACCGTCGACCGAGTCCGGCGACAGCGACTCGACGGTCTGGATCGACGCGCGGCGCATCCTGCACGAGGTGGATCCGGGCGCGGAGTGGCGCCAGGCGTACGAGGAGGCCGGCCGGCTCATCCGGGCGTACTTCTGGGATCCCGGGATGTGCGGGATCGACTGGGAGGCGGTGCTCGACCAGTACCGTCCGCTGGTCGAACGGGTCGCGTCCCCCGACGAGTTCGCCGATCTGCTGCGCGAGGTGCTCGGCGAACTGGGCACCTCGCACGCGTACGTCAGCCCCGCGCGGCGCAACGAGGGGCCACCGCACTATCAGCGCCGGCAGGGGCTGCTGGGCGCGAACTTCGTGTGCCGGGACGGCCGTTGGGTGGTGAAGCGGATCCTGCCGGGCGACTCCTCGGACTCCAAGGCGCGGTCGCCGCTCGCGGGAACGGGCATCCGGGAGGGGGCCGTGCTGACCCACGTGGACGGGCGGCCGGTGGATCCGGTGAGCGGGCCGTATCCGCTGCTGGCGGGGGCGGGGGGAACGACGGTGGAGCTGACGTTCACCCAGGGCCCTCCCGAGTCCGGGCTGCCCCGCCGGGTGGCGGTCGTCCCCCTGATGGACGAGCGGCCCCTGCGGTACCAGGACTGGGTGGCCAAACGGCGCGCGGTCGTACGGGAGTTGAGCGGCGGCCGGTGCGGCTATCTGCACATCCCGGACATGGGCGGCTCGGGCTGGGCGCAGTTCAACCGCGACCTGCGGATGGAGATGTCCCGGCCCGCGCTGATCGTGGACGTGCGCGGCAACGCGGGCGGCCACATCAGCGAACTGGTCGTGGAGAAGCTGACCCGCACCATCCTCGGCTGGGACCTGACCCGCAACGCCCAGCCGGTGTCGTACGCCTCCAACGCCCCCCGGGGCCCGGTGGTGGCCCTCGCGGACGAGGCGACCTCCTCCGACGGCGACATGATCACGGCCGCCTTCAAACTGCTGAAACTGGGCCCGGTCGTCGGCCAGCGCACCTGGGGCGGTGTCGTCGGCATGACCGGCCGCCATCAGCTCGGGGACGGCACGGTGATCACCGTACCGATGAACGCGGCGTGGTTCGACGCGTACGGCTGGTCCATCGAGAACCGGGGCGTGACCCCCGACCTGGAGATACTGCGTACCCCGCTGGACTGGGCGGAGGGCCGCCACGCCCAACTGGACGACGCGATCCGCCTCGCCCTGGACCTCCTGGAAACGACCCCTCCGGCGACACCCCCGACCTACGAGAACGTCCCGAACAGAGCCCGCCCGAAGCTCCCGCCCCGCATGTAGAAACAAGGACATGGGGTGCCCCGGACAACAGGGCACCCCATGCTCATCAACCAAGCCGAGCGCAGCGGCTACGCGTCGTAGTCCTGGTCGAACCGGTCCTGCGCCTCCTGCTGTTCACGCGACTTCTCCTCGTCGCGCGGACGGCCCTGACCCTGGCGGCCCTGGCCCTGGCGCTTGGCCTGCTCCTTGGCCTGCTCCATCTTCTGCTTGGCCTGCTGCTGCCACTGCTCGGTCTGGTCCTGGAACTTGTCCTTCATACCCATGTGGGTTCACTCCCGTGGTGGGTGAGGGGGGTTGGGGCCCCGCATCGGGGCCTCGACCAGATTCACACGGGCGGCAACGCTCTGCATGTCGATCAGTCACGCACAGTGATCCGGCTTTCGGAAGAGCCCCCCGAACCGAGCGGGCCCGGCATCGAGGACGCCGTCGGGACCGGCCAACTCCCGCGTCACGTACGCCGCGTGGCGCGCGCCTCCTCATCCGCCGCGCCGCCCGCCCCGACCAGCCCCGTCCGCATGCCGCGCAGCCTCGGTTCGAACCGCCGCATCTCCCGCTGCCCCACCGTGCCGATGATCGCGGGCAGATAGCCGCGTACGCCCTGCATCCCGCGCAGCCACCACTGTCCGTACACATGGCTGGAGCGCCGCTCGATCCCGGCGACGAAACGGTCGACGGCCGGCCCCAGCGGATACGTCTTGTTCGACGGCCACGGCAGCCGCTTCCTGAGCTCCCGCATGACGTCGTCCTGGTCCGCGCCGCGCACCATGTCGGTGTCGGTCCAGGAGAGGTAGCCCACGCCGACCTTCACGCCCTGGTGGCCGACCTCGGCGCGCAAACTGTGCGCGTACGCCTCCACGCCCGACTTGGACGCGCAGTACGCCGTCATCATCGGCGCCGGCGTGATCGCGGCGAGGGAGGCGATCTGGAGCAGATAGCCGCGGCTCTCCCGCAGGACGGGCAGGAACGCGCGCGCGGTGACGGCCGAGCCGATGAGGTTGACCTCGATGACCCGCCGCCAGGCCTCCGGATCCGAGTCGGCGAAGGGCCCGCCCGTGGCGACGCCGGCGTTGGCGACGACGATGTCGACCTTCCCGAACCGCTCCTTCACCTCCCGCGCGACCCGCGCCATCGCCTCATGGTCGGTGACGTCGGCGTACCAGTGGTCGCTGTCGCTGTGCAGCCGCTCCGAGACCTGCTTGAGCGCGTCCGGCTCCAGCCCGACCAGCGCGACCTTCGCCCCGCGCGCGGAGAGCTTGCGGGCGAGCAGCTCGCCCACGCCGCGCGCCGCCCCGGTGACGACCGCGACCTGCCCCTCCAGACTGACCCTGCTCATGCGCCCTCCTTGACGTGCGTGTGGGGTGTGCGGTCCGGGTCGGCCCCGGTGGCCGTGTCCGTGGCGGCGTACGCCGTGACGAGTTCCCGGATCGTGGCGGTCACCAGTTCGGGCGCCTCGATCGGGGTCATGTGGCCGAGTCCGGGCAGCTCCGTGAGGCCGACGCAGTGCGGCAGCGCGGCGACGAGCGCCCGTGCCTGCGCCGGCGGCGTGAGCCGGTCCGCCGTCCCCACGACGACCGCCGTCGGCACGGCCAACTCCCGCACCCCGTGATCGAGATCCAGCAGGGCGAGCACCTGCGACCAGGTGTGGCGCACGGTGCGCGGACAGGCGTGCACGATCCGCGCGCACGCCTCCACCATGTGCGGCGCCGAACCGGGGCCCATCGTCCCGAACTTCAGGATCCGCCGCGCCAGGGGCGTGACGGGTCCGAGGGGGGCGCGCGAACCGAGGATGTGGCGCGTCAGCCAGGTCCTGAGTCGACCGGCGCGTATCGGGACGACGGTCGCCTCGGCCACCAGCCGCGAACTGCCCGTACTGCACAGCAGCACCGCCGCCGCATGCGCCCGGAACGCCGGCCGCGTCGCCGCCGCCATGACCGTCATCCCGCCCATCGAATGCCCGGCGATCACCGCCTTCTGCCCGGGCGCGAGCGTCGCGAGCAGGACCGCCTCCAGGTCGTCGGCGAGCGCGTCGGTACCGCACCCGTCACTCGCCGGACTCCGCCCGTGCCCGCGCTGGTCGTACGCGATGACCCGGTGATCGACCGCCAGGTCCCGGATCTGCGCCGCCCAGAAGGCGGTGGAACAGGTCCACCCGTGGGCGAGCACGACAGCGGGCGCGTCCTCGGGCCCATGCGCCTCTACGTGCAGACGTGCGCCGTCGGCCGATACGACGGTGAGCTCCCGCACGGGCGCGGGCGGGGCGTAGGGTCCGGAGACCACGTGCGGCAGGGGGCTCACTGGGCGACCTCCGCGCCGGCGGGGGCGGCGCTCGCGGCGCTGTCGGCGTCGCTGGGGCGTGTGGTGGGGCGTGCGGTGGGGCGTGCGGTGGGGCGTGTGGTGGGGCGTATGTCGGGGCGCGCGTCACCGGAGGCGGCGCCCGAAGAAGTCTTCACGCCGGCGCGCACACCGCCCGCGCGCGCCCGCAGCACCTGATACTCCCCGAGGTCCACGCGCCGCGTGGCCCGCCGGAACTCCCCCGTCGTACCGGGCCAGATCGTGGTGTTGCGCCCGTTGGTGTCGAGGTACCAGCTGGTGCAGCCGCCCGTGTTCCACACCGTCCGCTTCATGCGCTCCTGTACGCGCCGGTTCCAGGCGTGCACGGCGCTCGGCCGGGCGTCGAGCGCGGCGCGGCCGCCGAGGACGTCGAGCTGGCGGAGGTAGTCGGCCATGTAGTTCAGCTGGGACTCGATCATGAGGATCATGGAGGAGTTCCCGAGCCCCGTGTTGGGCCCGATGATCGTCATCCAGTTGGGGAAGCCGGCGGCGGAGGCGCCCCGCAGGGCCTCCATTCCGCCCGCCCACGCCTCGGCGAGGGTCCGCCCGTCCGCGCCCACGACCCGCTCGGCGATGGGCATGTCGGTCACGTGGAAGCCCGTACCGAAGATGATCGCGTCGACCTCGGCCTCGCTGCCGTCCGCGGCGACGAGGGTCGACCCGCGGACCTCGCTGAGCCCCCCGGCGACCACATCGACATTCGGGCGGGCGAGCGCCGGGTAGTACTCGCTGGACAGCAGGATCCGCTTGCACCCGATGCGGTAGTCGGGCGTGAGCTTGGCCCGCAGCGCCGGGTCCTTGATGGCGCGCGCCATGTTGCGCTGGGCGAGCCGCTCGACGAGCCCGAGTTCGTCGGGGTGCTTGGTGAACGCCTGGACCTGCAGCTCCCGGATGCCCCACAGCAGTCCTCGGCGCACCTGGGTGGTGAAGGGCAGCGCCCGGTGCACGGACCGCTCGAAACCGCTGATGGCGCGGTCGACGCGGGGCATCACCCAGGGCGGCGTGCGCTGGAAGAGCATGAGACGCCCGACCTTGGGCTGGATGGCGGGCACGATCTGGATGGCGGAGGCGCCGGTGCCGACCATGGCGACCCGCTTGCCGGTGAGGTCGTAGTCGTGGTTCCAGCGGGCGGAGTGGAAGACCTCGCCGGGGAAGGAGTCCAGCCCCGGGACGTCCGGGATCTTCGGGTCGGACAGCGGCCCGGTGGCGGAGACGACGACGTCGGCCGAGAGGTCGCCGCTCGCGGTCTCGATGTCCCAGCACAGCCGGTCGGCGTTCCACGCCATCCGCTTCACCTCGGAGTCGAAACGGATGTGGCGTCGCAGCCCGAAGACGTCGGTGACGTGTTCGAGGTAGGCGCGGATGTGCCGCTGCCCGGAGAAGGTGCGCGGCCACTCGGGATTCGGCGCGAAGGAGAACGAGTACAGGTGGGAGGGCACATCGCACGCGCACCCCGGATAGCTGTTGTCCCGCCAGGTGCCACCGACGCTGTCGGCCCGCTCCAGGACGACGAAGTCGGTGATCCCCTCGCGCCGCAGCCGTACGGCGGCCCCGAGCCCGCCGAATCCGGACCCGATCACCGCCACCCGCACATGCTCGTGTTCGTGCTCGGCCATCCCGTAGCCTCCACGCATCGCATCGGACTCTGCCAGTGAACACTGGCGCAATGGGGAGAGTAGAGGAGGGACGTACTCATGGGTAGGGGGCAAGCCCGGGAAAGTTACCGCTGGTACGAATTAAGGTGCGGGCGTGGCTGACAAGCGTGAATACCGCATGGAGGAACTGGCCGGGCTGGCCGGCATCACGGTGCGCACCGTGCGCTTCTACCGCGAACGGGGCCTCCTCCCGCCACCCCGGCGCGAGGGCCGCATCGCGTGGTACGACGACCATCACCTGGCCCGTCTGCGCACGATCGCCGCACTGCTGGAGCGCGGCCACACCCTGAACGGAATCGCGGAACTCGCGGACGCCCTGGACCACGGCCGCGACGTCGCCGACCTCCTCGGCGTCGGCGTCCCCACCGAGGAGGAGCCGGTCCGCCTCACCCCAGAGGAACTCGCCGCCCGCTTCGAGGGCGAGGTCACCCCGGAGAACCTCGCCGCCGCACTGGACCTCGGCTATCTCGGCACCGACGGCGACGAGATCGTCCACATCAGCCGCCGCCTCCTGGACGTCTCCTCGGCCCTGGTCCGCGAGGGCGTCCCCCTCGCGGAGCTCCTGGCGGCGGGCAAGCAGGTCCGCGACCACGCCGACGCCCTGGCCGCCCTCTTCACCGACCTGATCCTGCGCCACGGTCCCGAGGAGAACCTGCGACGCCTGCGCCCGCTGGCCCGCAGCGTCGTCGAGGCGGAACTGTCCCTGGCGTTGGACAGAAGGTTGCGCGACCGCGACTGACACCACACCCGCGCGCCGTGCGCGCCGTCCACGCGGCGCGCGCGACCGTCACAGGTTGTAGACGACGGTCACGGGCGCGTGGTCCGACCACCGCTCCGCGTGCGTGGCCGCGCGCTCCACGTACCCCTTGACGGCCTTGGCGGCGAGTCCCGGCGTGGAGACGTGGTAGTCGATGCGCCACCCCGTGTCGTTGTCGAAGGCCCGCCCGCGGTAGGACCACCAGGTGTACGGCCCCTCCACCTCGGGATGCAGGGCGCGCACGACGTCGACGTAGCCGCCCTCCTCCGGCGTGAACACGCGCGTGAGCCACTCGCGCTCCTCGGGGAGAAAGCCGGAGTTCTTGGTGTTGCCGCGCCAGTTCTTGAGGTCGGCCTGCTGGTGGGCGATGTTCCAGTCGCCGCATACGAGGACCTCCCGCCCGTCGGCGGCGGCCCGCTCGCGCAGGCCCTTCAGGTGGGCCAGGAACTCGCCCATGAAGCGGACCTTCTCGTCCTGCCGCTCGGTGCCGACCTCACCGGAGGGCAGATAGAGGGAGGCGACGGTCACGCCGGGCAGGTCGGCCTCGACGTAGCGCCCGCTGCCGTCGAACTCGGTCGAGCCGAAGCCGACGCGGACGGCGTCCGGCTCGCGCCGGGTGTACAGCGAGACGCCCGCGCGCCCCTTGGCGGCCGCGGGCGCGTGCACGACGTGCCAGCCCTCCGGAGCGCGCACGTTCTCGGGGAGCTGCTCGGGCTCGGCCCGCACCTCCTGCAGGCACAGCACATCGGCGGAGGTCTCCGCGAGCCACTTCACGAAGCCCTTCTTCCCGGCGGCACGCAGCCCGTTCACGTTCACGGAGGTCACAGTCAGCACGGCGGAACGATACCGGCACACTGGACACGGTCCAGAAAACGTCCGCCGAGAACAGGTCGCATAGAAGTACAGTGAGCAGCATGAATATACGCCGGGTCTCCTTCGACCACCCCGACGCCGTCAAGCTCAACGACGAGGTCCAGGCCGAGTACCACGAGCGCTACGGCGACGGCGGCGACGCCACCCACCTGCACCCGTCCGACTTCGAGCCCCCGCGCGGCGTGTACTTCATCGCGTACGACGAGGCGGACCGCCCCGTCGCCACCGGCGGCTGGCGCAGCCAGGACAGCAACGGCGAGGGCAACCAGGACGGCGACGCCGAGCTCAAGCGCATGTTCGTCATCAAGGAGATGCGCGGCCTCGGCCTCGCCCGCCGCATCCTGACCGCCCTGGAGGACGACGCGCGCGCGGCCGGCCGCGTCCGCATGGTCCTGGAGACCGGCACCCAGCAGCCGGAGGCGATCGCCCTGTACACCTCCAGCGGCTACGAGCCCTGCGTCAAGTTCGGCTACTACCGCTTCCACAACGCCAGCCGCTGCTTCGCGAAGGATCTGTGAGCCGCGCCGGCGCCCAGCGGCCGCCACGCGCGCGCTGACCGCGCGAGACGCCTCCCGCGCGCGTTATCCGGATGCGGCGCGAGGCCACCGGATGGTGGGATGCGCCGCATGACCGATCTCCCGCTGCGCACCCGGATCGAGCAGTACTACGCCACGGCGCCCCTCCTGTTCGCGGAGGCCGAGGACTTCGGCCCGTTGCGCCTGTTCGTACGCCGGGAGCCGGGCGCCCCGTACTACGGCGGCCCGAGCCACGCCCAGCCCACGGCGGCGGGCTCGGCGGCCGTGACCGCCGCCGACATCGCGCGCGTACGCGCGCGCCAGCGCGCCCTGGGCGTGCCGGAGGCCTTCGAGTGGCTCGACCAGTCGGCGCCGAGTCTGCGCGCCTTGATCGAGGCCACCGGCCTCCCGGTGCTGGAGCGCCCGCTGATGGACCTCGACCCGCGGCACCCGCTGCCGCCCCAGCCGCTGCCGGACGGCGTCACGCTCCGCGCGCTGACAGCAGACGACCCGGCGCTGCCCGCGGCCCTGGCGCTGCCCCGCCTGGCCTTCGCCGCGACAGGCACCGCGGTGGGCGCCGCGGGACGGGAGGAGCTACTGGCGGCGGCGGAGACCGTCACGGCGGACGGAACGCTGGACGCCGTCCGCCCCACCCTCCGCGCCGGCCACAAGACCCTCGTCGCGGCCCTCGCGCCGGACGACACGCCGCTCGCGGTCGGCCACTACCACCCGTCGCACGGCGCCACCGAGATCGGCGGCGTGGGCACCCTGCCCACGGCACGACGTCAGGGCCTCGGCGCGGCCGTCACGACGGCCCTCGCCGCCCACGCCCGCGCTCACGGCGTGCACACCGTCTTCCTCGCCTACGCGTCCGAGACGATCGCCCGCATCTACGCCCGCCTGGGCTTCCGCCCCACGGGCACCACTCTGCTGATCGCCAACCAGCCGGCCCGCTCCTAGGCAGCCCGCTCATGGGCGGCCAGCTCATGGGCGGCCCGCTCCCCGGCTGCCAACTGAGCCCGCCCGCGCCCCGACTGCTGACGCGCGTCGGCAGGCCCTGCCGAACTGGCCCCAAAACAAAGAGATCCCGTCCAGCTCACCGAGCTGAACGGGATCTCATCGACCGCTTTCGACTTTCGCCGATTCGGTCATTGCGTGGACCTGAGGGGATTTGAACCCCTGGCCCCCTCGATGCGAACGAGGTGCGCTACCGGACTGCGCCACAGGCCCTTGCAACGAGTGAAACTCTAGCACCCCGATCGGCCTGCTTGGAAATCCGTTCCCCGGCGGCCGTCAGGACCGGGGTTCGGATGGGTGCGAGGGGGCTGCGCCCACCCATCCCAAGGTCATCGCGTCACCGCGCGCGTGGCAGCGCACAAGCGGCGTGCGCCTCGGGCGCGTTGGCGCCCCTTACTCGTCGGCGGCCCGCAGCTCACTCGTTGGCGGCCCGCGGCCGGTCGCCGTCCTCGTACTGGTCGAAGAGCGGCGTCCGGCCCCGCTCCCGCGACCGCCGCGCGGAGGCGGCGCGGCGAGCGTCACTGCGCTCTCCGCCCTCCTCCTTGCTCTCCCCGGGGGCGCTCTCGCCGGACTCCGCGCCGGTCTCCCGCTCCCCCTGCTCCGGGGCGACCGCGCTCGAACGCGCCGAGCTCCAGGTGTCCGGCGCGCCCAGATCCACATCCGCCGTGGCGCGCGGCGCGACCGGCGCGGTCACATACGTCGGCAACGGCACCGGCACCGGGTCCCAGCTCTCCCCCGGCCCGGGGCGCCGTTGCCGCTCGCGCTGCTGGTCGACCCATTCGGCGTGATCGGTCTGCTCGACGAGCGCCCGTCGGTCCGCGGCGAGGGCCAGCAGCTCGGGGTCGGTCTCCGGTTCGGGCTCGTGATCACGATCGGGCTCCTCTGCACCGGCGCCCGCGTCGGTGTCGAGGGGCGCGGACGCGGACGCACGCCGCCGCGGCTGGCGTGCGCGCTCCCTGAGCCGCTGGGCGGCGGCCTCCGCGCGCTGCCGGTCCATCTGGTACGCGAAGCGACGGCGCTCCTGGGAGCGCAGGTGCGCGATGTACCCGCTCAGCAGGACAGCGGGTACGCCGGGCGCCCACAGGAAGGCGAGCCCCCCGACGGCGGCGACGACGGCCCCCAGCGTGAAGGCGAGGAAAAGCATCACCGTGGTGCGCCGACGGCGCGCGAGCACCTTCAAGCGCCGAGCGCGCGCCGCGGACGCCTGCGCTGAGGCGTCCGTCGCGCGCCGGGCGGCGGGAACGCGCCGGGGCGCCGCCGCGGATCCCGCTTCCCGCGCGGGCGCGGGCTTGGGGGTCGGGGCGACCGGCTCGCGCTGGTCGCGCGCGGGCTCGGGCTCCTGGACCGGTGCGTGCGCCTGGGGCTGGGTCGGGGGCATGGCGAAGGCCCGGACGTCCACCGAGTCGGTGGCCGCGTCCGGGTCGGCGACGGGCTCCCCCTCCTCGGTGGAGCGCGCCCGCAGGTCCTTGGCGTACCGGCGCTCCATCCCCGCCCGTCCGGACAGCAACCGGATGGCTGTGCTGAAGCGTTCCGTCGGACGGGCCTCGTTCAGCTCGTCCTGCCTACGGAGCCACATCGGCACCAAGTAGGCGGCCCAGGCCCCGACAATGACTGCGTAGATGAGGCCGCTGCTGCTCACGCCTCACACGGTAGAGGGGTTTGCGTGAGGCCATCCGCCAATTGAGCCGGTGTGTCGCACGATCTGGCTGATATTTCGAGCTTTTTTTGTGACCGATGCGATCAACAGGTCGCCGGAGGGGCGAATTCAATGCCCCGAGACGGTCACCGTCCGATCATTTTCGAACATATATTCAATTTCCCGGGCCGGCGTGATTCCCGGGCGCGTTCTGGTGGTCGCGGGGGGCGCGCTGAGCACGGGAGCGCCTCCAGCGGGCCAGCAGCCCCTCGGGCACTTCCTCCGCGGTGAGGGCGAACACGAGATGGTCGCGCCAGGCGCCGTCGATGTGGAGATAACGGGGCCTGAGCCCCTCCTCCCGGAATCCGAGTTTCTCCACGACCCGGCGGCTGGGACCGTTCTCGGGGCGAATGCAGACCTCGATGCGGTGCAGGCCGACGCTGCGGAAACAGTGGTCCACGACGAGCGCCACGGCCGTCGGCATGACTCCGCGGCCGGCGACCGACTCGTCCACCCAGTACCCGACGTGCCCGGAACACATGGAGCCCCAGGTGATTCCGGCGACCGTCAACTGCCCGACGAGCCGCCCCTGGTACTCGATGACGAACGGCAGCATCCGGCCGGCGTTCGCCTCGGACCGCAGGTGCCGGACCATCTGGCGGTAGGTCGGCCGGTGGGCGATGGGACCGCTGGGGGCGGGCGGCGGGATGGTCGCCTCCCAGGGGCGCAGCCAGTCCCGGTTGCGCCGGTTGACCTCGCGCCAGGCCCGCTGGTCGCGCAGCTTTATCGGCCGCAGGACGACGTCGCCCTCCGTCAGGACCACCGGCCAGGATGGGCTGTTCAGCTCGCACCCCCAGGACGTCTGGAGCGGTCGGGGCCGGCCGGCGCGGAAGGCGCGTCGGGCCGGGGGTGGTCGCCGCCGCGGATCTGGTCGACCGCGTGGACCAGCAGGGGCTCCAGGACGGCCAGCCCGTCCTTCACCCCGCCGGACGAACCGGGCAGGTTGACGATCATCGTCCCTCCCGCCACTCCGGCCAGCCCCCGGGAGAGCGCCGCGGTGGGCACCTTCTCCCGGCCGTACGCGCGGATGGCCTCGGCGAGCCCCGGCACCTCGTGGTCGAGCACCGCGCGCGTGGCCTCGGGCGTGCGGTCGGTGGGCGAGATCCCGGTGCCGCCGGTGGTGACGATGACGTCGTACCCGGCGTCCACGCCGGCGCGCAGGGCGGCCTCCACGGGGTCTCCGTCGGGGACGATCTGCGGCCCGTCGACGGCGAACCCGAAGCGCTCGAGGCCGTCGGCGACGAGCGGGCCGCCCTTGTCCTCGTACACACCCGCCGCGGCGCGGTTGGAGGCGGTCACGACCAGCGCGCGATACGGCGCGCGCGGCGCGTCACCGGCGGACGGCGCGCCGTTCACGACCGGCTCCAGTCGCCCGACTTGCCGCCCGTCTTCTCCTCCACGCGCACGTCCGTGATGACCGCTCCCTTGTCGACCGCCTTGACCATGTCGATCACCGTGAGGGCGGCGACGGTGACCGCGGTGAGCGCCTCCATCTCGACGCCCGTACGGTCCGTGGTCTTCACCGTGGCCAGGATCTCCACGGCGTCGTCCGCCACCGTCAGATCCAGTTTCACACCGGAGAGCGCCAAGGGGTGGCACAGCGGGATCAGGTCGGGGGTCCGTTTGGCCCCCATGATCCCGGCGATGCGCGCGGTGGCCAGCGCGTCGCCCTTGGGCACGCCCTCCCCGCGCAGCAGCTCGACCACGCGCGGTGAGACGAGGACGCGCCCGCTGGCGCGCGCCGTGCGCGCCGTCACGTCCTTGCCGGATACGTCGACCATGCGGGCGGCGCCCGCCTCGTCGATGTGCGTCAGTCCGTCCTGCGTACTCATGCTCGTGTGGCGCTCCTGGTCCGGGCCCGTCTGCGGTGCGGCGCACGGGCCTGTTGTGCGCGACACGGTACCCCCATGGCGCCGTGCGCAGCGGAGCAGGATCGCCCAGCGGGCGGGCGGGCGCACGGGCACGCCCGCGTGCTCAGCCGAGCAGGACCACCTCGACCTCGGTGCCCGGCTCGACCGTCTCGGCGTCCTCGGTGACGACGATCAGCGCGTCGGCCTGGGCGAGGGCGGCGACCAGGTGGGATCCGGCGCCGCCGACGGGGCGCACGGTGCCGTCGGCGTAGCTGCCGCGCAGGAACTGCCGCCGCCCCTTCGGGGAGGTCAGCGCCTTGTCCGCGGCGAGCTTCGCGCGCGTGGTGGGGCGGTGGACGTCCGTGAGGCCCATCAGGGTGCGGATGGCGGGGCGGACGAACAGTTCGAAGGAGACGTACGACGACACCGGGTTGCCGGGCAGGGCCAGCAGCGGGGTGTGGTCGGGGCCGATGGAGCCGAAGCCCTGGGGCTTGCCGGGCTGCATGGCGAGTTTGCGGAAGTCGATGCCGCTGCCGGCCTCGTCCTCGTCGCCCACGTGCGCCAGGGCCTCCTTGACGACGTCGTAGGCGCCGACGCTGACGCCGCCGGTGGTGACCAGCAGGTCGGCGCGCACGAGCTGGTCCTCGATGGTGGAGCGCAGCGTCTCGGCGTCGTCGGCGACGGCGCCCACCCGGTAGGCGATGGCGCCCGCGTCGCGCGCGGCCGCGGTGAGGGCGAAGCTGTTGGAGTCGTAGATCTGGCCGCCGGCCAGTTCCTCGCCGGGCTGGATGAGTTCGCTTCCGGTGGACAGGACGACCACACGCGGGCGCGGGCGTACGCGCACGCTGCCGCGGCCGATCGCGGCCAGCAGGGCGATCTGGGGCGGGCCGAGGACGGTGCCGGCTTCCAGGGCGCGGTCGCCGGCCTTCACGTCGCTGCCCTTCGCGCGTACGTGCGCGCGTGCCTCCGCCGACCGGTACACGCGCACGTGGCCGGTGGCTCCCTCGGGCGCGAGGCTGCGGGCGCGCATC
Source organism: Streptomyces sp. NPDC032126 (assembly GCF_055580085.1). NCBI lineage: Bacteria > Bacillati > Actinomycetota > Actinomycetes > Kitasatosporales > Streptomycetaceae > Streptomyces > Streptomyces sp. NPDC032126. Next base: position 210,399 of record NZ_JBVIMA010000009.1, read on the forward strand.
CCGCCGACGGGGCCCTCGCCGAGCCCGCCGTCGGTCCATTCGACGGGGACGACGGTCTCGGCGCCGGGCGGCAGCGGGGCGCCGGTCATGATCCGGGCCGCCTGTCCCGGGCCCACCTGGAGCAGGTCGGCCTGGCCCGCCGCGACGTCCCCGACGACCTCCAGGGCGGCGGGGAACTCCTCGCTCGCGCCCGCGACGTCCGCGACCCGCACCGCGTACCCGTCCATGGAGCTGTTGTCGAACGGCGGCAGCGAGACCGGCACCGTGACGTCCTCGACCAGGACGCAACCCTGGGCGTCGAGGAGTTGCAGCTCGATGGGTTCCAGGGGGCGGACGGTGGCGAGGATGTCCGCCAGGTGCTCGTCCACCGACCAGAGGTGGTCCTGGCCGGTGGGGTGGGGCGCGGCGCTGCTCAACGTGGTTACAACTCCTCGGTGACGTAACTGCGAAGCCAGGACCGGAAGTCCGGACCCAGATCTTCACGTTCGCACGCGAGTCTGACAATGGCACGCAGATAGTCGCCGCGGTCACCGGTGTCGTAGCGGCGGCCCTTGAAGACGACGCCGTGCACGGGGCCGCCGACCTTCTCGTCCTGCGCGAGCTGCTGCAGGGCGTCGGTGAGCTGGATCTCGCCGCCGCGGCCCGGCTCGGTCTTGCGCAGTATGGCGAAGATGCTCGCGTCGAGGACGTAGCGGCCGATGATGGCGTAGTTCGACGGGGCGTCGTCCGGGTCGGGCTTCTCGACCAGGCCGGTCACCTGGACCACGTCGCCCTCGCCGGTGGGTTCCACCGCCGCGCACCCGTAGAGGTGGATCTGTTCGGGGGCGACCTCCATGAGCGCGACGACGCTGCCGCCGTGCTGTTCCCGCACGTCGATCATCCGCTTCAGCAGCGGGTCGCGCGGGTCGATCAGGTCGTCGCCCAGCAGGACGGCGAAGGGCTCCTGTCCGACGTGCGGCGCCGCGCAGAGCACCGCGTGCCCGAGGCCCTTGGGGTCGCCCTGGCGCACGTAGTGCATGGTGGCCAGGTCGCTGGACTCCTGGACCTTGGCGAGCCGATTGGCGTCGCCCTTCTTCTCCAGGGCCGACTCGAGCTCGTAGTTGCGGTCGAAGTGGTCCTCCAGGGGGCGCTTGTTGCGGCCCGTCACCATGAGGACGTCGTCGAGGCCCGCGGACACGGCCTCCTCGACCACGTACTGGATCGCCGGCTTGTCCACGACCGGCAGCATCTCCTTGGGAGTGGCCTTGGTCGCCGGCAGGAACCGGGTGCCGAGACCGGCCGCGGGGATGACAGCCTTGGTGATCCTTGGGTGAGACTGAGTCATGCCCGCCACCTTATCCGGTGCGTTTGTGGGGAATCTGTAGCTCCGGTTAATAGATGTTGATATGACCTGATTCGATCGGAACAGGAGCAACACGTGCGTCACATCGACAGCGCGGCCGAGTCTGACAAACGTACGTTGCGGCGAGAGTCCGTGGCGATGAGGAACATGTTGACCGCGGATGACCTGCGGGAAGCGGCCACGGCGCTGGCAGCGCGCGCGCTGGAGCTTCCCGAGCTGGCGCATGCGCGCACGGTGGCGGCGTACGTCTCCGTCGGGAGCGAGCCCGGCACGCTCGCGCTGCTGGACGCGCTGCGCGCGCGGGGCGTGCGGGTCCTGCTTCCCGCCCTGCTGCCCGACAACGATCTGGACTGGGGCGCGTACGCCGGTGAGGGCTCCCTCGCGCGGGTCCAACACGGCGGGAAGATGGCGCTGTTCGAGCCGACCGGCGCGCGGCTCGGCCCTGACGCCGTGACGGACGCCGACGTGGTGCTGCTGCCGGGGCTCGCGGTCGACGCGCGCGGGATGCGGCTGGGCCGCGGTGGAGGCTCGTACGACCGCGTGCTGGCCCGTCTGGAGCGCGCGGGCGCCCGCCCGGCCACGGTGGTGCTCCTGTACGACGCCGAGGTCGTCGAGCATGTCCCGGAGGAGGCGCACGACCGGCCGGTGCACGCCGTGGTGACACCCTCGGGCGTGCGCCGTTTCGGGGGCGACGCGCGCTCCTGACACACGGAAGGGGGCCCCCCCACGCGCGTGGGGGGGCCCCTCCCCCGGGGGTGTCCTTTCCCCCAGACTTGGTACAAGGGGGTTGGTGGTTTTTTTTTCCACCTACGCCCAGGGGAAAGGACAACTC
>NZ_JBVIMA010000009.1:212582-298698 GCF_055580085.1 Streptomyces sp. NPDC032126
TCGTTCCCCTCCTTCTCCCTCCCCCCCCCCCCCCCCCCCCCCCCCCCCCCCCCCCCCCCCCCCCCCCCCCCCCCCCCCCTTCACTAGGTGATGTCCTGCCTCACGGCTTGAGCACGAGGGTGTCGCTGGTGCTCTTGCCGACCGCCGCCGAGGAGAAGGACCAGTCGAGCAGTTCGCCGTTGACCCACTTGCCCGTCTGGTCGGTGTAGTGGGCGCTGAAGGCGTGCCCCGAGGCGCCGGTGAGGTTGATCCACTTCGACTTGTCGAGATCGTGCAGGTTCACGACCATGCGCATCGAGGGCACCCAGACGACGCCGTAGCCGCCCGCCGCGTTCCAGCCGGTCGCGTTGACCGCCGCCTCGCCGCCGCTGAGCTTCCAGGGGCCGCGGTTGAGGATGTACTGGATGAAGCCCGGCCCGCTGGTGCCCAGGGTCTGGTTCTTCAGGAACAGGCGGTGCAGCCGGCCCCAGCTCCAGGTGTCGATGTCCTTGCCGAGCTTGGCGGTCAGCTCCCAGCGGGCGTCGATCAGGGCGCGCTTGAAGAGCTGGTCGCGGTTGGTCGCACCGGGGCGCGTGCCCGACTTGGGCGTCGTCCACCACTCGCTGTCCGGCTTGGCCATGAGGTTGCGCACGACCTCGAACCAGCGGTCGCCGCCGTCCGGCTGCGCCTGGTCGGCGTCGCGCCGGCCGCACTCGCGGACCTTCTTGGTGTCGTCCAGCGGGCCGGTGGTGTTGACGGGGTCGACCCACAGGCACTGGCCCTCGACGCGCAGTTCCTTGGGCAGCTTGTTGCCGAAGGCGAGCTTGAGGATGTTGCGCCACACCGCGTTGAAGTAGGCGGCGGCCGCCGAGTCGGCGTCCTGGGTGTAGTCCCAGTGCAGGAGCAGCTTCTGCGCGGCGCGGATGTCCGGGTCGTCGAGGTCGATGTCCAGCAGTTTGGGCACGAGCAGCTTGGCGATCTCGCTGTCGTTGTCGAGCTGCATCTGGCGCATGTCGTCCGTGGAGATCTTGCCGCCGCCCTTGATCTTGCCCTTGATCAGGTCGGTGATGCGCTGGCTGCGGGTGCCGTAGCCCCAGTCCGTGGTGAGGGTGTAGGGGTACTTGTCCTTGTCGACGACGGCCTGGTTGGCGGTCACGATGTAGCCGCGGTCCGGGTTGTACTCGTAGGGCAGCTCGTCGGGCTCGATGTAGCCGGTCCACTTGTACTTGGAGAGCCAGCCCGGGGCCGGGATCGAACCGTCGTCGCCCTTCGCGCGCGTGGGGATCTTTCCGGGGAGCGTGTAGCCGATGTTGTTCTTGGTGTCGGCGTAGACCAGGTTCTGCGAGGGGACGTCGAACTTCTTGGCCGCCTCGCGGAAGTCCTGCCAGTTCGCCGCCTTGTCCATGGCGAAGACGGCGTCCATGGAGGTGCCGGGGTCGAGGGCGGTCCAGCGCAGGGCGACGCCGTAGCCGTCACCGCGGTCGGGTGCGGCGGTGTCGACCGTGGCCTTCTCGCCGACCGTGACGAGTTCGTCGGAGCGGTCGGACAGCAGCGGCATCCCGTCCGCGGTCTGCCGCACGACGATCTTCTTCGACGTACCGCCGGCGACCTCGATGGTCTCCTCGCGCGTGGTGAACGGCTTGATCTTGTTGTTGTACTGGTAGCCGTCGCCGACGATCTTCTCCAGGTAGAGGTCGGTGACGTCGACCCCGGAGTTGGTCATGCCCCAGGCGATGTTCTGGTTGTGTCCGATGATCACACCGGGCATACCGGCGAAGGTGTAACCCGTGACGTCGTACTGGCACTTGCTGGAGACGCTGCGGCAGTGCAGGCCCATCTGGTACCAGACGGACGGCAGCGAGGCCGACAGGTGCGGGTCGTTGGCCAGGAGCGGCTTGCCGGTGATGGTGTACTTCCCGGCGACGACCCACGAGTTGGAGCCGATCCCGTTGCCGTTCACGCCGACGGCGGTGGGCAGGTCGTCCAGGACGTCGTAGAGGCCCGTCAGCTGGCTCTGGAGGGCCGTGCCCTGCGACCCGGTGGAACGGCCCGTGCCGTTCGTCGAGGAGCCCGTGGAGCCGCCTCCGGAGCCGCTCCCGCCGCCCTTCTGCTCGAAGGTCCCGTTGAGCTCGTCGTACTGGCCCTCCTGGACGATCGTCCGGTTGCGGCTGTACGGGTACTGCGGGTACAGGTCGGCGATCTGCTGCGGGCCGAGGCGGCTGGTCATCAGGGCGCGATCGATCTCGTCCTGCATGTTGCCGCGCAGGTCCCAGGCCATCGCCTTCAGCCAGGACACGGAGTCGACCGGCGTCCACTGGGCCGGCTTGTAGTCGTTGGTGAAGCCCAGGGCGGCGTACTCCAGGGAGATCTCGTCGCCGTCCTTGCCGTCGAGGTAGGCGTTGACTCCCTTGGCGTACGCCTGGAGGTACTTCTTGGTGTCGGCCGACAGCTTGGTGTCGTACTCCTGCTTGGCGACCCGGTCCCAGCCGAGGGTGCGCAGGAACTCGTCGTTGTCGACCTGGCCCTTGCCGAACATCTCCGACAGCCGCCCGGACGTCATGTGCCGGCGCACGTCCATCTCGTAGAACCGGTCCTGCGCCTGGACGAAGCCCTGCGCCATGAACAGGTCCTCGTCGGTGGAGGCATAGATCTGCGGGATGCCGTAGCCGTCCCGCTTCACCTCGACGGGCCCGGACAGGCCCTGGAGCGTGATCGATCCCTTGGTCTGCGGGAAGGAGGCGCGAACGGTGCTGATGGACCAGTAGGCACCGAAGGCGATGCCGCCGACGAGGGCCAGCACCAGCACGAGCACGATAAGACGGGCTTTGCGCCCCTTCTTCCTGCCGGACTTGCCGGGCTTGTCACCCGTTGTGGCGGTGGTGTTGGGGGGCATCGCTGTCCTTGCTGTCCTAACGCGAGCGGCAGGCGGTCCTGGAGTGCTGGAGCAACCATAGGCGCAGGGCCCGACGCCACTTGACGCGGAGTAGGGAACCAGCACGCAAGGACGTTCGATCTCGCCTGGGCGAGCGTCAAGAAATCGTCAAGAGTTAGGTAAGGTAACGAAGTAAGTCGGCTTCGAGGCGCGCCGCTTCGTGTCCGATGTCCATGTGCACCCGCGCGCGCGTGGCGCGTGCGCCAGGGAAGGGAACCGCCGCTGACCGTCCACCACCTCAACCAGCTCCTGCTCGTCTGCTCGCTCGTCCTGCTCGTCGCCGTCGCAGCGGTCCGGATCTCCTCGCGCAGCGGGCTCCCCAGCCTGCTCGTCTACCTGGGCATCGGCGTCCTGATGGGCCAGGACGGCATCGGCAACATCCGCTTCGACGACGCCGAGCTCACCCAGGTCATCGGCTACGCCGCCCTGGTCGTGATCCTGGCCGAGGGCGGTCTCGGCACGAAGTGGAAAGAGATCAAGCCGGCCCTCCCGGCCGCCTCCGCGCTGGCGCTGGCGGGCGTCGCGGTGAGCGTCGGGGTCACGGCGGCGGGCGCGCACTATCTGGTCGGGCTGGAGTGGCGGCAGGCGCTCATCATCGGCGCGGTGGTGTCCTCGACGGACGCGGCGGCGGTCTTCTCGGTGCTGCGCAGGATCCCCCTGCCCGCGCGCGTGACGGGCACGCTGGAGGCGGAGTCCGGCTTCAACGACGCCCCGGTGGTCATCCTGGTGGTCGCGTTCTCCACGGCCGGCCCCGTGGAGCACTGGTACGAGCTGCTGGGCGAGATAGCCCTGGAGCTGGCCATCGGCGCGGCTGTGGGCCTCGCGGTCGGCTGGGCGGGCTCCTGGGCGCTGCGGCACGTCGCCCTGCCCGCCTCCGGCCTCTACCCGATCGCGGTCATGGCGATCGCGGTCACGGCGTACGCGGAGGGCTCGCTGGCGCACGGCAGCGGCTTCCTCGCCGTCTACCTCGCCTCGATGGTCATGGGCAACGCCAAGCTGCCGCACTGGCCCGCCACGCGCGGGTTCGCCGACGGGGTCGGCTGGATCGCCCAGATCGGCATGTTCGTCCTGCTCGGCCTCCTGGTCACCCCGCACGAGCTCGGCGACGACGTGTGGCCGGCGCTCGTCATCGGCCTGGTGCTGACCATGGTGGCCCGCCCACTGAGCGTCGTGCTGTGCCTGACGCCCTTCCGGGTGCCCTGGGCGGAGCAGACGCTGATGTCGTGGGCCGGGCTGCGCGGCGCCGTTCCGATCATCCTGGCGACGATCCCCATGGTGAACGGCGTCGACGGCAACCGCCGCATCTTCAACATCGTCTTCGTGCTGGTCGTCGCCTACACCCTCGTCCAGGGGCCGACGCTGCCCTGGCTCGCCCGCACGCTGCGGCTGGGCGACGGCACGGAGGCCACCGACCTCGGCATCGAGTCGGCGCCGCTGGAGCGCCTGCGCGGGCATCTGCTGTCCGTCGCCATCCCCGAGGGCTCGAAGATGCACGGCGTCGAGATCAACGAGCTGCGGTTGCCGGCCGGGGCCGCGGTGACCCTGGTCGTGCGGGATGAAAAATCGTTCGTTCCGCTGCCGACGACGGTGCTGCGCCACGGCGACGAGCTCCTCGTCGTCGCCACCGACCCCGTGCGGGACGCGGCCGAGCGGCGGCTGCGCGCCGTGGGCCATGGCGGCAAGCTGGCCGACTGGCTGGGAACGGGCGACGACAACGCGCGTTAAGTCCGTGTTTCGTACTGTTCACACGCCCGCCGATCAGAGGCGAACGCCCCTGGTGGTGCTCATTTTCACAGGCCCGGCACGCCTTGATCCCTGTACGATGAAGGCGCACTTTGATCGAACCAACTCTGCCTGACGCAGAGCTGGCGCGACCGTATGGCGGCCGGGACGCCTCTCGCAGCGAGCGCCGGTATCTACCGCAGTCCGCGCAAGAGGACAGCTCTCGGCGCCCCCGCACGGGCGCGCTACCAGGCGGCAGAAAGGCACGGGCCGTGGCATCCACGGTCACCACCGAGCCGTCGAAGGACTCGCCGGCCTCCTCCCGCCCGGGCTACGGGCAGCTGCTGCGCACGCGTGGCGCATGGACATTCCTGCTGCCGGGTTTCGCGGCGCGCCAGCCCTTCGCGATGCTCACCCTCTCCATCGTGCTGCTCGTGCAGCACACCACCGGCTCCTACGGCGCGGCGGGCGCCGCCGCGGCCGTCACCGGAGTCTCCATGGCGCTGTTCGCGCCCTACAGCGGGCGCCTGGCCGACCGCTACGGCCAGCGCGCCGTGCTGATCCCCGGCGTGCTCGTGCACACGCTGGCCGGCCTGGCCCTCACGGCGCTCGCGCTGGCGCACGCCCCCCTGTGGGCGCTGTTCGCGGCCGCCGTGCCCACGGGCGCCTCCGTTCCGCAGATCGGTCCCATGGTGCGCGCCCGCTGGGGCGTGAAGCTGAAGGACTCGCCCCTGATGACGACCGCGGCGGCCTTCGAGTCCGTCACGGACGAGCTGACCTTCGTCGTCGGCCCCCTGCTGGCGACCGCGCTGTGCACCGCCGTCCACCCGGCCGCCGGACTGATGACCGAGGCCTCGCTCACCCTGCTCGGCGGTCTGCTGTTCGCCGCGCGGAAGAGCACCCAGCCCGCCGTCTCCGCGCCCGGCCACACGCGCGTGGAGCACGCCTCAGCCCTGCGCGTTCCCGGCGTGCGCGTGCTGATCGTGACCTTCCTCGGCATCGGCTCCGTCTTCGGCGGCATGCAGGTGTCGCTCGCGGCGTTCACCGAGTCCATCGGCGAGCCCGGCCTGAACGGCGTCCTGTACGGCGTCTTCGCCGCGGGCAACATGCTCTCCGGCATCGTGTGCGGCGCGATCGCGTGGAAGGCCGCCCCGCGGCAGCGCCTCGTCGTCGGCTACGCGGCGCTGGCGCTGGCGGCCTCCGGCCTGTGGGCCGCGCACTCCGTGCTCGTACTGGCCGGCCTGGGCCTGCTCGTCGGCATGTGCATCGCGCCGTCGCTGATCACCGGCTACACGCTGGTCGAGAGCCTGGTCCCGGCCGGGGCGCGCACCGAGGCGTTCACCTGGCTGACCGGCGCCGTCGCGCTCGGCCAGGCGGCCGCCGTCACGGTCGCCGGACAGCTGGAGGACCGCTTCTGGGGAGGTGCCGGATTCCTGGTCCCGATGGGCGGCACACTGCTCGCCCTGGCGACCCTGCTGGCGCTGCGCTCACACCTGGTGACACGCCCGCGTGGCCGTACCGTCGCACGTGGCGTCGGTCACCGCGTGCCGGTGACGGTGGACTGATCCCCGGGAATGCGTCACTATGGATCGTCGTTAGCACTCATCGAGTGAGAGTGCCAGGAGGAAGACAGTGCCGACCTACCAGTACCAGTGCACCGAGTGCGGCGAGGGCCTCGAGGCGGTGCAGAAGTTCACCGACGACGCCCTGACCGAGTGCCCCAACTGCGGTGGCCGCCTGAAGAAGGTGTTCTCCGCGGTCGGCATCGTCTTCAAGGGCTCCGGCTTCTACCGCAACGACAGCCGCGGCTCCTCGTCGAGCAGCTCGCCGGCGTCGTCGAAGCCGTCGACGTCCTCCTCGACCACGTCGTCGACGTCGTCGTCCTCGTCGGACTCGAAGTCGTCGAGCTCCAGCACCTCCGCCGCGTAAGACCGGCTTCCGAGGCCCTGTCGTCCACAGGACGGCGGGGCCTTGGGCATGTCCGGACGAGGCGTTCGCCCCGTACGGGCCGAGGGGTCGGAGCATGGCGGCTAGGGTGCTTGTCATGGCGAACGCAGAGATCGGTGTTATCGGCGGATCCGGCTTCTACTCGTTCCTCGACGAGGTGACCGAGGTCCAGGTGGACACGCCGTACGGGGCGCCCAGCGACTCCCTCTTCCTCGGTGAGATCGCCGGCCGGCGGGTCGCCTTCCTGCCCCGGCACGGGCGCGGCCACCATCTGCCGCCCCATCGGATCAACTACCGGGCCAACCTCTGGGCCCTGCGCTCGCTCGGCGTGCGCCAGGTCCTCGGCCCGTGCGCGGTGGGCGGTCTGCGCCCGGAGTACGGGCCCGGCACGCTCCTCGTGCCCGACCAGCTGGTCGACCGCACGAAATCGCGGGCGGGCACGTACTTCGACGGGCTGCCGCTGCCCGACGGCGCTGTGCCGAACGTGGTGCACGTGTCCCTGGCCGACCCCTACTGCCCCGCCGGTCGCGCGGCGGCACTGAAGGCCGCGCACGGCCGGGACTGGGAACCGGTCGACGGCGGGACGCTGGTCGTGATCGAGGGGCCGCGGTTCTCGACCCGTGCCGAATCGTTGTGGCATCAGGCGCAGGGCTGGTCGGTGGTGGGCATGACGGGACATCCCGAGGCCGCGCTCGCCCGTGAACTCGAGCTCTGCTACACGTCGTTGACCCTGGTCACGGACCTGGACGCGGGAGCCGAGACCGGTGAGGGCGTCTCGCACGAAGAGGTGCTGCGCGTGTTCGCGGCGAACGTGGACCGGATGCGGGGCGTGCTGTTCGACGCGGTCGCCGCGCTGCCCGCTACCGAGGAGCGGGACTGCCTGTGCAGGAACGCGCTGGGCGGGATGGATCCGGGGTTCGCACTGCCGTAGCGGAGGAGTCGGCAGCCGGGGGTCTCGTACGGCGGCTTCCGGGGTGGAACGTCTCGTTCGGGTGAGGGAGTTTTCCACAACCCGTCGGTAGTGCACTGGCTCCGGCGAGCGTCGGCACGAAGGCTCATCGTGGGCCGTGCAAGCCGATTCCTCTTCGTAGGTGGTGACCCCGTGCCCGCAACTCCCCCTCCGTCCCTCGTCGTCCCGTCCTCCCCCACCGCACCGCATCCGCCCGGTGCGGACGCTCCCGCCCCGTGCGAGGTGCCGCACTTCGCTCCCGTACGGGTGCGCGGCGGGCGGTATCAGCTGAGCCGGCTCGTCCGGTCCCGCAGGCGGGCCCTTGCGCTCGGCCTGGCCGCCACCGCGGCAGCGCTGGTCGCCGCGGGGCCCGGCATCGGGGGCGACCGCTCCCGCGGGCACCCGGGCACGGGCGCGCACGCTCCCGCGGCATCACCGGCACGCGGGCGCCGGGCGGGCGAGACGGTGTCCGCGCCGGTGCGGATCGCCGACGCCGAGACGGTGCGGCTGCTGCGGCCCGGCGACCGGGTGGACGTCATCGCCGCCGAGCAGACGGCGACCGGCTCGGACGCCCGGGTGGTCGCGCGCGGCGCGCTCGTGACGAAGGTGCCGCAGCCCCTTGAGGGTGCCGAATCGCCGGCCGACAGCGGCGCGCTCGTGGTGCTGTCGGTGCCGCGGTCCACCGCGGCGCGCCTCGCCGGTGCGAGCGCGACGGCGCGACTGGCGGTGACATTGTGGTGACGCTGATCGTCCGTTTTCTGCGCGGATTGCTGTCAAGTCCCTCGATCGAGCTAGGCCATTGGACACACCGGCCTGACTCTGACGTAGGTTGCGGAGCTGTTTGTTCCACAACCTGTGAATACGAGGAGAGTCACCCCGGTGAGCGAAAAGAAGGGGCCCAGCGTCCTGGACGGCTTCAAGGCCTTCCTGATGCGCGGGAACGTCGTCGATCTGGCAGTCGCGGTGGTCATCGGCGCCGCCTTCACCAACATCGTGAACTCGGTGGTGAAGGGCGTCATCAACCCCGTGGTCGGGGCGATCGGGACCAAGAACCTCGACAGCTACAGCTCGTGTCTGAAGGGCCCGTGCGCGAAGGCCGCGGACGGCACGGTGACGAGTGGCGTGATGATCCTGTGGGGCTCGGTCCTCGGGGCGACGCTCACCTTCGTGATCACCGCGGCGGTCGTGTACTTCCTGATGGTGCTGCCGATGTCGAAGTACCTGGCGCGCCAGGACGCCCGCAGGAAGGCCCGGGAAGGCACCCACGAGGTCATCGAGGTGACCGAGCTGGAGGTGCTGAAGGAGATCCGCGACGCACTGGTCGCGCAGCGCGGCGCGGGGCACCGCGAGCCGTAGCCGCCCTTCTCGGGGCCCTGCGGCCGGTGGTTCGCGGGGTTCAGAGGTGGTGGGGCGGCTTCTCGTCGAGGAAGCGCTTCAGGTCGGCCGCCGCGTCGCCGGTGGCCGGCCGTTCGCCCCAGCCGCCGTCCGTGTCGTCGGACGACTGCTGGTCCAGCGGATCGTCGAAGATCAGCGCGGGCTTCGGTTCGTGCGACTCGGAGGCGGAGGGCGTGCTCATGCCTCCAGGGTACGGCCCCGAGGACGCCCCGGACCGGGGGCGTCCTCCCGGCTCGCGGCGGCCGCGCGGGCGCTCCGCGCGCGTGGCCGCCTCACACCGCGTGGAGGCCGTGGGCGGTGAAGACGCCGCGTGCCAGGGCGGTCTGTTCCGGGGTGGGGCAGGGCGTGTCGTGGAGGACGAACGGCCGGCCGAGGGCCTGCCACTTGGCCTCCCCGAGCTTGTGGAAGGGGAGGACGTCGACACGGCTGACGTTGCCGAGGGAGGCGGCGAAGGCGGCGACTCCCTCGATGTTGTCGGGGGCGTCGGTGAGACCCGGCACGAGCACGAAGCGGACGTGGACCTCCTTGCCCAGGTCGGCGAGACGGTGGGCGAAGTCGAGGGTGGGCCGCAGCGGGCGGCCGGTGACGCGGCGGTAGGTGGCGCGATCCCAGGACTTGATGTCGAGCAGGACGAGATCGGTGTCCCGCAGCAGGGCGTCGGTCGCCCGGCTGCCGAGGAAACCCGAAGTGTCCAGGGCGGTGTGCAGGCCGAGTTCGTGCTTGAAGCGGTGGAGCAGTTCGCCGGTGAAGACCGGCTGGAGCAGGGGTTCTCCGCCGCTGACGGTGGCGCCGCCGCCGGCCGTGGCGATGAACCGGGTGTATTTGCCGGCCTCGGCGATCACCTCGTCGGCGGTGGTGCGGCAGCCGTCGCGCATGCGCCAGGTGTCGGGGTTGTGGCAGTACAGGCAGGTCATCGGGCAGCCGGACAGGAACGTGACGAAGCGGGTGCCCGGACCGTCGACGCCGGTCGACAGGTCCCACGAGTGGACCGACCCCACGGCCGGACGGCGGGTCACCGCCGCGGCCGGGGTGGCCGGGACGCCCGCAGGGGCGGGTCCGGCGGTCCGCGCCGGCGAGGCCGGCGCGGACGGAAGAAGCGTGGTCATCGCCCTGCTCCCCTACAGCGCGCTGTGGAACGTGCGGTTGATGACGTCGAGCTGCTGCTCGCGGGTGAGACGGATGAAGTTGACCGCGTAGCCGGAGACCCGGATGGTCAGCTGGGGGTACTTCTCGGGGTGCTCCATCGCGTCCTCAAGGGTCGCCTTGTCCAGGACATTGACGTTCATGTGGAAGCCGTCGCAGGTCATGAAGCCGTCCAGGACGCCGGAGAGGTTGGCGACGCGCTCCTCGGGGGTGCGACCCAGGGCGTCGGGGGTGATGGTGTTGGTCAGCGAGATGCCGTCCTCCGCGTCGTCGTAGGGCAGCTTGGCCACGGACAGCGCCGAGGCGATGTACCCGTGCTCGTCGCGGCCGTTCATGGGGTTGGCGCCGGGCGCGAAGGGGGTGCCCGCACGGCGGCCGTCGGGCGTGTTGCCGGTCTTCTTGCCGTAGACGACGTTCGAGGTGATCGTCAGGACCGACTGGGTGTGCACCGCGTCGCGGTACGTCGGGTGCCGCCGGATCTTCTCCATGAAGTCGTGGACGATCCAGCGCGCGAGGTCGTCGGCCCGGTCGTCGTTGTTGCCGTACGCCGGGTAGTCGCCCTCGACGACGTAGTCGACGGCGAGGCCCGTCTCGTCGCGGACGACCTTCACGCGCGCGTGCTTGACGGCGGACAGGGAGTCGGCGGCGACCGACAGACCGGCGATGCCGCACGCCATGGTGCGCAGGATCTCTCGGTCGTGCAGGGCCATCTCCAGGCGCTCGTAGGCGTACTTGTCGTGCATGTAGTGGATGACGTCGAGCGCGTGCACGTAGGTCTTGGCGAGCCAGCCGAGCATGGCGTCGTAGCGCTCGCGGACGGTGTCGTAGTCGAGGTACTCGTCGGTGATCGGTTCGCAGCCCTCGACGACGGTCTCGCCGGTGTTCTCGTCGCGACCGCCGTTGATGGCGTACAGCAGGGCCTTGGCGACGTTGACGCGGGCGCCGAAGAACTGCATCTGCCGGCCCATGGCCATCGCCGAGACGCAGCAGGCGATGGCGGTGTCGTCCCCGTACTTGGGGCGCATCAGCTCGTCGGACTCGAACTGGAGGGCGCTGGTGTCGATGGCGACCTTCGCCGCGTACCGCTTGAAGCCCTCGGGCAGGCGGGGCGACCAGAAGACGGTGAGGTTGGGTTCGGGGGCGGGGCCGAGGTTGTGGAGGGTGTTCAGGGCGCGGAAGGTGGTGCGGGTGACCAGCGGGCGCCCGTCCTCGCCGATGCCCGCCATGGACCAGGTGACCCAGGTGGGGTCGCCGGAGTAGAGCTCGTTGTACTCGGGGGTGCGCAGGAAGCGCACGATGCGGAGCTTGATGACGAAGTCGTCGATGAGTTCCTGGGCCTCGGACTCGGTGAGCAGGCCGCGCTCGATGTCCCGCTGGAGGTAGATGTCGAGGAAGGCGTCGATGCGGCCGATCGACATGGCGGCGCCGTTCTGCTCCTTGATGGCCGCGAGGTAGGCGAAGTACAGCCACTGGACGGCCTCGCGGCCGGTGCGGGCGGGGCCGGAGACGTCGTGGCCGTAGGAGAGGGCCATGGCCTTGAGCTCTCCGAGGGCGCGGATCTGCTCGGCGATCTCCTCGCGTTCCTGGAGAGTCCGCTCACTCGGCCAGAGTGCTTCGACGACGCGCTTGTCCGCTCGCTTGGCGTCGATGAGCCGGTCGACGCCGTAGAGGGCGACGCGGCGGTAGTCGCCGATGATGCGACCCCGGCCGTAGGCGTCGGGCAGGCCGGTGATGATGCCGGAGGAGCGGCATGCGCGGATCTCTGGGGTGTACGCATCGAAGACACCATCGTTATGGGTTTTGCGCAGTTTGGTGTAGATCTCGCGGACGGCGGGGTCGGCCTCGTACCCGTAGGCGTTCAGGGCGCCTTCGACCATGCGCCAGCCGCCGTTGGGCATGATGGCGCGCTTGAGCGGGGCGTCGGTCTGCAGGCCGACGATGAGGTCGAGGTCGGGGTCGATGTAGCCGGGTGCGAAGGCGTCGATGCGCGAGGGGGTCTTGACGTCGACGTCGTAGATGCCGCGTTCGATCTCGGTGGGGAACATCGCGAGGAGCTTGTTCCAGACCGCGGTGGTGCGCTCGGTGGGGCCGGTGAGGAAGGAGCCGTCACCTTCGAAGGGGGTGTAGTTGCGCCGGACGAAGTCGCGGACGTCGATGGTGTCGCGCCACCGGCCACCGCGGAAGCCGGCCCACGCCTCTCCCGGTGTCGGCGTCTCGTCGGCCGGGTGCTCCGCATGATCGAGGGCCGTGGATTCCGCAGGGGTGGCAGTCATGTCCCGCACCTTCCTCATCGATTCGCCGGTACAGGTCCATTCCACGCCCGCGGGCGTGCGCCCGGGCGCCGCGTTGGTCCCCGATTGCGGCCCGAAGGTCCCGGCAATGGCCCGGGTCGTCCGGGTACAGGCGGTACGACCTGGGGCTTTCTTCGGGGGTTTGGACCTCCGTGCGCTTGTGAATGTCTTCACAAGATTTTCCGGCGGTTATCTGATGTGCTGGAGCGATGACGACCGGTTCCTCCACGCCGCCATCGCCCTCCCCCGCGCCCGGCCGCGCCCGGCCGCTGCGCAGGCTCACCGCGCGCGGCCGCGACGAGGCGCACCGGGTCTCCTCGCCGCTGGAGCTCTTCTTCGATCTGTGCTTCGTCGTGGCCGTCGCTCAGGCGGGGGTGGCCCTCGTGCACGCCATCGCGGAGGGACACGCGGGCGAGGGGATCCTCAACTACGCGATGGTGTTCTTCGCCATCTGGTGGGCCTGGATGAACTTCACCTGGTTCGCCTCGGCGTACGACAACGACGACGCCCTGTACCGGGTCGTCACCCTCGTCCAGATCGCCGGCGTCCTCGTCCTGGCCGCCGGGGTGTCGCGGGCCTTCGACGACCACGACTTCGTGGTCGTCTGGCTCGGCTACCTGATCATGCGGCTGGCCATGATCGCGCACTGGCTGCGCGCCGCGCGGGCGGCCGAGGGCGCGGAGAGGACGATGGCACTGCGGTACGCCTTCGGTGTGCTCCTGTGCCAGATCGGCTGGCTCGGGCTGGTGGTCCTGCCGGAGCCCGCACGCCCCTGGGTGTTCCTGGTGATGGCGCTCGCGGAGCTGTCCGTGCCGGTCTACGCGGAGAGGGTCTTCCAGACGTCCTGGCACCCGCACCACATCGCCGAGCGCTATGGGCTGTTCACGATCATCGTGCTCGGCGAGACGATCGCCGCGGCCACGGTCGCCGTGAAGTCGGCGGTCGACGAGCACGACGCGCTGGGCGAGCTGCTGCCGATCGCGATCGGCGGGCTGCTGATCGTGTTCGCCGCCTGGTGGATCTACTTCGTGGTGCCGATCCACGGGCATCTGCGCTCCAACCGGCAGTCGTTCCTGTGGGGCTACGGCCACTATCTGATCTTCGCCTCGGCCGCCGCGATCGGCGCCGGCCTGGAGGTGGCGGTCGAGCAGGCGGTCGGCAAGGCCCACATCTCCACGCTCGCCGCGTCCGCCGCGGTGACGCTGCCGACCGCCCTGTACCTGATCACCGTCTGGGCCCTGCACTCGCGGCATTTCAAGGTGGGCATCGCCCAGCAGCTGGTCCTGCCGGTCACCGCGCTGCTGGTGATCTGCTGCACCTTCCTGGGCGACTGGGCGGTCCTGGCGGCCGGCCTGGTGTGCGCGCTGTCCGTGGTGGCCGGGGTGACGCTGACGGCGCGCATGGTCGCCCGGGAGAGCGCGGTCCGGGCTTCGAGCGCCGTGCGCTGACCCCGTGGCACGCGGCGCGGGCTGAGTGAGACTGGCCGTCATGACAGTCGACGCTCTGACAGATGTGGCCGGCGTGCGGGTGGGGCACGCGACGCGTACCGGCGACGGGTGGCTCACCGGCACCACCGTGGTGCTCGCACCGGAGGGGGGCGCGGTCGCCGCCGTGGATGTGCGCGGCGGCGGGCCCGGCACGAAGGAGACCGACGCACTCGACCCGCGCAATGTGGTGGAACGGGTCGAGGCGATCGTGCTGACGGGCGGCAGCGCCTACGGACTCGACGCGGCCTCCGGCGTGATGGCGTGGCTGGAGGAGCGCGGGCGCGGCGTGCGCGTCGGCCCGGACCCCGCGCACGTCGTGCCCGTCGTGCCGGCGGCGTGCGTCTTCGACCTGGGGCGCGGGGGCGACTTCCGGGCGCGGCCGGACGCGGCGCTGGGGCGCGCCGCGGTGGAGGCTGCGGCGGCGCGCGAGCCCGGAGCGCCGGTGCGGGAGGGGAGCGTGGGCGCCGGCACGGGCGCCGTGGTCGGGCTGATGAAGGGCGGAGTCGGCACCGCGAGTACCGTGCTGGACTCAGGGATCACGGTGGCCGCGCTGGTGGTGGCCAACGCGGCGGGAGCGGTGGCGGATCCCGAAACGGGTGTGCTGTACGGGGAGTTGTTCCAGGGGCGCGTGCACTATCCGGACGAGCGCGTGCACGAGGCCGCGCGCCGGCGCCTGGCCGAGTGCGCCGCGAAGAACCCGCTCCCGCCGCTGAACACCACGCTCGCGGTGGTGGCCACCGATGCGGACCTGTCGAAGGCGCAGGCGCAGAAGCTGGCGGGCACGGCGCACGACGGGATCGCGCGGGCCGTGCGGCCGGTGCATCTGCTCCATGACGGGGACACGGTGTTCACGCTGGCCACAGGGGCGCGGGCGCTGGACGGCGCGCACCCGCTGGCCCTCAACGACGTCCTGGCCGCGGGCGCGGACGTGGTGACACGCGCGATCGTGCGCGCCGTGCGCGCCGCCGAGTCGGTGGAGGGGGCGGGCGGGACGTGGCCGTCGTACGGGGAGTTGTACGGGGGGAGGTAGTCGGCCGGCGTGCGGGGTAGGTGCGTGCGCCACGGCTGGGGGGTGCGTGACAGGGGCCGCGGGGAGCTTGATTGTCGCGGTTCTGTCACGTGATGGCGTTTCGCGGCGTGCGGTGGAACCCGGTTGGCGGTCGGCGCCCTCTCTCCTCACGTACTGGAACGGATCCCGCACATCACGCGAAGGTGGAGCAGACTGTGACAACGCCGGACATAGCAGCGCGGCGCGTACTGGGGGCCTGTGCCGTCCTGGTGGTCGGTGCCCTGACGCTCACCGGGTGCGGTGGCAGCGCCAAGGCCGACAACGACGCCAAGGGTGGCGGCGGGAGTTCCGCGAAGACGTCCGGGGCGAAGATCGCCATCTCGGCGAAGGACGGTTCGGTGGGGGCTTCGATCAACTCCACCGGGGTGAAGGTGACCGACGGCCGGCTGGTCGGGGTGCGGATGACGGTGGCGGGGACGGGGAAGGACGTTCCGGGCGCGGTGTCGGCGGACGGCGGGAGCTGGCAGCCGAAGGAGCAGTTGGAGCGCGGGACGAAGTACGAGGTAACGGCGACCGCCAAGGACGGCGACGGCAGGACGACCACCGCCCGTTCCGTCTTCACCACGGTCAGCACGGCCAACAGCTTCATCGGGACCTACACGCCGGACGGCGGGACGACGGTCGGTGTCGGGATGCCGGTGTCGTTCACCTTCGACAAGGCGATCGGCGACAAGAAGGCCGTGCAGTCGCACATCACGGTCACGTCCAGCAGCGGACAGCAGGTCGTGGGGCACTGGTTCGGGGCGCAGCGGCTCGACTTCCGGCCCGAGGATTACTGGAAGGCCGGTTCCAAGGTCACGATGAAGATCGACCTGGACGGCGTCGAGGGCGCGAACGGCGTCTACGGGGTGCAGAAGAAGACCGTCACCTTCACCATCGGGCGCTCGCAGGTCTCCACGGTCGACGTCAACACGCAGACCATGACCGTGAAGCGGGACGGGCAGACCGTCAGGACGATTCCGATCTCGTCGGGGGACCCGACGCACACCACGTACAACGGCCAGATGGTGATCACCGAGAAGTTCACGCAGACGCGCATGGACAGCCGGACGGTCAATCTGGGCGGGGAGTACAACATCCCGGACGTGCCGCACGCGATGCGGCTGACGCAGTCCGGCACGTTCATTCACGGCAACTACTGGTACAAGAGGGGCAATCCACCCTTCGGCCGTACGGGCACCAGCCACGGCTGTGTGGGTCTGGCGGACGAGCAGGGGGCGCGGAGCGACACCCCGGCCAAGTGGTTCTACGACACCTCGCTCATCGGGGACGTGGTGATCGTCAAGAACTCCCCCGACAAGAACGTCGCGCCGGACAACGGGTTGAACGGCTGGAATCTGCCGTGGAGCGAGTGGACCTCCGGCAGCGCCGCCTGAGCGGCAGCGGCAACCTCGGCCCCAACGGGCCGTTGACCGGGGAATTCTGACGGTACGTCGAGTCGCGCGGGAACATCTCGCGCGGCCCGCGCGTTTTCCCGGCATACGTTTTCTCGGTTCCCTGGACATGATGTCCGACCGAGGGGCTACGGTATGCACCCACAAGGTGACATGCAGCAACGCCGGGAGAAACCTTGAGCGTTCCGTACGAGACAGCAGCGTACGAACCAGCCGAGTCGCCGGAGTCTCCTGAGGAGCACCTCGCGCGACTCCTCGGCCGCGCCCTGAATTCCTTCGAACTGCCCGACGACACGATAAGGCGCCTCGACCACGCGCTGGCGCACGCCAGTTCGCTGCACTCCGCGCACCACAGCGCGGGGCTGCACCGGGAGACGTACCGGCACACCTGGCTGCTGGCCGACGGCTCGGCGCTCACCCTGTGGGAGCTCGTCCACAACACCGCGCCGGGCGGCGAGACGCAGGCCGAGGTGTATGTCGACGAGGAGGAGCTGCGCACCGCCACCAGCCGGCTGCCGTTGCCGCCGGACACGCCGGACTTCGAGCTGCCGGTGCTGGTGACGCTGGCGCCGATCCCCGCGCCCCGGCATGTGTACGTGCCGGACGACTCGGCGGACCACGCGCGCAGGTTGCTGCGCCGGGCGGAGAACCCCGATCGGCCGGGCTCGGACACGGCGGCGCTGCTGAGCACGGCGTTCGCGCATCAGATCACGCAGGCGTTCGGGCGGCCCTGCCGCGCGGGGCGCGTCGGGCTGGGCTTCGCGCTCTATGAGCACGCGTTCCTGCTCCACGACGGTCACGAGATCTCCCTGTGGGAGGTCGAGCACACGGCGACGCCCGACGGGCGGCACATGTGCGAGGTGTACCCGTCGGAGGCGGCGGCGCGGGAGGCGATGGAGCGGCGCGCGGCGCAGGTTTCCTGACGCGCTCCGGCGCGCGGGAGGGGCGTACGCGCCTCAGTGGCCGCCGTGGAGCCGGCGCACGAGGCCCGCGAAGGCGGCTCGTTCCGCGGGGGTGAGCTCCACGGCCTCGATGTGGGGGCCGAGGCGGCGTTGGCGCGGGAGGGCGGGCAGGGGGTGAGGGGTGGTGTGGCCCGAGCGGCGCGCGCCCTCTGTCTGCCGCCACAGTCCCGCGGTGGCGCGGCTGCGGCGCACGGTGCGGACCCGGCCGGTCAGCCACACGGCGGACGCCGCGGCGAGGATGGTCACGCCCGCCACATGGAGGGCGGAGAGATGCTCAGGCATGGGGTCAGTAGACACCACGGGGTGGGACTTTGAGCCCGGATCGTCAGGGAGCGTGACGTATATCGCAGATCGCATGGATCGGGCGCAGGCGGTGTGAAACGGCCGAAGGGCGCGGGGGGTTGCGGGCGGCGCGCGGGGTGGTGAATTCCCGGTGGCGCGCTCCCCACGAGGCAGTGTGGGGGTGGTGAGTCCCGGTGGCGCGCTCCCCACGGGGGAGTTGGGGGTGGTGGACGGCCGGCCGCGCGCTTCCTTGTGGGGAGCGCGCGGCCGGTCGTCTGCGGGTGCTGGTCGGGGCTTACGCCGCCACCGGCTGCTTCGTCCCCGTCGTGGCGGGCGTGGTGCCGTCCGCCTGGGGGGAGGTGCCGGGTGCCGGCTTGCGCATGCCCTTCAGGACGACGACCAGGGCCGTCGTGACGCACACGCCGGCGGCGATGGCGACGAGGTAGAGCAGCGGATTGCCGATCAGCGGGACCACGAAGACGCCGCCGTGCGGGGCGCGGAGCGTGGCGCCGAAGGCCATCGACAGGGCGCCGGTGACCGCGCCGCCCACCATGGAGGAGGGGATCACGCGCAGCGGGTCGGCCGCGGCGAACGGGATGGCGCCCTCGGAGATGAAGGAGGCGCCCAGGACCCAGGCAGCCTTGCCGTTCTCGCGCTCGGTCTCGGTGAAGAGCTTGCCGCGCACGGTGGTGGCGAGGGCCATCGCCAGCGGCGGGACCATGCCGGCCGCCATGACCGCGGCCATGATCTTCATCGCGGAGTCGCTGGGGTCGGCGACGGCGATGCCGGCGGTGGCGAAGGTGTACGCGACCTTGTTGACCGGGCCGCCGAGGTCGAAGCACATCATCAGGCCGAGCAGCATGCCGAGCAGGACGGCGTTGGTGCCGGTGAGGCCGTTGAGCCAGTCGGTCATGCCCTTCTGCGCGGAGGCGATGGGCTTGCCGATGACGACGAACATCAGGAATCCGACGATCGCCGAGGAGATCAGCGGGATCACCACGACCGGCATGATGCCGCGCAGCGCCGGCGGGATGTCGACCTTCTGGATCGCGAGCACCACGCCACCGGCGATCAGACCGGCCGCCAGGCCGCCGAGGAAGCCGGCGTTGATGGTGAGGGAGATCGCGCCGCCGACGAAGCCGGGCACGAGGCCGGGGCGGTCGGCCATGCCGTAGGCGATGTAGCCGGCCAGGACCGGGACGAGGAAGCCGAAGGCGGTGACGCCGATCTGGAAGAGCAGGGCGCCCCAGCTGTCGGTCTGGGTCCACACGAAGTGGTCCATCACCGACGGTGCCTTGTTGACCTTCCAGCCGCCGATCGCGAACCCGAGGGCGATCAGCAGGCCGCCCGCGGCGACGAACGGGACCATGTAGCTCACGCCGGACATCAGCCACTTGCGGAGCTTGGTGCCGTAGCCCTCGCCGGAGTCGCCGGCGCGTTCCACCGGCGTGCGCGAGTCGGCGGGCGCCCCCGCGGTGATCTCACCACGGGCCGCCTTGCCGCGCGCCTCGGCGATCAGGTCGGCGGGGCGGTTGATGCCCGCCTTCACGCCGACGTCCACGGTGGGCTTGCCGGCGAAGCGGTCCTTGTCGCGGACCGGGACGTCGTGGGCGAAGATCACCGCGTCCGCCGCGGCGATGACCGCCGGGTCGAGGCGGGTGAAGCCGGCCGAGCCCTGGGTCTCGACGACCAGTTCCACGCCGGCCTCGCGACCGGCGTTCTCCAGGGACTCGGCCGCCATGTAGGTGTGGGCGATGCCGGTCGGGCAGGAGGTGACGGCGACGATACGGAAGGGGTGCTCGTCGGCGGAGGGGGCACCCGGCACCGGGGCGTGCGCTCCCGGCGCCGGGGCCGCGGTGCCCGCCGTAGCGCCGGCGGAGGCCGCCCCCGGCGCCACGGCGGAGTCTGCGGAAACCTGAGCGGCGCTCACGGCGCCCGCCGCACTCGCCTCGCCCGCCGCGCGCCCCGCGGCCGACGGCGTCTCCTCGCCCCGGATCAGCGCCGCCGCTGCCGCCGCGTCCCCGACCGACCGCAGCGCCGACGTGAAGTCGGCGTCCATCAGCTGGCGGGCCAGGGAGGACAGGATCGTGAGGTGGGCGTCGTCGGCGCCGGCGGGGGCGGCGATGAGGAAGATCAGGTCGGCGGGGCCGTCGGCGGCGCCGAAGTCGATGCCGGCGGCGCTGCGGCCGAAGGCGAGGGTCGGCTCGGTGACGTGGGCGCTGCGGCAGTGCGGGATGCCGATGCCGCCGTCGAGGCCGGTGGGCATCTGTGCCTCGCGGGCGGCCACGTCGGCGAGGAAGCCCTCCAGGTCGGTCACGCGACCCTGGGCCACCATGCGCTCGGCGAGGGACCGCGCCGCCGCTTCCTTGGAGTCGGCGGACAGGTCGAGATCGACCAGGTCCGCGGTGATCATGTCGCTCATCGCGGGCTCCTTCGCACGCGTATCGCCCGGGGTGTGGGGTGGGCGGGGAGGGGGACGGGGACGTGGGGGGAGGCGGTTCGGGCGGAGGCGGGGCCGGGGAAACCCCGCCTCCGCGGGGCGGCGGAGCGGCTCAGGGAGCCCCGTCGCCCGTCGGACGCGGCGAGTAACGGGGTGCCTCGCCGCCCGAGGAACGGTTCGACGAAGGCCGTAGGAGCGAACGCCGTGGGAGCGGAGGTCGTAGGAGCGGAGGTCGTAGGAGCGGAGGTCGTAGGAGCGGAGGTCGTAGGAGCGGAGGTCCGGGGGTGGGTCATGACGTCGGCTCCTTCAGTTCGCGGTCCATGGGGATGTCCGCGGTGACCGTCACGGCCGACGGGTCGAGGTCGGACGGGGTCGGCATGACGCTGCCGGGCAGCTGGACGGCGGCCGCGCCGTGGGCGACGGCGGAGGCGAGCGCCTCCGGGCCGCTGCCGCCGGCGATCAGGAAACCGGCGAGGGAGGAGTCGCCCGCGCCGACGTTGCTGCGGACGGCGTCGACGCGCGCGGTGGCGAACCAGGTGCCCGCCTCCTCCACGAGGAGCTGGCCGTCGGCGCCCAGGCTCGCGAGCACGGCGCGCGCGCCCATGCCGCGCAACTCCTCGGCCGCCTTCACGGCGTCGCCCACGGTCGCCAGGGGGCGCCCGACGGCTTCCGCGAGCTCCTCGGCGTTCGGCTTCACCACGTCGGGCCGCTCGCGCAGCGCGTCCAGCAGGGCGCGCCCCGAGGTGTCCAGCGCGATACGCGCGCCCCCGGCGTGCGCCCGCGCGACCACATCGGCGTACCACGAGGGCGCGAGCCCCCGGGGCAGGCTGCCGCAGCACGCGATCCAGTCCGCGTCGCGCGACTGCTCGCGCACCGTCTCCAGGAGCAGTTCCTGCTCGGCCGCCGACAGCTCCGGGCCCGGCGCGTTGATCTTCGTGAGCACCCCGTCGGACTCCGCGAGCGCGATGTTCGAGCGGGTGGCGCCGGCGACCGGGACCGGCGCGACCTCGATGCCCTGCGCGTCGAGCAGATCGGCGACGAGCGCGCCCGGCGCACCACCCAGGGGCAGCACCGCGACCGTGCGCCGGCCGGCGGCCGCGACGGCGCGCGAGACGTTCACGCCCTTGCCGCCCGGGTCCATGCGCTCGCCGGTGGCTCGGATGACCTCGCCGCGCTCCAGGGAGGGGACCTCGTAGGTGCGGTCGAGGGACGGGTTGGGGGTGACGGTGAGGATCATGCGCGTACTACTTCCGTGCCGCCGCGCTCGATGGCGGCCGCGTCGTCGGGGCTCAGCCCGCTGTCGGTGATCAGCAGGTCCACATCGCTCAGGTCGCCGAAGCGGGCGAAGTGCTCCTGGCCGTGCTTGGTGGAGTCGGCGAGCAGGACCACACGGCGGGCGGCGGCGATCGCGGCCCGCTTGACCGCGGCCTCGGCGAGGTCGGGGGTGGTCAGGCCGTGCTCGGCGGAGAAGCCGTTGGCGGCGAGGAACAGGACGTCGGCGCGGATCTCTCCGTACGCGCGCAGCGCCCAGGCGTCGACGGCGGCGCGCGTACGGTGCCGTACGCGCCCCCCGATCAGGTGGAGCTGCATGCCCGGGTGGTCCGCGAGGCGGGCCGCGATGGGCAGGGAGTGCGTGACGACGGTGAGGTCGGCCTCCAGGGGGAGGGCGGCGGCCAGGCGGGCGACCGTCGTGCCGGCGTCGAGGATCATCGTGCCCTCGGACGGCAGTTCGGTGAGGGCCGCCTTGGCGATGCGGTCCTTCTCGTCGGTGGAGGTGCCCTCGCGTTCGGCGAGGTCCGGTTCGAAGTCGAGGCGTCCGGCCGGGATGGCGCCGCCGTGGACCCGGCGGACCAGGCCGGCGCGGTCGAGGGCCTTCAGGTCGCGGCGGATCGTCTCCGCCGTGACCTGGAACTCCTCGGCCAGCGAGACGACGTCCACGCGGCCGCCGTCACGGGCGAGCCGCAGGATCTCCTGCTGTCGCTCCGGTGCGTACATGTCCGTTCGCCTCCGAACCATGCCCGAACGTGTGGTTTCGCTCGGAGGCTACGCCCGGATTTCCGGAAAGTAAACACCTTCGGATCCCATTCGGGCATGAACGGACTTCCGTGCTTGATCAGGGCGGGAAAGGGGCGGAGGGAAGGGGCGGCTGGGGTGAGGCAGGCAGAAGGGGCGGCTGGGCGAGGGACGGTAGAAGGGGGCGGCGAGGTGGGAGCATGCCGAAGGGCCCGGGGTCGAGGAACGTCGGCGGGCCGACGGCGAGGCATGCCGAAAGGGCCGGGGTCGGGGAACGTCGGCGGGCCGACGGCGAGGCATGCCGAAAGGGCCGATGCACCGGAGGTCCCGTGCGGACCGGCGCCCGAAGTCGCCGGACGACCGGTGTCGACGATCCCGGCGCGATCGCATGCCGGAGGAACGGGGACGTCGAGGCGTGCCCATTGAAGGCGTCGAAGCGGGCATGCTCCGGGCCCTTTAGAGGCAGCGGGTTCCGTGCATGCCCGAGTGAAGGCGCCGAGGCGAGCATGCCGGACGGCCCGGGCCGTGCGGCGCTCCGGGCCCTTTAGGGACAGCGGGTTCCGTGCATACCCGAGTGAAGTCGGCGAGGCAGGCATGCCGGAGGGCCCGGGCGGCTTGGCGCTCCGGGCCCCTCGTGGGAAACGGGTCTAGTGGACCAGTTCCGGCTGCTTCGGTTCCTCCGCCGTGGTCGTCTCCTCGTCGCCGCCTTCCAGGTGTACGGCAGGCCGCTTCGGGAGGGCCGTCATCAGGAGGAAGATCGCGGCCATGACCACGGCCACCCACATCAGGGCGTGTTCGAAGGCGTCCGTGAACTCGGGGCCGACGGTGTCGGGGGTGAGCCGGTCGGGGATGCGGCCGAAGAAGACGACCGAGACCAGGCCGAGGCCGAGCGCGTTGCCCATCTGCTGCACGGTGTTGATGAGTCCGGACGCCGAACCGGCGTGCTCACGCGGCACCTCCGAGAGGACCGCGTCCGTCAGCGGGGCGACGATCAGGCCCATGCCGACGCCCATCACGACCAGCGGCAGGGCCATCTGCCAGGACGCGATGGCGAGGCCGTAGCGGTGGGACTCCCAGATGTAGAGCAGCACGCCGACGGTCATGGTGAGGGCGCCCGCCTGGAGGACCTTGCGGCCGAAGCGGGGGACGAGCTTCTGCACGGACAGCCCGGCCGCCGTGGAGACGGCGATCGAGAAGGGGACGCCGGTCAGGCCGGCGTGCAGCGGGGTCCAGCCCAGGCCCTGCTGCATGTACAGCGTCCAGACCAGGAAGAAGATGCCGAGGGCGATACCGAAGACGGTCTGCACGGCGATACCGGCGGCGAAGCTCTTCACCTTGAACAGGGAGAGTTCGATCAGCGGGGAGCCGTCGCGGGCCGACTTGCGGCGCTCGTACCCGATCAGCGCGGCGAAGACCGCGAACGCGCCGGCCATCGAGACGTATCCCCACAGCGGCCAGCCCAACTCGCGGCCACGGGTGAGCGGGTAGAGGAGCATCAGCAGGCCGAGGGTGACGAGGGCGACGCCGACCAGGTCCAGCTTCAACGCCTTCGGCGCGCGGGACTCGCTGATGAAGCGGCGGCCGAGCAGCAGGCCGGCGATGCCGACGGGCAGGTTGATCAGGAAGATGGGGCGCCAGGCGAGGCCGAAGAGGTCCCACTCCGTCAGCAACGCGCCGAGCAGCGGGCCGGAGACGGCGCCGAGGCCGACGACCGCGCCGAACATCCCGAAGACCTTGCCGCGTTCATGGGCCGGGAACGTGGCGTGGACGATCGAGAGGACCTGAGGGACCATCATCGCCGCCATGGCGCCCTGGAGGATGCGGGAGGCGACCAGCATCTCGGGGTTCGCGGCGAAGCCGCAGAGCGCGGAGGCGAGGGTGAAGCCGCCGATGCCGATGAGGAAGAGGCGTTTGCGGCCGTGGATGTCTCCGAGGCGGCCGCCGGTGACGAGGCCCGCGGCGAAGGCGAGGGCGTAGCCGGCGGTGATCCACTGGATCTGGCTGAAGGAGGCGCCAGCGTTCTCCTGGATGGAGGGGATGGCGATGTTGACGATCGTGACGTCGACGAGGTCCATGAAGGCGGCGGTCATGACGATCGCCAAGGCGAACCAACGGCGGCGGTCAGGGGTGGCCGGGGCAGCCGGCGTGGCAGCGGTGGCCTGGGTCTGGTCGTCGGTGCGGGTGGCGTGCGGCTGGTCGCGCCGTTCTCCGCGCCCCTTCAGGGCGTTGCCCTTGCCCTGGGTGTCGGCAGTGCGCTCGTTCGAGGTCATGTCTCCGACCGTATGACCTCAATAGGTCAGATCATGTCCTAGTTCTCCGGCATCCTCGAACGCATGACGACCGACACCCCCGCACGTCTGCTTCAGCTCCTCTCACTCCTCCAGACGCCTCGCGAGTGGCCCGGCGGGGAGCTCGCCGAGCGGCTGGGGGTGTCCCGGCGCACGGTCCGCCGGGACATCGACCGGCTGCGGGAACTGGGATATCCCGTGCAGGCCACGCACGGCTCCGACGGCGGGTACCGGCTGGTCGCGGGGAAGGCGATGCCGCCGCTCGTGCTGGACGACGAGGAGGCGGTGGCGATCGCAGTGGGGCTGCGCGCCGGCGCCGGGCACGCGGTGGAGGGCGTGGACGAGGCGTCGGTGCGGGCGCTGGCGAAGCTGGAACAGGTGTTGCCGACGCGACTACGGCACCGGGTGAGCACGCTACAGGCGGCGACCACCGCGCTGACCAGCGGCGACGGGGCGACCGTGACCCCTGAGACGTTGACCGTGATGGCATCGGCGGTGGCGGGGCGGGAACGGCTGCGGTTCGCGTACCGGGCGAAGGACGGGACCGAGTCACGGCGCCTGACGGAGCCGTACCGGCTCGTGTCGACGGGCCGCCGGTGGTATCTCGTCGCCTACGACATGGGGCGGGAGGACTGGCGGACGTTCCGGGTGGACCGGGTGCGGGAGCCGTTCGCGACGGGGGCGCGGTTCGCTCCGCGGGAGGTGCCGGAGGGGGGCGCCGCGGAGTACCTGCGGCGCTCGATCCAGCACGGGCCCGAGACGCGGGAGTACGCCTACGACGTCGTGTTCGCCGCTTCGCCGGAGTACGTCGGTGCGCGGCTGCCGGGGTGGCTCGGGCAGCCGGAGGCGGAGGGGGGCGGGGACGGGGAAGAGCGGTGCCGGGTGACCGGGACGACGGGTGGCGCGATGGAGTGGCTGGCGGTACGGCTGGCGATGACGGGCTGCGAGTTCACGGTGCGGGCACCTGAGGAACTGGCGGCGTGCGTACGGGAGTTGGGCGGCCGGTTGAGCAGGGCGGGGGGTGTCTCGTCATAGGCCCTACGCAACCCCCTCCCACGGAAACTCCCGCAATGCCCGCAAGTTCCGTAGCGCCGATTCCGCCGGGCCCTCGGGGCCGGACGGTGGGGCGTCTCCGGTGGCCCATGTCTCCACGGCCACGCGGACCGCCGCGCCGACCACGGCTGCCGTGAAGCGGAGGTGGGAATCGGCAACGTTGTCGCCCCCGTCGTGCCCGTCCCGCCGCCCCCGCAGAGCGCCCGTCTCCCCGCGCCCCCGCAAAGCCCCCACCAGCATCTCCTCCGCCCCCCGGCAGACCTCCGCCCACACCCTTCCCAGCGCCGGGCTGGTCATGGCCAGTCGGATCAGGGTTCGTACCCACTCCCAGGACGCCGCCGACACCCCCGCTCCCGGCGTCAGCGTGTACCGCACCGCATGCTCCAGCGCCTGCGGCACCGGCAGTTCGGGGGGTGCGTCCCGGACGGCCTCCGTCCAGCGTTCCGCCCCCGCCGCGTACAGCGGGGCCACCGCCTCCTCCTTCGTCGCGAAGTAGCGGTAGAAGGTGCGGGGTGCGATGCCCGCCGCCTGGGCGATGTCCTCCGCCCGCGTCGCCTTCAGCCCCCGGCCGACGAACAGGGAGGCGGCGGCCCGGGCGATCTCCATCCGCGTCTCCGCCTTGCGCCGCTCCGTGAGGGACGGTGAGGTGGTGGTCCGACGGGCCAGGCCAGTTGCGCCACCCGGCTGCTTCGGCTGCTCCGGTGGGCGGGGTGGGGTGGAGCTCATCACGTCGGCAGGCTATGCCTCTGTGGCACAATCTGCCATCCGGGCGGGCCACCCCGGGGTTCAGGTACGGGGTGGCCCGCCCCCTGGCATGCGCAAGGCCGAGCGGAAACAAAGGAGCCGGGCTCCAGCGCCCGGGGGGTGGGGCGCCGAAGCCCGGCTCGGGGAAAGTCCCGGCGCCGGGGGGGGATTGCGTCGGGACGTGGTCCAGTGTTTGTTGGCTTGGCCAACCAGGGAGCTGGCCAGACCGGTTCCGGCAGTGGAACGAGCGAGCGCGGATGTCAGGTCGGTCCGTGCGGTCGGTCGGGTCGGTGCGGTCAGGCACTCGGTGTCGTCGAACGCGCCGGGCGCGGAACTCGGTGTCGAACACCGTCGAACTCCCGTGCCCTGAAGGCATTTTCCCCCGGCCGTCGGACTTGAAGCGGCGTTACATCGCCATGTTTGCGCGGGCTTTCGCCACCCGGCGTACGCCAGGGGCAACCGCCCGCACACCCATGCCGACCCCTTCGCCCCACCGGCCCCTTACGCCGCCGCCTCGAAGCCCGTGTCCCGCGCGAGCTTCTTCAGCTCCAGCAGGGCGTGCTTCTCGATCTGGCGGATACGCTCGCGCGTCAGGCCGTGCTGCTTGCCGACCTCGGTCAGGGTGCGCTCGCGGCCGTCCTCGATGCCGTACCGCATCTTGATGATGGACGCGGTGCGCGGGTCGAGGCGGTCGATCAGGCCGTCCAGTTCCTCGCTGCGCAGCAGGGTGAGGACCGACTGCTCGGGCGATACGGCGCTGGTGTCCTCCAGGAGGTCACCGAACTGGGTCTCGCCCTGGTCGTCGACCGACATGTTCAGCGAGACCGGGTCGCGGGCCCAGTCGAGGACGTCCGTCACGCGCTCCGGGGTCGTGCCGAGCTCGGCGGCGATCTCGGCGGGCTCCGGGTCGCGGCCGTTCTCCCGGTTGAACTCGCGCTGGACGCGACGGATCCGGCCCAGCTCCTCCACCAGGTGGACGGGCAGGCGGATGGTGCGGGACTGGTCGGCTATCGACCGGGTGATGGCCTGGCGGATCCACCAGGTGGCGTACGTCGAGAACTTGAAGCCCTTGCGGTAGTCGAACTTCTCGACGGCGCGGACCAGGCCGGCGTTGCCCTCCTGGATCAGGTCGAGCAGGGGCAGGCCGCTACGGGGGTAACGACGGGCCACGGCGACGACCAGACGGAGGTTGGACCGGATGAAGACGTCCTTGGCGCGCTCTCCCTCGGCGACCAGGGCTTCCAGCTCCTCCTGGGAGGCGTCGGCCTTCGACTCCTCGTAACCGTCGAGGACCTGCCTCGCGAACACACCCGCTTCGATGATCTGCGACAGCTCGACCTCCTTGGCGGCGTCGAGCAGCGGTGTGCGCGCGATCTCGTCGAGATACATGCCGACCAGGTCGCGGTCGGCGATCTCGCCGCCATGGGCGCGAACACTGCTTGCCGCGTCGGCCGTCTCGCCGGTGGCGGACTGACGACGGGCGACGGCACGGGTTGCCATGCGTGCTCCCTTGCGATGGTGGGTCAGCGGGTGGTCCTGGACGCCGGGAACTCCGGTTTCAAGGCCGGGGAACCCTTCGTCGGACTCTCCGGACTCTCCTCGGGTCCCCTGCATCCGATGGAAACAACGACTGGAATCAGGACAGAATTCCCAACCTGTCCCCCTCTTTTTCTGATCATGCAGTACCCTGTCCGGCCACTTGAGGAGGCGCGATGCCGTCGGACGGTACAGAGGTGCAGGTCAGACCAGGAGTCGAGGGTGACCTCGAAGCCCTCACGGCCCTCTACAACCACTACGTACGTGAGACGCCCATCACATTCGATACCGCCGTTTTCACTCCGGAAGAGCGCCGCCCTTGGCTGCTCTCCCACCTTGAAGACGGCCCCCACCGGCTGATGGTTGCCACGGCACCCGCACCCGGGCCGGACTCACAGCGCATTCTGGGGTACGCCACATCCAGCCCTTACCGTCCGAAGCCGGCCTACGCGACCTCCGTGGAGGTGACGGTCTACGTCGCCCCGGACGCCGGCCGGCGCGGCATCGGCACGCTCCTGTACCAGGCCCTCTTCGAGGCGCTCGCCGACGAGGACCTGCACCGGGCCTACGCCGGCATCGCCCAGCCCAACGAGGCGTCCACCCGGCTCCACGAGCGCTTCGGCTTCCGGCACGTGGGCACGTACCGCGAGGTGGGCCGCAAGTTCGGCCGCTACTGGGACGTGGCCTGGTACGAGAAGGAGCTGTAGCGCGGGACCCGTGTCACCCCGGCCGACTCCCCCGGCTCAGCCGAACTGCACCGACCGCTTGGCCAGCCCCATCCAGAACCCGTCGATCACCGACTTCTGCGCGTCCAGCTCGCCGGAGACCTCCGCCGCGCCCATGGTCACGAACAGCGGCGCGAAATGCTCGGTGCGCGGGTGGGCGTAGCGGCCGGCCGGGGCCTTGTGCAGGAAGTCCAGCAGGGAGTCCCAGTCCCGTGCCTCCATGGCCCGTCGGCCCCAGTCGTCGAACTCCACGGACCAGGTGGGGATGCCGCCCTGGCGCAGTGCGGCGAGGTTGTGGGTGAAGAAGCCGGAGCCGACGATCAGGACGCCCTCGTCGCGCAGGGGTGCGAGCCTGCGCCCGATCTCCATGAGGCGGACCGGGTCGAGGGTGGGCATGGACACCTGGAGGACGGGGATGTCGGCGGCGGGGAACATCTCGACGAGCGGGACGTACGCGCCGTGGTCGAGGCCGCGGTCCGGGATGTCCTGGACGGGTGTGCCGGGGGCGCGCAACAGCTTGCGGACGGACTCGGCGAGCTCGGGGGCGCCGGGGGCGGCGTAGGTGACCTGGTAGTAGTGCTCGGGGAAGCCCCAGAAGTCGTAGACGAGGGGGACGGTCTCGACGGCGCCGAGGGCGAGGGGGGCCTCCTCCCAGTGCGCGGAGACCATGAGGATCGCCTTGGGGCGCGGCAGGTCGGCGGACCAGGCGGCGAGCTGGCCGGGCCAGACGGGGTCGTCCGCGAGCGGCGGGGCGCCGTGGCTGAGGTAGAGGGCGGGCATGCGCTCCTGGGCGGCGGCGGACATGGTGACGGCTCCCTCCGGCGGCCCCTCCGGGCCACTTGCTTTAAATCTAAAACACCTGACACATCCATACCCTACGACCTGTTTGTTTAAATTTCAAGGACGAAGCCCGTACAGTGGAATGCATGAACACGGCATCCGTATCCGCCTCAGCCGCCCAGGAGCCGCGGACCCCAGAAGCCCCGCAGTGGCTCACCGACGAGGAGCAGCACGTATGGCGCGCCTATCTGCACGCCACGACCCTGCTTGAGGACCATCTCGACCGACAGCTCCAGCGCGACGCGGGCATGCCGCACATCTACTACGGCCTGCTCGTGGGCCTCGCCGAGGCACCGCACCGCCGGCTGCGCATGACCGAGCTGGCCATGCAGTCGAAGATCACCCGCTCCCGCCTCTCGCACGCCGTCGCCCGTCTGGAGAAGAACGGCTGGGTGCGCCGCGAGGACTGCCCCTCCGACAAGCGCGGCCAGTTCGCGGTGCTGACGGACGCCGGTCTGGACGTGCTGCGCCGCACCGCGCCGGGCCACGTCACCGCCGTACGCCAGGCGCTGTTCGACCGGCTCTCCCCGGAACAGCAGAAGACCCTCGGCGAGATCATGCAGATCGTCGCCGAGGGCCTTCAGCCCAACGAAGCGGGTGCGGACCTGCCCTGGCTCCGCTGAGCCGCTCACTCAGCGGGGCCGGGGCAGGTCCCAGGGTCGTACGCGGGAGGCGTCCCCTTCCTCCTGCGTACGGATGGTTCCGAAGGGGTACGAGCGGACGGTCGCCGTCAGTGGGCGACCACCGGGACGACCAGCTCGTCCTCGGCGCCCTCCTCGGAGCCGCTCACGGTGGTCGAGCCGGGGACACCGGCGTTGACCAGGACCACCACGATCACGGCGGCCAGCGCCAGCATGCCGACGGCGAACCAGATCGCGTTGGTGTAGCCGTGCACCTGGCCCTGGAGCGCCACCAGCTTCTGCTGCGACGCGGAGGCCGCACCGCCGATGTGGTCCTTGATGTACGCGTTCGTCGCGGACGCGGCGATCGTGTTCAGCAGGGCCGTGCCGATCGCGCCACCCACCTGCTGCGAGGTGTTGACCATCGCGGAGGCGACACCGGCGTCCCGGGGCTCGACGCCCAGGGTGGCCAGGGACATGGCGGGCATGAACGCCGTACCCATGCCGAGGCCGAGCAGGATCATCGCCGGCAGGATGATCGAGGCGTACGACGAGCCGATCTCCAGCTGGGTCATCAGGAGCATGCCGCTCGCGGCGACCGCGAAGCCGGGGCCCATCAGCAGCCGGGCCGGGACCCGGGTCATCAGGCGGGTGCCGATCTGCGTCGAGCCGACCATCATGCCCGCGATCATCGGCAGGAAGGCGAAGCCCGTCTTGATCGGCGAGAAGCCCTTCACGACCTGGAGGTAGTAGGTCAGGAAGAGGAACGTGCCGAACATCGCGATGATCGCGATGCCGAGCGAGAGGTAGATACCGCCGCGGTTGCGGTCGGTGACCACGCGCAGCGGCAGCAGCGGGGCCTTGACCTTGGCCTCGGTGAGGACGAACGCGATCAGCAGCACCGCGGAGGCGACGAACAGGCCGACGGTCACGGAGTCGCCCCAGCCGTCGGACTCGGCGCGGGTGAAGCCGTAGACCAGCGAGACCAGGCCGAGGGTGGACAGGAGCACGCCCGGGATGTCGAGCGGGTTGCGGTTGCGGCCGCCCTCCGGCTCACGGATGACGAAGTACGCGCCGAGCGCCGCGATGATCGCGAACGGGATGTTGACGAAGAACGTCCAGCGCCAGTCCAGGTACTCGGTCAGCACACCGCCGAGGATGAAGCCGACGGCGCCACCGCCACCGGCGATCGCACCGTAGATGCCGAACGCCTTGGCGCGCTCCTTGGCGTCGGTGAACATCACGGCGAGCAGGGAGAGCGCGGCGGGCGCGAGCAGCGCGCCGAAGGCACCCTGCAGCGCACGGGCGCCGAACATCATGGCCTCATTGGTGGCGGCACCACCGAGCGCGGAGGCGGCGGCGAAGCCGCCCAGGCCGACGACGAAGGCGCGCTTGCGGCCCCACAGGTCGGCGATGCGGCCGCCGAAGAGGAGCAGTCCGCCGAAGGCGAGTGCGTAGGCCGTGACGACCCACTGCCGGTTGCCGTCGGAGATGCCCAGGTCCTGCTGGGCGGAGGGCAGCGCGATGTTCACGATGGTCGCGTCGAGGACGACCATCAGCTGGGCTATCGCGATGAACGCGAGGGCCTTCCAGCGGTTGGCGTCCGGGACGCCGGGAGCCTTGACGGCTGTTTCAGACATGGGGGTACCCACTTCGGGACTTCGTGACGGAAAAACGTGACGTTTACGGGACGGCTTACGTGACGGCTTCGTGACAGTGAGGGCGAACTGTTTCGGAACGGACTGAGGTGTCGTCGGGGACGGATGCGTCTTCACTACGGAGGACGCGTTACCGGTACAGACGCGTTGAGCGCCCGGAACTAATCGGTCGTCGGTGCCGGGGTTCAGGCCTGGCGCATGTCCTCCATGGTCATCGCCGCACCCGGCAGGACGGAGGGGGCCGGAGCCCGCAACCCGTCCAGGAACAGCTGGAGATGACGGTGGACGAAGCGGTCGGAGTTCGGGCACTCCATGCCCGCGGGCGGCCGGCTGAGCTGGGCCACGACGACCATCAGGTCACCGACGCCCACATCCCCGCGGAGCTGCCCGGCCGTCCTGGCCCGGCCCATGATCATCTCGATGAGTTCCTCGACCCGCAGGCGCGCGGCCTCCAGATCGGGGTGGTTCTTGTCGAAGGTGCTGGCCACCATCGGGCACAGAGCCGTGACCCGCTCGTCCGCGGAGACGTGCACGAAGCGCTCCAGGGCCTCGAAGGCGTCCCCGGTCTCCGCGAGCGCCTCCTCGGCGGCCCGTACCGTACGTTCCAGGACCGAGCAGACGACCTCGCGGACGAGTGCGTCGCGGTCGGGGAAGTTGCGGTAGACCGTGGCGTTGCCGACGCCGGCCCGGCGGGCGATGTCGTCGAGCGGCACATCCGGGCCGTACTCGGTGAACAGCTCGCGGGCGGCGGTGACGATCCGCTCGCGGTTGCGCAGGGCGTCGGCACGCGGCCGGGGTGCCTTGCGCGGCGCGGGCGCGGTGATCGTCGCGGTGGTCACGGGGGCTCCTTGGTGCATCTGGCTGCTGTGTCTTGCGGTGCTGCTGTGGTGCTTGGTGTCCGTTGGGTCGCTATCCGGGGAAGGCGTCCCCGTTTCACTCGGACACATGGCTAAACGGGGAAGAGGTCCCCGGTTATTTCCCGCCACCCGAACTTTCTTGATGTGACCTGGGTCACACAGCCGGCGAGGCCGCTCATACCGCCGGGTAACCCACGATCGGCCGCCCCAGCGCGCGCCCGCCCATACCCCGGCAGAGGGTGATCGCAAGGGTGCAGCCGGTGACCAGTGGCTGCCCGGAGCGAAAGGGCCCCGCATGCAGCCGCAGCCGACCTGCCGTCGGATACGCCCGCACCGCATGGCCGCCCTCGCCTCCGTGACCCTGCTGATCCTGGCGGTGAGCACCGCGGCCGGCCCCGGCCGCTTCCCGCCCGCCGGCCCCACGGTGGCCGGACCGGGCCCCGTCTCACCGGCCCGCCTCACGGCCCTCGCACCCTGCATGATCAGCGGCGGCACCGCCGTCCAGATGTCCGAGGGCATCCCGACGACCGGCGGCTACTCCCCCTCCACCGGCCGCGTCCGCGCCCTCACCCTGATGATCGACTTCTCGGACGCACCGGGGCGGGGCCGTGCGCTGGACCGCTACCGCGAGTTCTTCCCGCAGACCCAGCAGTGGTTCCGCACGGCGTCCTACGGCCGGCTCGACTACATCCCCGAGACGCCCGTACGACACTGGCTGCGCATGCCGAAGCCGTTCCGGGCGTACGGCATAGATCGCGGCGCGCCCTTCGACCCCGGCTACCGGGAACTGGTCGAGGACATCGTGGCCGAGGCCGACCCGCAGGTCGACTTCCGCCGCTACGACCTGCTGAACGTCCTGGTCACCCCGAACGCGGGCCCGTCAGCGCTGGACACGGTCCTGTCGGTGACGTTCGCCGGGAACACCGACGCCCCGATGGCCGACGGCGTGCCCGTGGCCAACGCGTCGTTCGTCTACTCCCGGCAGGACGACGGCTCCGGCTCGTACGACCGCACCGGCTATCGCGTCCTGCCCCATGAGAACGGCCATGTCTTCGGACTGCCCGACCTCTACACCCAGGAGGGCGGAGGAGCGGTCGGCCACTGGGACATCATGAGCGAGGACTGGGGCACCAACAACGACCTCCTCGGCTGGCACAAGTGGAAGCTCGGCTGGCTCGACGCGTCCCAGATCAGCTGCGCGGCGCATCGGGGCACGGCCGAGTACGTCCTGACCCCGCTGGCCCGCAAGGGCGGCCCCAAACTGGTGTTCGTCCCGCTGAGCGGGGACACCGGCTACGCGGTGGAGCTGCGCGTCCCCGAGGGCAACGACGAGACGGTGTGCCGGCCCGGGGTCCTCGTCTACAAGGTGGACGCGGACGTGGACACCGGGATGGGCCCGGTCACGGTGTACGACTCCCGCCGGGACAGCGGCGGCTGCACCCGCAGCCCGAACGTCCACGCCGAACTCTCCGACGCGCCCTTCATCCCCGGGGAGACCTTCAAGGACCCGAAGCGGGGCATCAGGATCTCGGTGGTGGGGGTGGAGGGGGACGGGAACTATCGGGTGCGGGTGACGCGGGATTGAGTTCACGGAGGGTTGGGGTCGACGAGCGGCCGTCACTTGGAGCGCGAGGTGCGGGCTTACGGTAAGGCTGCCGCAATCGCCGTACCGGAGAGCCGATGCCCCAGATGACCACGTCCCACGCCGAGGACGGCGCCGTACCCGACGAGGCCGTCGCACCGCTGATGCGAGGCGTGGCGGTGCTGCGGGAACTGACGGCCGCGGGCGGCACGGCGAGCGCGAGCGAACTGGAACGGGCGACGGGCCTGGCCCGTTCCACGGTGGACCGGATCACGGCGACGCTGGCCCGCATGGGATACCTCCGACTGGACGGCCGCCGGGCGACCCTCACGCCGGGGGTGATGGCGCTCGGCAACGCCTATCTGTCCGCGCTGCGGCTGCCCGCGCTGCTGTCCGCGCGGGCGGACGCGCTCGCGGACGAACTCGACGAGTCGGTGTCGCTGGCGGTCGCCGACGGCGACGGCATCCGCTTCATCCACCAGGCGACCCGCCGCCGCGCGATGTCCCTGAGCTTCCGCATCGGCGACCTGCTGCCGGCCGAACGCACCGCGCCGGGCCCGCTGTTCGCGACGGAGTGGACCGACGCCGACTGGTCGCGCTGGCGCGAACGCCGGGCGGCGGACCCGCAGGACCGCGGCTTCACGGCCGTACCACCGCGTGAACACCCCACCCCGGACGAGGAGTTCGTACGGCGGACGGCACAGGCGGCGAAGGACGGCCACGCACTGGACGACCAGCTGATCGAGCCGGGGTTGGTGGCGGTGTCGATGCCGGTACGGGAACCGGCGTCCGAGGCGAACGACGGGATCGCGGGCGAGGAGAACGGCGGGATGCCGCGCGTGACGGGCGGCGGGATCGCGTGCGTGGCGAGCGTGGTCAGCCACACCAGTCGGCACACCGCCGCAGACCTGCGCGACACGCTGCTGCCGAGGCTGCGGGCGGCGGTGGCGGACATGGAACGGGAGCTGCGTACGGCACCGCCGGGGGAGCCCGGGCCGGGACCGTCGGGACTGGCGATCTGGACGGGGGCGTCGAAGCAGGAGCTGGGCCGGGAGTTCGTGGAGTCGCTGGCGCGCGGGCTGACGGTGCTGACGGCGTTCGGGGAGGGCCGGGCGCGGCTGACCCTGACGGAGACGGCGAAGGCGACGGGGCTGGCGAGGGCGACGGCCCGCAGAGCGCTGATCACGTACGAGCACCTGGGCCTGGTGAGGCAGGACGGGAACGGCCACTTCTCTCCGACGCCCCGGGTCCTGTCCCTGGGCTTCCCACCCCTCTCCCGTACGAGCCTGCCGCGCATCGCGGCGCCGCACATGAGGGAGCTGGCGGAGAGCGTCCGGGAGTCGGTGTCGCTGGCGGTGCTGACGCAGGCGGGCGACGAGATCCAGTACACGGCGAGGGCGGCCGCGGCCCATGTCATGAGCGTGGACATCACGGTGGGCACCCGCCTCCCGGCCTACGCCACGGCCCTCGGCAGAACCCTGCTGGCGAACACCCCCACCCCGCTCCCTTCCCGCCTCCTCCCCCTCACGTCCCGCACGATCACGGACCCGGCGGAACTGCGGCGGACCCTGGAGGAGGTACGGGGGCAGGGTCACGCCCTGGTCGACGAGGAACTGGAGGAGGGCTTGCGCGCCGTGGCCGTACCGATCCACGACCGCGCGGGAAGGGTGGTGGCCGCCCTGAACACGGCGACGCATGTGGCACGCCGCTCGGTACGGGAGTGCGAGCAGGACATCCTCCCGGCCCTGCGCCGCACAGCCACCCGCATCGAGGCGGATCTCTCCGTGGCGGGCCACTTCACCCGAGTCCCCCTGACCTGAACCCCGGCCCCTCCCCCGCGATGATCCGGTACCCTGTGGACCGAGCGTCCTCACGGACGCCGTACCGCCTTCGTAGCTCAGGGGATAGAGCACCGCTCTCCTAAAGCGGGTGTCGCAGGTTCGAATCCTGCCGGGGGCACAACGCGTTACCGCTCTGACCTGGGGTTTGTCCCCCAGGGAGGGCTCCTACTCGGCCTCGGACTCCTCGTCCGGGGCCGTTTGCGTGAGCGGACGGAGAGTTGATCCCCCGAAGTCTCTCCAGCGCACAAGCATCATCCGGCACGGGCTCCGGCCCGGTCTTCTCCGGGCCATCGGGCTCTGGCTCCGCTTCGGGCACCCAAGGAGCGCACGAGCGGGCACGGAAGAATCGCGCTTCTGTCGAAAGTGGTTACGCCTCTCCGGAGCCCAGGGCGGTTTCCGCGTCGTGGCCGCCCCAGCTGTCGGGGGTGCGCCACAGGATCTGAACCCCGAAGACACCGAACACGGTGTCGGCCGACCAGTCCTCGGCGGGCGGTTCGGAGAGCACCAGGTAGAGGCGGTCGGCAGGAGCGGGCAGGGTGTGGTTGATCTCCAGGAGGCGGGTGGCTCCCGCGCGGAGGTCGGCGTAGGTGGAGCGGCCGGCACCGAGAACCTCGTAGAGGAAGTGGCCGTCGTCCGCGATCCGGCTGACGTCGACGACCGGGGAGTCGGTCGGCTGCAGGTCCTCCCAGAGCAGGGCGGCCTTGAGAGCATGCCGCACCGCCTCGTGCTTTCTGCACGTGCGGTCGGCGGTCGCCGCACTCTCCAGCGAGTGCAGAAACCCCTGCGCTGGCGCGGGCGTGGCGGGCAGGTCTTCGGCGGGGGTCACGGGCTCGGTTTCCTTCTGCTCGGACTGCTGTTCAGCGGTGGCGGGTGCGTCGTCGGTTTCGGGTTCGCCCGTGGCGACCCGGCGCTGGAGCGCCTCCCGGGCTTCGTGCAGGGCCTGGGCCCAGCCGGCGCGTGCCAGGTCCGTCTGGAGACGGTTCACGTCCAGGTCGCCGTCCTTGAGCATGCGGTTGGTGTGCGCCGCGAGGTCGCGCAGGAGGCTGAGGCGGTGCTTGTCAGGGGATCCGAGCACGCGACGCACGTCCACCCAGTCCGACTGATCGCGGCGGAGGACGCGGTTGGCCATGCCCTTGAGCTCGGACAGACGATCACGGGCGTTCTCCGGAACGGTTCCGTCACCGTTGGTCAGTTCGTCGAGAACGCTGAGCGCCGCCAGGTAGCGTTCCGCCATTCTCAACGAGATGGGCTGGCGACCGCGCTGGTCCGCGGTGAGCAGGCAGTGGTTCGTCTCGTGGGCGAACACCCAGCAGTCCAGTTCGTCGCCGGGGCGCGGGGGCACCGAGCCGTGGCGGACGGTCAGGACCAGAGGGACGTCGATCCTGGGAGACAGGGCCTTGGCCTTGTACCGGCCGCCGGGTGCCCGGCCGATCACACGGACTCGGACGTCCGTGCCGATCGCGGGGATTTTACCGTCCGCCATGCCCGGTTCGCCTTCGGTGGGTGCTGGTTCGGTACCGCCGCCGTCGGTGCTCGTGAGTGCCTCCGGGAGCGGGGAGGTGTGCAGGACGGTCAGGCTCTGGGTGCTGCGGGTGAGCGCGACGTACAGCTGGCGCAGTCCGGCCGGGCCGCGGTCTGCGACGGTGGCGGGTTCGACGACGAGGACGTGGTCGTACTCCATGCCCTTGGCCTGGGCGGCGGCCAGCACGGACACCGCCTCGCGTCCCTGCTCGGTAATGCCGTCGGCCAGGTCCAGGTGGTGACTGATCTCGTCGAGCCAGCCGGAGTCGTCGGGGACGATGACCGCCACGGAGCGCAGCGTTTGTCCGTCGCTGGTGCCGATGAGGCGGGTGGCTTCCGCCACGGTGTCGTCGAGGAGCTTCCACGGCTCCGTCGCGACCGTCCGTACGGCGTCCTCTCCCGCCGCACGCACGGCCTGCGGGTACGGCAGCGTGGGGGCGACGGTCCGGGCCAGGGGGGCGACGAACTCCATGATTTCGGCGGGCACGCGGTAGCTGGTGTTCAGCTCGGCCACGCGCCAGTCGCCGTGGTCGGAGAGGAGAGTGCCGAGGCGGTCCCAGTCGGTATGGGTGTGGGGGCCGGTGGCCTGGGCGAGGTCGCCGAGGATGGTCATGGAGCCCTGCGCGGCGGAGCGCCGGCGCAGGGAGCGGGCCTGCATGGGTGTCAGGTCCTGTGCCTCGTCGACCACGATGTGCCCGTACCGCTGCGGGGTCTCCCCGGTGATGAGATACCGCAGTTCTTCGAGGCAGACCCGATCGTCGAGCGTCCAGGGATCGGCGTCGGCCGTGTCGGCCCGAGGACGGCGCACAGCGGCCTGCTCTGAGGCGTCGAGAATGCCCTCGGCGCAGGTGCGCAGGAGGTCTTCGGAGTCGTAGAGGGTGCGGAGGGCTTCCCTGGCGCCGGGCGAAGGCCAGACACGTTCGATGAGGCGCTCGACCTGACGGTTGCGTTCCAGGTCGCGGCGGATCGTGTCGTCGCGGCTGCGGCGAGGGGCGACGGCGACGAGTTCCCGCAGCAGGCGGTCGACGAGCAGCCCGCGGAAGCGGTCGCGGCGCTCACGGTAGGAGCCGTCGCCTTGGCGCACGTCTTCGAGGAGCGAAAGCATTTCGGAGCGGGGCACGCGCAGGGTCGTGCTGCCGACGGTGACGGTGAGCTCAGGCTTGGCCCCCTCGTAAGAGGCAGTGGTGGTGAACTCGTCGACGGCCTCGGGACGGCACTCGATCTCGACGCGCCGCCGCAGGACGGCCGCCATGCGTTCGTCGGACTTCACCATCCGCGCCGTGGGGGTGTCGGTGCCGAGGATCTCGCCGTCCCACAGGCGCGTCACCTGCACGGCGTTGACGTTCCGAGTGCCGAGCGTGGGCAGCACCTGGCTCACGTACTCCAGGAACCGCTGATGGGGGCCGACGACGAGGACGTCCTGGGCTTTGAAGTGCCCGTTGTTGACGAGCCAGGTCACGCGGTGCAGGCCGACCGCCGACTTGCCGGTACCCGGGCCGCCCTGGATTACGAGGATGTCGGAGGGCGAGCCGGTGACCAGGGCCATCTGGTCGCGGCGGATGGTCTCGACGATGTCCCGCATGCTGCCGCGGCGAGAGCGCTGAAGCTCGCGGAGGAGGAAGTCGTCGGGCTGCAGCGTCTTCTGGCGCTGGACTCGGGCGATGTCGGCGGGCGTTGGGACGGGCGGGCTCGGTGCTCCCTCCTTCTGCGTGACGGTGACCGGCTCCGTGGGCTGGGCCTCCCGCTGGGCGTCGTCTGCCGCCGGCCGTGGCTGCGGGACGGGGGCGGCGGAAGTGATCTCGTCGAAGTAGTCCTCGACGACATGCTCTACACAGCGCAGTCGCCGCCGCAGGAGCACCTCGCCCGGGGCATCGGGCAGCGCCTCGAACCACTTCTTGGCCAGCCGACTGGTCCACAGTACGACGACGGTGTCGCGGGTACCGACGTCGGAAACAGCACGTCGGCCGACGTACCAGGTCTTGGGCCCCCTGCCGGGCTCGTCCCCGTCCGGTGCGTCGACGCGGCTGATGACCAGCGACTCGTTGCCGAGTCCGTCGTATGCCGCGGCCCGCTCCTCGGCCACGATCCGGTTGGCGACGCTGTCCTTGCCGCTGGCGGAGGCCATGGCGACCGAGCCCCCGGTCATTTCGGCCAGCCGCGCGGCATAGCAGTCGTAGGCGCGGTCCACCGCCTTCTGCTCGACGGCGATGATCTCGTCGCGCGTGGTGGTGCCCATGTACATGTCCCCTCCCCTTGCAGCACCCCGGAGGACGCTGCGACGGGCATACGCCCGGCCCCGTCGAAATAACTATCAGAGACCTGCTGGTAACAAACAGTCAGATGTTCAACGTCCCGATCAGCTCGCCGGCCTCCGCCCGCCAGGCGCGAACCTGGTCGTGCGTGGGGCCGATCTCGTACTGGTGGTAGTGGCATCCCAGGCAGAGGTGCGACCAGACGGCGTTGGTGCGGCGAGCGGTCTCCGCCGCGGTGTAGCAGTGGAGGCACAGCATCTTTCGCCGGGTCTGGGGCTGAGCTTCAGCCAGGCGCGCGGTCCGATGCCACGGAACCGGGCGACGGCGACGGACTCGAGGTAGATCCGGCCGACAGGGGAGGTCCCCGAGGCTCGCCGTCGCCCAGGGCCTCCTTCAGGAGCACCTTCACGGGCTCGGTGAGCGCCTCCTCCGCCAGGCGGGCTTCCACCAGAGCGGCCACGGGCACGGACTGGTCGGACGCGGCCGGACGGGCGGGGTCGGTGGGGTGGTGTGCGTTCTGCCGGGGCTGTTCCGTCATGGTCATACGGGTTCCTCCCGTGTGTGCGGTGGGTGGCGACTGCGGTGCGGACTGGACGCGAGTGGACGGCCCCGAGGTATGGCGTTGCGACGAAAAGGGACCGGGAGAGATCGGGTGCGTGGCGCGGTACGGCGCCAGGACGCTTCACGGCGGTTGCGGAGTCACGGCACATGCTTCCATTCGGAAGCGTTACAAGATAAGCACAATGCTGAAAGCACCGTCAAACAGCTTGACGAACTTGACGACTGTTGTAACGTGTTAGCCCTCCCTATCCGACAGGCCCGAGAGGTGCGGAACTCCACGCCATGCCCCAGCAGCCACCAGCCCAACCGGCGCCCTCGGCACACGTGACAGCCGCCGAGATCTCTCGCATCGCAGGGGTCACACGCGCCACCGTCAGCAACTGGCGCCGCCGCCACGACGACTTCCCGGCCCCCAGCGCAGGCACGGAATCCAGCCCGCTCTACGATCTGCCGGCCGTCCAGGCATGGCTGCGGGGACGCGGGCACACCTCCGCCGCCTCGCCGACCGAGGAGCTGCGTACGGCGCTACGACTGCTGGGACCCGGCTCGGGTGTGGCCGCGCGACTGTTCCCCCTGGTGGCTGCCGCGTCCCGCCGCACGCCGGACGAGCTGGCCGAACTCGCCGCCGTGCCCGACGACCAACTGCTCGCCCGAGTGGAGATGGCCGCGGGCGAGCTCCCGGCCACCGTGCCCGAGGCCGAGCCGGTCCACTATGGCCCGGACGACGCGGGCGCGGTCCGCGCGCTGCTGGGCTGCGTCCGTGAGGCGGGGGCCCAGGCCGCCCTCGACGTCCTCGCCGAACGCGAACTGGACGAGGGCGCCGCCAGCGGCGTCTACCAGACCCCGGAGGGTCTGGCCCGGCTCATGGCACGGCTCCTGCCCGCCGACGTGTCCCGCGTCCTCGACCCCGCCTGCGGCAGCGGAACGCTCCTCGCCGCCGCCGCCCGGCAGGGCGCGCGGGAGCTGTTCGGGCAGGACTCGCTCCCCGTCCAGGGCCAGCGCACCGCGGTCCGGCTGCTGATCGCCGCCCCCGAGGCCGAGACGGCGATCCGCGTCGGCGACAGCCTGCGCGCCGACGCCTTCCCTGACGTCACCGTCGACGCCGTCCTGTGCAACCCGCCGTTCGCCGACCGCGACTGGGGTCACGACGAGCTGGCCTACGACCCGAGGTGGGCCTACGGGGTCCCGCCCCGCTTCGAGTCCGAACTGGCGTGGGTGCAGCACGCCCTCGCGCACCTGGAGCCCGGCGGTCACGCGGTCATGCTGCTGCCGCCCGCGCTGGCTTTCCGCTCCTCCGGCCGCCGAGTCCGCGCGGAACTCATCCGCGGCGGGGCCCTGCGCGCTGTCGTCTCCCTTCCGGCGCGTGCCGCGTATCCGCTCCACATCGGCCTGCAGATCTGGGTGTTCCAACGCCCCGAGCCGGGCGGCACGGACCGTGCGACGGTGCTGTTCGTCGACGGGGAGGGCGAGCAGCGGGACGGTGCCACGGGCACGCCGTCCGCCACCGGTACGGCGACGGCGGGTGCCGGCTCCCGGGGCGGCTCGCGCTCCCGCTCTTCCACCTCCGCGGTCTCCACCCCCACCTCTTCGGCCTCCGCCGCCACCTTCGACTGGGAGGGGCTGTCGGAGCGGGTCCTGGGCCAGTGGGCCGCGTTCACCACCGCCCCCGACACCTACGCCGACGAGCCCGGCGTCGCCCGCGCGGTGCCGCTCGTCGACCTCCTCGACGACGTCGTCGACGTCACCCCGGCCCGCCATGTCCGGGCAACCGCGGCCGACATCGACCCGGCGGCCCTGGCCCGGCGCGTCCACGACCTGCACGACCAACTGGCCGAGCAGGTCGCCGCCCTGGCATCCGCCTCCGCGTCCGGCGGCTGGCAGCCGTCCGGGGATTCGGCCCGTGAGTGGCGCACGGCGACCGTCTCCGACCTGGCGCGCGGCGGGGCCCTGACCGTGCTGCGGGCGACGCCGCCCGGCACCCGCGGCTCCAAGGGCTCCGCCGCCCCCGCCGCCGACCGGCCGGTCCTCACCGCCCAGGACGTCTCCACCGGCAACCCCCCGTCCGGCGGGGCCGTGGACCTCCACGCCGACGCCGCGCAGCCCGTCGCCGCCGGGGACGTCCTGGTACGCGCCGTCGCGGGCAGCGGCAACGAGTCCGCGATGACCCGGGTCGCGGACGACCGGGACGCCGGAGCCCTGCTCGGTCAGCAAATCCATCTCCTGCGCCCCGACCCGGCCCGCCTCGACCCGTGGTTCCTCGCCGGGTTCCTCGGCGCCGACGACAACATCGCCTCCGCGTCCACCGGCTCCACCCTCGTTCATGTCACACCGGGCCGCCTGCGCGTACCACTGCTGCCGCTGGAGGAACAGCGGCGCTACGGGGAGGCGTTCCGCCGCGTGTACGAGTTGCGCGCGGCCGTCCGCCGAACCGCCGACTTCGCCGCCGACACTGCGGCCACCCTGACGACCGGCCTCACCGCCGGCGTTCTCCTGCCACCGGACACCCCGAGCAGCCCGTATACGTCGGGCGCACCGGACAGCCGTTCTGTCTGAAACGCCCCACGCGTCCCACTGCATACGACCACACTGGATCCCTGCCGTCCCCCGCCCGGACGGCGCTCTTCGGAAGGAAGCCG
Organism: Streptomyces sp. NPDC032126; assembly: GCF_055580085.1. NCBI lineage: Bacteria > Bacillati > Actinomycetota > Actinomycetes > Kitasatosporales > Streptomycetaceae > Streptomyces > Streptomyces sp. NPDC032126. The sequence goes on from NZ_JBVIMA010000009.1 coordinate 255,302, forward strand.
GGACCTCTTGAACAGCAGCAAGCACACGGAGTTGGCGAACCACGCCTGGTCCGTCGCCGATCTCCTGCGCGGCGACTACAAGCAGTCCGACTACGGCAAGGTCATCCTGCCGTTCACGGTGCTGCGCCGCCTGGAGTGCGTCCTGGAGCCGACGCGCGAGAAGGTCGTCGAGACCGTCGCCAAGTTCGCGGGCCAGGAGATCGACACGGACCACTTCCTGCGCAAGGCCTCGGGCCACTCCTTCTACAACAAGAGCGACCTCACGCTGCGGAAGATCGCGGCCGACCCGCAGAACGCGGCGAAGAACCTGCAGATCTACGTCGGCGCCTTCTCCGACAACGCCCGCGAGGTCCTCGACAAGTACGAGTTCAACCAGCAGGTCAGGAAGCTCGACGGCGCGAACCTGCTCTACCGGGTCATCGGCCGGTTCACCGACCTCGACCTGCACCCCGACGTCGTGCCCAACCACAACATGGGCTACATCTTCGAGGAGTTGATCCGCCGCTTCGCCGAGCAGTCGAACGAAACCGCGGGTGAGCACTTCACCCCGCGCGAGGTCATCAAGCTGATGGTGAACCTGCTGGTGGCGCCCGACGCGGACGCCCTCACCGTGCCGGGTGTCGTCCGTACGGTCATGGACCCGGCCTGCGGCACGGGCGGCATGCTCAGCGCCGCCGACGACCGCATCAAGGCCCTCAACCCGGACGCGACGGTGGAGGTGTACGGGCAGGAGCTCAACCCCGAGTCCTGGGCGATCTGCCGGTCCGACCTCATGATCAAGGGCCAGGACCCGGAGAACATCCGCTTCGGCAACTCCTTCTCCGACGACGGCCACGCCCGCCGGAAGTTCGACTACATCCTCGCCAACCCGCCGTTCGGCGTGGAGTGGAAGAAGGTCAAGGAGGAGGTCGAGTACGAGCACAAGTCGCTCGGTGACGCCGGCCGCTTCGGGGCGGGTCTGCCGCGCATCAACGACGGCTCGCTGCTGTTCCTCCAGCACATGATCTCGAAGATGAAGCCGGTGGACGTCAACGGCGGGGGCGGCTCCCGCATCGCCATCGTCTTCAACGGCTCCCCGCTGTTCACGGGCGCGGCTGAGTCGGGCGAGTCCAACATCCGCCGCTGGATCCTGGAGAACGACTGGCTGGAGGCGATCGTCGCCCTCCCCGACCAGCTCTTCTACAACACGGGCATCTCCACGTACTTCTGGATCCTCACCAACCGCAAAGACGCCGACCACAAGGGCAAGGTCGTCCTGCTGGACGCGCGCGACCAGTGGGTGAAGATGCGCAAGTCGCTTGGCGACAAGCGCAAGGAGCTGGGTGACGGGACGAACGGCCGCCCCGACCACATCGGCGACATCACCCGGCTGTACGCGGAGGCACTCCAGGTCGCGGGCGATCCGGAGCACCCGCTGCACGGCAAGGTCAAGGTCTTCGCCAACGAGGACTTCGGCTACCAGCGCATCACCGTGGAGCGGCCGTTGAAGCTCCGCTTCGAGGTGACGGAGGAGACGCTGGCGGCGCTGGCGGAGGCCAAGCCGGTGGCGAGGTTGGAGCGGAGTGAGGAGTTCGTGGCGGCGGTGCGTACGCTGCTCGGCTCGTCGTGGACGACGAAGTCCGATGCGTTCATCGCGCTCAAGGACGCGGTGGTCGCGGCCGGCCTGACGTGGCCGTCGGGGGCGCCGTTCGCGAAGGCGGTACGGGAGGCGGTCGGGGTACGGGACCCGGAGGGCGAGGTCCAGAAGGTCAAGGGTGCGGCTGAGCCGGATGCGGATCTGCGGGACTACGAGAACGTTCCGCTGGGTGAGGACGTCGAGGAGTACCTGAAGCGCGAGGTGCTGCCGCACGTGCCGGACGCGTGGATCGACCACACGAAGACGAAGATCGGGTACGAGATCCCCATCACGCGCCACTTCTACGTGTACAAGCCGCCGAGGCCGCTGGAGGAGATCGATGCGGACTTGAAGTCGCTGGAGGCGGAGATTCAGGCGCTGTTGGGGGAGGTCACGGAATGAGTAGCGCAGTAGTCGGCTTTGATTGGGCCCACGTGCCAACCCGTTGGCCCCATGTCCGAATCGGTTCGCTTGTTACCGAGATTGACGACCCCAGCCCTGTTGGGGGAGAAACGCTCCATATGTTGAGCAAGGAGCGGGGCGTTCTACCCCGCGATCGAGGAGCTCGAGGGGTCTCCGAGGCGGACAGCTACGCAGGATATAAGCGGTTCCAGGTCGGCGACATCATCATGAATAAAATGCAGGCATGGAATGGAGTATTCGGTCTCGCCGGATCGGCAGGGATGATTAGTCCAGACTATGCCGTATTCCGTCCGGACACCCGGAAAGTGGATGCGAGATTTCTTGTTCATTTGCTGCGAGACCCTATTTACTGTGGGATTTTCTCAGGCATCTCTCGCGGTATGGGGACAGGGTTCAACCGAGTCCATCCGGAGCAGTTCTTGAAAGTTCCTGCGCCGTTGCCGAAAATCGACGAGCAGCGCCGCATCGCCGACTTCCTCGACGCCGAGACCGCCCGCATCGACCGACTAATTTCCCTGCAGGTGACCTTGAGGGCGAGGCTCGATGAGCGTGATAGCGCCCTGCGTGACAACTTGGTCAACAAGTTGGCTGAGGCAGTTGGCGAGGTTCCGCTGCGTCGATTCACTACACGGATTGAGCAGGGGGCAAGCCCGCAGTGCGAGGCCGTTCCTCGGCAAGGCGATGACGAATGGGGTGTCCTGAAGCTCAGCGCCGTCAAGGGCGGGCACTTCGTCCCCTCAGAAAACAAGCGCCTGCCAGAGGACACTGAGCCGATTTCCGCCTATCAGGTGAGGCGAGGTGACCTTCTGGTAACGCGCGCCAACACACCGAGCCTGGTTGGTGATGTTGCAGTTGCCGAAGGCGATAACCAGAAGCTGCTGCTTCCTGACTTGATCTATCGCGTTGGTCTTGTGCCTGAGATGAACGCGGACTTCGTGGCACAGGTAGCACTGAGCGGTCGTGTACGTACGTTGATTGAATCCGTGGCGCGGGGATCTTCCCAATCTATGGTGAAACTCCGTGGCGAGGACATCAAAACCTGGCCCATGCCGATGGCTACGCAGACGCAGCAGGCCGCTTTGGTGCAAGAGATTCAAAGCGGTATGCAGGGCACCGGCCGTCTCCGTACCGCCGTCGCACTCCAGCTCGGCCTGCTCGCCGAACGCCGCCAGTCCCTCATCACCGCCGCCGTAACCGGCCAGTTCGACGTCTCCACCGCCAGCGGACGCAACGTAACGGACGGAGTGAGCGCGTAGCCATGAGCCCCATCCACACGGAGTCCGCCTTCGGGGATGCCATCGTCGCCGCCATGATCGAGCGTGGCTGGCGGGAAGCGCGCCCTCAGGACTACCGGGCCGATCTCGGCCTGGACACCAACGAACTTTTCACCTTCATCGGGGCGACCCAGCCCGACGAGTGGAACGAGCTGCTCACCGTCTACGGTGGCGACCCGAACGAGGCACAGCGTGGGTTCGCCGGCCGCCTGGACCAGGCCATCGCCACCAACGGGCTCCTCGACGTCCTCCGCAACGGCGTCAAAGACCGGGGCGTCCTCCTCCGCGTCGCGTACTTCAAGCCGAACCTCGTCGCCCACGACTCTGTGCTGGACGGCTACCGGGCCAACCGCCTCACCGTCGTCCGCGAACTCGAATACGCGACCAAGCAGGCCGATTGGGGCAACCGGCTCGACCTCGCCCTCTTCCTCAACGGAATCCCCGTCGCCACGGCCGAGTTGAAGAACCCGCTCACCAAGCAGGGGGTGGAGCAGGCCAAGGAGCAGTACCGAACCGACCGCGACCCCACCGAGCTGATCTTCACGCGCCGGGTCGTCGCGAACTTCGCCGTCGACCCGGACCTGGTCTTCGTCGCCACCCAACTCAAGGGCAAGAACACCCGCTTCCTGCCCTTCAACACCGGGTCCAACGGCCCTGGTCAGCCCGGCGGCGCCGGGAACCCGGCCCCGACCGCCTACGGCACGTACGCCACCTCTTACCTCTGGGAACAGGTCTGGCAGCCGGACAACTGGCTGGACCTGCTCCAGCGGTTCGTGCACCTGCACAAAAGCAAGACGCCCGGCGGCGGCTCCACCAAGACCATGATCTTCCCCCGGTTCCACCAGTGGGACGTGGTCAAGAAGCTCACCGCACACGCCGCCACCCACGGCGCCGGACACGACTACCTGGTCATGGCCTCGGCCGGCTCGGGCAAGTCGAACACCATCGGCTGGCTCGCCCACCGCCTCAGCGACCTGCACACCCCCACCGACCCCCGCGAACTCGACCCCGAGGCCGTCGCCAAGGGCCTCAAGCCAGGCGTGCCGGTCTTCGACAAGGTCATCGTCATCACCGACCGCCGCAACCTGGACGCGCAACTCCGGGAAACGGTCGGCAACTTCGAGCAGACCGCAGGCCTCGTCGTGAAGATCGACGAGAAGCATGGTGCGAAGGGCGAGCAGCTCGCCAAGGCCCTCTCCCGCGACACCGGGAAGATCGTCACCGTCACGCTGCACTCGTTCCCGGCGCTGCTCGACTACCTCCAGCGCAACCCCACCGAGATTCAGGGCAGCCACTTCGCGATCATCGTGGACGAGGCGCACTCCTCGCAGTCCGGCGACGCCGCCACCGCCGTACGGTCCGCCCTGCGCGACCTCGGCCTGGACTCCGACTCGGACGACGCGGGCGCGACCACGGTCAAGACCGAGGGCACCACCCTCGACGAGCAGCTCAAGAAGCGGGCCGAGCAGCGTTCCCGCGCCGCGAACCTCTCCTACTTCGCGTTCACCGCCACGCCGAAGGCCAAGACCCTCGAACTCTTCGGCACGCTCCAGGACATCGACGGCAAGGCGGCCTACCGGCCCTTCCACACGTACTCCATGCGGCAAGCGATCGAGGAGGGCTTCATCCTCGACCCGCTGCGCAACTACGTCACGTACAACACGTACTGGAAGCTGGTGAACCAGAACCCCGACGAGCGGGAGGTCGACCCGTCGAAGGCGAACTCCCTGCTCGCCCGGTACGCGCTGACCCATGACTCGACGGTCGCACAGCACGCCCAGGTGATCGTGGAGCACTTCGTGGCGCACAGCCGGGGCCGTCTCGGCGGGCGGGCCAAGTCCATGGTGGTGACCGCCTCCCGGCAGTCCGCCGTGCAGATGGCGCGCGCGATCAAGAGCTACATCAAGGACCGCGACTACGACACCAAGTATCCCGACCTGGGTGTCCTCGTCGCCTTCTCCGGCTCGCTCACCATCGACGGCGAGGAGACCACCGAGCCGAAGGAGAACGGCGGGCTGTCGGAGAGCGCGCTGCCGAAGGCGTTCGCGTACACGCGTGCCGACGACAAGGCCGCCCGAGCCGGTGGTCCGGGCCAGCGCGAGTACAAGATCCTGGTCGTGGCGGAGAAGTACCAGACCGGCTTCGACCAGCCGCTGCTGACGACGATGTACGTCAACAAGACGCTGACCGGCATCTCCGCCGTCCAGACCCTGTCCCGGCTGAACCGGACCGCCGAGCGCAAGACCCAGGCCGACCTGGCGGTCCTCGACTTCGTCAACGACGCCGAGGACATACAGGAGTCCTTCCGCCCGTACTTCGAGGAGGCGAACACCCTCCCCTCCGACCCCAACCTGCTCTACACCGCGCAGAGCCGGGTCATGCAGGCGGCGATCCTGTCCGGGCAGGAGATGGACGAGTTCGCCGCCGCGTACTTCGCCGCCAAGGAGAAGGCGGCGGGCTCACAGTCCAAGTGGGAGAAGCTGCACGCCGAGCTGTACCGGCTGCTCTCCCCCGCCGTCGCCCGCTTCACCGCTCTGCTCGAAAGCGAGGACGAGGACGACCAGGAGACGGCGGAGGGCTTCCGCGCCGACCTCAACGACTACATCAGGAAGTACGGCTTCCTCGCGCAGATCGTGCCCTACCGGGACGCCGAGTTGGAGCGGCTGCACCTCTACGGCCGCTACCTCCTCAACCGGCTGCCGCGCCGCGCGGACGGCGGGGTGGACATAGGCGAGGTCGACCTCAGCCATCTGCGGGTGGAGAAGACCGGCGAGTACGACGTCTCCCTCACCCCCGAGGGGCCGGCGACGATGCCGGGCTTCGGCGACGGCTCGGGTGGCGCGAAGGAAGCGGAGAAGTCGCTGCTCTCCGAGTTGATCGAGAAGTTCAACGAACGCTTCGGCACCGAGTTCACCGAGCAGGACGTCATCCGCCCGTTCGAGGAGGCCAAGGCCGACCCGAAGGTGCGGGCGGCTGCCGTCGTCAACGACGAGGAGAACTTCGGCCTCGTCTTCGACAACGTCTTCGCAGACAAGATGGCTGACCACATCGACACCATCGCAGGCATGGGCCGCCAGTACTTCGGCCCCGACAAGGGCTTCAAGTCCAGCCTGGACCGCAGCGCCCGCAAGGCGGCCTGGCGGATGATCCGCCGCGAGGAGGGGCTGGACGACGTCTGATCCGTACGCCCCGGCTGGGGCATGCCGTCCGGGGCATCCTTCCGAGGAAGACACCGGCCCATGCCCCGGCGGTCGCCGCGCGCACCCCGCCACCTCTCAACTGCCGAAAGCCACTTCAGGAGCGAGCGATGGACAGCGAGATCGAGCTGATCAGTGACGGTGATGGGCTGGCGGTCATCGGGGAGGCGACGGATGTCGAACGCTTCCTCGTATCGGAGGGACTACCGTCGAAGGACCTCGGACTGCAACGGCTCAAGTCCGCCTTCGGCACCGGCGCCGCAGTAGCGCAATCGGGTTCAGAGATCGCCGCCAACTCCGGTCGCTGGGTGAAACTGACCCAGGAGTCCGCGCAGCGCGTCAAGAAGTTCGGGCTGATGGAAAGCAAGACGCCGGGCGTCAGCCACGCGATGCTGGGCAAACCTGGATCGATCAAGTCATGGCTCCAGATCGAGAAGGGCGCCGGCTCGTTTCTGACCAACCCGGCGCGTCTGGCCGGTGCCGCCGGGATCATGGCGCAGCTCGCGATGCAGCAGACCATGGACGAGATCACCGACTATCTCGCCACGATCGACGAAAAGGTCGACGATGTGCTCCGCGCCCAGAAGGACGGCGTGTTGGCCCGCATGATCGGAGTGGACCTCGTGATCGAGGAGACCATGACCATCCGAGAGCAGGTGGGCCGGGTCTCCGAGGTCACGTGGTCGAAGGTGCAGGCCGCGCCAGCAACGATCGCAGACACCCAGGCGTACGCGTTGCGTCAGCTCGACGCACTCGCGGAGAAGGTGGAGCGCAAGAGCAAGTCCAAGATCGGCGATCTCGCGACTGCGGCCGCTGAAGCAGAGGCACAGGCTCAGGAGTGGCTCGCTGTTCTGGCCCGTTGCTTCCAACTGCAGGATGCGATCGCCGTACTCGAACTCGACCGAGTGCTGGACGCGGCTCCGGAGGAGCTGGACCGGCATCGCCTCGGGCTTCGGGCTGCCCGACAGAACCGGCTGGTTCTCATTGCGCGGAGCACCGAGCGTCTGGTGGCCCGGATGAATGCGGCTGCTGACACGGCCAACGCGAAGGTGCTTCTGCACCCGACCAAGTCGCCGACTGTAGTCCAGTCGAGCAACCATATAGCGACCGGCGTCTCTGACTTCCACGGGCGGCTCGGCATTGAGACCGGCCTCCAGTCATCGGATGCGCGACGATGGGTGGACGCTGCGGCGGAGGCGAGGAACAAGGCGCTCGTGACCGGAGCGAAGGGTGTGAATGCCGCCAAGAACCTCGGCAACGAGACCCTGGACCGGGCCAGCTCGGTAAGGGACAAGATCTCCAGCGGGATCGCCGAGCTGGGGCGTCGTCGGAGCGAGGACGATGAGAAACGCGACAGGGAAGGCTGAGGTGGGGCGCCGACCGTCTGCCACGTGCGCAGCCCGACTACTCCCTCAAGTCGCCAGATGGGTGGCTGCGGCTTGGGCTAGGCCGGGGTCTCAGGGGAGGGCGGCAGGGGGTCGGCGACGAACGTCCCCAGCCCGACCTCGCCCCGCGTCCACCCCTGCTCCCGTACATGGCGCATCGCCTTCGCCGCTGTCGCATTCACCACGCCGAACTCGTGGGCGATTTCCAGAGTGGAGGGCACGCGGCTTCCCGGCGGATACGTGCCGTTCTGGATGCGCCGGATGATCTCCGCTGCGATCTGCCGCCACAGGGGGCGTGTGCGGTCAAGCTCCATGACATCAGCGTGGGTGACCACGGCATTCCGCGCATCCGTGGTTATCTGCGGTTATCCGCGCTACCGTAGTGCGCAACACAGAGCGGCCCCGACGGGAAGCGGCTACTTCCCTACCGGGGCCTCAGCCGACTGATTGGGAGTCGACCTATGCGCAGCCTACTGGCCGCGATTCTGGCCCTGTTCCTGCCCGCCCGGGGTGCCCATCGCGCCGCAGCGCCGCCGCCACTGCCCCCCATCTCCTCTCCGCCCGCTCCGGAACCCCCGCCCGTGATCACGTGTCCGCACCTGGCGGACGTCATAACCGCCGACGGCATGCCCCTGGTCCGGCCGTACGTCGTCGAATGGGAGCGTGAGCGGGACGAACGTGACCGGCGGCGTCTTCAGCGCGAGCGGCGCCGGGCGGCGGTCCTGGCGACGCTGGGGCAGGACTACGTTCCGGTTCCGTGGGAGGTCGCCGTATGAGCACGAGTACGCCGCGTCTGCGCAGCCTCGGCCTCGACCCGGACACCGGCAAGGAGGCCCTGGCGGTCACACACCCCGGCGGCCGTCTTGAGGAGCTGGCCGACGCGCACGCCCTGAAGGCCGCAGCCGTCCTGGTGACGGTCGTCGGCGCAGTGCTGGAGGTGGGGAAGGCGTCGGACGCCGAGCTCGCCGCCTTCGTAACGCCGTTGCACGCCGCGCTCGAAGAATGCGTCGGCATCATGGCGGCGGACAGGGAGTGACGGTGTAAAGGCACTTCGGCCGCAGGGCCGGTGGTGCCGTGGGTGCCCGGGATTCCTCCCGGGCACCCACCATCCACCGACCGCAGCACGGGGCTGTTCCTGCGGCGGGAGGGCGGCCGCCGCACCCTCCTGCCCGTCGTCCACCGCCGGGTCCATGTCCATGTCGCGCCGCGAACCCTGGACGGCATCCTGACGCAGCGGTCACACTTGACCCCTGACCGTGACTGTTCATCACGCACAACGGGGGCAAGGTGCCGCAGGAGGCGATCTCCGACCGTTACGAACTCCTGGAGGAGCTGAGCCACGGCGGCATGGGCGACGTGTGGCGCGGCTACGACGCCGTCCTCGACCGGCCCGTCGCCGTGAAGCTCATCCGGCAGGCGTCGGTCACGTCCCCGCAGTTGGCCGAGGAGTTCACCAAGCGCTTCCGTCGCGAGGCCCGGATCACCGCGCGCATTCAGCACCCTGGTGTGCCGCAGGTGTACGACGCGGTGCTCGACGCGTCGTACGAGCGGCTGTTCCTGGTGATGGAGCTCGTCGACGGCGTGCCGCTGTCCGCCTACCTCGACCCCGGCCGGCCGCTGCCGGTCAGCTGGGCGGCCGCCGTCGCCGCGCAGATCGCGACCGTGCTGTCGTACGCGCACGACGTGCCGGTGATCCACCGGGACCTCAAGCCGGGCAACATCCTCGTCGCCCGCGACGGCACCGTGAAGGTCCTCGACTTCGGCATCGCGGCGATGCTGCGGACGGACGTCACCAAGCTGACCGCCACCGGCAGCCCCATCGGTACCCACCAGTACATGTCGCCCGAGCAGGTCCGCGGCGGACGTATCACCCCGCAGACCGACCTGTACGCGCTCGGCTGTGTGCTGCACGAACTCCTCAGCGGGCGGCTCGTGTTCGAGGCGGAGAGCGAGTACCTGCTGATGTACCAGCACGTCAACGCCGCCCCCACCCCGCTGCGACAGCTGCGGCCCGACGTCCCCGAGGCGCTGGAGGAGCTGGTCCTGCACCTGCTGCGCAAGGCGCCCGAGGCGCGGCCCGCCGACACGCAGGAGGTGTACGCGCGGCTGCTGCCGTTTCTCCCGCCGCCGGGCCAGGAGCCCGGCACGGCGGACGCCGGGCCGACCGGCGCGCCCGACCCGACGGAGGTGTTCCGTCACCCCTTCGCGCCCCGCGCCCGCGCCCAGGCCACGACGCCCGGCGGTCCGGCGCCGACGGCCGTCCTCCCGGAGGCCCCGCCGGTGCCCGTCCCCGACCGGATGCGCGAGGACATCAAGGAGGCGTACGCCCACTCCGACGCCCTTCTGGAAGAGGAACGGTTCGCGCAGGCCGCCGAGGTGCTCGGCGAGGTCATCGAACCCGCCGCCCTCGCCCTCGGCTCCGAGAGCAAGCAGGTCCTGGCGCTGCGCCGCCAGCGGGCGGCGATCCGCCTCCTCGGCGGCGACTACCGGGCCGCCCTGCCCGAGTTCGACGCCCTCGCCGACGCCTACGCCCGTATCGCCGGGCCCACCGGCGAGCAGGCCCGCGCCTGCCGTGCCCAGGCGGCCCGGTGCCGCGCCGAACTCGGCCAGGTCACCGACGCGTTGGCCGCACTCCAGGGCGTGCTGAACGTCGTGCGGGCCGTCGACAGCGACGTGAGCGAGGAAGCCGTGGAGCTGCGGCACAACATCGGGATGCTGCTGCTCGCCCAGGGCCGGACCGCCGAGGCGCGGCAGGTCCTCGAACCACTCCACCAGGACATGTGCATGGTGTTCGGCCCGGAGGACGAGATGACCGCCGAGATCGCCGAGGCGCTCGCCGTGATCCGCCTCGACCTCGACGGTTCGGCTTCCTGACCCGCTTCCTCCAGAAGCAGCATCGCCAAAACCAGCTGCTCTGCGGCCGAGGGTTTCGCGACGGTCGCGCTGCCGGGTGGTTCAGCGCTCACCGGTGTGGCCGCCAAGTCAGTGGTACCGCCGGCCGTGCTCCGATCCTCTGGCAACGAGTCCACCGCGCCGGTCTCCCACTTGCCGTGGGCTTGCTGGCCGGATGTCGGCCGACGGGAGGGAGCGTGAGCGAGATCAGCGTGCCGGAAGGACGGCGGACAGTACGCTGAATCCAGCGGGATCGGGCCCGCAGCACAGTGTCCGGGAGGTGCTTCATGACGGCCGAGATGGTGGCTCCGGCATGGATGCATGAGCAGATCACGGCGGAGGAGTACGAGTCCTGGTCCGAGGAGCAGTGCGCCGGTATCGAGGTCGTGGACGGGATGGTCGTCGTGAGTCCCAGCGCGTCCAAGCGGCACAACCGGCTGGCTCGGATTCTGGCGAACGCCCTCGATGCCGCCGCGGGCCCGGAGTGGAACGCCGACACGGACTTCGACGTCCGGCTTCAGGACGTCCCGCTCACCAATCGCCGCCCGGATGTCGTCGTGTACCGCGCGGACACGATCGACATCAGCCCCACCCGTCCTGAGCACGTGCTGCTGGTCGCGGAGGTAGTGTCGCCGGGCTCGGAGACCACCGACCGGATCGTGAAGGTCGACCAGTACGCCAAGGCAGGCATCGGTTTCTACTGGCGGATCGAGCAGGCCGCGACAGGCGTTCCTCTTGTGTACACCTACGTTCTCGACCCCGCGACGAAGGCCTACCGGGACGGAGACGTCTTCACCGGCGTCCTCAAGGTAGCGGCCCCCTTCCCAGTGGAGATCGACCTCGGCCAGATCTGACCACGCGCCGCTCAGCAGCCAACAGCGTGAGCTATGCGTGAGCGGACAGCCCACTACAGCGCGGCATGAGCCGGATCAAGCGGCTCGCCGCGAAGTTCTGACCAGGGGAAACAGCACCGCGCGGCAGTGCCAGGCATCGCCCGGCAAGAATTCGATCCCACTCCTAAAGCGGGTGTCGCAGGTTCGAATCCTGCCGGGGGCACCAGCCAAAAGGCCCCGGACCGATCATGGTCCGGGGCCTTTTTCCGTCGAAATGGAGGGTGTGGGAATCCAGCCTGGGCCATTACGCCGAACGCCAGAAACTCATCATCCACACGTAACGCGGCATGCCCTGGTCAGTTGTGCTGGTGTCACAAATGCATCACGCAACGGATATCCAGAAATGCAATGGAGATGATATGCGGGACGCTGTAGTGTGGGCGCTTATCGTGAGTTCATCTGTATTGGCTTTCGTTTTTTTGTTTCTATCCAATACATATCGACGCCTCTATCATAGGGATGAAGTGGAGCTGCGCCGTCGCCAACGCATGATCGATGCCCTGCAGGACAATATTCATGTACGGCGCCACGGGCAATGATTCCGGCACCTGGACCACCGCAACAACGGGGCCCTTGGATTTTCATACTGTGGTAAGTAGTGGTTGTGGCTGATCAGCAAAAGATGCATACCAACCCGCGGCATGCGAGGAATATTGAAATTTTCCGCTGTTTCATACGACCGCCTGTAGGCCTGCCCTATACCTGCACAACGTGTTTGTCCGGCTAATCATTCACCCGTTCGCGACGCATCCGTTATCGTGAGACGCCGTTAGTTGCTACATGACGAAGGAAATCGCGGAACAGGCGGTCGATCCTCTCCCCAAGAGGATGCAATCGGACGGGGTACGAGTCACGCGCCTGGGTTGCTTCACTTATATTTCGAAACCCGCCCGGGACGCCACGGAAAACGGAATTCTCGCAAAGGGGGGGCTATCGGTCCCGCTTGATGCGGCCGAGAACGACCTGCAGGATTTCGTGCACGCCATGCACATTCTGGAAAATGGCCTTTCGAGACGCTGGGCGGAGTTGGGAGTTGAGTAGTGCCAGCGCACAGAGACGGGCAGCCACGCCATGCACGACGAGCGAACAACCCCCTACTCAGGTTTCTCCGCCGAATTCTCCTACGGCTATGAGGACGCCACGGGGTATCAGGAACAAGCGGGAATCCTCTATCCGCCTTTGACGCCGCCAGAGCCAGGCTGGGATCCCGCTGAGGAGCTGGCCTTTATGCTGCGGGATGCTGTCGAGGTTGAGGTCGAGCAGCCCAGGATTCCGGCCGCACGCAGCGAGGGACCCTCGAATCCTGGGTCCTACCGGGAAACGTTGGTCCAGTTGACCGCGGAGTTGCCCCCAGTGAAGGCTGCGGCGCGGGGCCATCGCAAGACGCGGGAACGCCGCCGGGGCAAGCTCCTCACTTTCAGTTACCTCATTGCCGCAGCAGCGACCGTCAGCGCGTCGACGGTCAGTGTGTTCGGTGGGGTGATCGCTTACGATCCGCTGCTGTTTATCGCGGCGGGCCGTACCGACTCAAACGTCACCTCCTGGTGGCCTGTCCTGGTCTTCGGTCCTTGGCTGGTGGCGTCGCTGTCCATCCTGCGCCACGCGCTGCACCAGCGCCGGTCCTTCCACTCCTGGTGCGTGGTCCTGGTGTTCTCTTTCATCGCGATGGCCATGTGTGTCGCCCAGGCCCCGCCAAGCCTCATGGACAGAGCGGCGGCTGCCCTGCCGAGCTTCGCGTCATTGGCCTGTTTCCAGCAACTGGTACGCCAGATCACTCTGACGAGGCCACCCCGGCGACCACTGCGCCGGCACGGGCCGCAGTCAACCGAGGCATCCGTCGGTGGAGTACGGCCGAACCGCGGCCTCAGACCTGCACGGTAAAACAGAGCTGGGCACACTCGCCGTTGCCGCCACAAAACCACTGCGTCTGCCGGGGAGTCACCTCGCGGGCTACCCGGGGTGGCGCACCGCACACCGGATGGCTGCACACAGGCATAGCGCTGGTGGCATGGAGTCTGGTCGTCACGGTCCTCCTGGCCACGATCCTGAAGTAGCCACCTGGAGTCGTCACCGTTCCGTCACAAGCAGTCGCCGGACTGAACCCTGCTGCTCTCCCGCCCCATCTGCACTCACGTACCACGACCACGCGTACCGCGGGGCAGCAACCGACCACCGAGACCCGCGGACGAGACGACTCAGGGGGACCACAACGTGCGTCACAGCAACGGCATTCGCAGGGCGGCTCTGGCTACGACGGCGGTCGCGGCCGTCGCGGCGGCGGCGACCGGCATCCTGCCCGGCACCGCCATGGCGGCGAGCACCACCGCTTCCACCCCGCCGCCCGCCTGCTCGGCCTCCGCCCTTCAGGTCAGCGCCTGGCAGGCCGCCCACCCGCCCGTCGGGACCGGGACCGGGGCGGCGGTCGTGCAGTTCACCAACGTCTCCCGGACGACGTGCACCCTGAAGGGCCACCCGACGGTCGCGGGCGCCGGCAACGGCTCCCCCGCCCACAACAGCCCGCTCAAGGTCACCCCCACCGGCAGGGCGGCCACCGTGACGGTCCGGCCGCACGGCAAGGCGTGGGTGAAGCTGACCTTCGTCCAGGTCCAGGGGGAGGCCGACGGCTACTGCGTGTCGGGCAACACCCCGGCGGCGTATCCGACGATGGTCATCGGACTGCCGCACTCCGGGAAGCACCAGGTCGCCCTGAACGAGGGATGGTGGGCCGAGTGCGACAACAAGGTGACCGCCACCCCGGTCTCGGCGGTCAAGCCTTCCTGATCGCAACGTCCATGAATCGAGCAGCCTGCACGACGTTCGCAACGCTCTGACGTGCAGGTCAGCGATTCGGCGCACCTTCGGTGCGCCCCGGGGGCGTGGTAAATCCCGTGGGCGCGCTGAAGGTCGTCGCGGATGGCTCGGGGGCCTGTTCTGTCGTCTTCGGGTCCATCCACATGATCGGCCATCTCCCTCCGCCTCGGCGAGTTCAAGACAATCCGGAAGAGGGTTCGAAACATTCGGAAAATTGGGCGGGGTATTTGATCTTGCGGTAAGCGATCTTAGCTCTGGCTTCCGTGTTGGTTCTGAGATTGGCGCTCTGAGCTGGGGATTTCCATCCCGGGCCCACTTCGAATGTCTGCGAATGTTTCGAAACTATTGCCGAAACCGTTGACACTTGATGAGGGCACACCAAAACTCGCGCTCATGACTGTCGCATCCGCACTGCATCGCTTCAGGCTGCTCATCTTCGCCGCCTGCGCGCTGCTGCTGGCTCTGCCCGCAACAGCTCACGCCGATACGGTCATCTCCACGAACCAGACCGGCACCAACAACGGCTACTACTACTCGTTCTGGACCGACGGAGGTGGTTCCTCGTCCATGAACCTCGGCTCCGGCGGCAACTACAGCACGCAGTGGAGCAACGTCGGCAACTTCGTCGCCGGCAAGGGCTGGGCCAACGGCGCCCGGCGCACGGTGACCTACTCCGGCTCCTTCAACCCGTCCGGCAACGCCTACCTCTCGCTGTACGGCTGGACCGCCAACCCGCTCGTCGAGTACTACATCGTCGACAACTGGGGCACCTACCGGCCCACCGGCACGTACAAGGGCACCGTCACCACCGACGGCGGCACGTACGACATCTACAAGACGACGCGGTACAACGCCCCGTCCGTGGAGGGCAACAAGACCTTCGACCAGTACTGGTCCGTCCGGCAGTCCAAGCGCACCGGTGGCACCATCACCACCGGCAACCACTTCGACGCCTGGGCCCGCGCCGGAATGCCCCTCGGCAGCTTCAACTACTACATGATCATGGCGACCGAGGGTTACCAGAGCAGCGGCAACTCCAACATCACCCTCGGCGACGCCGGTTCGGGCGGCGGAGGCGGGGGCGGCGGAGGCGGAGGCGGAGGCAGCTGCACCGCTACCCTCTCCGCCGGGCAGCAGTGGAGCGACCGCTACAACCTCAACGTCGCGGTCTCCGGCTCCTCCAACTGGACCGTCACCATGAAGGTCCCCTCCCCGGCGAAGGTCCTGTCCACCTGGAACGTCAGCGCCGGCTATCCCGACTCCCAGACCCTCGTCGCCAAGCCCAACGGCAGCGGCAACAACTGGGGCGTCACCATCCAGCACAACGGCAACTGGACCTGGCCGACGGTGTCCTGCAGTACGAGTTAGGGAAGGGGGACCTCACGCCATGCGCATCACATCGCTTCTCTCCTCCGGAGTCGCCGTCGTCATGGCCGCCGCGAGCGCCCTCACCGTCACCGCGGGACCGGCCCGGGCCGCAGCCGCCGCCACCTGCAACGGCTACGTGGGACTCACCTTCGACGACGGCCCGTCCAGCACCACCCCGTCCCTGCTCAACGCCCTGAGGTCGAACGGGCTGCGGGCCACCATGTTCAACGAGGGCCAGTACGCCGCGGCCAACCCGGCCCAGGTGAAGGCCCAGGTCGACGCGGGTATGTGGGTCGGCAACCACAGCTACACCCACCCGCATCTCACCCAGCTCGGCCAGGCGCAGATCGACTCGGAGATCTCGCGCACGCAGCAGGCCATCGCGGCCGCGGGCGGCGGCACACCGAAGCTCTTCCGCCCGCCCTACGGCGAGACCAACTCCACGGTGCGATCGGTCGAGGCCAAGTACGGCCTGACCGAGATCATCTGGGACGTGGACTCGCAGGACTGGAACGGCGCGAGCACCGACGCGATCGTGGCGGCCGCGGGGCGGCTCACCAACGGGCAGGTCATCCTGATGCACGACTGGCCCGCCAACACGATCGCCGCGATCCCGCGCATCGCGCAGGGGCTGGCCGCGCGCGGCCTGTGCGCGGGGATGATCTCCCCGACGACCGGCCGTGCGGTCGCACCCGACGGCAGCGGCGGGGGCGGCGGAGGCGGAGGTGGAGGTGGAGGCGGTGGAGGCGGTAGCACCTGCACCGCTACCCTCTCCGCCGGGCAGCAGTGGAGCGACCGTTACAACCTCAACGTCACTGTCTCCGGCTCCAGTTCGTGGACCGTGACGATGAACGTTCCCTCCCCGGCGAAGGTGCTCTCCACCTGGAACGTCAGCGCCAGTTTCCCCAGCGCCCAGACCCTGGTCGGCAAGCCCAACGGCAGCGGCAACAGCTGGGGCGTCACCATCCAGCACAACGGCAACTGGACCTGGCCGACGGTGTCCTGCGCGACCGGCTGACGCCGGTCAGGGCAGGCGCCGTAGCAGAAGGTACGTGCGCCGGCTGGGATGTTCGGCCCCCTCGTGGGGCTCGCGGTCCAGGCGGGCGGTGAGGCTCAGGCCCGCCTGGACCAGCGACTCGGTCTCCACGGCCGGGTCCAGGAAGCGGAACGTCAGATCCACCTCGTGGTCCCACCAGTGCGTGAGGTGGGTGGACCCGCCGGACGCGGTGTCGGGGTCACTGGTGTGGAAGGCGAGCAGGGCATGGCCGCCGGGACGCAGCACCCGGGCGAACTCCCGGTAGGCCGCGTCCCGTTCGGGCTCGCTCAGATGGATCACGGCGTACCAGCACAGCAGGCCGCTGACCGCCCGCGAGGCGAGCGGGAGTGCCGTCATGGTGCCCGCGGCGAAGGGCAGGCCCGTGCCGCGCCGGCCCACCACGCACATCGCCGGGGACAGATCGATGCCGAGGGCCCGGGCCCCGCGACCGGCCAGATAAGCGGTCGCGTGGCCCGGACCGCAGCCGATGTCCACGACCGGGCCGCCGTCGGTGAGCTCCGCGAACGCGTCCAGCAGGGCGCGGTCGAGGGGCTTGCCGGACAGTTCGTCGCCGATCTCGGTGGCGTAGCGTTCGGCGACGGCGTCGTAGCTGCGGCGGGTCCAGGTCGGGGTCATCAGGTCTCGGTCATCCGGTCGGGGTCATCGGGTCCGGGTCGCTCCCGGTACGGCCTCCGTCACGCCGTTGAGGTTCGATTCCGGGTCCGTGCCGTAGGAGCGGGTGATGATCTCCAGGCCGTGGCCGGCCGGGTCGGTGAAGTACACGCCTCGGCCGCCGTCGTTGCGGTTGATCCGGCCGGGGTGGCGGCCGTGCGGGTCCGCCTGGATGGGGACGCCGTCGGCGACCAGCAGGGACAGGGCCCGGTCGAACTCGTCCTCGGAGACCAGGAAGGCGTAGTGCTGGACGGGGACGGTGTCGAGGTCGACGGTCGCGAAGTCCAGGGTGACGCCGTTGTCGGTGGTCACGGGGAGAAAGAATCCGGCCGGTTCGCCGACCTCCAGGCCGAGGATCCGGGCGAGGAAGTGGGCCGACTTCTCACGGTCGCGGGTCAGGACGATCGTGTGGTTGAACTCTACGGACATGGGGCGGTGCCTCCAGGGGCAGCTCCACGGCACCTCCATGCCTCACCCTGCCGGTGACCGACACGCGATGCCGCCCGGGCAGCCTAGGCCAGATCTACAGCAGCCCCAAGTCCTTTAGTTCCTGGTGGAGATCGCCTCGGGGGTGGTGGTCCGGGGCGGCCGTCGGCCGCGCCGCCACCCCCTTGCCGCCGTCACGCCGCGATCCCCGCTCGCGCAGCAGCCACGCGCCCAGCAGGCCGCCCGTCAGGCCGCCCAGATGCCCCAGCCAGCTCACTCCGGGCGTGCCCGGGACGGCGACGGTCAGCAGGTAGGCGAAGGACGCGCCCATCACCAGGCCGATCAGCGAGTCGATCAGATGCCGGTCGAAGAGGCCGCGGACGACGACGTATCCGAAGTAGCCGAAGATCAGGCCGCTCGCGCCGACCGTCTCCACGTCGCCCCGCTCGAACAGCCACACCGTGATCCCGCTGGTCACGGCGACCAGCAGGGTCAGGCCCAGGAAGCGGGCCACGCCCCGGTACGCGGCGAGGAAACCGAAGACGAACAGGGGGCCCGAGTTGCTCTCGATGTGGGCCCAGCTCCAGTGCAGCAGGGGGGCGGTGAGGAGGGCGGGGAGCGTGCCGGTGTCGCCCGACTCGATGCCGTAGTCCCTGGACAGGCCGTAGTCGTCGGCGAAGTTCACGATCTGCACCAGCCAGACGAGCGCCACCAGCGCGAAGACCACGAAGAACGCCCTGCGCGCCTCGGCGATCAGCAGCCCGTCCCGATTCTCCTCGGCCATGCCCGCCCCCCTGAGTTCCGTCACCGGGAACTGTACGTCGGCCTCACGCCCGGCGGATCCGCAGGATCCTCGCCATCCGCTCCTCCAGTTCCGCGCGTTCCTCGGCCGCCCGTTCCGCCTCGGCGCGCTGGTAGGCGCGCTCCACCCGGCGCATGCGGTCGGTCGTGTCCTGTTCGACCTGGTGGCGCCGCACCTCGTGTTCCATCCGGGCGCACGCCTGCTGCACCTGGAGCTCGTCGACGTACAGCTTGCGGCTCGCGGTGAAGCGGGCGCCGAGCAGGGTGTCGTAGGCCGTCTTGCCGCCGAGGACCTTGGCGAGGACGGGCATCGCGTCGAGGCAGAGCAGCAGCAGGTGCAGGACGATCGTCAGGAAGAGGGCGAAGCCGTCGGACTTCGCGACCTCCTTCAGGCCGTGGGCCTTGGTGAGGATGCCGTCGCTGTCGAGGTCGGCGGCCCGCTGCGCGGTGTTGGTGTCGATGGTCCGCTGGAGCAGGGGCTGGTACGCCTTGACGGCGCCCGTCTTCTCGGCGGACAGCCGCTGTCCCTCGGTCTCCAGCTGCTGGAGCTGCTTCTCGTAGGTGTCGATCTTGCTGCTGGCGCGGTACTTCGCGGAGTCCTCGCGGGCGCGTTCGCAGGTGATGGTGACGTCGCGGACGCCGCCCCGCCAGATCCAGTGGTCCGGGCCGCACAGTTCCTGTTCGGTGGCCATCTTCCCGGCGAGCGTCCTGTTGAGCGTGTCGACCTGGGTCCGCAGGGCGCGGGCGTCGTCGGCGTTGCGCCGGATCGGCTCGTCCAGTTCGCCGGGCGAGCCCTTCACCTTGAGCCGGTAGCCGTCGCAGGCGGGGCGGGCGTCGGTGGAGGAGCCGTCGGCGGGGTTGCAGGAGTCGAGGAGGCTGCGGTACTCGGCGACCTTCTGGACGTTGCCCACGCTGATCTCCTGCCGGATCTCCTTGTCGAAGATCTGGAAGAGGATCGGTTCGGCGATGAACAGGCCGAGCAGCACCGAGAGAAAGAAGCGGACCGCGAGTGTCCATTTCCTGACGCCGGTGCCGTGGGTGCTGGACACCAGCCAGCTGTCCAGGGCGAGCACCACCCAGAACCACATCAGGGCCGCGCATATGACCGCCCCGGCCGGCAGGTCGGAGCGGAAGCTGCCGAGCGCGAGGGAGAGCGAGACCGAGCCCAGCAGGGCGGTGTTCACGACCAGCACGCCGTACCAGGTGTAGCGGGCGCGTTCCTCCGGCACCCAGGCCAGCAGCGGCTCGCTGACACCGATCAGACGGCGCACCCGGGGAGCCGGACCGCCGGTGAGCGGCGCCGGACGGCTCTGGGCGGTCTCCTGGTCGAAGGGGTGGCCGGGGGCGGTGGGGGCCGTAGTGCCGGTCGGGCCCGGTGGGAGGTCAGTGGTGGCCAAGGTGCGCCTCCTGGATGTCGATACCGTCGTCCTCGGCGTCGCCGCCGTCGTGTGCGGCCGCCCCGCCGCCCGGGGTCTGCGCGCCGCCCTCGTCGAGCTCGCCCTTCACGGGCGCCTTGGCGGCCGCGGCCGGCTTGCCGTCACCGTCCCCCGCGCCGTCGGTCCGCGGCTGGTAGGGCACGTCGCCGACGCTGTTGATGAAGGCGCCCGCGTCGTGCCGGGTGCTGTCGAACAGGCCCCGGTCGATGGCCTGCCGGCCGAGGTCGGCGCGGACGGACAGCTGCTCCCTGGCCCACTCCCGCTCGTACCCCTGCGCCCGCAGCGTGTCCTCGCGGTCCTCCTGGCGGCGGCGCAGCGTGTCCTCGTGCTCCAGGTCCCAGCGGCGGGACTCCTCGCGGCGCCGGTCCACGGTGTCCTCGCGCTGCTGCCGGCGCTCCAGTTCGCGGTGCCGGTCCTCGCGCTCGACGCGCCAGCGCAGGTCCTCCCGGTCCAGGCCGCGCCGCTCGCGCTCGTCCTCGCGGTCGAGCCGGTAGCGGTCGTCCTTGCGGGCGTCCCCGCGCTCCTCGGCCGCGTGCAGCCGCTGGGACAGCTCGTCGGCGCTGATGTCGCCGTTGCGCCAGGCGAGGAAGTCGGCGGCGAGCGGGTCGGTGCCGACGACCTCGAAGTCCTGCCGCAGCTCGGCGCGCACGAAGCGGTTGCGCTCGGCGGTGAGGGTGAGGTCGTGCTCCTGCCGCTCGGCGCCCTGCACATGGTCGTAGCGGGTGCGCAGGGTGTCGATCTCCTGGCGGCCGCGCTCCTTGTCCATCTCCTCGGCGTGCCGGTTGCGTCCCTCGCGCAGCGTCCGGAGGTTGCGGATCTCCTCGCGCTTGAGTTCCACCTCGGCTTCGAGCAGGGCCCGGTCCAGGGCGGCCTGCTGGTCCAACCGCTCGCGCTGCCGGTCGCGTTCGCGCTCCCGGCGGGCCTTGTCCATCTCCTCGACGAGCTGGGACATCTCCGCCGGGGTGAAGACCTCGATCACACCGTGCCGGACGCGCACCCCGGACACCAGCGCGGGCCGCATCTCGTGGTACGCGGTCAGCCGGGCGTCGATGCGGGCGCGCACGGTGGCGGCCTGGTCGATCGGCAGGTCGGCGCCGTCCTCGGTGAGCCCGGGCACCTCGCGCAGATGGGCCAGCAGCAGCGCCTCCACGTCGGTGATCCCGTCGCGCACGACCACGCGCGGGTCGGTGACCGTGCAGTAGAAGCACGCCCGTACGGTGAAGTCGCCGACCTCGGCCGACGGGATGCGCGTCTCGACGACGACCGGCACCTCGACCCGCCGGTCGACGACGCTGACCGAGCTGGCCCCGACCACGACGGGGTCGTCGGGGGAGAGCTGCCCGTGGTCCTCGACGTACTCCTCGCCGACCCGGAAGATCCGCACCTGGTGGGCGGCGATCCTCGGCAAGTCGTCGTCGCCCCGTGTCGCACGCCGCCGCAGCAGCCCGCCGCGCTTGTCCGGCAGCCCGTACTCCCGCTGCTCGACGAGCGGGTATGTCTCAGCCATGCCTGTTCAGTCCTCCGTGCTCAGTACGGCGGTAAGGAAGGTGTCGATGAGGGCGGTGGCCGCCGGTTGGGCACGCGCGGCGACCTGCCGCAGGGGTTCGGCCAGCAGCGGCCGTTCCTCGGGGGGCAGGGCCTTGCCGAGGGAGCGGCCGAAGCGCTCGCCGGCCTCCTCGGGCCGCTCCGCCACGGCGGCGAGCCCGCGCAGGGTGGCGTGCAGCCCGGCCAGGGCCCGCTGCCTGCGCGGCCGGTTGTCCAGCACGCCCGCCCACAGCTGCCCGATCCGGTCCGCCTGCCGCGGGTCGCGCTCCAGCAGGGCCGCGCACACCAGGCGGCCGGTGCGCGCGTCACGGGCCCGCAGCACGGTCAGTACGGCCTCCAGGAGCTGTTCCTTGGACAGGCCGGTGCGGGTCTCCCGGTGGGCGCGCAGCTGGTCGGTGAGCGGCCGGAACACCGCGGCCGTGTCCTGACCGCACTCGGCGAGCACCGCGAGCAGTCCGGCCAGCGCGAGCGCCGCGGCCACGGGGAGTCCGCCGCGCCGCAGGATCAGCCGCAGCAGCACGGCGACCGCGTCGGTGGGGAAGCGCACGCCGAGCGCCCCGCTGAAGGCCGCGGCGCCGGTGGCGCGCAGCATCGGGTCGAACGAGCGGGCCCAGTCCCGGGCCACCCCGAGCGCGGTCGCGGCGAGGCTCTCGTCCAGGCACATGCACTGGAGCACCAGGGTGGCCGTGGACTGTCCGGCGGGGCCCGCGGCGCCGCCCGCCCACGGATGCAGATAGTTCTTCGCGACCTCGTCGAAGGCGGGCCGGGTGAGCAGGGCCAGTCCCTGGGCCACGGACAGCTGAAGGCCCAGGCCGGGCTGGGCGCCGACGAGTTCGGTCAGCCAGTCGCGCACGCCGTTCCAGTACGGCGTGGAGCGGCGCGTCCACAGCTCCTCCAGCGCCCACTGCCGGTACTGGGGGTGGGGGAAGACCAGCGCGGTCCGGGTGAGCGCGCCGTCCTTGCGCCGGTCGGCGGCGACGAGCGCGTTGCGGCTGAGCGACAGCCGGCGGTCGGCGGCGCGGGCGGCGGCCTCGTCCCGCTCCTCGGGGGTGCGCGGCGCGGGGAAGGCGGGCGTCACCCACTCCTCCAGCCGCTCCTGCACGGTCTCGAAGTCGCGGTAGTCGGCGCCGTTGACGAAGGCCAGCGTGGTGACCTCGGCCCACTCCTGCGGGCACCGGGGCTCCTCGAACCACTCCTTCAGGGGCCCGGCGGCGGTGCTGCCGTAGTCCGGCCAGACCTCCTCGGGTGCGGCGCCCCGGGCGATCCGCTCGGCGGCCGCGGCGACCTCGGCGATCCGGCAGCCGTCCGGCATCAGCCGCTCGGCCCGCTCGGCGAGGTCGGCGGCGCACTCGGCCCGCGCGAGCCGCATCCGCAGCACCTTGGCGAGGTCGGGCGGCCGCCACGGCACATGCCGTACGGACTCCACGCGGGCGCCGTCGCCGCCGTGGACGGTGGTGACGACGAGGTGGGCTCCGTGCTCGCGGACGGTGTCGCGCACCCGCCGCCAGTCGAAGTCGGCGGTCTGGGAGGTCTCCACGCTGCTCATCCGGTCGAGCAGCACATAGCCGACGCCCTTCTCGAAGGCGACCTTGCCGCCGGCGAGGTCCTCCAGGCTGCGGCCCGGGGAGAGCACCACGTACTCGGTGCGTTCGGCGACGTCGGCGACCAGCGCGACGGCGCCGGAGCGCTTGCCCGAGCCGTCGGGGCCGACGAGGACCACGACCGAGTCGGCGGCGAGGGCGCGGGCGGCCTCCTCGAAGCAGAGGGGCCGTACGTACGGGGCGAGGACGGCGTCGGCCTCCTCGGCGTCGAGGACGCCCACGGCGCGGCGGCGGGCGTTGCCGCTGACGGCGGCGGCGCCGATGCCGAAGGTGGACTCGGCGGCGTTGAGTTCGCCGTAGAAGTACTGGTTGACGCTGTTGTAGTGCACCTGGTCCGGGGTTCCGGGGGTGGCCCCGGACGGTTTCCGCTGGGGCTTGGGCGTCTGCGGTGGCGTCTTGGGTTCGGAAGAGGGTTCGCAAGGTGCCTCGGAAGGGGCCTCCGAAGGGGCTTCCGACGCGGTCTCGGGGGTGGTGTCCGGGGTGTGCTGCGGCTCCGGGTCCCCGTCGGGTGGCCGGGCGCTCTGTTCCTCTGGTTCCTGGTTCATTCTCAGCCGTCACTCAGGTCACTTGGAGATCCCGAAGACGGCTCCCTGGGCGTTGACGGTTCCGGAGAATGTCTGAACTACCGTGTCGCCAGGAGCAGTTGGCGCACTCAGGGGGCGCGCGTCCGGCGATTCACCACCCCCGTGCGCCTCCGCGCCGTCGAGATCCAGGCCCCGCACGTCGTAGCCGGGGACCCGGATCCACGCCCGCCCGGTGTACTCCTTCTCCGCGATGCGCACCTCGCGGAACTCCCCCGCGCGCAGCGTCGTGTACGCCTCGCCGACCATGTCGTTGAAGACGGTCGCGGAGACCGCGAGCGCCAGACAGGCGTCCGGCGCCGCCGCGAGCGCCGCCTTCAGCACCTTGCTGTCCAGCATCCGGCCGATCTCCACCGGCGCCCGGCCCTCGAAGCCGTTGGCGGCGGGCGCGGCGGTGCCGAAGTGGACGGCGGCGCGCAGCCGCAGCCACGCCTCGCGCACCCGGTTGCGGTTGAACTCCCGCAGCCCGGCGTCGAGATGGCGCATGAAGGTGTCGACGAGGTCCGGCTCGGAGGCGCCCTCGGGGAGGACCGCGAACACCGAGTCGCCGCCGACCTGGGTCTCCCACCGCTCGCGATCCAGCCCCGCCACGGCGGCCGACTCGCCCAGCAGTCGCTGGATGGCCGCCTGGAACTCCCGCTGTGTCACGACGTCGACGCCGCCGTATCCCTTCGCATCGACCGCCAGGACCAGTCTGCGACCGAACGTTCCCATGCTCGAACTCCCCGCTCACCGATGTGGACCGCACCCCGGACCGACGGCCGGGGCGCGCTCCCGTGCACACCCGGCGTCCGCTCCCCCCGTCGCGGACGCCGGTAGGCCAGTCCTACCGGCCCCGTGGGCGGCGGACCCCGGAGAAATACGGGATGCGGGAGAGTGCGGGAACATACATCCGGCGACCCGAGTTACGGACGGGTTCGGTCGGTCGACGCCGGAAAAACCGCCGCGACATGCGATCTCTCCGCGAATCCCGCAGAAATCCCGGGTCTACCCACCGGTTTGGCGGCTCACTGGAGGAACCACGCCAGCCACCGGCCGCACAAGGAGCCGTATGCCGCCCATCGGTCCCCGCCCCGACAACCGTCCCGCGCAGTTCATGTTCACCTCGCTCCAGACCACCCACCAGCACGCCGACACCAAGGCCGGCATCCTGGCCGCCGCGCAGGCCGCCCTGGTCGGCACGGCCGGCTCCTGGAGCGCGCCCGCGCTGCGCCGCGCCGCGGCGGGCGGCGCGACCGGGGTGCTCGCGGCCGCCCTGCTCGCCCTGTTCGTGTGCGCGATGTTCGGCGGCGCGGGCTTCCTCGCCGCCACGCTGCGCCCCCGGGTGCTGCGCCCGGGCGGCGCCAACCGCTACAGCTTCGTCCACCTCGCGACGGGCCCCGACATCCTGCCCCCACACGGCCCCGGCGGCCTCTCGGCGGACCAGGAGCGCAAGGAGCTGTCCCAGACGATCCGCTTCCTGTCCCAGGTGGCGGTGCGCAAGTGCCGGTGCGTGACGGCCGCCGTCGCGTGCACGGCGGTGATGGGGATCAGCGCGGGCCTGCTCGTGGTGCTGCGCCCCGTACTGGGCTGACGCGCTCAGCCGTCGGGGGTCAGGTCCCCCAGTTCGCGGAGCCGGGGCAGGTCGCGGAGGACCGTGGAGCCGTAGCCGGTCTCCAGGAGGCCGTCCTCGCGCAGCTCGCGCAGCCCCTTGTGGACGGTCGTCTCGGCGGAGCCGGTGAGCGCGGCCAGCTCCGGCTGGGTGAGCCGGCAGCCGAGGACCATGCCGCCGCCCTCGCCGGGCCGGCCGTAGGACGTGGCGAGTTCGACGAGGAGCCGGGCGAGGCGCACCTTCACCGGGTAGCCCCGGAAGTCCAGCCGTCTGCGGTTGGCCCAGCGCAGCCGGTCGGCGATGATGCCGGTGAGGATGAGGTGCACGTCCGGGCGGCGGGCCAGCAGGGCGTGCAGGGCGCCCGCCTGGAGCAGCCGCGCGGTCAGCGGACCGCAGGCGGTGACCGTGGCCGAGCGGGGTGCCCCGTCCATGGCGGCCATCTCCCCCACGCTGTCGCCGCCGACCCGCACGGCGAGCAGCGACTCCTCGCCGTTCTCCACCCGGGCCGTGACCTTGGCGAATCCGGAGAGCAGCACCAGCACGTGCCGGTCGCGGGCGCCCTCGCTCAGCAGCACCTCGCCCGGTTCGAAGCGGGTGGGCACGCCCAGGCCGAGCAGCTCGCGCCGGGCGTCCGGCGGGACCGCTCCCAGCAGACTGCGCGTGGGCCACTGCACATTGCTGTACGGCATGAGCGGGCTCCCCCCGGCCGGTCGGCGGATCCGTACGTCCTGCCGTGTGCATCCTGCCCGTTGTTCATGCCCGCGGGAGCGGAATTCCTCCCGTCGCGGCGGGGGAACGCCGGCCGGCCGCCGTCAGGGCGAGCGTGACGGTGACGGACGCGAGGGCCATCACGGCCATCGCCGTGGCGGGCGAGGTGAGTTGGGCGAGGGAACCGGCGAGCGCGGCCGCGACGCCCTGGAGGGTCAGCATGCCCGAGGAGTGCAACCCGAGGGCGTGGCCGCCGAGTTCGGGTGGGGTGAGCTCCATCAGGCGTTCCTGCTGGACGAGGCTCGCGCCGAAGCCGACGGAGGCGAGAGCGGCACAGCAGGCGGCGAGCACCAGGGGCGGGTGGAGGAGGAAGAGGGCGTACGGGGCGGCGAGGAGCAGGAGCAGCGGGGTCGCCAGGCGCCGGCGCGCGGGGGCGGGCAGGAACCGGCCCACGGTCAGGTCGCCGGCCAGCATGCCCAGCGCGGCGCAGGCGAACAGCGGGCCCGCGGCGCCGGGGTCGTAGGCCACGAAGAGGGATTCGCAGCCGACGATCAGGCCGTTGGGGAGCCAGAGGCCCAGATAGGTGAGGCGGCGGGGGCGGGCGGACCACAGGACGGCGTTGGTGCGCCAGGTCGCGGCGGCGGAGGGGCGGCCCGTGGCGCGCGGCGGCCGGGCGGTCAGGCCCGTACGGGCCACGGCGGCGGCGAGGGCGTGGAGGAGGGCGGCGAGGAGGAGGGCGGTGCGCGGGGGGAGCGTGGTGAGCAGGGCGCCGCCGGTGGCGTACCCGGTGATCTGGGTGATGCCGCTCATCATGTTGAAGACCGAACGCCCGGGCAGATAGCGGTCGTCGGGCAGGATCTCGTGCAGCAGGCCCCAGCGGACGCCGCCGCCGAGCGAGGCGACGAGGCCCTGGAGGAGCACGATCGCGAAGACGGCTCCGAGCGGCAGACCGGGGGCGGCGAGCAGGGCCGTACCGGTGGCGAAGGACGCGGAGACGACGGTCAGGGTGGCGCGGGGCGAGAGCCGGTCGGCCCCGGACAGCAGCACGGTGGCGCCGAGGACCTGGGCGAGCGAGGGCCCGAACATGCTCACCGCGGAGAGGAACGGGGAGTCCGTCGCCCGGTAGACCAGTGTGGCGAGGGCGAGCCCGGCGAGGGTCTGGGCGGCGGTGTGGGCGGCGGAGGAGAGGAAGAGGGGGGTGAATTCGGGGGTGCGGAAGAGGTCGCCGTAGCGGGGGCGGGTGGGAGGGGTGGAGGGCGGAGTGGAGGGAGGAGTGGACATGGACGGAGCCTGGGGGGGGCCGGGAGCGGTGGTTAATGTTTCGTGTGACGGCGAAAGGTGCGGGGCGGGCGGAGGCGGGGGCATGGGGTGGTGGCAGCTGAACGCGGACACGCTCGCGCGCAGCCGGTTCGTGGTGTCGCCGTCGGCGGAGACGTTCGCGAGTCTGAAGCTGCTGCACGCGGGGACGGGCGCGCATCCCGGGGAGTCGGCGTGGCTGCGGCGGCATCTGCCCGCGTACCGGGCGCGACTGGCGGCGGATCCCGTGACGGCGCGGCTGGTGCGGGCCGGGCTGGGGAGGGACTGGATCGCGGACTTCCTGACGCCGACGCCCCGCGACGGCGAGAGCTTCGCGCAGGGCGTGGCGCGGGTGCGGGCGACGGGGGCGGCGCAGGCGCGGGCGCAGCTGCGGGTCTCGGTGGGCGGGGCGCTGCCGGCGGCGCTGGAGGGCCGGGACGATCTGCCGGAGCGGGCCGCGGTGCTGCTGGAGTGGGTGTGGGGGGAGACGGTGCTGCCGTACTGGGACCGGCGGCGCCGGGTGCTGGAGGCGGATGTGGTCGCGCGGACGGCCCAGGTGAGCCGGGGCGGGTGGGCGGCGGTGCTGGACTCGCTGCGGCCGGGGACGCGATGGCTCGGGGAGAGCCGGTTCCAGGTGAACCGGCATGAGTATCCGCCCCGGGAGATATCGGGGGCGGAACTGGTCTTCGTCCCGGTGACGCCGGTGACGGGGTGGGTGGCGTGGGAGGAGCGGGAGCGGTACGCGGTGGTCTATCCGTGTAGGGGCGCGCTGACGGTGGGGGCGGACGTACCGGCGGGCCTGGGCGCGTTGCTGGGGGCGGCGCGGGCGAGAGTGCTGGTCCTGCTGGGGAACCCGCTGAGCACGACCCAGCTGGTGGCGCTGACGGGGCAGGGGCTGGGCTCGGTGGGCCGCCATGTACGGGTCCTGAGGGAGGCGGGCCTGGTGGAGGGCCACCGCTCGGGCCGCTCGGTGCTGTACGCGCGGACGTCGGCGGGGGAGGTGCTGGTGGAAGCGGCAGGTCAGGGAAGCGGCCCGGCCTGAGGGCCCCGCCCGAGATCACGGAGGCGGCCGGATCTGAGGGCCCCGCGTCCACCGTTAGGCTCCCGGTATGACTACTTCCCCCCTCGCTGTCGAGATCGGCGCCCTCAAGGGTGGCTCCGCGGACCTCGCCCAGTACACCGGCCGTGCCGTCCTGATCGTCAACGTCGCCTCCAAGTGCGGCCTCACCCCGCAGTACACGGGCCTGGAGCGGCTCCAGGAGCGGTACGCCGCCAAGGGCTTCACGGTGCTCGGCGTCCCCTGCAACCAGTTCCTCGGCCAGGAGCCCGGCACCGCCGAGGAGATCGCCGAGTTCTGCTCCGCCACCTACGGCGTCACCTTCCCGCTGACCGAGAAGGTCGACGTCAACGGCGACGAGCGGCACGCCCTCTACACCCGCCTCGTCGACTTCGCCGACGCCGAGGGCCACACCGGCGACATCCGCTGGAACTTCGAGAAGTTCCTCATCGGCCGCGACGGCACCGTCGTCGCCCGTTTCTCCCCGCAGACCGAGCCCGAGGCCGACGAGATCGTCGCCGCGATCGAGGCCCAGCTCGCCTGATCCGGGCCGGGTTGACCTTGCCCCTGGGGCAGGCCCGAGTCTTCCGTCACCGGGCCGACCGAGCCCGGTGACGGAGGAAGAGGCCATGGACGAGCTGCTCACCATCGGTGTGTTCGCCGCCCGCGCCCGGCTGTCCGCCAAGGCCCTGCGGCTGTACGACCGGCTCGACCTGCTGCCCCCGGCACATGTCGACACGGCCACCGGCTACCGCTACTACCGCGCCGACCAGGTCGAGCGGGCCCGTCTGGTGGCGCTGCTGCGCCAACTGGACATGCCGCTCACCCGGATCGCCGAGGTGGTCACGGCCGACGGCGACAAGGCCGCCGCCCTGCTCGCCGCCTACTGGGCGGACGTGGAGGAACGGGTCTCGGCCCGGCGGGCGCTCGCCGAGTACCTCCGTGGACGACTGTCGGGGAGGAGCTCCGAGATGTACGGCAGGTTCGAGATCGAGACCGTCGATGTGCCCGAGCAGGTGGTGATCAGCGAGACGCGGCACGCGCTCGCGGATGAACTGCCCTCCTGGATCCCGGAGTCGCTGGACCGGCTGGAGCAGGCCGCCCAGGAGCACTGCGGGGGCGTGAGCGCGGCGCCGTTCGTCGTGTACTTCGCCGAGGTGACCATGGAGAGCGACGGCCCGCTGGAGACCTGCGTGCCGGTCGCCGACGAGGCGGCGGCCCGGGCGTGGGCGGCGGCGCAGGGGCGGGCACGGCAGCCGCAGGTGCGGGTGGAGCCGGCCCGCCGGATCGCGTACACCCGGATCAGGAAGGCGCAGGTCGCGCAGCCGCAGATCGTCGCCGCGTACGAGGCCGTGGAGGAGTGGATGCGGCGGGAGGGCCTGGACTACGACGGCCCGTGCCGCGAGATCTACTTCGCCGACTGGGACACGGCGGGCCCGGAGGACCCGGTGTGCGACGTGGCGTTCCCGGTGAAGCAGGTTCGGTGACAAAGCCGAACCCCCTCGGCAAGGACGGCGATCTTGTCGAGAGGGCTCTGTCGGTGATGCCTATGAAGTTGTGCTGGGACTCCGCTATTTGACCGATGCCACGAAGGTGTTCCACGCCTCGGCGGGGAACACCAGGATCGGACCGGCGGGCTCCTTGGAGTCCCGGACGGCCAGTGCCGACGGGACGGGTGACTTGACTTCGACGCACTCGCCGTTGCCGATGGAGTAGGAGGACTTGGTCCACACGTTCGTGGACCCCTGCGGAATTGCCATGATCGCTCCGGTAGCCAGTCCTTGCGCATTCACGCCAAGGATGTTGCTGGATGGCGCAAACGACGCTACTCGCAGGCACCCAATGGTGG
Organism: Streptomyces sp. NPDC032126; assembly: GCF_055580085.1. Lineage (NCBI taxonomy): Bacteria > Bacillati > Actinomycetota > Actinomycetes > Kitasatosporales > Streptomycetaceae > Streptomyces > Streptomyces sp. NPDC032126. Next base: position 285,759 of record NZ_JBVIMA010000009.1, read on the forward strand.
CGCGATCATTCACTCGACCGGATGGCATATTCCAGGGGAGTCTTCCACTGAAGCCGGTTGATCGTGTAGAGTCCGGCCCCCTCCGTCGGGGACCCTAACGCGCGTACTCCTTGGCGACGTCCTGGATGAGGCGGAGCGACTGGTCCACGTTCAGGGCCTGGGCGCGCAGGTGTTCGTACATCACCGTGTACTGCTGCACCTCCGGCGGCTTCTCCATGTACACATCGCTGGTGACGCCCTCGATGTAGACGACGCTCGAATCCACCGCGTCGGGGAACTCCAGGATCGCGTACTGGCCGTTCAGGCCGGGATGCGCGCCCACCTCGAACGGCAGTACCTGCACGGTGACATGGGGCAGCTGGGACACTTCCACCAGGTGTTCCAGCTGCTCGCGCATCAACTGCTTGTTGCCGACCAGTCGGCGCAGCGCGGCCTCGTCCAGGACCGTCCACAGGCGCAACGGGTCCTTCTCCGCGGTGATGCGGTCCTGACGCCGCAGCCGGACCTGCACCCGCTTCTCGATCTCGGCCGCCGCGGTCTCCGGCAGCGCCCCCGTGATGACGGCCTCGGCGTACTCGCGCGTCTGGAGCAGTCCGGGAATGACCTGCGGAGCGAAGATCCGAAGACTCGCCGCGTCCGTCTCCAGGCCGATGTAGACGCTGTACGGGACATCGCCGAAGACATGCCACCAGCCCTGCTGGCGCGACTCCTTGGCCATCTGCATCAGCGAATCGACGAGCCGCTGATCCTCGACCTCGTACACCTCGCACAGGTCCCGGACGTCCCGTTGGCTGATGCTGCGTCGGCCGTTCTCCAACCGGCTGATCTTCGACTGGGACACCAGCAGGCGCGCCGCCACCTGCTCGGCCGTCATCTTCTTCTCCTCGCGGAGTTTGCGCAGTTCCATGCCCAGCCGGCGTCGGCGCACGGTGGGGTTGGTGTTGGACGCCACGGGACGTGCACCTCCGGCTGTGTACTTGTACGTAGCACTTTGCGTATCCGCTGTTGAGCAGACTGCCACCAAGTCCCGCGCCACCGCTGGAAAACAAGGGATATGCGGCCGGTGCGCGACGGTTCGGGGCGATTCGGGGCGGGACATGCGTGCGCGCGGGGCGCGGAGCCGTCGTCGGTGACGAACGGCTCCCGCACCCCGCGCGGACGCGGCGGCTCCCGGAACGGGTCCTGCGGTGGTCGTGCTCTCGCGTGTCTCGGCCTCGGCTCAGTGGGCCACGACACGCGCCATCGTGCTGTGGTGCGGCTGCACCGGAACGCCACGGGCGGGTTCCGCTGCCTGCCGCACCCCGGGTCCGGCCTGCCGGCCGGCCGGTGCCCCGCCACGGCGCGGCTGTGCTGCCGCCCCGTTCTGGACGTCCATCACGGCGTGCGCCACGAGGCCGCCCATCGGGTCGTGCCTGATCAGATCCCGCAGCCGGGAGCGGGACGAGCGTCCCTCATTGCCCGGATACAGGTGCTTGCCGAGGCCGACCGCGTGGGCCAGGGCGGCGAGCGCCGCGGTCCTCGGGTCCGGCGGTACGCCGGTGCGGATCGCCGAGTCCAGCCGTGCCCTGATCTCACGGCTGATCGCGGTGTCCGTCGCCTGGTAGCGCGTCGTCGGCAGCACTCCGCACATCTGGCCGGGCACGGCGGCGACCATGCCGCACCGCTCCAGATGCGAGAGGTAGGTCTGGCGGAGCCCGAGACGCGGCCCGCCGATCCAGTGGACCGCACGCACGGGAGCGCCACGCCTTCGCAGCAACTCCAACGCGCAGTCCAGGGTTGGATCTCCAGTCGGCCGTGGGGCTACCACGGCGATACGATCCCCGTCTGGGGCTATCCGTCCGGCCAACGCCAGCTCCACTAGCTGTGCTCCGGCCAGACCGAGGTCGAGCGACTGCGGCTGTGCAGTGGTACCCGTGGCCGGGTCCAATGCCAGCAGCAGAAGCTCCTCCGGAAGTGTTCTGCGGCTCCTGCCCATCCATGCCTCCCCGCGTGGATGAAAGACAGGGTGACCCCTCTCACATTGGTCTGTCGAGGGTGCGTGACCTGTTTGTAAGGGAACCGGCAGGTATGTCGTTCTCGTCTATCGGCTCAGGCGAGGCCGCACACAGGACACTGGTACATGGTTCGGACAGGGCGGTGGAGCCGTGGTCCGGCGGGGCGGTACACCGTACGCGTCGGCCATACGGGGTCGTACGGGTTGGGTAATCGAGGAGGCATCGGTGGCGGGCGAGTCCCCCGACAGGTCGAAGCAGCGCGAGTCGTCGACAGAATCGACGTCGGGGAGCGCGGGTCCGGTTCCCGAGGCACGCGATCCGCGGGTCGCGGTGACGCGGGAGGGGTCCTCCGGGGGGCGCGGGGGTGTGGATACGGCCACGCGCGTGTTCTCGGTACGGGAGCTCACGGCGGAGGACGTCCCGGAGGTGGAGTCCGAGGACGCGGCTGAGGGCACGTCCGGGGGGAACGCCGACTCCGGTACCCCGGGCCCCGCCAACGGCGCCGAGAAGCCCACGCAGACGGCTTCCCGGGCCAAGGGAGCCCCTTCGTGGGCCCGCCGCGAGGAAACCGCTGCCGCGGAGGCCGCCTCCGAGGACGAGGCGAGCACCGACGCCGAGGAAGACACCCCGGCTTCCGAGGACGTCCCCGCGCCCGTCGATCAGGCCACCGCCGTGTTCAAGGCCGTACGCCCCAAGCCGGCCGTGGACCAGCCGACCACCATGCTCAAGCTGGGCGACGCCCTCAAGAACCCGAAGCGGGCGGAGGGGGCTGCCGCGGAGAAGGCCGACGCGGAGAAGGCCGACGCGGAGAAGGCCGACGCGGAGAAGGCCGACGCGGAGAAGGCCGACGCGGAGCCGAAGGACAACCCCAAGCCGGGGCCGGAGGCCAAGGCCGACCAGGACGCCGAGCGCGAGCCGGAAGCGAAGGCGAAGGGCACGGACGCGCCCAAGGGCGAGGGCGCGACCCGAGGCAAGGGCGACACCCAGGCCAAGGCCGAGCCCCAGGACAAGGCCGAGGCCCAGAGCACGGGCGCCACCGAGGGCGAGGGCGCGACCCGGGACAAGGTCGAACCCCAGGACAAGACCCAGCCCAAGGGCGAGGGCACGACCCGAGGCAAGGGCGACACCCAGGCCAAGGCCGAGGCCCAGAGCACCGGCGCCACCCAGGGCGAGGGCCCGACCCGGGACAAGGCCAAGCCCAAGGGCGAGGGCGCGACCCGAGGCGAGGGCGACACCCAGGCCAAGGCCGAGCCCCAGGCCAAGGCCGAGGCCCAGAGCACCGGCGCGACCCAGGGCGAGGGCCCGACCCGAGACAAGGCCGACACCCACGCCAAGGCCGAGCCCCAGGACAAGGCCGCACCCCAGGAGGACACGAAGCCCGCCGAGGACGCGAAGTCCCACGGCAAGGCCGGCGCCGGTGCCAAGGCCGCGCCCGAGGGCGGCAAGGCGGGCGCCGTCGACTCCAAGACCACCACCCTGAGGACCCGCCCGGCCACCGACGCCAAGGCCACCTCCCCGAAGCCCGGCACCCCGGCCGCCGACAGCACGGCACCGAAGCCCGGCGCCGCAGCCGACCCCAAGTCCGGCACCCCCGCCGACGGCGGCAAGGACCCCAAGCCCGGCACGGCAGCCGACCCCAAGCCCAGCACCCCCGTCGACCCCAAGCCCCGCACCCCCGTCGACCCCGAGCGCACCAGCAAGTTCGTTGCTCTCAAGCCGTTGGACGGGCCCAAGAGCGGGGGCGGTGACGCCACTGCCGTCGTGCCGCAGATCGGGCCCGAGCGGACTACTCAGCAGCCGTTGCCGCCCAAGCCGCCGCTCGATCTGCTGGCCGAGCTGACGAACACTCCCCCGCCGCCGCCCACCCCGCTGCGCACGGTCGTGCGGCGGGTCAAGATCTGGACGCCGCTCGTCATCCTGCTGGCGATCGTCTTCGCGGTCGTACAGACTCTGCGTCCGCTCCCCGAGCCCACGCTCGACCTGACCGCGCAGTCGACGTTCACCTTCGACGGCGGCAAGGTCGACATCCCGTGGCCGAGCCAGGGCCAGGCCGCGCTGGACGTTCAGGGCATCGGCACGTTCGGTTCCTCCGGCGACCAGAAGCCCGTACCGATCGCGAGCGTCGCCAAGGTGATGACCGCGTATCTGATCCTGCGCGAGCACCCGCTCAAGAGCGGCGCCAAGGGCCCGATGATCAAGATCGATCAGCTGGCCGAGGACCAGTCGGACGCGGGGCCGGAGTCGACCGTCCCGGTGTACGCCGGTGACTCGTTCTCCGAGCGCGAGGCGCTTCAGGCCGTGCTGCTGGCCTCCGCGAACAACGTGGCCCGGCTCCTCGCCCGCTGGGACGCCGGTTCGGAGAAGGCGTTCGTGGCGAAGATGAACGCCGCCGCCAAGGACCTGGGCATGACCAACACGACGTACACCGACCCCTCGGGCCTGAACAACACGACGGTCAGCACCGCCGTCGACCAGGTCAAGCTGGCGAAGGCCGCGATGACCGAGCCCGCGTTCCGCGAGGTCGCGGCGATGATGGAGTACTACGACTACAAGGGTGTCAAGCAGCGCAACTGGAACGACCTGGTCGGCCACCACAACGTGGTCGGCATCAAGACCGGCACCACCACCTCCGCGCTCGGCAACCTTGTCTTCGCCGCGAAGAAGGAGGTCAACGGCGAGAACCGGACCATCATCGGCGCGGTGCTGCGCCAGCCGGACGTGGGCCACGGCATCCTCGCGTCCGCCCTGGACTCCGGCGACAAGCTGATCCGGGCCGCGCAGGGCGCCCTGGAGTCGGCGAAGATCCTGAAGCGGGGCGATGTCGTGGGGTACGTGGACGACGGCCTGGGCGGCCGTACGCCCGTCGTGGTCACCAAGGACGTCTCGGCGGCCGGCTGGGCGGGCCTGAAGGTGAAGCTGTCCTTCGCCCACGGCGAGCTGCCGCGCTCGGCGAAGGCGGGCACCCAGGTCGGCACCCTGACCGTGGGCGACGGCGGCACCAGCGGCGCCGTCACGGTCCCGGTGGCGCTCCAGAAGGACCTGAGCGAGCCGGGCTTCGCCGACAAGCTGACCCGGCTGGGCTGAGCGCCCCCGGCGCACGCCCCACTCACCCCGTCGAGGCGCCCCCACCAGGGGGCCGCCCGGCGGGGTGCGTGCTAGTTTCACGAAACGGACAGGTCGCTGACCCGGCGGCCGTGAAGCGGAAGCGGACACCCGGCTTCCGACAGCAGAAGACGGGACACGGGGAGTGCCTACAGGTGGCCACAGCGGAGCCGACACGCACCGACGACACCGGTCCGGACCAGGACGCCGGCCCGCGAATACGGGTGCCCGCGTCGCCGTCCGGTGACCGCCCGAACCCCGCTCTTCGCACCCTCCGCACGCTGACCGCCTTCCTCCGGCGGCATCTCGTCCTCTCCGTCACCGCCCTCTCGGGCGTTCTGCACCTCGTCTGGTTCTTCACGTTCGCGAACAGTGGCGGCGATCTCGCCGCGCAGGACGCGTGGGCCGAGTTCGTCGGCCGGCACCCCGACTCCGCGTACAACCTCGCCTGGTACGGCGGCATGCACCCGGTGTCGTACAGCGTGGTCTCGCCGTATCTGATGTCCGTGCTCGGCGTCCGTACGACGATGATGATCGCCGGGACGATCTCCGCGAGCCTGCTGGCGCTGATCCTGCTGCGCTGCCGGCCCGTGAAGAAGCCGCTGTGGCCGGCGCTGGCCGGGGTCTTCGCCTTCCTCTGCAACGCCGCCTCGGGCCGGGTGACCTTCGGCCTCGGCACCATGTTCGCGCTGGGCGCGGTGGCCGTGGTGTTCTGCTGGCCGCACAAGTGGCGGTACAAGCGCTGGGCCAAGGCCCTGTGCGCCGCTCCCCTCGCCGCGCTGGCGACCATGTCGTCGCCGGTGGCCGGTCTCTTCGTGGGGCTGATCGCCGTCGCGCTGTTCCTGCAGAAGCGGCGGCCCGGCGCCTGGGCGCTCGGTCTCGCCCCGGCCGCCGTCGTCGCGGTGTCGGCGTGGCTGTTCCCCTTCTCCGGCACCCAGCCGATGGCCTTCGGCTCGACGGTGCTGCCGCTTCTGTACGCGGGGCTCGCGTTCTTCCTCGTGCCGCGTGCCTGGAAGACCGTGCGGATCACCTCGGCGGTGTACGGGATCTCGGTGCTCGCGGTGTTCGTCGTCAGCTCGCAGATCGGGTCGAACATCACGCGGCTCGCGATGCTCTTCGGTGGTGTGGTGCTGGCGTGCGCGCTGCCGTTCGCGGTGCCGCGCTCCCTGAAGTGGTACGCGATCGTCCTGGCGTCGGCCGGGTTCGTCGTCTGGATCGGCTTCAAGTCGGTCGACGACGTCGTCCGGACGACGCCCGCGGCGTCCTGGGCGCGTGAGCTGGCACCGCTCGTCAACGAGCTCCAGGGCGTGGGCGCCGCGAAGGGCCGCGTCGAGGTGGTACCGGCCCGCTCGCACCGGGAGGCGGCCGCGCTCGCGCCGTACTTCAACCTGGCGCGCGGCTGGAACCGGCAGGCCGACATGGAGCGCAACCCGCTCTTCTACGACGACACCCTGAACTCGGCGAACTACCACGAGTGGCTCCAGCGGTGGGCCGTGCGCTATGTGGTGCTGCCGAAGGACAAGCCGGACGGGGACGGCGGGGAGCGCGAGCGGGAGCTGGTGCAGCGCGGGCTGCCGTATCTCCAGCAGGTCTGGGGCGACGCCAACTGGCAGCTGTTCCGGGTGACCGATCCGTCGCCGCTGGCCGAGCCGTACGCGAACGTGCTGCGGGCCGAGCAGGGCGAGTGGACGATCGATGTGCGCAGGTCCGGGCCGATCCTGATCCGGATGCCGTACTCGCCGTGGCTGAGCATCGTCGACGAGCACGGCAAGCGGCTGAAGGCGCCGCAGGAGACGGAGGCGTCCAAGCACCGGGCCGAGGGCGAGCCGAAGGCGTTCGACAACGTCAACGGCTGTCTGATGGAGACGGAGGAGGACGCCCAGGGCGACAAGTGGACGATGCTGCTGGCGCCGAAGGCGGGCACGTATCGTCTGGCGGCGCCCTATCAGCTGCCGCGGGGCACGCCGTGCCCGGACGAGCTGAAGGAAGCGGTCAGGTCGTCGGTGTCGTCGGAGTCGTCGCAGTAGCGCTCAGCGGAGGCGGTCGACGTAGCGGTCGGTGCCGGGGACCGTGGGGATGAAGGGGGCCAGCAGTTCGAGGCGCCCGAGGCCCCACTCGGTGAGCCGCGCCTCCGCCTCCCCGGCGGCGAAGTGGGTCTCCCAGCACTCCCGGGGGTCGGCTTCCAGGAACCACAGCAGGGTCAGGCGGGTGTCCACGCCCTCGACCTGCTTGACGTAGGTCATGCGGTCCAGGGGCAGCGGGGTGGGGCGGAAGACCGTCACCAGCGCGGCCGGGGAGCCGGCGAGGCGCTTGGGGAGGTGGCGGGCGCGCAGCCATTCCACGAGGTCGGCGCGGGCCTGCGGTGACTCGGCGTCGATGACTTCCAGGACCAGGCCGGCGTAGGGGTGGTCGAGGGCGTGGAGGTCGCGGGGTCCGGCGGCGCCGTCGCGGTAGACGGTCGTCTCGTGGTCCTGGAACGCGGTGAAGACGTGGGTGCGGTCCTGGTAGACGCGGGCGTCGCGGTTGAGGCGTCGGTTGATGGCGACGGTCCAGCGCATGTGGTCGGCGTAGCGGCCGTCGGTGATCCAGTAGGTGGAGAGGTAGCAGCCCGCCGTGACGGGCTGGGCGACGGCCGACTTCTCGGGGCGGCGCAGCAGTTGGAGGTCCCGGGTGGCGACCCAGCGGCGGCCCGCGAACATCCAGGGCATCGCCATCGCGCCCGCGTAGTAGTGGTCGTCCTCGTACCAGCGGTTGTACGCGTACTCGTGGCCGGGGTGCGGTTCGACCATGGTGATCAGGGCGTGGCCCGGGTGGACGCCGTACGGTCCTACGGCGGCCAGTTCGGCGTACAGCTCGCTGCGGGTGTCGTCGCTCACGCTGTTCCCCTTTCCTGCGGTCGCCCATACTCTGACGCTCCGTCAGATAGAGCGCCAGAGGCGGGAGGCAGGGATGTCACTGCTCGCGGGCAGGACGGTGGTCGTTTCCGGGGTCGGGGCCGGGCTCGGCCATCAGGTCGCGGCGGCCGTCGTACGGGACGGCGGGAACGCGGTGCTGGGGGCGCGGACCGAGGCGAATCTCGCGAAGAGCGCGGCGGAGATCGACCCGGAGGGCACGCGCACGGCGTACCGGGCGACCGACATCACCGACGAGGCGCAGTGCGAGGCGCTGGCGGGGCTCGCGGTGCAGCGGTTCGGCGGGATCGACGCGCTGGTGCAGGTCGCCGCGTGGGACTCCTACTTCGGCGGGGTGGCGGACGCGGACTTCGCGACCTGGCAGCAGGTCATCGACGTGAACCTGCTGGGGACGCTGCGGATGACGCGGGCCTGTCTGCCGGGGCTGAGGGAGCGGGGTGGCGGATCGGTGGTCTTCATCGGGACGCAGTCGGCGGTGGCCGCGCCCTCACAGGTGCGCCAGGCGGCGTACGCGGCCTCCAAGGGGGCGCTGACCAGCGCGATGTACTCGCTGGCGCGGGAGCTCGGGCCGGAGCGCATCCGGGTCAACACCGTGCTGCCGGGCTGGATGTGGGGGCCGCCGGTGCGGGCGTACGTGCAGTTCAGCGCGCAGACCGAGGGGGTCACCGAGGAGGCGGTGCTGGGGCGGCTGACCGAGCGGATGGCGCTGCCCGAGCTGGCGACGGACGGGGATGTCGCGGACGCGGCGGTGTTCCTGGCGTCGGACCGTGCCCGGGCCATCACCGGACAATCACTGCTGGTCAACGCCGGGGAGCTGATGCGGTGAGTTCATGTAGATGAACAAGAGCCAACATGTCGAATGATTTTACCCTCCCTTGGCCTTCCGCTCGCTTGTCGTGTCCACGCGGCGATGCCCACGATGAGCGCCGGGCTGAACCCTGGGAGGGCGCATATGAACGGTCTCGACTGGGCCGTGCTCATCGGCTACTTCGGCGTCATGGTCGCCATCGGCGTCTGGTCGCACCAACGGGTCGACGACGTCAGCGACTTCTTCACCGCCGGCGGCAGGATGCCCTGGTGGCTGTCCGGCATCTCCCACCACATGTCGGGCTACAGCGCGGTGATGTTCACCGGCTACGCCGGCATCGCCTACACCTACGGCGTCACCTCCTTCGTCACCTGGTCCTTCCCGATCGCGCTCGGCATCGCCATCGGCTCCAGGCTGTTCGCGCCGCGCATCAACCGGCTGCGCTCCCGGCTGGGTGTGGCCTCCCCGCTGGAGTATCTGAAGAACCGTTACAACCTGGGCACGCAGCAGGCCTTGGCGTGGTCCGGCATGCTCCTGAAGATCGTGGACGTGGGCGCGAAGTGGGCGGCGATCGCCACGCTCCTGTCCGTCTTCACCGGGGTATCGCTGAACCAGGGCATCCTCATCACCGGCGCCATCACCGCCGTGTACTGCACGATCGGCGGGCTGTGGGCGGACGCGCTGACCGAGCTGGGCCAGTTCGTCATCCAACTCCTCGCCGGGATCGCGATGTTCGTCGCGGTCGTGCTGAAGCTGGACGACAAGGGCATCGGCTTCCTCGGCGCCTGGGACGAACCCGCCCTGCACGGCCACGGCAAACCCCTCGTCGGCCCCTACGGCACGGTGTTCCTGCTCGCCTTCCTCTTCATCAAGCTCTTCGAGTACAACGGCGGCATGCTCAACCAGGCCCAGCGGTACATGGCCACGGGCAGCGCGCGGGAGGCCGAGCGGTCGGCGCGGCTGTCGGCGGCGCTGTGGCTGGTGTGGCCGCTGGTGCTCTTCTTCCCCATGTGGATGTCACCGCTGCTGGTGACCTCGAAGAAGCCCGACGGTTCGGACGCGTACGCCCTGATGACCGAACAGCTCCTGCCGCACGGCCTGCTGGGCTTGGTGGTCGTCGGCTTCTTCTCCCACACGATGGCGATGTGCTCCTCCGACGCCAACGCCATCGCCGCCGTCTTCACCCGGGACTGCGCGCCGGTGGTGTGGCGCAGGGCGCGGACATGGACCCAGGGCCAGGGCCTGCGGGCCGCGCGCCTCACCACGGTGGTCTTCCTCGGCCTCTCCATGGCGGCGGCCACGCAGGTCAACTCCCCCGCGTTCAAGGACATCATCACCGTCGTCATCAAGTGGGTGGCCGGGCTGATGGGACCGATGGCGATCCCGATGATGCTGGGCCTGCTCCGCCCGTTCCGCCGCTCCGGCCCGACGGCGGCGCTGACCAGCTGGTCGATGGGTCTGCTGGCCTTCTGGCTGGTCAACTACCCGATCAACTGGAACGTCGACGGAGGCGTCCCGCTCCAGTACCAGGTCTCCATCCCCCTGGCGGTCTCCCTGGTCCTCTACATCCTGATCGGCTTCATCAAGCCGGAGGACACCCCGGAGCGCCTGGCGATCATCGAGAAACTGAACTCGGACGACGACGGGGCGACGGCGGCGATCCCGGGACAGAGGGACGCGATGGCGGCAAACCCCTAACGGGGATACCGCGCCAACCACCCCGCCGCGGCCCCCGCAGGGCTGTGCAGGGCCGGGCCCTGGGTCATCTCCATCGCGAAATCGTCGGCGAGTTCCAGGATCGTGGGACGGCCCTCCAGCTCGGCCAGCCAGGCCGGGGGGAGGGCCGTCTCGCCGTGCAGGGCGCCGAGGAGGGCACCGGTCAGGGTGGCCGTCACCGCCGAGGGGGCGCTCTGGTTCACCGCGAGACGCAGACCGTGGCGTACGTCCTCGGCGACGAGCGCGCAGTAGACCGCCGCCGCCAGGAGACCGGGCGCGCCGCCCTCCCCCGCCAGCTCCTCCACCCGCGCCGGGCTCGGCATGCCCTGGCGTACCGCGCCCAGCGCGTGCTGGAGGGCGGCGCTCACCGGCTCGTGCCCGGGGCGGACGGCCATCAGGGCGAGCGCCCGCTGCACCGCCGCGTCGAGGCTCTCGCCCCGCGCCAGCGCGTGCACCGTCACCGCGTACGCGCCCGCCGTCAGGCACGCCGTGGGGTGACCGTGCGTCTGGGCCGCGCACTCCAGCGCCAGCTGCGCCACCAGCTGCGGCTCCCAGCCCACCAGCAGGCCGAAGGGCGCCGAGCGGGCCGCCGGCTCCGGTCCGTCCTCGGCCGGGTTCTTGGGCACGTCCAGCGTGCCCATGGTGTCGTCGCCGAGTCCGAGCAGCAGCGGCCTGGTCGGGTCCCGGCGGGCGTACAGCCACTCCTCGCGGGCCAGCCAGCCGTCGTCCTTGCGGCGCTCGTCGGGACCCCAGTCGCGCTGGGTCGCCGCCCACCGCAGATACGCCCGGTGCAGATCGGTCGGCGGATGCCAGGCCCCGGTGTCCCTGCGCACCTGCGCGCGGATCAGCCCGTCGACGGTGAACAGGGAGAGCTGCGTGAGGTGGGTGACGGCGCCGCGCCGCCCGTAGGCGGGGATCAGGTCGACGACGCCCTCGGGTCCGCACGCGCCCCGGATGTCCTCCACCGTCAGCCGGTCGACCGGCGCCCCCAGCGCGTCCCCGAGGGCCCCGCCCAACAAGGTGCCCCGCACCCGGCTGCGGAAGTCCTGCTGTTCGGCACGGCCCCAGATGGGCCCGGCTGTCGCACCCACCAAGACCTCCCCACCCTCACCCCGCGCATGTCCACAACAGTTCAGCACTGTAATCGCACGGAGACGGTCGGTTCCGGGAGAGAAACAGTGGGTGAGATGTGGGGAAGATGAGCGGGAACGGTCCAGGACGGTCGCTTATCGGCCAAGGTCGGGACCTGCGGGTCATGGTCTGACGCGACGCGGCCTCAACTCGGCCCAGACCGTCTTCGCGCCCGCCGGTGCCGGTGTCACGCCCCAGCGTTCCGCGTACGCGGCGACGATCAGCAGGCCCCGGCCGCCGGTCTCCGCAGACCCGCTCTCCGGGTCCGGGAGTCGTGGGACCCGGTCGCCCCGGGCGTCGGTCACCTCGATACGGAGGGTGTCGTCGCCCAGCAGCTTCAGCTCCAGCCGGAAATCCCGGCCCGGTACGTACCCGTGCAGCACGGCGTTGGACGCCAGTTCCGCCATCACCTGGGAGGCGTCCGCGAACGGCCGCCCCCACACCGCGAGTTGCCTCTCGGCCAGCAGCCTCGCCAGCCGTGCGCCTCTGCGCGTGGCCGACATCAGGACCGTGAAGTCGTCGGCCACGGCGACTTCCTGGGTGGAGTTTTTGACATTCACATCACTCAGGGTGGTCACCTCTTCCTACCCTGAACAGCAACGACCCGGGTACGGACTTGGCTGTACGGGCGCGGCTCGGGGTCGTACGGGGTCGTACGCATGAAAGGGCGGGCGTGGAGGACGAGGAGGCCCAGGCCGTACTCAAGTTGGTCGGGCGACAGATCAAGCTGTGGCGGGAAGCCGCCGGACTTAAGCAGTCGGAACTCGGGACCGCCATCCGCTACGGCACGGAGATGGTGGCGTCGGTGGAGCGCGGGCGGCGCATTCCCAAGCCCGACTTCCTGGACAGGGCCGACGAGGTTCTGGGTGCGGCCGGAAAGATCGCCGCCATGAAGGAGGACGTGGCGAAGGCTCGGTATCCGGCAAAAACGCGGGATCTAAAGGAGCTGGAGGATGAGTCCATAGAAATGGGGGCATACGCGAGCCTCCAGATCCATGGCTTGCTCCAGACTCCGGAATACGCACGGGCCTTGTACATGACGCGAAGGCCCGCGTGCACCGAGGCAGAGATCGACCACCTTGTGAACGAGCGCATGGCACGCAAGGCAGTCTTCGACCGAGCGCCACGACCTCAGGTGACTTTTGTGCAGGAAGAGTCGACGCTGCGGCGGCCCGTTGGTGGCAGAGTGGTGCTACGGCAGCAGCTTGAACACCTATTGGAGGTCGCCAACTTGCCGCACGTGGACCTCCAGGTGATGCCCATGGAGCACCAGGACC
>NZ_JBVIMA010000009.1:298793-434255 GCF_055580085.1 Streptomyces sp. NPDC032126
GGTGGCAGAGTGGTGCTACGGCAGCAGCTTGAACACCTATTGGAGGTCGCCAACTTGCCGCACGTGGACCTCCAGGTGATGCCCATGGAGCACCAGGACCACGCGGGGGTGAGCGGGTCATTCCGTGTATTCAAGCTCCAGGACGGCAAGACACTGGGATTCTCGGCAGGCGAGCGGAACAGCCAGGTGATCAGCGATCCACGGGAGGTCCAGCTCCTGGATATGCGTTATGGGATGATCCGGGCACAGGCCCTCTCCCCCCGGGAGTCGCTGGCGTTCATCGAGAAGGTTATGGGAGAAGAGACATGACCACCTCCACGTTGGCGTGGTTCAAGAGCAGTTACAGCGGCCCCAACGAGCCCGACTGCGTCGAGATCGCCATATCCCCCACCACCCCCACCATCCACATCCGCGACTCAAAAGACACCCACCGCCCCCACCTCACCTTCTCCGGCGCCTCCTGGCGAGACTTCCTCAGCTTCGCGGGTCGCTGAGCAGGCTCTGTACCTCGGCGCGGCGGGCCAGTGCCCAGGGGTACTCCGGTTTGAGGTCGAGCGCGTGGTCGAGGTCGGCGAGGGCCGCCGTGAGGTGTCCCATCCTGGCCAGGCAGGCGCCACGGCTCGCGTAGGCCGAGGCATAGGTCGAGTCCACGGCGAGGGCCCGGTCGTAGTCCGCGAGCGCGGCGTCGTAGCGGCCGGCGGCGGTGAGGGCGTCGCCCCGCTCGCAGAGCACCCAGCGCAGGTCGGGGCCGAGGGCGGCGGCGCGGTCCAGGTCGGCGAGGCGCCGCTCCTGGTCGCCGCGCACGCGCCAGACGCGGGCCCGTAGCACCAGCGCCCAGGTGAAGTCGGGGTCCAGTTCCAGGGCTCGGTCGAGGTCCGCGAGCGCCGCGTCGACGTGGCCGAGCCGTTGCCGGGTGACGCCCCGGGCGGCCCAGGCGTCCTCCAGCGTCGGGTCGAGTTCGAGCGCCCGGTCGAGAACGCTCATGGCGGCCGCGAGGTCTCCCGTCACCCGGTGGAGGTTGCCGAGCGCGGCGAGGGTGCGGGCGTCGTCGGGGACCAGTTCGTCGGCCCGGCGCAGGTCGGCGAGGGCACCGGAGAAATCGCCCTGGCCCACGCATGCCTCTCCGCGCACCACGTACGCCCGGGCCCGCCCCGGCGTGTCGAGGCGCCCCCGCGTCAGCAGCAGGCCCAGCGCTTCGAGGACCCCGCCCGCGTCCAGCGCGGCCAGGAGGTCGCTCCCCCAGGCCGCGACCTGCTCCTCGTCCGTGTCCTCCCCCGCCTGTACCAGCGTCTGCGCCCAGCGCCGGGCCACCACCTCGCCCTCGCCGCACGCCTCCACGAGATCCCGTGCGATCTCCGGCAGAGCGGTTCGGGGGTGGGCGCACAGCAGGTGGTACGACTCCGCGAGGCGCAGCTCCCGCCACCGCTCGTCCCTCCAGTGCTCGTCCGCCTGCGCTTCGGCGCGCCACTGACCGAACACCCCGGCGAGGCGGGTGTGCCGCTCGGTCCAGCCCCGGGGCGAGCGCAGTCGCTGGAGGCGCAGCATCGGTGCCCGTACGACGTCGTGGTACTGCACCCGCTCCCCGCGCTCGCTGACGAACGGCATGCTCCTCAGCCACGCGTACAGTTCGTCGACCTGCTCGTCGGGGCTGTCCACGACCGCCCGGAACACGTCCGCGTCCAGCCGTCGCGGCAGCGCGCACGCCAGCGCGACCGCCCTGCGCACGGGATCCCGCTCCCACTTGAGGAACCGCTCCACCGCGTCCGCGCTCGGATCCCCCACGTCCTCGGGGTCGGCGGGGCGTGCCGAGGCGAGGGTGGAGACCAGGACCGGCAGGCCGCCCGTGAGGCGCAGCACCTCCTCCACCACGGGCTCGTCCACGACGCCCTTGTCGGCGAGCAGCCCGCGCGCCTCCGCCTCCGTGAAGGGTCCGAGCCGCAGCTCCGCCGTGAAGTCGGTGAAGGCGCCCCAGCGGGCGATGTCGAGGGGGCGCTGGCCGGCCGTGACGACGACGACCGTGGCGGGGAGGGTGCCGTGCCGGTCGCTGGTGATCACCTCGTACAGCCAGCCGTCGAGGAACGGGCCAGTGCGCTCGTAGGTGTCGAAGAACAGGACGATCCACGGGGCGTCGGCGGCGGCTTCGGACAACTCGTCCAGCAGGACGGGGGTGAGGACGCGTTCCGGGGACAGCACGAGCTGTACGTCCTCCTGGTTGCGGAAGCGTGCGCTGAGGCTCGCCCGCAACCGGTCGGCGCCCTGGGCGAGTTGTGTCGCGTCCAGTGCTCCGGCGAAGGCGCCGACCCCGGGCACCATCCCCAGACCGACCAGCCCGGCCCGCGCCACGGCAACGGAACCGGCGGAGGGGCCCTCCGGCTCGGGTTCGTCGAGTGCCGCGACAGCGGCCGCCTCCGCCTCGTGCCGCCGGTCGCGGTGGACGGCGAGCAGCCGGTCCAGCTCCTTGAACCGGTGTCCCCGGGCGGCGAACTGCCGGCTGATCGCGGCCATCGCCTCCGGCACACTGCCGACGCTCTCGTCGACGTACACGGTCAGCGCGCCCTTCTCGCGGGCGATCTGCTCCAACTCGCGCACCAGGAAGGTCTTTCCGACGCCCGCGTTGCCGTGCACGTGGAAGAGGAAGCGGTGGCGTTCGTCCTCCGGCGGGAGGTCCAGGTTCGCACGGAACGCGGCGCGCTCGGCGCCACGCCCGACGAACCCGGCCCGTCTGCGCCGTTCGATCAGCTCCTGCATGGACGGCCGCGTCGGCCTCATCCGCCACCCACCCCCGTAGTCGGCTCCCGCCTGGCCCCACCATTCTGACCCGGCGACGGCCCGGCCGGGGAGGCCCGTCGGGGTGTCGTCGGAGTGTCCGAACCCTGACTGTTTTCTGGCGCAAAGCACACGCTCGAAGCGGGCCCCGCCCGGGCAGGAACCGGCCATGACCACCACCCCCACACGTCACACGGGTCTCAGCCTCGCCGCCACCCTGCTCACCGCCACCGTCGCCCTGTACATGGCCCTCGTCGCCTTCGGGAACATCACCGACTTCGGGACCAA
The DNA here is from genome assembly GCF_055580085.1 of Streptomyces sp. NPDC032126. Lineage (NCBI taxonomy): Bacteria > Bacillati > Actinomycetota > Actinomycetes > Kitasatosporales > Streptomycetaceae > Streptomyces > Streptomyces sp. NPDC032126. Next base: position 301,848 of record NZ_JBVIMA010000009.1, read on the forward strand.
TCAGCAGTTCGTGCGGCATGTGCTGGCCATGGACACCACCTTCAAGGACGACGACCTGATGTGGCGGGCCGTCACCAGCAAGGGACTTCAGGACGCCGCCTATGTCGCGATCATCGTGTGGGAGACGGTGGCGGCGCTCGTCCTGCTGGCCGGGACCTGGTGCTGGGTGCGGCGCGATACGCGACTGGCCCGCAGGGTCTCCACCTACGGGCTGCTCATGGTCCTGCTGCTCTTCGGGGCCGGGTTCGTGGGGATCGGCGGGGAGTGGTTCGCGATGTGGCAGTCCAAGAGCTGGAACGGCCTCGACGCGGCGAACCGGGTGATCCTCCTCAGCGGCCTGGTGCTGATCGTCGTACACCTGCCGGAGAGGGACTCCGAGGCCGCTGCGGGGGCCGCCACGGGGGCCGCTACTCCACGACCCTGACCTTCGTCCCCGTCGCCCCGAACGCCCACAGGGCCGAGCCGTCGGGCTTGGGCATGCGGATACCGCCGGTCCTCGTGCCCGAGGCCGGCGGGGGCGAGGAGCCGTCGACCGCGTTGGAGAAGGCGATGTTCACGCCCGAACTGACCGTGAAGTAGACGATGTGCTCGATCTTCACGCCGTCCGAGCCCGTCGTCGCGTCCTTGCGCAGGGAGATCGTGTAGCTGCCGGGGGCCGGGTCGACCGTGCCCGGCCACACCGTGAAGGTGCGCCGGGCCTTCTCGTCGGCGTCGACCAGCCACACCCGGTGCTGCGCGAGGGAGTACACGATGCGGCGGCCCGCACCCGAGCCGTCCGGGACCTCGGTCGGCGCGATGGGCTTCGGTGACGCGGAGGGCTTCGCGGACGCCGACGGCTTGGCGGTGTGATGGGTCGCCGCCGTGGCCACGGGGTGCGGGCCCCCGTCCGCCTGGACCGCCAGGACCGCGACCGCGGCGATCGCGCCGGTCGTCAGGCCGGTGACCCAGACCCACGAGGGAAGCAGCCGTCGGGCAGGCACGGGCAGATCTCCTCAGTCTCCTGGCCCCGATACGGGGGGTGCCCCCAATACCGGGGGTCGGATCATCGTACTCAGTCCGGCGTAGGTCCCGGATCAGTCCAGCACCGGCAGCAGCTCCGGCAGGTGACCGTCCGACGCCCTCGCCGCCCGCTGCCTCTCCTCCGGTACCTCGCCGTACAGCGTCGTGCGCGGCCGTGCCGGGCGGCCCGCCGCCTCCGCCACCGCGATCAGATCGCGGACCGACTTGTACGAGCCGTACGACGAGCCCGCCATCCGCGAGATCGTCTCCTCCATCAGCGTGCCGCCGAGGTCGTTCGCCCCGGAGCGCAGCATCTCCGCCGCCCCGTCCGTGCCCAGTTTCACCCAGCTGGTCTGGATGTTGGGGATGTGCGGGTGGAGCAGCAGGCGGGCCATCGCCGTCACCGCCCGGTTGTCCCGCATCGTCGGGCCCGGGCGCGCGATGCCCGCCAGGTACACCGGCGCGTTGGTGTGGATGAAGGGCAGCGTCACGAACTCCGTGAAACCGCCGGTCTGTTGCTGGATGCGCGCCAGGGTGCGCAGATGGCCCAGCCAGTGCCGGGGCTGGTCCACGTGGCCGTACATCATCGTCGACGAGGAGCGGATGCCCAGCTCGTGCGCCGTCGTCACGACCTCGATCCAGGTCGCCGTCGGCAGCTTGCCCTTGGTCAGCACCCAGCGGACCTCGTCGTCGAGGATCTCCGCCGCCGTGCCGGGGATCGAGCCGAGGCCCGCCTCCTTGGCCGCCGCCAGCCACTCGCGGATCGACAGGCCGGTGCGCGTCGCGCCGTTGACGACCTCCATCGGGGAGAAGGCGTGGACGTGCATGTCCGGCACCCGCTCCTTCACCGCCTTCGCGATGTCGAAGTACGCCGTGCCCGGCAGGTCGGGGTGGATCCCGCCCTGCATGCAGACCTCCACCGCGCCCACGTCCCACGCCTGCTGGGCCCGGTCGGCGACCTGGTCCAGGGACAGCGTGTACGCGTCGGCGTCGGTGCGGCGCTGCGCGAAGGCGCAGAACCGGCAGCCGGTGTAGCAGACGTTGGTGAAGTTGATGTTGCGGGTGACGATGTACGTGACGTCGTCGCCGACGGCCGCCCGGCGCACGTCGTCGGCGATCCTCGTCAGCGCGTCCAGCGCCGGGCCGTCCGCGTGCAGCAGCGCCAGCGCCTCCGCGTCGGTCAGTTTCGTGGGGTCGTCGGCGGCCGTCGCCAGCGCCGCCCGTACGTCCGTGTCGATCCGCTCCGGAACCATGCCGGGGGCGGCCGCCTCGCGCAGGGCGCCCCAGTCGCCGTACACCTCGTCGAAGTCGTCGCGCCGGTCGGACGTACGGCCGTCGGTGTCGATGGTGCGGTGCAGATCCGTGCGGCCGGAGGCGACGAACACCTCCTCCGGCTCCTGCCAGGGCCGGCCCTCGACGACGGCGTCCGGGACGGCGAGGCCGGTCTCCGGGTCGGCGAGCGCGCGCACGTGCGGCAGCAGCCGGGGGTCCAGCCAGGGCTCGCCCCGGCGCACGAACTCCGGGTACACGCAGAGCCGTTCGCGCAGTTCGAAGCCGGCGGCCGCCGAGGTCGCGGCGAGTTCCTCGATCCGCGGCCAGGGGCGCTCCGGGTTGACGTGGTCGATCGTGAGGGGCGATACGCCGCCCCAGTCGTCGATGCCGGCCGCGATGAGCCGCTCGTACTCGCTGTCCACCAGGTTCGGCGGGGCCTGGATGTTGGCGGCCGGGCCCATGATGTGCCGGGCGACGGCCACCGCCGCGACCAGCTCGTCGAGTTCCGCGTCGGGCATGCCGCGCATCGCGGTGTCCGGCTTGGCGCGGAAGTTCTGGATGATCAGTTCCTGGATGCCGTGGTGGGCCCGCGCCACCTTCCGCAGCGCGAACAGCGACTCCGCGCGCTCCTCGTGGGTCTCGCCGATGCCGATGAGGAGGCCGGAGGTGAAGGGCACCGAGGAGCGGCCGGCGTCCTCCAGGACCCGCAGCCGTACGGCGGGTTCCTTGTCCGGGGAGCCGTAGTGGGGGCCGCCGGGCTCCGACCACAGGCGGGTCGCGGTCGTCTCCAGCATCATGCCCATGGACGGGGCGACGGGCTTGAGGCGCTGGAAGTCGGTCCACGTCATGACGCCCGGGTTGAGATGGGGCAGCAGGCCCGTCTCCTCCAGGATGCGGATCGATATGGCGCGGACGTAGGCGATGGTGTCGTCGTAGCCGTGCGCGTCGAGCCATTCGCGCGCTTCCGGCCAGCGGTCCTCGGGCTTGTCGCCGAGGGTGATGAGGGCTTCCTTGCAGCCGAGAGCCGCGCCCTTGCGGGCGATGTCGAGGACCTCGTCGGGCGACATGAACATCCCGTGCCCGGCGCGCCGCAGCTTGCCGGGGACGGTGACGAAGGTGCAGTAGTGGCACTTGTCCCGGCACAGCCGGGTGAGCGGGATGAAGACGCTCTTGGAGTAGGTGATGACGCCCGGCCGGCCGGCCGCCTCAAGGCCCGCGTCGCGCACCCGTCCGGCGGACGCCACGAGGTCCGCCAGGTGATCGCCGCGGGCCTGGAGCAGCACCGCCGCCTCGGCGACGTCGAGGGCGACGCCGTCCCGGGCCCGTTTCAGAGCGCGACGCAGGGAGTTCTCGGTCGGACCGGGGGCGCCGGGACGCTCGCTGGGGCCGGTTCCGGAGGTCGCGGAAGTCGTCATCTGTCGAGCATACGATCGAGGTCGTCCAACACCCGGAACACCTCGCTCTCCCCCGCGGACGGCAACTGGGCCACGATCTCCTCGATGCCGAGGTCGGCGTAGTGGGCGAGCTTGCCGGGGCTGGGGTGGACGGCGTACGGCACGACCTGGAGGGCGGCCGGGTCGCGGCCCGCGTCGGCCCAGGCGGTGCGCAGCAGCGGCAGCGCCTCGGACAGGCCGCGCCCGCCGATCGGCAGCCAGCCGTCGGCGTACTCGCAGATGTGCGCGAACAGCTTGGGCCCGGCGGCCCCGCCGACGAGGGTGCGCGGACCGACGACCGGCCCGCGCGGCTTCTGTACCGGCTTGGGGTGGGCGTGGCTGGCCCGCACGGATCCGAACTCGCCCTCGTAGGCGGTGGGTTCGTCGGCCCACAGCGCCCGCATCAGCGCCATCCGGTCCCGGACCAGCTCCCTCCTCGTACGCCAGGAGACGCCGTGGTCGGCGGCCTCCTCGACGTTCCAGCCGAAGCCGAGGCCGAGGGTGAGGCGGCCGCCGGAGAGGTGGTCGACGGTGGCGATCTGCTTGGCGAGGTCGATCGGGTCGTGCTGGGCGACGAGGGTGATGCCGGTGCCGAGACCGAGGCCTTCGGTCACCGCGGCGGCCTGACCGAGGGCGACGAAGGGGTCGAGGGTGCGGCCGTACTCGCGGGGGAGGTCGCCGCCGGCCGGGTAGGGGGTGGTGCGCTCGACGGGGATGTGGGTGTGCTCGGGCAGGAAGAGCCCGGCGTAGCCGCGCTGCTCCAGCTCACGGGCGAGGCGGGTGGGGGTGATCGTCTCGTCGGTGAGGAAGATGGTGACGGCGATACGCATGGGCTCCGCCCTTTCGCGGTCGGGTGGGTGACCTGTGGGTGACCTCATCTGTACCGGGGAGATGTGCTGGTGTCCATACCGACTGGTCGGCAGGTTGTGTTTCGGGTGCGGGTCGGTGGGGGCTTGTCGCGCCCACGCGGCGGAGCCGCATATCGATACAGCCCCGCGCCCCTTCAGGGCGCGCAGCCTCGCCGGATGGACTCGATTACGTCGGTCAGGCCGTGTTCGGTTGTTTCGGGGGGTAGGACGCCGCTGACCGCCAGGTCGGCGTAGCCGTGGAGGGCGGCGAAGACGGGCAGGCCGACGCGTTCCAGCGGGCCCTCGCGCACCTCGCCCGCGCGCTGGCCCTCGGCGATCAGTTCGAGGAGCTGGTCCGCCCAGCGGTGGGCGACCCGCCCGAGCGCCTCCGACGCCTCCGGGCTGTGCTTGGCCGAGAACATCAGGTCGAGCAGGGCGGCGTTGTCCACGGCGAAGGTGACGTAGGCGCGGGCCGCGGCGTCGACCCGCTCGGCGAACGACGCGCCGGCGCCGTCCTGGGAGGCCGCGATCACCTCGCTCAGCCGCTCGAATCCGACCACCGCGAGGGCGTCCAGCAGGACCTGCTTGGTCTTGAAGTGGCGGCTGGGCGCGGCCGGGCTCACCCCGATGTCACGGGCCAGTTCCCGCAGGGACAGCGCGCCCGTCCCCCGTTCCCTGAGGGTCTCCTCGGCCCGGGTGAGCAGTTCCGCTCGAAGGTCTCCGTGGTGGTAGGGGCGGCGGCTCTTCATGGCCTCAGCTTAGTTGGGGTGTGATCAGCGCCGACATTGTCGGCACTGCCTACATTGTTATCGTTGCATACATTGTTATCAGCGCCTACATTGAAGGGACGCCCCCTGAGAAGACCGGAGAAGACCGCCATGGCGAACACCGACACCACCCCCCGCCCCTGGAACACCCAGGACATTCCCGACCAGACCGGCCGCACCGCCGTCGTGACCGGCGCCAACAGCGGTCTCGGCCTGGACACCGTCAAGGCGCTGGCCGGCGCCGGCGCCCATGTGGTCCTCGCCGTACGGGACCCCAAGCGCGGCGAGGAGGCCGCCGCGACCGTGCACGGCAGCGTGGAGGTCCGCCGCCTCGACCTGGCCGACCTCTCCTCCGTGCGCGCGTTCGCCGCGGGCTGGCGCGGGAACCTGGACCTGCTCATCAACAACGCCGGCGTCATGAACATCCCCGAGGCCCGCACCAAGGACGGCTTCGAGATGCAGTTCGGCACCAACCACCTGGGCCACTTCGCCCTCACCAACCTGCTGCTGCCGCACATCACCGACCGCGTGGTCACGCTCTCGTCCGGCGCGCACCGGGCGCCGGGCAACCCCCGCATCCGCTTCGACAACCTCGACCTGGCCGGCGAGTACGCGCCGATCGCCGCCTACAGCCAGTCCAAGCTCGCCAACCTGCTCTTCACCCTGGAACTCCAGCGGCGCCTCACCGCCGCCGGCTCGCCCGTCCGCGCGCTGGCCGCGCACCCCGGGTGGGCCGCCACCAACCTCCAGGGCCACGACGCCAGCGCCCTGCGCCGCCTCGTCATGCGCGTCGGCAACCGCCTCCTCGCCCAGGACAGCGAGGCCGGCGCGCTGCCCACCCTGTACGCCGCCGTCCAGGACCTGCCCGGCGCGAGCTATGTCGGCCCCGACGGCCTCTTCGAGATGCGCGGCGCCCCGACCCTGGTGGGCCGCTCCCGCGCGGCCGGCGACCCGGCCACGGCCCGCCGCCTGTGGACCGTCTCCGAGGAACTGACCGGCGTCACCTTCCCCGCCCCTGTGGCGGCGGTGGCACAGGGCTGAGTGCGTGCCGGTCGCGGGACGGGGCATCCTGGTCGCATGTCCCGTCTCGGCGATCTTCGATTCCGTGCCGTCACCGGCTTCCAGCGCCGTGTCGCCAATCCGGTGCTGCGCCGGATCCCCCTCCAGACGGTCCTGGAGACCACCGGCCGCGTCTCCGGCCTGCCCCGCCGGACGCCGGTCGGCGGGCGGCGGATCGGTGACTGCTTCTGGCTCGTCTCGGAGTTCGGCGAGAAGTCCCAGTACGTCCGCAACATCAAGGCCGACCCCCGGGTGCGGGTCCGCGTCCGGGGCCGCTGGCACACCGGCACCGCCCATCTGCTCCCCTACGACGACCCGGCGACCCGCCTGCGCACGCTGCCCCGCCTCAACAGCACGGCGGTACGCGTCCTGGGGACGGGGCTGCTGACGGTGCGGGTCGACCTGGACCGCTGACGCCGCCCGGCCGGGTCACGTCGACCAGACGATCGCCTGCACCTCGCTGTACGCGTGCAGGGCGTACGAGCCGACGTCACGGCCCACGCCGCTCTTCTTGAAGCCGCCGAACGGGGCCTCCATGTTCCGGCCGACCGTGTTGACGCCGACGCCGCCCGCCCGCAGGCGACGGGCCACCCGGAAGGCCCGGGCCACGTCACCCGACCAGACGTAGTCGATCAGGCCGTAGTCGGAGTCGTTCGCCAGGGCGACGGCCTCGTCCTCCTCGTCGAAGGGAAGCACGGCGACCACCGGGCCGAAGATCTCCTCCCGGGCCACCCGCATCTCGTTCGCGCAGTCGGCGAGGAGGGTCGGGGCGACGTAGAAACCCCGGTCGAGAAGCGGCCGTTCACCGCCCGCGACCACCACCGCGCCCTCCTTACGGCCCAGTTCGACGTACGACTCCACCCGGTCCCGGTGCGCCGCCGAGATCACCGGGCCGACGACCGTGTCCGGCTCCCGGGGATCGCCCACCTTCAACCGTCCGGCGTAGGCGGCCAGTTGCTCGACCAGCCGCGCGTACACGCCCCGCTGGGCCAGGACCCTCGTCGGGGCCGTGCAGATCTGGCCGCTGTAGAAGGAGAAGGTCGTGCCGATGCCGGCCACCGCGGAGGCCAGGTCCGCGTCGTCGAAGACGATCGCCGCGCCCTTCCCGCCCAGCTCCATCAGCTGGCGTCTCATGTCCCGGCCGCACACCTCGGCGATGCGCCGGCCGACGGCCGTGGAGCCGGTGAAGCTCACCATGTCGACGTCGGGGCTGCCCACCACCGCCTCGCCGATCTCCACCGCCCGCCCGGATACCACGTTCACCACGCCCGGCGGCACCCCGGCCGCCTCCAGCGCCTCGGCCATGCGGTAGACGGACAGGGGGTCCTGCGGGGCCGGTTTCACCACGACCGTGTTGCCCATGGCGAGCGCCGGGGCGACCTTGCCCGCCGGGTTGGCCCACGGGTTGTTGTACGAGGTGACGCAGGCGACGACGCCCACGGGCTGCCGTACCGCCAGCGCGCCCATCACGCCCGCCCGCCCCATCGGCCCGGCCTCGTTGATCTGCGGCGGGATCGGCCACTCCGCTGGCTCCACGCGCGCGTACCGCCGGAAACGGGCCGCGCCCACCCCGACCTGCATGGCCCGCGCGGTGCCGGTGGTGGCCCCGGTCTCGGCGGCGGCGAGCTCCGCGTACGGCAGGAACCGCTCCCGGACGATCTCCGCGGTCCGGCCGAGGATCGCCGCCCGCTCCTCCGGCGGCGTGCGCGACCACGGACCGAGGGCCTCACGGGCGGCGGCGCAGGCGGCGAGGGCCTGGTCCCGGGAGGACTCGGGCGCGAGACCGACGGTGTCCTCGGTGGCGGGGTCGACCACGGCGTAGTGCCCGGCGTCCGGCTCCACCCACCGGCCGTCGAGGAACAGGCGCTGGCCGCCGCTCACCTCGTGTTCACCGTCCGGGTGTCCCGCCCGGACCGCAGCACCCTCCCCGGGACGGCCCCGGTCACCACGTCGTCGCGGATCGCCTCCACGCCGTTGACCCACACCGCCCGTATCCCGATCGCCCGGGAGTCCAGGCGGGGGCTGTCGCCCGGCAGGTCGTGCACCAGGGTGGCCGTACCGGCGTCGATCCGCTCCGGGTCGAACAGGACCAGGTCCGCGTGGAAGCCCTCCTGGATCCGCCCCCGGCCGACCAGCCCGAAGAGCCGCGCCGGGTCGTCCGTGAGCATCTTCACGGCCTGCTCCAGGCCGACCAGCTTCCGCCCGCGCAGACAGTCCCCGATGAAGCGGGTCGTGTACGGCGCCCCGCACATCCGGTCCAGGTGCGCACCCGCGTCGGAGCCGCCGAGCATGACGTCCTCGTGCTGCCAGGTCTCGGCCCGCAGCGCCCAGGACGCGGGGTCGTTGTCGGTGGGCATGGGCCACAGCACCGTACGGAGGGTGTCGGCGGCGCAGATCTCCACCAGGCACTGGAAGGCGTCCTGGCCGCGTTCCGCCGCGATGTCCTGGACCACCCGTCCGGACAGCCCGGCGTTCTCCTCGCTGTAGGTGTCGCCGATGACGTAGCGCCCGAAGTTCGTCAGCCGCCGGAAGACGCCGGCCTCCTTGGACGCCGCGCGCCGCAGCATCTCGGCCCGCACCTCCGGGTCGCGCAGCCGGGCGATCCGCTCCGGGACCGGCAGCCCGAGGATGTCGCCCCACCCGGGGATGAGGTTCAGCGCGCAGAACGTGCCGAGGGACATGTTCATCGGCGTGAGGATCGGCATGGTCAGCGCGACGATCCGGCCGCCCGCCTTGCGCGCCTGCTCGCTCGCCAGCAACTGCCGGGGCACCCGCTCGGGGACGGCCGCGTCGATGGTCAGGACATTCCAGTTCAGCGGCCGCCCCGCCACCGCGCTCATCTCGACGAACAGCTCGATCTCGGCATCGCTGAACTGGTCGAGACACCCGGCGACGATCGCCTCGATCTGCGTCCCTTCGTGCTCGCCTACGGCACGCGAGAGCGCCAGCAGCTCCGCCGGTTTCGCGTGCCGGGAGGCGACCGGCTTCCCGTCGCCGTCCGAGTGCGTCGAGGACTGAGTGGTGGAGAAACCCCAGGCCCCGGCGTCCATGGCGTCGTGAAGCAACCGCACTATCTCCGCCAGCTGCTCCTCACTGGGCTGCCCGCCGACCGCGTCCGGCCCCATCACATACCGCCGCAGCGCGCAATGCCCCACCATGAACCCGGCGTTGACGGCGATCCGCCCCTCCAGGGCGTCCAGATACTCCCCGAAGGTGTGCCAGCTCCAGGGCGCCCCGTCCTCCAGGGCGACCAGCGACATCCCCTCGACCTTGGACATCATGCGCCGCGTGTAGTCGGCGTCCCCCGCCTTCAACGGAGCAAGCGTGAACCCGCAGTTCCCGGCGGCAACGGTAGTGACCCCGTGATTCAGGGACGGCGTGGCATACGGATCCCAGAACAGCTGGGCGTCGTAGTGGGTATGGGGGTCGACGAACCCGGGCGCGAGAACGAGCCCGCGAGCGTCCTCACTGCTCCGGGCGTCCTCGGTGACGGTCCCGATGGCGACGATACGACCGTCTCGGATGCCGACGTCGGCGGCGAAGGCGGGCGCGCCGGTGCCATCGACCACGGTCGCCCCTTTGATGAGGTGATCGAGCATGAGTGCCCCCTTCAACTCGGGGTGGGCGGAAGGTTTTTAGGGGCGCGGGGAACTGCGCGACCAGCCACAAGCGACCCGCACCCCGCAACGACGATCAAGCCGCACCCCGGAACCGCGAAGTCCGATGCACGGGATCCGTATCGATCCGCGGAATCACGTACTCCCCGATCAACCGAATCGTCTGCAACGTCTCCTCCTTCGGCACCCCCACCGGCAACCCGAAGCTCAACTGATCCGCCCCGGCCTGCTCCCACGCCTTGCACTGCCGCAGCACCTCCTCCGGGTCCCCGCAGATCAGCAGCTCCTCCTCGATCAGCAGCTCCACGAACTCCGGCGTGTACTCGGGCAGCGTCTCCGGCCACTCCGGGAACCCCTCGGGGCGCGGGAACGTGTCGTGGTACCGGAAGACCAGCGACGGCAGATAGTGCAGCCCGCCGTTCACGGCGATCGAGATGGCCTCGTCATGGGTGGGCGCGCAGATCGCCGTCGTCGTCACCATCACGTTGTCGTTGACGAAGTCCCCGACCGGCTCGGCGTCCACGACCGCCGTCTTGTACTGCTCCAGCACCCACGCCATGTCGGACACCTTCTGGATGCTGAAGCCGAGCACCCCGAGCCCCTTCTTCGCGGCCATGGCGTACGACGCCGGCGACCCGGCCGCGTACCACATCGCGGGGTGGGACTTCCCGTACGGCTTCGGCAGGACCTTGCGCGGCGGCAGCTGCCAGTGCTTGCCCTGGAAGCCGACGTACTCGTCCTGGAGCCACATCTTCGGGAACTCGGCGATGGTCTCTTCCCAGATCTCCTTGGTGTAGTTCATATCGGTCACGCCCGGTATGAACCCGAGGATCTCGTGCGACCCGGCACCTCGCCCGGACCCGAACTCGAAGCGCCCCTCGGTGAGATGGTCGAGCATGGCGACCTTCTCGGCGACCTTCACCGGGTGGTTGACCTGGGCGAGCGGGTTGAAGATCCCCGACCCCAGATGGATCCGCTCCGTCGCGTGCGCCAGATATCCCAGGAAGACGTCGTTGGCGGAGAGGTGCGAGTACTCCTCCAGGAAGTGGTGCTCGGAGGCCCAGGCGTACTTGAAGCCGGAGCGGTCGGCCTGGATGACGTACTCCGTCTCCTCCATCAGCGCCTTGTGCTCGGCCAGCGGGTCGGTCTCGGCGCGCTTGCCCACGTATCCCTGTACAAAGAGCCCGAATTCCACGGAGGTCACCGTCCCCGGTTCAGTTGGCTGACGGTTCGTCAGATTGGCACCGGCCGCATGCACCGTCAATAGCTGACGGTCAGTCAGATACGGTCAGTCGGGTACGACGGTCACAGGACCGAGACGCCCGCCAGCCAGCCCCCGTCGATCACGAACGGCTGCCCGGTGATGTAGGAGGAGTCGTCGGACGTCAGGAAGAGCGCCAGCCGGGCCACCTCCTCGGGCCGCCCGATCCGCCCGAGCGGCACCAGCTTGCGGTACAGCACGTCCAGCGCCCGCGCCGTCTCCTCGGGATCCGCGTCCGGGTCCAGGCGGGCCGGGTTGGACATGGCGGTGTCGATCGCGCCGGGGCACATCGCGTTCACCCGGATGCCCCGCCCGGCCAGCTCCAGCGCGGCGACCCGGGTGAGCCCGACGATCGCGTGCTTGGTGGCGGCGTACGCCCCCACGGCCGCCATGCCCGTCACCCCGGTGTAGGAGGCGGTGTTCACGATCGTGCCGCCGCTGCCCAGCTCCGGCGCGACGGTCTTCACGCCGAGGAAGCAGCCGACCTGGTTGACCCGTACGACCTGCATGAACTCGTCCAGCGGGGTGTCGACGAGCGCGTTGAAGCGCAGCACGCCCGCGTTGTTGACCAGCCCGTCGACCTGGCCGTAGGTCTCCTTCGCGGCCCGTACGGCCGCCCGCCACTCGCTCTCCTCGCCGACGTCGAGGTGGGCGTACAGCGCCCCGAGTTCCTTCGCGAGGGCCTCGCCCGGCCCGTCCAGGACATCGGTGACGACGACCCGCGCGCCCTCCGCGGCGAAGAGGCGCGCCTCCTGCTCACCCTGTCCGCGCGCGGCACCGGTGACGATGACGACGCGGCCGTCCAGCTTGCCCATGGCTCTCCTCAGTCCAGGTGGGGGGCGACCTCCGCCCCGAACGCGGTGATCTGGTCGATGAGTTCGGCGCGGCCCCGGCTGCGCAGGCGCACCTGGAGCTGGTGCACGCCCATCGTCGCGTACGCGCGCAGCGACTCGGCGAGTGCTTCCGCGCCGCCGGTGAGGGTGCGCCGGCCCACGTCCCACGCGGGCCGGCCGACGTAGAGCGGCTCGGCGATGGCGCCGACGGTGAACGGCCCGTCGAGGCCGGCCTCCTCGCGCAGCCGCCGGATGGTCCCGATCCGGGCGGGCAGCCGCTCGCGCGGATCGCCCTGCGGCAGCCAGCCGTCGCCCCGGAGGGCGGCCCGGCGCACCGCCGCGGGGGACGATCCGCCGACCCACAGCGGCACCCGCTCCTGCGCGGGGCGCGGCCGCTGACCCAGGCCCGCGAAGTCGTGGACCTTCCCGTGGTGCTCGGGGAACTCGTCCGCGAACGCCGCCCGCAGCGCGGCGATCGACTCGTCGAGCAGGGCCCCGCGCCGCTCGAAGTCGACCCCCAGCGCCTCGAACTCCTCCCGTACGTGCCCGGCGCCGACCCCGAGGATCAGCCGGCCGCCGGAGAGACGGTCGAGGGTGGCGTACTGCTTGGCCGTGACCAGCGGGTGGCGCAGGACGACCACGGCGACATGGCTGAGCAGACGGGTGCGTTCGGTGACGGCCGCGAGGTGGGCCAGGGTGGCCACCGGGTCGTACCAGACCGTGCTCATCGCGGGCGCGAGGCGGCGCGGGACGCCGACGTGGTCGCAGGCGGCGATGTACGCGAAGCCGGCCCGGTCGGCGGCCCGCGCGACCTCGACCAGGTCGGCGGGGCCCGCCTCGGTCTCCCAGGGCTCGGCGTACAGGGTGCTCTGGGACTGGACCGGGAGCTGCATGCCGTACTTCACGCGCCGCCCCACAGGCCCTCGGGGGTGAGTCCCAGCAGGTCGATGGCGTTGCCCCGGACGATCCGCTCGACGACGTCGGGGTCCAGGTGGCCCATCTGGGCCTCGCCGACCTCGCGGGACTTGGGCCAGGTGGAGTCGGAGTGCGGGTAGTCGGTCTCGTACAGGACGTTGCCGAGGCCGATCGCGTCGAGGTTGCGCAGGCCGAAGGCGTCGTCGAAGAAGCAGCCGTAGACATGGCCGGCGAACAGCTCGGACGGCGGGCGGTGGACCTTGTCGGCGACTCCGCCCCAGCCGCGGTTCTCCTCCCAGACCACGTCGGCGCGTTCGAGGATGTACGGGATCCAGCCGATCTGGCCCTCCGCGTACATCACCCGCAGGTTCGGGAAGCGCTCGAACTTGCCGCTCATCAGCCAGTCGACCATGGAGAAGCAGCAGTTGGCGAAGGTGATGGTGGAGCCGACGGCGGGCGGGGCGTCGGCGGAGGTGGACGGCATACGGCTGCTGGAGCCGATGTGCATGGCGATGACGGTGCCGGTCTCGTCGCAGGCGGCGAGGAAGGGGTCCCAGGCGTCGGTGTGCACGGAGGGCAGGCCGAGGTGCGGGGGTATCTCGGAGAACGCGACGGCACGGACGCCCCGGGCGGCGTTGCGCCGCACCTCGGCCGCGGCCAGCTCGGCGTCCCACAGGGGGATGAGGGTGAGCGGGATGAGCCGGCCCTGGGCCTTCGGGCCGCACCACTCCTCCACCATCCAGTCGTTGTAGGCGCGCACGCAGAGCAGGCCGAGCTCGTGGTCGCTCGCCTCGGTGAAGGTCTGGCCGCAGAAGCGGGGGAAGGTGGGGAAGCAGAGCGCGGACTGGACGTGGTTGACGTCCATGTCGGCGAGGCGGGCGGGGACGTCGTAGGACCCCGGGCGCATCTGCTCGTAGGTGATGACCTCGAGTTTGATCTCGTCGCGGTCGAAGCCGACGGCGGTGTCGAGGCGGGTGAGGGGCCGGTGGAGGTCCTCGTAGATCCACCAGTCGCCGAGCGGCCCCTCGTCCCCGGCCTCGCCCATGACGGGCTTGAAGCGGCCGCCGAGGAAGGTCATCTCCTTCAGCGGGGCGCGCACGATACGGGGGCCGGTGTCGCGGTACTTCCTCGGAAGGCGGTCCTGCCACACATGCGGGGGTTCGACGGTGTGGTCGTCGACGGAAATGATCAGCGGGAGGTGCGCGGTCTTCTCCATGTGGGCCACCGTAGCGCTGATCTGACGGACCGTCAGCTGGTGTGGAGGGGGTCACGGATGTGCGGGCTTTGTGGACTCCCGTGAGCCGCGTTGTGATCGGCGTCTCGCCCGGCTGACGGTTCCGGCATGGACAGGGCAAACTGACCTGGATGGTCAGAAAGCCGAGGGGGACTCCCATGGACGACGGTGGACCGCGCGTGCCGGAGCAGAGGCGTCCGGACACCGCGAGCGGGGCGGCGGAGCCGACGCGTCCGGGTGCGGTGAGTGGGGCGGCGGAGGCGACGCGTCCGGGTGCGGTGAGCGGGGAGCCGGAGGCCGTGACGCCGGAGGTCGGTGCCGCCGGTGACGCCGGGGCCGGCGGTGCCTCCAGTGCTTTCGCTGCTGTCGGTGCCTCCCATGCTTCCGCTGCCGCCCGTGCCGTCCTGCGGTTCGGTGTGCTCGGGACCGTGCGGGCCTGGCGGGGGGAGGAGCCGCTGCCCACCGGATCGCCGCAGCAGCGTGCCCTCCTCGCCGCCCTGTTGCTGCGCGAAGGGCGTACGGCCACCGCCGGGGAACTCATCGACGCGCTGTGGGGCGAGGAACCGCCGTCCCAGGCGCTGGCCGCGCTGCGCACGTACGCCTCCCGGCTGCGCAAGATCCTCGACCAGGGCGTCCTGACCAGCGAGTCCGGCGGCTACGCCGTACGCGGGCTCGGCGACGGCGCCCTCGACCTGGCCGAGGCGCAGCGCCTCGCGACGGAGGCGGAGAAGGCGCGGGCGTCCGGGGACCTGGGCCGGGCCCGGGAGACCCTGAACCGGGCGCTCGCCCTGTGGGACGGCGAGGCGCTGGCCGGCGTGCCCGGCCCGTACGCCGAGACCCAGCGGATCCGCCTGGAGGAGTGGCGGCTCGGGCTGCTGGAGTCCCGCCTCGACATGGACCTGGAGCAGGGCTGCCACGCGGAGGCCGTCTCCGAGCTGACCGCCCTCACCGCGGCCCATCCGCTGCGGGAGCGGCTGCGCGAACTGCTGATGCTGGCCCTCTACCGCAGCGGACGTCAGGCCGAGGCGCTCGCCGTCTACGCCGACACCCGGCGCCTCCTCGCCGAGGAGCTGGGCGTCGACCCGCGCAAGGGCCTGAGGGACCTCCAGGAACGGATCCTGCGCGCCGACCCCGAGCTGACCGAACTGCCCGCCGCCCCGGCGGCGGAACCCGCGGTCGCCCTCGTGCGCCCCGCGCAACTGCCCGCCACCGTCCCCGACTTCACCGGCCGCTCGTCCTTCGTGACGGAACTGAGCGAGGTGCTGGCCGCCGCCTCCGGCAACGAGGGCCGGGTGATGGCCGTCTCCGCGCTCGCGGGCATCGGCGGCGTCGGCAAGACCACCCTCGCCGTCCATGTCGCCCACCGGGCCCGGGCGGCGTTCCCGGACGGCCAGCTGTACGTGGACCTCCAGGGCGCGGGACAGCGGGCGGCGGAACCGGAGACGGTGCTCGGCTCGTTCCTGCGGGCCCTCGGCACGGCGGACGCGGCGATCCCGGACTCCCTGGAGGAGCGGTCGGCGCTGTACCGCTCGATGCTGGACGGCCGCCGGGTCCTGGTGCTGCTGGACAACGCCAAGGACGCGGCGCAGGTACGGCCCCTGCTGCCCGGCACGGAGGGCTGCGCGGCGCTGGTCACCTCCCGGGTCAGGATGGTGGACCTCGCGGGCGCCCACCTCGTGGACCTGGACGTGATGTCCCCGGACGAGGCGCTCGCCCTCTTCACGAAGATCGTCGGTGAGGAGCGGGTCGCCTCGGAGCGGGAGGCGGCGCTCGACGTGGTCGCGGCGTGCGGCTTCCTGCCGCTGGCGATCAGGATCGCGGCGTCGCGGCTCGCGGCCCGCCGCACCTGGACGGTCTCCGTGCTGGCGGCGAAGCTCGCCGACGAGCGGCGCCGGCTGGACGAACTCCAGGCGGGCGACCTGGCAGTGAAGGCGACCTTCGAACTGGGCTACGGCCAGCTGGAGCCGGCCCAGGCCCGCGCCTTCCGCCTCCTCGGCCTCGCGGACGGCCCGGACATCTCGCTCGCGGCCGCCGCCGCGGTGCTGGACCTCCCCGTGGAGGACACGGAGGACGTCCTGGAGTCCCTGGTCGACACGTCCCTCCTGGAATCGGCGGCCCCGGGCCGCTACCGCTTCCACGACCTCGTACGCCTCTACGCCCGCGCCTGCGCCGAACGCGACGAGCACCCGCCCAGCGAACGCGACGCGGCGATGTCCCGCCTCCTGGACTTCTACCTCGCGACAGCGGCGAGCGTGTACGCGATCGAACGACCGGGGGACCGGCTGACCGACCACCTGGAGGAGACGGAGTACCCGGGCCTGCTGTTCGGGGACCGGCACCGGGCCCAGGACTGGCTCTACACGGAGGCGATGTCCCTGTTCGCCTGCGTGCGGCAGTCCACCGCGCCCGGCTTCCTGCGGCGCGCCGTGGACCTGCTGTGGGCGGCCGTCGACCTCACCGAGTCCGGCGCCAACTCCCGGGAGTACGAGACGACGGCCGCCTTCCTGCGGGACGCGGCCCGCGCGGCGGCGGACCAGCGGGCCGAGGCGCGCGCCCTCGTCACCCTCGCCAACGGCCACCATCTGATCGGCCGCTTCGAACTCGCCGGCGAGCAGGCCATCGAGGCGGTCCGGCTCGCCGACACGGCCGGCGACCCGCTGCCCGGCTGCTGGGCGTCCAACATGCTCGGCATCATCGCCCTCTACCAGGGCCGCTTCGAGGACGGCGAGAGACACCTCACCCGTGCCATCGACAGCTTCCGCTCCTGCGGGGACCGCCCCGGCGAGGCCAGCGCCCTGTGCAACCTCTCCCGCATCCACCTGGCGATGGGCCGCACCACGAGCGCGGTCTCCCTGGCCCAGCAGGGCAGCGACATGTACGACGCGATGGGGCACGCCCTCAAGGGCGCCAACGGCCGGTACGCGCTCGGCCTCGCGCTCACCGCGTGCGGGCAGCACGACCGGGCCGCCGAGCGTCTGGAGGAGGCCCTGGAGGTGTTCCGGGACAGCCGGATGCGGCTGTGGGAGGGCATGTCCCTCTTCCGTCTCGCCGAACTCGACCTCGCGGCCGGACGCCCGGCGCAGGCCGCGACCAACGCGGAGGCGGCCCTCACCGTGCTCCGGGGCATCGGCGGCGAATGGCGCCGGGGCCAGGTCCTCACGGTTCTGGGGCGCGCTCTGACGGACATCGGCCAGCCCGGCCGCGCCCAGGTCTGCTGGCGCGAGGCGCTGGAGATCTTCGAGGCGCTGGAGGCGGGCGAGGCGGAGACGGTACGAGGGCTGCTGCGGGCCGGGGCGGTGGCCTGAGGCGGCGAACGGGGCGGTGGCCCGAGGCGGGGAACGGGGCACGTTCATCGTTCGTTTATCGCCGTCCGGCACTCTCATGGTGTCGATCCGCCGCCTCGGGGGGCAGCCGGAACGGCCGTGGGCCGCAGCTAGGGTGGAGCGGCCCGGAGGCGCCCGCCCGGCAGTCCGCGGGGGAGTTGCCGGGCGGGACCTTCCCAACCACGACTTCACGAACCTTCAGGGGATCAGCCATGAGCGACGAGCAGAAGAACATCGCGGCGGACGAGACCGGCACGGACGCCGCCGAGGTCACGACGCTCAACAGCCACGCCACCAGCGAGCCCATCAAGCCGCTGAACAGCCACGCGACCATCGCGCCGGTGAACACCACGGTCCTCAAGGGGGACGACACCACGGTGGCCACGCCGGACAACTCGCACGCCACGGGCGAGACCGCCTGACGAAGCCTGGCCGACGGGGACCGGCCACGGCGGCACCGAGGGGGAGCCACCGCGGCCGGGGCACCACGGGGGGACAGAAGGGGCCGGACCTGGGGGGGTCCGGCCCCTTCGCCGCGTTCACCGCCCGCTGCACCGCGCCTCCCCATCGCCGCGGTTCACCACCCGGCGCCCCGCACCTCCCCCTTCGCCGCGTTCACCGCCCGCTGCACCCCGCCTCCCCATCGCCGCGTCACCGCCCGGCGCCCCGCGCCTCCCCCTTCGCCGCGTTCACCACCCGGTGCACCGCACTTCCCCCATCGCCGCGGTTCACCGCCCCGCGCCCCGCGCCTCCCCCATCGCCGCGTTCACCACCCCGCGCCCCGCGCCTCCCCCATCGCCGCGTTCACCGGCCGGTGCCCCGCAGCTCCCCCTTCACCACCTTTCCGCTCGCGTTGCGCGGCAGTTCGCTCACGAATTCCACCGCCTTCGGGACCTTGTAGTTCGCCATCTCGCGGCGGGACCAGGCCATCAGGTCCTCGGCGGTGGTGAGCGAGCCGGGGCGGCGGACGACGTACGCCTTGCCGACCTCGCCGAGTCGGGGGTCCGGTATGCCGACCACCGCCACGTCCGCCACATCCGGGTGCAGGCCGAGGAGTTGCTCGATCTCCGCCGGGTAGGCGTTGAAGCCGCCGACGATGAACATGTCCTTGATGCGGTCGGTGATCCTCAGGTTGCCCGCCGCGTCCAGCACCCCCACATCGCCCGTCCGCAGCCAGCCGTCCTCGGTCAGGGCCCGCGCGGTGGCCGCCTCGTCCTCGAAGTAGCCGCGCATGACGTTGAAGCCGCGCACCAGCACCTCACCGGGCTCACCGGCCGGCGCCTCCACCCGTACCTCGGTGCCGGGGATCGCCCGCCCGGACGTCGACGCGATCACCGGCAGCGGGTCGCCATGCCGGCACATCGTCACGATGCCGCTCGCCTCGGAGAGGCCGTACGCGGTGAGGACGGTCTCCACGCCCAGTTCCCCGCGCAGTCGCTCCACCAGCCGCAGCGGCACCACCGCCGCCCCGGTCACCACCAGCCGCAGCGCCGACAGATCGTGCGCGTCACGGGCCGGGTGGTCGAGGAGCGACTGGTGGAGGGTGGGCGGGCCCGGCAGGACGGAGACCCGTTCCGCCGCGATGTTCGCCAGCGCCGTACCGACGTTGAACACCGGCTGCGGGATCATCGTCGCGCCCCGCATCAGACAGGCGATGACCCCGGCCTTGTAACCGAAGGTGTGGAAGAAGGGGTTGACGATCAGATAGCGGTCGCCCCGCCGCAGCCCGGCCAGTTCGCACCACACCTCGTACGCCCGCAGGGTCTGCGCGTGGGTGATCACCGCGCCCTTGGAGCGGCCCGTCGTACCGGACGTGAAGACGATGTCCGAGGGCCAGGAGCCCTCCACCGCCGAGGCGCGCGCCCGCACCTCGGCGCGGCTCACCCCCTCGCCGCTCGCCAGGAAGTCCTTCCAGGTGCGGAAGTCCGCCGGGGCGTCGTCCGCCAGCACCACCACGTCCGCCAGGTCCGGCAGCCCCGGCCCCTCGGCGACGGCCCGCCGCAGCGACGCCACGTACGACGTGCCCAGGAACGTCCCGGTCACGAACAGCAGCCGGGCCCCGCTCCGGCGCAGCACGTCCGCCGCCTCCGCGCCCTTGAACCGGGTGTTCAGCGGCACCAGCACGGCTCCGGCGGACACCGCGCCCAGCGCCGACACGATCCAGTCCAGCGTGTTCGGCGCCCAGATCGCGACCCGGTCGCCCGGCGCGACGCCGTGGGCCAGGCAGGCCGCCGCCGACCGCTCGACGCGGGCGCCGAGTTCGGCGTAGGAGATCCGGGTGCGGCCCTCCACCACCGCCTCGACGTCCGCGTACCGCTCCGCGGCGGACCGGACGAGTCCCGGGATGCTGCCCCACTCCAGATCACCGCGCACCGCACGCCTCCCCACGCCGTAGCTGACTACCCGTCAGATTAACGATAGTCTGACGGACTGTCAGCAACCCTTCACCCGCGCGGAGGTGTGCGCATGAC
The DNA here is from genome assembly GCF_055580085.1 of Streptomyces sp. NPDC032126. NCBI lineage: Bacteria > Bacillati > Actinomycetota > Actinomycetes > Kitasatosporales > Streptomycetaceae > Streptomyces > Streptomyces sp. NPDC032126. Next base: position 321,880 of record NZ_JBVIMA010000009.1, read on the forward strand.
CGCCCTCAAGGACGCCACCGCGATCGTCGGCATCGGCCAGACCCCGTTCGCCAGACACCTCCCCGAGGACGAGCGCACCCTCGCCTGCCGGGCCGTGCTCGCAGCCCTCGACGACGCCGGCATCGCCCCCGGCGAGGTCGACGCCCTCGCCTCCTACACCATGGAGGAGACCGACGAGGTCGAGCTGGCCAAGGCCCTCGGCCTCGGCGACCTCACCTTCTTCAGCAAGGCCGGCTTCGGCGGCGGCGGATCCTGCGCCACCGTCGCCCACCTCGCCGCCGCCATCACCGCCGGGCAGGCCACCGTCGGCGTCGCCTGGCGGTCCCGCAAGCGCGGCAGCGGACCCCGCCCCTGGACCAACACCGCCGTCCAGCTGCCCACCCCCGCCCAGTGGACCCGGCCCTTCGGCCTGCTGCGGCCCGCCGACGAGATCGCCCTGCTGGCCCGCCGCCACATGCACGAGTACGGCACCACCCGCGACCACCTCTTCAACGTCGCCCTCGCCTGCCGCAACCGCGCCAACCAGAACCCGGCCGCGATCATGTACGACCGCCCGCTGACCCGCGAGATGTACATGACGTCCCGCTGGATCAGCGAACCCCTCTGCCTCTTCGACAACTGCCTGGAGACGGACGGGGCCCTGGCCTGCGTCGTCGTCGGCGCCGAACGCGCCCGCGACTGCGCCACCCGGCCCGTCTACGTGCACGCCGCCGCCCAGGGCCTGCCCGCCCAGCACCACGGCATGGTCAACTACTGGAACGACGACCCCCTCACCGGCCCCTCCTGGACGGCCGCCCGCCACCTGTGGAAACAGGCCGACCTCACCCCCGACGACATCGACGTCGCCCAGATCTACGACGCCTTCACGCCCCTCATACCGCTCTCCCTGGAGGGGTACGGCTTCTGCGGCCGGGGAGAGGGCGGCGCCTTCACCGAGCAGGGCGCCCTGGAGATCGGCGGACGGCTGCCCCTCAACACCTCCGGCGGCGGGCTCAGCGAGGCGTACGTGCACGGCTTCAACCTCATCACCGAAGGCGTCCGGCAGCTGCGCGGCACCAGCACCGCCCAGGTCCCCGGCGCCACCACCTGCCTCGTCACCGCCGGCGAAGGCGTCCCCACCTCGGCGCTGCTCCTGAGGAGTTGAGATGCTCTCCCCCGTCCCCGACCCCGACGGCACCCCCTTCTGGCAGTACGCCGCCCAGGGCGAACTGCGCGTCCAGACCTGCGGCGACTGCGTCGAACCCCGCTTCCCGCCCCGGCCCTGCTGCCCGCACTGCCAGTCCTTCGCGAGCGAGTGGCGGCCCGTGTCCGGCCGGGGCCGCATATGGTCGTACGTCGTCCCGCACCCGCCCCTGCTGCCCGACTACGCCGCGCAGGCCCCGTACAACGTCGTCCTCGTCGAGCTCGCCGACCACCCCCGTATCCGGCTGGTCGGCAACCTCGTCACCGCCCCCGGCGCGCCCCTGAACTCCCTCTCCCCCGACCGGCTGCGCATCGGCGCCCGCGTCCAGGTCGTCTTCACCGCCGACGGGCTGCCCCAATGGGTCCTGGAGCGGCCATGAGCCTGCGCGTCCGCACCGACCGGGACACGGGCGTCGCCGTCGTCACCCTCGACCGGCCGGACCGGCTCAACGCCATCGACACCGCCCTCGCCGACCGACTGCGGTCCACCTGGCGGGAGTTCCGCTTCGACGACACCGTCCGCGCGGTCGTCCTCGCCGCGTCGGGCGGGCGCGCCTTCTGCACCGGCATCGACCGGGACACCGTCGTGCCCCAGCCCAACTCCCCGTACGCGCAGGACGATCCGCTCCTCACCATCGGGCCCAAGGCCAACGACCTGTGGAAGCCGGTCGTCGCCGCCGTGGAGGGGATGGCCTGCGGGGGCGCCTTCTACCTGCTCGGGGAGAGCGAGTTCCTGATCGCCGGCGAGAACGCCGTCTTCTTCGACCCGCACACCACCTACGGCATGGTCAGCGCGTACGAGTCCATGCTGATGGCGCTGCGGATGCCGTACGGGGAGGCTGCGCGGATGATGCTCATGGGCACCGCCGAGCGGATCTCCGCCCGCCGGGCCCACGAGATCGGGCTGGTGTCCGAGGTGACCGGCCCGGGCGACGCCCTCGCCGCCGCCGTCGACCGCGCCGCAGTCGTCGCGGGATTCCCCACCGAGGCCGTCCAGGGGACCGTGCGGGCGCTGTGGGCCGCCCAGGAGGCCGCCCGCTCCCTCGCGTTCGCCCGGGCGGCCCCGCTCGTCGCCCTCGGCAACCTGCCCCCGGACCGTCAGGCCGGGCTGTTCGCGCGCCGGGGGCGGGACTTCCGGACGCGGTGAGACGGGCTCACACGGCGGAGGCGTCGCAGTGGTCCACGCGGGCCGCGTCGCCGGGGGCGTCCAGGGTCACCTTCACTTCGAGCGTGTCGTTCGCGGCGACGTAGACGCTCGTCTCCTGGTCCTCCACCGGCTCGGACCGGTCGTCGTAGAAGGTGACCGCGATCCGGAAACTCTGGGCCGTCGCGTTCGGGTTGGTGACCGCGACCGTCGCGTACGGCCGGTCGGGCGTCGCGCAGGCGATGAGCTCGACCCCGGCGGTCTGCGGCACGGGCGTCGCGGAGTCGCCGTCGCTGCTGCCGTACGTGTCGTCGTCGGTGCGGTCGTCGTCATCGTCGTAGTCGTGGTACCGGGACCCCGAGGTGCCGCCGCTCGACGACGAACCGCCGTCGTGGTCCTGGCTGGAGCTGCTGCAACCGCCCCCACCGCCGTGCCCACCACCGTGCCCGTGCCGCCCGCTGGAGAAACCGGTGAGCGCCAGCCCCACCAGAGCCGTCACCACCGTGAGCCTGACCATGTGTCCCCGTCGTCGCATGCCCGTCACTCTAGGCAACAGCTGTCACGACCATGTCACCGCGTGGCGACCGCACCGCACCCGGCGTAGCGTCTGGGGTGAGCGGCGCAGCTGCCGCTCCGCAGCGACGGCCGCCGTCTGGATCCCCTTCCGTACAAGCCCGGTACGACGGCCGTCCCGCACCCGCTACGCGGTACGGGCCGTGCCCGTGCCCTTCTCCGCGTCCAGCGCGTACACGCAGCGGTCCTTGCTGCACGCGTACACCACGCCGTCCTTGACCACCGGGGAGCCGGTGATCTCGCCGCCCGTCGCCAGCTTCCAGCGCAGCCGGCCGTCGTCGGCCTTGAGCGTGTACAGCAGGTGGTCCGTCGAGCCGAAGTGGATGCGGCCCTCCGCCACCGCGGGCGCGCCCACGATGTCGCCGCCCGCCTGGAAGCGCCACTTGGGCGTGCCGGTGACCGCGTCCAGGGTGTACAGGCCCTTGCCGCTGCCCACATGGACATGGCCCGCCGCGACCAGCACCGGGTCGACGGACGCCCGGGACTCGGTGGCGATGCGCCAGCGGTCGCGGCCGTCGGTGGCGTCGAGGGCGTAGACCGTGCCGAGGTAGTCGGCGAGATACACCCCGCCGCCCGTGACCGCGGGGCCCGGCACGAAGGTCGGCGGGCTCAGGAAGACCGCCGGGGCCTCGAAGTGCCAGCGCACCATGCCGCTCACCACCTCGATGGCGAGGACACGGGTACCGGCCGAGAGATAGACGAAGCCGTCCGGGCCCGGGGTGACCCGGACCGGTACGCCGCCGCAGGAGGCCGCGTCGCCGATGGGGTACGACCAGCGCTCCTCGCCGGTGCGCGCCTCCAGGGCTCTGAGACGGGCGTCCTGCCAGACGAACACCGTGCCCTCGTGGACGACCGGTCCGGCCTCGGGCGACTCGAAGTCGGTCTGACAGCCGGCGATCTCCCACAGCTTCTGGCCGTTGGCGGCCTCCCACGCCTGCACGCCGCCGCCGCGCGTGCCGGTGACGACGGTGCCGCGGTCGGCCTTGAGCGTGTACACCCAGGCGTCCGTCGGCAGCCGCCACAGATCAAGGCCCTCACGGGCGTCCAGGGCGAACAGGGTCGGCCCGTCCGAGGCGTGGATACGGCCGTCCGCGACCGCCATCGACCAGGCCACGTCCCGCGTCTTGAAGCGGCGGCGGCCGGTCGCCACGTCCAGCGCGTGCACCTCGAAGGAGGTGACGTAGACGAGGTCGCCGGCGACGGAGGGGGTGCCCCAGACGTCGTTGGACATCCGGAAGCGCCAGGGCCGCCAGCCGGCCGCGGCGGCGTCCGGGAGCGCGGTGGGCGCGGCCGGTACGACGGGGTCGGCGCCGTTGACGCCGGGGCGCGGGCGGGACCAGGAGGCGACCAGGCCGGGTTCGGGAGCGGGCGCCTTGACGGCGGCCGTGGCCCGTACGTCCGCGACGCGCGGGCCGGGGCCGATCGGCACGGCGGCGCCGGCCAGCCGCACCGGGCCGGTGTCCGGGGCGCCCACCGGGACCGGCACCGGGGCCGGGCCGGACGAGGACGGGAACACGGGGTCGTGGGAGGGCGGGGGCGGCAGGACGGGCCCGGCGCCGGGGCGTCCGCCGCCGCTGCGGCCGCCGGTCGTCGGGGCGGGCTTCACCGCCGGCCGGCCGCCCCGGCGGGACTCGATCAGCCCGACCGCCTTCTCGGGCAGCCAGGCCGACGCCGTGCCGCTGTCGTCGGAGCCGGAGCCGAAGAGATGCGGGGCGAGCTGGGCCTGGAGGTCCGCCGGGTTGGGCCGGGCGGTGGCCTCCATCTGCATACAGGACTCGATGAGCGGGCGCAGTTCCTCCGGCAGGCCCTCCAGGTCGGGGCCCTCGCGCAGCAGCATGAAGACCGTCTCGACCGGGTTGGCCCCGTGGAAGGGCGGGTGTCCGGTGGCGGCGAAGACCAGCATCGAGCCGAGCGAGAAGACATCGCTCGCGCCCGTCACGCTGCGGGAGTCCTTGGCCTGCTCGGGGGACATGTAGGCGGGGGTGCCGACGGCGACGTTCGTCATCGTCAAACGTGTGTTCGATACGCCGGAGGCGATGCCGAAGTCGATGACCCGGGGGCCGTCCTCGACGACCAGGACGTTGGAGGGCTTGAGGTCGCGGTGGACCAGGCCGGCGCCGTGGATGGACTGCAACGCCTCGGCGACGCCCGCCGCGAGCCAGCGCACCGCCTGCGCCGGGAGCGGGCCGCACTCGTTCACTATCTCTTCGAGGGAGGGCGCGGGGACGTACGCGGTGGCCAGCCAGGGCACGGCGGCGCGCGGGTCGGCGTCGACGACGGCCGCCGTGTAGAAGCCGGAGACCGCCCGGGCCGCCTCCACCTCGCGCGTGAAGCGCACACGGAAGAGCTGGTCCTCGGCGAGCTCCGTGCGGACCGTCTTGATCGCCACGCGCCGGCCGGACGCCGAGCGCGCGAGATAGACCAGCCCCATGCCGCCGGCGCCCAGCCGTCCCAGCACCTCGAACGGCCCGATCCGCCGCGGATCGTGCTGTGTCAGCTGATCCACCACTTGCCTGCCACCTCCCCGTACGAGCCGCGCCACCCACTATGTGTACGCGACCGAAGTGCAGCGTCTCACCACCGCACCGCCGTGGCGGCACGCACCCCGATTCTTCCTGGCCGCGCCACCGGTTGCGAACCCGGCCGCAAATGGGATGTCCCCCACCGAACCGGACCTACTGCCGCCCGCTCTCCGCCGCCCCCTACCGCTCCAGCAGCGCGAACGACGCCCCCTGATTGTCGGTGACGACGGCCACTTTCCCGTACGACGTCTCGAAGGGTGGCGCCTGGACCCGCCCGCCGAGCCTCAGCACCGCCGCCAGCGCCGCCTCGCAGTCCTCCACCCCGAAGTGCACGAGGAAGTGCGGCGGCATCTCGGCCGGGAAGACGTCGGAGACCGGTGCGCGGCCGAAGTCGGGGCGGGCGTCGGGGCCGAACAGCGCCTCGTGGAAGAGACCGCCGTAGAAGGCGTTCGCGCTGTCGGTGTCGCGGGCGTACAGCTGGGCCCAGGCGAAGGTGCCCGGGGTGTGCCGCACGCCGAAGCCGGGGTGGGCCGCGGCCTGCCACAGGCCGAAGACGGCGCCCTCCGGGTCGGTGACGAGGACGGCGGTGCCGAGATCGCCGAGCGCCGTCGGCGCCATCACGATCTGCCCGCCCGCCTCCAGCACCCGCCGGGCGGTCGCCGCCACGTCCGGGGTGGCGAAGTACACCGTCCACACGGTGGGCATGCGGCCGTCCGTCTTGTGGGCGAGCGCGGCGACGACCGCCCCGTCCAGCCGGGCCCACACGGAGCCGCCGTGGGCGTCCTCGAAGGTCCAGTCGAAGAGCTCGCCGTAGAACCGCTTGCCCGCGTCGACGTCCGGCAGCTGTGCGTCCACCCAGCAGGGGATGCCCTCCGGGAAGCCCTCCGGAGAGTCCCCTGCGTCCACCGATGCCCTGTTTTCGGCCATACAGCCAAACTAACGGCGGTTCACGCACGCCGCAGACCAGCCACACCCGTCCCCTCTCCCTCATGCACCCCATTTGCAGTCGGCCGAATCGCGCTCCGATCACCCCTCGGTAAGCTGACGGCATGACAGGACAAGTGCGTACCGTCGACGGCCGCGTGGCCGGTCGGCGTGGGCAGGCGACGCGGCAGAAGCTGCTGGACTGCCTCAGCGAGATGCTCAGCTCTTCTCCGTACCGCGACGTCAAGGTCATCGACGTCGCGCGGAAGGCGGGAACTTCACCCGCGACCTTCTACCAGTACTTCCCGGACGTCGAGGGCGCCGTCCTGGAGATCGCCGAGCAAATGGCCGCCGAGGGCGCCGAGTTGACCGAGCTGCTCGAAGGCCGGTCCTGGGTGGGCAAGGCGGGCTGGCAGACCGCGCAGGAACTCGTCGACGGGTTCCTGGAGTTCTGGCGGAAGAACGACGCGATCCTGCGCGTGGTCGACCTCGGCGCCTCCGAGGGCGACAAGCGCTTCTACAAACTCCGCATGAAGATCCTCAACTCGGTGAACAACTCCCTGGCCGACGCGGTCACCGAGCTGCAGAACAAGGGCAAGGTCGACAAGGACGTGAACCCGGCCGCGATCGCCGGTTCGCTCGTCGCGATGCTCGCGGCCGTCGCCGGGCACCAGAAGGGCTTCCAGACCTGGGGCGTGAAACAGGCCGAACTCAAGCCGAATCTCGCCCTGTTGGTCCACCTGGGAGTGACCGGCAAGAAGCCGACGAAGTAGCGCCCCTTTTTCATCCCCACGTCTTGTCAAGCGCCCCGAAAGGGGCGCGGGGAACTGCGCGAGAAACCCCAGACCACCCGCACCCCGCAGCCGAGCCGAACCCCTCCGGAGCTAAGCGGGCAGTGGGCGGTCTCTCACGACATGCTTCATCACGAGCGTGGACGTCAGCCGCTGCACCCCCGGCAGTGTCGCCAGCCGCTCGTCGTACAGCCGCTGGAACGCCGCGAGATCGGCCGTGGCCACGCGCAGCAGATAGTCCGGCTCCCCGAAGAGCCGCTCGGCCTCCAGGACATGGGGGATGTCCGCCAGCGCGCTCTCGAACTCGGCGACCGTGTCCCGGTCCTCCTGCCGCATGGACACGAAGACCAGCGCCTCGAAGGTCAGCCCCACGGCGGCCGGCTCCACCACCGCCCGGTATCCGCTGATCGCCCCCGACCGCTCCAGCTCGCGCAGCCGCCGGTGGCACGGCGAGACGCTCAGCCGCACCCGGGCGGCCAGCTCGGTCACGGTCAGCCGCCCGTCCAGCTGGAGCTCGGCAAGGATTTTCCGGTCAACGTCGTCCATGGGGCAGATCTTTCCACGCGCTCTCGCACACCGGGCAAACTCTGGGAACACTTTCGGGCCGTTCGAGCCTAATGTCACCGACATGAACACGGGCTCCCTGCTTTCCTTCCTCGCCGTCGACCTGCTGCTGGTGTGCGTACCGGGCGCCGACTGGGCGTACACCATCGCCGCGGGCCTGCGCGGCCGCTCGGTGGGGGTGGCCGTGGCGGGCCTGGTCAGCGGCTACGCCCTGCACACGGCGCTGGCGGCCGCGGGCCTCGCCGTCCTGGTCGCGGGCTCACCGACGCTGCTCACCGCGCTCACGGTCGCGGGCGCGGCGTACCTGGTGTGGCTGGGCTGGAACGTCGTACGGCGCCCGGGCGCGCCTGAGGCGCCGGGGGAGGGCGAGGAGCGGGCCGGGGCGTCGCGCCGGGCGGTCTTCCTGCGCGGTGCGACGATCAGCGGCCTGAACCCGAAGGGCCTGCTGCTGTACCTGTCGGTGATGCCGCAGTTCCTGGCGACCGGCGGCGGCGCCCGGCTGCCGGTGGCGGCCCAGACCGCCGTCTTCGGCCTGCTCCACATGCTGTGCTGCGCGGTCGTCTACGCCCTGGTCGGCACCCTGGCCCGCGCGGTGCTGTCCGCCCGCCCGGCCGCCGCCCGCGCGGTCACCCGGACCTCGGGCGCGGCGATGCTGGGCATCGGCACATTCCTGCTGGTGCAGCACGCGCTCTGAGGACCTGCTGGCTTGGCACGCGCTATGAGGAGCGGCGGCTGAGCCTGAAGAGCCGTATCTCGCGTTCCACGCGGGCCTGATAGGTGGCGTACGGCGGCCAGAAGGCCAGCACCGCCTGCCAGGCGGCCGCGCGTTCCGCCCCGGTGAGGAGCCGGGCGGTGACCGGGATGTCGGTGCCCTTCCAGTTGATCTCGGCGTCGGGGTGGGCGAGGAGGTTGGCGGTCCAGGCGGGATGCCCGGCGCGGCCGAAGTTGGAGCCGATGAGCAGCCAGCCGTCCCCCTCGGGCATGCAGGCGAGCGGGGTGCGCCGGGGCAGTCCGCTGCGGGCGCCGGTGGAGGTCAGCACGACACCCGGCAGCATCTGGGCGCTGAGCAGTACCTTCCCCCGGGTCAGCCGGTGGACCGCGCGGTCCAGGGCGGGGATCACCCGCGGGCCGATCTTCGCGAAGGTGCGGGTGGAGGAGACCTTCTGCACCAGCCGGACGCCGATCACACGGTCACCGCCTTCCGGTCGAGGACGTGCTCGCGGTCGAAGAGACGGGCGAGGTCGGCCGCGTGGCCGCGCAGCCGGTGGACGGGGCCGAAGAGGAGTTCGTCCCCGGCGGCCCGTTTGAAGTACAGGTGGGCCTCGTGCTCCCAGGTGAAGCCGATGCCGCCGTGCAGCTGGACGGCCTCGGCGGCGGCGGTGCGCAGCGCCTCCAGGGCCTGGGCGAGGGCGAGCCCGCCGACCCGGTCGTCCGGGCGGGCGGTGCAGGCCCAGGCGGCGTAGTAGGCGGCGGAGCGGGCCGCCTGCACCCGTACGTACACATCGGCGAGCCGGTGCTGGACCGCCTGGAAGGACCCGATGGCCCGCCCGAACTGCTCGCGCTGCCCGACATACGCCACGGTCCGCTCCAGCGCCCGGTCGGCGGCGCCCACGGCCTCGCAGGCGAGGAAGGCGGCGGCGGTGTCACCGAGGGCGCGCAGGGCGCCGGGTACGTCCGGCTCCGGCTCGTCGCCCAGCAACTCGGCCCGCACGTCCCGGAGTTGGACACGGCCCTGGGGGCGGGTGGCGTCGAGGGCGGTCTGCCGGACCCGTACGAGGCCGTCGGTGTCGCCGGGGACGAGGTAGAGCAGGGTGCGGGAGCGGGCGTATCCCCCGGTGTGGGCGGCGACGAGCAGCAGGCCGGCGCTGTGCCCGTCGAGGACCTGGACGGCCTCCCCGTACAGCCGCCAGGCGCCGCTCGCGTCCCGGCGGGCCTGGACGCCGCCGGCGCGCCCGCCGCCCGCCCAGTCGCCGCCGTTGTCGCCGGTCAGGCCGAGTGCGGTGGTGAGGACGGGGCCGGGGACGGCGAGCGCGGCGGTGAGCCGGCCGGAGGCGATGGCCGGCAGCAGCTCGGCGCGCTGGGCGTCGGTGCCGAGGGCGAGGAGGAGGGGTGCGGTGAGGACGGCGGTGGCGAGCAGGGGGCTCGGGGCGAGGGCGCGGCCGGTCTCCTCGGCGGCGAGGGCGAGTTCGGTGCCGGAGCAGCCGACCCCGCCGTACGCCTCGGACAGGGCGAGTCCGGGCAAACCGAGCCGATCGGAGAGGGCGGCCCACAGGGCGGGGTCGTACCCGAGGGGGCCGTCGACGGCCGCGCGCACCTCCCCGCCCCCGCACCGCTTGAGCAGCAGGTCGCGCAGGGTGCGGCGGATGTCGTCCTGTTCGGCGGTGAAGCCGGCGTCCATGGCGACCCCTTCCCTCCAGATCTGACGGTCCGTCATATTAGGGGGGTCGTCACGAGATGCACAGGGGCGGGAGGCGGCTCATGGCTCGGAACGTCGCGGTGGTCGGGGTGGCCCTGTCCGACTGCGGGCGGGTGACGGACGCGACCCCGTACACCCTGCACGCGCAGGCGGCCCGCCGGGCGCTCGCGGACGCCGGGCTGGACCGGTCGCTGGTGGACGGCTTCGCGTCGGCCGGTCTGGGCACGCTCGCGCCGGTGGAGGTGGCCGACTATCTGGGTCTGCGCCCCACCTGGGTCGATTCGACGTCGGTGGGCGGTTCGACGTGGGAGGTCATGGCGGCGCACGCGGCGGACGCGATCGCGGCGGGCCGGGCGAACGCGGTGCTGCTGGCGTACGGCTCGACCGCCCGGGCGGACGTGAAGGCGGGCCGGCGCACGGGCACGCTGCCGTTCGGCGGGCGGGGCCCGACGCAGTTCGAGGTCCCCTACGGCCACACCCTGATCGCGAAGTACGCGATGGCGGCCCGCCGCCACATGATCCAGTACGGCACGACGATCGAGCAGCTGGCGGAGGTCGCGGTCCAGGCCCGGGCGAACGCGGCACTCAACCCCGAGGCGATGTTCCGCACCCCGCTGACGGTGGACGAGGTGCTGGCGGGCCCGATGATCGCCGACCCCTTCACGAAGCTGCACTGCTGCGTACGCTCGGACGGCGGGGCGGCGCTGCTGCTGGCGGCGGAGGAGTACGTACGCGACTGCCGTACCGCACCGGTGTGGGTGCTGGGGACCGGCGAGGCCGTGTCCCACGCGGCGATGTCGGAGTGGGACGACTTCACGGTGTCACCGGCGGCGACCAGCGGACGGCTGGCCTTCTCGCGGGCGGGCCTTGGCCCCCACGAGATGGACTTCGCCCAGATCTACGACGCGTTCACGTACATGACCCTGGTGACGCTGGAGGACCTCGGCTTCTGCGGGAAGGGCGAGGGCGGGACGTACGTGGAGAAGGGCCGGCTGCGGGTGCGGGGCGGGGAACTGCCGGTGAACACGGACGGCGGCGGCCTCTCGGCCCAGCATCCCGGGATGCGGGGCCTGTTCCTGCTGGTGGAGGCGGTACGGCAACTGCGGGGCGAGGCCGGGGAGCGTCAGGTCAGGCGGCCGGACGGAGAGCCGCCCCGGCTGGGCGTGGCGTCCGGCACGGGCGGCTGGTTCTGCTCTTCGGGGACGGTGGTACTCGGCCGGGGATGACCCCGGAACCGGAACGCGCCTCTGAAGGAGACCGCGATGCCCTTGAGCCGCGAAGAACGGGAGACGTTCCTGGCCGAACCGCATGTGGCCGCGCTGGCGGTGGACGCGGGCCCGGGCCGGGCTCCGCTGGCCGTGCCGATCTGGTACTGGTACGAGCCCGGCGGGGAGGTGTGGGTGATGACCGGCGCGACGTCGCGCAAGCACGCGCTGATCGGCGCGGCGGGCCGCTTCACGCTGCTGATCGACCGGCTGGAGCCGACGATCAGGTACGTATCGGTGGAGGGCCCGGTGACCCGGACGACCCCGGCGACGAAGGACGGACTGCGGGCGATCGCGGCGCGCTATCTGCCGCCGGAGAAGGTGGCCGGCTATGTCGACTTCGCGTGGGAGAACCACGGGGAGCAGGTGGTGCTGCACATGCGGCCGGAGAGGTGGGTGTCGTCGGACCTGGGACGGGTGTGACCATCGGGGCATGGCAACTGATCTCGACGCACTGCTGAGGTCGCTCCGGGTGTGGGACCCGTCGGTGACGACCCTCCCGCCCTTCGACCCGGCGTCGGCCCCTCGCACCCCCCTCCCCCTCTTCACGACATGGTTCGCGGAGGCGGTGGCGGCGGGCGAGCGGGAACCGCACACGATGTCCCTGGCGACGGCGGACGCGGAGGGCCGCCCGGACGTACGGATCGTGATGCTGCACGGCGCGGACGAGCGGGGCTGGTCCTTCGGCACCCACGCGACGAGCGGCAAGGGCCTCCACCTGGCGTCCCGCCCGTACGCGGCGCTCGCCTTCTACTGGCCAACCCTGGGCCGCCAGGTCCGGGTGAGGGGCCCGGTGACGGTCGGAACGCCGGCGGAGGCACGGGCAGACCTCCGAGCCCGCTCGACGGGAGCCCTGGCGGCGGCCCTGACGGGCCACCAGAGCGAGACCCTGGGCTCGCTGGAGGAACTGAGGGAGGCGTCGGAGACGGCGTGGGAGCGGGCCCGGTCGGACACGGGGGCGGAGTCCCCGACGTGGACGCTGTACCACGTGGCACCGGAGCGGGTGGAATTCTTCCAGGGCGACGAACACCGCCGCCATGTACGCCTGAACTACCGGAGGACGGAGAGCGGTTGGGACCGGGAACTGCTCTGGCCGTGACGCCTCAAGCGGCGCGCTCCTCGAAAACGACGGTGTTGTGGCCGTCGGCGACGAGGCGCAAGTCGACCATGACGTCCAGGGCCGTCGCCAGCCTGACGAGCAGGTCCGCAGTGAGGGGAAGCATGCCGCCGAGCTCGACGGCCTCCACCTCCTCCGGAGTCATCCCCAGCCGCTCCCCAAGCGTGGCCTGCGTCAGCCCGAGGGCCACGCGACGGTCGTGCACGAGCTGCCCGAGTGCGAGCGCCAGCCGAATCTGCTCCCGCTCGGCGACCACCTCCGGCGGCTCCCCGGAGCCCTCGCCGACTCTCCGCTCCCGCGCCAGCTTCCAGCGGGTGTGGCTCACAGGTCCTCCCGGAACTCACGAGTGAACACGTCGTGCGCGGGCCCATGCTCCGCCTCGCACAGCTCTCGTGCCAGCTTGGCGCGCTTGACCTCGGCGTCTTCTCTCATTCTGGTCTTGCGGAAGACGGTGAGCAGTACGATCCGTCGACCGGGTGCCAGCCAGTAGGTCACCCGCATGGCATTACCACTCAGCACGAACCGCAGCTCACGCACTCCCTCCCCCAGATTACGAGAATGTGGCTCGCCCAGCGTCGTCGGAGATTGGGCGAGGAGGTCGGCCTTCTCCTCCGCCTGGCGGTAGTGCTGCGGACACAGACGCTCCAGCCATGCCTGTACTTCCGGCTCCAACTCGATCATGTAGGGCTCAGCCACTTCGCGAATGTAGATCGGGTGATGTGGAGGGCGCCCGCTTTCAGAGGTGGCGTCACCCGTATGTGCGGCGTACGCGGGAGTAGTCGACTGCTCCGGTGTGGGGGAGCGTGGCCCACATCCGGGTGCCGGTGCCCGGTTCCGGTCGGGGGCCGCCGATGCCCCATTCGCCTCGGCAGGCCCGTACGACGCGGTCCAGGAGGCGGAGGGTGACGCGGCGGTGGGTTTCGCAGGCGGCGCCGAGGCGGGCGTGGGTGTGGCGGGGGTGGCCGTCGTAGAGGGTGACGCGCAGGCACTGGTCGCGGTAGCGCAGGGAGACGTACACCTCGGCGGTCGTGGAGAAACGGCAGGCGCAGGCGGTGAGTTCGCTGACGACCTGGACCGCCGCGTCGGTCACCTCCGTGAGGTGGTGGGCCTGGAGGATCGTCCGGGTCGCCGCTCGGGCGACGGCCGGACTTCGGGGATTCGCCGGGAGCGTGAGGCTGTACGCGAGGGCCTCCGGGCGGGCCGGGGCGAAAGGGACGTCGGCGGGGGCGAGTTGGGGCGACTGGCAGATCGCGGCGTCGAGGCGCACGGCAACTCCCTTGTCGAAGCACGGACGTTGTGCGGGCCGGGCGTCCCGGTGGCCTGTCTCCCTGACCCGGGCCCACCCCTCCCAGGGGAGGAGAACGCGGGCGGATCCGTGTGATGCGCCTCCGGGAGCGTTGTTACGCCGCCGTGGTCGAGCTGTCACAGACCGTGGAGAAACCGGGCCGGTCTCCCGGCTGGACGCCGTGCGATGCGACCGCGCCCACGGCTCCGATCACATCGGGCCCGCGAGTTCGTTGACCTCCAGGTACACCTCGCGGTCCGCCGCCAGGTTGACGTCGAAGCCGTGGAAGCCGCTGGGCGGGGCCGTGGCGAAGAAGGAGCCGTCGGCCACCTCCTGGGACGTCAGCCGGTGGTCGGCGTCGTCGCTGCGGCCGCCGATGTCGTACGGGTTGGCCGTGACGAAGTGCTGCTCGAAGAACCTGTCCAGCGTGGCCTCGTCGTCCGGCAACGCCGCACCCGCCCGGTTCGTCGCCGTACCCGGAACCGGGTGGACCTCGAGAATCTGGTCGAAGCTGGGCCAGCCGCGGATCGCGTGCGCGAGGTAGAGCTGGTCGCCGTGTCCGAAGCACAGGTATTCCAGCGTGCCGTCGCCGCTCGCGTGGTCGTTCACGTCGAGCTCGGTGAACCGTACGACGCGTTCGATCCGCACCTCGGTGTTCGCGGCGAGCGGCCGCGTTCCCTTCGCGCTGCGTTCGAAGTGGCCGCAGAAGATGTCCCCGGTCATGGACGTACGCCTCGGACCGCTGCCCGACGGGTCGATCTCGGACATGGGGAAGGGGACCGGATCGAAGGTGTCGTACGGCTCGTCGGGAAACGCGTGCCGATGCGAGCGCAGCGCCTCACGCACGCCGTCGTCGAGGCCGACTTCGAGCAGGACCTGGTAATTGTGCGGCGCGCCGAACATCGGCAGATGCGAGAAGTAGAACATCTCGTGGCCGAACACGAGCATGCCGTGACCGCCGGTGGTCGGGTCCTCGGGCTGCTCGGCCTGCCCGGCGTGGTGGTGGTGCATCGCGCCCATGCCGTGCCCCGGCACCTCACCCATGCCGTGCCCCTGCATCTCACTCATGGTGTGCCCCTGGTCTGCCCCCTGGGTTACCCCTGACAGGGTCTCTCCCTCCCCAGTATCCGACGCCCCGCGCCCCGCCGCTCGGCATGCGACCCCTAGGTTGTCCCCATGGGCCTCTTCGACAAGTTCACCGGCACCCGGCACCCCGCCGAGGGCGTCACCCCGCGTCCCGCCGAGGAGGTCCGCGCCGCGCTCCTCGCGCTGAACGGGCCGGACGTCCCCTTCCGCGTACGATCCGCCTACCCTGCCGAAAAGGCCGACCTCGCCGCCGAGTTGCGCCTCCGGGAACCCGCCTGGGGTGCCTTCTTCGCCCGCTCCCAGCTGGACCGCGCCCTGAAGATACGGATGCGGCTGGTCCCGGAGAGCCACGAGGTCCGCGCCCTCGACGAGCAGTGGCAGGTCACGTGGGTCGGGGACACCCCCACGTTCGCGGTGTCGCGCGAGTACGGCCGGGGAACGGTCCGCGAGACCTCCCGTCAGTGGACGATCGAACGCGGCCCCGACGGCCGCCGCCACCTCACCGAGACCTTCCGCTTCGACACCGCACACCTCAAGGACCCCCTCCGCGACACCGTCCTCGCCGCGGGCTGGACCTGGCGCGGCGTGGTCACCCGCCTCTGACCGGAGCCAACCCCGCATGACCTCCCAAGAACCGCTGTGCGTACTTGTCCAGGCACGGGGCGAGTCGTCTCCGCTGTACGAGGTGGAAGATCCCAGAGTGGGTGAGGATCTCAGCTCCTTCAGATGCACTGTCCCGCTGGACGATGCTCGGCTGGCGCTGCCGGACGTGCTGGCAGACACGCTGCGGTCCTGGTCGTCGTCCCGCCCGCCGGAGGGTTTCTCCTCGCGTCCGGATCTTCGCAAGCACGTCAAGCAGGGGCTGGCGACGGCCCAGCGACTGGCCGAGCATCTCGGACCGTCGTGGGCGGTGCGCTATTGGGACGAGCGGCACAGCACGGCGAAGTGGGTGTGCTGGGGCTGTGGGCGCCTGCACTGGGAGCGCGACAGCCACGGCACGCCGCCGCATCCGATCGACATCACCGTCGAAGGAGAGTTCAGGTTCGGTCCGCTGCGCTCGGAAGGTTTCGGGGATTTCTTCCCCGACGATCCCGCCGCGGCCCTGGCCCTGTCCGACAGCCTCGTCGCCGACCTGTACACGTGGGCGGCAAGCATCGACGCAACGGTCAACCGGGAGATCCGTGACCGGCAGGACGGCGCCTACGACGCCGAGTGGGACCGGCTGTTCCGCGTCGGGACGGAACTGGCGAAACGAGTCGCGCACGAGTTGGGCCCGTCCCGGCAGGTGACCTACAAGGGGCTGGCCAACGGTGGCCTGGCCGCGCTGACGTCCATCACCTGGCAAGGGGACCGACAGGTGTAGGCGCGGCCGAGACGGTCTCATCTCACGCGAACGGCCACAAGTTCCTCACAAGTAACTCAAAGTCTCTTGTCCTGGACCCGTCACCCGTGCCTAAAGTGATCGCCGCGCCGGACGGAGCCGACCACTTCGTCATCGTGCGCGTCGACCGGCGACCGGGGGAACACCGTCGTGTCGCCACGGGGAGGAAGACCACATGCCGAGACATCGGCTCCTCACGCATGCCCGCGTGAAATCGCGTGCCCGGACGAGATCCGGGCCGCTGACCACTCTGCTCACCGGCGGCCTGACCGTCGCCCTGCTCGGGGGCCTCGCCATCCAGCCGGGACTGCTGAGCCGCTACGACCAGGACCACGTCGCGCCCGTCGCCGACAGCTACGACGGGTTCGACGCCCAGGCCGCCGAGCAGCTCCGGCAGGACCAGTGCCTGCTCGCCGAGGTGCTGCGGATGGGCGGACCCGGCATGTCCGCCGTCGCCCAGGACGGTCTCAACCAGCCACCGGACAAGCTGCACACCGCCGCGAACCGGCAGTACTGGGATCAGACGCCGCTGTCCACCGCGTTCAAGCAGGACCGGGACGCCGCCGACAAGGAGGGGTCGGCGCTCTACGACCACCTCAAGGACTTCCAGATCTCCGGGCTTCCCACGCCCGGCGGCTTCAAGTCGGTCGCCGACTTCGAGTGGGTGCCCGGTGTCGCCGGCGACGACCGCCCGAGCTTCTTCGCGCAGACCGGCATCTCCAAGTGGATCTGGGAGCAGTTCTGGAAGAGCGAGAGCGACCTCTACCGCGACCCGACCGCGAAGGCGGATGACGCCACCGCCAAGGCGTTCACGGACCTCGGCAGCAAGCTGTACACCGTGCGCACCCCCGAGGTGCCGTACGAGGAGTGGGCCGGGTGGCACGACTACGACACCTTCAACCACCCCATCTGGGCCGACGACGCCCGTATCTTCCTGTCCTCCGGCGGCTTCCCGCGCACCGCGCCCGAGCCGGGCACCGTCGAGTACCGCATCGCCGTCGAGGACCTGAAGACCCGCTTCTCCTCCTGCGCCTGGCACACCCCCGTCGACCCGAACAAGGTCCTCGGCAAGGAAGTCGCCGCCGCGTCCGCCGAGTGGCAGCAGGAGATCGCCGCCCAGGCGACCCCGCGCAACCAGATCCTGACCGCGAACCGCGCCTCCACCAAGGCGCTCGCCGCCGGTTCCAAGGCGCTCGGCGAGATGCTGGGCTGGTCCTGGCGCGCCGACCACCTGGTCCGCTGGCAGGACTGGTGGTCGGCCGGAGGCCCCGGTTGGATCGGTGACAGCCCGTTCGTGATCCACGCCCACGGTGCGTCCGACAAGTGCCTGGAAGCGGCCGGCGCCAAGAAGGACAACGGCACGCCGGTGCAGATCTACACCTGCAACGGCGGCGCCAACCAGAAGTGGCAGATCTGGGGCGACGCCCTGCAGAACGTCAACTCCGGCAAGTGCCTCGACATCAAGAGCAGCGGCACCGCCAACGGCACCGCGCTCCAGCTGTACACGTGCAACAGCACCGCCGCCCAGAAGTGGCAGTACGGCACCCACGGCACGACCCGGCTGTACAACCCGGGCACGGACAACTGCCTCGACCTGGCGACGTACAACAACAGCCAGGACAGCCGGATGTGGGACTGCACGGGCAAGGACCCGCAGAAGTTCGACATCGTCCCGTCCGGTCACAACGGCACCGACAAGCTGGACTACCCGAAGAAGGCCGACTTCGACCGGGTCACCAAGGACATCGCGACCGCCCAGGCCGAGTCCAAGAAGCAGCTGGACATCCTGAAGGCGCAGGCCGCCGTCGGGAAGACGGCGGCCGCGACGACGGACACGGCCACACAGGCCGCGTACGCCATCGCCGACAAGGCGGGTGCCCCGCGCGGGCGCGCGCTCCTCGTCGGCCAGCAGAAGGCCCAGGTGACGAAGGCTTCGGCGGCCGCCCTCGAAGCGCTGTCGAAGGCTGGTGACACCGCCTACGCCGCGACCCGTGCCGCCGCGGGTGACAGCGCGACCATCGCCGCCCGCGCGGTGACGCAGGCCGCCCAGTCCAAGGCCGCGTTCCGTACCGCCGCCGCCAATGAGGCGCGTGCGCAGGCGAAGGCCGCCGCCGACGCGGCCGCCCTCCAGGCGCAGAACGCCAAGACGGCGCGCGACACCGCGAAGGCCAAGCTCGCCGAGACGCAGAAGGCCGAGGCCGACGCGAAGGCGGCCGCCGCCGACGCGCACGCCAAGAGGCTCGCGGCGGAGGCCCAGGAGGCCACGGCGAAGGCGGAGAAGGAGACCGCCGCCGCCAAGCAGGCCGAGGCCGCCCAGCACAAGACGAACGCCCAGGGCTACGCCACCGCGGCCACCGAGGCCAAGACCAAGGCCGAGGCGGCGGAGTCGACGGCCCGCACCAAGCGGCAGGACGCCGAAGCCGCCCGCGACCGGGCCAAGGGCAAGATGGACGACGCGTGGGACGCCGAGGCCAAGGCCAACGCGGCGCGTGCGAAGGCCGACGCCAAGGACGCCTTCGCCGAGGCCCACGACTCCGACGACGCCGCGAAGGAATCCCGCGCGGCGGCCGACGAGGCCGACAAGCACGCCGACGACGCCGAGGCCGCCGCGAAGTCGGCGCGCGCCGAGGCGAACGCGGCGAGCCAGGCCGCCGCCGACGCGGACGCCGCCGCCACGCGCGCGGAGGCGGCCGCCAAGCGGGCCCGCTCCGACGCGGACGCCGCCCAGGCCGCCAAGCTGCGCGCCGACGCAGCCGTACGCACGGCGACCAGTGCCGCCGCGGACGCCATCGCCGCGTCCCAGACCGCGGCGCAGGCCGCCCGTTCGGCGGTCGCGCTGGCCGACGAGGCCGAGAAGCACGCCGCCGACGCCAAGGCTCAGGCCGACGCGTCGAAGGCCGAGGCCGCCAAGGCGGTCGCCGGTGCGGCGGACGCGGCCGGGCACGCCTACACGACCGCGCAGGCGTCCGAGGACGCCGGCAACGCCGCCCAGCAGGTGGCGAACCCGGCCAACGACGCGATCCAGCTCGGCTCGCCGTACATCACGACCGACTCCGCGGCCGGTCTCGCCGTCCTGGCGGGCCAGTCGTCGAAGACGATCGCCGAGCAGCAGCAGGCCGTGGCCGCCGCCCACGCGGCGAACGCCCAGAAGAACGCCGAGCAGGCCCAGAGCCTCGCCAACGCGGCGACGGGCGACGCCAAGGCCGCCTATACGCTGGCCGCCGAGGCGGCGGGCTTCGCGGCGACCGCCCGCAAGTCCGCCAAGGAGGCGCTGGGTTACGCGGCCGAGGCCGCCAAGTACGCCGCCGACGCTCAGGCCTCACTGGCCCGCGCCATCGGCTACGACCAGCAGGCGACCGCGGACGCCGACGCCGCCGACAAGGCGGCAGGCCGCGCCGAGGGCTACGCCACCGAGGCCCGTTCCTCCGCCGACCAGGCCGCCCTGGACGCCGCCGCCGCCCACACGGCCGCGGCCGAGGCCGAACAGGCCGCCAAGGACGCCCGCGCGGCGGCCGACCGCGCCGACGCCGAGGCCACCGCGGCCGAGCAAGCGGCGAAGGACGCCCAGAAGTACGCCGAGTCCGCCCAGCAGGCCGCCGACGAGGCGGCGCGCAAGGAGGCCAACAAGAACGTCCAGGACGGCGTCGGCACGGGCGTCGGCGGTGTCTTCTACGTCGTCGACAACATCACCGAGGCGGCTCCCGCCAAGCAGCTCAACCTCTGCACGTACGTGCCGCAGGGCTGCACGGTGACGTACGAACTGCACGTCGACATCACGGTCAGCTACTACTTCTGCGTCAACCCGGAGGTTCCCGCCACCGAGACGGGCTGCCCGAAGTCGGACACCCTCTACCTGAAGACGGAGGTCCTCAAGAACCAGAAGCAGGAGTGGACCCACCACTTCAGCTTCGGTGACATCACCCGCCTCGGCTGGCAGAACCTCTTCGGGGACACGCTGGGCGCGGTCCTGTACGAGATCGTCCTCGGGGACGTCGCCCGCTGCTACCACGGTGACAAGGTGGCCTGTGCCTGGGTCGCGTCCAACTTCATCCCGGGCAAGGTGTTCGAGAAGGCCGCCGAGGCCCTCCGCGCGCTGGACGCCGCGCTGAAGACCGGGATCGGCATCACCGACGCGTACAAGGCCCTGAAGGCCCTGGACGTGGATCCGGCGACGCTCGCCAAGGTCGAGGCGAGCATCAACGCCTACGAGGACCTCATCACCACCTGCAAGGTCAACAGCTTCCCCGGGGACACCCTGGTGCTGATGGCCGACGGTTCCCGCAAGGCGATCCGCGAGGTGCGCGAGGGCGACCGGGTGATGGCCGCCGACCCGGGCACCGGACGGCTGCGGGCCGAACCCGTGACCGACACGTTCCGGCACGACACCGAACGGCTGGTGACCATCGGCCTGGCCGGCGGCGGCAGCCTGGACACCACCGCCGGGCACAAGATCCGCACCGACGGGCGCGGCTGGGTCCTCGCCTCCGAGCTGCGCGCGGGCGACCAGCTGGTCGGCCCGGACGGCACGCTCCGCGCGGTGACCGACGTACGCGACCGGTCGGGGCTCGCCCCGCGCCAGGTGTACGACCTCACCGTCGACGGCCTGCACACGTTCTACGTGCGCGCGTCGGGCGCCGGGGCGACGGACGTCATGGTCCACAACTGCCTGAACCTGGGCGACGAGGACCTCAAGGCGCTGGAGAGGTACAAGGACGTCATCCACACCCTGAAGGAGCACGTCAATCCGGACGCGGCCGAGGCCTTCCGGCTCGCCAGGCTGAAGGGCAAGCCCAATACGATCTGGACGAACCAGGACATCGCCCAGCAGGCGGTGGACCGGGTCGTCGGCGACTACTTCTCCAAGCGGGCCGCGGACGGCCAGCGTGTGCTCGACCAGGCCAAGTGGAAGAACTTCCTGGACTGGGCGTCGAAGGCCAGGGACGGTGAGCAGTTCAGGGCGATCACCGGGAAGTGGGACGCCTATCCGTCGCTGGGCAAGCGGTACCTCCCCGACGGGCGGACCATCGAGGACGCCGGGAACGAGGTCACGGTGATCCTGATGAAGGTCAAGGGCCACAACGGCAACGGCCGGTACGGCTTCGTCGTCAAGACCGCCTACCCCGAGTAGTGCCCGACCCCTGGAGGACATGACCCATGCCGCACCACCGTCCCACGTACGCCGAACTGGGCTACTCCGAGGACTTCGGACTCAGCGGTCTGACGGAGCGGCTGTGCTCCCCGGACCGCCCCGCCGGCGGCCCCGCCCCCGTCGACCTCCCGGCCGCGCTCGCGGTCGCGGCCCGGTCGGCGGACGGGTCCGACGGCGAGGAGGCCGTGGAACTCGGGGAGGACGCCCGTCGGCTGCTGGACGGGCCGCTGCCGGAGGAGACCCTCCGCACGGTGTGGCTGGCCGCGGTCGGCCGGACCTTCGATCCGGCCGGCCACGGCATGGGCATGCGCACCTGGCTGGAGGCGGTCTCGGACCTGTCCACGGACCGCCTCCGGCAGAACAAGCGCTCCTACCTCCCGCCGCCGGTCCGTCCGGTACGGGACGAGGAGCGGATCGCGGACGTCCTGTCCGCGATCCGGGGCCTGGCGGCGGAACTGACCACCGCCGCCGGGCTGCCGGGCCTCGCCCCGGCGCTGGAGCGACTGGCCGGGCGATGCGACGCCGACCTCGGCTTCCGGCTCTTCCTGCGGGCCCTGAAGGCGAACGCCGTGCGGGTCCCCAAGGAGCACTACGACCGTTTCCTCGGCCTGGCCGGCCGGTTCGGGTATCCGGTCGCGGTCGTCCGCGACGGCCTGGACGTGGACTGGCCGCCCATCGACACCGCGCGCCGCGCCGCCGACGGGGACTTCGGCCTCTCGCGGCTCGCCGGGAACGCCCACCATGACTGGCGGGAGAGCACGGCCCGCCGGGAGATCCAGCAGGTGGCCGACGCGGACGAACCGGACCGGACCCCCGGCACGGCCGCCGCCCTCCTTCTGGAGGACGCGCGCCGTCTGCTGAGCTCCCCGCTCCCCGACGCCACGATCACCACCCTCTGGCTCGCCGCCTCGGGCGCGGCCCTGCGCGTGGACGGCCGCGACTGGCTGCGGCGGGTGGCGGAGGTGTGCGAGGAGCGGCTGAGGGAGGTCGCCCCGGCGTACCGGCCCGCCGTATCGCCTCCGCGCACCGACGTGACCGACGCGGTGCTGCGCGAGATCCGGGAGACCGCGCCCGCGCTGACCGACCGGGCCGTCAGCCCTCACTGGCAGCCCCTCCCGGCGCCCGAGGCCCTGACCGCGCTGGACGCCCTCGTGAGCCGGGTCGACCCCGACCTCGGTTTCCGGCTGTTCCTCCGGGTCCTCGGGGTGCTGTCCCCGCCGGTCACCCCCGAGCAGTACGAGCGGTACCAGGCGATCGGCGGACGCCTCGGCCTCGGCGAGCACCACCTCGACGAGATCGCGGACCTCGTCCAGCGGACGACCCCGCCCCACCCCACCCCCTGACCGAGGACACCCCACCCCATGTTCCTGCTCCGCTTCCTGCCACCCCTCCCCCGTGCGATATCCCTCGCCGTCGTCGGGCTCCTCGCCGGGCTGCTCCTGGCCGGGCACGGCATCGCCCAGGGCTACGACGAGGCGACGGGCACGCCCGGGACCGTGCACGTCACCACCTGCCGCCCGGCGACCGGCGGCTGGGACGAGCTGTGGGCCGACGGGTGGGCCTGCGCGGGACGGTTCGAGTCCGACGACCACTCCGTACGGATCGAGCACGTCAGCATCGACGAGATGTCGGACGACTACCCCGACGCCACTCTCGCCGCCCTGGTCGACGGCCCCACCGCCGAGACGGCCGTCCCGGACGGCTCCGGCTCCTGGAAGTGGCCGGCCCTGACGGGCGCGGTCCTCCTCGCCTTCACCGCCTGGCGCGTGCGGACCATCACCCACCTGCTCCGGGCACGCAGGACCGACACCGTCACCCCGTGAGTCACCCCGGTGGGGATCAGCCCAGCGGCTCCGGATCCGTCGCCAGCCGCGCGTGCAGATGCATGTCGCGGAACGCGTCGTGCCGGCCCGCCTCGAACATGGCGCCCCGCAGCGTCCCCTCGTAGCGGTAGCCGCATTTCTCCGCCACCCTGCACGACGCCTCGTGGCCCAGCGCGTGGTCCAGCTCCAGGCGGTGCAGACCGAGTTCGGTGAAGGCCCAGTGGGAGGCCAGCAGCAGCGCGCCGCTCGCCACGCCCCTGCCCCGGGCCTCCGGCAGCACCCAGTAGCCGACGCGCGCGCTGCGCCACACGCGGTTGATCACGTTCACGCCGACGTGCCCGAGCGTCGCGCCGCTCTCCGCGTCCGTGACCCGGTACGCCACCCCCGAACCCTCCGCCGCCTGCTCGGCCTTCACCCGCAGCGAGGCCCGGGCGCTCTCCAGGTCCGTGACGAACCTCAGCGGGGTGTTCCACCGCTTGAACTCGGGGTCGGACTGTCCGCGCAGCCACACCTCGGCGTGCTCCTCGGACCTGGGGTCCCACGCACACAGGCGCAGTCCGTGTCCCCGCAGCTCCGGATAGGGAAGCTCTTTAGCCGACTCGCTCGTCCGTTCCATCCCGCCATTCAAGCTCCGCGGCGATCATCCTGCACGGCGTTTGGGGCGTCCCCGGCCGCCGCCGTCGGGCGGAACACCGGCACACCGTCCCGGAAGGCCGCCTCCAGCTCCGTCCCGGGCCGCAGATCCGCGCCCTGAAGCCCCACGACCTCCGTCATCATCCGGGGCCCCTCCGCGAGATCGACCACCGCCGGGACGTACGGCGTGCGCTCGCGGAACGGCGGGAGGTCGTTGCGGTGCACCACCGACCAGGTGTACAGCCGGGCCCGTCCGCTCGCCTCCTCCCACCGGACGTCCTCGCTCCAGCAGTGCGGGCAGAACTCGCGGGGGTAGTGGTGGGCCCGGGCGCAGGCCGCGCAGCGGCGGATCAGCAGCCTGCCCTCCCGGGCCGCGTCCCAGTACGCGCGCGTGAACGCGTCCGCCTCCGGGACGTCGTAGCGCATCAGAACCATCCCAGCGCCGCGTCGACCGACCACGTCTGCCACGCCATCCCGCCCAGCCCGACCACCGAGATCAGCGCCATCATCGAGTTCTGCCCCTGTTCGGCCCAGTCGTGGATCATGAGCGTGAAGTAGAGGACGTTCAGGACCAGGCCCCCGGCCAGCGCCACGGGCGTGAGGAGGCCCGCGACCAGTCCCGCTCCCACCGCCAGCTCCGCGTACAGCACGACGTACGCCATCGTGCGCGGCCTCGGCTTGACGATCACCGCGAAGCCCGAACGGACCGCCTCCCAGCGGTGTTTCTCCGCGACGCCGGCCGCCCACGCGATCCCCGCGCCCTCGAACCAGCTCTTCTTCTCCTTGTGCCGCCAGCTCTCCAGCCACCACAGGCCGAGACCTATCCGCAGCACCGCGAGCCACTGTGCCCCGTCGAGCCAGACAGCATCCATGTATCTGACGGTACGTCAGATGAGCGAGCCCTGACAATCGCCCGGCCACACTCCACGCGAGCTCAAGGAGACCTACGCCACACGGCCCACACACTTCTCCTCCACCCGTGATCGATTCGCAACCGATTCCCCTCTTGACCGAGACCCATCAACCGAGCGGGTGATTACGCTCGCGCTCATGGCCGACTCCACCCCGCCAGCAAGCAGCCCCGCCGACCGCCCCGTCTACGTCATCGGCGGCGGCCCGGGCGGTCTCGCCGCCGCGTACGCGCTGCGCGCGCAGGGCATACGCGCCGTCGTGCTGGAGAAGTCCGACGGGGTCGGCGCGTCCTGGCGGCGCCACTACGACCGGCTGCACCTGCACACCACCCGCCGCCTTTCGGCCCTGCCCGGGCTGCCGATGCCCCGCCGCTTCGGCCGCTGGGTCTCCCGCGACAACGTCGTCAGGTACCTGGAGAAGTACGCCGAGCACCACGAGCTGGAGATCGTCACCGGCGTCGAGGTCTCCCGCGTCGAGCGCACCCCGGACGGCACGGGCTGGCTGCTGCACGCGACCGGCGGGCGCGAGCTGACCGGCGCCGCCGTGGTCGTCGCCACCGGCTACAACCACACCCCGCACCTGCCGGACTGGCCGGGCCGGGACACGTACACCGGCGCGCTCCTGCACGCCTCCGCCTACCGCAACGGCACCCCGTACACGGGCCAGGACGTCCTGGTCGTCGGCGTCGGCAACACCGGGGCCGAGATCGCCGTGGACCTGGTGGAGAGCGGGGCCGCGCGGGTGCGGCTGGCGGTGCGCACCGCCCCGCACATCGTGCGCCGCTCGACGGCCGGTTGGGCGGCCCAGTACACGGGCGTGCTCGTACGGCGGCTGCCCGTCGGCCTCGTCGACCGGCTGGCCCGGCCGATGGCGCGGCTGAGCGTGCCGGACCTGTCGGCGCACGGGCTGCCGCGCCCCGACACCGGGCTGTACAGCAGGGTCACCGAGGGCTCGATCCCGGTCCAGGACGTGGGCCTGATCGACGCCGTCCGCAAGGGCCGGGTGGAGGTCGTCGCCGCTGTCGAGGGCTTCGAGGACGGCAAGGTGCTGCTCGCCGACGGCACCCGGATCTCCCCGGACGCGGTGATCGCGGCGACGGGCTATGTGCGCGCGCTGGAGGGCCTGGTCGGACACCTGGGCGTGCTCGACGGCCGGGGCAGGCCGGTGGTCCACGGCGCCCGCTCCCCGCAGGGCGCCCCCGGCCTGTACTTCACCGGCTTCACCAACCCGATCAGCGGCATGTTCCGCGAGATGGCGATCGACGCGGAGCGGATCGCGAAGGCGGTGGCGCGGCGCGGCGGGACGGACGTGTCCCGAATCCCCGCTTGACGCGCGGCCCCGCCGGGCGCCTCATGGGTCCACGACTCCGCCCGCGCAGCACAACTCCATCGGTGCAGCACCGTTCCTGACAGTGCGTCAGTTCTGTAATCTGACACTACGTCAGTTACTTGGCAGTCACACAGGGACGGGCGGACCGATGCTTGGATCAACCCACGGCACCCTCACCACCGACTCCCGCCGGGCCCGCGTCCTCGCGTGCGGCGAACAGCCCGGACCCGCCGTCCACGGCCGCCCGGCCGACGTGGACGACCTGGACGTCAGCGGGCGCCCGCTGTACGCCGACGTCCCCGACCTGGACCGCTTCTTCCGCCCCGAGTCCGTCGCCGTCATCGGCGCCTCGGACACCGAGGGCCGCCCCAACACCGGGATCACCCGGCAGCTGGTGGCCTGGGCGGAGCGAGTGGGCGCCCGGCTGCGTCCGGTGCACCCCACCCGCGCCTCCGTCTTCGGCATCCCCTGCGTCCGGACCGTCGCCGACCTGCCGGAACAGGTCGACCTGGCCGTACTGCTCGTAGCCGACCCGCTGCCGGTCATCGAGGAACTGGCCGAGGCCAAGGTGAAGTTCGCCGTCGCCTTCGCGTCCGGCTTCGCGGAGACGGGCGAGCGGGGCGCCGCCGCACAGGCCCGGCTCACCGCCGCCGTACGCCGCTCCGGCCTGCGTCTCCTCGGCCCCAACACGAACCTCAACGCCTTCGAGCGGTTCCGCGACGACCTGGACGGTCCCGCGATCGCCCTGATCACCCAGTCCGGCCACCAGGGCCGGCCCGTCTTCGCCCTCCAGGAGCTGGGCGTACGGCTCTCCCACTGGGCGCCGACCGGCAACGAGGCCGACCTGGAGACCGCCGACTTCCTGGCCTACTTCGCCGAACGCCCGGAGGTCGGGGCGATCGCCGCCTACGTGGAGGGCCTGAAGGACGGCCGGGCCTTCCTGCTGGCCGCCGACCGGGCCGCGCGGCGCGGGGTGCCGGTGGTCGCGGTGAAGGTGGGCCGCACCGAGACCGGCGCCCGCACCGCCGCCTCCCACACCGGCAAGCTGACCGGCGCGGACGACGTGATCGACGCGGCGATGCGCCAGTACGGCGTGATACGCGTCGACGGCCTCGACGAACTCCAGGACACGGCCACCCTGTTGGCCCGGGCGAAGCCGCCGCTCGCCGACGGTGTGGTCGTCTACTCCATCTCCGGCGGCACCGGCGCCCACGTGGCCGACCTGGCGACGGCGGCGGGCCTCGGGCTCCCGGAGCTGTCGCCGGCCAAACAGGCGGAGCTGCACCAGTGGATCCCGGAGTACCTGAGCGTGGCGAACCCGGTGGACAACGGCGGCCACCCGGTGGGCGACGAGCGCGGCCGGAAGATCATCGACGCGATCCTCGCCGACCCCGCTGTCGGGGTGCTGATCTGTCCGATCACGGGCCCCTTCCCCCCGCTGAGCGACCGGCTCGTACGGGACCTGGTGGACGCGGCCGAGCGGACGGACAAGCTGGTGTGCGTGGTGTGGGGCTCCCCGGTGGGCACCGAACCGGCGTACCGGGACGTGCTGCTGGGCTCCTCCCGGGTGGCCACCTTCCGCACGGTGGCGAACTGTCTCACGGCGGTCCGCGCCTTCCTCGACCACCACCGCTTCACGCGCGCCTACCACTCCCCCTTCGACCAGGCCCCGCGCACCCCCTCGCCGTCCTACCGCAAGGCGCGCGCCCTGATGCGGCCCGGCCAGCAGCTCAGCGAGCACGCGGCCAAGCAGCTGCTGCGGGCGTACGGCATCCGGGTGCCCCGCGAGCAGCTGGTGACCAGCGCGGCGGCAGCGGTACGGGCCGCCGCGCTGGTGGGCTACCCGGTGGTGATGAAGGCGTCCGGTGCGCGGATCGCCCACAAGACGGAGCTGGGGCTGGTGCGGGTCGGCCTGACCTCGGCGAGCCAGGTACGCGACACCTACCGCGACCTGACCGACATCGCCCGCTACGAGGGCGTGCCGCTGGACGGCGTCCTGGTGTGCCAGATGGTGGAACGGGGCGTGGAGATGGTGGTCGGCGTCGGCCAGGACGACCTGTTCGGGCCGACCGTGACGGCCGGGCTGGGCGGCGTACTCGTCGAGGTCCTGCACGACACCGCCGTACGCGTACCGCCGTTCGGCGAGGACCAGGCCCACGCCATGCTGGACGAACTGCGCGGCCGGGCCCTCCTCGACGGCGTCCGCGGCCGCCCCCCGGCCGACGTGGACGCCCTGGTCGAGGTGATCCTGCGCGTCCAGCGCATGGCCCTCGAACTCGGCTCGGACCTGGCCGAGCTGGACATCAACCCGCTGATGGTGTTGCCCCGGGGGCAGGGCGCGGTGGCCCTGGACGCGCTGGCGGTGTGCCGGTGAGCGAGGTCGAGCACACCGTCGCCGGGCAGGTCGCGTACCTCACCCTGAACCGGCCCGAGACCCTGAACGCCCTGACGCCCAGCGCCCGGGACCGCCTGATCGCCCTCCTGGCGGACGCGTCGGCGGCCCCGGACGTACGGGCGGTCGTCCTCACCGGCACCGGCCGCGGCTTCTGCGCGGGCGCGGACCTGCGCGCGGGCGCGGCGACGGCGGAGCGCCTCCCCGGCGACGTGGCCCGCACGATCCGCCTCGGCGCGCAACGCCTGATCGCCGCCGTCCTGGACTGCGAGAAGCCGGTGATCGCGGCGGTGAACGGCACGGCGGCGGGCCTCGGCGCCCATCTGGCACTGGCCTGCGACCTGATCCTGGCCGCCGAGTCGGCGACCTTCATCGAGGTCTTCGTCCGCCGGGCCCTGGTCCCCGACGGCGGCGGCGCCTACCTCCTCCCCCGCCTCCTGGGCCCCCACCGGGCGAAGGAACTCATGTTCTTCGGCGACAGAGTCACGGCCCCCACCGCGGAACGCCTGGGCCTGGTCAACCGGGTCGTCCCGGACAAGGACCTGCCGAAGACCGCCCACGAGTGGGCGGCCCGCCTGGCCACGTCCCCCACCCGCACCCTGGCCCTCACCAAGCAGCTCGTCAACGCGTCCTTGGACAGCGACCGCGCCACCGCTTTCGCCGCGGAGGCGGCCGCGCAGGAGATCAACATGGCCACGCAGGACGCGCAGGAGGGGTTACGGGCGTTCGTGGAGCGCAGAAGCCCCGAGTACAAGGGCCGCTGAGGGTTCACATCTGACGAGCCGTCAGCTTCAATGGGGGATGTGATGGGACACGCAGGGGCGGCCGCCGCCGCCGTCCGTTATCTCAGGTCCACCGGGGCCCCGGCCCCCGTGGAGGCCCTGCCGCGCCCGGAGCTGCGCTGCGTCGGCGAGGACGAACGCGCGCCCGTCGACCAAGCCGAATTCCGGCGCGTGCTGGGCAACTTCGCGACCGGCGTGACCGTCATCACGGCCTCACCCGAGGCCGGCTTCGCCTGCCAGTCCTTCTCGTCCCTCTCCCTGGACCCGCCGTTGGTCGCGTTCATGGTCGGCCGTGCGTCGACGACGTGGCCGCGCATCGCCCGCGCGGGCGCCTTCTGCGTCAACGTCCTCGCCGCCGACCAGGCCGAAGTGTGCCGCGCTTTCGCGGTACGCGGGGCGGACAAGTTCGCTGGCGTGGTGTACGACGCGGCGCCCGTCTCCGGGGCGCCGCGGCTCGCCGGCGTTCTCGCCTGGGCCGACTGCACCGTCCACGCCGTCCACACCGGCGGCGACCACCTCATCGTCGTGGGGCGCGTGGACGCCCTGGGGGCGGAGGAGGGGCATCGCGCGCCGCTGCTGTTCCACAAGGGGCGGTTCCTCTAGACGCCGGTGTTCAGGCCGTCGCCGGGGTCAAGGCCGGTGTCGGGCTTCGGCGGATCACCAGGGCCATCAGTGCCGCCGCCGCGCACAGCGCGCCCGAGGCGTACCAGACCATGTCGTACGTCCCGAAGACGTCCCGCGTCACACCGCCCAGGAAGGCGACCAGTGCCGCGCCCACCTGGTGCGAGGCCAGCACCCAGCCGAAGACGATCGCGCTGTCGTCGCCGTACTGCTCACGGCACAGCGCGAGCGTGGGCGGGACCGTGGCGACCCAGTCGAGGCCGTAGAAGACGATGAAGAAGATCATCGGGGGGTGGACGCTCGGCGCCAGCAGCATCGGCAGGAAGAGGAGGGAGATGCCGCGCAGGGCGTAGTAGACCGCCAGGAGACGGCGGGGTTCGAAGCGGTCGGTGAACCAGCCGGAGGCGATCGTGCCGACCACGTCGAACACCCCGATCACCGCCAGCAGCGAGGCCGCCGCCGTCACCGGCATGCCGTGGTCGTGGGCCGCGGGCACGAAGTGGGTCTGGATCAGGCCGTTCGTGGAGGCGCCGCAGATCGCGAAGGTGCCGGCCAGCAGCCAGAACGGGCCGGTGCGCACGGCCGAGAGGAGCACGTTCACCGCCCGCCGCGCCGCGCCCGTCACCGGCGCCGGCTTCGGCACGAACTCCCGCGCCCCGTACGGCTTCAGGCCCACGTCCGCCGGGTGGTCCCGCAGCAGCAGCCACACGAAGGGGACCACCGTGAGGGCGGCCAGCGCGACCGTCACCGCCGCCGGACGCCAGTCGTACCGCGTCACCATCCACGACAGCAGCGGCAGGAAGATCAGCTGGCCGGAGGCGGACGCGGCCGTCAGGATCCCGCTGACCAGGCCCCGGCGCTCGGTGAACCAGCGGTTCGTCACCGTCGCCGCGAAGGCCAGCGCCATCGAGCCGGAGCCGAGCCCCACCAGCAGGCCCCAGCACAGCAGCAGCTGCCAGGCCGCCGTCATCCACACGGTCAGGCCGGAGCCGAGGGCGATCACCGTCAGGGCCACGGCCACCACCTTCCGGATGCCGAACCGGTCCATCAGGGCGGCGGCGAAGGGGGCGGTGAGGCCGTAGAGCGCCAGATTGATCGAGACGGCCGCGCCGATGGTGCCGCGCGACCAGCCGAAGTCCTCGTGCAGCGGGTCGATGAGCAGACCGGGCAGCGAGCGGAAGGCCGCCGCGCCGATGATCGTGACGAAGGTGACGGCGGCGACGAACCACGCGCGGTGGATCTTCCGCCCCGGCTGCCGCTCCTGGGCGGCGGCGACTGCTGTGGCTTCGGTTGTCTGGGTCACGCCATAAAGCTTCGGGGCCGCCCGCCCTCCCCCTCCACTGGCCCGAAGGACAGCATTCGCTAGGATCGGGCCATGGGTAGTGAACCCGCGTTCAAGCCGCACCGTGTCGTCGTCCTCGCCCTCGACGGGCTGCTCCCCTTCGAGCTGGGCATCCCGCACCGCATCTTCGGCCGCCCCAAGGACGCCCGGGGGCGGCACCTCTACGAGGTCGTGACCTGCTCCGTCCGCCCGCCCGGCCCCGTCGAGACGGACGCCGACTTCGCCATCATGGTCCAGCACGGCCCCGAGGCCCTCGCCACCGCGGACACGGTCATCGTCCCGGCGTCGTACGAACTCGGCCCGCTCTTCGAACGGGGCGTCCTCACCGACGAACTGGCCGCCGCCCTGGCCCACATCCGCCCCGGCACCCGCCTCGCCTCCATCTGCACGGGCGTCTACGTCCTCGCCGCCGCCGGGTATCTCGACGGCCGCCCCGCGACCACCCACTGGGCCGACGCCGAACACCTCCAGGCACTCTTCCCGCAGGTGGACGTCGACCCGGAGGTCCTCTTCATCGACGACGGCGACGTCCTGACGTCCGCGGGCGTCGCCGCCGGCATCGACCTGTGTCTGCACATGGTCCGCCGCGACCACGGCACCGCGATCGCCAACGAGGTCGCCCGCCGCACGGTCGTCCCACCGCACCGCGACGGCGGCCAGGCCCAGTACATCGAGCGGCCCGTGCCCGATCCGCAGCAGACCGGCACGACCACCGCGCGCGCGTGGGCGCTGGGCCGCCTGCACGAGCCGATCCAGCTGCGGGACATGGCCGCGCAGGAGGCCATGTCGGTACGGACCTTCACCCGCCGCTTCCGCGAGGAGACCGGCGTCAGCCCCGGCCAGTGGCTCACCCAGCAGCGCGTCGAACGCGCCCGCCACCTGCTGGAGTCCACCGACCTCTCCGTCGACCAGGTGGCCCGCGACGCCGGCTTCGGCACGGCCCAGTCGATGCGGCAGCACCTCCAGGCGGCGCTCGGGGTCACACCGACCTCGTATCGCCGCACCTTCCGCGCCGGGACCGATCGGAACGGCGGGAACAGCGGGAACAGCGGGAACGGGAGCTACGGCACGGTCGGCGCCGCCCGCTGAACGCCCCTCAGAAGGTCAGCACGGCCCGCGCCACCCGCCCCGCCTCCGCGTCCGCCCGTGCCTTCTCGAAGTCCTCGACCGGGTACGTCGCGGTCACCAGCTCGTCCAGGAGGAGCCGTCCCTCCCGGTACAGCCCGGCGTACAGGGCGATGTCCCGCTGGGGCCGTGAGGAGCCGTAGCGGCAGCCCAGGACGGCCTTGTCGAGGAAGAGGGAGGACACCAGGAAGCTCGCCTCGGCCCGCGCCCCGGGCACCCCCAGCAGGACGGCCTGTCCGTGCCGGTCGAGCAGATCGATCGCGGCCCGGATCAGCTCCACCCGTCCGACGCACTCGAAGACATGGTCGGCCCCCGTCGGCAGCACGGACCGCACCTCCTCGGCCGAGGTCAGAAAGTCCGTGGCGCCGAACAGCCGGGCGGCCTCCTCCTTCCCCGGATTGGCGTCCACGGCGACGATGCGCGACGCCCCCGCGATCCGGGCGCCCTGAAGGACATTGAGCCCGATTCCCCCGGCCCCGATGACGACGACGCTCTCCCCCTGTCCGACCCGCGCCCGGTTGAGCACGGCCCCGACCCCCGTCAGCACCCCGCACCCGATGAGCGCGGCGGACGGCAGCGGGATGTCCTTCGGTATCCGCACGGCCTGTACGGCCTTGACAAGGGTCCGTTCGGCGAAGGCGGAGTTCGCGGCGAACTGGTACAGCGGCCGCCCCGCCCGGGAGAACGGCTGCCCGGGCCGCCCGATGGACCGCCGGCACATGGTCGGCCGCCCCCGGTCGCACTCCGGGCACGCCCCGCAGTTGGCGAGCGTGGACATCGCGACATGGTCGCCGGGCGCGACATGCGTGACCCCGGCCCCGACGGCCTCCACGACGCCCGCGCCCTCGTGCCCGAGCACGACGGGCACGGGGAAGGGGATCGTCCCGTCGACGACCGACAGATCGCTGTGGCACAGCCCGGCCGCGACGACGGCGACGAGCACCTCCCCGGGCCCCGGCTCCCGTACGTCGAGATCGGCCGCGACCTCGACCCGCCGCCCGTCGAACACCACGCCTCGCATCACGGCCTACTCCCTCATCTCCTGGGCTGTCTGGGCAGACCGAGCACGCGCTCGGCGATGATCGTGCGCTGGATCTGGTCCGAGCCGCCGTAGATGGTGTCGGCCCGGGAGAACAGGAACAGGTGCTGCGCGTCGTCGAGTTCGTACGGTGCCGAGGTCCCCCAGTCCACCGGTCCGACCGCGCCGGCGGCCCCGCGCACCCGCAGGGCGACCTCTCCGAGCCGCTGATGCCACCCGCCCCACAGCAGCTTGGCGACACTGGAGGCGCCGCCGGCGTCCTGCGCCCCACCCAGGGTCCGCAGCGCGTTCCACCGCATGACGCGCAACTCGGCCCACAGCCGCACGAGTTCGTCCCGCAGAAGCGGATCCCGGTCGACCCCCGTCTCCACGGCGAGGCGGACGACCCGGCCCAACTCCTCTGCGAATCCCACCTGTTGGGCGAGCGTCGACACGCCGCGCTCGAACCCCAGCAGACTCATGGCGACCCGCCACCCGTCCCCCTCCGCCCCGACGACCTCCTCCGCGCGGGCGCCGTCGAAGAAGACCTCGTTGAAGTCACTGGTGCCCGTCATCTGCCGGATCGGCCGTACGTCGATCCGTCCCGGCTGGTCCATGGGCACGAGCAGGAAACTCAGCCCGTGATGACGTACGGACTCCGGATCGGTCCGGGCCAGCACGAAACACCAGTCGGCCTCATGGGCGAGGGAGGTCCAGATCTTCTGCCCGGTCACCCGGAACCCGTCCGCCCCCCGCTCGGCACGCGTCCGCACCCCGGCGAGATCGGACCCCGCCCCGGGCTCGCTGTACCCCTGACACCACAGCTCGGCCCCGGCGGCGATGGGCGGCAGATAGCGGGCCTTCTGTTCGGCTGTGCCGTGGACGAGCAGGGTGGGCGCGAGCAGGTTCTCCCCGATGTGCCCGGAGCGGGCGGGCGCCCCGGACCGCGCGTACTCCTCGGCCCAGACGACCTGCTGGGTGAGCGACCCGACCCGATTCCCGTAGCCGCCCTCCGACCACCCGAGCCCGATCCATCCGGCGGCCCCCAGCACCCGCTCCCACGCCCGCCGGTCGCAACCCTGGGACGCGTGAGCCCCGAGCCACTCCCGGACTTCGGCACGGAACAGGTCGTCGTCGGGGCTGTCACCGAAGTCCACGGCCACTCCTCACCACGAACCCGCGCCCGACCACGCCACAACGCCCTGCTCATCCCTGGGCATTCGGCCGCTCCCCACTCCGCGCGGCCCTCTCCATCGCCGCCAACTCCCGCAGCATCGGCATCGGATCGACCCCCACCGCCCCCGGCAGGAACTCCGCGATCGCATCCGGCGTCCACCCCCCGGGGGCGTACATCGCCCGCAGTTCCCTGGGCTGCGCCCACACCGCGATCTTCGGCCCCGCGACCGTGTAGACCTGCCCGGTGATCTCCCGCGCCCGCTCGGAGAGCAGGTAGACGACCATCGCGGCCACGTCCTCCGGCTCCCCCATCTCGGCGAGCTGCATCGGCACGCCCGCCGACATCCGCGTACGGGCCACGGGGGCGACCGCGTTCGCCGTGACGCCGTACTTGTGCAGCCCGAGCGCCGCGCTCCGGACGAGCGAGATGATCCCGCCCTTGGCGGCGCTGTAGTTGGCCTGTGCGACGGATCCCTGGTGATTGCCGCTGGTGAACCCGATCAGGGTTCCGGCGCGCTGCCGGCGCATGACGGCCGAAGCGGCGCGGAACACGGTGAACGTTCCCTTCAGATGAGTGGCGACCACCGGATCCCACTCCTCCTCGGTCATGTTGAACAGCATCCGCTCCCGCAGGATCCCGGCGACGCACACCACCCCGTCGAGCCGCCCGTACGCCGAGAGCGCCGCGTCCACGACGCGCTGTCCGCCGGCCATCGTGGAGATGTCGTCGGCGACGGCGACGGCCCGGCCGCCCGCCGCCTCGATCTCCTTCACGACGCCCTCGGCGATCTCACTGGTGGGCGAGGCCCCGTCCACGGAGACCCCGTAGTCGTTGACGACGACGGCCGCCCCCTCGGCGGCGGCCGCGAGCGCGACCGCCCGCCCGATGCCGCGTCCCGCGCCGGTCACGGCCACCACCCGCCCGGCCAAGAAGTTCCCGTTCCCCACGTCCGGCCCCTTCCCGGAGAATCTGACGGACCGTTAGATTTTATGACCGGGCAGACGGGCGAGGACAAGCCCCGGGGAGGCACGGGATGGCACTTCCGGACGAGTTCCACGAGCGGGCCAAGCGCGTCAACAACTGGGGGCGCTGGGGAGCCGACGACGAGATCGGCACCCTGAACCTCATCACGGACGAGGTGGTCCGGCGGGCGGCGGCCGAGATCCGCACGGGCCGCCGCGTCCCCCTCGCGCTGCCGCTCCAACAGGACGGCGTGCAGACGGGGATGATCCCGGGCCGGGTGAACCCGCTGCACGCGATGGTGCAGATCAACCAGGAGCTGTTCGGCCCGGGCACGGTCGCGTGCAGCGACGACGTCGTGACCATGGGCCTCCAGGCGGGCACCCACTGGGACGCCCTGCCCCATGTCTCGCACTCGGGCAAGCTCTACAACGGCCGCCCGGCGACCAGCGTCACGGCGCACGGCGGCGCCGCGTTCAGCGGCATCGACAAGCCCCGTCACATCGTCTCGCGCGGTGTCCTGCTGGACGTGGCCCGCGCGCGGAACGTGGACCGGCTGGACGGCGGCCACGCGGTGACGCCGGAGGACCTGGAGGCGGCGGAGGAACTGGCGGGAACGCGGGTCCGGGCCGGCGACATCGTCCTGGTCCGCACCGGCCAGATCCAGCTCTGCCTGTCAGGGGACCGGCACGCCTACGGCTATCCGTCCCCAGGGCTGTCGATCCGCACCCCGGAGTGGTTCCACGCGCGCGACGTCGCGGCGGTCGCCAATGACACCCTCACCTTCGAGATCTTCCCGCCCGAGATCGAGGACCTGTGGCTTCCCGTGCACGCCCTCGACCTGGTGGAGATGGGCATGCCGCAGGGGCAGAACTGGAACCTCGAAGACTTGTCCACAGCCTGTGGAGAAACAGCCCACTACGCCTTCCTCCTCTCGGCGACCCCCGAGCCCTTCACCGGCGCCACGGGCAGCCCGGTGGCACCGGTGGCGGTTCTGTAGGGGCCCTCTGCAGGGAGTCCTCGGTTGGGAGTCCTCTGTAGGAGGCCGACCGAATCCCCCCGTCGAGCAATCCGGTTGGCGGCGCGCCGCTGTCCGCCCCGAGCGCGGCACCGCGCGCCGCCATCCGGCTCCGGCGCAACGTCCCCGACCCCCCTCGGCCCTTGACGGGGAACGGCCGCCGAATCCGCGACCCACACTCGGCGAGGGCTTCCGTCACCGCCCTCGTCGTCCCCTCGCGGCGAATCGCTGACCACAAGCGTGATCAAACGGACACCTCACGTCAACACCTGATCGGGGATTTATTACTTACGCCCCTTTTGCGATGGGCGCGCACGGAAGCACACCCCGGGGCACGGAGCTGACCGACCGACAGGGACGAGAGCGCTTTCTGCCTCCGTGCACCGGCCTCGTCACACCGCCTCGTAGGCGAACCCCTCGTACGACTCGTACGCCCCGTACCCCGCGCCCTGGCGCCCCGTGCTGTCCGCCACGGCCGCCTCGGGCTCCGTACA
Source organism: Streptomyces sp. NPDC032126 (assembly GCF_055580085.1). Lineage (NCBI taxonomy): Bacteria > Bacillati > Actinomycetota > Actinomycetes > Kitasatosporales > Streptomycetaceae > Streptomyces > Streptomyces sp. NPDC032126. The sequence continues at coordinate 358,905 of NZ_JBVIMA010000009.1, forward strand.
GCGGTCGAGTTCGCACCAGATGCGCTTGCCCGCACCCTCGACGCTCCAGCCCCAGCGGTCCGCGAGGCCGTCGACGAGGGCGAGGCCCCGGCCGCCGGTCGCGTCACCGTCCGCGCACCGGGGCACCGGCACCCGCTCGCTGCGGTCGGCCACCTCCAGCCGGACGGTGAGGGGACCGGCCGCCGGTTCCACGGCCGCCGCCGGCAGGGTCAGCAGGAGCACGGCCGGGCGGCCGGTGTGCACCACCGCGTTGGTGACCAGTTCGGACACGAGCAGGACGAGCGTCTCGGCCAGCGGCTCGTCGCGCTCTATCCCGGACCCGGCCAGGCGCGAACGGGCCCACCTCCGGGCGCGCCCCACTTCAGCGGGGTCGGGCCGGATCTCCAGCTGCACTTGAAGCACCTGCACCGCTCACACCATCCGAACCGGCGGACACATGGCCGCACGCCACGCGGACACCGCGCGACACGCGAGCACCATGACGACGAGGGCCACGATCGTAGCCATTTTCCGCATGACCAGAACAACAGCCATGGGCAGGGTGACGGACCGTGAATCCGTTACAGGACAGCTTGATTGACGTACAGTCACCTCAACAAGCGCTTCGGGCATATTCCAGCGCGAAGGAGTACCCGTGCGGCATACTGTGCGACGCTCTTCAGGGGGAGTCGAACAGGCAACAGCCGCATCGCGGTCACCGCTTTCCACTCCCATTCCCCAGACGGTACCGGAGCGATTCGCCGACTCCGGGCCGTGACGGGGCGGGGGAAAGACACAACCCGATATCAACGCTCCGTGACAGCCGAATGCCACGATCCGCGACACCGTTGGCCCGAGCTCAGGCCGCTCCCCCGGTCCCGGCGAGATCGGCGGCGAGCAGCTCCTCACTCCCCGCGCCCCCACCCGTACGCCGTGCGCGCACCCAGGCCCGCTTGAGGTGCAGGTGCACCTCGGCCTCCCAGGTGAACCCCATCCCCCCGTGCACCTGCACACAGTCCCGGGCACCGCGCACGGCCGCCTCGTCGGCGAGGAGCCTGGCGGCGGCGATGTCGGCGGGGTCCTCGGTGAGGGCGGCGGCGTACACGGCCACGCGGGCGAGCTCCACGCGCGCGTACAGGTCGGCGCAGAGGTGCTGGACCGCCTGGAAGGACCCCACCGGCCGACCGAACTGCTCCCGCGTGCACGCGTGTTGCACCGCGAGCTCGCACACCCGCCCGGCGGACCCGAGCTGCTCGGCGGCGGTGAGGAGGGACGCGACGGCGCCGGGGACGGAAACGGGACCCTGCCCGGGCGGCACCGGCACCCGATGCAGCGGCGTCAGCGGATCCACCGACCGTACGGGTACGGCCCCCGAGGCGTCTCCGAGCACCACGTCCGCCTCCGCGAGCCACTCCACGAGGCCCCCGTCGACCGCCGCCACGACGACCTCCCCGCTCGCCGCGCCCGGCACGGTCCCCGCCGCGAGATGCGTGGCCACGAGCGGCCCCGGGACGAGGGCTCGTCCCGTCTCCTCGAACGCCAACACGGCCTCGGCCGGCCCCAGTCCGACCCCACCGTCCGCCTCGGCCAGCCGGAGCGAGAAGAAGCCCAGCTTCCCGAGCGCCCCCCACAGCTCCCGATCCAGACGGGACGCGTCCGCCGTCGGACGACGACGCCCCACAACACCCCGCACCGCCGCCCGCAACGCCCGCTGCTCCTCGGTCAGTCGGAACCGCACCGCAGCTCACCTCCCCTTCGGCAGTCCCATGATCCGTTCCGCGACGATCGTCCGCTGGATCTGGGAGGTCCCCGCCGCGATCGTGTACGAGAGCGACGACAGCCGGTCCAGCACCCACGGCCGGTCCAGGTCCAGTGACGCGTCCCCCGCGACCTCCGCGGCCGTGTCGTAGAGGTCCTGGCGGGCGTGCGAGTAGCGGAGTTTGAAGACCGAGCCGCCGACCCCGGGCGCCCCGCCGCTGACGTTCCACTGCGTGAGCCGCCACAGGGCGCGGAACTCGGCGTTCAGACGGCCCAGCCGGCGGCGCAGCGCCGGGTCGTCCCAGCGGCCGTTGCGCCGGGCCTCGGCGGCGAGTTCGGTCAGCACGCGGCGGCAGGCGACCACCTCGCCGGCGAACGCCGTCCCCCGCTCGAAGGACAGCGTCACCATCGTCACCCGCCAGCCGTCGTTCTCCTCGCCGACCCGGTTGGCCACCGGCACCGGCACCTCGTCGAGGAACACCTCGGCGAACTCGGCCGACCCGGCGAGCGTCCGCAGCGGTCGTACGGTGATGCCGGGCGCGTCCATGGGCATCGCGAGCCAGCTGATCCCCCGGTGCTTGGGTGCAGCCGGGTCGGTCCGCACCAACAGCTCGCACCAGTCGGCGACTTCGGCGTGCGAGGTCCAGATCTTCGAGCCGGACACGACATAGACGTCGCCCTCCCGTCGCGCGCGCGTGCGCAGGGAGGCGAGGTCCGATCCGGCCTCGGGCTCGCTGAAGCCCTGGCACCACACCTCCTCCCCGCGCAGGATCGGCGGCAGCCAGCGCGCCCGCTGTTCCTCGGTGCCCTCGGCGGCGATGGTGGGCCCGGCGTGCAGCAGCCCGACGAATCCGGCGCCCACGTAGGGTGCGCCGGCCTTCTCCGTCTCCTCCAGGAAGATCAGCCGTACGGTCGGCGAGGCGCCCCAGTGGACGTCCCCGTACCCGGCGTCGTACAGCGTCCGCTGCCAGCCGAGGTCGTACGCGCGCCGCCCGGGCCAGTCCTCGGGCGAGGGCTTGGGCGGCAGCGTCGGCAGTGTCTTGCCGAGCCACTCCCGCAGCCGCGCCCGGAATTCCTCCTCCTCGGGGGTGAGGGCGAGGTCCATCACCTGTCGAGGTCCAGGTCCAGCATGCGGATGGCGTTGCCCCGCATCAGCTTGTAGACCGTCTCGTCGTCGAGGCCCTTCACATGGTCGAGGGCGACCTCCTTGGTGTGCGGGAAGGTCGAGTCGACGTGCGGATAGTCGGTCTCGAAGGTCGCGTTGTCGCGGCCGACCACGTCCAGGGACGCGACGCCGTGCTTGTCGCGGAAGAAGCAGCAGAAGATCTGCCGGTAGTAGTACGTCGACGGCGGCTCGGGGATCAGGTCCCGCACCCCGCCCCACGCGCGGTGCTCCTCCCAGACGTCGTCGGCGCGCTCCAGGGCGTACGGGATCCAGCCCATCTGGCCTTCGGAGTAGGCGAGTTTGAGCGTCGGGTGGCGCACGAGGACCCCGCTGAAGAGGAAGTCCATCATCGAGGCCATGGCGTTGTTGAAGCTGAGCGAGGCCTGGACGGCGGGCGGTGCGTCGGGGGAGGCGGCCGGCATCTGGGAGCTGGACCCGATGTGCATGTTGATCACCGTGCCGGTCTCCTGACAGACCGCGAAGAAGGGGTCCCAGTAGCCGGAGTGGATGGACGGCAGTCCGAGGTGGGTGGGGATCTCGGAGAAGGTGACGGCCTTCACCCCGCGAGCGGCGTTGCGGCGGATCTCCGCGACGGCGAGGTCGATGTCCCACAGCGGGATCAGGCACAGCGGGATGAGCCGGCCGCCGCTGTCGCCGCACCACTCCTCGACCATCCAGTCGTTGTAGGCGCGCACGCAGGCGAGCGCGACCTCCTTGTCGTGCGCCTCGGCGAAGGTCTGGCCGCAGAAGCGGGGGAAGGAGGGGAAGCACAGGGACGCCTCGACGTGGTTGAGGTCCATGTCCTCCAGGCGGGCCTTGGGGTCCCAGCACCCGCGCCGCATCTCCTCGCGGGTGATGCCCTCCAGGGTCATCTCGTCCCGGTCGAAGCCGACGGCGGCGATGTTGCGCTTGTACGGGAACTTCAGGTCCTCGTAGATCCACCAGTCGGTGGGCGGCCCCTCGGGGTCCATCGTGATCTGGTATTTGCCGCCGATGTAGGCGAGTTCGCCGATGCCGGCGGTGAGCGGCTGGGGTCCCCGGTCGCGGTACTTGGCGGGCAGCCAGGTCGAGAAGAGGTGCGCGGGTTCGATCACATGGTCGTCGACGCTGATGACGCGCGGCAGTTCGGTCTCCATGGTGGCCTCCTGGTGGCCCTCCGCCGGACGGTGTGCATCTGATGGGTGTATCTGATGGGTCGTCAGATAGCATGTCACCTGACGAGTCGTCAGCCAAGCAGGGGGCACCCGTGAACGAGACCCCGCACTCCCTGAGCTCCGCCCGCACGCTGTGGGAACTCCTCGACCGCCGCGCCGCGCTCACCCCCGACCGCCCCGTCCTCCTCCAGGGCGACCGCTCCCTGAGCTTCGGCGGGCTGCGCGAGCGCGCCGAGCGCGTGGCGGCCGGTCTGTACGACCGGGGCGTACGCCCCGGCACGGTCGTCGCCTGGCAGCTGCCCACCCGCATCGAGACGGCCGTCCTGGCCTTCGCCCTGGCCCGCCTGGGCGCGGTCCAGTCGCCGGTCATCCCCTTCTACCGGGACCGCGAGGTCGGCTTCGCGCTGCGGGAGTCCAGGGCCGAGTTCTTCGCGACACCGGGCGTGTGGCGGGGCTTCGACCACTCCGAGATGGCCCGGCGTCTGGGCGCCAAGGGCGTCTTCGAGGCGTACGACGACCTGCCCGAGGGCGACCCGCACCGGCTGCCGCCCCCGCCCGCCGACGGCACCTCGGTGCGCTGGATCTACTGGACCTCCGGGACCACCTCGAACCCCAAGGGCGTTCTGCACACCGACCGTTCGCTGATCGCGGGCGGCTCCTGCCTCGCGCACGCGCTCCACCTGTCCGCCGACGACGTGGGCTCGATGGCCTTCCCCTACGCCCACATCGCCGGCCCCGACTACACGGTGATGCTGCTGCTGTACGGCTTCCCGGCGGTGATGTTCGAGCACTTCGCGCTGCCGGACGCGCTCACGGAGTACCGGCGGCACGGGGTGACGGTCGCGGGCGGCTCCACCGCCTTCTACTCGATGTTCCTGGCCGAGCAGCGGGCCCTGCCGGACGGCGAACGGCTCATTCCCTCGCTACGGCTCCTCGCGGGCGGCGGAGCGCCCAAGCCACCGGAGCTGTACCACGCCGTCGTACGGGAAATGGGCGTGCGGCTCACCCATGGATACGGCATGACCGAGGTGCCGATGATCACCATGGGCGCCCCCGACGACACGGCCGAGAACCTGGCGACGACCGAGGGCCGCCCGCCGGACGGCATGGAGATACGGATCGTGGACGGCGAGGTCCGGCTGCGCGGAGAGGCGGTGTGCCGGGGCTATCTGGACCCGGCGCAGACGGCCGAGGCGTTCGACGCGGACGGCTTCCTGCGCACCGGCGACCTGGGGTTCGTGAAGGACAGCGGCCATCTGGTGCTCACCGGACGGCTCAAGGACGTCATCATCCGCAAGGGCGAGAACGTGTCGGCGAAGGAGATCGAGGATCTGCTGGCCGCCCACCCGGACGTCGGGGACGTGGCGGTGATCGGCCTGCCGGACCCCGAACGCGGGGAGCGCGTCTGCGCGGTGGTCGAACAGCCGCCGGGGGCGCGCGAGCTGACGCTGGCGGCGCTGACGTCGTATCTGCGCGCGGAAGGGCTGTCCGTGCACAAGCTGCCGGAGCAGCTGGAGGTGGTGGACGCCCTTCCGCGCAACGAGACCCTGCGCAAGGTGCTCAAGTACAAGCTGCGCGAGCGCTACTCGGGGACGGTGAAGTAGCGGGCGAACGCCGGCACGACGTCCTGCTCGCCCACCTGGCCGTCGCCGTCGGCGTCCAGCGCGGCGGCCGTCGTGGAGGCGACGCCCTCGGGGACGCCGAGCGCCCGCAACGCGCGCGCCGTGTCATCGACGGTGGCCGCTCCGTCCCCGTCGCCGTCGGCGATGGCGAGGGCCGCATGCAGGAAGGGCCGGGCGATCTCCGCGAACCGCTCCGGATTGTCCCGCAGCCGCTTGACGGCGCCGCCCACGAACTCGTCCCGGGTGATGCGCTGATCGCCGTCCCGGTCCGCTATCCCCGCCATGCCCTGCCAGAACGCCTCGGCGCCGGCGTACAGCGCCTGCCCCTTGTCCGACCGGGCCGCGACGGCGAACTCGGCGAGCAGCGCCTTGGCCGCGCCGCTGAAGTCCTCCCGGTCGATCCAGCCGTTGTGATCCTGGTCGAAGGTGGCGAAGCGGTCCGCGATCCGCCGCTCGTACTCACTGCTGACCATGTGCCTCGGTCCGCCTTACATCATCACGTGGGGGTATGTCTGCGAGGAGCGTACGACGCCGATGACGCGGGGGAAGCCAGAAGACGAACCTGGGGCAACGAAAGGGAGCGGGGCGGTATCGCCATCGCGCTACGCGGACAACGGCTCGGAACTAACCGCGTCCTCGAGGTCCCCGTACACATCGAACAACCGCCGCACCCCGAGCGCCCCGAACACCCGGTTCACATGAGACTCCTCCACGGCTCCCCGAGCGGGCAGCACCAGCCGCAGCCGCCCCTGGCAGCTCCGCAGCAACCGCCGCGCGGCGATCAGCACCCCCACCCCGCTGGAGTCGCAGAACCTCACCTCGGAGAGGTCGAGGACGAGCAACCGCCTCCCGTCGGCGACCGCATCGTGCACCCGTTGTCGCAGCGCGGGCGAGGTCACCAGGTCCAGTTCCCCCGACACCTGGAGCACGGCCCACTCCCCGCGCTCGCCGCCGGTCACTTTGAACGCCACCACCACGCCCTTCGCTCGCTGGAACGGAAGCCGGCCCTTCGCTTCCTTGCAGCGCGGCTGCCCAGCGGCCGTTCCCCGAAACACCGGCCCAAAAACAGAAAGCAAAGGAAAGAGGCTTGTTTCGGTCGCATTCGATCCGATTCGATCGTGGTGCGTGTGTCCGGCCGCCAATACCACCCTGGGTTCCGCCGGGGGCGCACATTGCGACAAAGGAGCGTGCGGTGTCAGACATGCCGACTACATTCGATGAGACGGTGGACGCAGGCTGGACTCGGACACAGGGGTGAGGGGGCCCATATGGCGAAGAAGGACGCACCGCCCCGCTGGGACCGCAGGATGCAGCAGCGGCTGGCCCGCGGCGAGGCGGCGGCCCTCGGCGAGCTCTACGACCGTTTCGCTTCGCTCGTGCACGGACTCGCCCACCGCGTGCTCGGGGACGAACGGGCCGCCGACGGCATCACCCGCGAGGTCTTCACCCACGTCTGGGAACACCCCGACGCCTACGACCCGAAGACCGGACCCCTGCGCACCTGGGTCGCCACCCTCACCCACCGCCTCGCCGTCCAGCGACTGCGCGCCACCGAGACCGCCGCGCTCGCCCGGGGCGGCCCCGGCACCACCGAGGACCTGGAGCTGAAGGTGCGGCACGCCGCGGTCGCCGCCCGCGCCGACTACATCGTCCAGCAGATGCCGTCCCCGCTGCGGGCCGCCCTGGAGCTGGCCTACTTCCAGCGCCGCGACTACCGGCAGGCCGCCACCGACCTCAGCATCACCGAGGACGAGGCCCGCCGCCGGCTCCGCCTCGGCCTCCAGCTGCTGTCCACGGCCCACGACACGGCCGCACCGGGCGCCCCGCCCGGATACGGGGGTGCGGCGTGAGCGACGCGCACCGGTCCGAGGCGTTCGACGACGGAGAGGAGCCCGAGGAGCAGAGCGAAGCACCCACGGGCCACGGAGAGTACGACGGCGGTGCTTTCGGGGACGACGGTCCCCGGGGCCCGCGCGGAGGCGACGGAAGCGGCCCCGACCAGCCGCCCCGGCCGCCCCGCATACCGATGCCGCGTACGTCCGTGGAGGACAGCGGGCTGCCGCTGCCCGAGCCGCACGACGACCAGGGGGAGGACGCGCCCGGCGTGAACGACCAGGGGGACAAGACAGACAGAGGGGACACACAAGCCAAGGTGGACGAGGCGGACACCGCCGAGCCGCCGGCGCTGGACCACCGGGTGCTCAAGTCACTGCTGGGCGCCTGGGCCCTCGCGGCCTGCTCGGCGCGGGAGACCGCCGCCGTCGAGGAGCACCTGGGCGGCTGCGGCGCCTGCGCGGAGGAGGCACGCCGGCTGCGCGAGGCGGTCGGCCTGCTCCAGAAACCGGAGAGCCTCGACCTCGACCCGGGCCTGCGCACCCGCGTCCTGGACGCCTGCCTGGACCGGCGCGCGCCGCGCATCCCGGTACCCGAGTGGGCGGCGCCGTACGACGCGGAGACGGCCCGCCTGGACGCGCTGCTCCAGGACTTCGGGGACGCCGAGTGGCACGCCCCGGTGCGGCTGCGGTGGTTCGAGGGCGAGGCCACGCGGAACCGCCGTACGACCGTCGCCGGGGTGATCGCCCATCTACTCGCCGTCGACGGACTCGTCGCCCTGGCACTGGGCCTGGAGGATCCGCTCGGCGAGGCCGGGGACGCGCCGAGGGGCCCGGCCGACCGCACCGACCGGTACTGGCGCGACGCCCGCTTCCCGCCCACCCGGACCGTACGGGCGCCCTGGCGGGAGCAGAGCCACGGCATCGTACGGAGCGTGTCCTTCACGGGCGGCACCGGACGGCTGGGCGTACCGTACGGCGACGGCGTGGAGCTGCCGCTGCGGGACGCGATGCTGGACCGGGCGTTCGAGTGCTGGGTGCACGCGGAGGACATAGCGGACGCCGTGAACTATCCCTACACGCCGCCCGCGCCCCGCCACCTCCACCAGATGATCGACCTGGCGGTGCGGATGCTGCCGGACGCCCTGGCGAACCGCCGGCAGGCGGGCCTGGCCGCGCCGGTGCAGGAGCTGGTGGCGGCGGGCCGACCCGGCCGCACCCTGCGCCTGGAGATCGAGGGCACGGGCGGCGGCGAGTGGCTGATCCCCCTGGACTCCCCGGCGGCGGTGGGCTCCGCCGCGCACGAGGTGGCCCACGTCGCCCTGGACGACGTGGAGTTCTGCCAGCTGGCGGCGGGCCACGTGGCTCCTGCGGAGGCGGCAGCGGGGCAGGTCGGTGATCGTGAGGCGATTGGTGATGTGCTGTTGGCGGTGGCGTCGATGAGCCGTATGTAGGGGGCGGTGGCGGATTCGCGGGCGGCTGCGGGTAGTCGTTGGCTTGTCGCGCAGTTCCCCGCGCCCCTTAATCTCACGGTGAGATCAAGGGGCGCGGGGAACTGCGCGAGCAACCACGAACCACCCGCAGCCGCCCTCGAACCGAACCCCCCGTGCTCCTAGGCGAACACCACCGTCCGCCGCCCATTGAGAAGAATCCGCCGCTCCGCATGCCACTTCACGGCCCGCGCCAGCGCCTGGCACTCCACATCCCGGCCTATCGCGACGAGCTGATCCGGCGTCACACCGTGCCCGACCCGCTCGACCTCCTGCTCGATGATCGGCCCCTCATCGAGATCCGCGGTCACGTAATGCGCCGTCGCCCCGATGAGCTTCACCCCTCGCGCATGCGCCTGGTGATACGGCTTCGCACCCTTGAAGCTCGGCAGGAACGAGTGGTGGATGTTGATGATCCGCCCGCTCAGCTGCTTGCACAGGTCGTCGGAGAGGACCTGCATGTAGCGGGCCAGCACGACCAGCTCGACGTCGTTCTCCCGGACGATGTCGAGAAGCCGCGCCTCGGCCTCCGCCTTGGTGTCCTTCGTCACCGGGATGTGGTGGAAGGGGACGTTGTACGACCCCACCAGCTCGGCGAAGTCGGTGTGGTTGGACACCACCGCCGCGATCTCCACCGGCAGCGCGCCGATCCGGGCGCGGAAGAGCAGGTCGTTGAGGCAGTGCCCGAACTTGCTGACCATCAGGACGATGCGCATCCTGTCGTCGGCCCGGTTGAGCTGCCAGTCCATCTGGAACGAGTCACCGATCGCCGCGAAGCTCGCCCGCAGCTTCTCCACGGTCAGCGGCGCCTCGGCCGAGAAATGGACGCGCATGAAGAACAGCCCGGTGTCGTGATCACCGAACTGCTGACTGTCCTCGATGTTGCATCCGGTCATGAACAGGTAGCTCGACACGGCGTGCACGATGCCCTGCTTGTCCGGGCAGGACAGGGTGAGGACGTACTGATCGGCGGGGTTCGCCGCGGCTCGCTTGGTCTGCTCGGTCATGCACCACAGCGTCCCATACGGACCCCCTCCCCCGGCAGGCCGTCCCGCTACGCGGACCTCGTCAGGATCCGCAGCACCTCCAGGGTGCGCGGCGCCGCCTCCGGGTCCTCACCGTCGCTCACGGCCATCCGCACATGCGCGTCCCGCGCCGCCCGCACCGCCTCGGGCCACGCCTCGTGGTCGAGGTAGGCGGAGACCGGCGCGTCCGGGCCGACCTGGTGCATGATCCGCAGCACCCGCAGCACCGCGGTGTCCACCAGGGCCGCCTCCTGGGAGTCCCGGAAGATCGTGCCGACGTACTTCTCGGCGGACCAGTTGTCCAGCCAGGTGTCCTCGACCAGGCGGTACACGGCGTCGGTGACGTCCCCGTACCCGTCGAGGCCGGCCAGCCAGACGTCCCGCTGGAACACCGGGTCGGAGAGCATGTGCAGCGCGGAGCGCACATTGCTGCGCCAGCGCCACCACGGCATGTCGTTGAGTGGCATGCCGCCCATGGTGGATGAGCGACGGGCACGACGTGAAGAGTTCTCCGGAGCTTGCACGGTCATTGATCGTACGATCCGCGTCACATCGGTCGCACCGGACCCCGCAATTCACCTCCCCGTCACCGTTCGTTGACCAGGGGTCACTTTCGGGTTAGTGGTGTGACGGAATCGTGCATGTCCATGACCGGCAGGCGACGTACACGAAGCGACCTCCTCCCCCTGTACACCCGCTTCACCCGGCAGGCCAGAGCCCATGCCCTGCGGGCAGGGGTGCTGGCGGCCTGTTCGTCGCTCGCTGTCGGTTGCGGGGTCCTCCCCGGTACCACGGGGGGTTCCGGGGACTCCCCGATCGTCGTCATGACCTGGGCGCCCGAGGACACGGCCGCCACCAACAAGCCCGGCATGCCCGCCTTCGCCCGCGCCTACGCCCGCTGGATCAACGACCACGGCGGGATCAACGGCCGCGATCTGAAGGTCCTGACCTGCAACGACCGCAATGACACGGTGGGCGCCGCGACCTGCGCCCGGCGCGCGGTCAAGGAGGGCGCCGTCGCCGTCGTCGGCTCCTACAGCCAGTACTCCGACTCCTTCCTCCCGCACCTGGAGGGCTCCGGCGTCCCCTACATCGGGGGCTACGGCGTCACCAACCAGGAGTTCACCAGCCCGCTGTCCTACCCGGTCAACGGCGGCCAGCCCGCGCTGCTGGCCGGCCTCGGGCGGGAGCTCGCCGAGGTCTGCGGCAAGGTCGCCCTGGTCCGCCCGGACACCATCGCGGGCGACGCCCTGCCCAGCATGCTGGACTCGGGCCTCACGGCGGGCGGCCACGACGCCGCGTCCGACCAGCGCGCCGCCGAGGACGCCACCGAGTACTCCGCGCAGGCCGCGCGGGCCTTGGACGCGGCCGACGGCCACGGCAAGGGCAAGGGCTGTGTGGTGCCCGCGCTCGGCGACCGCACCAGCACCTTCATGGACTCCTTCCGGCGCAGCGGCGAGGACACCGGCGCCGTGCGCACCGCGACCGTCCTCGGCAGCGTCGACCAGACGGTGATCAACTCCACCGGCGGGGCGAGCAGCCCGTACGAGGGCTCGTACGTCACCGGCTGGTACCCGGTCTCCAGCGACGGCCGCTGGAAGGAGATGAAGCAGATCATCAAGGAGGAGGCGTTCACCGACAACCGGATCGACGCCGACGACACGGGTGTGCAGACGACGTACATCGCGTACACCGTCTTCAAGAAGGCCGTGGAGTCGCTCGGGGGCGGCGAGGTGAGCGCCGACACGGTGCGCGGCGCCCTCGACGACGGGCTGAAGGTCACCACGGGCGGGCTCACGCCGACGCTGCGCTGGCAGTTCGCCGACCGTCTCGGCTCGGTCGGCCTGCCCCGTCTGGTCAACGCCGACGTGACCCTCCAGGTGGTCCGCAAGGGCCGGCTGGTGGCGGCCAAGAACGGCTTCGTCGACGTGACGAAGACCCTGGAGTCCGCCAACCTCGACTGAGCCGGGGCCCGGCTACAGCTGGGTCGGCTGGCGCTCCGTCAGTTCGTACTTGCGCGCGATGGAGTTCCACAGCGGCGCGGCCTTCGCCTTCTGGTTGCTGGCGGTGCCGCTGGAGCGGTTGCCTGCCTGGGTCTCCGGCGTGTTGCGCGCCTGGCCCTTCTTGCAGAACGCCTTGCGGTTGCCGGCGACCTGGTCGGCCCAGGCCGCGTAGTGGTTGTCGGCCGCCGCGGACGCCTGCCACGCCTTGGTGAGGGCGGCGGTGAGCGCGCCGTGGTCGGGCAGCTTGTCGACGCTCAGACCGGACAGCCGGGTGACGAGCTCCGTGCGCTGCTGGGCCGCGGCCCGCAGGTCGGTCGCGGCCTGCGCGAGGTTGCCGCACGACTTCACGTCGGCCACCGCGCTGATCACGCTGGCCCGGCTGTCGCCGCTGTCCGCGAGCAGCTTGTCCAGCTCGACGGCCTGCGCCTTGGCGGCGTCGGCCGAGGCCGGGGAGGAACCGGAGGTGGCGGGCTCGGAGGCGGCGACGGTCTTGTTGTCGTCCCCGCCGTCACCACCGCCGCCGAGGAGGGCTCCGGCGCCGATGCCCACGACGGCGAGGGCCACGCCGATCGCCGCGAACAGCGGCACGCGCGAGCCGCTCCGGCCGCTGCCGCGGCGTCCGTGATCGTCGGCGTCGTCGTGCACGGCGCGGCCGGCGCCGGGCGGTATGAAGGAGGACTGCGCCGGCCGCCCGACCCCCTGAGCCCCGTGCGCCCCATGCGTGCCATGCGTGCCATGGGTGCCGTGGAGCCCCTGCACCTGCGGTCCGTCGATGCGGGGCAGCTGCTGGGTGGAGCCGGCGGGCTGATCGGCACCGGTGCGGAAGAGGTTGTCGAACTCGGCGGGCGTGTGCCGCGCCTCACCGCCCGGGCCGCCGTACGGCCCCTGCGCGCCGGTCACCGGCGGGATGTACTGGGTGGCCTCGGCGTCGGAGCCACCGGCGCCGGGCATCGGCCCCGGGCCCGCCGGGGCGGCCTGCGCGTGCGGGGCGGTGCGGCCGAGGAACCGCGTGGCCTCGGCCGGGCTCTCGGGCGGCAGCGCACCGGGCACGACCGGCGGGATCAGCTGCGTCGCGCCGTCGTCCGTCCCCGGCGCGGGGGCGGTCACCGGCGGTATGTACTGCGTGGCCCCGTCGTCCATGGTCGGCGCGGCGGCGACCGGGGGGATCAGCTGCGTCGCGCCGTCGTCGACGGGCGGCAGGGCACCTCCGTACGTCGGCGGCTGCGCGGTCTCCGGGGGCAGGGGGCCGGGGCCCGGCTGCGCGGGGATGCCGTTCGCGGGCTGCGGTACGGAGCCCTGCTGCGGGCCGCTCCACGGGTCCGGCGCGGCCGAGCGGGACGCGTCCCACCGCTGGTCCGGGGGCAGCGGCCAGGCGCTCTGCTCCGGCTGCGGCGCGGGGGCCTGGTGCGGCGCGGGGGCCTGCTGCTGGGCCGAGCCCTGCTGCGGGTCCGGGCCCCAGGGCTGGCCCCAGGTCTGGCCGGCGGCCGGCTGAGGGCCGGGGCCGGCGTAGGAGCCGCCGGGCTGCGGGCCGCCGTACGGGCCGGGCTGCGGGGCGTTGCCGTACGCGCCGTCGTACCCGCCGGGGGCGCCCGGGGCGCCGTAGGAGCCGTGGCCCGTCGCGTCACCGCCGTAGGAGCCCGCCGCGGGGGCGCCTGTCATGCCCGGCAGCAGCGGTTCGCCGCCGTCGGAGGGCAGCACGATGCCTTCGCGCGCGGGTCGCGCCGAGGGCTCCTCGCCCTGTCCACTCTGCGTCACCAGGACTCCTACTAATGGGGGACCTTCGGAATCGTCGGCTCACGCTACCGGGTACCCGGAACCCCGTGCTACGCAGCTCAGGACGTGACCTCCTTCCCTGTGACCTCCCTAACAGATCGTCGGCCCGTCCGGAGCGCCGTCCATCGGCCTAACGGCGCCCCGGTGTCTCACGCGGCGGCCTGGAGTTCCAGCCGCGCCCCGAACTCCCGCACCACCGCCTCCTCCCGGAAGGGTTCGAGCCGCTGCTGGAGGTCCTCCAGATAGTCCGCGCCGCGGTTGGAGCGCAGTGTCTCCAGGAGCTCGACCGCCTTCAGGCCGGTATGGCAGGCCTGTTCGATCTCCCGCTGCTGGACCTGCGCCGTGGCCAGCAGGACGTACCCGATGGCCCGCCTGCGCGCCCTGGACGGCGGATGCCCGGCCAGCGACTGTTCCGCGCAGCGCGCCGCCGCCTCGGCCTGCCCCAGGTCGCGGTGGCAGTGCGCCAACTCGTCCGCGAGATACGCCTCGTCGAAGTGCGCGATCCACGCCGGATCGTCCCCGGCCGCCGGATCGGCCGACTCCAGCGCGGACACCGCCCGCCCGGACGCGGCCTGCGCGGCCCGTACGTCCCCCATGAGGGCGTGCCCGCGAGCCTCGGCCGCGTAGAACATCGCCTCCGCGCGCGGGGTCACGCGCCCACGCGCCCCCTCCTGCGCCGCGCGCGCCAACTGCGCGATCTCCCGCGGGTTTCCGAGCTGCGCGGCGAGATGGCTCATGGACGCGGCGAGGACATAGCCGCCGTAGCCGCGGTCCCCGGCCGCCTGCGCGAGCCGCAGCGCCTGGATGTAGTACCGCTGGGCCAGGCCCGGTTGACCGGTGTCGACCGCCATGTACCCGGCGAGCTCGGTCAGCCGGGACACCGCGGCGAACAGATCGCGGCCCACCGCCTCCCGGTAGGACCCGGCGAGCAGCCCCGAGACGACGCTGTTGAGGTAGTGCACGACGACCGGGCGCACATGCCCGCTGCCGTACTGGTGGTCGAGGTCGACGAGCGCCTGCGTCATGGCCCGTACGGCCGCCACGTCGGACTGCCCGACCCGGGGACCCGCCGAGCGTGCCACCTGGGCGTCCGGCGACGAGATCAGCCAGTCCCGGCTCGGCTCGACCAGCGCGGACGCGGCCACGGACGAACCGGAGAGGAAGTCGCGGCGCCCCACGTCGCTGCGCCACAGCTCGCAGACCTGCTCGATGGCCCCCAGTACCGTCGGCGAGAACTGGAGACCGACCCCGGACGCGAGGTTCTTGCCGTTGGCCATGCCGATCTCGTCGATCGTGACCGTACGGCCGAGTTTGCGGCCCAGCGCCTCGGCGATGATCGCCGGTGCGCGGCCCCGGGGCTGCTGGCCGCGCAGCCAGCGGGCCACGGACGTCTTGTCGTAGCGCAGATCGAGGCCGTGTTCGGCGCCGCACATGTTGACGCGGCGCGCGAGCCCGGCGTTCGAGCAGCCCGCTTCCTGGATGAGCGCCTGCAACCGTTCGTTCGGCTGCCGCGCGACGAGAGGCCTTGCGGCCATGGCATAACCCCCTGCGAACCCCTTGAGCGAAAAGATCCGGCCGTGAAGATCAATGCCCCGCGGACATAACGAAAATGCGAGGCATGCGAACTTTGCCGGGGTAAAGGCGGGAGCCGACCCCACCCCTGCCTACCCGCTCCCGCTCCCGTTCCTGCCGCGCGCCCCCGCCCGTGCACCCATGCGCCCCGGACGCCGAATCGATGCTCCTCCCCCGCGCACGCGCGCGGGCGTAACCCCTGGTGATCGCCAGAGTTGTGCTGGGCGTGGAAGAGACGATCCAGAGCACCGAAGCCGCTCACATCCCGAAGCAGCGCGGGGAATCGCTGCAGGAAACCGCCGTCCGCTACGCCGAGGAGCGCCACTGGGACGTCTTCCCCGGCACCTGGCTGGAACCCGTCGACGGCGTGCAGCGCTGCTCGTGCGAGGACGCCGAGTGTGCCGCGCCGGGGGCGCATCCCGCGCGGCCCGACTGGGCGACGCAGGCCACCGGCAGCGCGACCGTCGCGCGCCGGATGTGGCAGAAGCAGCCGACCGCGTCGATCCTGCTGCCGACGGGGCGTACGTTCGACGCGATCTCCGTACCGGAGACGGCCGGGTTCCTCGCGCTGGCGCGCATGGAGCGGATGGAACTGACGCTGGGGCCCGTCACGTTGACGCCGGACCGGCGGATGATGTTCTTCGTGCTGCCGGGGGCGTCGGTGAAGGTGCCGGAGCTGGTGCGCAAGCTGGGGTGGTCGCTGGGGTCGCTGGATCTGGTGGCGCTGGGCGAGGGGGCGTATGTGGCTGCGCCGCCCACGCGGTTCGGGTCGCGGGGGGCCGTGCAGTGGGCCTGCCGGCCTACGCCCGCGAATCGGTGGTTGCCGGATGCGGAGGAATTGATCTCGCCGTTGGCCTATGCGTGCGGTCGGGATCGGTAGCGCATTCCCGTCTGCCTCGTCATCGTTGTCGGCGGGTGCGGGTTCGTGGTGGCTGGTCGCGCAGTTCCCCGCGCCCCTCTTAGGTTGGCTTACATGACGTCGGCCGTATGTGTACGTGGTCTCTGGAAGCGGTTCGGGCAGCATGTTGCCGTGGCTGGGATCGATCTCGAGTTGCCCGCCGGGAAGTTCATCGGGCTCGTCGGGCCCAACGGGGCGGGGAAGACCACCACCCTGTCCATGGTGACCGGGCTGCTCCGGCCCGACGCGGGGGACGTCGAGGTCGTCGGGCACGACGTGTGGCGGGACCCCGTCGCCGTGAAGGCGCGGATCGGGGTGCTGCCGGAGGGGCTGCGGCTCTTCGAGCGGCTGTCGGGACGGGAACTGCTCGGCTACACCGGGCGATTGCGCGGCCTGCCGGGAGCCGAGGTCGACAAACGGGCCACCCAACTGCTCGACGTCCTCGACCTCGCCGGCGCCCAGCACAAGCTCGTCGTCGACTACTCCACCGGCATGCGCAAGAAGATCGGGCTCGCGGCGGCGCTGCTGCACAACCCCGAGGTGCTGTTCCTCGACGAGCCGTTCGAGGGCGTCGACCCGGTGTCCGCGCAGACCATCCGGGGCGTCCTGGAGCGGTACACGGCCTCCGGCGCGACCGTCGTCTTCTCCTCCCACGTCATGGAGCTCGTCGAATCGCTGTGCGACTGGGTGGCCGTGATGGCGGCCGGCCGGATCCGCGCCCACGGCACGCTCGCACAGGTGCGCGGCGACGCGCCCTCGCTCCAGCGGGCCTTCCTCGAACTGGTCGGCGCGCAGGGCCGGGACGGCGGCACCGACCTCGACTGGCTGGGCGGCGGCGCCCGATGAGCGCCGTGACCGCGACCGTCGTACGGCTGAAACTGTCGCTGCTGCGCAACGGACTGCGGCAGTCCGGCGGACGGCGGGCCGCCTACGTCGCCTCCGCGGCCCTCGTGCTGCTGTTCGCCGCGCTCCAGCTGATCGGGCTGATCGCGCTGCGCGGGCACGCCCACGCCGCGTCCCTGGTGGTGCTGCTCGCCGCCGTGCTGGGGCTGGGGTGGGCGGTGATGCCGCTGTTCTTCCCCGGCGGCGACGAGACGCTGGACCCCACCCGGCTGGTGATGCTGCCGCTGCGCCCGCGCCCCCTGGTCCGGGCCCTGCTGGCGGCCTCCCTCGTCGGCATCGGGCCGCTGTTCACGCTGCTGATGCTCGTCGGGTCGGTGGTGGCCGTCGCGCACGGGGCGGCCGCGTACGCCGTCGGCGCCGTCGCCGTCCCCCTCGGGCTGCTGGTGTGCGTGGCCCTCGCCCGGGCCGTGGCCGCCGCCAACATCCGTCTGCTGACCAGCCGCAGGGGGCGCGATCTGGCCGTGCTGAGCGGACTGGTCGTCGCGATCGGCGCGCAGGTCGTCAACTTCGGTGCGCAGCGGCTCGGTTCGTCGGGCCTCGGGCAGCTGGATCCGGCGGCGGACGTGCTGCGGTGGGTGCCGCCGGCGTCGGCGATCGGCGCGGTCGACGCCGCGAGCCGGGGGTCGTACGGCGTCTCGGTGCTCCAACTGCTCCTGACCGCCGGGGCGGTGGCGGCGCTGGTGGCGGTGTGGGCGCGGAGCCTGACGCGGCTGATGACCTCGCCCGACGGCTCCACCCTCCAGGCCGCCGAGCCGGGCCCACGGGAGCGGCGCGGCGCGCACGGGCTCGGGCGGCTGCTGCCCGGCGGGCGCACCGGGACCGTCATGGAACGCAGCCTGCGCTATGTGTGGCGGGACCCGAAGACCAAGGCGGCCTGGGTGACCTCCCTGGCCATCGGTCTGATCGTGCCGGTCTTCAACGCCCTCCAGGGCACCGGCTCGATCTATTTCGCCTGCTTCGCCGCCGGGATGCTCGGCATCCAGATGTACAACCAGTTCGGGCAGGACACCTCGGCGTTCTGGATGGTCGCCACGACCATCTCCTCGACCCGGGACGCCTACGTCGAACTGCGCGGGCGCGCGCTGGCCCTCCTGGTGATCACCCTGCCTTACGCGGCTCTGGTCACCGTGCTCACGACGGCCCTGCTCGGTGACTGGCCGAAACTGCCGGAGGTGCTGGGCCTGTCCTTCGCGCTGCTGGGCGCGATGCTGGCGACGGGCGCGTGGACCTCGGCCCGCTTCCCGTACTCCATCCCCCAGGAGGGCTACAAGAACGTGGCCCCCGGCCAGGCCGGCCTCGCCTGGATCGCCATCTTCGGCGGCATGGTCGCGGCGGCCCTGCTGTGCGCCCCGGTCATCGCGGCCACGATCTGGCTGAACGTCAGCGAGGGCGGGCGGGCGTGGGGTTGGCTGCTGCTGCCGGTGGGAGCGGCGTACGGGACGGCGATCACCTATGTCGGCCTACGCCTGGCGGCCCCGAGGACGGCGTCCAGACTCCCGGAGATCCTGTCGGCGGTGAGCAGGGGCTGAGGGGGCTTCTCGGGCAGGGATCAGCCCCCGAAAGGGGCGCCTCGCTTCTGGAGGCGCGCGCTCACACCGCTCGCACGGACTCGAGAAACGGCTCGACAGCCGCCCGCCACGCCTCGGGCTGGTCGTAATGGACAAGGTGCCCGGCGTCACCCACCTCGGCGTACTCCCCTCGCGGCAGCACCCGCACCATCTCCTGCGCCTCCGCCCGCCCCAGCTCCCCGTCCAGCCCCCGCAGCACCAGCGTCGGGCACTGGACCTGCGCCAGCTCCTCCCAGTGCGCGTCGTACACCCACGTCTCCCGGCTCCGCAGCATCTGCTCGGGCTCGAAGACGGGCCGCCAGCCGTCGGCGGACTCCTGCATGACCTCGGCGTAGAACGCGCCGCGTGAGGGGGTCGGCCGCTCCACCCAGGGGTCGTCCTCGCCGAACCACTTGCGGACGTCGGCCAGCGTGGCGAAGGGGACGGGCCAGGACTTGAACCAGTCGGCCCACTCGCGCTGAGAGGCCGCTCCGAGGGCGGAGGCCCGCATGTCGCAGATGACGAGGCCGCTGACGAGGTCGGGGCGCTTCGCGGCGAGCTGCCAGGCGGTGAGCGCGCCCATGGCGTGGCCGATGAGGACGGCGGGGGCGAGTCCGAGCTGTTCGAGGGCGGCCTCGGCGTCGTCGACGTAGGCCTCGCGGGTGAACGCGGCCTGTGGGGGCTTCTCGCTCTGGCCGTGGCCTCGCTGGTCGAGAGCGACGGCGCGATGCCGCTCGGAGAGCCAGCGGGCGGTGGCGGCCCAGTGGGAGGCGCGGCCCATCAGGCCGTGCAGTAACAGGACACCGGGGGTGCCGGGCTCCTGCGGGGTGATGTCGCCGTGCGGGGCGGGGTGGTCGAGGGGGCCGGGCGTGGCGGACGGGCCGGGCGTGACGGACGGGCCGGGCTCGTCGTACGGGCCGGGCTGGTCGGGGACGAGTTTGGGCGGGTCGCCGAACTCCCAGGCCGCCAGGCGTACACCGCCCGCCCCGGTCACGTCGATGCGTCGCGCCATTGGTTCTGGCACCCCCTGGCTTCGCTCGGCCGCTGCCCACTCATGAGTGTCCCGCGTTGACTCGCGCTCACCCGCAGACTATCGAACCCACATTCGAAAAACGCCTTCGCGGCAGGTAACACCCCTCGTTCGAGTGACGGCGCTCAAGGAATGATCGGCGCTGCCGAGGGGAGATCTTCTGCGGGAGGCGGACCGCTCGGGGAAACCGGTCCGAGGGGAATGACTCTGAGAGCTCGGGGCTCCGGGTCAGCACAGGGGAGGACAGGCCCCGGCGCCGCAAGGCGCCGGGGCCCTCCGCTCGTCTGCGGCACATCTTCCCGCCCCCCTCAGGTCATATGCCTCACGCGACAGCCTGGCACGAGACGCGGCGCGGCGCTGCGAATTCCCACGGACGAGACGCGGCTTCCTCCGCAGGAATCACGGGGGAGCAGGTCAGCGCTTGGCGACGAAGACGTGGGATGCGATCTCGGCCTCCAGCTCGGCGGCCTCACCGCCGCTGCCGACCAGCACCCCGCCGGCCGACTCCGTCACGCTGACCACCGAGCCGGGCTGCACGCCGGCGCGGCGCAGGGTGTACATCAGCTGGGCGTCGGTCTGGATGGGCTCGCCGATCCTGCGGACGACGACCGTCTTGCCCTCCAGGCCCGGGTCGAGCTCGGCGAGGGAGACCATGCCCTCGTCCAGGAAGGGGTCGGCGCCGTCCTTCTCGCCGAGCTCCTCCAGGCCGGGGATCGGGTTGCCGTACGGCGATTCGGTGGGGTGGCGCAGGAGCTCCAGGACGCGGCGCTCGACGGCCTCGCTCATCACGTGCTCCCAGCGGCAGGCCTCGGCGTGGACCTGCTCCCACTCCAGGCCGATGACGTCGACGAGGAGGCACTCGGCGAGGCGGTGCTTGCGCATGACGCGGGTGGCCAGGCGGCGGCCCTCGTCGGTCAGCTCCAGATGGCGGTCGCTGGCGACGGAGACGAGGCCGTCCCGCTCCATCCGCGCGACCGTCTGGCTGACCGTGGGGCCGCTCTGGTCGAGTCGCTCGGCGATACGGGCGCGCATGGGGACGACACCCTCCTCTTCGAGTTCGAGGATGGTGCGGAGATACATCTCCGTCGTGTCGATCAGTCCGGACATACGTGCCCCTCGATGAGATCTCGCTGCGCTGGCCCTGGCCTTGTTTCAATTCTGCCGGATGCCGGTGACAACCGGTGCGGGGCGGAGGAAACGACCGGATTTCGTGGGGGGTGGCGCCTTGCCTCGCCGGGTGCGGCTCGCCGGACGCCGGCCTCGACCTCGACCTGGAGCTCGGCCTCGGCCTCGTCTCAGGGTGGCCGTATTGACAGGGCATTGGTCCAGACCGCACCGTGATCCGCGACACGGCACGGGAACACGGACACCGGACACGGCTAAGGGGTCTCTCGGATGAGTGACGGCAAGCTCGGCGGACAGTTCTTCGACGCGGCGATCGGGCTGCTCCAGCGGGTCCGCGACGAGGAGGCCGAGGCCGTCGTGGCCGCCGGTACCGCGCTCGCCGACACCGTCGTCTCCGGCGGCCGGCTCTTCGCCTTCGGCGCCGGGCACTCCTCCCTCGCCGCCCAGGACGTCGTCTACCGCGCGGGCGGCCTCGCGCTCATGAACCTGCTCGCCGTCCCGGGTGTCGTCGGCGTCGACGTCGTCCCGGCCACCCTGGGCTCCGCCCTGGAGCGCGTCGACGGCCTGGCGGGTGCCGTCCTCGACACCTCGCCCCTGCGCGCCGGGGACGCCCTGGTGATCATCTCCCTGTCGGGGCGCAACGCCCTGCCCGTCGAGATGGCCCTCGGGGCGCGCGCCCTCGGCGTCACGGTCATCGGCGTGACCTCGGTGGCGTACGCGACGGAGACGACGTCACGGCACTCCTCCGGGACCTTCCTGAAGGACCACTGCGACATCGTCCTCGACTCGAAGATCGCCGTCGGGGACGCCGAGCTGACCCTGGACTCCGTACCCGCCCCGTTCGCGCCCGCCTCCACCGTCGTCACCACGGCCCTCCTCCAGGCCGTGCTGGCCACCGCCGCCGGCGTCCTCGCCGAGCGCGGCGTCGAGCCGCCCCTCCTGCGCTCCGGCAACGTCGACGGCGGCCTGGAGTGGAACGACAGGATCATGGAGCAGTACCGGGACCGGATCTTCTACCGCCGCTGAGCCATCTCAGTGGCCATGCGTCCGCCTCAGTCCCCCGTCGCCGTCCCCGCCAGGTCCAGCGCCGTCGCGATGCGCAGGGCCACGTCCTCCGCGTACATGGTGTCCGAGCGCTCGAACGGGGCTCTGCCGCGCCCCCGCAGGAACGTCACGACGCCCAGCGTGCGGCCCCTGCTGCGCAGCACCGTGCACAGGGCGTGGACGGTGTCCTCGGGCCACTGACGGGTGCGCGCCCATGCGCGGGCCTGGTCCGGCGGGACACTGCCGCTGCCCGCGCGCACGGAGCCGGCCCGGGCCACGCATTGCAGCGCGGGGTGACCGTCGGCGTAGTGCACGGGCAGGCCGGCCTGGTTGGTGAGCGCGGCGGGGCCCGGTCCGCCGGACGGGGTCTCGGCGATCCGGGACAGCCGCAGCGGGCTCGTCCCCATCCCGCCGTCGGCCGGTTCGGCGCCCGCGAGGCGGTCGATCAGCGCGTGGTCGGCGAACCCGGCCAGCGCGAAGTCGAGATGGACGGTGACCGCCTCGGCCGGGTCCTCGCACTCGGCGGCCGCGCGGGCGGCCCGGTGCAGCTGGTTGGTGCGGAAGCGCAGCACCGACGCCTCCTGCTCGCCCTGCTTGGCCTCGGTGACGTCCTGGAACAGCCAGCCGACGCCGAGCGGCACGGGCTCCTCGGCGAGCGGTGAGGCCAGCCGCAGGAAGCCGCTGCGCCAGCAACGCCGCTTCTCGCCGTCCGCCGTGCGCACCCCGACCCACATCTCGGCGGGCGCGGGCGGCGCGCCCTCGGCCAGGACGTGCGTGAGCGCGTTCTCCACCTCCTCGACGCCCTGGGTGAGCAGCTCGCCCAGGGGGCGCCCGAGAGCGGCCGTACGCCCCGTGCCGAGCGCCCGCGCGGCGTGCGCGTTGACGACGGCGGGACGCAGGTCGGCGTCGACCAGGACGACCCCCCAGGAGGCGTCCTCCAGCAGCGCCTCGCTCAGCGCGATGGACCGCTCCAGGTCGATCTGCGTGTGTACCTCGCTGAACGCGCAGTACAGGCCGGCCGGCTTGCCTTCCGGGCCTCGTACGGCGGCGGACTGGGTGCGTACGAGGACCCGGCCGCCGTCCTTGGTGAGCAGCGCGAACTCGTGCACCTGGCGGCCGGGGGCGTGCATGGCGGCCATCAGCCGGCCCTCGACCTCCTCGGCGTCCGCCTCGCGCACCGCCCAGCCGGCGAACCCGCGCCGGCCCACCGCCTCGGCGGCGCTCCAGCCGAGGATGCGCTCGGCCTCGCGGTTCCAGTGCGTGACCACACCGTCCGCGTCGAAGGCGCACAGCGCGGCGTCCATGCCGTCGAGCAGCGCCGCGAGCAGATCGGCGCCGTCGTGTCCCTCGGAGCCGACCGGACCCCCGGAACCGCTCCGCCGCGGCGGCTCGGGCTCGTCCGGCCCCAGCTCGTCCGTGGCCCCACTACGCCGGGAAGCACTCACCTGGACCCCCTGCAGGCTGCGTCACTGGCCTTCATTCAACTCGAACGTGACGCAGCCCACACAGGGTTCCCGCAATATTGCAGAGGAATCGTTGTAGATCGGCGGGTGCCCGGTGGGAGCCTCCAGCCGCAGGTCGATCCACAGATCGCTCTCGCCGTCCAGGACGTATCGGTCGGTCTCGGCGAACCCGCGCGCGAGGGCGAACGCGAGGCCCTCCTCGTTGACCGCCAGCACGCACGTCTCGATCGCCCGCGCCTTCAGCACGCGCGCGTGCGCGAGGCCGTCCTCGTACAGGGCGGTGCCGTGGCCGCGTCGGCGGAAGCCGGGCAGCACCCGCGCGATGACGGTCGCCACGCCCTCCTCGGGGTCCGGCGGGCGCACGGTGGAGCAGCCGACGAGGACGTCACCGGCGTAGGCGTTGCACAGCCGGTAGCGGCCGGCGCGGTCGCGCGCCTCGTCGAGGGACATCGCGGCCGGGGGCACGATCACGTTGTGGACGTGCCGCCACTGCTCCAGCATCGCGTCGCCGACGACCGGTTCGATACGAAGATCAGTCACGACGGCAGACAAACGCACGACCGTGCACACGTCAACGGGATTGCCGTGGTCAGCCGGTGGGACCCTGGGTCCGGCGCCGGGCGTCGACCTCGATCTCGATCCGCATCCGGGGGTCGGCCAGACCGCACTCCAGCATCGTCGCGGCCGGGCGCACCTCGCCGAAGGTGCGGCGCAGCACCGGCCAGCACGGCTCGAAGTCGGCGCGGTCGGGCAGCAGGTAGCGCACCCGCACCACATCCTCGAACCCGGCACCGGCCTCGGCGAGCGCCGCACCGATATTGCGCAGACACTGCTCGGCCTGTTCGACGACGTCGTCGGAGATGGTCATGGTCGCGTAGTCGTACCCGGTCGTCCCCGACACATGCACCCACTCACCGTCGACAACGGCACGGGCATACCCGATCTGCTCCTCGAACACGGACCCACTGAGAACACGCCGTCGCTCTGTCATGCGCGGAACGCTAGGTGAGCTGCTGTTATACGTCCAATAGCGAGAAGTGGACCATCTCATATCTCCGGCGATATAGCTGGAGCATGGAACGTCGTCCACCACTGCCGCCCCTCCCCCAGCTGCACGCCTTCGTCGTCCTCGCCCAGGAGCTGCACTTCGGTCGGGCGGCCGAGCGGCTGGGGATCGCTCAACCGCCGCTGAGCCAGCAGATCCGCCGTCTGGAGGACCGTGTGGGGCACCCGTTGTTCAGCCGGGAGCCGGGCCGCGTCGCCCTCACTCCGGCCGGCCGGGAACTGCTGCCCGCCGCCCGCCGCGCCCTGACCGGTCTGGGCGACGGGCTGGCGGCCGCGCGGGCCGCCGGGGAGGGCCGCAGCGGGCGGCTGCGCATCGGCTTCGCGGCGTCGCTGGCGTTGACCCTGCTGCCGGGACTGCTGAACGCGCACCGGGAGCGACTGCCGGACGTCCACCTCGACATCCGCGAGATGACGACGGCCCCTCAACTGGACGCGCTGCGCGAGGGCGCGATCGATGTCGGGCTGGTCCGGGAGCCGCCGGACCAGGATCCGGAGCTGTCCTTCCGCACGATCGACAGGGAGCCGTTCGTGGCGGTCCTGCCGGACGCCCATCCGCTGGCCGCGCGCCGCACGGTCGCCCTGGCCGACCTCGCCGACGCGCCCTTCGTCCTGCTGCCGCGCGAGATGGGGCCCGGCCTTCACCACCGGATCACCTCCCTGTGCTCCGGGGCGGGCTTCCTCCCCCGGGTCGTCCAGGAGGCCGTCGAGTGGCAGACGGTGTGCGCGCTCGTCGAGACCGGCCTGGGGGTGTCCCTCGCGCCTGCCGGCATCCGCCGCATCCGGCTGGAGGGCGTGGCCTTCCGGGCCGTGGACCCATCGACCGCCGATACGGCCGTCGCGGTCGCCTGGCGGACCGGCGATACGAATCCGCTGGTGGGACGCCTACTGGCGACAATCACGCGAGGTTTGTCAAAAACCGGTTGAACGGGCGCCGAGACGGTTCTTAAAGTGTCGACTACTTCGGAAAGGAGGTGGTTCGGCAGATGTATGCATACCGGACGGAAGAGGTGACTGCGGGCTAGCAGCCCGTCGTCGTACTCGGTTCGGCGCCGGACCGGCGTGTTCTTGGAGCGCGCAGCCGGCCAATTCCAACGCAGTCACCCGACCCGCGAGTCGCCGGTACGTCCGGCCGGCTCCTCCGCTGGAGGACCAGGCTCGCGGGTCGCCTGCGTTTTCGGGATCTTTTGCGGCAGTGAGCCCCGCCACACACGAAATCTTCGGCGGGCAGTACTCTTGTCGCATGCTTTCGCTCGTCAGGCGCCGCCACGTGGACTACGTCCGCGTCACGAGCATGGGCTGTCGACGCTCCATCTGAGCCGTCCGGCCCGTTTTTCCGAGCTTTCGCGTTTCTCGCACTGCTTCCCGCCTGCCGGCACCTCGCGCGGTCACCGCCGCCTTCCCCCACCCGTACCCGTACACCCACGCGGACGCATCCATGACTCTCACGTCGACGAACCCGTCGTACCAGCAACTGCCGATCATCGACCTCTCGGCCGCCGACTCCGGCCCCCAGGCGCGCGCCCTGCTGCACGCGCAGCTGCACAGCGCCGCGCACGACGTGGGCTTCTTCCAGCTCGTGGGGCACGGGGTGACCGAGCGGGAGACCGAGCGGCTCCTGACCGCCATGCGGGCCTTCTTCGCACTGCCGGAAGCCGAGCGGCTGGCGATCGACAACGTCAACTCGCCCCACTTCCGCGGCTACACGCGCACCGGCGACGAGCGGACCGGAGGCCGGCAGGACTGGCGCGACCAGCTCGACATCGGCGCCGAGCGCCCCGCGCACGTGCCGGGGGCCGACGAGCCCGCGTACTGGTGGCTGGAGGGCCCGAACCAGTGGCCCGCCTCCCTGCCCGAGCTGCGCGCCGCCGCGCTCGCCTGGATCGAGCGGCTCAGCGGCGTCGCCGAGAAGCTGCTGCGCGAGCTGCTCACGGCCATCGGCGCGCCGGCCGACTTCTACGACCCGATCTTCGGCGAGCGGGCGCATCCGCATCTGAAGCTGGTGCGCTACCCGGGCAGCGCCGGTAACGGCGCCGACCAGGGCGTCGGCGCCCACAAGGACTACGGATTCCTGACCCTGCTGCTCCAGGACCAGGTGGGCGGGCTCCAGGTGCAGCGCGAGGACGGCCTCTTCCACGACGTGCCGCCGCTGCCGGGCGCGTTCGTCGTCAACCTCGGCGAGCTGCTGGAGGTCGCGACCAACGGCTATCTGGTGGCCACCAACCACCGGGTCGTATCGCCGCCGAGCGCCGTGGAGCGCTTCTCCGTCCCGTTCTTCTACAACCCGCGCCTGGACGCCCGGGTGGAGCCGCTGCCCTTCCCGCACGCCTCCGCGGCCCCCGGCGTGACGGCCGATCCGTCGAACCCCTTGTTCGCCGAGTACGGCTACAACGAGCTGAAGGGCAAGCTGAGGGCCCACCCGCTGGTCGCGGAACGCCACCACGCGAGCCTTCTCACTCCGGCTTAGGGGTCACCGAAAGGGGCGCGGGGAACTGCGCGACCAGCCCACAAGGGCCCGCAGTCGCCCGCGCTCCTCAATCCACTCCTCAGTGGGCGATCTCGTCGTACCCCTCGATGTCCTGCGGACGCCGGGGCCCCGGCCCCACATACCTCGCAGAGGGCCGCACCAGCCGCCCCGTCCGCTTCTGCTCCAGGATGTGCGCCGACCAGCCGGCGGTCCGCGCACAGGTGAACATCGAGGTGAACATGTGCGCCGGCACCTGGGCGAAGTCGAGCATGATCGCCGCCCAGAACTCCACGTTGGTGGCGAGCACGCGGTCGGGCCGGCGGTTGTGCAGCTCCTCCAGCGCGGCCTTCTCCAGGGCCTCGGCGATCTCGTAGCGCGGCGCGCCCAGCTCGCGCGCGGTGCGTCGCAGCACGCGCGCGCGGGGGTCCTCGGCCCGGTACACCCGGTGCCCGAAGCCCATCAGGCGCTCGCCCCTGTCCAGGGCCTGCTTCACGTACGCCTCGGCGTCGCCCGTGCGTTCGATCTCCTCGATCATGTGCAGGACGCGCGAGGGGGCGCCGCCGTGCAGGGGGCCGGACATCGCTCCGACGGCGCCGGAGAGGGCGGCGGCCACGTCCGCTCCGGTGGAGGCGATGACGCGGGCGGTGAAGGTGGACGCGTTCATGCCGTGCTCGGCGGCGGACGTCCAGTAGGCGTCGACGGCGGCCACGTGCTTGGGGTCGGGCTCGCCGCGCCAGCGGATCATGAAGCGTTCGACGACGGACTGCGCCTTGTCGATCTCCCGCTGCGGCACCATCGGCAGACCCTGGCCGCGCGCCGACTGGGCGACGTACGACAGGGCCATGACGGCGGCGCGGGCGAGGTCCGCGCGGGCCTGCTCGGCATCGATGTCGAGGAGGGGTTTGAGGCCCCACACGGGGGCGAGCATGGCGAGCGCGGACTGGACGTCGACGCGGATGTCTCCGGAGTGGACGGGGATCGGGAACGGCTCGGCGGGCGGCAGGCCGGGGTTGAACGCGCCGTCGACGAGCAGGCCCCAGACGTTGCCGAAGGAGACATGGCCGACCAGGTCCTCGATGTCGACGCCGCGATACCTGAGCGCGCCGCCTTCCTTGTCCGGTTCGGCGATCTCCGTCTCGAACGCGACGACTCCCTCGAGTCCGGGTACGAAGTCGGACATCAGGCGGCTCCTCGTGATGTGTGCGACGGGTCTGTGGGGGTGGGGGTGGGGGTGGTGCGGGTGCGGTCTTTCTGTGGTGCGGGTGCGGTCTGTTTCTGGTGCGGGGCGCGGCTGGGACGGTCTGCGGTCCCCGGGGGCGGCTCGCGGTCCCTGGCGGTCGCCCCGGGTGGTGCCCCGTGCGGTGGTCATGCCCCGTGCGGATGGCGGTCACCCAACAGGGGCCGCATCAGCACGATATCTCCGAGTGCCACCTTTGGGGAGTGCTTACGGCACTCAGTGCCATGCGGGGTGGCGTGGCGTTCGCGGGTACGCGGCCGTACGGCAAGATGACCGCGTGACCGACCGAGACGCCGTGCCCTTCGATCCCGACGCCGATCCGCTGCCCGATCCCGCGTCGATGCGCAAGCAGTACCGGGCCGAGGGCCTCGACGAGGACGAGCTGGCCGGGACGCCCGTGGAGCAGTTCGCGCGCTGGTTCCGGGAGGCCGCCACGCAGGCGCATCTCTTCGAGCCGAACGCGATGATCGTCTCCACGGCGGACGCGGAGGGGCGGCCCAGCTCGCGTACGGTGCTGCTGAAGCAGTTCGACGAGCGCGGCTTCGTCTTCTACACCAACTACGACTCCCGCAAGGGCCGCGACCTCTCCGAGAATCCCTATGTCTCGTTGCTCTTTCCGTGGCATCCGATGGCCCGGCAGGTCATCGTGCGGGGCGTGGCGCGGCGCACCGGGCGGGACGAGACGGCGGCGTACTTCCGGACCCGGCCGCACGGCTCGCAGCTGGGCGCCTGGGCCAGCGCCCAGTCGTCGGTCATCCTCTCCCGCGCCGAACTGGACGCCTCCTACGCCGAACTCGCCGCCCGCTACCCGGAGGGCGAGCAGGTCCCGGTCCCCCCGCACTGGGGCGGGTTCCGGGTGGCCCCCCAGGCCGTGGAGTTCTGGCAGGGCCGCCTGAACCGTCTCCACGACCGCCTGATCTACGTGGCGGAGCCGGACGGCAGCTGGCGTGTGGAGCGCCTGAGCCCGTGAGGGCCGCGCTCAGCCCAGTGCCGACTCCAGGAGTTCTCCCCATTGGGCCACCACTCTTTCCCGGCGCTGGGTGTCGTCGGTGAGGAGGGTGGCCAGGCCCAGGCCGCGGGCCATGTCGAGGAGGCCCTGGACGGTTTCGCGGACGCCGGGGCGGGATTCGTCGGCGCCCAGGAGGTCGACGGCCACGCGGTGGGACTCGCGGCCCACTCGGGCCTCCAACTCGGTTACGCGGGCGCGCAGTTGTTCCTCGTTGGAGGCGGCCACCCAGAGGTGGAGGGCGGCGCGGAAGAGGGGGCCGGTGTAGAGGTCGACCAGGGCCGCGACCACCGCGCGGCGGTCGCCTGCCGCGCCCTGCGGGAACAGGGCGCGCAGGGCGGTGGAGCGCTCCTCGGCGACGTATTCGACCGCCGCCGTGAACAGGTCCTCGCGGGTGCGGAAGTGGTGTTGGGCGGCGCCCCGGGAGACGCCGGCGCGCTCGGCGACGACCGACACCGTGGAGCCCGCCCAGCCGTGCTCGGCGAGGCAGGCCACGGCGGCCTCCAGGAGCCGCTGCCGGGTGGCCCGGCTGCGGTCCTGCTTGGGGAAGCGGTCGGTGTCGCCACGGTCGTGGGTGGTCGCGGCACCAGTCACAGCACCCATGGTGGATCCCGTCGTTCTAGGAAGGCCGTCATCCCCTCGCGGGCGGGTGCGGAGGAGAAGAGGCGCGCCGAGAGCGCGGTGAGGTGGTCCGCGTCCCGGTCGAATGCCTCCAGCACCCTAGCCGTGAGCAGCCGTTTCGTCTCGGCCAGCGCCTCGGGTTCCGCTCTGCGCAGGCCGTCGAGGACGGGGGCGAGGACGGCGTCGACGTCGTCGCCGGTCGCGGTGAGCAGGCCGAGGCCGGCCGCCTGGGCGGCGTCGAAGCGCTCTCCGGTGAGGTAGTAGCGGGCGAGGGCGCGCGGGTCGGTGCGGGGGAGCAGCGGCAGGGTGATGACGGCGGGTGCCACGCCGATCCGTACCTCCGTGAAGGCGAACGACGCCGTGCCGCTCGCGGCCGCGATGTCGCAGGCGGCGAGGAGGCCGAGGCCGCCCGCGCGGACGTGCCCGGTGACGCGGGCGACGACGGGTCTGGGCAGCTCGACGATCTGTCGCAGCAGCCCGACGAAGGCGTCCGGGTCGGGCGGGTCGCGCAGGTCGGCGCCCGCGCAGAACGTGCCGCCGCTGTGGGTGAGGACGACGGCCCGCAGATCGGGGTCCTTGCCGCAGTCGGCGAGCGCGCCGGTCAGGGCGTCGACGAGGGCCGACGAGAGGGCGTTGCGGGTGTCGGTGGCGTCGAGGCTGAGGGTCTCCACGCCCCGCGCGCGGGTGCGTCCGAGGAGGGTCATGGGCGCTCCTTGAGCCGGCGGCGCAGGATCTTGCCGGAGGCCGCGCGGGGCACGGCGTCGATGAAGGTGATCCGGCGGACCCGCTTGTAGGGGGCGACGCGCTCGGCGACATACATCATGATCTCTCCTTCGGAGAGATCGGCGGCGGGCCGGCGGACCACGTACGCGTGGGGCACTTCGTTGCCGTCGTCGTTGTACGTGCCGACGACCGCCGCGTCCTCTATGCCGGGGTGGGTGAGCAGCAGGGCCTCCAGTTCGGCCGGGGCCACCTGGAAGCCCTTGTACTTGATGAGTTCCTTGACCCTGTCGACGACGAACAGCCAGCCGTCGGCGTCGACATGGCCGACGTCACCGGTGTGCAGCCAGCCGTCGGGGTCGATCATCGCGGCGGTGGCGTCGGGCCGGCCGAGGTAGCCCTTCATGACCTGCGGGCCCCGGATGAGGATCTCGCCGGGCTCGCCGACGCCGAGGTCCTTGTCGGGGTCGGTGAGGGAGACGATGCGCATCTCGGTGCCGGCGATGAGCTTGCCGACGGTGCCGGGCGGGGCCTGGCGCATGGCGTCCAGGGGGACGACGTGGGTGCCCGGGGACAGCTCCGTCATGCCGTACGCCTGGCCGAGCGGGGGCAGGTCCAGGCGCTGCGCGCAGGCGGCGGCGAGGTCGGCGTCCAGGGGGGCGGCGGCGCTGATGACGTGCCGCAGCGACGACAGGTCGTAGCCGGTGACCGCGGGGTGCTTGGCGAGGGCCAGGACGATCGGCGGGGCCACGTAGAGGTCGGTGATGCGGTGTCTCTGGATGGCGGCGAGGAAGGTCTCCAGCTCGAAGCGGGGCAGGACGACCACGGTGGCGCCCTGTCGCAGCGGGGCGTTCATCAGGGCGGTCAGGCCGTAGATGTGGAAGAACGGCAGCACGGCCAGGATGCGGTCGCCCGGGCCGGCGGGGATGGCCGGTTCGAGCTGGGCGAGGTTGGTGGCGATCTGCCGGTGGGTGAGCATCACGCCCTTGGGGATACCGGTGGTGCCCGAGGAGTACGGCAGGACGGCGACGTCGGCCGACGGGTCGATGTCGGGCCGCGGCTCGGGGGCGCGGGTGCCCAGCATGTCGATCAGTGAGCGGTGTCCGGGCGCGCTGTCGCAGAGGAAGATCTCCTCGACGCCGCCGGACAGTTCGCAGGCGCGGCGGGCGGTCTCCAGCAGCGGGGAGACGGTGACGATCCAGCGGGCGGCCGAGTCGCGCAGTTGCTTGGCGAACTCCTCGGCCGTGGCGAGGGGATGCACGGTGGTGACGGTGGCGCCCGCGCGCGTGGCCGCGTAGAACGCGGTGGGGAAGGCGATGGTGTTGGGGCTGTGCAGGGCCAGCACATCGCCCTTGCGGACGCCGGCGTCGGCGAGGCCGGCGGCGATGCGCCGGTGGAACCGGTCCACCTGCTCGTACGTGAGCGTGGTGCCGTCGGTGCCGTCGATCAGCGCCGGGAGGTCGCCGAACTCGGCGGCGCGGCCCAGGACGGCGTCGTGGATGGGCAGTTCTACGGCGGGAACGTCTGCGTACTCACTGCGGAACACGGTTCCTCCTCGCGCACGGCACTGTGCTGGTCAGTACGACTTGGGCAGGCCCAGGCTCTGGTGGGAGACGTAGTTGAGAATCATCTCCCTGCTCACCGGGGCAATACGAGCCACGCGCGAGGCCGTTATCAGTGAGGCGAGGCCGAATTCTCGGGTGAGGCCGTTGCCGCCGAGGGTCTGCACGGCCTGGTCGACGGCCTTCACGCAGGCCTCCCCCGCCGCGTACTTCGCCATGTTCGCCGCCTCGCCGGCGCCGGTGTCGTCCCCCGCGTCGTACAGATGGGCCGCCTTCTGCATCATCAGGCGGGCCAGTTCCAGTTCGATGTGGGCCTGGGCGAGGGGGTGGGCGATGGCCTGGTGGGCGCCGATGGGGGTGGTCCACACCGTGCGGTCGCGGGCGTACTCGACGGCGCGCGCGAGGGCGTAGCGGCCCATGCCGATCGCGAAGGCGGCGGTCATGATCCGCTCGGGGTTGAGTCCGGCGAAGAGCTGGAGCAGGCCCGCGTCCTCGTCGCCGACGAGGGCCTCGGCGGGCAGCCGCACGTCGTCGAGGACCAGCTCGAACTGCTTCTCCTCACTGCGCAGTTCCATGTCGATGCGGCGGCGGGAGAAGCCGGGGGCGTCGCGCGGGACGATGAACAGGCAGGGCTTGAGGCGGCCGGTGCGGGCGTCCTCGGTGCGGCCGACGATGAGTGTCGCGTCCGCGATGTCCACGCCGGAGACGAACACCTTGCGGCCGGTGAGCAGCCAGTCGGTGCCGTCGCGGCGGGCCGTGGTGGTGATGCGGTGGCTGTTGGAGCCGGCGTCGGGCTCGGTGATGCCGAAGGCCATGAGGCGGGAGCCGTCCGCCAGGGCGGGGAGCCACTCCCGCTTCTGGGCGTCCGTGCCGAAGCGGGCGATCACCGTGCCGCAGATCGCCGGGGAGACGATCATCATGAGCAGCGGGTTGCCGGCGGTGCCCAGTTCTTCGAGCACGAGGGAGAGTTCGGTGATGCCGCCGCCTCCTCCGCCGTATGCCTCCGGGAGGTTGACGCCGATGTAGCCGAGCTCGGCCGCTTTCTGCCAGAGGTCCAGGTGGCCGAGGCCGGTGTGGGCCTTGGCGAAGGACGAGACTGCTTCTCGGAGGGCCTGGTGCTCTTCCGGTTCCCTGTAGGTGGTCATCGGTCTCCTTCGGGCTTTCCGTCGTCCGTGGTTGCTCGCGCTCGCGCGGCGGAGCCGCGTATCGATACGGCCCCGCGCCCCGTCAGGTCGCTTCCTCGACCACTGCCAGGAGCGCCCCTACCTCCACCTGCTGTCCTGTCGTCACCGGCAACGCGGTCAGGACGCCGGTCACCGGGGCCGTGATGCGGTGTTGCATCTTCATCGCTTCGAGCCACATCAGCGGTTCGCCCTCGCGGACACTCGATCCGGTGATGAGACCGTCCGCGATCTTGACGACCGTGCCCGGCATCGGGGCCAGCAGGGAGCCGGGGGCCCGCTGGGTCGCCGGGTCCGGGAAGCGGGGGAGGACCGTCAGGGCGGTGGCGCCGACGTGGACGCGGTCGCCGTAGCGGGCGACCTCGTAGCGGCGGCGCACGCCGTCGATCTCCAGGACGACCAGGGAGCCGTCGACGTGGATCACCTGCACCCCGTCGGCGCGCAGGCCCTCCCGGGTGTGCCGGTAGCGGACCTCGTGTTCCTGACCCGCCATCGCGTACCGCTTGGTCTGCGGCTGCGAGGGAACGTTGCGCCAGCCGCCGAAGCGGGAGCGGCCGTGGGCGTCGGCGAGGGCGGCGGCGAGCGGGGCGAGCGGGTCGGGGGCCGCCTCGGTCAGTTCCGTGAGGTGGCGGTCGTAGAAGCCCGTGTCCATGCGGGCCGAGGTGAACTCCTCGTGCCGCAGTGAGCGGATCAGCAGGTCCCGGTTGGTGACCGGGCCGTGCAGGCGCATCCGCTCCAGGGCGCCGGAGAGCCGGCGGATCGCCTCCTGGCGGGTCGGGGCGTGGGCGATCACTTTGGCCAGCAGGGGGTCGTAGTGGACGCCGATCTCGTCGCCGTCGGTGTAACCCGTGTCCAGGCGGATGCCGTCGGGGGCGGTGAGGCGGTGCAGGGTGCCGGTCTGCGGGGCCCAGTCGCGGGCGGGGTCCTCCGCGTACAGGCGGGCCTCGACGGCGTGGCCGCGCGCGCGGGGCGGAGTGTCGGGCAGGGCGCCGCCCTCGGCGATCCTGATCTGCTCGGCCACCAGGTCGACGCCGAACACGGCCTCGGTGACGGGGTGTTCCACCTGGAGGCGGGTGTTCATCTCCAGGAAGTGCGCCCTGCCGTCCGCGACGAGGAACTCGACGGTGCCCGCGCCCACGTAGTCCACGGCCCGCGCGGCGCGCACGGCCAGCGCGCGCAGCTCCTCCGTGAGCGCCTCCGCGAGCCCGGGCGCCGGCGCCTCCTCGATCACCTTCTGGTGGCGGCGTTGCAGGGAGCAGTCGCGCGTGCCCAGCGCCCACACCGTGCCGTGCGTGTCCGCGAGCACCTGCACCTCGACGTGGCGCCCGCGCTCGATGTACGGCTCGACGAACACCTCGCCGTCACCGAAGGCGCTCGCGGCCTCGGCGCGCGCCCCCTCCAGCGCGGCGCTCAAGTCCTCGAGACGGCGCACGATCCGCATCCCGCGCCCCCCGCCGCCGGCGGCCGCCTTCACCAGCACCGGCAGATCCGCCTCGGTGACCTCGCCCAGCGGCGCGAGGCCCATCAGCTCCTTGGCGCGCGTCTTGGACGCCATCGCCTCGATGGCCTCGGGGGGCGGGCCGATCCACACCAGGCCCGCGTCGAGCACCGCGCGCGCGAAGCCGGGGTTCTCGGAGAGGAACCCGTAGCCGGGGTGCACGGCGTCCGCGCCGGCCGCGAGGGCCGCCTTCACGATCAGATCGCCGCGCAGATACGTCTCGGCGGGCGCCGAACCCGGCAGTCGTACCGCCCGGTCCGCCACGCGCGCGTGGAGGGCGTTCTCGTCCGCGTCCGAGTGCACGGCGACCGTGCGGATGCCCGACTCCCGGCAGGTACGGAAGACACGGCACGCGATCTCGCCCCGGTTGGCGACGAGCACAGAAGCAATCACCGAAGAGCCCCTCACATCCGGAAGACGCCGAAGCCGCCCCGCGCTCCCTCATAGGGCGCGGTGTGGATCGCGGACAGACACAGGCCGAGGACGGTGCGGGTGTCGCGCGGGTCGATGACACCGTCGTCGTACAGCCGCCCGGACAGGAACATCGGCAGGGACTCGGACTCGATCTGCTGCTCCACCAGGGCGCGCAGGGCGGCGTCCGCGTCCTCGTCGTAGGGCTGTCCCTTGGCCGCCGCCGACTGCCGGGCCACGATCGACAGGACGCCCGCGAGCTGCTGCGGTCCCATCACGGCCGACTTGGCGCTGGGCCAGGCGAACAGGAAGCGCGGGTCGTAGGCGCGCCCGCACATGCCGTAGTGCCCGGCGCCGTAGGAGGCGCCCAGGAGCACGGACAGGTGCGGCACGCGCGAGTTCGAGACGGCGTTGATCATCATCGCGCCGTGCTTGATGATGCCGCCCTGCTCGTACTCCTTGCCGACCATGT
Source organism: Streptomyces sp. NPDC032126 (assembly GCF_055580085.1). Lineage (NCBI taxonomy): Bacteria > Bacillati > Actinomycetota > Actinomycetes > Kitasatosporales > Streptomycetaceae > Streptomyces > Streptomyces sp. NPDC032126. The sequence goes on from NZ_JBVIMA010000009.1 coordinate 394,525, forward strand.
AGCCGGTGGTGTTGTGCAGGAACAGCAGCGGGATGTCGCGCTGGTTGGCGAGCTGGATGAACTGGGCGGCCTTCTGCGACTCCGCGCTGAACAGCACCCCCTGGGCGTTGGCCAGGATGCCGACCGGGTAGCCGTGCAGGCGTGCCCAGCCGGTCGTCAGGCTCGGCCCGTACAGGGGCTTGAACTCGTCGAAGTCGGATCCGTCGACGATGCGGGCGATGACCTCGCGGGGGTCGAAGGGGATCTTCAGATCGCCGGGAACGATGCCGAGGAGTTCGTCGTTGGAGTACTTGGGCGGCTCGACGGGGCCCGGATCGTCGTACGCCTTGCGGTGGTTCAGGCGTGCCACCACTCTTCGCGCCTGCCGCAGCGCATCGCGCTCGTCGACGGCGAAGTAGTCGGCGAGGCCGGACACGCGCGCGTGCATCTCCGCGCCGCCCAGGGACTCGTCGTCGCTCTCCTCCCCGGTGGCCATCTTCACGAGCGGCGGCCCGCCGAGGAACACCTTCGCGCGTTCCTTGACCATGATCACGTGGTCGGACATGCCGGGGATGTAGGCACCCCCGGCGGTCGAGTTCCCGAAGACGACGGCGACGGTCGGGATCCCGGCGGCGGACAGCCGGGTCAGGTCGCGGAAGATCGCCCCGCCGGGGATGAAGATCTCCTTCTGGGAGGGCAGATCGGCGCCCCCGGACTCCACCAGGCTGATGCAGGGCAGCCGGTTGGCGAGCGCGATGTCGTTGGCGCGCAGGGCCTTCTTCAGCGACCAGGGGTTGCTGGCGCCCCCGCGCACGGTCGGGTCGTTGGCGGTGATCAGGCACTCGACGCCCTCGACGACCCCGATGCCGGTGACGAGGGACGCGCCGACGGGGTAGTCGCTGCCCCACGCGGCCAGCGGGGACAGCTCCAGGAACGGGGTGTCCGGGTCGAGGAGCAGTTCGACGCGCTCACGCGCGAGGAGCTTGCCGCGCTCGCGGTGCCGCTCCACGTACTTCTCCCCGCCGCCGGCCAGCGCCTTGGCGTGCTCGGCGTCGAGGGCGGCGAGCCTGGCGAGCATCGCCTCGCGGTGGGCCCGGTAGTCGGGGCCGGTGACGTCCAGGGCGGACGGCAGGACCGTCACAGCAGAACCTCCGGGATGTCCAGGTGGCGGGAGCGCAGCCATTCGCCGAGCGCCTTGGCCTGCGGGTCGAAGCGGTGCTGGGCTGCGACGCCCTCGCCGAGGATCCCCTCGACGACGAAGTTCAGGGCGCGCAGGCGGGGCAGGACGTGCCGGGTGACGGGCAGGTCGCGGCTCTCCGGGATCAGTTCGCGGAACCGGTCCGCCGTCAGCTCGTGGGCGAGCCACCGCCAGGCGTCGTCCGTGCGCGCCCACACGCCGACGTTGGCGTCCCCGCCCTTGTCCCCGCTGCGGGCCCCGGCGACGAGCCCGAGCGCCGCCCTGCGCGTCGGCCCCGCCGGCAACGGCTCGGGCAGCGGGGGCTCGGGGACGGCGTCCAGCACGGGCGCGTGACCGGGCGACAGCGGCGGTACGTCCTCGGGCACACGCGGGTGCCCCGGTGACAGCGACGGCGCGTCCTCGGCCACGCGCGTGTGCGGCGGCGACGCTACGGGGACGCGGTGGCCGTCGGCCAGGACCGCCGTGTGGTCGACGTCGTCCTGGGGGACGTGGGCGGTCTCGAAGACGCCGTACGGGGTGCCCTTCCCGGGTGGGGCGAGGACGTGGAAGCCGGGGTAACTGGCGAGGGCCAGTTCCACGGCGGCCGCCGTCAACGCCCGCCCGACGGCCTCCTCGCGAGGATCGCGGACGACGAGCCGCAGCAGGGCGCTCGCGGTCTCCTCGGTGTCGGCGTCGGGCCGGTCGGTGCGCACGAGCTCCCACTCCGCGCGCGCGGGACGGGACTTCGTGAGGGCGTCGGCCATCTGCTCGCGCACGAGCGCCGCCTTGGCCTCGATGTCGAGGCCGGTGAGGACGAAGACCACCTCGTTGCGGAAGCCGCCCAGGCGGCACAGGCCGGCCTTGAGGGTGGGCGGCGGGGCCTCGCCGCGCACGCCCTCGATCCGCACCCGGTCGGGTCCCTCCTGGGTGAGCCGCACGGTGTCCAGGCGGGCGGTGACATCCGGTCCCGCGTAACGGGCGCCGGCCGTCTCGTAGAGGAGCTGAGCGGTGACCGTGCCGATGTCGACGAGACCGCCGGTGCCGGGGTGCTTGGTGATGACACTGCCGCCGTCGGCGTGGATCTCGGCGAGCGGGAAGCCGGGGCGGCGCAGGTCGTGGCCCGCGAAGAAGGCGTAGTTGCCGCCGGTGGCCTGGGTGCCGCACTCCAGGACGTGCCCGGCGACGACCGCGCCCGCGAGCCGGTCGTGATCGGTGGGCGTCCAGCCGAAGTGGGCGGCGGCGGGCCCGGTGACCAGGGCCGCGTCGGTGACCCGGCCGGTGACGACGATGTCCGCGCCGGCGTCCAGGCAGGCGGCGATGCCGAAGCCGCCCAGGTAGGCGTTGGCGGTGAGGTGGTCCGGGAAGCGGGCGCTCAGGTCGTCGCCCTCGACATGGGCGACGCGCGCGGGGATGCCGAGACGGTCGGCCAACTCCCTGATGCGGGAGGCCAGTCCGGCGGGGTTGAGGCCGCCGGCGTTGGTGACGATCCGCACCCCGCGCGCGTGGGCGAGGCCGAGGCACTCCTCCAGTTGCCGCAGGAAGGTGCGGGCGTATCCGGCGCCGGGGTCCTTGAGGCGGTCGCGGCCGAGGATCAGCATGGTCAGTTCGGCGAGGTAGTCGCCGGTGAGGACGTCCAGTTCGCCGCCGGTGAGCATCTCGCGCAGGGCGTCGAAGCGGTCGCCGTAGAACCCGGAGGCGTTGCCGATGCGCAGGACGGTCACGGGGTGGCCCCCTTCGGCGCGCGTCCCGCTCCCGGCGGTCCCGCGAACGCCTGGGCGATGTCCAGCCAGCGGTCGGCGTCCGGACCCTCGGCGCGGACCCCGACGTCGGTGCGATGCGCGCGCTGGGTGACGAGGAGGCAGAAGTCGAGCGCCGGGCCGGTGACGCGCTGGGCGGCGCCCTCCGGGCCGTAGGACCACGTCTCGCCGCCGGGAGCGGTGAGTTCGACGCGGAACTCCTCGTTCGGCGGGGTCAGTCCGTGCACGGTGAACGCGAAGTCACGGGCCCGTACCCCGATGCGGACCACATGCCGGAGCCGGTCGGTGGGTGGGCGCACCACACCCAGCGCGTCCGCCACGTCCTGGCCGTGGGCCCAGGTCTCCATCAGGCGGCCGGTGGCCATGGCGGCGGCGGACATGGGCGGGCCGTACCAGGGGAAGCGGGCGCCGGGCGGGGCCGCGCGCAGCGCCTCGTCCAGGGCGGTACGGCCCTGTCGCCAGCGGGCGAGCAGTTCGCCGGGGGGCAGCAGCGCCCCCTCGTCGGCACCGTCGTCGACGAAGGAGTCCGGCGCCTGTACGGCCTTGTCCACCAGCGTGCGGAACGCCTCCGCGTCGGTCACGGCGAGCAGGGCCGAGCGGTCGGTCCAGGCGAGGTGCGCGATCTGGTGGGCGACGGTCCAGCGGGGCGCGGGGGTGGGCCGGGCCCACCGGTCCGGCTCCAGCTCGGCCACGAGCCGGTCGAGTTCCTCGCTCTCGGCACGCAGGTCGTCGAACACGGGCGTCGGATCGGACACGGGGCGCTCCCCTCGGGGCACGGCGGTGTGCGGCGCGATGTGCTGAGGAGCATGGCAGCGCACCCAGAAACAATCAAGCACGCTTGCATGATTTCCGCGCTCCAGCACCGCAACACCCTGGAACCCCTACCCGGCGACCCCCCTCACGGGGCGACCCCGCACGCCCCCTTCAGGAAGCCGCCGCGTCCCGGCGTCCCCCCACCTGGGTCCGTACGGCCCCCATGCTCGCGCCGATGACCAGGGCGATCGCCGTCGCCTCCAGCGGGGAGAGGGACTGGCCCAGGATCAGGAAGCCCGCCGTGGCCGCGATCGCCGGTTCCAGGCTCATCAGGATCGCGAACGTGGGGGCGGGCAGGCGGCGCAGGGCGAGCAGTTCGAGGGTGTACGGCAGGACCGAGGAGAGCAGGGCCACCGCCGCGCCGAGGCCCAGGGTCACCGGGTCGGCCAGCTTCGCCCCCGACTCCGCGAGGCCCAGCGGCAGGAACAGCACCGCGCCCACCGCCATCGCCAGGGCCAGCCCGTCGGCCTGGGGGAAGCGGCGGCCGGTGCGCGCGCTGAAGACGATGTACGCCGCCCACATCGCGCCCGCCCCGAGCGCGAAGGCCGCGCCCCACGGGTCCAGGGAGCCGAAGCCTCCGCCGCCCAGCAGGAAGACTCCGGCGAGGGCCAGTCCGGCCCAGATCAGGTTCACCGCGCGGCGCGAGGTCAGCACGGACAGCGCCAGGGGGCCGAGGACCTCCAGGGTGACGGCGGGGCCCAGCGGGATGCGGTCCACGGCCTGGTAGAAGAGGCCGTTCATCGCGGCCATGGTGACGCCGAAGGCGGTCACCGTGCCCCAGTCGGCGCGCGAGTGGCCGCGCAGCCGGGGCCGGCAGACCAGCAGCAGGACCAGCGCGGCCACGGCGAGCCGCAGCGCGACGACACCGAGCGCGCCCGCCCTCGGCATCAGGGTGACCGCCAGCGCGCCGCCGAACTGCACGGAGACGCCGCCGGCCAGCACCAGGCCGACGGGCCCGAGGGAGCCGAAGCGGCGCGCGGCGGCGACCGGGGCGGCGGTGGTCGTCGACGGGGCCGGTGTCGCGGTCGCGGCGGCTTCGGAGGTGGTCACGGGCGGTCCAAGTGGCTCGGCGCGGCGCGGAGTTGGGGTCGCGGTTCGTTCATCGCGATGTACTTCCAAGTCCAGGGTAATGGACTGCGTCAGCAGTGTGAATCCCTTTTGCCGCTGTCCCGAACGGTGAGACGCCTCAGTGTCCCGAAGGTGGGGTCCCCGGCCTCACCCGTCCAGCCGCTCCACCACGACCTCCGCCAGGACCTCCGCCAGATGTCTGCCCCGCACGCCGCCCAGCTGGGCCAGCTGGGTCCGGCAGGAGTAGCCGTCCGCCAGGATCACCGCGCCGTGCGGCGCCTCCCGCAGCGACGGCAGCAGCTGTTCCTCGGCGCAGGCCGCCGACACCTCGAAGTGGCCCCTGGTGAAGCCGAAGTCGCCCGCCAGGCCGCAGCAGCCGCCGCTCAGCTCGCCGGTGAGGCCGGCGGCCTCGCGCAGGCGCCGGTCGGCGGCGTCGCCGAGCACCGCGTGCTGGTGGCAGTGGGTCTGGCCGGCCACCGGGCGGTCCAGGCGCGGGGGCACCCAGTCGGGCGCGTGCCGCTCCAGGGTCTCCGCGAAGGTCAGGACCCGGGCGGCCAGCCGGGCGGCGCGCGGGTCGTCGGGCAGCAGCTCGGGCAGGTCCGACCGCAGGGCGGCGGCGCAGCTCGGCTCCAGGACGACGACCGGCGCGGCCGTCTCCAGCACCGGCTCCATCAGGTCGAGCGTGCGCAGCAGCACCGTACGGGCGTGGTCGAGCTGGCCGGTGGAGACGTAGGTGAGTCCGCAGCAGACGCGGGTGCGGCCCCGGAGCACGGACACGGGGTCGAGGGCGACGGTCCGGCCGTCGCCCACCGGCGCCTTCGCGAGGTGCAGCGTCGGCGGGAGCGCGACCCGCAGCCCCGCCGCCTCCAGGACGCGGACGGCGTCCCGGCCGACGGACGGGGCGAGATGCTCGGTGAAGGTGTCGGGCCAGAGGATGACCAGGTCACCGCCCCCACCCGGGCCGCCCCGCCCGCCCCTCCCGCGCCACCAGCGGCTGAACGTCCGCGTCGCCAGCCTCGGCAGGTCACGCTCCGGCGCGATCCCGGCCACCCGTTTCGCCACCCGCGCCAGCGGTCGTACGGCGGCCAGGGCGTTCACCGCCCACGCGGTACGCGTGCGTGCCACCGCGCTCAGCCACCGCGGCAGCCGCCCCATGCTGTAGTGGGCGGCCGGGCGGCGGCGGCCCGCGTAGTGGTGGTGCAGGAACTCCGCCTTGTACGTGGCCATGTCGACGCCGACCGGGCAGTCCGTGCGGCATCCCTTGCACGACAGGCACAGGTCCAGGGCGTCCCGCACCTCGGTGGAGCGCCAGCCGTCGGTGACCAGCTCGCCCGCCAGCATCTCGTGCAGCAGCCGGGCACGCCCGCGCGTGGAGTGCTCCTCCTCGCCGGTCGCCCGGAACGACGGGCACATGACGGCGGACCCCGACACCGACGTCGTACGGCATGCGGCGACGCCCACACAGCGTCGTACGGCCGCCGAGAAGTCACCGCCGTCGGCCGGGTAGCCGAAGGCGACCGGCACCGGCTCCCTCGGCAGGACGGAGAAGCGGAGGTCGGTGTCCAGGGGCGCGGGGCGGACCAGCGTCCCGGGGTTGAGCAGATCGTCCGGGTCCCAGACCCCCTTGACCCGCTCGAACAGCCGTACCATCTCGGGCCCGTACATCACCGGAAGCAGCTCGGCCCGCGCGCGGCCGTCACCGTGCTCCCCGGAGAGGGAGCCGCCGTGGGACACGACCAGCCCGGCCAGTTCCTCCGAGAAGCGCCGGAAGCGGGCGATGCCGGCGTCGGTGAGCAGGTCGAAGTCGATCCGGACGTGGACGCAGCCGTCCCCGAAGTGGCCGTACGGGGTGCCGCGCAGGCCGTGCTCGGCGAGCAGGGCGCGGAAGCCGCGCAGATATGCGCCGAGGCGGGCGGGCGGCACCGCGCAGTCCTCCCAGCCGGGCCATGCCTCGGCGCCGTCCGGCATCCGGGTGGCGGTGCCGCTGGCGTGCTCCCGGACCCGCCACAGCGCGCGCTGCCCCGCCGGGTCGGTCACCACGCGCGCGTCGACGACGTCCGCGCCCCGGACGACCGCCTCCGCACGCGCGCGTGCCTCCGCGTCGGACGCCCCGCCGGTCTCCACGAACAGCCAGGCCGAGCCCCTGGGGAGCCCGTCGGTGGAGGGGACGAGGTCGGCCGCCATGCCCTCCACGGTCAGCGGACCGTACGCGAGCAGTCCGGCCGCCGCCTCCGCCGCGGCGCTCTCGTCGGCGTAGCCCAGCACGGCGAGCGCCCGCGCGCGGGGCGCCTCGACGAGCCGTACGACCGCCTCGGTCAGTACGCCCAGCGTCCCCTCGGAGCCGCAGAAGGAGCGCGCGACATCGGCGCCCCGCTCGGGCAGCAGGGCGTCCAGGGCGTAGCCGGAGATACGGCGGGGCAGGTCGGGGAAACCGGTGCGCAGACGCGCCAGGTCCCCCTCCACCAGCGCCCGCAGTCCCTCCGGCGCCCCGGCCCACCGCGGCCCGAGCCGCAGCCGCCGCCCGCGCGCGGTGAGCACCTCCAGCTCGCGCACGTTGTCCGCGGTGGTCCCCCAGGCCACCGAGTGGGAGCCGCACGAGTTGTTGCCGATCATGCCGCCGAGGGTGCAGCGGCTGTGGGTGGACGGGTCCGGCCCGAAGCGCAGCCCGTGCGGGGCGGCGGCCTCCTGGAGGCGGTCGAGGACGAGCCCCGGCTGGACGACGGCCGTACGGGACTCGGGGTCGAGGGCGACGAGCCGGTTCAGATAGCGGGTGAAGTCCAGCACGACGCCGGTGCCGGTGGCCTGGCCCGCGATGGAGGTGCCGCCGCCGCGCGCGACGACCGGCACGCCATGGGTCCGGCACACCTCCAGTACGGCGGCCACGTCGTCGGCGTCCCGGGGGGCGACGACGCCGAGCGGGACGCGCCGGTAGTTGGAGGCGTCCATGGTGACGAGCGCCCGGGAGGTGACATCGAAGCGGACGTCACCCCGGACGGCACCGCGCAGCTCGACCGCGAGATCCGACATGCGTCCAGCAAATCAGTACGCGTCCCGAACGACATCAGGCACGCGTCCGAAACCGCGTCTCACCCGACGGACGAGGTTGCGCCCAGGTTTCCCCCACCGGCTAACCTCACTGCGTGGCTGAGATCCAGATTCCCGCTGACATCAAGCCCGCCGACGGACGATTCGGCGCGGGCCCCTCCAAGGTGCGGACGGAAGCGCTGGACGCGCTGGCCGCGACCGGTACCTCTCTGCTCGGCACCTCCCATCGCCAGGCCCCCGTCAAGAACCTGGTCGGCAAGGTGCGCGAGGGCATCTCCGAGCTGTTCTCCCTCCCCGAGGGCTACGAGGTGATCCTCGGCAACGGCGGCTCGACGGCCTTCTGGGACATCGCGACCCACGGTCTGATCGAGAACAAGTCGCAGCACCTCGCCTTCGGCGAGTTCAGCTCGAAGTTCGCCAAGGCCGCCAAGCTCGCGCCCTGGCTGGCCGACCCGTCCATCGTCTCCACCGACCCGGGCACGCACCCCGAGCCGGTCGCCGAGGCGGGCGTCGACGTCTACGCGTTCACGCACAACGAGACCTCGACCGGTGTCGCCATGCCGATCAACCGGGTCGCGGGCGCGGACTCCGGGTCCCTCGTCCTGGTCGACGCCACGTCCGGCGCCGGCGGCCTGCCCGTCGACATCGCCGAGACGGACGTCTACTACTTCGCCCCGCAGAAGTCCTTCGCCTCCGACGGCGGCCTGTGGATCGGCGTCTTCTCGCCGGCGGCGATCGAGCGGGCCGAGCGCGTCCACGCGTCCGGCCGCCACATCCCGGAGTTCTTCAGCCTCCCCACGGCGATCGACAACTCCCGCAAGAACCAGACGTACAACACCCCGGCCCTCGCCACCCTCTTCCTGCTCAACCAGCAGCTGGAGTGGCTGAACGGGCAGGGTGGCCTGGACTGGTCGGTGCGCCGCACCGCGACCTCCGCGCGCACGCTGTACGGCTGGGCCGAGGACGTCAAGTACGCCACCCCGTTCGTCGCCGACCCGGCCAAGCGCTCCGCGGTCATCGGCACGATCGACTTCACGGACGACGTGGACGCCGCCGCGGTCGCCAAGGTCCTGCGCGCCAACGGCATCGTCGACACCGAGCCCTACCGCAAGCTGGGCCGCAACCAGCTGCGCGTGGCCATGTTCCCGGCGATCGACCCGGCGGACGTCGAGGCTCTGACGAAGTGCATCGACTACGTGATCGAGAAGCTCTGATCTCTCGGGTACGAGCAGAAGGGCGCCCGGTGCCGCACCGGGCGCCCTCTCTCAAGCCGCCGTGCAGCTCACGCTCGGGGCAGTCCCGCCGCCGGGTGCGCCGCCGAAGCCGAAGCTCGTCGAACCGCCCGCCGGGACCGTGCCGTTGTGCGCGGCGTTCACGGCCGTCACCGCCGCACCCGTCTGGGTGTACGACGCGTTCCACAGGCTGGTGATCCGCTGGGAGCCGGACCAGGTCCAGGTGACCTTCCAGGAACTGATCGCCGCCGTACCGGTGTTGGTGACCTTCACCTCGGCGTTGAAGCCGCTCCCCCAGTCGCTGCTCACCGTGTACGTCGCGGCGCAGGACGCGGTCGATCCGCCCCCGCCACCGCCGCCTCCGCCGCCTCCGCCGCCCGTGCCCGGGAAGCCCGGCGCCTTGATGCTCGCGAGGTAGCCGTCCTTCACCGTGTCCACGGTCTGCCAGTCGTCCTTCAGGATGCCGCCCGTGTCACCGGAGTTGGGGTTCCACGACCAGAAGGTCCAGTGGAAGGAGTCCGCGCCGTACGTCGACGTCGGCCGCAGGTAACTCACCAGCGCCGCCAGCCACTTCTGGTCGATTGTCGAGGAGAGCGTCGTGCCGAACTCGCCGACCCACACCGGGGCGATGTTCTGCTTGAAGATGTACCCCCAGTACTTGTCCCAGATCCCGGGCATGTTGGCCGGGAAGGACGGGTCGCTGAACCAGTCCTGCTGGGCCACGCTCGTCGCGTAGTCGTGGGCGGAGTACACGACCCGGTTCGGGACGTCCAGCGTCACCGGGTACTGGCCCACGCCCATCAGGTTGCCGCCCCACCAGCCCGACACCCCGTTGAAGGTCTGCACGCCCTCCACGAAGATCAGCAGCTGGGGGTTGACGGACAGGACCGCGTTGCCCGCGCGCTGGGCGGCCAGCCGCCAGTCCTTCGTCGTGTCGCCGCAGCCCCAGCAGGCGGGATCGTGCGGCTCGTTGTGGAGGTCGATGCCGACGACGGCCGGATTGCCGGCGTAACGCGACGCCATGGCCTTGAGGTTGGCGATCCAGGTCGACTCGGGCACGGACGCCGTGTACCAGAGCGCCGACTGGCCACCCGAGTCCGGACGGTGCCGGTCCAGGATGACCTTCAGCCCGTCCTGGCCGGCGTAGGCGACGATCTTGTCGAGCACGCCCAGCGAGTTGAGCCCTTGCAGGTCGGCGTTCTTGCCGCTGGAGAAGTCGATGCTGTTCGGGACGGTCCCGGACTTGAAGATGTCGTCGCTGTAGGGGATGCGGATCGTGTTGTACCCCAGCGACTTCATCTGGTCGATCATGCTCTTGTAGTCGCGGGACCACAGCCCGTGGACGACGTAGTTGCCGGTCTCGAAGCCGAACCAGTTGATCCCGGCGACGCGCACCGGCTGCCCGGCCGCGTCCAGGATCTGACGGCCGCTGGTGTGCCAGTACCCGGCGCCGGCCGCCTCCGCCGCGTGGGCCGGCTGGACACCGGCCGCCCCCAGCGGCAGTAACAGCGCGGCGGCCAGGGCGCACAGCCCTTTTCGCAAGCTGCGGAACATGTGCGGGTTCCTCTCGGGGTGACGCGGCCCGGAACAGATGGGAGCGCTCCCATGCACCGCGCACCACCCAGGTAACTGGGGCCCCAGCATCGCGTCAAGAGCTTGAGCACGGCGGCGTTCGACGGCCGCGTTCGATGGCCGCATTCGGTGGCGGCATTCGGCGCGTGGCCGCGAGTCCAGCAGGGGCTACCGCCTGCGGAACAGCCGCCGGGCGCCGAACAGGGCCGCGCACACGACGGCGAAGGCGAGCGCGCCGGTCTTCACGCCGCCACCGATCCCCCCGCCGCCCCCGCCGGACGCCTCACCCGAACTGCCGCCCCGCGACGGCGACTTACCGGCCGACCCGGAGGAAGCCCCCTCGGGCGGGTCCTCGGCGACGACCGTGCTGCCGGTGCCCTCGGTGCCGTACATCAGCTTGCGGCCGTCGGCGGTGTAGGTGACGGACTCGCCCTGCCGCTGGAGGGGCACGTCGAGGCGCCCGATGCGCTTGATGGCGCCGCCGTTCCAGTCGTAGGCGATACCGCCGAAGTAGCCGCGCACGACGAGCTGTTCGCCGTTCGGGGAGAAGGCCGCGTCGGTGGCCCACAGGTCGACGGGGGCGACGGGCTTGAAGACGTTGGGCCCGGTGGTGGAGAGCTTGGCGGGCCCCGCGTACAGATGGCCCCCGTCCTCCTGCTTGTCGATGATGTAGACCCGCCCGGTCTTCGGGTGGACGACCATCGACTCGGCGTCGCGCGAGCCGTCCGCGTACTTCACCACGTACTGCGTGGCGCGGATCGTCTGGTCCTTGAGCTCCTTGGGCTCGGGCAGCCGGTAGATCCACACGTAAGGCCAGGTCACGCCGTCGTTGTCGCCGATGTCACCCACATAGATCTGGTTGTCCGGCCCGATCGAGATGGCCTCGACGTCCCGCTGGGTGCCCACGCCGGCGAGGGTGATCCGGGCGACGGTCTCGCCGGTGGCGCTGTCGACGGCGTAGAGGTAGCTGCCGCTGTCCTGGTCGTTGTGGGTCCAGTAGATGCCCGGGTGGAGGCGGGAGGCGGCGAGGCCGCTGGACTCGGTGATACGGGCGTCCTTGATGGTGAACCCGTCGTCGCCGGCGGCGGACGCGGGCACGGCGAACGCACCGGTGAGGAGGACCCCGGCGAGGATGGCGAGCGGTCGGCGCATGCCCCCAAGCGTGCCACCCCCCGCGCGTGGCGGGGCTCACACCCCGTGCGGAGCGCTGATCATCCATCATGAGCGGATGCTCAGGTTCATGCCCGTCGGGGACTCGATGACGATCGGCAGCGCGGGCGAACACACATGGCGGTACCGCATGTGGCAGCACCTGCGCACCACCTACGGCGGCCCGTTCGCGCTGGTCGGCCCGCGCGAGACGCTGTACGACAAGGCCACGGACACGCCGACGTCCTACGAGTACGCCGACCCCGACTTCCCCCGCGCCCATCTGGCGGGCTGGGGCGAGGGCTGGCTGCACATGGCTCCGCTGATCGGCGAGGCGGTACGCACGTACCGGGCCGACGTGCTGCTGGTGTCCCTGGGCCTGATCGACCTGGGCTTCTACACCAACGCCGAGCAGACGGCGGAGAACGTACGGGAGTTCGTGGCGGCGGCGCGGGAGGCGCGGGCGCGGGTCCGGATGGTCGTCCTGCCGGTGATCCCGAACGTCCGGGCGGTGTCGGACGCGGCGTTCGCCGCCGAGGTGACCGCCTTCAACGAACTGCTGGCCAAGACGATCACCGACCTGGACGAGCCCCGCTCCCCGCTGCTGCTGGCGTCACCGCCGGAGTCGTACGACATCAACCTGGACACCTACGACGGCACACACCCGAACGCGAGCGGCGAACACAAGATCGCGCAGGCGTTCGCGGGGGCGATGTACCAGGCCTGGGACCTCGGCCGGCCGTACGAGACCGCCTGAACGGGTTGGCTCGATCCCGCCGCCACCGGTCACCGTGCGTATCGTTGTACCGCGCGGCTGTACTCGTCCGGGGGGCAGCCGGGGAGGAGCGCCACGATGACCGTCCTTGAAGACAGGATTGAGATGGCCGAGGAAGACGGCGAGCTGACTCTGGACGTCATGTTCGAGTGGCTTGAGAAGATGCCCATCCCCGAGGGAACCAAGGTCGAGATCGTCGGGGGAAACATCTTCATGTCACCGCAGCGGCACACTCACTTCCAGATCATCCTCGACATCCTGGAGCAGCTGCGCACCACGTACCCGCGAAAGCGGCTGGCGTCGGACGTGAGGATCGACTTCCCGGGACATCTGAACGGCTTCGCCTGTGATGTGGCGGCGGTGTCCGAGCGCTCGGTGAAGGACGACAAGGGGCGCTGGCGCTACCAGGACATCGAGTTCGTGGCCGAGGTCATCTCCAAGGACACCGCCGCCAACGACTACGGCCCCAAAAGGGCCGCCTACGCCGCCGCCGAGGTCCCCGTCTACCTCATCGCCGATCCCTACCAGGGCAAGTGCCACCTCTACACCCAGCCCAAGAGCGGCGAATACCTCACCGAACTGTCCGTCACCTTCGGATCGGACGTGGACATGACCGGCACCCCCGTCGGTCTCACCCTGAAAACCGATGAGTTCCCCCGCGACTGACTGACAGAATCCGGTGCATGGCGATCATTCACCACACCACCGTGAAGCCCACCAAGGTCGAGCTGCTCACCGCCTGGCTGCCCAGCCGTCCGTGGTATGTCGGCGACGGGACACCGGAGTTGAGCAAGGCCGGCGGGTTCCGGCTGGATGATCCGGCGGGCGAGGTGGGGATCGAGTTCATGGTGGCCGTCGACACCTCCGGCCCCGAACCCGTCGCCTATCAGGTCCCCCTCACCTATCGCGGCGCCCCGCTCCCCGGCGCCGAACACGCCCTCGTCGGCACGATGGAACACGGCGTCCTCGGACCCCGCTGGGCCTACGACGGCACCCATGACCCCGTCCTGTACGGCGAACTGCTCGCCCTCATCGAGGGCCGCGCCCAGGCCCAGGCCCAGAGCATCACCGACACCCCCGACCACGAGGTCACCCGCTCCTACTCGGGCGCCGCCTTCCCCGCCGGCGACTGGCCCGTCGCCGTCCTCGACGACGAGACCGGCACCGAACTGCCCGCCCCGGACGGCACCACGATCCGCCTCCACCGCGTCCTGCGGCCCGCGCTCCCCGACACCCCTCCCCAGGACGCGACCGGGCACATCGCCGGCGCCTGGCAGGCCCCGGACGGCACCCGCGCCCGGGCCCTCTTCGCCACCCTGCACTTGCCTGGAGCGGACTCGAAGACGTTGGCTTGACCGACATGAAGTACACGCAGCTCGGACGCACGGGACTCAAGGTCAGCCGACTTGTCCTCGGCACCATGAACTTCGGTCCGCAGACCGACGAGGCCGACTCCCACGCCATCATGGACTCGGCCCTCGCAGCGGGCATCAACTTCTTCGACACCGCCAACGTGTACGGCTGGGGCGAGAACAAGGGCCGTACCGAGGAGATCATCGGCAGCTGGTTCGCCCAGGGCGGCGGACGGCGCGACAAGGTCGTCCTCGCCACCAAGGTCTACGGCAACATGGGCCCCGACGGCGAGGCGTGGCCCAACCACGACAAGCTCTCCGCCCTCAACATCCGCCGCGCCGTCGACGCCTCGCTCAAGCGGCTCGGCACCGACTACATCGACGTCTACCAGTTCCACCACGTCGACCGCGCCACGCCGTTCGAGGAGATCTGGCAGGCCATCGACACCCTGGTCCAGCAGGGCAAGATCCTCTACGCCGGCTCCAGCAACTTCCCCGGCTACAAGATCGCCCAGGCCAACGAGGTCGCCGCCCACCGCGGCTCCCTCGGCCTGGTCAGCGAGCAGTGCCTCTACAACCTCTACGAGCGCCGCGCCGAGATGGAGGTCATCCCGGCCGCCCAGGAGTACGGCCTCGGCGTCATCCCCTGGTCCCCGCTGCACGGCGGACTGCTCGGCGGGGTCATCAAGAAGGAGGCCCAGGGCGGCCGCCGCGCCTCGGGCCGCGCCGCCGACACCCTCGCCGACCCGGCCGCACGGGGCCGGCTCCAGGCGTACGAGGACCTCCTCGACAAGCACGGCCTGGAACCCGGCGAGGCGGCCCTGGCCTGGCTCCTCACCCGCCCCGGCGTGACGGGCCCGATCGTCGGCCCGAGGACCGCCGAACAGCTGGAGGGCGCGCTGAGGGCCGTCGAGCTGGAGCTGAGCACGGAACTGCTGGCGGGCCTCGACGAGATCTTCCCGGGCCCCGGGCCCGCACCGGAGGCCTTCGCCTGGTGACCGACGCCGGTATCACCGGTATCAGGTAGGGGCGCGGGGAACCGCGCGGAACGCCACGACCGGCCCCCGGCCGAAGGCACCGCGCGGCCCCCGCCCCTGCCTACCTGCCGACCGCCGCAGCGACGGCCACCACAACGAACATCAGAACGAGCGCACCGGCCATAATCCGGTTCCGGGTCTTCGGATCCACGTATCGAGCCTAACCGGCCCCGCCCAGCGCCCACCGCCCGACCGCCTCGTAGCGCGGCTGCTCCCCCGCCACCCCCGACACCGGCAGCTCGCTCCGCATCAGCACCAGCTCACCCACCGTCCACGGCCGCCCGGCGAACGCCCGCAGCGCCTCGACGAGCGGCCGTACGTTCCCCGGGTGCCGGCTGCGGGCCAGCGTCAGGTGGGCCTTGTAGCGGCGATGCTCCCCCATGTCGATCCCCGCGTGGCGGGCGGCCGCCTCGCCGCGGTCGGCCAGGTGCCCGAGCGCCGTCAGGTCGCCCTCCGCCCCCGCCCACACCACCTGCCCGTGCCCGAACTGCCCGCCGCCGCTCACCGCGAGCTCGAAGGGTTCGCCGCGACGGGCCGCCCGCTCCAGCCGGGCCGACAGATCCGGTACGACGTCCTCGCCGACCTCTCCGTAGAACGCGAGGGTGAAGTGCCAGCCGGGCCGGTAGGTCCAGCGCAGCCGCTCCGCCCCCGGCAGCCCCTTCAGCCGCGCCACCTCGGCGGCGAGCTCGTCGACCACGTCCTCGGGGGGCAGCACGGCGGCGAAGAGTCTCATGCGGATCACGATAAGACGGGGGCCGGAGCGGAGGACCGGGTTCGCGCCGGCTCCTCCGGGCAGTCCGGCCCGTCCGGGCAGTCCAGACAGTCCGGGCAGTCCGGTAGGGGCCGGACAGGCGACCCGGCGGACCGGCCCCGCACCGGCTCCATCCGAGCAGTCCGACACGGTCCGGCACAGTCCGGTCAGGCGACCGGCGGGCCGGTCCCGCACCGGCCCCGTCCGGGCAGTCCGACACGGTCCGGCACAGTCCGGTCAGGCGACCGGCGGGCCGGTCCCGCACCGGCTCCCTCCAGACGATCCGGTCAGGCGACCGCCGGCTCCTCCTGTTGCCGTCCCTCCGGCTCCTCCGGCTCAGCCCGCGGCACGAAGCGCACCGTCGGGTGACCCGCGTGCCAGCCCAGGGAGAGGCGGAGGCCGCCGACGCGGGCCAGGACCAGGCCGACGCCCACCGCGGCGACCGCCGACACCGCGCCGCCCACCGCGAGGCCCGCCCGGACGCCGTACGCGTCGGTGATCCAGCCGGCGATCGGCGCGCCCACCGGGGAGCCGCCGAGGAAGACCATCATGTAGAGGGACATCACCCGGCCGCGCATGGCCGGGTCGGTGGCCATCTGGATGGCGGTGTTGGCGGTGACGTTGATGGTCATGCCGAACATGCCGATCGGGGCCATGAGCAGGGCGAACAGCCAGAGGGACGGGGCTGTCGCGGCGATCAGCTCCAGAGCGCCGAACAGGCCCGCCGCGGCCACCATCACCCGTAGCTTGGCGGTGCCGCGCCGGGCGGCGAGGAGGGCGCCGGCCAGGGAGCCGACCGCCATCAGGGTGTTGAAGAGGCTGTAGGAGCCGGCGCCGACGTGGAAGACGTCGTCCGCGAAGGCCGACAGGTACACCGGGAAGTTGAAGCCGAAGGTGCCGATGAAGCCGACCAGGACGATCGGCCAGATCAGCTCGGGGCGCCCGGCGACATGCCGCAGGCCCTCCCGCAGCTGGCCCTTGCCGCGCGGGGCGCGTTCGACGACGTGGAGCTCGCGGGCGCGCATCAGGAGCAGACCGGCGATGGGGGCGACGAACGACAGGCCGTTGAAGAGGAACGCCCATCCGGTGCCCACGCCGGTGATCATCAGTCCGGCGACGGCGGGGCCGACGAGGCGGGCGGACTGGAAGTTCGCGGAGTTCAGGCTGACCGCGTTCTGCAGCTGGCCCGGGCCGACCATCTCGGTGACGAAGGACTGCCGGGCCGGGTTGTCGACGACGGTGGCCATGCCGACGGCGAAGGCGGCGAGGTAGACGTGCCAGACCTCGACGTGCCCGGACAGCGTCAGGGCGGCGAGCGCGATGCCGGTGAGGGCCATCGACAGCTGGGTGACGAGCAGCGTCCCCCGCTTGGGCAGGCGGTCGACGAGGAGACCCCCGTAGAGGCCGAAGAGGAGCATCGGCAGGAACTGGAGGGCCGTGGTGACGCCGACGGCGGTCGCGGAGCCGGTGAGGCCGAGGACCAGCCAGTCCTGGGCGATGCGCTGCATCCAGGTGCCGATGTTGGAGACGACCTGGCCCAGGAAGAACAGGCGGTAGTTCCTGATCCTCAGGGAGCCGAACATCGAGGACGTGCGGGTGGGGGTGGTGGAAGGGGTGGTCGGTGCGGGTGCGGAAGGTGTTCCGGGTCCCGGACTCAAAGGTCTTCGCCTCCTCGACGTGGCTTACAGATGGGCGAGCTTCTCCAGGACGGGGGCGGCGGCGCGCAGTTTCGCCCACTCGTCCTCGTCGAGGCCCTCGGCCAGGCCGGCCAGGAAGGCGTTCCGCTTGCGGCGGCTCTCCTCCAGCATGCTTTCGGCCTGCTCGGTCTTGGTGACCACCTTCTGGCGGCGGTCCTCGGGGTGCGGCTCCAGCCGGACCAGGCCCTTGGCCTCCAGCAGCGCCACGATGCGGGTCATCGACGGCGGCTGCACATGCTCCTTGCGGGCGAGTTCGCCCGGTGTGGCGCTGCCGCAGAGGGAGAGGGTGCCCAGCACCGACATCTCGGTGGGGCTGAGCGACTCGTCGACCCGCTGGTGCTTGAGCCGACGGGAGAGGCGCATCACGGCGGAGCGGAGTGAGTTCACGGCGGCAACATCGTCGCCATGGGTGAGATCCGGCATGTTCTTTAGAGTAACTCATTACTCTCTCTAAAGACCACCGCGACGCGCCCGGATGCCCGTGATACCGGCCACTGAATCAGGACATCACTCATACGGGTGATACGACCTCGGAACGTCACGCATCACCCCGAACCGTGCCGCGACCCTCGTAGCCATGGGGACCAGCGTGCTCAGCCTGCGAATAGACCACGACCTGCTCGAACGACTCCGCGAACACGCCGCCAGAAGAGGAATGAGCGTCCAGGACTATGTCGTCCGGACGCTCATTCGCGATGACTTCGACGAGCGGTTCCAGTCCGCCGTCGAGGAGACGGAGAAGTTCTACGGCCTCACATGAGGCCGCGTCGCCTGTGGCCGCCCCGCTGTGGCCGCCTCAGGTGAGGCCGAGGGCCGGCATCAGGTAGTAGAAGCCGAAGACCGCGGAGACCACGTACATCGGGACCGGGATCTCACGGGCGCGGCCGGCCGCCAGGCGCAGCAGCGTGAAGGTGATGAAGCCCATGCCGATGCCGTTGGTGATCGAGTAGGTGAACGGCATCATCACCATCGTGATGAACGCCGGGATGGCGATGGTGTGGTCGGCCCAGTCGATCTCCTTGACCGAGCCGGCCAGGATCAGGAAGCCCACCGCGAGCAGGGCCGGGGTGGCGGCCTGGGACGGCACCATCGTGGCGACCGGCGTCAGGAAGAGGGCGACGGCGAAGAGGCCGCCGGTGATCACGTTGGCGAAGCCGGTGCGGGCGCCCTCGCCGACACCGGCCGTGGACTCCACGAACGCGGTGGTGGCCGAGGAGGAGCTGGCGCCGCCCGCGGCGACCGCGAGACCGTCGACGAAGAGGACCTTGTTGATGCCGGGCATCTGACCCTGCGCGTCGGTCAGCTTGGCCTCGTCACTGACGCCCATGATCGTGCCCATCGCGTCGAAGAAGCACGACAGCAGGACCGTGAAGACGAACAGGACACCCGTCAGCACGCCGACCTTGCCGAAGCCGCCGAAGAGGCTGACCTCGCCGATGAGGCCGAAATCGGGGCTGGCGAACGGGTTGCCGGGCCACTCGGGGGTGGTCAGGCCCCAGGAGGGGATGTCCACGACGGCGTTGATGACCACGGCCAGGACCGTCATCGCGACGATCGAGATCAGGATCGCGCCGGAGACCTTGCGGGTGATCAGCGCGAGGGTGAGCAGCGCGCCGAGGATGAAGACCAGCACCGGCCAGCCGTGGAGGTGACCGTCGACCCCGAGCTGGAGGGGGACGGTGGTGTGGGCGGCGTCGGGGATACGGGTGACGAAGCCGGAGTCGACCAGGCCGATCAGCATGATGAACAGGCCGATACCGATCGAGATGGCCTTGCGCAGACCGAAGGGGACCGCGTTCATGACGCGCTCGCGCAGGCCCGTGGCGACCAGCAGCATCACGATGAAGCCGGCGAGGACGACCATGCCCATCGCGTCCGGCCAGGACATGCGCGGGGCGAGCTGGAGGGCGACGACCGAGTTCACGCCGAGACCGGCGGCCAGCGCGATCGGGACGTTGCCGATGACGCCCATGAGGAGCGTGGTGAAGGCGGCGGTGACGGCGGTCGCGGTGACCAGCTGGCCGTTGTCCAGCTGGTGGCCGTACATGTCCTTCGCGCTGCCGAGAATGATCGGGTTCAGCACGATGATGTAGGCCATCGCGAAGAAGGTGGCGAAGCCGCCGCGGACCTCACGCGCCAGGCTGCTGCCGCGCTCCGAGATCTTGAAATAGCGGTCGAGAGCGCCGTACGCGGGGGCGCCGCCCGGCTGCTCGGGCGCGGGGGCCTTGGTGGGGGCCGAGGTGGGCATCTGGTGGTTCCTGGTACTTTCCTACGAACACAACCGGTCAAAGACAAACGGTTTCAGTATGAACATATGAAGTGGTAGATCGCTATCTCCGCGCGTAGATGTGACCGCCTCGTAAGCTGTCCCCCATGGCGAAGTGGACACCCAAGCACGAGGCGCCGGAGCCCCTGGAGGGCCCCGTGGTCGCCACCATCACCGGCGGCACGATCCTCTGGTTCGTCCTCTTCCTCGTCCAGCTCCCCTTCTACGGCTGGTTCGACGACCACGGCCATCTGTGGTGGCTGTGGACCTGCCTGGCCGGCGGCGGGCTCGGCCTGATCGGCGTCTGGTACGTCCGCAAGCGGGACGCGGCCATCAAGCGAGCCCAGGCGGCGCAGCAGCTCTAGACCTGCTCCGGTCCGGCTTCAGAGCACCGCGGCGCCGGCTACAACCACCGCACTAGGGGCCGTCCTCCCCAGGTCGGATCTTCCGCGTCTTCGGCGGGTGAAGCCCCAAATCCGCACGTACCGTCGAATGCATGACCCATGCCGACGCCGAAGCCGCCGCTCCCGCCCGCCCGGCGCTCCCGGCGAGCGGGCTCACCGCCGCCGAGGTCGCGGAGCGCGTCGCCCGCGGTCAGGTCAACGACGTTCCGGTGCGCAGCAGCCGCTCGCCCGGGGAGATCGTCCGGGCGAACGTCTTCACCCGGTTCAACGCGATCATCGGCATCCTCTGGCTGATCATGCTGTTCGTCGCGCCGATCCAGGACTCCCTGTTCGGCTTCGTGATCATCGCCAACACCGGGATCGGCATCATCCAGGAGTGGCGGGCCAAGCAGACGCTGGACTCGCTCGCGGTGATCGGTGAGGCCCGGCCGACGGTCCGCCGCGACGGCACGGCCACGGAAGTGCCCACCTCCGCCATCGTCCTGGACGACCTGATCGAGATCGGCCCCGGAGACAAGGCGGTCGTCGACGGGGTGTGCGTGGAGGCCGACGGTCTGGAGATCGACGAGTCACTGCTCACCGGCGAGGCCGACCCGGTCGTCAAACGGCCCGGGGACGAGGTCATGTCCGGCAGCTTCGTGGTGGCGGGCGGCGGCGCGTTCCGGGCCACCAAGGTGGGCCGCGAGGCGTACGCCGCCCAGCTCGCCGAGGAGGCGTCCCGCTTCACGCTGGTCCACTCCGAGCTGCGCTCCGGCATCTCGACCATCCTCAAGTACGTGACATGGATGATGGTCCCGACCGCGATCGGGCTCGTCATCAGCCAGCTGGTGGTCAAGGGGCACGACCTCGGGGACGCCGTCGCCCGCACGGTCGGCGGCATCGTCCCGATGGTCCCCGAGGGGCTGGTGCTGCTCACCTCCGTCGCCTTCGCGATCGGGGTGATCCGCCTCGGCCGCAAAGAGTGCCTGGTGCAGGAGCTGCCCGCCATCGAGGGGCTGGCCCGCGTCGACACGGTCTGCCTGGACAAGACCGGCACCCTCACCGAGGGCGGCATGGACGTCACCGAGCTGCGCACGCTCGACGGCTACGACGCCCCGTACATACGCCGGGTGCTGGGCGCCCTGGGCGAGTCCGACCCGCGCCCCAACGCCTCCCTCCAGGCGATCATCGACGCCTACCCGGACTCCGACGACTGGCGGTGCACCGAGTCGCTGCCCTTCTCCTCCGCCCGCAAGTACAGCGGGGCCACCTTCAGCGAGGGCGACGGCGAGACCAGTACATGGCTGCTGGGCGCCCCCGACGTGCTGCTGCCGGACGGCGACCCGGCCCTCACCGAGACCGGGCGGCTCAACGAGGAGGGCCTGCGGGTCCTGCTGCTGGCGCGCGCCGCCCGCGACCTGGACCACCCCGAGGTGGGCGGCGGCGCCCAGCCGGCCGCGCTGGTCGTGCTGGAGCAGCGGCTGCGGCCCGACGCCGCCGACACCCTGCGCTACTTCGCCGAGCAGAACGTCCGGGCGAAGGTCATCTCCGGCGACAACGCGGTGTCCGTGGGCGCGGTCGCGGGCAAGCTGGGCCTGACCGGCGCCGCGGTCGACGCCCGGCGGCTGCCGGCGGAGCCGGGCGAGATGGCGGCGGCGCTCGACGAGGGCACGGTGTTCGGGCGGGTGACCCCGCAGCAGAAGCGGGACATGGTGGGCGCGCTCCAGTCGCGCGGCCACACCGTGGCGATGACCGGCGACGGCGTCAACGACGTCCTCGCCCTGAAGGACGCGGACATCGGCGTCTCGATGGGCTCCGGCTCGGAGGCGACAAGGGCGGTCGCGCAGATCGTGCTGCTGAACAACAGCTTCGCGACGCTGCCGTCGGTGGTGGCGGAGGGCCGCCGGGTCATCGGCAACATCACCCGGGTGGCGACGCTGTTCCTGGTGAAGACCGTCTACTCGGTGCTGCTGGCGCTGCTGGTGGTGTGCTGGCAGGTGGAATACCCGTTCCTGCCCCGCCATTTGACGCTGCTGTCCACCCTGACGATCGGCGTCCCGGCCTTCTTCCTCGCCCTCGCCCCGAACAAGGAGCGGGCCCGGCCCCACTTCGTGCGCAGAGTGATGCGGTACTCCGTGCCGGGCGGCCTGGTGGCGGGCGTGGCGACCTTCGTGACGTATCTGATCGCCCGTCACTACTACACGGGCGAGGGCTCGTTGGACGCGGAGACCAGTGCCGCGACGCTCACCCTGTTCCTGATCTCCATGTGGGTGCTGGCGATCATCGCCCGCCCCTACACCTGGTGGCGGATCCTGCTGGTGGTCTCGATGGGCGCGGCCTTCCTGCTGGTCCTGGCGGTGCCGTCGCTGCAGGAGTTCTTCGCGCTGAAGCTGGTCGGGGTGACGATGCCCTGGACGGCGGTGGGCATCTCGGTGGTGGCGGCGGCCGCCCTGGAACTCCTGTGGAGATGGGTCGACCGCCGCTTTCCCGCCTAGTCCTACTGCTTAGCGCCTACTGCACGTCGACGTAGTCGGCCACGGCGGCGGCCGGCTGGGTCGCGTTGGTGCCGACGAAGTTGTAGCGCCAGTAGCCGTCCACGCTCGCGGTGACGGTCGTGGACAGACCGCCGGTGGAGGTGGTCTTGACGGACTTGACCGTCGAGAAGGTGGAGGTGCCCGCCTTGCGGAACTGGAGCTGGACGTAGACGCCGGAGTAACCGGTGTACGTCAGGGTGTCCCAGTTGGCCTGGGTCAGACGACCGGTGACCGTGAGGGTCCTGCCCTTCTTCACCGGCTCCGGGGCGGCGTCGACGCCCAGCTTGGCGAAGTGCTTCAGCCGGGTGGAGGCGAGGTTGTCCTGCTCGGCGTAGCCGACCTTGCTCCAGTCGATGCTGTCGGCGTCCGGGTCCTGGTCGTTGAAGTCGTACGCGTAGCCGCCGGCCTTCCACGTGGTGGCGTCGGCGTTGGTCAGCTCGTCGCCCGGGTAGATGTCGATGGTGCTCTTGCACGTGTCGACGGTGTCGCTGCTCGGCGTGCAGACCGGCCAGTCGTCGCCCCAGAGCAGGTTGTCCCAGTCGGCGTACGTCGCACCGCGGTACAGCTCCACGTCCAGGAGGACCTCGGGCGCGCTGAGGTCGAGGTCCGCGGAGTGCGTGACCGTGTACGTCACCGGGACGGTGCGCTTGACGGTGGACACGGCGATCGGCTGGCCGTTGTTGACCTTCACGTTGGAGAACTGGAGGTCCAGGGCGTACGGCGTCCCGGTGTCCGTGCCGACGGTGCCGGTGTAGGTGGACTTGCCGGAGACGTGGTGCAGGGCGTGGACGTCGCCCTTGCTGACGGAGGAGCCGTCGGCGGCCGACGCGGCCGGCACGGCGAGAGCGGAGAGGGCCAGGGCGCCGAGAGCGGCGGCCACAGTGGCACGGGTGCGCATGCGTCCCCCATGAGGAAGCAGGTGCCCCGGCAGCGGTCGTCGCCTGCGGCTCGTCACCGCCGGGGTCACAAATGATCGTGGAGCCTGTTGGCTCGTGTGATCAGATCACTGAAGTGACCGAAGGGTTGTACGAGTCGGTGAAGAATTTGTGCGCTCGATGAACCCGTCGGCCGTCAGGCCCGTCTTCCTTCAGTCGAACCAGCGGTCCCGGGCCAGTTCCGCCGTGCGGGAGGGGTCCTCCAGGAGGGCCGCGACCTCGAAGCGACGGGGCCATTGGCCTGCCGCCCAGGCGAGGCCGGCGGCCACGCCCTCCAGGGTGGAGGCGTGCAGGACTCCGTCGTCGGTCAGGCGCCAGTCGATCTCCACGCCGTCCACGACGAGTTCCTCGTGTTCGACGTACGACTCCGGTGTACGCGGTCCGAGGAGGATCCGCACCGACTCCGGGACGTCGTGTTCCGTGCCCTGGGAGTGGACCTCGCCGGTGACGGACTCGCTCAGGCGCCGCACCTGGAAGAGTTCGGCCAGGTCGGCGGCCCGGGCGGGGCGGACCGGGAGGAGCGGGACGCCCTCGGTGAAGGGAAGCAGGTCCGGGGAGTCGACGACCACGGCGTCGGCCGCGTCCACGACCTCCACCCGGCCGTCCACCACGGCCCGCAGCTCGTCCGGCAGGGTCACCTGCTCGGGGTCCAGCTCCGCCAACGCGCCGTACAGACCGTGCAGTTGGGCGCCGGTCACCGGGCGGTCCGGGTCGGCGAGGCGGTCCAGCAGTTCGGCGGCGCCGCCCGGCTCTTCCAGGAGCGCGGCCACGGACGTCCGTACGCCCAGCGCGCGCAGCACCTGTTCGTCGTCGAAGCCGGTCGCGTCGGCCTCGTCGTACAGGCCGCGCAGCAGCGGGTCGCCGCCGGCCGCCAGCAGGCCCGCCGGGCGGCGGCCGTGCAGCACGGGGTGCCCGCGCAGCCACCACGCGGTGTACGGCCGTACGACCTCGTGGGTGCCGTCGGACAGGAGGATGCGGACCGGCTGGACGAGGGCGTCCCGCAACGGGGGCCGGGACAGCAGGGCCAGGGCCTCGGACCACTTGTCGTCGTCGACCAGGTCCAGGTCGCGGACGGCGACGAGTTCGGTGGCGACCGGCGGAACCGGGGAGTCCGGGAAGCGGTCGAGGATGTCCTCGCTCCAGACGTCCACCGCGTCGAGCAGTCCGGCATCGTCCGGCTCGGCGAAGTCCCCTTCCCTGGGCTCCAGTTCGTCCGGGTCGAGGACCACGTCGGTGGCGCGGACCAGGGCGAAGTTCGCGAGCACCCCGCAGGCGGCCAGCGGCTGTTCGCCCCACTTGTGGGCCAGTTCGGCGTCCACGGCGGCCAGTTCGTCCTGGCGGATGACCGACGCGAAGGCGCTGCCGGGGAGGAACAGCTCGCCGGCCGGGGCGAGTTCGCCGTCCTCGTCGGGCAGGGCGAGGGCGCCCAGCCAGGGCTCGTCGCCGGGCTCCAGGCCCGCGTCCCGGACCAGCGCGAGGACCGTGTCGGCCAGTTCCTCGGCGTCCGGGGCGTCCTCGTCCCAGGCGCCGGAGTCGTCGTCCAGGGAGGCGGCCACCGCGGCCCGCACCTGCGGGGTCGTCAGGACCGCGCGCGGCGTCGCGGGCAGCGCGCCGAGCTTCTCCAGCAGCGGGTGGGCCGCGTCGGCGTGCGCGACCTTCAGGCCGAGGCGGGCGAGGACGTCCGGGTCGATACGGGGCCCGTCGGCGGTGGGCAGCAGGACCTGGCGGGGGCCGATCGTGGTGCGCCCGTCGGCCAGCGGCACGGGCAGGCCGGAGAGGCGGTCCGGGTCGACGCCGGCGAGGCTGTCGTAGAGCCGGTACCACCAGTCGGGGTCCTTCTCCAGGCCGGCCAGGCGGTCGATCGCGTCGGCGAGGGGGAGGCGGGCGACACCGAGGGTGCGCAGCTCGACGCGGCGCTCCAGGCCGGCGGGGAGCAGGGTGGGCAGGACCTCGGCGAGGACCCGTACGGTGTCGGCGCCGGCGCCCTCGACGACCTCGGCGTCGCGGGGGCGCAGGGCCTCGGGCAGCTCGTCGTCGTCCTGGGGCCGCGCGGCGGGCGGCAGGAAGGACGTACGGGGCAGGCGGTCGAGGATCGCCTGACGCAGGGCGCCGTCCAGTTCGCCCTTGCCGAGGGGGCCGGGGACGAGGCCGAGGATGCCCGGGGTCACCGGACGCCAGGCGGCGAGGAGTTCGGCGTAGGCGTCGGCCGCGCGCTGCACGAGGAAGTCGGTCAGCGGGCCGGGGGCCGCGTGGCGGCGGGTGCTGTCGAGGGGGAACGAGGCGATGAGCAGGGCCGGGACGCCGAGCGGCTCGTCGCTGGGGGTGGGGGCGTGCACGACGGGCGCGGTGCCGGGGTCGGCCGGTGCGCCGTCCGCGTCGGCGGGGACGGCCCAGGTGACCGACCAGTGCGGCCGCAGCCGCTCCTCGACCGGCCGGTCGGCGAGCAGATCGGGCGTGAGCGGCCCGTGCGCCGACGCGGTGCGCCAGCGCGTCGTCCGCCCGCCGGCTGAGTCCTCTACGACGATGACGGCGCCGTCGGTCTGGCGGCGCAGAGTGCGGGGCTCGTCGCCGTTGATCTCCACGACCACCTCGGACAGGCCCGGCAGGGCGAGGAGGAGGGCGTCGTCGACGGCGGCGAGGAGCCGTTCGGCGAGGTCGGCGGCGGCCGCGTCGCGCAGGGGGAGGATGACGGCCGTGTCGTAGGGGGCGGGGGCGGTGCCCTCGGCGGCGAAGGGCAGGCGCAGCAGGGGGACGTGTCCGTCGCGGCGGCGGATCTCGTCGCCCAGGCCGGGGCTGTGCCGGGCCGTGTCGCGGGCCAGGTCGCGGGCCTCGGCGAGGGACCAGCGGACGCCGCCGTGCCGGCCGACGACGGCGGGCTCGTCGGTGACGGCGAGGACGGCGGCGAAGCCGACGCCGAAACGGCCGACGGCGGCGGTGTCGCGCTTGGCGGAGGCACGGAGGGTGGCGAGCGACTCCACTCCGGTCGCGTCCAGGGGGGCGCCGGTGTTGGCGGCGATCAGGACGCCGCCGCGCAGGGTGAGGCGCAGGCGGCCGGGGACGCCGGAGCGGGCGGCGGCGTCGGCGGCGTTCTGGGCGAGCTCCACGACGAAGCGGTCGCGGTAGCCGCCGAGGACGAGGTCCTCCTCGGCGTTGGCGTCCTCGCGGAAGCGGGCGGGGCTGGTGGCCCAGGCGTCCAGGACGCCCCGGCGCAGGCGGGCGGTGCCGAAGGGGTCGGCGCCCTCGGGTGCGGGCCGCACGAAGTTGCTGCTCACGTTCCCTCTCCTCATCGGCGACGACTGAAGGTACCGCGCGCTGAGGCGACCGCAAGTCGGGGGCGCCGTGGGTCGGTGTGGACGGGGCCCCCTCCTGGGGGCTCCGTCCGCACGGGGCTACGAATGGCCCAGTTCCGCCGATTCCTCGTCGGTGGTCGGGGGGACCGAGCCCGAGTCGGGGGACGGGCGGAGGGGGAAGGGGTCCACCCGGGTCTCGTCGATGACCGGGGGGGCCGGGCGGGGCGGTGCCGGCATGACGGCCGCCTCGGAGTGGCCGCCGCAGCCGTACGTCAGGGAGACCATACGGCCGTCCGCCGGGGAGAACTCGTTCGCGCAGACGCCGAACGCCTGGCCCAGGGAGCCCCCGATCGGCATCAGGAAGCCGCAGCTCACGCAGGACGCGGGCGCCGCCTGGGCCATGGGGGTCTTCGCGCCGAACGCCTCCTCCCAGCGGTCGGCCGCGCTGTGCAGCCCGTAGCGGGACAGGACGCGGGCGCGGCGCAGCCCCAGCTCCTCGGCGACCGCGGCGATCGAACCCCGGCTCGGGACGGTGGGCTGGGTGACCGGCGCGCCCGCCGTCACCTCCGCGTCCTCCGCCTCCACGAGGTCCGCCATCTCCTCGGAGACGGCCGCGTTCGGCGGGGGCACGTCCTCGCCGGTGTAGCCCGGCTCCAGACGGAGGTCCTCCGCGTCCGTGGGCAGCAGATCGCCGGGGCCCATGTCGCCGGGGCGCAGGCGCTCGCTCCACGGCACCCATTCGGGCGCCAGCACGGCGTCCGGCCCGGGGAGCAGGACCACCTCGTCGAGCGTCACGATCTTCGCGCGGGAGGCGCGGGCCACGGTCGCCGCCCAGCGCCAGCCCCGGTATCCCAGTTCCCGGCACTCGAAGAAGTGCGTGACAACGCGGTCGCCCTCGGAGACCATCCCCACGTGCGGGCCGACCACGCCGGGCGCGGCCGCCTCCTCGGCTGCGGCGCGGGCGAGGTCGACGGCCTCGGCGCACAGACGGTCGGGGGTGCGGCTTCGCGTTGTCGCTGCGCTCACAGGTATCGCTTCTCTCCTACGCCGTCTCTCGGGTGCGGTGCCATGAGGGCGGTGGAGCGGACGGAGCGGACCAGAGGGCCGCGTCGACGTCCGCGTCCGATCGCGATCGGGCGCACCTGTGCCATCCATTGTGCGGGATGGCTGAGATACGCACGCTACCTGTTCGCGGCCGCTGGGCCTACACCGACGTTCGGTTCCCACCCCGCCGACCGCCGGTTCCCCGCCCCTTCCAGGGCTTCCGTCCGGTCCGTCCGGTGCGGAAGGCGACGGAAATCGGGCCGCCATCCGTGCCGTATCCGCACTAGGGTCCGCCTTCTCAGGGCACTATGACGTCGTGGCAGCCGCGAGGACACCCCAGGACGCCACCGGTATCGGTGGCCGGATCGGCGAGCCCGTCCGTGCGGTCGGGCGTGCCCTGCGGTTCCCGTTCACCGGCACCGCCCGCGGCATCCGCAAGGCGACGCACGCGCACGGCGCCGGTGAGTCGGGCCTCGGCAAGCTGATCGAGCTGCACGCGGTGAACGGCGCGGGGGACGTGATGATCACCGTGGCGCTCGCCTCGACGGTGTTCTTCTCCGTGCCGACCGACGAGGCCCGGGGGCGGGTCGCGCTGTACCTCGCCATCACGATGGCGCCCTTCGCGGTCCTCGCCCCGGTCATCGGCCCGCTCCTCGACCGGCTCCCGCACGGGCGCCGGGCCGCGATGGCCGGGGCCATGTTCGCCCGGGCGCTGCTCGCGCTGGTGCTGTCGGGGGCGGTCGTCTCGGGCAGCCTCCAGCTGTATCCGGCGGCGCTCGGGGTGCTGGTGGCGTCCCGGTCGTACGGGGTGGTCAGAAGCGCGGTCGTGCCCCGGCTGCTGCCGCCCCGCTTCTCCCTGGTCAAGGCGAACTCCCGGGTCACCCTCGGCGGGCTCCTGGCCACGGCCGCGGCCGCGCCCATCGGCGCCGGGCTGCAGGCCCTCGGCCCGCGCTGGCCGCTCTACGCCGCCTTCGTGATCTTCATGGCGGGTACGTTCCTGTCCTTCTCGCTGCCGCCCAAGGTCGACTCGGCCAAGGGCGAGGACACCGCGCTGCTCGCCGCCGACGAGCAGCATCTGCACGGGCCGCACCGGCAGCCGGTGAAGCGGCCGAACCTGCGGACCGTCGGCATCGCCGTCACCCACGCCCTCGGGGCGAACGCGGCCCTGCGCTGGCTGTCCGGCTTCCTGACCTTCTTCCTCGCGTTCCTGCTGCGCGAGCATCCGCTGACCGGGCAGAGCGCGGCCGTGTCGCTGGGCATGGTGGTGGTGGCCGCGGGCGTGGGCAACGCGCTCGGGACGTCGGTGGGCGCGTGGCTGCGCTCCCGGGCGCCGGAGCTGATCATCGTGGCCGTCGTCGCGGTGGTGCTGGGCGCGGCCGTCATCGCGGCGGTGTTCTTCGGGGCGTTCCTGGTGGCGGTCCTCACCGGGGTCGCCGGGTTCTCGCAGGCGCTGGCCAAGCTGTCGCTGGACGCGCTGATCCAGCGGGACGTGCCGGAGCAGGTGCGCACATCGGCGTTCGCGCGGTCGGAGACCATGCTCCAGATGGCCTGGGTGTTCGGCGGCGCGGTCGGTATCGCGATGCCGCTGAACGGTCCGGTGGGCCTGTCGGTGGCGGCGGCCGTGGTCGCGACGGGCTGGCTGACGACCACGAAGGGCCTCCTCGGCTCGGCCCGCCACAAGGGGGTCCAGCGGACCCGCGTGGCCTAACCCACCCCGACGCCGTACCCCTCGTAGGGAGAGCTCGGGGTGTGCCCGATAGCCTTCGGGCATGACCCTGCAATCCGCTGCTGTGCGACGCCGCCGCGCCGTCGCCGCCGCCGGCCTCGTTTCCGCCGGACTGCTCGTCCTTTCGGCCTGTGACAAGCCGACCCCGCGTTCCACGATCACCGTGGGCCGTTCCTCGGTCAGCGAGGAGGCCACGTGCGGCGGTGAGGGCGACGTCCTGAAGGCGGCGGAGCTCACCAAGTGCCTGAAGGACACCGACATCAAGTCGATCACCGTCGACCCGGACGAGACCGTGCGCTTCGGTGTCGACCCCGACACCGCCGACAAGCGGTGGACGATCCTGATGAACGGTCAGCCGCTGACCGACGAGAGCACGAAGACATACCGGACGATTCCGGGCAGCGTGTTCTTCAACGCCCAGTACGGCGCGCAGGGTGACTCCACGCTGGTGTCCATCAAGGCGGGCGACGGCAAGAAGGACAGCCAGTCGGTGACGGGGCTGTGGTCGTTCAAGCTGAAGAAGAGCGAGTAATCGCTGCCGCCGGGCTCGGCCGGGTGCTGGTGGCCACCGCCGTCCCCGCGGAGCGGGACGCGGTGGCGAGGGCGCTGGCCGGGCCGGTCGGCGTGAGCGGTGTCGAGCCGCTCGCCGCCGGGGTGGGCCCCGCTCTCGCCGCCGCCTCGGTCGGCTCCGCGCTGACCGCCGCCGCGTTCGAGGGCCGGCCCTACGGTCTGGTCGTCTCGGCCGGTATCGGCGGTGGTTTCGCGCCCGAGGCCCCCGTCGGGGGGCTCGTGGTCGCCGATGAGATCACCGTGGCCGATCTCGGCGCCGAGACCGGGAACGGATTCGTGCCGGTCACCGAACTGGGGTTCGGGGTCGTCACCCATCGGCCGCCCGCCACGCTGGTACGGCTCGCCGCCGAGGCCACCGGCGCCCGCGTCGGGGCCGTACTCACCGTGTCCACCGTCACCGGCAGCGCCGAGCGGGCCGCCGAGCTGCGGGCCCGGCATCCCGGTGCGCTCGCCGAGGCCATGGAGGGCTTCGGGGTCGCGGAGGCGGCCGCGCTGCACGGGACGCCGGTGCTGGAAGTGCGGGCGATCTCCAACGCCGTGGGGCCGCGCGACCGCGCCGCCTGGCGGATCGGGGACGCCCTCGCCGCCCTCACCGAGGCGTTCGGGAAGCTCGCGCCCGTCCTGGAGAGTTGGAGCCGACATGAGTCCCGAGAGTCCGATGGATCCGATGAGTCCTGAGCACCCGTTGCGGATCGCCTACTCCCCCTGCCCGAACGACACCTTCGTCTTCGACGCCCTCGCCCACGGCCGCGTCCCGGACGCCCCGGCGCTCGACGTGACGTTCGCGGACATCGACCTCACCAATGGCATGGCCGAGCGCGGCGAGTTCGATGTGCTGAAGGTGTCGTACGCCGTGCTGCCGTACGTCCTCGACGAGTACGCGCTGCTGCCGTGCGGCGGCGCGCTGGGCCGGGGCTGCGGGCCGCTGGTGCTCACGCGGGAGGCGGGCCTCGATCTGACGGGCCGTACGGTCGCCGTGCCGAGCGAGCGGTCGACGGCGTATCTGCTGTTCCGGCTGTGGGCGGCGGACACCGTGCCCGGCGGGGTGGGCGAGATCGTCGTCCTGCCCTTCCACGAGATCATGCCCGCCGTGCGGGACGGCAAGGTCGACGCCGGTCTGGTGATCCACGAGGCGCGCTTCACCTACCAGAACTACGGCCTCCACAAGCTCGCCGACATGGGCGAGCACTGGGAGGACACGACGGGACTGCCCATCCCGCTCGGCGCGATCATCGCCAAGCGGTCGCTGGGGACCAAGACGCTGACCCGGCTCACCGACTCCATCCGCGCGTCCGTGCGGGCCGCCTGGGACGATCCGGACGCCTCCCGGCCGTACGTCATGGAGCACGCGCAGGAGATGGACCCGGCGGTCGCCGACCAGCACATCGGGCTGTACGTCAACGAGTTCACCCACGACCTCGGCGTGGACGGCTACGCGGCGGTCCGGGGACTGCTCACGCGCGCGGCGGCGGAAGGGCTGCTGCCGCCCCTGAAGCCGGACGCGCTGTCCCTCTGACCGACGCCCCGGACACGCTCTGGACACGGCTGTGGCGGGGGAGGTGAACCCTCTCCCCGCCACGGGAAATGACCTGAATCCGGCCCCGCTTTTGGCGCGTCCTCGCCGGTCCGCGCCCCTTTCGGCGGCTCTCGCCGGTCAGACGTCCAACTGGTCAGACGTCCAGCTGGTCGGCGACCGCGCGCAGCAGGCCCGCGATCTTCTTGCCGGAGGTCTTCTCGGGGTAACGGCCCTTCTCCAGCATCGGGGTGATGTTCTCCAGAAGGGTCGTCAGGTCCTGGACGATCGACGCGAGCTCGTCGGGCTTCTTGCGCTGCGCCGCCGCGACCGAGGGGGTCGGGTCGAGAATCGTGACGGAAAGGGCCTGGTCGCCGCGCTGTCCGGCGACCACGCCGAACTCCACCCGCTGACCCGGCTTCAATGTCTCCACGCCGGCGGGGAGGACCGAGGAATGAACGAAGACGTCACCGCCGTCGTCGCGGGAGAGAAAGCCGAAGCCCTTCTCGCTGTTGAACCACTTGACCTTGCCGGTAGGCACGTCTGTCCTCGTCCTCGTACTCGTCGGAAAACTGCTTATAACGCCGTCAGGCGGGTCGACCATGACCCGCCGGTACCAAGGCTAATGGTCTCCGGGCCCCTGACAAGACGTCGCCCGGTTGTTCCTACGGGCTGGGAACTACCCTGGTCCGGTGCGTGACAAAACCCAAACGAATTCCGCCGCGCCCGGTGACCGACTGATCCGTGCCGGTGCCATCGTCTTCTTCGTGGGTGCCGTGGCCACTCTCGTCACCGTGGCCCCGCTCTTCCTCGGAACGACGCCTTTTCCGACGTACATGTTCGGATTGAGCATGCTCATGGGCGTCGGCTTCCTCATCGCCGGAGCCGGTGTGCTGCGGTCCGTCGCGGCGGGCCGGCGTCAGGCGCGTGAGGCGGCCGCCGCCCGGTAGTCCGCGAGCCAGCGCGGGAACGCGGTGAGGTCGGGGAGGACGACGTCCGCGCCCTCCTCGCGCAGCTCGTCCGCCGTGCAGGGGCCGGTCGGCACGGTCACCGACAGCGCCCCGGCCGCGCGGGCGCCGCGGACGTCTCCGACGTGGTCGCCGACGTACACGCTCGCGCCGTGCTCGCGCAGGGCCAGCGCCTTCTGCTCGGCCCACAGGTTGCCGATCAGCGCGTCCGGTTCGATACCGAGGTGCCCCAGGTGGAGGCGGGCGTTCGGCTCCCACTTGGCGGTGACCACGAGGGCGCGGCCGCCGGCCTCCTGGACGGCCGCGACGGCCTCGTGGGCGCCGGGCATCGCGAGCGTGCCGGTGATGGCGTGCTCCGGATACATCGCGCGATAGAGATCGGCGACGGCCGCGACCCGTTCGGCCGGGAACCACCGCGCGATCTCCTCCTCCAGCGGCGGCCCGAGCCGGGTGACCACCAGATCCGCGTCGATGTACGTCCCCGTCCGCTCGGCGAGCGCCACGTAGCAGGCGTGGATGCCGGGCCGGGAGTCGATCAGGGTCATGTCGAGATCGAACCCGACGGTGGGCGCGGAAGCGGAAGGGGACGTGGCGGCGGGGGCGGGCTCGGATGCGCTCGTGTAGGCCATATGGGTCATTCTGCCGGGCAGCGGATCATGCCCGCGGCGGAGACCGACTGCCGGGACGATCCCCTGGTCCTGGTGCTGGTGCTGGTCCTACCGCTTCCGCTGTGAGCGCCACAGCACGAACAGGGCCGAGGCGATGGCCGCGGCGCGCAGGACCCAGGGCCAGGTCTCGGCGATCGCCTCGTTCATCCGGCCCTCGGCGATCGGGTCGCCCCAGCGGCCGTCGTTGCGGCCCCACAGCCAGACCAGTCCGGCGGCGACGGCGGCGCCCGGCAGCCAGATCACCGCGATCTTCGTCTCCGTGTCGGTCAGCCGGCGCGAGACGTAGGCGATGGCCCAGCCCAGGAGCAGGGCGACGGGCTGACTGAGGACCGCTCCGGCGAACAGACAGGCGGCGGCCAGCAGGAGCAGGGGGTTGCTCCAGCGGCGGGAGGGCAGGCGGAGCAACCGGCGCCGGGGGCGGGCGCTCTCGCCGGCGTCGGCCTCGGCGTCGGCCTCGGGTTCCTTCGCGGCGGCCTTCGGCTCGGGCTCCTCCCGCCGCGGCGGGCCTGGCTTGAGCAGTTCGGGGATCTCGATGCCGCCCACGAACCCCGGTACGTCCTCGTCGTCGTAGCCCAGAGGCGCGAAGGGTCCCCGGCGCCACCAGTCGTCCCGCTCCTCGGCGCGCCGCGGGGCCGGTACGTCACCGGGTCCGGCGTCGGAGGGGCGGGGTCCGGGCACACCGCGCCGGGATTCCCTGGGCCGGGATTCCGGCACCGTCTCGCCCTCGCGCTGTACGGGCACGGCGGGCGTCGGTGTCTCCGGCGCCGCCGATCCCGTCCCGGCCGCCGCCGCGACCACGTCGTCCGGGCTGCCGAGGCGGGCGATGATGCGGCGCACGGAGGCCGGCGAGTCGACGGGGGCCTTGGCGCGGCGCCGGTCGATCTCCTCGCGCAGTTCGGACACGAGCCGCATCCGCGTGGCCGACGCCAGCTGCTGCTGGTGCGCCACATCGCCGACGCGGCTCAGATACTCGTAGACGACCTGGTCGCTCTCGATGCCCACGGTCTCGAAAGTAGCGCAGGGGACGCGGGCAACGCGCGGATGTGTCAGGTGGGTTCGCGGACGGCGGCGCCGCGCCCGCCCGGCCGCGGATTCCCCGGATGCTTGGGCGCGGCGCCGGAGTCCCCGTAACGTGAACCGAATGAGCAGCGCCCAGCCGAACCCGGCCCCCCGCTCCCTCGCGGAAGCGCTCCGTGCGAGGGACGACGCCTCCCTGGCCGCGCTCCTGCGCGCCCGTCCCGACCTGATCACCCCGGTCCCCACCGACCTGACCCAGCTCGCCACCCGCGCGGGGACCCGCGCCTCCGTGGTGCGCGCCCTGGAGCGGCTGGACCGTTTCGCGCTCCAGACGGCGGAGGCGCTGGCCGTGGCCGGGGACCCGGCGACCTACGACGAGCTGCTGAGTCTGATGGCCGGCGACGACCGCGACCCGGCGGTGGCCACCGCGCTGCCGCGCGCACTGACCGGGCTGCGCGAGCAGGCGCTGGTGTGGGGCGACGACGACCGGCTGCGGCTGGTGCGGACCGCGCGCGAGCTGCTCGCGCCGTCCGCGCAGCACCCCTCGCCGACCGGACTCGGGCCGGCCGTGCAGGAGGTGACGGCGGGCATGTCCCCGGGCCGCATCCAGGAACTGGTCGCGGCGCTCGGCCTGCCGTCCACGCATGACTCGGTCTCGGCGGCGGCCGCCCTGAGCACCCTGTTCACCGACCGGAAGCGGATGAGGAAGCTGTTGGCCGGGGCCCCCGAGGAGTCCCTCCAGGTGCTGTCCCGGCTGGTGTGGGGGCCGCCGTACGGGCAGGTCACCGCCGATCCGGCGGCCCATCTGCGCTGGCTGCTCGACCGGGGGCTGCTGCTGCCGACGGCGCCCGGGACGGTCGTCCTGCCCCGTGAGGTGGCCCTGCATCTGCGCGACGGGCGCGCGCACCGGCGGCCGGAGCCGGTGCCGCCGGCCGTGGAGCCGGCCGCCACCCACCGTCCA
Source organism: Streptomyces sp. NPDC032126 (assembly GCF_055580085.1). Lineage (NCBI taxonomy): Bacteria > Bacillati > Actinomycetota > Actinomycetes > Kitasatosporales > Streptomycetaceae > Streptomyces > Streptomyces sp. NPDC032126. The sequence continues at coordinate 429,804 of NZ_JBVIMA010000009.1, forward strand.
CAGGTTGTGGACGCGACCGCGGCCGGCCAGGCGTACACCGCGCTGGCGACGATCGAGGAACTGCTGAAGGACTGGGACGAGGGCGGGCCCGCCGTGCTGCGGGCCGGCGGGCTGAGCGTGCGCGACCTCAAGCGGACCGCGGTCGCCCTCGACGTGTCCGAGCCGGTCGCCGCGTTCTGGGTCGAGCTGGCCTACGCGGCCGGGCTGCTCGCCTCGGACGGCGAGGCCGACGAGCGGTACGCGGCCACCCCCGCCTACGACGAGTGGCTGGAGCGCCCCGCCGGCGAGCGGTGGGCGCGGCTCGCGGAGAGCTGGCTGACGGCGACCCGGACGGCCGGCGTGGTCGGCGGCCGGGACGCGAAGGAGCGGACGCTGTCCGCGCTGGGCCCGGGCCTGGACCGCTCGGCGGCCCCGGAGGTACGGCACCGGGTGCTGGCCCTGCTGGCGTCCCTGCCGGAGGGCACGGCCCCCGACCCGGAGTCGGTCCTGGCGCGGTTGCGCTGGGAACGCCCGCTGCGGGGCCCGCAGCGCGACGACGACCTCCGGGCCCGGCTGGCGCGCTGGACGCTCCAGGAGGCCGAACTGCTCGGCGTCACCGGCCGGGGCGCGCTGTCGGGGCACGGGCGGGCCCTGATCGGGGCGCCCGAGCCGCACGCACCCGAGCCGCACGCACCCGCACCCGAACCTCAGGGACCCGGCGACAAGCTGCCCGTCCATCACCGGCACGCCCCCGCGCCGCCCCCGCTCGCCCCGCCCGAGCAGGCCGTCGCCTCCGCCGCCGCTGGGCGGCTGCTCGCGCCGCTGCTGCCCGAGCCGCTCGACCATGTGCTGCTCCAGGCCGACCTGACGGCGGTGGCGCCCGGACCGCTCCAGCGGCCGCTCGCGGATGTGCTCGGGGTGCTCGCCGACGTGGAGTCCAAGGGCGGGGCGACCGTCTACCGCTTCACGCCCGCCTCCGTACGCCGCGCCCTGGACGCCGGACGCAGCGCCTCCGACCTGCACGCCTTCCTCGCCGCGCACTCCCGCACGCCCGTCCCGCAGCCGCTCGCCTATCTCATCGACGACGTGGCCAGGAAGCACGGGCATCTGCGGGTGGGCGCGGCCTCGGCGTACGTCCGCTGCGACGACGACGCCCTGCTGAACGAGATCCTCGCCGACAAGCGCGCCGCCGCCCTGCGGCTGCGCCGCCTCGCCCCGACCGTGCTCGCCGCCCAGGCCGACCCGGCGAGCCTGCTGGAGGGGCTGCGCGCGATGGGTTTCGCGCCGGCGGCGGAGTCGACCGAGGGCGATGTGCTGATCACCCGGGCCGACGCCCACCGCACCCCGCCCCGCACCGCCCCCGAGCCGGTGCCGGACGGCCCGCCGGTGCCCGACGGCACGCTGCTCGCGGCCGCGATCCGCGCGATCCGGGCGGGCGACCTGGCCTCGACCGCGCCCCGCAAGGCGACGCAGACGCCCCTCGCTCCCGGCGAACTGCCGCGCACGTCCGCCGCGGAGACCCTGGCCACCATGCAGGCGGCCGTCCTGACCGGGGAGGCGCTGTGGATCGGCTACGTCAACGCAGAGGGCGCCGCCAGCCAGCGCGTCATCGCCCCGGTGCGGGTGGAGGGCGGGTTCGTGACGGCCTACGACCACACGGCGGACGAGGTCCGCACCTTCCCGCTGCACCGGATCACGGGGGTGGCGGAGCTGGGGGAGGACTGAGCGCCCGCATGGTTCAGCAGTCGCCCACCGGGGCGTCCGCCGGGAGTCCGAAGGCCGCTCGGGCCTGGGCCCGAAGCGCGTCGGGCGGCATCGGGTCGTCCAGCCGGTACGCGGCGAGGACACCGAAGTGGCTCCGCTTCCAGCGCGCGTTCCCGGCCCCGTCGGGAGCCTCGTCGCGCGATACGACCCGGTAGGCGCCGTCCGCTTCCCGAACCAGCCGGACCACCTGCGGAACGTGCGCGGCGCTGCACTCCACCAGGCCGCCGTCCCGCACCCCGTACTCCACGCACAGCGTGTCGACGCCCGCCCGGACGCGGTCGCCGCCCTCCTCCAGGCCGATCGCCTCCGCCCGGCAGAACCAGCGCGCGCCCAGGCCGGGCACGGCCTCCCCGTATCCGCCGCCCTGCGACTCGGTCACCAGCCGGGCCTCGATCACCGGCCGGACCTCGCTCCACAGCCCCGCGTCGACGTCCGCCGGCCACATCACCCAGGCACCCGTCCCCACCAGCACCACCACCGCACCGGCGCCGGTGGCCCATCTGCCTGCCGACATACGCCCCCTCCCCCCATGAACGGCTTGCTCCACCGGTGAGACAGCCGAGCCGGGCGCACGGTTGCGCGGACGGGCCCCGCCGTTTCCCCGCCGGGTGCGGCACACTGGACGTTTGGCCGCGCGGAAGGGATGTACGTACGTGAACGGTCCTCTCATCGTCCAGTCCGACAAGACCCTGCTCCTGGAGGTCGACCACGAGCGGGCCGACGAGTGCCGCCGGGCGATCGCCGCGTTCGCGGAGCTGGAGCGGGCGCCCGAGCACATCCACACCTACCGGGTGACCCCGCTCGGCCTGTGGAACGCCCGCGCGGCCGGGCACGACGCCGAGCAGGTCGTCGACGCCCTGGTGACGTACAGCCGCTACCCGGTGCCGCACGCGCTGCTCGTCGACATCGCGGACACGATGGACCGCTACGGCCGGCTGACCCTGAGCAAGCACCCGGCGCACGGACTGGTGCTCACCACCACCGACCGGCCGGTCCTCGAAGAGGTGCTGCGCTCGAAGCGGATCGCCCCGCTGGTCGGCGCCCGCATCGACCCCGACACGGTCGTCGTGCACCCCTCGGAGCGGGGGCAGATCAAGCAGACGCTGCTGAAGCTGGGCTGGCCGGCCGAGGACCTCGCCGGGTACGTCGACGGCGAGGCGCACCCGATCGAGCTGGCGGAGGACGGCTGGGCGCTCAGGCCCTACCAGAAGCAGGCCGTGGAGGGCTTCTGGCACGGCGGGTCCGGAGTCGTCGTCCTGCCCTGTGGCGCCGGAAAGACGCTGGTCGGGGCCGGGGCGATGGCCCAGGCCAAGTCGACGACGCTGATCCTGGTGACGAACACGGTCTCCGCGCGGCAGTGGAAGCACGAGCTGGTGAAGCGGACCTCGCTGACGGAGGAGGAGATCGGCGAGTACAGCGGGACGCGCAAGGAGATCCGGCCCGTCACCATCGCCACCTACCAGGTGCTGACGACCAGGCGGAAGGGCGTCTACCCGCACCTGGAGCTCTTCGACTCCCGGGACTGGGGGCTGATCGTCTACGACGAGGTGCATCTGCTGCCGGCTCCCGTCTTCAAGTTCACGGCGGATCTCCAGGCGCGGCGGCGCCTGGGCCTGACGGCGACGCTGGTGCGCGAGGACGGCCGCGAGTCGGACGTGTTCTCGCTGATCGGCCCGAAGCGGTTCGACGCGCCGTGGAAGGAGATCGAGGCGCAGGGCTACATCGCGCCGGCGGACTGTGTGGAGGTCCGCGTGAACCTCACGGACTCCGAGCGGCTGGCCTACGCCACCGCCGAGACGGAGGAGAAGTACCGCTTCTGTGCGACGACCGCGACGAAGCGGAAGGTCACGGAGGCGCTGGTGCGGCGCTTCGCCGGGCAGCAGATCCTCGTCATCGGCCAGTACATCGACCAGCTGGACGAGCTGGGCGAGCATCTGAACGCGCCGGTGATCAAGGGGGAGACCTCCAACGCGCAGCGCGAGAAGCTCTTCGACGCCTTCCGGGAGGGCGAGATCAGCGTGCTCGTGGTGTCCAAGGTCGCGAACTTCTCGATCGACCTGCCGGAGGCGACGGTCGCCATCCAGGTGTCGGGCACCTTCGGCTCGCGCCAGGAGGAGGCCCAGCGGCTGGGCCGCGTGCTGCGCCCGAAGGCGGACGGCCACCAGGCCCACTTCTACTCGGTCGTCGCCCGGGACACGATCGACCAGGACTTCGCGGCCCACCGCCAGCGCTTCCTGGCGGAACAGGGCTACGCCTATCGCATCGTCGACGCCGACGAACTCCTCGCGGAGAGCTGAGCCCCGGGACGGCTCGGCTCACTTGCGGCGGACGCCGGCCTCTTCGCCGTACTCGCCGAGGATGATCACGTCGAAGGCGGCGCCCGCGAAGACGCGTATCGCGTGCAGGGCGTCGCCGACGAGGTGGCGGTGGGTGCCGGACAGGGGGGTGGCGCCGGACGGTCGGCCCGGAGCGGGTGCTGGGGTGAAGGTCGCTGCGCTCATGTATCCATGGTGCGATCCGGGACGGGAGTGAGGCATCGGTCCACAGGCCGAACCCGCACTCCACCCGGCTCCACCCCGGGAGGGACCCTCACCCCCGGGAAGGAGGGCGCCGTCCCCTAGATGAATGAGTCCGATGTTCTCAGTGGTCGTAGGCGATGAGAGATCGTTTGATCTTGGCGCCGGTGGTCCAGTTGTGCCAGATGCCAGC